>DBXW01000002.1:0-153 GCA_002309715.1 Candidatus Avelusimicrobium cornigerorum
GTCATCACCGTTCCGGCTTATTTCAATGACAACCAACGTCAAGCCACCAAAGATGCAGGGCGTATTGCGGGATTAGAAGTAGTGCGGTTGGTAAATGAACCGACGGCGGCGGCGCTGGCCTTCGGGATTGATAAAGCCGGTAAAGAACAAAAA
>DBXW01000002.1:187-42434 GCA_002309715.1 Candidatus Avelusimicrobium cornigerorum
ACCATTATGGAAATGGGTGCGGAAGGCACGTTTGATGTACTTTCTACTTCCGGAGACACCCAACTGGGCGGTACGGATATGGACAACGCCGTTATCAACTGGATGGTAGATGAATTCCGCAAACAAACCGGTATTGATTTGTCTAAAGACAAACAAGCGGCCCAACGTTTAAAAGACGCGGCCGAAAAAGCCAAAATTGAACTTTCTACTACCATGGAAACGGACATCAACTTGCCGTTTATCTCTGCCGGAGCCGACGGCCCGAAACATTTGGAACTTAAACTTTCCCGTGCTAAATTGGAGAGTTTGGTTGATGACATTGTCAAACGCTGCGGCAAATCTGTCAATCAAGCGCTTTCGGATGCCAAATTATCCGCCAGCCAAATTGACCGCATTATTTTGGTCGGCGGTCCGACTCGTATGCCGATTGTGCAAAAATATGTGGAAGATCTCGTCGGCAAAAAGATTGAACGCGGCATTGATCCGATGGAGTGCGTGGCAATCGGTGCGGCGGTACAAGCCGGTATTTTAACGGGTGAAGTAAAAGACGTGCTTTTGTTAGACGTTACGCCGTTGTCGCTTGGGTTGGAAACCTTGGGCGGCGTGTGCACGCGTTTGATTGAACGCAACACCACGATCCCGGTAAAGAAAACGCAAATTTTCTCTACCGCGTCTGACAACCAACCGGCCGTAACCATTAACGTCTTGCAAGGCGAACGCCCGATGGCTAAAGACAACGTGCCGCTCGGTAAATTTGACTTAGACGGTATCCCGCCGGCTCCGCGCGGCGTGCCACAAATTGAAGTGACGTTTGATATTGACGCCAACGGTATTTTAAACGTGTCCGCGAAAGATTTGGGTACGCAAAAAGAACAACACATTACAATCAGTTCGCCCAATAAACTCAGCGACAGCGAAGTAGAGAAGTTTGTAAAAGACGCCGAAAAATTCGCCGAGGAAGACAAAAAACACAAAGAAGTAATTGAAGCCAAAAACCAAGGCGACGGCGTTTTGTATCAAACGGAAAAAGCGCTTAAAGATTACGGTGATAAAGTCAGCCAAGAAGAACGCGGCAAGATTGACCAAGCGTTAAATGACTTGCGCGACGCGCTCAAAGGCGATGACGTAGCCCGCATCAAATCAGCCACTGACGCGGCTTTACAAGCCGGCCAAAAGTTAGGCGAAGCGATGTATAAAGACGCACAAGCCAAACAACAGGCCCAAGGCGCGCAAGCCGGAGCCCAACCGGGCGCCGACCAAGCACAAGCCAACGCCAACGGCGGCAACAAAGAAGATGTCGTTGAAGCCGAAGTGGTAGATAAATAAGCGTTGTTCTTACGTTCTGCAATTCACAACGGGGTAGTAACTTATAGTTACTGCCCCGTTTGCTTGTAAGGGCTAACCCTTCCCCAAATTTACTACAATATCTATATGCCACAGTATTTTGCGGATATCAAAGAAAAAGAGTTTTTTCTCTTGGATGACGAGGCCCACCACGCCGCGTGTGTGGCGCGTCATAAAGAGGGGGATACGATACTTGTTTTTGACGGTACCGGCCGACAGTGCGACGCGCGTATTGATAAAATTCAAAAAAATTTTGTGCGCGGCACGCTGTTACACGAGCGCGAAGTGCGCCGCGTACCGCTGCAAATTACCCTTTGCTTTGTGCCTAATTCCCGCGTGGGGCTGGAAGAAGTGTTAGACAAATGCACGCAGTTAGGTGTTAGTGCTTTCCAGCCGATTATATCCGCTCGCAGTGAGTACGACGTAACTAAAAAATGGGAAGAAAAACAAACCCGCTGGCATCAAATTTGTCTCGGTGCTTGTAAACAATGTAACACGCCTTTTTTACCGCAGTTGTTGCCGCCGACCACCTTTGAAAAATCACTTGCTGAAAAAACGCCCGCCCTAATTACCTACGAGGCCGAACCCACTCACACGATTTTTTGGGGTTTTGAACAAATCGGCTCTCCGCAAAAATTACGCGTATTTGTCGGCCCGGCGGGCGGTTGGACCAAAGACGAAATTTCGCTGGCGGCCACGCGTCACGTTCCGGCAGTTACGCTGGGGGTAAACATTTTGCGGGCCGAAACGGCGTGTATTGCCGCGTGTGCTAAACTGTTATGACTTCTTTTTTTATCAAAACCTTCGGTTGCCGGGTTAATCAAGTGGAAAGCCAAGCGTTATTGGAAGATTTTTTACGCCACGGTTTTACGCCGGCCGAGCGTTTTGAAAAAGCCGATATTTGTGTGTTAAATACGTGCACGGTAACTCATCAAGCCGATAAAGATGTGGAAAAGTTAATCCGCCAGATTTTGCGCCGAAATCCTACCACGCGGCTTGTATTAACCGGGTGTTACGCCGCCGCACATAAAACGCATATTCAGGGAATTTTTCCGCAAGCGGAAATTGTAGGAAAATATGAGTTGGGCCGCGTGCTTTTTAACGAAGACGACATTTGTTGGACCGTCTCCGGCCACGAAGGCCACAGCCGCGCTTTTATTAAAATTCAAGATGGGTGCGACTGTTTTTGTTCGTATTGCATAGTTCCTTTTGCCCGAAGTGAAAAGCGCTCTAAACCGCTTAAAGATGTGTTGGCGGAAATCCGAAATCTTGTGAAAAACGGCTTTGCCGAAATTGTGCTTACGGGCATCAATATCGGCAATTACAAATGCCCGCAAACGGGTGCCGATTTGGCGGATCTTTGTAAAGAAATTGCCCAAGAGCCGGGCGATTTTCGTGTACGGTTTTCGTCTATAGAACTTCAAACGGTTGATGACGGTATTATTAACGCCATGAAACATTTTCCCGCGCGGTTTTGTAATTATTTCCACTTGCCGCTACAAGCCGGATGCGACAGCGTACTAAAGGCTATGAACCGCCATTACGATACGGCGGCGTATGCCGCGCGCGTGAAAGATTTGCGCGAAAATGTACCCGGTATCGGCATTTTTGCCGACGTAATTGCCGGGTTCCCCACTGAAACGGAAAAAGATTTTGAAAAAACGGTGGAATTTATCCGTAAGCAACAACTTTCCGGCCTACACGTATTTAGTTATTCCCCGCGTCCCGGCACCAAAGCCGCCGAATTGCCGCAATTATCTGCCGAAGAAATCAAACGTCGGGCCGAAATTTTGCGTGCGCTTGATAAAAACTTACGTGAAAGTTTTGCCGCGTCTTTGGTAGGTAGCGAACAAACGGTGTTTATAGAGGAATATAAAGAAGATCAAACGCGCGGGATAACGTCTAATTTCCAAACCGTTTTGATTGAAAACGCCCCCGAAAATTTACACGGGCTCGTGCGCGTGCAACTTACCCGCGCACAAGGCGCTTTGGTGTTTGGGGAAGTTATCTGTTAGCCGGGTTTTAGGAAGTAAAATAGCATCCCTTTTATTTTTTTGCTATAATATTTATAGAAATTTTGATTCTTTTTTAGGCAAGAGTTAAACAAAATGGTAGCCAAAAAAAATCTGTGTGTACTTATTCTCGCGGCCGGTAAAGGCACGCGCATGAAATCTTCCCTTCCCAAACCGTTACACGCGGTTTGCGGAACTCCGATTATATCCTATATTTTAAAGGCTGCCCAGGCACTAGGCCCGGCGGCTATCGGCGTTGTGGTCGGGCACGAATCGGCCCAGGTAATAGAGGCTGTCAAGGCCGGTCTTTCGTCGTGGGGTGTGACGGCCCCGGTCGTATTTATAGAACAAAAAGAACTTACCGGCTCGGGCTCTGCGGTTAAAGCCGCCTTACCGCTTTTGCAAAAATTTGAACAAGTCTTAATCTTAAACGGAGATACACCGCTTTTATCCGCCCAAACCTTGCAGCAAATGATGGATGATTTTTCTGCCAAGCGCAGCGCCGCTACGGTACTAAGCGTGAGCGTGCCTAATCCGTACGGATATGGGCGTATCGTACGCAACATGCAAGGCGATTTTGAGTCTATTGTGGAAGAAGTAGACGCTGATGCGGAAACCAGAAAAATTACCGAAATCAATAGCGGTATGTACGTTTTTAACTCCAAAC
Source organism: Candidatus Avelusimicrobium cornigerorum (assembly GCA_002309715.1). Lineage (GTDB taxonomy): Bacteria > Elusimicrobiota > Elusimicrobia > Elusimicrobiales > Elusimicrobiaceae > Avelusimicrobium > Avelusimicrobium cornigerorum. Next base: position 4,211 of record DBXW01000002.1, read on the forward strand.
TGTTACAAGCGGCCCTTTCCCAACTATTGCCGCAAGGGCCTAAAAACGAATACTATTTGACCGACACCCTTTACTTTATTAAACAAATGAACGAACCGGTATGTGTTTTTACCGCGCCGGACTTTACCGAGGCGCTGGGTGTAAACAGCAAAGCGCAACTGGCCGAGGCCAACCAAATTCTGCGCGCCCGTGTGGCCGTGCGTTTAATGGAAGAAGGCGTCACGCTTATTAACCCGCAAGATGTGTATATAGACGACACGGTTAAAATCGGTGCGGATACTATTATTTATCCCGGTACGTATATTTTAGGAAAAACCGTTATCGGTAAAAACTGCCACATTGAAGGCGGTGTGTATATAAAGGATTCTACAATTGCCGATAACGTAACGCTTAAAATGGGCACCTATATAGAAGAATCTACCGTAGAAGAAACGTGCCAACTCGGGCCGTACGCACACTTGCGTCCGCAATCGGTTTTGAAAAAGGGTGCCAAAGTGGGCAATTTTAGCGAAGTTAAAAAATCTGTTATCGGGGAAGGTTCTAAAGTTAATCATCTCAGTTATATCGGGGATACGCAAATGGGTGCCGGGGTAAATGTCGGTGCGGGAACCATTACCTGTAATTATGACGGTAAAAACAAACATCAAACCGTCATAGAGGACCACGTGTTTGTGGGCTCTAACGTCAATTTTGTAGCGCCGGTTACAGTACGGAAATATGCCAAAATCGGTGCGGGGTCTACCATTACAAAAGAGGTGCCGGCTAAATCTCTGGGTATCGCCCGCTCGCGCCAGGTTGTATTAGAAAACAAAGGTGTCAAAGAAAATGACTAAAAGTGTAAATGGTGATTTACGGATTTTTTCGGGCAATGCCAACATTGCCTTGGCGCAAAAAATTTGCGAACACTTAAATATGGAATTGGGCAAATTGCGCGTGGAACGTTTTGCTGACGGCGAAATTGATGTGCAGATTTTGGAAAGTGTCCGCGCGCACGATTGCTATATCATCCAACCTACTTGTCCGCCGGTCAATGAAAGTTTGATGGAACTTTTGATTATGATTGATGCCTTTAAGCGCGCCAGTGCGGGTAAAATTACCGCGGTTATCCCGTATTTCGGGTATGCCCGGGCCGACCGCAAGGCTTCGCCTCGCGTGCCGATAACGGCTAAACTGGCCAGCAATCTTATTACCGAGGCCGGAGCCGACCGTATTATGACGGTAGATTTGCACGCCGGGCAAATACAGGGATTTTTTGATATTCCGGTGGATCACTTGCGGGCACGTAAAGTATTTTTTGATTATTTCAAAGATTTTAATCACAAAGATATTGTGGTTATTTCGCCGGATGTGGGCGGAGTGGAACGCGCCCGCAAATTTGCCGCCCGCATAGATGCGGGGCTTGTTATTATTGATAAACGCCGCCCTAAACCCAACGAAGCAGTGGTTTACAATGTTATTGGCGACGTAAAGGATAAAATAGCCATCATTTTTGATGATATCGTGGATACGGCCGGTACGCTGACGACCGTAGCCCAAAAAATCAAAGAACGCGGTGCGCGGGAAATCTATGCGGTGTGTACGCATGGGCTGCTGTCCCGCAACGCCATGGACCGGATCAATAAGTCCGATATCAAGAAGTTAATTATTTCCGATTCACTTCCGATACGTGACTTAGGACCGAAAGTAGATGTGCTGTCGGTTTCGTATTTACTCGCGGACGCGATTAAACGTAACCACGACGGCCGCTCTATCAGCGATATGTTTAATTAACCCTTTTTATAAAGGAACTTGGAGGAAACACATGGAGAAAGTAACAATACAAGCCACATCCCGTGAAGGGATTGGCGTTAAAGGGGCACTCTCGCAAATTCGTGCGGAGAAAAAAGTCCCGGCCGTAGTATACGGCGGTCACAAAGACCCTGCTAGCATTACCGTAGCCGTAAAAGATTTGGAAAAAATCATGAAAGCCGGTAAAAACACCTTGGTGGAAATGACGCTTAACGGTGAAAAAGAATTGGTGCTCGTTAAAGAAGTGCAATTTCACGCAGTAACCGATAACCCGATTCACGCCGATTTCCAACGCGTGAGCATGAAAGACAAGATGGACGTGGTCGTACCGCTCAAATTGGAAGGTACGCCTGCCGACGTGGCCCAATACGGTGCTATTATTGAACACATTTTGCGCGAAATTGAAGTCCGCGCTTTGGTCAGTGCTATTCCGCACGAAATCGTGCTTGATATTACGCCTATGACCATCAACAAAGGTCTTTTGGCCGGGGATATCAAATTGCCGCAAGGTGTAGAACTTATCACGGACGCGCAAGCGCCGGTGGTACACTTGGCCATCCCGAAAGACGATACGCCTGCTCCTGCGCCGGCTGCTGATGCGGCTGCCGCTCAACCGGAAAGTTCGTCTACCAAGGGTAAGAAAGACGAAGAAGGCAACTTGGCTAAAGACAATAAAGACGCCGCCGCCAAGGACGCCAAAAAATAATCTATGGCAATTCTCCTGGCGGGCCTGGGTAACCCCGGTAACGAGTATGCGCGCACGCGCCACAACGCCGGATTTCGCGTGGTGGACTCGGCCGCAGAAAAATGGGGAGCAAGTTGGAAACCCTGGCAAAAACTGGGAGAATATGCCAAAGTTTGTATGGGCGGAACAGAGGTATATCTGTTAAAACCGCTTACTTATATGAACGAATCGGGTCGGGCTGTTAGCAGCCTGGCCCGGTTTTATAAAATCGCCCCGCAAAACTGCGTGATTTGTTTTGACGAAGTGGCACTGCCGGTCGGGCAGTTGCGCCTGCGTAAAAGCGGCTCTGCCGGCGGTCAAAAAGGTATGAAAAGCGTGATTGAGCAGTTAGGCACGCAAGACATTGTGCGTTTGCGCGTGGGTATCGGCCCCAAGCCCGAAAAAATAGATTTAGTTAATTTTGTACTTGGTAAATTTTCCGCTGCCGACGAGGAAGTTTTAACGCCGGCTATTGAAAAAGCCGTATCTGCTTTAGAAACTTATCTTTCCCAAGGTTTAGAAAAAGCCATGGGCCAAATCAATTAGTTTTTTGTTTTTTACGCTGTTATTTTAATTCTTCATACAGTGGAAAATTTGCCAGGAATTTTTTAACTTCCCCGGCAATTTGCACCAAGAAATTTTCGTCGTTGTGATGTGCAAGAGCCTCATCAATAAATGCGGCGATTTGTTCCATGTCTTTTTCCTTCATGCCGCGTGTGGTTACCGCAGGCGTTCCCAAACGTAGTCCGCTGGTTACAAACGGTTTTTCCGGGTCAAACGGGATTGTGTTTTTATTAGCCGTAATGCCCGCTTTGTCTAACGCGGCTTCGGCCACTTTACCCGTCATATTTTTGGAACGCAAATCTACACACATCACGTGAGAATCGGTGCCGCCAGCCACCAATCTGTATCCGCGTTTTTTTAGTGCGCTCGCCAATGCGGCGGCGTTTAGTTTTACTTGATGTTGATACGTCTTAAATTCCGGTTTTAACGCTTCGCCGAAACATACCGCCTTGGCGGCAATCACGTGCATCAACGGCCCGCCTTGCACGCCGGGGAAAACGGCGGAGTCAATGGCTTTGGCTAAACTTTCTTTGCATAAAATCAGCCCGCCGCGCGGCCCGCGTAATGTCTTGTGCGTGGTAGTGGTCACAATGTCAGCATACGGCACGGGCGAAGGATATTCTCCGGCGGCAATTAAGCCCGCATAATGCGCCACATCACATGCTAAATAGGCGCCGCAACTGTCGGCAATTTCGCGCAAGCGTTTCCAATCAAACACGCGCGAATAGTTAGACGCGCCTGCCAAAATAAGTTTCGGTTTATGTTTTTGGGCCAATGCGGCGGCTTCGTCGTAATCAATTTCTTCGGTATCTTTGCGCACGTTCATAGCAATCATATTGTAAAGTTTGCCGGAAAAATTTAAAGGATGTCCGTGCGTTAAATGTCCGCCGTGCGAAAGATTTAATCCCAGCACCGTGTCGCCGGGTTTTAACAAGGCAAAATAAACCGCCATATTGGCTTGCGCGCCGGAGTGCGGCTGTACGTTAGCGTGTTCGGCACCGAACAATTTTTTGGCGCGCTCGCGGGCCAATGTTTCCACGATATCCACATATTCGCACCCGCCGTAGTAGCGTTTTGCGGGGTATCCTTCGGCGTATTTGTTGGTGAGAATAGAGCCTTGGGCTTGCATAACAGCCAGCGAGGTAAAATTTTCAGACGCAATCAGTTCAATGCGCTCGCGTTGGCGGGCGAGTTCTTTTTCTACGGCTTTAAAAACTTCGTTATCTATTTTTTGCAAATTCGGGTACATAATTTCCTCACATTTTTTACTATGAAAATTGCTCGTTATTTACTATAATTTACTAAATAGGAGTTAAATTCATCAAGAGGTGCAAAAAGAAATGGCAAAACTGACAAAAAAAGACTTCCTCAAAAATACTATCAAACACATTGATTTGAAAAAATACAATGTGGTCCCCATGGTAGAAGCGTTTGAGGGTATGGCCTACGCGTCACGCGAAGTGGCCAGAGCAAGCAAAATCTATAACATGATGCTTTCCGATAAAAACTGCTCGGTGATTTTGTGTATTGCTGGGTCTTTGGTATCCGCCGGTATGAAAAAAGTAGTGGTGGATATGATTCAAAACAACATGGTAGATGCTATCGTTTCCAACGGAGCCAACATTGTAGACCAAGATTTTTTTGAAGCGCTTGGCTATAAACACTATATCGGTACTCCGTACAATCAAGATGATAATTTGCTGCGTGATTTGCACATTGACCGCATTTACGATACCTATATTGACGAAGACCAACTCAAAAATTGCGACGAAACGATTCATAAAATTTGCAACTATTTAGAGCCGCGTCCGTACTCTTCCCGCGAGTTTATTTGGGAAATGGGTAAATGGCTTGAAAAGAATAAAAAAGGCAAAGACTCTATCGTTTACAACGCTTACAAATACGGTGTGCCGATATTTGTTCCCGCGTTTAGCGACTGCTCGGCCGGGTTTGGTTTTGTAGCCCACCAAACCGAACATCCCACCGCGCACGTATCCATTGACAGTGCTAAAGATTTTTTAGAACTCACCAAAATTAAAATTAAAGCCAAAGAGACCGGACTCATGATGTGGTCCGGTGGTGTGCCGAAAAACTTTGCACAAGACACGGTGGTCGCCGCTGAAATTTTGGGAGCCGAAATTCCGATGCACAAATACGCCGTACAAATCACGGTAGCCGATGTGCGCGACGGGGCATTGTCCGGTTCCACCTTAAAAGAAGCCTCTTCTTGGGGTAAAGTTTCCACGGCCCTTGAACAAATGGTTTACGGCGAATGTACGACGCTTATTCCGCTGATTATCGGTTACGGTTATCACAAAGGCGCGTGGAAAAAACGCAAAGCGTCTAATTATGTAAAGTTCTTGCAAGACGAAGACGCCAAAATTGCTAAAGCCCGCAAAAAATAATGCAACTTAAAAGCGTGTTTTTAAGTTTCGCTTTACTGATCTGCCCGTGTGCGTTATGCTACGGGCAGCTCAGTTTTTTGGGTGTAAACGGTGAGCGCGGTTATTCCGCTATACGCGGGCGGTATGTGTGGGATTGGAACAATAATTTTATATTCACCCCTTCTTATGAATTTTACCGCTCGTCAGACGAACCGGATGTGGAAAAAACCGGCACGACTCACCGCTATGGCTTGAAAATTTTGTACGATTTTACCGACGATTGGGCCGGCTATGCGCAGGTGTTTTACCAACCCACGGCCGTAAATAACGCAGGCATTAGTTATTATGCCGGTGGAATATGGCAACCTTTTTACCGTTGGGGAATTTTAACAGATCCATTTTTAGAGGCTCGCTTCGGGCTGGCTCACTACCGTATTGAAGATGATGATATTGGGGGTTCTATGGATGGTACCTACCGTCAACGGGAAACAAATGTTCAACTGCGCGCCGGAGCCGCCTTGGGCCCGTGGAACTTGAAAACCGCCTGGCATAAAGTGATACAATATAGTAACGAACCGGACCCGGATATATGGTTTAGTTGGGCGGATATCCCTTTTATAACGGCAGTAGTGCAGGGCTTTTTATACGAAGCGGTGGCTGCCCAGGCTAGTTTCCCAACCCGGTTGTTCACTCCGTATGCTGCGGCTGTGCGTTATCGGTATGCGGGGGCCGAGTCTTCGGAAATTGCCGTAAGTGCGGGGGTGCGATTCCGATGGGAAAAGACCTCTTTTTCCGGCGGGGTGGAAGTGTTTGAGCCGCGCAAGGAAGAAAATCGGAAAACCTTTTTTTCTATGTCCGTAGAAATTGATTTTTAAGAGGAATATATGCAAGAATTGGATTTGCATTGCCAAGTGGATGAAGATGTTTTTTCGTGGACTGTTTTTTTAACACGTGCTTTGGTCGGTTTGACATTGCTATACGTGGCAGTGGGCGGATTATTGTATTACCGTGAGTTCTTCTTCAATACCTCGGTGCTCGGTTGGCCGATGCCGGTAGCGACAGGAGTGGCGCTATTGGTTACACAAATTATGTTGGCACTATTGCTGCTTTTGGGTTGGTTTACGCGGTTAGTAAGCGCAATTAGCGTGCTATGTATGGGCGCGGTAGGGATTATATTTTTTGCCGGAGAAATAAACCGGATTTATGTTGCGCTGATACTTCTTTTAATAACCGCATTACTGCCGTCTGTTTTGTTAGGGCCTGGTAAAATCAGTTTGGATTATAAACATGCGGTCCGTCGTATCAAAAAAACATTTAGAGGTTAATTTATGGAAAACAAAGACGCTCTTTCTTCCTATATCAGTTTGGCTAATAAATACCGCCCGCAAAGATTTGAAGACATGGTCGGGCAGGAAAGCATTTCCAAAACATTGCAAAATGCGATCAAGTCCGGTCGTATTGCCCATGCGTATTTGTTTTACGGTCCGCGCGGTTGCGGAAAAACGACAACGGCTCGTATTTTGGCCAAAGCCCTCAACTGTACCGGACACGGAGAAGATAAGCCCTCGGCTGAACCGTGCGGACAATGCCCGCAATGTTTGGAAATTGCCCAAAGTGCCGATATAGATGTGTTGGAGTTGGATGCTGCCAGCAATACGCAAGTGGAAAAAGTGCGTGAAGCCATCATTGATACCGTGGCATTAGCCGCCACGCGCGACCGTTTTAAAGTGTTTATTTTAGACGAAGTCCATATGCTTTCGGACAGTTCGTTTAATGCTTTATTGAAGACGATAGAAGAGCCTCCGGCTCATGTTATTTTTATTTTGGCTACAACGGAAAAACACAAAGTGCCTGCCACGATTGTCAGCCGTTGCCAGACGTTCCGTTTCCGGCCGCTCACGTTGGAAGAAATCACTGCCCATTTGTTAGATTTATCCGGTGCTGAAAACATAGATTTAACACCCGCGGCGGCTAAAGTTATTGCAAAAAATGCCGGCGGCGCAATGCGCGACGCATTGACGCTATTGGATCGTGCAATTGCTTTTTGCGGTGCACATATTGACGAGAAATCTGTAAGCGATATGTTGGGTTTAACGCCGGAAGAACTTATTAAACAAGCCCTATCCGCACTGATAAAAAAAGATAACGCTGCCTTGCACCAAGTTTTTCAAACGCTTCAAACAGAAGGGTTTGACGCTAACTCATTTTTAAAAGATTTGAAAAATGTACTGGGTGAAGCGTTTTATTTTGTGCTTGGACAAGGGGAAGAGCCATTTGAAGAGGCTAATCAAATTTTAACGGGTGTTAATCCCGGGTTTTTAGCGCAGTTGTCACGTAAAATTAACAAAATTTGCGAAGAAGTTAAATTTTCCGATAACCCGTTTATCAGCGCGGAAGTCGGCTTATTTACGGTTATGGACAGTTGTTTGGATATAGAAAATTTGGTGCGCCGTTTGGAAGCGTTGGAACGTGGGGAAACACTTCCGCCTTCCGCTTCGTCAGCAAGCGGACCGGTCGGAACAGATAAACCGATTGTTCGCTCGGCGACGCGCCCGCGCCCGCAAAAAACTTCTTTTGCGGAAACTGCCCCTGTGGCTAAATCTGCGGCCACTGCACCGACGGTTCAACCGGTGCAAACGGTTACGCCTGAACCGCAAACGGCGTCTTTGCAAACGGAAATTTCCAATCAAAAATTATGGGAAAAAATGCTCCGGCATTTTGAAAAAAGCCCGTTTGTGTACGACGTGATGTTAAATTGCTCGGTTGCGTTTAATCAAAACGAGTGGACACTGTCTTTCGCACCGGAAAAAGCATTTTACCAAATCCCGGCACAAAGCAAATTATCCGAATTAGAAAAAGCCGCTTTGGAATTAAGTAGCCGCCAAGTGAAAATCCGATTAGTAACGGATACGCCTTCGGTTGCCGCTCCCGTAAACGCTGCTAAAAAAGTTGCCCCTCGGGCAGAAATTTTGGATGAAGAACCCTTGTCCGTTCCGCCGTCGCTGGGGGTGCCCGCATCCGGTGAAAATGCTCCGGAAGAAGTAAAAGAAATTTTAGATATTTATGGCGGAGAATTGTTGCCTAACGTATGAAAAGTTTAGATCGTTTTGTTCGTGCGCTTCGTCGTTTGCCGGGGGTAGGTCCCCGACAAGCCGAACGTTTCGCCGCCTATTTTTTACGTGCTTCTCAAGGGGAAACGGAAGAATTTATCAGCGCACTTACTTCGCTTAAACAAGACGTCAAATTATGTCCGGTTTGTTTTGCCTATAGCGATTCACAGCCGTGTGTCATTTGCCGCGATCCCGATCGCGACCATGGACAAATCTGCGTGGTGGAAGATCCGCAAGATATTGAGGCTATTGAAAAAACAGGTGCTTATAAAGGCACGTACCATGTGCTGCACGGGGCAATCTCTCCATTAGATGGCCGCGGGGCCGAACACATCAAAGTGCGCGAACTTTTAGCCCGCGTGCAACACGCCCAAGAGCCGGTGCGCGAAGTAATTATTGCAACCGATCCGGACAGTGAAGGTGAAACAACGGCGTTATATTTGGCCGATTTATTGCGCGGGCAGGTGCCCCAAATCACTCGTATCGGTTACGGCGTTCCGTTAGGCGGTGACATTGATTATATGGACGAGATGACGCTGGGTTACTCGCTCAAAGGCCGCACTAAAATTTAATGCATCCTTCTGTGTATAAGCGTCCGTTGTTGTGGTTGGTGGTGACGCTAATTGTAGGAATTTCTTTCTTTTATCATCCTGCTCCCGGTAAGCGGGATGTTTCTCGTTTTATCTCATCGCAAGAAGCAACACTTGTCGGCCAAGTGGTCAGTTTTCCGGTTACAAAAAAAGACAAACAAAATGTATGGATAAAAGTTGCATCTGTTGACGGCGTTGCAGCCAATGGGCGCGTGTATGCGCGGATGAGTGATTTTGTTCCCGAGTGGAAAGACACCTTGCAACTAACCGGCCGTTTGCAAACGCCGTACAGTGTGCATCTGCCGGGAAATTTTGATTGGAAAGATTATTTGGCGCGCAAACAAACTTTTGCGGAAATCAAAATCACATACGTTCAACGCGTAAAACAAGCCGCTTGGCCGTGGCGTGTTATTCGCGCGGTGCGCAAAGATATCTTACACACGCTTACCACATCATTTCCGCCGGAGTTGGCCCAAATTGCCGGCGGCGTACTTTTAGGCGAGCGCGGAGATTTCCCGCCGGATTTATATACTGCATTTCAAAATAGCGGAGCAATTCATTTGTTAGTAGCATCCGGCGGCAACGTCGGCTTTGTAACGCTAATCACGTTGGCGGTGGGTATGCTATTTGGTTTGCGCCGCCGGGCGTTATTGGTGCTGGCGTTAGGCACGGCGGGTGCGTATACGCTTGTTGCCGGGGCCGATGCGCCGCTGCTTCGCGCGTATTTAATGGCAGTGTGTGCGTGCGTGGGCTATTTTCTGGGCCGTAACAGCGGCGTATTTCAAGGGTTGTTATTGTCGTGTTTGATTATTTTACTTATTACGCCGTCGGCGGTATTTGATACCGGGTTTCAAATGTCGTTTTTGGCTACGCTGGCCATTGTGATTTGTTTGAATAATTACCGCGTGCCCGGTTCGTGGCCTAAATTAGCGCGTTTTTTCGGGCCGATTTTTCTGGCTACATTGGCTTCGCAACTGGCACTTCTTCCCGTTTTTACCAATGTGTTTTATAAGGTTTCGTTGACGGGGCTACTTTCTAATATGCTACTGGTGCCGGGTGCTTCGTTTCTAATGGGGCTTGGGTTTGCGTATTATGTGTTTTCATTACTTCACATAGGGATAGTATTATATTATCCCTATTTGTGGAGTTTGGAAATTTTTGAATTACTGGTAAAGTTTTTTGCGTCGTTTCAATTTTCTTCACTCTCTGCCTCGTCGTGGAACGTGGGCAGTATCGTGGCTTATTACGTGGCCTTATTTTGGGTGTTACAACTGCCGCATAAAAATTTTGCAAAGAAACTGGCATTACCGTGTTTGATAATAGCCGTACTGTTTTTTGGCATTGGACGCCTGAATCAAAATCGGCCGCAAGTTTATTTATTAAGCGAGTGGAATAACCGCGCGGCGATTGTCCGCATAAACCGAAAAACAGCCCTTGTATTTAATGACGGCCTTGATAAAGAAAAAATAGAGCGTGCCTTGTATGCGCTTGGGTTTTCGCAAGCGTCGCTTATGCTCCCGTTAGCCGGCGAAGTGATTTTTGATACGATATGGCCGGGTAACAAATTTTCTGTTCCCGGCGGCGAAGTGCGCGCCGGGTGGGAGTTGCGCCAAGCCAAAGACGGGCACGTGTGGGAAGATACGGGTTATTCGGGCAAACAAAATAGCGGGTTATCGTATTGTGTGCAAGCCAAAAAACGGGAAATTTGTATCGGTTCCCACGCGCGGTTTTTGCGGTTGCCTTCCGGGGAAACAGTGGCGGCTGAATTGAATAATACGGTTACGGCAAATTGGTAGTTATAACGAAATGGGCAGTTTGCCGTGAGCCTTTTGTTTGCCTAGTAAAATTTCGGCGGCCGTTTTTTGAAAATCCGGTGCGGGGCTAAACGTGAATAAAGCGGTTTTTATATGTGCTTTTTGGGGTAATGCCCATGGGCTTGCTAACACCACGGCCACGGAGAAACGGCTGTTTTGTAAAGCCTTTTGCAAGCGAATTTCATCTTGTTCTTCTAACGAAACACTCCCGCGAAACGCTTTGTAGCGGCGTAACGATATCACTAACAAACAGTCTGCTTGTCGGGTAAAAGGTTTTAGGCAAATGCCTGCTTTTTTAAGCGCGTTAAATAGCGGGGCGGCGGATGTTTTGCCGTCGGAGCCGATTTCCAAAAAGTGCACTGTTTGCCCGGGTTTAAGTGCGGGTAATGTGCCGCGCAAAACAATTGCTTTTTGGGCGGAACGGCGGACAAAATCGCTGGGAGCGAAAGCATCTTTTTGTGTGGGGCGCGGGCCTGCTTGCCGGGCTTTGTCGCACAAGATGTTTTGTTGTTTTTCGCTACGGGCCAAAATAGTTGCGGGCACTTTTTTCTTTTCCAAAAAATCAATCAGTTTGTTTGGATTTTGCGGTACAAGCAAAATATTTACGCCTGTTTTCAGCGCGTGCCAAGCGGCCTCGTTTTCATTGCCGATGGCTTTCATTAAAAGCGCATCGGTAAGTACGCATCCTTTGTAATTTAATCGTTGGCGCAATATATTTTTAGCAATAGCGGATGAAAGAGACGCCGGTTTTTTTGCGTCAATTTGTGGCAGTAATAAATGCCCCAGCATTACACTGTCGGCAAGAGGTAAAAGGTTTTGAAAAGGGACCAATTCGCGCTCAAAAATTTCTTTTTCACTACGTTGCAAAATGGGCAACGCGACATGCGAATCGGTTGTTGTGTCGCCGTGACCGGGAAAGTGCTTTATACTGTTGAGTGCGCCGCCTTGAGAAAGACCTTTGATAAACGCGCGTGCCAAGCGGATTACTCGTTTCGGGTTTTTTCCAAATGAACGCGTATTTACAATCGGGTTGAGCGGATTGTTGGCTAAATCTAATACAGGCGCAAACACCCAATCTACTCCTAAACTGCGCGCTTGTTGGGCGGTAATAAGTCCCTTTTCATAGGCCAAATTTTCATCATTGGCTGCGCCTAAAGCCATATTAGAAGGTAGTAGCGGTGCGTCGGGCAGCCAACGCCCCAGGCCGTCTTCGTAATCGGCGGAAATAAGCAAATAATCTAAGGGGGAAACGGCGCGTACGGCCGCGGTAAATGCAGCCACTTGTTTGCGCGTGCCGCCATACAAGCAAAATCCGCCCACGCCGCGTTTCGCAAGGTGAAGGGCGTCTTTTAGGGGGGTTTTATCAAACCAAAAACCGGGGTGAACTAATCGGGCGACGTTCATAGTGTAACCTTCCCTAAAATAGTTTTTTTGCACGCGCCGGTAGCGTGCGGACAGTGATTTGTTTTTTTGTGAAGCGCGAGCCACGCAAACAGCGCAAACGCGGCGGCCTCTTTGGCTTGCGGATCTATTTGATAGTCCAACGACGTCGTAATTTTCACGTGCGGCAATGTTTCGCGCAAAAAACGCAGGAGCGTTTTATTAAAGCATCCACCGCCGGAAACAATAAGTTCTTGTTGATATTTCCGCGGTACAAAACGTGTGAGTTGGTTGGCAACGGCGGCCGCGGTAAAATACGTTACGGTGGCTAATAAATCGTTGAGCCGGTTTTTAAATGTAGGCAGGAAATAGCGCATTAAATAATCTTGCCCGAAATCGTTTTTGTCTAAACTTTTAGGTGGCTTTTGTGCAAAGAACGGTTGTTTAAGTAGTTTGTTTGCCAGCATTTTATCCGGTGTGCCTTTGGCGGCTGTTGCTCCGTTTTTATCAAACGGTTTGCGCAAAAATTGTCGGGCGCACAAGTCAATAAGCGTATTGCCCGGGCCGATGTCAAAGCCGAACGTCTTTATATTTTTCCCAACGAGTGAAAAATTGGAAATGCCGCCGATATTTAGCAAAATCTTCGGGGCTTTTTGGCCCCAAATATATTCATCAAAAAAAGGCATTAAAGGAGCCCCTTGCCCGCCAAGCGCGATGTCTTTGGCGCGAAAATCACTCACTACCGGCACGTTAAAATTTGCCGCTAAAAAACTCGGTTCCCCAATTTGGAGCGTATGCGGCGTGGTAGCGTTAGGGGCGTGTAAAATGGTCTGTCCGTGAGAGCCAATCACGCAAATGTCGCCGGCAGATAAATGAAATTCTTTCAAAAACCGCGTCACTAATTTGCCGTACAATTCACCCAGTTCGTAATTAAGTTCGCCGAGCGGTGCGGCCTTTAATTGGGCTGCGTTTAATAACCGTTCTTGTAATTTTTTAGGATAAGGATAGTTTTTGAAATGCACTATTTTAAACGGGCGTACTTGCACCGTGCAGACGGTAAGTCCGTCGGCACTTGTCCCACTCATAAGTCCCAATGCTAATTTAGTCATCCAGTATTTTCCCTAAAAATCCGTTCACGCTTTTTAATTTCTTTTCGGCATTTACGCGCGATAATTTTTTACGGTGCATAACAACCGCTGTTTTTACGTTCCCGCCGGAAGAAACTAATAATTTGGCGGCGGTTTTTTCACTTGCGTGCGTGAGCAAACTAATCAGCCGCACCGCGCGTGCGACCAGTTTTTTATTGGTGGGTTGTACATCCACCATCAAATTGCCGTACGTTTTGCCGCACAAGGCCATCGCACCTGTGGTGATAGCGTTAAGCGCCATTTTAGTTGCCGTGCCTGCTTTTAGACGGGTGGAACCGCTTAACGCTTCCGGCCCGGTGGCTAAACAAATATGAATTTCTGCGTGCGTGGTATCTGCTTGCGGGTTGCATGAAATAAGGGCTGTGCGTGCGCCGATGGCTTTTGCTTTTTTAAGCGCTCCCAATACGTAGGGAGTGCGGCCACTGGCGGTTAGTCCAATTACAAAATCGTTCTTTTTGACGTGTGCGGCAATTTCACGTGCCCCTTGTTTTTCATCATCTTCGGCTCCTTCTTGTGAGCGAAAGACGGCCTTTTCTCCCCCGGCAATAAGCCCGATAATTTCCCCCGGCTTGGTGCCAAAGGTAGGCACACACTCTACCGCTTCCAAGATGCCTAACCGTCCGCTCGTGCCCGCGCCGATGAAAATAATTTTGTGTTTGCTCGCGTACGTTTGCGCTGCGCAAACAATAGTTGCCGCAATTTGCTTGCCCGCTTTTTTAACCGCACGTGCGGCGTTAAAATCTTCCTCGTTAAACACACGCGCAAGTCGGGCCGGAGTGAGCCGGTCCAGTTTTTTTGTTTTCGGATTTATTTGTTCGGTTGGCGAAATCATTTTTGCTTAAATTGTTTTTCTGTTTCTTCCAAGGTTTTAATTTTAGCACACAGCGGAACAACCGCAAAAGACAATAAACTAATAAATGCAGTTACCCAGAAGAATTTTTCATACCCAAGCGCCATTTGCATTTTGCCGGAAATCATAGACGGCACCATCATTCCCAAAGCCATAATGCCGGTAGAAATGGCGTAGTGCGACGTTTTGTATTTGCCTTGCGAAACGTACATGATAAATACGGTTAAGGCCATTGCGGCCAGTCCGTAGCCGAAATTTTCCAACGTAATCAGGGCGCCGATAACATATAAACTTGGTCTGGCTACGGCTAAATATACGTAAAAGAAATTCGGTAATACCAGCGCGCATGCGAACGGCCAAATACATTTCTTAAAACCGTATTTACCCAAGAGCCATCCGCCGAGCAGGTTGCCTGCGATGATACCACCCAGCCCCAGCGTACCTTTGATGATGCCGTAACTTTTTATAGTAAGGCCGAGTGCCCCTTCGTTTATCGGCTTAAGTAAAAATAAGGGTACGATTTTTTCCAAAAGGGCCTCGCCAAAACGGTAGATTAAAATGAATAACAAAATATACAAGATGTTTTTTTGTGTGAAATATGTTGAAAACGCCTCTTTCCACGCCGTTGCTTGCGTGGCGGCGGCGGGTTTGTCGTCTTGCGGTTTGGGCAAGATGTGTAAGTGAAATGCGGCAAACGCCAAAAACAAAAGACCTAAAAAGCCAAATAAACATACCCAGTTATACGGTTTGGGGGCCAGTCCTTTTTCAGCCAACGCGCCGGTGGCGGATATTAAAATACCGCTGCCTAAAATCATCGCTAAACGGTAAAAAATTGTACGGATGCCCACAAAATGCCCTTGATCTTGCGGGGTAAGTGCGAGTAAATAATATCCGTCGGTAGCAATGTCCAACGTGGCTGACGCAAAGGCCCCAAAAAAGAACCCGAATAATGTTAGAGTAAAGGTGGTTTGCAAGCCGGTTTGCTCGGCAAATGTAAACGCTTGCAGCATCAGCACGGCGGTAATCAGCAAGAACACAACCGATAAAACGGTTTGTGCGGCAATCAGCCAACGTCGTTTCGTGCTGCGGGCATCTACCAAGGGGCTCCAAAACATTTTTAAAATCCATGGCAGATACAGCCACCCGGTCCACAAGGTAATTTGGTCGTTAGGTAGGCCCAAATCGGCATACAATAATACGGACACCGCATTGATGATAATATACGGGAAGCCTTCTGCTAAATACAACGTAGGGATAAATGCCCAGGGAGAAGTTTGTTTGTTCATAATTATTTAAAAGCGTATTTGCCTGCCAACAAATTAGCCAACGGCCGTGTGGTTTCGTGTTTTTCAAAAAACATTTTGATAATGGCGGTCAAAGGTACGGCGAGCAATGCGCCCATCACGCCCCATACAAGTGCCCAGAAAATTAAGCAGGCAAGTACGATAATCGGATCCAGGTCCATCCCGTCGCCGAGCCACTTTGTTTCTAAAATGTTGCCGATTACAAAATGGATGGCTGTTAATAAACACAGGGCCAGTATAATGCGCCAATCAAAGCCGTATTGCAAGAATAAAACCGGCAAGGGTAGAGCGGTGGAAATAAAAGGCCCGATATTAGGGATAAAATTTAACACAAAGGTAAGTACGGCCAACATAGAGGCTAACTCTGTTTTAATGGTGGCTAATACAATCCACGTACAAACCGCGGCTAAAAGCGAAACGAAGATTTTGATAAGCAAGTAGAAGGAAATTTGCCGTTGGATACTACCCACCAGGGAATGTTTGTCTTCGGTGGCTTTGCCCATAAAGATAAAAATCACAAAAAGTGTCACAAGCATAGAATTTGTGACGATGGACATCAGCGTTCCCCCTAAACTTTTAACAAAGTTAAATACCGGGAGTTTTGCAGCGGTTTCCAATACAAACTGTGCGTTGATGTTGATGCCGTATTTCTGCCCGTGAGCAAGCAACCAATCCAACGTGCTGTTTAATCGGTCGGCGTATGTGTCGGCTCCGGCCACAAAACTTTCAATAGAATTGGCGATAAATAATACCGACGTGGTAATTAGCGCCAAAAAGGCCAAAAAACTAAGCACAAGTCCCAAGGCATACGGTACGCGCCATTTTTGTTTGAGCCTTTCCGCCAATGTGCTTGCTACCATAGAGATAAAAAGGGCGATAATAAATGGCATTAAAATAGTTTTGGTATACACAAGCACAGCCGTAGCAGCGGTGCCGGCTAGAATCATTAAACAGATATTGTTAATGGGTGCTAATTTTTCTGCAGTTGTATTTATAAGCATAATTCTCTCCTAAAATTAGTATAGCATACCGGGGCGTGTCTTGACACGGGCCCTTTTGTTTTTTATTATACTATACGTATAAATTGTTTGGTCATAGTTAAAGGAGAAATAAGAATGAAAAAATCATGTTTATTGATGATATTGTTCTTTAGTGTTATTTTTGCGTTTGCGGCTTCCGATAAACCGACAGGGGCTGTCGGTCGTTGGGGCGTGGTTATTGAAGCGTTGGAGCAAGTGGCCGGGAATAGCAAGACGCAAAGTTGTGCGGTTGATGCCGAAACTTTGAAAAATACCTTAAAAGAAGCCTTTCCGCGGGAGTCTTTTGAATGCGAAGATGTTGACGAAGGCGTTTTTTGCCGTTCGCAGTTTACAAAGGTAACGTATACCGCTCAAAAAGTGGTAGGGGTATTAAGTGTTTTGAAAGACAAAGAATCTAACTCCGCCAAGAGATTTGCGGTTGTTCCCGGCGGGTGCTTAATAAACGGGATGCCTTGTTATGCCGTGCCTCCCGCATTAGTCAAAATTGAAAAAATGTACCCGATCACTTCGTCCGAGTATGAAAATGCGGTAAAAGACTTGCTCGGCAACATACGGCAAGGAATGTTGCGTGATGGGGGGAGTTTAACTTTTAGTTTTAGGGATGAACAAGGGCGTGATTTTATCATCGTTCAGCAACGAGGTATGATTACCCAAAAACAACCGGAACGGTATAGAAGTATTGAAATTGAATTAGATACGGGAGATGTGGTGTTCTCGTCAGACGGGCAATTTTTGACCGAAAGGGCATATAGATAAGTTGGTTTCTAGTCCATAAAACCGCCGCTTTTTATCATAAGCGGCGGTTTGATTTTGATACACTATATATATGGGATATAAAAAACTACTTGTATTATCTTGTTGTGCGCCGTGTTCGTGTGCCGCTATTAAGCATTTAGTGGATAGCGGAGTAGCGGTGACGGTGCTTTTTTATAATCCCAACATTTACCCGCAACAAGAATATGAAAAACGCCGAGACGAACAAGCGCGTGTTTGCGATTTTTTGGGAGCGAGTTTCGTTGAACTTCCCTACGAGCCGGAAGCATGGAATAAAGTTGTTTGCGGGTTGGAGAGTGAGCCGGAACGCGGAAAGCGTTGCGGTGCTTGTTTTTTGATGCGGTTAATGAAAGCACAAGAATATGCCAAGGCACATAATTTTGAGGCATTAACATCGGTGCTGGGGGTTTCTCGCTACAAAGATTTAAATCAAGTCAACGCCGCGGCGCGTTTGGCGTGGGCATACGTCGGCAAGCCGTATTGGGCCAAAGATTGGCGCAAAGACGGGTTGGAAGACTTGCGCCGGGCACTTATCAAAGAATTTAATATGTATCAGCAAACCTATTGTGGTTGCAAATACAGTTTAGCGGCCGCGCAAAAGCGAAAAGTGGAGAAAAAGTGAAGAAGATTTGGCTAAAAAGAGTGGGAATAAGTTTAGTTGTTTTAGGGCTGTTGGTAGGAATGGCAGACGTAGGATTGCACCTGCTGTCCAGCCGGGAGTGGGCCCGTCGGAAAATAACGGAAAAGTTAGCACAAGTTACCGGGCGTGAAGTGCGATTAGAGCGGGTTGTGTTTAATCTGCGGGGCGCTGTAGTGGAAAAATTTTCTATTGCTAAACCGGGCGGTTTTGCGGAAGGGGAACTCTTTCATATCGGGCACGCGCGGGTGAAAGTGTCGCTTTGGCATTTGTTGCACGGGGAAGTGCATATTCGCGCCATGGGAATAGAAGGCCTGTCCTTGCATATCGTGCGGGATGAACAGGGTAAATTAAATACGGAATTTTACCCCGAAGAACCAACCGTTTCTGCCCAATCTTCTGCGGATGTGCCGCTGGATATTGCGGTGGAAGAGTTGGCTGCGCGAAAAATTGAAATTACCTATTTGGATAAACAAACTCAATTACAAGCCGCATTAAAAGATGCTGAAATTTCTTTGCGTAATTTCTCGTGGGATAATCCTTTTGACGTACAAGCGCGTACCACGTTGAGATATCAACAGAACGAAAAAACCTTCTCGGCCAAGTTGTCATTGTCGGCAAGCGCCTATTTGGCCGAATTGGATTTACCGAAAGCATATACGGATATTTCCTCTTTTTTATTGCGGGCCGGAAGTATGCGCGCAATGCTTGCGGGACGGGTGGAAAATTTTGAAAACCCTACTTTTGATTTGAAATTAGACGGTCGCAAAATTTCACATCAAGATTTAGCCCCTTTTGTTGCGGAGAATTTGCCGCTGGATATCGCCCGCTTATCAGTTTCGGCCCAAGGGAGTGTGTCCCCGGCAGACGGAAAATTACAACTTGCACAAGGCGCGGTGTCCGCCCCGGGGATAGAAACGACTTTGAAGGGAACGGCTAATTGGAAACGCGAAAAATATGACATCACTGCGCGTTTACAGGCGCAACTGAACGAACTTGCGCAAGCGTTTCTGTTCTTGGGCCCGTACGCGCCGGAAGGAAATTTGGTGGCACAAGGGACTATAACTTCCGAAATTTCCGCGCATGCGGAACTGGTTGACGGCGGTTTTCAAATTCCGCAAGCCGGTAAATTTACGGAATTACAAGCGGCCCTGGATGTTACGGAAAATATAGATTTTGTAAAAGGACACGGCACGTTGGGGGCGCACGGCAAATTAAACGGAGAAGATTTTAAAACGGATTTTTCGTTTTCCCAAACGGCGAAAGAAATGGTGGCAAAATTAAACGCATCCGCCAAAAAACTTATCTTGCCGCCGGCTAAAAAAGGGAATGCTCCGGCTGGTCAACCTATCCAAGAACAGCCGCCCGTTCCGGCCGAAAAGGAAAAAACGGTTTGGCAGTGGCCGCCTATCACCGCGCAAGCAGATGTGAAAATCGGTGCATTGGATGCGCCCTATCTTAATGGGAAAGATTTTGATTTTCAGTTAGATATGTCCGGCATTACTCCGCGGCTTGATAGTGCTCACGGCACGTTGGCACTGGCGGTTCATAAAGGACAAATTACCGACTTATATCACTTGACCGATTCCAATGCTTTGATGAAAGTGTTATTTATGTCTTTAAATGTGGTGGGCAAGGTGTTTAACAGTTTGGATGTGTTATCGGTACTTGGCGGATTGGCAAGCGGGGGACAAGGCGATAAAAGTGCCGAAGTTATTAAGATGATTCCTAACGAAGCGGGCGAAATGGTGGCTGTGAGAGTCCCGGCATCTTCTCGCAAAGTAGACGGACACTTGGCTTATGATAAGTTTTTAACTAATGTGCAATTTGAACACGGTGTGGCTACCGTTAAAAAGGGGAGTTTTGTTTCGGATATGATGTCGTTTAATTTATCCGGCACCACCGACTTTAAAACGGAAAAAATTGATATGACCGTTCACGCGGCCCCGGGCAAACACGAAACAGATGGGGTTATGCCGCTGACGCTTCGTATCGGAGGCACGATTAGTGAGCCCGACGGAAATATGAGCATGGTGGGTTCTATGGCTTCCTTGGTTACGCAGGGTGTGACGAATAATTTTGCCTCGCGCGCTGTTAAAAAAAGCCTGGGCGGGCTTTGGGGGCTTTTTAAGAAAAAAGAACGCCCGGCGGTAATAGAATCGGCCGAAGAAGATAACACCGTTGTGCCAGACGAACCGGCGCAGCCATAAATATAAAAGAATCTTTACCGGGAGTTATTCATTTTTCTATACTACAACTATGATTTATTTCTCTCATCGCGGCGCTAATAAAAAGCGCGTACAAAACACAGGGGCGGCTTTTGCGTTGGCTCATGCACAAGGTGCGCGCTGTTTTGAATTGGATGTACATTTGCTCAAAGACGGCCATTTGGCGGTTCACCACGATTATTCTTTGTTAAGTACAGCCGGTAAAGATGAAAAGTTAGGCGCGCTTTCATCACTTGATTTAAAAAAATATCCCCTTATCAACCCTTTTTCCGAAGAGCAGGTGTTTGTGCCGCTTTTGGAAGAAATCCTGCCGATTGTGTCGCCGGAATTACAACTTTTAAATATAGAAATCAAAAATGATAACAATGTTTACCCGGGTATAGAAAAGGCGATTGTTAAGACATTGGCGTTTTTCCCGGACCTGTTGCCACGGATACTTTTTTCAAGTTTTGATTACGGTACGTTAGAGCGTTTGAGGGTTATTTGGCCGGGTGCGCAAGTGGGCCTTTTGACGCGTAATTTTGATGTTAACCAAGCAATCGGCTTGGGGGCTAAAAGCGTGCATATTAACCAAACGCGTTTCACTTCGCAAATTGCCGAAATCTGCCACAAAAACCGACTAAAGATGTATGTATATACCGTGAATGATTTAGCCGTTGCCGCGCAACTTCAGCGTGACGGGGCAGATGGTATCTTTACCGATTGTATAGACCTGTTTTTGGAAAAATAATTTAGACTAAATATAAAAACCCCCGATTAAATCGGGGGTTTTTATGCCGGCAAAAACTAATAATCGTATGATTGCTCGCCGCCGCCGTCGCCGCCTTCTTGCATACCGTAGTATTCTTCAGGGCTGTAACGTTTAGGTTTTTTCCACAGGCGTTTTTCTTTTTTGTGGTCGGCATCACTGGGTTGCCCCGGCACTTTGGGTTGTTGGCGTTCGTCAAAGAAATAGACAGCCTTTTCTGTTTCCGGAACGACATTAAAAATATAATCCGATTCCACCAGCGGTTGCGCGGCGCGGCGTTCTTTTTCGGCTTGGTTACCGATATCTTCCAAATAATCTTCTTCGGTTAAATAAATTTTCCGGCGTTCGCGCGGATCTTCCGTATCTTGAGAAGCGCACGCAGCCAGCACGCTGAGGGCAAGTAAGCACAGAATCATTTTTGTAATAGATTGCATAAGAACTCCTTAAATCTTTCTCTCTCCTGATGATATAATGTTTTCCAGCAGTACCGCAAGGGTTACGGGGCCCACTCCTCCGGGGACAGGGGAGTAGGAAATACCCGCGGCGTCTAATTCCGGCGCGTTGGCATCTCCGCAAAGCGCATTATTATTCCAATTGGTGGAAATGTCAATTACGACAGCACCTTTTTTAAGCCACGGCGTTTTGAGTAGTCCCGGTGTTCCGGCAGCGGAACAAATAATGTCGGCGTTTGCTACCGCGCGCGGTAAATCGGTATATGAGTGGCAAAGTTTTACCGTCGCATTTTTACACGACAGTAAATGTGCCAGCGGACGGCCCACTGTGGAAGAACGCCCGATGACAACGGCCTCTTTGCCGGCAAGTTCTATATGATGAAAATCAAGTAGCCGCATAACTGCCATGGCGGTACAGGGTACAAAGCCGGGCAGTTTTTCTATTTGTTGCCACGTTTTGCATAAAAATAAGCGGCCGGCGTTGGCGATGGACATACCATCAATGTCTTGACGGGGGTTTAAATAATCGGCAAAGTCGCTGGCGGCCAAGGGTTCGGGGAGCGGACGCGGAATTAAAACTGCGTCAGTATCTGTATGTTTTGCAAGTTCTTTAACGGCTTGGCAAAAACCATCTGCCGGCGTGTTTTTATCTAAATCAAAGATATGGGTTTCAATGCCGATTTTTTGCGCCGCGGCTACTTCTTTTTGAAGGTATAGCCGCGCGGCGTAATCATCAGCCGTGCCCAATGCGGCCAAGCAGATGGGCCGCCCGAGTTTACGTCGCACGTTATCAGCCCGCTGTTGTAGCGGCTCGCGAATTTGTTGTGCCAGCGTTTTGCCTTCCAATATCATATTACTATTTTAGCAAATAACGGCGGGATATCGGTAAATTGCCCTAAAAGTGCAATAAAGGTTTTTTCTGCGGTGTTTTATTACATAGAGCGGGAGTAAAAATCAGTAAAAACAGGTGTCCCCGCAAGGAGGTCTTATGAAAAGATTTTTAACACTCTTGTTATTGGGCAGTTTGTTTATGTTAACTGCTCCGGTTCGTGCCCAAGGCATTGAAAGCGGTACGTCCATGTTTAGTCTTTACGGCAGCTTGGCGTTTGGGTTGGAAAAATCGGGCATAGAATTAGAAGGCAAAAATTTGTCCTGGGGGAACGCGGGCGGCGAGTTAGGTTTCTCCTATTTATTCTTCCCGACACCTTACTTCGGGTTAGGAGCCGACTTGCGCTATGCCGGTTTTCAAGGGAGCGAAAAAACAGAGTATTGGGCCGGATATTGGTATTGGCACACGTTGGAAAGCGATTTTGAAACGCATACGTTACAACTGATGGCCGCGGGCCGTATCAATCTTAATCCGGGCTCTCATGTGCGGTTATATATTCCGTTTGGGGCGGGGGCAGTATTTTCCCGCGGGTTGATGGAATATACGTGGGATGATTATTCGTACGATACGGAAACGGCCTCTAACACGTCGCTGGGGTGGTATGCCGGGGTGGGTGTGGAGTTTGATAGTACGGACCGTTTTGCGTGGGGATTGGAAGCGCGATATAATGCGTTTCGGTATGATGACACCGATTTGGCGCGCGATATCGGCGGGGCAGTGATAAACGATAACCAAAACCGCAGTTACGTGTCCGTAGCCCTTAAAGTAAGTTTTAAGTAGAAGTGCTCTTTGTGACAGCGTCACTCCGTTTCCGACGGAGTGATGCTGTTTTTAGAATTGTCGGGAAGCACTCCGTTGAATTGGAGCACGGGATGATGTATTGTATGGAAACAAAGTCTTTCTTCCCAACAAAAGGACAATTTTGTACAAGGGTAATGGGCTATACCTATAAAACGGGAGGCAGTCTCGTCAATTATTTTAACTAGTGGCTATGTCCGGCGATCTTCGCAAAATTACTATTTCCAAAGCCGTATGGCAGAAGTTTGCACCAAACGCCCCAAGAGGTTCTAGGCCTTTTGGCGGCCTGCAAGGTCCGGCAAGGGCTATCAAGCAAAGTACAATTTACGGCGCGGGCAAAAAAAGCACGCACCCTTTTTGGCAAAAGAGCGCGTATAAGAGATTGGGGGCGGTTGAGGCCGCCGTGCCTGTCCGGCTAGGACTCGTCAATTTTGAGCATCGCCACAAACGCTTCTTGCGGGATATTTAAACTGCCGATAGATTTCATCCGTTTTTTACCTTCTTTTTGTTTCTCTAACAGTTTGCGTTTGCGGGTGATATCGCCGCCGTAACATTTCGCGATAACGTCTTTTCTAAAAGCAGGTATTGTTTCGCGCGCAATTACTTTTCCGTTGACAGCGGCCTGTACGGCTACTTCAAATTGTTGCCGCCCGATCAGTTCTTTTAACTTGGCGCACAAGGCGCGGCCCATGGTTTGCGCTTTGTCTTTATGCACCACCACAGATAGCGCATCCACCGGCGAGCCGTGTAATAAAATTTCCATTAAAACTACGTCGGAACTTCTAAACCCGGCTACTTCGTAATCAAAAGACGCATACCCTTTGGAAACCGATTTTAATTTGTTGTAAAAATCAATGACCATTTCGCCCATCGGCATTTCATATTTAATAATCACGCGTTGGTTAGACAAGTGGTCCATGTTCATAAATACGCCGCGTTTTTCTTTCAGTAGCGTCATCACGCCGTCCATAAATTCCACGGGCGTTACAATTGTAATGTGAATCACGGGCTCTTTGATATCAATAATATCGCCGTGCGGCGGGAAGTTGGCCGGATTATCAATAATTTTATAACCGGGATCATCCGGCGCGTCGGGCAGAGCGGCCAGTTCTTGCGGATGTGATTTTCGTGACGTAAATTTAACGTGATACACCACGTTGGGGCTTGTGGCGATTAAAGATAAATTAAATTCGCGCTCTAACCGCTCTTTCACAATTTCAATGTGCAAAATGCCCATAAACCCTAAACGAAAACCAAAGCCCAGCGCTTTAGACGTTTCACTTTGATAGTGGAACGAAGAATCGGACAAGTTTAGTTTTTCAAGTGCTTTTCTAAGGAGCGGAAAATCGGTTGTTTCTACCGGGAAAATAGACGCAAACACGACGGGTTTGGCGTCTGCGTATCCGGGCAACGCTTCAGCCGCGGGGCGTTCGGCTAACGTGACGGTATCACCCACTTTTACTTGGTGGATATCTTTAATGCCCGCGACCAAATACCCTACTTCTCCGGCAGACAGTTGGTCGCATTTATGGAGTTGTTTAGGCGTCATAAAACCGATTTCTTCGGTTTTGTACGTCGCACCGGAAGACATAAATTGGATCGTTTGCCCCGGCTTAATACTGCCGTCTACCAAGCGGATATACATGACTACGCCGCGGAACGGATCGTAATAAGAGTCAAAAATAAGTGCGCGCAACGGAGCGTCGGCCTTGCCTTGCGGGGCGGGGATATCCTGGATAATACGGTCTAATAAATGCTCAATGCCCATGCCGGTTTTGGCACTGACGCGTTCGGCTTCAATGGGTTCGCGCAAAATATCCCACAGTTGTTCTTCGGAAGCGTCTGCATCCGATTGCGATAAATCCACTTTGTTCATCACGGGGATAATTTTAAGCCCCAAACTTTGCGCCAAATGCGCGTGGGCCACCGTCTGCGCTTCCACGCCTTGTGACGCGTCAACCAAAAGGAGTACGCCTTCGCACGCGCGCAAAGAACGCGCGACTTCGTAGGAAAAATCTACATGGCCGGGCGTGTCAATTAAGTTTAAAATGTAATCTTTGTACGCAATACGCACGGCCTTGGCTTTAATGGTGATGCCGCGTTCGCGCTCCAAGTCCATCCCGTCTAACAGTTGGGCCTGCATTTTGCGCTTGGGCACCGTGCCGGTATCTTCTAAAATTCTGTCGGACAAAGTCGTTTTGCCGTGGTCAATATGTGCTACGATAGAAAAATTACGGATTTTCATGTTTGTCGTTCTGCTCAATTAAATTTCGTATTTCCTCGGAACTGCCCATTAAAAGTGCTGCTTGGGCCAGGTTTGAGCAATGCTCAAAATTGGAATTACGGATATTGTTTTTTACACGTAAAAACATACGCGGAGTCACGGAAAGTGCATCTACTTCTAGCCCTAGCAGTAGCGGTAGCATCTTGGCATCAGAGGCAATTTCTCCGCAAATGCTTACGGCCTTTCCCCGCTTGTGCGCTGTTTGAATAATAGTATTTAGGGCGCGCGCTACCGCCGGGTGACAAGGATCATACAAATGGGCCACTTCTTGATTAACCCGGTCCACGGCCACTAAATACTGTATTAAATCGTTCGTGCCGATAGAAATAAAATCTAATTCACCAATCATACCGTCTAACGCAATGGCCGCGGCGGGAACTTCAATCATAGCACCCAGGGCAATTTTGTTTGTAGGGTGTTTGCCTTGTTTGGCAAATTCTTCTAATACGCCGTTAAAGGCGCGGCGCACGTGGCGGATTTCTTCCACGGAAGAAACCATCGGAATCATAATGCGCACTTGCGCAGGTACTTCGCACGCCATACGCACCAACGCGCGCAGTTGGGTGTGGAGCAGTTCCGGGTTTTTTAAAAATAAACGTATCCCGCGGCAGCCCATAAAAGGGTTTTCTTCTTGATTAAATTCGTCTAGCGGGAAATCGGGCCTTTTATCGGCCCCCAAATCGGCCAAGCGGATAGTTACCGGGCGCATATCAAAACGTTTGGCTACGGCCAAATAGACGCTATATTGTTCATCTTCAGAAGGGGGGATGGGTGTCCCCATAAAAATAAATTCCGTGCGCAGAAGGCCAAGTCCGTCGGTAATAAGACGTTTGTTGTCTTTGTTATCGGTGCGCGGATCGTAATTAACAAATAGTTTAAAAGCCTGCCCGTCTTGCGTTACGATAGGTAAATGATTGATGGTTTTTAACAGGGATTCTGTCTTTTTAATATCGCGCTGAATTTTGCGGTAATTAGACAGCGTGTAGCGGTCCGGGTTGATGACTAACAGACCGTTTTCGCCATCTATGATAAGGGTGTCTCCCGCGTGAACTTCTTTAGAAGCGGTAGATAAACCTACCACAGCCGGGATATTTAAACTTTGTGCAAGCAGCGCGGTGTGGCTGGTTTTGCCGCCGACGTCTGTGCAAAATCCTAAAATTTGGTTTTCTTGTAAGTTAATCGTGTCTGACGGATATAAATTGTGTGCTACTAATAGCGAGGGATTTTTGACCGATGCCAAAAAATTATCTTTACCGGATGATAAATTATTGGCCAAGCGTTTTCCCACGTCTAATAAATCGTTGCGACGTTCCTTGAAAAAAGGATCTTCTATTTTTTGGAATTCTGCGGATAACTCTTGCAAGGTAAACAAAATAGCGGCTTGGGCACTAAGTTGTTCTTTCTCAATTTTATGCAAAATGGCTTTGTGGAAAGCCGGATCTTGCAAAATGAGTTTATGGGTGGACATTAAATTGGCATATTCGCTGCCCAACGTGTCCAATACTTTTTGCTCGCACGCGTCTAATTCAGCCAGCGTTTTTTGCACAGCCTGGTGAATCTTTTGGGTTTCGGAAGTGATTTCATTTTTTTGAATATACTGCCTGGAAAGCGCAACGTTTTCTCCCGGTAATAAAACTGCCGGACCGATGGCTACGCCGGGGCTGGCCGCAATTCCTTTTAAAACGAGCATTTAAAATTCCTCATTAAATTTGTTCTCAAAAAGTTGTTTGATAGCATCGGCTGCTTGTTGTTCGTCGGCACCTTGTACCGTAAGATGTAAAGTGGAGCCGTGTTCGGCTGCCAGCATTAGAATTCCCATAATGCTTTTGGCGTCTATGCTGACTTGATCTTTAGACAGGTGAATATCGCTGGTAAAACCGCCGGCCGTTTGGGCGATCAAGGCAGCCGGGCGTGCATGTAAGCCCAGTTGATTGATTATTTTTAGGTCGAGTTCTATCATAGCGCTCCTGTTTACAAATAGCAAAATATGTTAAAAAGAATGACGGAAACTAAATACAAATATATGTTGGGAATGCGCAAACGGTGCGTCAAAAAACTGATACACACAAAGAATAAAACAAGTACGGCTCGTGTGATAAAATGGACATCTAACATTTGTTGAAAATCTCGCAAATAATAATAGATCCCTATCAAGATAAGCCCAACCGTCAATGTTAAGCCGATTTTTTTAGCATTGTAAATGGTGCGATTCCAATCAAATTTCGTTAGCCCGAAACACGCACTGGCGGGCGTTTCATAACTAATTTTAAGGCCTTCCCATTTCACAAAAAACGCAATGGTGTTAAACGCTAAAAAGGCTGCGCCTCCTCCGGCAAATGCATAAATTAAGGGGACCACTTCTTCCGTTTGCAGTTCAAAGACGTGCACCCCCAGCAATAGCCAAATAAACAACCCCAGCAGTAACGTCAGCGGTTTTAAGGTTCCCCAAAACAAACGATCTCCGATAGAAGCCGTAGTAATAGAGAGTCCTTGTTTGATAGAATTCCACTCTAATGTTTCTTCGTTAAATTCGGTTAAGTTTTTGGCCTTCGCGATATATTCTTCTTGTTTGGCCAATGCCCCAAAACAAAACGAAGCAATTACCGGCTGTGTGTTGAAAGTGCTTAAATAACGAATAACAACCGACGGGATAGCGTCTTGATCGTTGCGGTACAATTTTTTTACAAACGGCCACATAATAAAAAACAGTCCCAAGTTTTGGTACTTTTGATAATTCCACCCGGCTTGTAAGAAAAACGAGCGAATAAAAAATTTAAGTTGTTCTGTAAATTTCATAGTTATCTCGTTTTTAGTCTAAATTCCGGAATGAGCGATGCCAGCCCAATCCACGGTACTGCCATAAAAGAAAATTGACACGCATAAAAAGCCTTTTGCGGGATAAGGGGTTGTAGCCACAGCATAAAGGCTCCGCTGATGCCCACAAATAAAGAAATAATAATGAAGTTCACTAAAAAACAAGCGCCGAGTTCAAAAAACAACACTCGGGAAATAGAGTCGGGGTTTTGTTGGATGCGGTTTTCCCAAAAAGTTAATAGGCGTACGCGTTGTTTGCGCACATGACGTTCGGCTTGCACAAAAAAGAGCGCGCCCAGCACCGCTACAATAAACGCGTAACAAAGTTGTATGCCCAGTGCGTGCAAGGCTATAGCAATAGCACAGCACACAACCGCACTCGGCGGTAAAATGGCGCCCAACGGGTTAACATCGGCAAAAAGCAGTTCGGTAAACAACCCGATTTGTACACCGGCTGCATAGTCTCCGGTCAGTAACGAGAAAATCGGCCCGGCGATAATACCGCGTGAAAGGGTTAACTGGAATGCGTAAGTGGTGTCTAATTCCAACAGGGCTGCCAATATACACAAGAGCAACAGTTCAAGGCTCATCAAACACCTCGCTTATAGACAAAGAAGGCCCATTGGGAACAGCGCGCGTTTCTATTTCAATGCCCAAGTCTCGCGCGAGTTTCAGCAGTTTTTTATCTTGTGCGTCTAAAAAAACGTGGTCGGCAAATTTTTGCGCGTTGTCTTTAAAATGCAGCCCGCCGATATTTATACTGCGCACAGACACCCCGTTAGTAATAACTTCGGACAATTCTTCCAAGGAACTCATAAGCAGGAACAAACGCTTGGAAGACGTGGCCGCGTAAGACGCAATTTTTTCTACTTCCATAAAAGATAAATCATACTCATAGGGCAAACTTAAACGCAAGAGCCCTTGGTTAAAGGTGCCTTTGTTTTTTTTCGTGCAGGGGATAACCACCTCGTCTACATTTAACTGCGGTAGCCAGGCTTGCACCACTTGACCATGAATCAATCGGTCATCTACACGTACAAAAACAATCGGCATTTTATTTCCTAAATCATCAGTTCGGTTGCATTGATAACGGCACGTTTGCCGTCCGCTTCAATTTTTACCGCTAATTCTTTAGCCGTTAATTTTTTGCGGCTGTTGATAGCGGTTAATAACATACTTAAATTTAGCCCCGTAATAACGTGGCAGTTGGGCATCATTTTGCTGGCGGTCAGCGAAATGTTGGTAGCACTTCCGCCGAAAATATCTGTTAAAATAACGGCCCCGTCGGCACATTCCTTTAACGCCTTTTGCAGTTTTTCGGCTTCTTGTTGTACGGATGCCGTTGTAGTGACGGCAAAAGTGGCAAAACCGTCATCAGCCGGCTTGCCGATAATTTGGGCTGCGGTATCCAACATTTCTTTGGCTAAATTGCCGTGAGTAACTAAAATAATCTTAACCATATTATTACACCCCTATATCTCTGTGAAATTCTGAAGCGCTGAGCCTCAGTTTATTTAAGTGTTCTGCTAACTGATGTGCCATAAACACACTGCGGTGTTTCCCGCCGGTGCAACCCATGGCAATCGTTAGGTAACTTTTTCCTTCTTTGATATACTTGGGAATTAAGTATTGAATCAAATCGGCATATTTTTCGGCAAACTCCCGGGTTTCTTTAAAAGACATGATATACTGTTGAACCTCAGGATCCAGCCCGGTTTTTTCTTTTAGTTCGGGCACATAGTAAGGATTAGGTAAAAAGCGTACATCCATGACGATATCACATTCCATCGGCAACCCATACTTAAAACCGAATGACATTACTTGTATTTGCATATCTCCGGCATGGGTAAGCGATAAAAGTGAGGAGAGTTTTTCTTTTAATTCGCCTAATTTCAGACCGGAAGTATCAATAATTTCATCGGCCAGTTGCCGCATCGGTGCCATGGCTTTACGTTCATGCGCAATAGCAGCCACCAATTTTTTATGAATAGGATGTTTGTGTTTCGTTTCGGAAAAACGCCTAATTAAACACTCATCGGAAGCATTTAAGAAAATAACTTTTACGGAAAAATCATTTTCTTCTAATTTTTTAAGCATATCCGGCATTTGTTTTAGCCGGCCTTCTTCGCGCACATCTACGCCCAGAGCGATATTGCGCGTGGCGTCGTTTTGGCGCACGTAGGAAATAAAATTTTCAAATAAAGCCAACGGCAAATTGTCCACGCAGTAAAAACCTAAATCACCAAACATTTTAAGCGCTTGCGATTTACCTGCGCCGCTCATCCCGGTAATGATAAAAAGGCGTTTCTTCTCATTTCGCATGGGAGGCTCCGTTTTCTTTTTTCATTTTGTTTAAAATCTTCTGACTAAATTCTTGTGCCGAAAAAATTCCTTGGCTTTTAAGTTGTTGATTGAGCGCGGCTACTTCAATAAGCACCGCCAAGTTACGCCCCGGTGTAACCGGGAGCCCTAAAGAGGGAATTTCTACCCCTAAAATATCGGAAGTTTTTTGTTCTACCCCCAAGCGATCAATGGGCTGTTTGGTGGGGGAAGTAAGCACCACTTCCATATCAATTCGGGCTTCGTCTAAGGTGGAGCCTACGCCAAAAAGCAAGGGTACATCTAAAATACCCAGCCCGCGTACTTCCATATAGTGTTTAAGCATAGTCGGGCAGGAACCGACTAAATAGCGCCCGCGGCTTTTTTGAATTTCTACTACATCATCAGCGACTAAAATATGCCCACGTTTGATAAGTTCCAGCGCGCACTCGCTTTTGCCGATGCCCGATTCCCCGCGGATAAGCACACCCATGCCGCTGACGTCTACCAGTACCCCGTGCACATGAGTAACAGGGGCCAATTTTTCATCTAAATAACGAGAAAATTCCGCCACAAAAGCCGAGGATTCCATGGTCGTTTTTAATACCGGTACATCTGCGCTTAAACACGCTTTGCGTACGGCGGCCGGCGGTGTTAAATCGGCAGTCATAATAACACACGGCACCGAGCCCTCGCTTAACATTTTGGCAATGTTAGCGCGCAGGCGCGTTTTGTTTTCTTTTTGGCAAAACGCGTGTTCGCCCCGTCCGAAAACTTGTACGGATTTTGCCCGGAAATTATCCAAATGTCCGCTTAACGCTAGGCCGGGGCGGTTGACACTGCCTAAAGTAATTTCGCGCCGGATATAGCGTTTCCCGCAGACCAACTCCAGGTTAAGACGCTTAACCTGGAGTAGTTCTGCTACGGTAATGGATTTGGTAAATTCCATTTAAACTCCGATTTTATTTTCTTTTAATCGGTTTGATGAGCCCAAACGTACCATCTAAGCGTTTGAAGATCAAGTTGATTTGTTTGGAATCTTCGTCTAAGAAAATCCAGAAAGAATAGCCCAAGCGTTCCATTTCGTAAGCGGCATCTTCCGGATTCATAGGCAAGACTTCTACTTGTTTGATAACGGAGAATTTTACGTCTGTTTGCGGCAACATCACGTTATCGGTAAACGGATCCATCTCTAATGTTTTTACTGATTTTTTGGTGGTCTTGCGCGCTTTGGCTTTGTTTTTGATTTTTTTGGCTTGTGCTTCGGCTTTTACGGCCGCGGCATCAATTGCTTTATAAAGATTGCTTTCTACAGCGCTGGCATTGATGGTGTTTTTAGCACCGGTGTGCAAGATGATTTCCGCTTTTTGATAAATTTTCTTTTCTACCGAGATGAGCACCTGAGCAGAAACGATATGGTCGCAAAAGTTTTCTACTTTGCTCACGCGTGTATTTATAAATTCTTTAATGGCCGGAGTTAATTTAATGTTTTTGGCCGTAATTTTAATATCCATAAGTCCTCCGATAAGTGGTTACGGGCATTTAGCGCCCGTAACTTATTAAATCATTATAAGGGGGCGGCTGTCAACCGCGCGCGCGTTCGCGCGTAGGGAAGGCCGCGTTTTAGCAGAGGTGCCCCAAAGGCAAAATTTAAATTTCTTTGGCGTGACTCCTTATGTGAAGTTGATACTAGTTTAATGGAAAACGCGCAAAAATCAAGGGGGGATTTAAAAAAGCCGTAATAAAAACCCCGGGTAATTAACCCGGGGTTTTAGATTATTTGCTATATCCCATGCAACAGTTGCCAAGCATACAGTTTTTACATGTGCAATCGGGCTGGCGTTCTTTAAGTGCTTGTAATAATTTGCGGGCGAAGTCGGTTAAAGTCGGGTCGCGCGCGCCTAACACTAAAAGCACGTCGCCGGGTTTTGCGGCGGCGGCCATGTCGGCTAAAATACGTTCGCGGCATCCATCATAATTGACGTTAATTCCGCGCGCTTTAAGTCCTTCGTACACGCTGCGGCACGACACTCCCTGCGGGATCGTTCCGCCCGGATAATATACTTCGGTTAGCCACAAGTGGTCGTTGGGACCGATAGAGCGTGTAAAACTTTCCACAAACTCGTTAGTGAGAAGTTTGATAGACGTAAACGCGTGCGGTTGATAAAACGCGAGCACCCGTTTGCCGCGTAAGTGCGCCGCGGCAATCGTGGCGGCAAGTTTGTGCGGGTTGTGGGCAAAATCATCTACGACTTCAATTTTATCGTAACTGCCGATACTGGCAAACCGCCGGGCAATACCTTGGAATTTGTGCAATGCCTTGGCGCACGTTT
The DNA here is from genome assembly GCA_002309715.1 of Candidatus Avelusimicrobium cornigerorum. Taxonomy (GTDB): domain Bacteria; phylum Elusimicrobiota; class Elusimicrobia; order Elusimicrobiales; family Elusimicrobiaceae; genus Avelusimicrobium; species Avelusimicrobium cornigerorum. The sequence goes on from DBXW01000002.1 coordinate 37,183, forward strand.
CCAAATCTACGCCTAATTCTAACGCGGCGGCAACAGCGGCGGTGGCATTGGCTACGTTGTGCAGCCCCGGTACTTGCAAGCGGAACGGTTGGCCTTGAATCGTAAAGTCCGAGCCGAACCCGTCTACTTTAATTTCCGTCGGGTGCACGTCACCGTATGACATGCCAAAGGTTTTAGCGCCCTGCGAAACGGCTTGCAAATTGGGCTCTTCCGCATTAACGATAGCCGTTTTGCAATGCGAAATAAATTCTTTGAAATATCCTTGTAACACTTCTATTTCTTTATGGTCTTTTTGTAAGTTTAAGCACAGGCCCAAATGCGGTTTGTATTTAACGATAGAGCCGTCACTCTCGTCGGCTTCAATTACGAGCAAGTCCGATTTCCCTTTATATACGTTTCCGAAAACGCCCTGTTCTTTTTGCAAGGACAAAATCGCCGCGCCCGTAATAACCGACGGTTCCAAACCCGCAAACGCCAAAATATCATACACCATAGCGGTGGTGGTACTTTTGCCGCTCGTGCCGGAAACGGCAATCGTGCGGTGAGCGGCCACGTGTTTGGCCAGTAGTTCCGAGCGGTGCATGGTGGGAATATTTAACGCACGCGCTTTTTGCAGTTCCGGGTTGTCCTCTTCAATAGCGGAAGACAAAATAACAAGTTCGGTTTTTTCATCAATGCCGCTGCCGTCTTGCGGGAACAATTTAACGCCTAACTTTTGCAGATAGTCCCACAAGGCCATGTCTGTGTATCCCTTGCTAATGAGCCGGTCCGAGCCGGTTACTTCGTCGTTGCCCATGGCGTGCAGTTGCGCCAGCGCGCTCATGCCTACGCCGCCAATTCCGATAAAATGAATTTTCATTTTGCGTGTTCCTCTAGTTTAAATTTTGCATAATCTTTCATGGTGTAAAATCCCTTATCGCACGTAACAAGCCAGGCCGCAATTTCCAAGGCAGACTTGGCAAACAAATCGCGGTTTAATGCTTTGTGGGTAAGGGAAATTTCATCAAAGGGGGAAGTAAATTTTACTTCGTGCGTGCCCACGGTTTCGCCGATACGTTCGTAAGTTACTTGTTCGGCCGGGAAGTTCAGCGCGGCCGCTATTTTTTTGGCCGTTCCGCTGGGGGCATCTTTTTTATGTACGTGATGAATTTCATGTAAATGCAGCGAATAGCCCTCGTACATAGCGGCGGCTTGTTGGGCCAGTTGTGTAAAAAAATACACGCTTAAACTAACATTGGGCGCAAAGAAAACCGGAAAGTTTTTTTCTTGTTCCATTTGCGTTAAAAAACTTTCCGGCAAGTTGGTAGTACCCGTTAAAAACGGTTTTTGGAAACGTTTGGCAATTTCAAACGATTCTTGCGCGCCTTGCGGTGTGGAAAAATCAATAATGATGTCAAAATCAGCCGTTACTTCTTGCCCGGCAGAACGCGCGGCGGCCAGGGTAAGCCCAAGTTGCGGGTATTGTTCAATCAGCCGGATCATAGCACGGCCCATTTTCCCGTTTGCGCCGTTGATAAGCACTTTTTTAGCGGTTGGGTTTGTCATACAAAACGCTCCAATAAAAGTTCCACAATCTGACGGCCGTTCATAGCCGCCCCTTTGAGCAGATTGTCAAACGTGACAAAATAGTGGAACACATTTTCGTCTTCCGCGTCTTTACGCAAGCGGCAAATAAAGGTGGTTTCTTTACCGCTGACTTCTTTAGGCGTGATGACGTGTTCGGAGTATTTTAAATTCGGGAAATCGGCCCACGCTTTTTTAATTTGTTCCAAATCAACTTTTTCTTTTGTTTTGACGGTTACACCCAAAGAATGGCTGTTTTCCACACCTACCCGTACCGTGTGGCAATAAACTTTTAAGTCGGGAATTTCTAAAATTTTGCGGCTTTCATACAACCCTTTTAATTCTTCGCTGGTATGTCCGTTTGGAAGCACCGAGCCGATAAGCGGTACGCAATTTTTTTCATAATAAGAGCCGGGCAAATGAAACTCATCTAACAGTTTTTTCCCGCCGCCGCTGATTGCTTGGTACGAGCAGAAAAAAATTTCTTCAAAATGATAGAACGGTTTTAAAGGCGCCAAACTCATCACAAGTCCTGTTGTTGTGCAATTCGGGCTGGCAATTAGCGGAGTATCTTTGGTAATGGCGTGAGGGTTAATTTCCGGAATCACCAGCGGCACGCCGGGAGTCATGCGAAATTCTGACGACATATCCACTACAAATTTGACACGGTTTTTAAGCGTTGGTGCCAATTCGCGGCTAACGGGATTGTCTGTGCACAGTACGGCAATATCCAGCACCGGAATTTCGTCATTACGCCCGAAAGTTTTTATTTCAATAGGGGTTTTGATTTTCTGCAACTCGGCCTGCATTTTCTGGCCGACCATACCGTTAATTCCGATAATTCCTACAGTTTTCATACGTTCCTCACTGGATAAACCACGCCGGATCGGCTGTTTGCAAAAGCGTATCTAAATGCGCTTGGTGCTCGGCAGAAATTTCGCCTAGCGGCAATCGTACCGTTGCGGAGCCAAACCCGCGTTTGGCTAATAGATATTTAATACAGGTAGGGTTTGTTTCCGCATAGCACGCTTTGATAAGCGGATAGAGTCGGGCAAATAACGCAAACGACTCGCCCGGTTGACCTTGTTTAAATAAATTATAAATTTGCACAAAGGCCGGAGCCAATACGTTAGCGGCTGCGCTGATAATGCCGGTAGCGTTGATAGCCAAGTATTGCGGGAATAAATCGTCGTTGCCGCATAAATAATCTAACTTTTTGTTGTAACTAACGGCCGTTTGCATTACGTGTGCGGCATCATAGTCAGACTCTTTGATTCCTATGATTTGCGGAACGGCTTGCAATAAATTAGAGAGAGCAGTGTCTGAAAGTTTCAGCCCGGTGCGACCGGGAATGTGGTACAAAATAATTGGGGAGCCTATCTCGGCAATGGCTTTGTAGTGCGCAATAAGCCCGGCCGGGTTAGGTTTATTATAATAAGGGGTTACTACTAATACCGCATCGGGATTAAATTTTTGGGCGATGCGCGTGTTTTCTATCGCGCCCGGGGTAGCATTGCTGCCGGTGCCGATAATAATTTTGCATTTCCCTTTCAAAAGCGGTACGCAAAAATTGAGAATTTGTAATTTTTCTTCCGCACTGAGCGTGGGCGTTTCGGCGGTCGTTCCTAAAAGAACGATACCTTGCACACCGGCTTTTAATTGGGCTTCCAACAAATGTTTTAAGGCATTAAAATCAATGTTTCCGTCGGCAGAAAAGGGAGTGGCCAGTGCCGTAAAAATTCCGTTAAACATAGGTTCTCCTGACAAATTAAAAAACTCACTGTCCATATTCTAGCAATTTATTGGTATAATGAAGGTATTATTTTTATTAAAGAGGATAATTATGTCAGAAAATGAAAAAACTTCATCTCCGGATAATACTTCCCCGGAAATTGACACTACTTCTACCGGCTTACCTACCGAATGGTGGGAACAAAAATTGAGAGAAAACGAAAAAACGATTTTGCTTACCAATACTTCGCAGCAGAAGAAAAAAGATACGCCCGCGCATGCGTCATTTGCTCCGCGCAGTATTTGGGCTACGTTGTTGCTGTTGACGTTTATTGTTTCTACGTGTTGCGGATTGTTTTTGGCATCTCGCCCGGCGCCGGTTTGTTCTTCTAAAACAGAAGAAACCAAAGAGGAATCCGGGGATGGAACCTTTATGTCTTCCTTGGCTAAATCTGCCAAGCCCGGTATTGCGTGGGTAAAAGTGCGCGGTGTGATTTCTCAAGATGATAGCACAGGACCGTTTTCCCGCCCGCAAGGAGCCGCGGCGATTGCCAAACGTATCCGCCAAGCCGCTGAAGATAAAAATGTAAAAGCCATCGTGCTTGATATCAATTCTCCCGGCGGAACGGTGGCTTCTGTGCAAAACATTTACGGCGAATTGCAAAACGCCAAAGAACAAGGTAAAAAAATTGTGGCCCTTATGCGTGATGTAGCGGCATCCGGTGGTTTTTACATCGCGATGGCGGCGGATAAGATTGTGGCCGAACCGGGTACGATTACGGGATCTGTAGGTGTGATTATGCAAACCGGAAATGTGGAAGGACTCTTTGAAAAAATCGGAGTGAAAGTAACCCCGATTACTTCCGGTAAATATAAAGATATTGGTTCTGCTTACCGCCCGATGACCGATGCCGAAAAGGCTATTTTGCAAGACATGGTAAATGATACATATTCCCAATTCTTTGCCGCGGTTAAAGCCGGGCGCCCCGGCGTAAAGCCGGAAGATTTGATGGAGTATACCGACGGGCGGGTATTTACCGGACAGCGTGCTTATAATTTAGGTTTCATTGATAAATTAGGGGGAGAAGAAGAAGCCAAAGCCCTAGCCGGAGAACTAGCCGGGATGAAAGATCCTAAAGTGATTTCGCAACGGGGAGACGGTTTCCGTGATTTCGTATTCTCGTTAGGTTCTAATATGGAAGGTCGGTCGGTGGCCAAACAACTCCAGACGCTGACCACCCCCAGTGTGTCGTATCTGTGGGTGAATTAGGAGCGGTTATGAATTTGCTCAAAGCGTATTTTGATTATATGAACTCGCCGGAAAAAGCGTTGCATAATTTGTTGGAAGAACGCTCTTTAACACAGGCGTGTATCGGTTATTTCGCGGCCACGTTGAGTTGGGTGTTGTTTTTTAATATCGGCACCGGAGCCACGGCGGCGGCATTACTATTAAAAATGTTGATAGTTTTTGTGGCAGAATTGACGGCGGGTTATTTTTTGGCGTCGTTCTGTGGGTTGTATTTAGATTTTTTAAAAGTGGAATCTTCGCCTGCTAAACTTTTTGTGCTGATTGGTTCGGCCGGATTTATTAAAGGGCTTTTAATTGCTTTTGCACTAATATCTGCGGCTTTTCCGTTGGCGCGATTGGTATGGCTATCGCCCATTGCGCTATTACTTGTTTTCGGGTTGCAACTCGGTTATCTAACGCGCGGTATTAAGCGAGTATATAATATCTCGTATCCGCGAGCATTGGGTGCGTGGCTGTTTGCTTTTGTGCCGATGCTGGTGGCTTTTGGGTTGCTTTTTCTGTTTGTGTGTTGGGGACTGATGTTGATTTTTTAATTTAACAACATGAGCGAAAGTCTTTAGGGGCAGACATTTTTTGTCTGCCCCTTTTGCTATGTCGGGGTATCGCCTTGCGGCGCGACAAAGCGCGCACGCAAACTCGTACAACGCTC
>DBXW01000002.1:42439-106208 GCA_002309715.1 Candidatus Avelusimicrobium cornigerorum
CCCACGCGCATCAAGCAGTTGATGCGAGTCTGAACCCGGCTGTTATGAGTGAATATTTTGGTGTCGGGGGATCGCCTTCCGGTAAAACTCCTGACGGAGTTTTCCTGCAGGCCGGGCTCGCGGTACTCGCCTTGCGGCGCGACAAAACGCGCACGCAAACTCGTACAACGCTNNCCCACGCGCATCAAGCAGTTGATGCGCTGTCTTCCCTAAAATTAAAAAGCACCCTGGCGGGTGCTTTAAATTTTAGCCAAGACGGGGGATCGAACCCCGGACCTATCGCTTACGAAGCGATTGCTCTACCAGCTGAGCTATCTTGGCAAAAACGATAACTACTGCTCTCTATATTTTACAAAAAAAGAGAACATTTTGCACGCGTGAGCACGTAATTATTTCATGCGGCGCCCGGTTTATTTACGGCTGCCGGAGTTGCGCAAGTAGTTAATTTGCATTTGAAATTGTTGCGCTAGGGGATGGTTTTGGTTTTGTTGTAAAAATTCCGGTTCCGTCACAACAGCGGGGCCTTGGCGGAAAAGGTTAAGCCATTTTTGTGCTTGTGCTAAATCTTTTTCCAAGAGTGCGATTTGTACTAAATACATATATGTCTCCGGGTTAACGGGATCGGTTTGCAAAGCACGTACAAAAGATTTCTTGGCCTGTTTCATGTTCTCCATAGCGTCGCGGCTCAAAAAATCATGTTCAGCGGTGCTGTGGGCTTGTCCGGCCGCTTGCGAGCGTGTGAGCGCCATGCGATAATATAAGCGTCCTAAATTATTGTGTAAAAGAGCGTGATTGGGGGAGCGCTTTTCTACAAAAGAAAAGTCGGCCAAAGCGCGGGTATAATCATCGGAAGGAGCATCTTTGTCCCCACGAACGGGAGAGAATTTTTTGGTCAGATCAAAAATGTCCACCAACACATTACCGCGAAATTGGCGGTATTCGGCTTGTAGGGGATTAAGTTGAACGGCTTGGGTAAAAAATCCGACAGAGCCTTCCAAATTGCGTTGATTATAAAGGGCAATCCCCAAACTGTAAAAATGATTGGCTTGAAAAGAGCGGAAGGCTGTTTTTTCTAAAGGCATAAGCAACAACCACGGTACGAGCGCAAGCCAATAACGCGTAAACAATATCGCGCGTGCCACTATAAATCCGCTGACAAACAAACAACTTAAAAACACTCCCCATGCTAAAAACAGTAATAATTTTTCACCGATATTTTGGGTTCCCATTACCGAAGTCATCAAATAGAACGATTGACACATCCCGCCGGCTAAAAACCCGAGTTCTTCTAAAATAATCAGGCGTAAAGTCCACACTGCCCACCAGGGAGATACGAGCGCCTTTTTGGTAGATAAAATTTCTTCTTCCGGGCGGCACAAGGCAATAAGTATCCCTATAAAAAGCGCAAAGAAAAATCCGCTGGATGCAAAGTGTATGCTAATGTCCACCCAACTGTGTATAAACATTCCGGCCAGCGCGATGGTGTATCCCAACACGTAGGAGAATTTTTCGGTTATTTTCTGTGTCTTTAGTGCGCGCCGCGCCAGTGCAAACACAAAAAGCATCATCCACAAAAAGATAGCCAACCCGACGGTGCCGGAAACGGCCCATTGCTCCAAGAGTTCATTTTCGGCATGCTGGGTTTCTGTATTGGGTGATTTTTCTATATAGAAAATTTGCGGTCGGCGGTGTGCGGTATAAATGGTTTTAAAGTTCCCTACGCCTACGCCCATAAGCGGAGATTTTTTTACCATCTCAAAAGTTCCCAGCCACGTATGCGCCCGGAAACTAACCGATTGGAAGCGTTTGGCTGTATAAAACCCTGCCAATATCGTAGCGCATAATACGGTTATTAACGCAATCGTGTTAATTTTTTTGACGTGTTTTTTTAGTGCGGATGAGCCGTAATTGGCATATAAAATCACACCGATAGCGGCGGCTATTGCGTAGGCAAGCCAAGCGCCTTTACTTTCCGTAAAAAACAAAAGGACTAACCCTAAAACACCCAGCGCGGCATATTTTTTTTGGCGGGTGGATAAAAATAACGCGCTCAAAATACCTGAAGAAAAAATTACAAAATCAGCAAAGAAATTGGGATTAGCGTGTGTGGAAAAAATACGTTTGGTAAACCAACCGCGCCACGGCATGGGGTCAAGCCCCGGAAAAAATCCGTCTAAAATTTGAACGGCTCCGTATGCAAACGAAATCCAAATGGCGGCTAGAAACCAGCGGGTAAGAGTTTTAATATCCGTGTAAGAAAACTCGGTCGCGGCTAAAAGAGTGACGGAACTATACAATAAAAAACGGATGAATTCTTCGGCGGCTTCGGCGTGTAACGGCGCAAAAACAAAGCATATAACATTCCACAATACGTAAGCAAAAACCGGCAGTAAAAACGGTAAATTTTGACGTGAAAAAGGATTTTGTCGTTGCAAAATTTTTAGGCTGCTCCACAGTGCCAAAAGCAAAAAACCGCCCATGTGCAAAAGCGTTAGTTTTACTTGTGCGGTATCGTACGTGCCGGTAAAAAAGGAAATACTGACCAGCAACCCCAACGCGCCCGTTACGTGGACAAGTGCCTTGTGTAAAAAGGACTCCATGGGCATTATTCCCGGTTTGTTGTGTTGCGCTACCGGGGGGCGAAAGGCGCGTTTTCGTTTAGTCATAACTATATGGTAACAAATTTATTTATAAGCGTTGTAAGAAACAATCTCTTCCAATTTTTTACGTCCGTGCGTCGCGGTATTTTCTTGCGTCGGATATCCAAGCGCAATTAAATGTTCAATTTTTTGCCCGCCGGGTAAATGAAAAAATCGGGCGGCTTTGTCGCTGTTAAACCAGCCGATCCAACAACTGCCTATTCCCAAGTCCCACGCACGCAATACCAAATGTTCGCACGCGATACCGTGGTCTACTAAATAAAATTCCGTTCGGCGGAAGAAATTACCCATCCGGCTGGTGAAGTTCCCTTTGTCCGAAACAGCGGCAATAAGCACCGGTGCCTTGGCGGCCCATTTGCTTATTGCATAGACTCCGGTAAAAACTTCTTGGCAAAAAGCATCCTTAACTTTGGGTTCATCCAGCACAATAAAATGCCACGGTTGAGAATTGCAGGCTGACGGCGCCAACCGGGCGGCATCCAAACATAGGTTGATTTTTTCCCTCGCTACCGGTTTATCTTGAAATTTGCGTACGCTATGGCGTGAAGCAATAACTTGTTCCAATTCCATAATACCCCCTTTACTATAAAATATATTAGCAAAAAAGGCAGTTTGTTTTATACAATAAAAATATGCAATTTACTAAATACAACGGGCTGGGTAACGACTTTGTTTTTTTAGATGAACAAACAGCCCTTTCCGTTAAAAATCCTACCGTGTTGGCCCAAAAAATATGCGACCGCCGATTAGGCGTCGGGGCAGACGGTTTAGTGCTTTTGCTTCCTTCCGCTCGGGCAGACGTGCGGATGCGTATTATCAATTCTGACGGTAGCGAAGCGGAGATGTGTGGCAACGCGTCGCGTTGTGTGCCCTTGCATTTGTACCGACGCGGCCTGTGCAAAAAGAAAAACATTTCTTTGGAAACATTGGCCGGCATTATTAAGACTGAAATTATAGATGAATCGTGCGGGCTGGTGCGGGTGGATATGGGCGTGCCGCGGTTGCGTCGTTCGGAAATTCCCGTTACCGGACTGGCCGATGATCGCGCCATCGGGATACCGGTGGGTGCTTGCGGGCGTACGTTTTTCGGTACGGCACTTTCTATGGGGAATCCGCATTTTGTGACATTTGTTGACGATGCCGAAGAAGTACCGTTGGAACAATGGGGGCCGGCATTAGAAACGCATAAATTATTTCCCCGCAAGTCTAATGTTGAATTTGTGCAAGTATTAAACAAATATGCCGTTCGTATGCGGGTATGGGAACGTGGCGCCGGGGTAACTCGTGCGTGTGGTACCGGGGCGTGCGCGGCCGCTGTGGCCGGTGTATTAAATAATAAAACCGCTGAAAAAATAACCGTTAAATTAGATGGCGGTGATTTGCAAATTGAGTGGCCCAATCAACAACACGTATGGATGACGGGCTTGGCACAAGAAGTTTTTACGGGAGAGTATACTGATTTATGACAGCCGTAAATCCGCATTATTTAAAATTACAAGGCAGTTATTTATTTTCCACGATTGCAAAAAAAGTGGCCGCTTACAAAGAAGCCCACCCGCAAGCGCAAGTAATCAGTCTGGGCATTGGGGATGTTTCCCAGCCGCTCGTTCCGGCGGTGGTGGATGCTTTGCGTCAAGCCAGCCTGGAAATGGGCCAAGCGGAAACTTTCCGCGGATATGGTCCGGAACAAGGCTATGCGTTTTTGCGTGAAACCATTTTGCAAGGCGACTATATTTCCCGCGGTGTCAATTTGTCGGCTGATGAAATTTTTGTAAGCGATGGGGCTAAAAGCGATGTGGCCAATTTTCAGGAATTATTTTCCGCGGATGCCAAAATAGCCTTGCAAGATCCGGTGTACCCGGTGTATTTAGATACCAACGTAATGGCCGGCCGTACGGGGCCCTATCAAGCGGGCCGCTACGGCGGAATTATTTACTTGCCGTGTGTGGAAGAAAATAATTTTTTACCACAGTTGCCCAGCGAGCACGCGGATATTATTTATTTGTGTTCTCCCAACAATCCTACCGGTGCGGCCTTAACAAAAGCAGCATTAAAAAAATGGGTAGATTATGCGTTGGAACACCACAGTATCATTTTGTATGATTCGGCCTATGAAGCCTATATTACGCAAGCCGATGTAGCGCACTCTATTTACGAAGTGCCGGGGGCGGAAAAAGTAGCGGTTGAGTTTCGCTCGTTTTCCAAAACAGCCGGTTTTACGGGAACACGTTGCGCTTATACGGTAGTGCCTAAAGGGGTTATGCTTACCACCCCGGATGGCGGACAAGTGAGTTTGCATAGTCTGTGGCTACGGCGGCAAACTACCAAATTTAACGGAGTGCCGTATATTGTGCAACGGGCCGCTGAGGCGGTATATTCACCGCAAGGGCGCGAACAAACGTGTAAAATAATTGCTATGTATCAGCAAAATGCGGCAACGATTTTGTCGGCCTTAAAAGAAGCGGGCTTAACGGCGTTTGGAGGTCAAAATGCGCCGTACATTTGGCTCAAAACTCCCCAAGGGGTTGATTCTTGGTCATTTTTTGATAAACTGTTAGTAGAGGCCCAGGTAGTGGGAACTCCCGGAGTAGGTTTCGGGGCGTGCGGAGAAGGTTATTTTCGCTTGACGGCTTTTAATACCCCGCAATTAACGGAGCAAGCCGCCCGACGGGTGGCCGATTTGACGTTTTGACAAGGAGAAAAATATGAATAACAAAGGCTTTACGCTTATAGAATTATTAACGGTAGTATTGATTGTTGCCGTGTTAGTGGCCGTGGCCGCCCCGCAATATACGCGCTCTACCGAGCGTGCCCGGGCTACCGAAGCCATGACTAACGTCAAGGCGCTTAATGATGCTATTTATGCCTATGCGGCCGGGCGCAGTGGGGGGAGAGGCTGTCCGCAATCGTTTAAAAAATTAGTAGTTACGTTGCAACAAGAAGCCACTGATCAAGCCACCGATAAGATGATTTTTACAAAGGATTTTAAATATGTATTAGACGGTGCTACGGCCGCGCGTGTGCCGGGAACGGACTGCCCCGGCGTAACAGCGCAGCGCAATTCGCCGAGATATGATTATGTGATTTGGAATCCTTTTAAAGCAGGTACCGGCGGGAGAGGGACTGCGTTAGCGTGTTATAGCCCTAATGATCTTGAGTCTAGCAATTCTATTTGCAATTCATTAGGCTTGGATACGACCGACACACCTTACGAAGAATAAATTTATTGCACGGCCTTGATTTTTTAGTGTTTTCAAGTAGAATATAATAAGGTAGATTTTGCCGGTTAGGAGACTATATATGAAAAAAATACTTTTCTTGTTTGCGTTGCTTTTGCCAACGCATGCCTTGGCTGTTGTATTGAGTAACCCTTTCTACAAAGCGGCAAGCACGGTGACGTTTTTCCCTACGCCGTATGTGGCGTATAGTCGGGTAAACGGTTTGGGGGTAGAATCTTCCCTATCCGTCGGAACAGGCACCGGATATGCTAAATTAAATTTGGGCAATCCGGCAATGACGACGTCACCTATAACCATCCCTACAGGTACGACAGGCCAACAGTCCCCTATAATTAAGTTGCAAGGGGGCTCCTTAAATTTGACGGAAAAAGTAAACGGGACAATTGTTAATCCGGGCAAAATAGTGGTGGGAACAGGGATTGTATTAGGAGACGTTGACATGACTATCTTACGCTTGCCGGCTTTTTTGAGTTTTGCGAACGTTAGAGCAGAAAGATATAACGGTGCTCCACCAAATACGCGAGCGATACCCATAGATGCCAAGAGTGTTTCTGCTATATCAGTGTTCACGGAGTCGCTTACTTTGTTTGGAAAACTGTTCCCGACTTGTTGGAGCGGGAACAAATTGGGGAAGATTTCTTTTGAAAAACTTAAACTTAGTGGTTCTAGTACTGAGCAATGGTATGTGGTTTGTTCGCTAGCGGTCCGACCGTAAATGTAAAGTCGGTTGGGGCACCTGTTTATAGCCTTGCGCTTACATCGCGCAAGGCTACATTTTAAAATCTTCCCCTAAGTAGAGCCGGCGGGCGTTTGTATCGGTAAGTAATGTGTTTTGGTCACCTTCTACCAAAATTTTCCCGTCGTAAATCAAATAAGCGCGTTCGGTAAGCGGCAATGTTTCGCGCACGTTATGGTCGGTAATCAGTACGCCGATGCCCTTGTCTTTAAGTTTAAAAATCATTTGACGTAAATCGGCTACGGTAATCGGATCAATACCGACGAACGGTTCATCTAGTAAGATAATTTTAGGATCACTTATCATACAACGGGCAATTTCCATACGACGTTTTTCCCCGCCGGAAAGGGTCCACGCCTTTTGCTTAGCCAGTTTGGTCAGTCCAAACTCGTTTAACAGTTCGTCTACCCGTCTTTTTTGAGTTTGTTTGTCGTCGCAAATACGTTCCAACACGGCGCGTAAATTTTCTTCCACGGTTAATCCTTTAAATAACGTGGGCTCTTGCGCCAAGTAACCAAGCCCGTGGCGCGCGCGTTCATACATTGGTAGCGCGGTTACGTCGCTATCATCAATAAAAACGTGTCCGCTCGTCGGCCGAATAAAACCCACCAACATATAAAACGACGTGGTTTTCCCCGCGCCGTTAGGGCCGAGCAGCCCGACGATTTCACCGGAACGTACGTGAATGTCCACGCCTTTTACTACCATCCGGTCTTTATATACTTTGATGATTTGTTCGCTGCGTAGTTGCATAAGTTTTCCTAAAATTTTTTATTAAGTTTAGAGTCGTTGATTTGCGGAGAAACAAACCAACCTTGCACTTGCCCGTCTAAACGGATTTGCTGCCCTTGTGCATCGGATTTAATTTCATCAGCAATCACGGCGTAATCGCCTTGTTCGGTGGTGCCGAACGTAAGCGGCCTTGCGCCGTATGCGTGAGTAAGGTTGTTTTTCCGGTCATATTCCAAAGTATCTGCCACCAAGGTGCGTTTGCCGTCAGTGATGGTGGCGTTTCCTTCGGCCAACGCATATTCTTGTGTTTGTTTAAGTGTAATTTTTTGAGCCGTAATAATTTGTGTGCCTTGGGCGTCTTCGCGTTCCATGCGAACCTTTTTTTCCAGTATGTATATTTTTTCTTGGAGATTGAAATAAATAATTTGTGCAAAAGCCGTTACCAATTGCCCTTTTTCGTTGCGATAAACTAATTGTACCGGTTTTTGGGGTGTGCCGAACAGTTCTCCTTTTTGCGTTTGGTAATTGTAAGCGCCGCGGTCGGCTTGCGCTTGATAGAAGGAACCGTCGGGATTGTTTTGGCGCAAGAACACATGACCGCGAGCGGTGAAAGTATGGCGTGCCCTGTCGGACAATGCATAATCGGCGCGAAAGACATACGCTTCGTTATCGTAGGAAACGTGCCCGACAAATTCTTCCTGCTGTTTGTCTTTATAGATTACCCAATTATCACTTTGAACAAGGCCACCTAACACCGGGGGAATTTCTTGAGGAGAAAGTTTTTTGGGAGCCAGCGACTTTTTGGCTTGAGTTAGCGCCGGTTTCGGCGCTAGCGGTCGTGGAGCCGGAGTTTCTATGCGAGTGGTGCGGCACGCGCTTAAACACAAGGTGATCAAAAGTCCTAAAAAGAGGGTATATGTGTTTTTCATAAGTGCGTTTTTAGTTCCCGAACCTCTTGTGGCAACCGTGTAGTTTGTTGTTTTAATTCAATTTTAGTAAGTTTGGAATCAGTTTCTATGCCGCCGCGTGCGATGGTTTTGGCACTGCCGCGAGTGATAATTGTTTTTTGATCGGACCAAGCACGGTCGGGCTCTATATCATAAAAAAATCGCGGGGCGGTAATGAGAGTTTGCTCGGTAATGGCGTTTATTTGAGCGTTTCCTTCAATAGTGACTCGCTTTTTTTCATAATTAAAAGTTCCGGTGTCGCCGCTGATGCGGGCACTATCTTGCCCGTTTTGTTTTAACAGTAAAATGGGATTTTTTAGCGTAGCGTTGGTTAAATCGGCAAAATCCACCGCTTGGGCTGTTAATAACCATTGTTGTTGGCTGCCTTTAGATTCAAAAATAGATACCCGGTTGGCAATTTGCGCTTCGCCGCTGTCATCCGGCGAAAAAGATTCTTTTTTCGTACAAGCGGATAGAATCAATAAAACAGAAAGCGCGAGTGTTTTTTTCATTTATTTTCTTCCTGGCTTAAGGCTTGTTCCCACTGGGCAGGCGTAACCGGTGTATACCGTTGATACGGTGCCGGTAGATGATTGGTTATATACCATAAAATACCTAATGCCGCCAAGCAAACGATTAAGCCCCACGCAAATGTTTTTGCGTGCCACGTAAAAGAAGGTATCCAATGAGCGTGCTGTTCCATAGTTATTTTAAGCGTTTGGCCACGGCATCCAATTGGCATAATTGTTGAGTCATTTGCGCGGCTAATTTATAATCCAAGGAATTTGGCCCGTCAGACAAGGCTTTTTCGGGTGTCGGGTGCGCTTCAAAAAACACACCGGCAATCCCAAGTGCCACTGCCGCTTTGGCCAACACGGGGGCCATTTGCCGGTTGCCGCCGGTGCAAGAGCCCAACGCACCCGGCCGTTGTACGGAATGGGTGGCATCAAAAATAACCGGATAGCCAAATTGTTTCATTATTTCAAGCGAGCGCATATCTACCACTAAATCGCCGTAGCCAAAACTAGCCCCGCGTTCGGTTAATAAAATGTTATGGTTCCCGCGCGATTCTATTTTTTTAATAACTTGTTCCATAGCGGCAGGAGCCAAAAATTGGCCTTTTTTTACATTGACGATTTTTCCGGTATCGGCACAGGCCAACAATAAATCGGTTTGGCGGCAGAGAAAAGCCGGTATTTGCAAAATATCAGCCACTTGGGCCGCATCTTGCGCTTGCCACGGTTCGTGAACGTCTACGAGTACCGGCAGCCCGGTCAATTTTTTGGCCTTTTCCAGAATAGATAATCCTTTGGCTAACCCCGGCCCACGGTAAGCATCTACCGAGGTGCGGTTGGCCTTATCAAAAGAGGCTTTTAAAATAAAAGGGTGTTTGGTTTTGGCCAAAATTTGTTTTAATTTTTTAGCGGTATCCAAATATGATTTTTCACCTTCAATTACGCAAGGCCCGGCTATAAACGTTAGCGGGCGATTGTTAGAAACGAGATAATTCCCTATTTTAATAGTCTTTTGCATATATCAGATATGATAGCAAATTTTACATTTTTTCTATAGTTGTGCGAATAGAAAAAAACTTGTTTTTATGCGGTGTTTTTTATACCATAAATTGAAGTCTTATTTTACGGAGGAATTATGCAAAAAGGTTTTACGTTAATAGAACTTTTGGTGGTGGTGCTGATAATTGGTATTTTATCGGCGGTGGCTTTGCCGCAATACGAAAGTGCGATGGAGCGTTCCCGCTCAACAGAAGCGCTTACCAATGGGCGCACGTTGGTAGACAGTATGAATCGCGCTTTAACCGAACGCCCTAACGAATCCCCTAATCATAAGGGTGCGTTGGATGTTAAAATCGGCGGTGGTTCGTGGAACGAGAACGGTACCCTCTACACGACGACTAATTTTACATACGATATCAGTACCGGGGAATATGTTTTAATTACCCGGGATTTGGGAGACGGCGAATATTACAAATTGTATATGTATAACAGCGATGGCGGGGATAAATTAGAATGTACCCACGCGGGCGAAGACGGCGAGAAAATGTGTAAGACAATGCAAGCACAAGGTTTTGAAATGGTCAACAATAGCGGTCCGGAAGAAGGTGACTAAACGGTCGTTTTTGTGTTCGTTTAAAAAGTCGGCAGTCTAACAGACTGCCGACTTTTTTGAGAAATCTTTACGGGAAGGCTTACTCCCATTTTTTACGTTCCCACAAATACCAGAGTTTCGCGTATTTGGCAAAGACATAAAATCCGGCAAATGTGGCCCAAATAAATCCACGCGCGCCGTCTAAAAATCCGGCTTGAAAAATATAACGTCGTGTAAATTCAAAAGGTACGGTAAGCAGTACTCGTGCCCAACAAACACGTCGGCCTTTTTGGAACATTTGTTCCGCGGCGAGCGTTGTGTATTTGTTGAATTTTTCAAAATAGGTTTCCAGGTTTTTGTAAGGGTGATGCGTAAAAACGTTTTTCAATCGGGCGGTGCTACCGTTTACGCACAGTTCTTCGTGCACAAGGCCGCCCTTAAATGCGGCTTTTTGAGTGCGCACCAAGCGAAGAATATATTCTTTTTTAATGCCGCTGTGACGCATACGTTTGCCTAAAAAATCATTGACGCGTGGCAATTCGTATCCGTCGGCTTTGCCGCAAGCGACCGCTTGTTTAATTTCTTCCGCGAGTTCGGGGGTGAGTGTTTCGTCGGCATCTAGGGATAAGGCCCAACCGGACGTTACTTTAGACAGCGCAAAATTTTTCTGCCGGGTAAAACTTTCAAATTTGTGATTGTAAACGATTGCACCCAAATCGCGCGCGATGGCGGTGGTTCTATCCGTAGAATCACTGTCCACGACAATTACTTCGTGCACAAGTGTTTTGGCACTTAAGATACACTTGGCCAAATGTTCCGCCTCGTTTTTAGTAATGATAAATAAAGAAATGCGGTTTGTGGTCATAGGCAGTTATTTTTGTACTTTGGCCATCATATCATACATGATGATACTGGCCGCAGCAGATGCGTTTAAACTTTCCACGCCGCCTTTTTGCGGGATGGAGATAATTTCATCACAATTTTCGGCTGTTTTTTCGCGGATACCAAAACCTTCCGAGCCGATAACCAATACGGCCGGATAGGCATATTCCATTTTAGTGATGGGTTTCCCGGCCATGTCGGCCCCGTATATCCAAAAGCCTTCTTCTTTCAAATCGTTAAGTGCGGCGGATAAATTAGCCACTTCCACAATGTTGATATTTTCAATCGCACCGCAGGCTACTTTATATACAGCCGGGGTAATGCCGACGGTCCGGCGGTTAGGCAAAATAATTGTGGAAAACCCTAAACACGCCGCACTGCGGATAATCGCACCCAGATTTTGCGGATCGGTCATTTCGTCTACGGCAAGCCACAGATCTTTTTTATTGCCGTCACTTTCATAAATAGCATTGGATAATTTCATCAATTTTACCGGTTGTATTTTGGCCATAATGCCCTGATGATTGGCATTACGGGTTAAGCGGTCTAACGTTTTATTATCAATGCGGTCAATCTTTACGTTGGCGCGTTTGGCTAGGCGGATGATATCCTCAATGGCGCGGTGCCCTGCTTTAGAATCGGATACGTAAAGTTGGGTAACATTGCGTTTTTTACTGCGCAAGGCTTCCTGTACCGGATGGATACCGTAAATGATATCTAAATTGTTTTCGTTCATAAAACCCTCTTAACCGATTTCACTGGAGCCGAAACTCATGCCCACTTCCAGCGCGGCTTTGACTTCCTTGCCGTGCGGATCCACGCGTTTTAATTTGGCGATGGCATCGGAAATTTTAACTTCATCCATACTGAAATTATGGAAAGCCGCCATGTAACCGAATTTGCCTTCCAGAATCATATCTAATGCTTTGGCTCCGTACAAGGTGGATAGCCAACGATCAAAAGCCGTCGGTGTTCCGCCACGTTGGGTATGTCCCAAAATACAAGCGCGGGATTCAATGCCCGTTTTGGTTTCAATCATATCGCTTAACCGGTTGGCAATGCCGCCTAAACGGATGGCGTCGGTACTGCCGGCCACGGTGCGGGCAACGGCCTGTTCGCCTTTTTCGTTTTTAGCCCCTTCTGCAGCAACGACAATGCTAAAGTTCTTTCCCTTGGCCTTGCGGTTTAAAATGTAGTTAACGATTACTTCGTCATTGTACGGAATTTCCGGGAGAAGGACCACGTCTCCCCCGCCGGCAATAGCCGAGCGTAAAGCAATCCAACCGGCATAGCGGCCCATCGTTTCCACAATCATCACGCGGTGGTGGCTTTGGGCCGTGGTGTGCAAGCGGTCAATGGCTTCGGTAGCAATGTGCAAGGCGGAATCAAAACCAAAAGTTTGGTCGGTGGCAGATAAATCGTTATCAATGGTTTTGGGTACGGCGACAATAGGCATACCCATTTCTACAAACTGTTGGGACATGTGCAGCGTGCCGTCACCGCCGATAGTGATAAGTGCGTCTAACATATTGGCTTTGAAATTATGCATTACAACGCTGGACATATCCCGCGGTTTTTCCGGCGTGCCGAAGGGCGGCAAGGTATATTTAAACGGATTGGCGATATTGCTGGAGCCCAAAATGGTGCCGCCTCTTGTTAAAATGCCGGAAACGGTGTCCGGCGTAATGGGGATGATTTCGTTGCGTACCAAACCGTCAAAACCATTTTTAAAACCGATTACTTCTAACCCGTGAGAAAGGGCGTTTTTTGCAGCGGCGCGTACAACTGCATTTAAACCGGGGCAATCGCCCCCGGCAGTTAAAATTCCGATACGTTTAATAGTCATAAGTTCCCTCATTTAAGGTTTGTTGAAGCGCGCAACTCCCGCACGCGCTCGGCCACGCGGTCAATTACCCACTCGGGGGTAGAAGCACCGGCGGTGATAAATATCTTTTTTGCCTTCAAAATTTGCGTTTCGTCTAGTTCTTCTTCAGTTTCCACGTGCTGTACCGCGGCGGAGAGTTCGCGGCACAGTACGGCCAACCGCGCGGTGTTGGCACTGTGTTTGCCACCCACTACAATTACCAAGTCAGCAGTTCGGGCAAATTCAACGGTTTCTTTTTGACGCTCCTTCGTAGGTTGGCAAATGGTGTTTGAGATTTGGAAAATGTCTGCGTGTTTTTTTATTTCTTCGGCGGTCTGATAAAAAACGCTTTCTTTTTGAGTGGTTTGAGATACTACATTTACCTTGTCAAAATGCGGAAGTTTTTTGGCTTCTTCCGGGCCGGATACTACCGTGCCGCGGCCTTGGGTGTAGCCCATCAGACCAATTACCTCGGCGTGTTCGCCGTCGCCGACAATAACGGTGTGATACCCTTGCCGGGCAAATTTATCAATAATGTTTTGCGCGTGCTTAACCAGCGGGCAAGTAGCGTCTACTACTTCCATGCCGCAAGATTCTATTTCCTGCTGAAACTGGGGAGTAATCCCGTGGGCGCGGATAACAAGTACGCCTGATTTATCCTCCGCTTGATGAGGAAAATCAATAGACGTAATGTGTTTGGCTGATAGCATATCGGTTACTTGCTTATTGTGAATAAGCGGCCCGATGGTATAAACAGGTTTTTGCCCGGCGGCAAGTTCCAACACTTTATCAATAGCGCTTTTAACCCCGGGGCAGAAACCGGCTCTTTTAGCCACAATGACATCTTGTTCTTTTTCCATACTCATATTATAGAAAAATTAACCCCGCACGCGTTTAGAACTTGGCCTTTTTATAAGTTTCCCGGTCTAAAAACGGGAACATATCTTCTAAAGTCGGGCTTTGTAATATTCCGTTTGACAATTTGCGGGCGGAAAGTTTAGGGGCAAAAATATAGTCCGAGAGACAATCCACCTCGCATACCAGGGGGCCTTTATGTTGTAAAACGCGTTTGATTTTGGAGGGCAACTCTTTGTTTTTGGTAATGCGCAGCGCGGGTAAGCCAAACGCTTTGGCTACGCGTACAAAGTCAGGCACTTCTACGCCGCTAGTTGTATTGCACCCGGTCAAACGGCCTTTGAAGAAATTATTTTGTGTTTGGAAAATAGAGTGATATTCGCCGTTTTTAAGGATAAAAATTTTAAGCGGTAAATGATTGGTTTTAACGGTTTGCAATTCTTGCAAGTTCATCATGATGCTACCGTCTCCTTCCAAACAAATAACCGGCTTGCCGTTTGTTATGCACGCACCGATGGCGGCGGGTAGGCCGTATCCCATGGAAGCACATCCCGAATTGGAAAATGCGCGTTGGTTTTGTTTTATATGGGCTGCTTGAAAAAAAGCCACAAAGGCTGTTGCGTTTGCCGCCACTATTGTTTGTCCGGCGGGTAATTGCTTGGTTAATGTATCCATAAATAAATAGGGGTGGACTTTACCGTCACCGGAAAAAGTAAATTCTCCTAAAGGCGAGAAATCGTGTCGTAACTGTTGGCAGTGTGCACGCCAAGCGTTTGTGCCTAATGGTTTTTTAAGATGTTTTAGCAAAAAAGGGAATACTTCTTTTAGGTCGGCACAGATGGGCAAGTCCGGCCTTACGGTTGGTTTCTTCAGTTCCGCGGCGTCAATATCAACGACAATTTTGGTGGCGGTTTTGGCAAAATTTTCCCAGTTATAACTGATCTGCCGGATATTGTTACGCGTACCCAGAAACAAAATAACATCGGCATTTTGCAACGTAAAATTGCCGGCCCGTTGCCCGATAGTACCGATATGCCCGGCAAATAAAGGGTGAGTTTCCGGCACAAGGTCCAACCCATTAAAAGTCGTAACCACCGGCGTTCGGGTTTGGCTAATGAGTTTGTATAAATCTTTTTGTGCTCCGGCTAACCGAACGCCGTGTCCGGCCACGATAAGCGGTTTTTTGGCTTGGGAAAGTAGTTTAATTGTTTTTTGCAAAAGGACAGTCGGATAAATTTTGGGGGCGGTTGGCCGCGTAAAATTTTTTAACTTTTTAGGATCAATCTGGGCAGATTGCACATCTAACGGAATATCTAACCATACCGGGCCGGGCCGTCCGGTAGTAGCCCAAAAGATGGCTTGCTCTAAAATAGTCGCCACATCTTCGGGCCGGCGCAAGATGCGGGCATATTTAGTGATAGGGGTAACTACGCGTATGATATCGGTTTCTTGATCGCCCAATTGCCGTAATGGCAACGCAGGGCACGTGCCCAACGTGGTAGCGCGTTTGACTTGGCCGGAAATAAATAATACCGGGGCGCTATCGGTCCAGGCGCCAAAAACACCGTTTAAACAATTAAGTCCGCCCGGTCCGGTTGTTACGCACACGACGGCTAATTGTTGTTTTGTGCGTGCGTAGCCTTCGGCGGCTATTGCGCTAGCCTGTTCGTGGTGATTGAAGATAAGTTTGATTTTTTTGCTTTTTCCGAAACTATCGTTTAAATGCATGGCCCCGCCGCCGGTTACCAGGAACGCATGGCGTACGCCGTATTGTTCAAGCCGTTTGACGATATAATCGGAAAGTTTCATTTACAATCCTCGTTCTTCAATTAGTTTTTTTAGTTCCGGATTGTGCGCATAGGGAGAATCAATTTGGCTGATGTTAATGGGGGCATCTTTTTTGATATCGGTCAGTAATACTTCTCCGCGCATGAGTTCCCGGCAAGAGATTTGCCCTTTTTGTAAGGGAATAGCCAAATAGACGTCTTCGTCGGTTAACTGATGCCCTTTCGGTAAATCCCACCGGGCGTATACGCCGCGCACAAGTGCGTCTAAATACGTGATTTCTTTGCGGGCCGGTAAATGTTTAACATCTGGACTATGGCCGCAACACGCTACTGCACGCTGATAGGCTTTTATCCAGCGGTCTATATCTTGCGGCAACGAACAGTAAGCAGAAACGGGCATATCGTCGGCATCAATGTCAATGTGCCGCTCAAATGTGCGCGCGCCTTTGGCATAAGCCATTTGGATAGATTCTTCCAAAAGATCGTTGTGCTCGTGTGTGGAAAACCCAATCACGTGCCCCGGATAGCGGTTTTTTAAAAAATCAATTTGATTGAGTTCCATTTCTTCTCTTTCCGACGGATAAATGCTTACGCAATGGTTAATAGCCAGCGGGATATCGCGGTGTTCAAAAAACGTAACCAAATCGTCAATGCTTTTAAGCGAACTGCCACCCGTAGAAACAATAACCGGTTTGCGGGTGGTGGCAATTTTTTCAATCAGTACCCAATCGTTTAAATCGGAACTGGCAATTTTGATGATGTCTATGCCTAATTTAACGCATGTATCTACAGAATATTCATCAAAAGGGGTAGCCATAGTAATACATCCGCTGCGTCGCACAGCGTCTGCCAATAATTGATATTGCTTGGTGTCCATTTTGGTGGCTAGTGTTTTGCGGATGTAGCGGATATCTTGGCGGTTTTTAAAATCTTTATGGATGAAAGAGTCCACATCCCGAAATTGCAATTTAATCGCGGCGCGCACGTCATTAAAACGGATGATTTTAGAAAAATCTTCAATGATTTTAAGTCCCCGTTCCAAACGTCCCCAATGGTTATTGGCAAGTTCCAACACAAATAAATCTTCAAAAATTTTATTTTTCATAAATTTTATTTGTCGTTTATTAAAAGCGATTTGTCAATTTCGCTTTGGTGTATCGCATAATAATCAAACAACGCCTTTATGGCTTTTTGCGTCGGCATAAAGGTAAGGCCGGGTATTTCCGTCTTTAAACGTGCGTTGCTACCGGAATAGTTAAGCCCATATCCTTGCTTTGCCACACGGATGCCGTTGCGCTTCCCCCCGACTTGTTCTACTAACCGTGCGGCGTCTAATAATTCCAATTCGCTGTCCGGAGTTACATTGTAGCATTTGTGTTTAGCCGGGTGTGTAAGGAAATGATCCAATATAGGCATTAAATCGTCAATATACAAGTAACTGAACCGGCGGTTTTGCCTGAGTGTAATGGGTAAATTGAAAAGCGTTTTGCAAACGGCGTTAGAAATAAAGCGGATTTCCCAATCTTCGTATTTGCCGAAAATGCCGAAAATGTTTAAATCAACGGCTCCGGGAGTTTCTAAAATCTGTTTATGTTGAGCATATTTGCAACGGCTATGTTCGTCGGTACCGATCTGTGTGCCGATTTGCTCTTCGCGTACAAGGCGGTTGTCGGCTGCAACATCATATACAGCGCCGCTGCCTATGTTGATAAACCGTTCCCATTTATTTGCGTGGCGGATTAGGTTATCAAACATCCGCATATTGGTAAGGAAAAGATCTTTGTGGTCGCGGGCGTTTCGGTGGCCGGGCTTTGCGGCGGCGTGAATAACTGCGTCAAACGTATGTGTATGCAAAAAATCGTCTACTTCTTTGGAGTCGGTAAGGTCTAACTCGCGGTGGCTCGGTGCGACAATTTCGTACTTGGCAGAGAGAAAACTTTCTTGGATATTTCTGCCGATAAAGCCGCTGCCGCCGGTAAGTAATATTTTTTTACGCATGTGTTTTTATAAAATTACGAATAGTTTGTGCAATTTTGGCAAGTTCTTTTTCGCCCAATGCCGGGAAAACGCCCACCCAAAACGTATGATTCATAATAAAATCGGTATTAGGTAAAAGCGCATATTCTTTTTCGGTTAAATCGCATGAACGCAAGAGTTGGGAGTTTCCGATGCGCAAGTTAATTTCGTTTTCGGTCATTAGCGGTTGGCGCAAGAGATTTCCGGCGAAAAGCGGGCGCGTACCAACACCGTGATTTTCCAAATATTCTACCAGTTGTTGTTTGCTAAAAGGAGCGGTCGGTTTGACGGAAACTAAAAAACCAAACCAGGCGGCCTGTATATTTTCTTTAACGGTTGGTAAAATCAAATAATCTTGCAAATCGGCTAATGCATTGGATAAGAAAGCGGCGTTTTGGGTACGTTTTTGTAAATAACCGGGCAATTTTTTAAGTTGGCTAACACCGAGTGCGGCCTGCCAATCGGTAATTTTTAAATTAAAACCGGTATGCGAATAGGTGTATTTGTGGTCATAACCAAACGGCAAATGCCCCAGTTGCATTTGAAAGCGTTTTTGGCAAGAATTGTCGTGGCCCGGTTTGCAAAAACAATCGCGCCCCCAATCACGCAAAGAAAGCATAATGCGGTAGAGTTGCGGATCGCTTGTAACTACGGCACCCCCTTCGCCCATGGTTAAATGGTGAGCCGGATAGAAACTAAATGTGCCGATATGTCCAATTGTGCCGGCTTTTTGCTTGTTCCACGCGGCGCCCAAGGCGTCGCACGTGTCTTCAATTAACCAAAGGTTGTATTTTTTGCACAAGCGCAAAATGGTATCCATATCAAACATATTGCCTAGCGTATGGGCCAAAAAAATCACTTTTGTTTTAGGCGAAATAGCCGCCTCTATTTGGGTGGGATCAATGTTATACGAACCGATTTCGCAATCTACAAACACAGGAACCAAGCCGTTTTGAATAATAGGAGCAACCGTGGTGGGAAATCCGGCTGCCACGGTAATTACTTCGTCTCCGGGGTGTACACGTTTTTTGCCCAGTTTAGGGGAAGCCAACGCGGACAAGGCCAGTAAATTAGCCGACGAGCCGGAATTAACGGTTAAGGCAAATTTAGCCCCTAAAAAACGGGCAAAGTCTTGTTCAAATCGGTCGTTAAACCGGCCGGATGTCAGCCACATATCCAGGCTGGCATCAATAAGTTGCAGGAGATCTTCTTCGTCTAACAGTTTGCCGGAAGGGGGAACATAGGTAAAATCTTTGCGTTGGGCGTGAACCCCGCGGTAATACGCGCGAGCGGCCTCTTTGACTTTTTCTCTTAATTCTTTTTCCATACGGTTCCCCTTTTTTGTGCAGATGCTTAAGGTATCCTTATATTATCATAACATATTGTGTCGCGGGCACATAAAAAACACCCCGTTTTGTACGGGGTGTTTTTGGCAAATGAACCATATTACATAGAGTGCATCATGCGAGTATCATCACTTACTTTTACTTTTACCGCCTCATCCCAAGACATAACGTGATACCGAGAAAATACATAATCAAACAAGTATTTTTCATATCTATAAGAGTAGCGGCCTTTTTTCAAAGCGGGCAAAAGATCTTTTTCCGCAAAAGTTTTATCTTTTTGGGTAATTTGCGCCACTTCGTTTTTGATGGCTGTGATTTTGGTAACGAAATCCCCGATTTTAATGTCTTCTTTCCCGGTGAGTTCATCAAAGTGCGCTAAAATGTTTTTCAAGTTTTCTGTAAGTTCGTCATTTTGATGCTGTCGCACGAATTTTACCAATAAGCCTTTGACTTCTACGTTTTCGGTATAAACTTCGGCTTTTTCGTCTGCCATTTCGGCTTTTACCGCGGCCCGTTGAACCGCCGCGTTAATGGTTTTGTTTAAACCGGCGTTATGCGCGTGTAGCGCGATAACGGAAAAACTTAACAACAATACGGCTAATAGTCCCTTTTTCATAAGTCACTCTCCCCTTTATATTTTCGGCCCGCGGTGGGCCTTACACTATAAATTTTATCATTTTAGGTTCCCCAAACCAGGGCCAAAAGGCCTAGGAGCCGGGTGTTTTTGGACCTAGATGACAAACCTAGTTAAAATTTCTACAATTAAAGAATATCGGTTTAAGGAGAAGACTGTTTTTACATCTCAAGCCTTTAACGTGGCTTGATCACAACTTGTACTGTTTTTGGTGGGGCAAAACCCACTCAAATAACAGCCGTCTTTTTGGTGGCCAAAAATCAAGGGGAGATTTAAAAAAATCCCGATATTTTCCCAGAATTATGTAAAATTAAGAAATGCTTATGTGTTAAAAACATAAACCCTTGTGCCCTTTTAAGGAAATGCTATGCGACTGGCCATTATCTTATTATTTTTAGCCACCAATATATATTCTCAAAATCTTTTTCGGGTTATTGGGAAAGGCAAGAATTTGATGAATATAAGTCGCACAACCGTAGTAAGCAAAGATCTGCAAAGTGTAGCAGAGACTGTTTTAAAAGACAGAAGTTCCGAAGTGGTTGTCCAAGCGGTAAAAAAAGAAATCATTTTGCAAACGGTCATTGAGCAGCCGGTTTGTTTGCCGGAAGAAGTGCCGGGCGGATATAATTATTTGCGGACGGTTTCCAAAGAAATGCGCTGTGAGGGAGAGTGGAAAAAAGTAGTAGATTCCGACGGTTACAACGGCGCTCACCACATTATCAACAAATCTGTTTTGGAAGTAATTTATAAAGATTTGGAAATACGTGCCCGGCAGTCCGGCAGTACGATAGATTTTACGTTTGACGAATTTCAAAGTAATGCCCCAGCCGTGTTTCACCCCTTTCATAATTTGCCGAAATACAAACATATCTTTCATAATCGGGAAAGGCAACTGCGGTTATATTATTCCGAAGGCGTTTTTGGGTGTGTGGAAGATTATTTTAGGCAAATCAATCAGGTTAATGTGTTAGAAGGTTTGCAACTTTACGACCGGGAATTTATGCGGACTACTTTATTAGAAACTTCGCTTTGGGCGCATCACTACGGATTATTTTGGAAAATGTAGGTTGTAGCAAAAACGATTGGGGTGGATGACGAGATTTGAACCCGCGACCTCCGGTTCCACAGACCGGCGCTCTAACCAGCTGAGCTACATCCACCATAAAATCCAGCACTATATTTTATCAAATTATGCTCTTTTCGCGCAAACACGCGGTGAAAAAACCCTTATTTTTTCTTGCGTTTGCGGGAAAAGGTTTTTCGCTTCAGTTTCAACAAATGCCTTTTGAAAAAATGTGCCAACCCACCGCGGGAAGTTTCGCGGTAATCGTGATGCATATCCAGGCCCGTTTGCATCATGGTGGCCAGTACATCGTCGTAAGAAATGCGATGTTCTCCGTCGGACATAAGCGCATACGTTGCGCAATCCAGCGCGCGTGAGGCCGCCATGGCATTGCGCTCTATACAAGGAATTTGAACAAGCCCGTCTACCGGGTCGCAAGTTAAACCTAAGTGGTGTTCTAATCCCATTTCTGCCGCGTAAGCGATACGGCGATTGTCACCGCCTTCTAATTGACAAGAAGCCGCCGCGGCCATAGCGCACGCCACACCCACTTCCCCCTGACAGCCCACTTCCGCGCCGGAGATAGAAGCATTTGATTTGGCCAAATTTCCCATCAGCCCGGCGGTTGCCAACGCGTGAATAATAACAGTGTCATCAAATTCATATACCTCTTTAAGCAATCGGCAGACAGACGGTACCACGCCGCATGAGCCGCAGGTAGGTGCTGTGACCACTTGCCCGCCGGAAGCATTTTCTTCCGCGCAAGCCAGCGCGTAAGCAAATAAATTATTCATACGCCGTACGTAGCGTGGAGAAGTTTCCGCCTTGTATAGATAGCGGCGTGCCTTGCGTTCTAAATTAAGCGAGCCGGGCAAAACGCCTTGCTTTTTTAGGCCGCGATCCATGGTGTCTTGCATGGCCGCCCATACTTCTTGTAAATAGGACCAAATCTCCGGGCCTTCTTGTTCTTCCACATATTGCCACAAAAGCATTTTTTTCTGGGAAGTATATTTCAAAATGGCTTCCATAGATGTATGCGGATAAATAGCCTTGTTCGGATGATTAAAATCCTTATCGGTGCGGATTTCCCCGCCGCCCACACTGTACACCGTTTGTTCGCCTAAAATATGTCCGGCGCGGTCTAATGCTTCTAAATGTAATGCATTGGGATGTTTGGTTAAAAAGGTTTGCGGTTCCCACAAAATAGAAACCGGTTTAGGATAGAGTGCTTCCTTTACGGCAAAATCGGTCAAATGCCCTTTCCCGGTGGCGGCTAACGAACCGTACAAAGTAACGCGAAAGGAAGATGCCTGCGGATAAAGGCGATTAAATTCGTCGGCGGCTTTGCGCGGCCCCATAGTATGGCTACTAGAGGGCCCCATGCCGATTTTATATAATTCTCTGAGTGATTCCATCTTTTACTCCCTAGTGGTAATATAAAAAAATGATATCATAATTTATATGCTTTTACTCTCAGTTGTTTTAATAAGTTTAAGTTTATCTATGGATAATTTAGCCGTAACGGTGGCGGCCGGATGCGCTGCGCATCGGCGGGTGCCGGTGGGGTTTGCATTAAAAGCCGGGGTTTTGTTTTCAGTTGCCCATTTAATTATGTTTACAGGGGGGTGGCTGTTAGGCAGTGGAGTAGGGCATTATGTAGATGCTTTTGATCATTGGCTAGCCTTTGGGATTTTAGTTTTTATTGGTGGACGTATGGTTAAAGAATCTTTTCACTCGCATGATGAAGCCGAAAAATTAACCGGACTGGCTGGGCGGACATTGTGGTGGTTGGCCTTTGCCACAAGCATAGATGCGTGGCTCGTGGGGATGGGACTTTCGTTTACACAGGCTCCGTTTGGGCTCACGGTCATAGTGTTAACCTGTTTTGTATTTGTTACCAGTTGGGCGGGATTTTATTTGGGTATTTGGTTGGGGGAAAAGTTTGGCCAACGCATGGAAGCAGTGGGAGGTATTGTGTTGGCGTTATTGGGCGTGAAAATATTGCTAGAAGGGCTAGGCATTTGGTAAAATTCTGGTATCTTACGAAGGAGGATGTTATGAGTCTTATTGCTATCATCATTATTTTTATTTGCATTGGAATTGACAATATGGTCAGTGCCAATATGTCGGCCTTAAACATGAGTGCCGAAGATAAGAGTGTTTTTTCTATTAAAATGGCTTTGTTTTTTACCGGGTTTAATGTATTGGCCTTTATGATTAGTTATTTATTAAGTGCCATAACACATAATTGGATTGTGCAAGCAAGCAATTGGGTGGCTTTTGCGCTACTGTTGTTATTAGGCATCAAGTTTATGTTGGAATCTATTGAAAAATCACCTAGTTTTAACAAATTGGACCTTGAAAATACCCGAAAACTGATTAAAGTATCTGCCATAATTGCTATGAATTCGTTTTTTGTGGGGTATGCCGCAGAGACCATGGATATGGAGTTGTTCCCGGCCGTTGTCGTTTTGGCTTTGTTGACGTTTTTAATGACATTGTTGGGATTTCATTTGGGCAAAAGTACTTCTAAAACCGTAGTCAGCAAACGCGGGGAACTTGTGGCGGGTTTGGTGTTAGTGATTATGGCAGTTTGTTTGATTATGCCGTGAAACTAGGCTTTGTAAATGCAATAAAAGCGGAGCAAACAGGCTCCGCTTTTATTTGGCTAGTAAGAATAAAACTTACACGATTTTGCTTTCTTCTTCCCGGGCTTTGGTAATTTCCTTATCCAATTTTGCGGTTATTCGGCGAACTACCGCTTGCGCGTTTTTCTTCCAATCTCGCAGAGAACGCATTTCCGACTCGGTGTTTTTTAGTTTCTCCACATTTTCCTCTAGCGTGCGAACGCGCTGTTTTAGCACGGCATTTTGCGCTTGCGCGTCTTTTTGGCGCGCAAGCAGTTGAGAAACAAGCAGTTCTAATTCTTTTAGTTTTTCTTGCATAATTAGCGCAGTTCCGCACCGACCGCCGTCTTTAGTTGTTCCACAATGCGGTTAAAGGCGTCGTCGGTTTCTTTATCTTTGAGCGTGCGTTCTTTGTTAGAAAACGCCAAGGAAAACGTCACACTCTTTTTACCGGCGGGCAAGTGTTCGCCCTCGTACTTATCAATCAGATGATACGATAAATCAACGTCTAAAGGTGTTTTGTCCAGCGCAGAAACGATTTGCGCGTACGTGACGGCTTTATCTACCACGACGGACAAATCGCGCAAAGACGGCGGGAACACGGCTACGTCTTTAGCGGGTTTAAAATCTTGCGCCGAAAACCCTTTTTCAATTTGTTTGGTGGCAAATTCAAACGCCCACACGTCGGCCGTTTTTATACCAAACGCTTTTAACGTAAGCGGGTGGAGTTTGCCAAATTGCCCGATCGCTTTGCCACCCAAAACAATATCCATGCAGATTTTGGGGTGCATATAATTGGGCACGTTTTTAGACGGCACAAAACTCACGCCGTCCACGTGCGAAAACACCGCTTGCATAATGCCTTTTAAGAGGTAAAAGTCAACCGGTTTTTCCGGCGCGGCGAAAAATTTTTCTTGCTCTAACGAGCCGCACAGCACGCCGGCTACGCCGTAATTTTCCACCGGGAACCCTTTGATATTTTGGAAAGTTTTAGTCGTTTCAAATAACGCCAAGTTGCGGTTGCCGAAACGCAAATTGCTTTCTACGTTTTTGAGTAACGCAGGCAATAACACGGGGCGTAGATAGTCCCACCCTTGTGCCAAAGCATTTTTGATTTTAATGCAAAATTGCGGGTTTTGGGCAAGCGCTTTTAATTCTTTCTCGCCTACAAAATCAATGTTTTTGCACTCGCAAAAACCCAGCCCGATTAGTTTTTGCGCAAACTGCCGCCCCAGTTCAATGCCTTTGGGTGCATCCACGAACGACACAAACGCGCGCGAAGGGGCCACCGGAATTTGGTCGTATCCGGCAAAGCGGGCGGCCTCTTCGGATAAATCCCACTTGTGGTTTAAATCACGCCGGTGGGTGGGGGCAACAAAAGTCCATTTGTCGCCGTCTGCGTGAAATTCCAAGGCAAGGCGCGAAAAAATTTCTTTTAATCTTTCTTCGGAAATTTGCGTACCTAAAATACGGTTAATTTCCGCGGGGGTAAATTCTACCGCCGGGTTTTTATACGGCGTGGGGTAAACGTCGTTAATTTCGCTCGCCGTTCCGCCGCAAATTTGCACAAACAGTTCGCTGGCGCGGCGCATAGCAAGCAGTGCTCCGTTGACGTCTGTTCCGCGTTCAAAGCGTTGGGACGAATCGGACGACACGCCGAATTTTTTGACGGTCTTGTTAATGGTGGGCGCGTCAAAGTGCGCGGCTTCCACGAAAATATCCGTCGTGTCTTCTTGGATCCCGCTGTTTAGCCCGCCCATAATGCCGGCCAAGGCGGTGGCTTTTTTAGTATCTGCAATTAACAAACAATTTTCATTTAAAGTTAATTCGCGGCCGTCTAAAATCGTAAATTTTTCACCTTCCTGCGCGTTGCGCACAATCACTTTGCCGCCTTCCACCAAGCGCAAATCAAACGCGTGCATGGGGTGGCCGAGTTCAAACATTACGTAGTTGGTAATATCAACAAGCGCATTTTTAGGATTTAACCCCATGGCAGACAGACGTATTTTAAGCCACTCGGGCGATTCGGCATTTTTTACACCGCGAATTACACGCCCGATATAGCGCGTGCACGCTTGCGGGTTTTGAATTTCAATATCTAACGCTTTGCCTTGCCCGGGGATATCGTTAATCTCCGGCAATTTAACGGGTTTATTTAACAGAGCCCCTAACTCGCGTGCCACGCCCAAGTGCGAAAGCAAATCGGGGCGGTTAGAGGTAATTTCCAACTCAAAAAGCGTATCGGCTTTGCCGTACAAAGAAGAAACATCCGTGCCGAGCGGCAGGTTTTCATCTAAAACTAAAATGCCGCGTGCGCGGGTGTTGGTTAAGCCCAGTTCATCAGACGAGCAAATCATCCCTTCTGACGCTACGCCGCGGATCACGGCCGGCTTTAATACGTTTTTACCAAGCCGCGCACCGACGCGCGCCAACGGCACTTTCTGCCCGACGGCTACGTTGGGTGCACCACACACGACGCGTTGCGTTTTCCCACCGCCTAGGTCCAAGGTAACTAAATGTAAATGGTCGGAATCCGGGTGATTTTCAATTTGCGTAATTTGCGCGACGTTTACGCCTTCAAAATCGGCCCCCGTCGTTTCCACAGACGCTACTTCAATACCCAGGTCGGTTAATTTTTGCGCCAATTCGGCAGGCGATAAATCTAAATCAATAAAATCTTTTAACCAAGAGTATAAAATTTTCATTAAAAACTCTCCTTAAAATTGTTTCAGTACACGCAAGTCGTTCTCGTAAAATGTGCGGATGTCTTTGATGTTAAGCATCATCATCGCTAATCTTTCCACGCCCATACCAAAGGCATAACCGCTAAACTGTTCGGGGTCAATGCCGCAGTTTTTTAAGACGTTGGGGTGCACTACGCCCGCGCCCAACATTTCTATCCACCCGCTGCCTTTGCACACGTTGCAACCCTTGCCTTGGCAGAACACGCATTTGACGTCCACTTCCACGCTCGGCTCCGTAAACGGGAAGAACGACGGGCGGAAACGGATTTCGGCCTTGTTGCCAAACAGCCCTTTCATAAACGCGGTAAGATCGCTTTTTAAGTCGGCCATGCTGACGTTTTTATCTACATACAACCCTTCAATTTGGTGAAATACGGGGCTGTGGGTAGCGTCTAAACTATCGTTTCTGAACACGCGGCCCGGGGCCATAATGCGAAGCGGCGGTTTGTGTTTTTCCATATACCGGCTTTGCACGTTAGACGTATGCGTGCGCAATACAAGCGGCATTTTGCTGTCTGCAAAAAACGTATCTTGCGCGTCGCGCGCCGGATGGTGCAAGGGGATGTTTAATAAATCAAAATTGTGTTTTTCGTCTTCCACCCACGGACCTTCGGCCCATTCAAAACCAAGTTGTGCCAAAATACTTGTCATGCGGTCTTGCGCGACGGACAACGGGTGGCGGTGTCCTTGTGCGACGGGATAACCGGGGAGTGTTAAATCAAGATCTACTTTGTTGAGTTCTTCGTTAATTTCTTTGGCGGCGAGGGTGTCTGTTTTCTCGTCTAATACGGCGGTCAGTTCGGCCTTTAAAGCGTTGCCTAGCGGCCCGGCGGCTTTTTTGTCTTCAATAGAAAAATCTTTGAGATTCTTAAGCAGTTCGGTTAATGCGCCTTTGCGCCCTAAGGCGGCTACGCGCAGTTCTTCCACGGCGGCAAGATCGGCCGCATTGGAAATTTTAGTTTTATATTCTTGCGCAATCGTATCGCAAGCGGTTTTGAATTCGGAAATTGTCATAGTTACATTATAGTAAAAAAACACGTATGCCGGTTGCTTGCCGCACGGGCAAACCTCGGGTATGACATAATGTATGTTAATTGTCATACCGGTCCTGCGGACGGCGATAATGCGGTATCTCCCGCTTTTGCTTACGTAAGGGATGTTCCCAAATGAAAAGAAAATCGGGAGATGCCCGATAAAAACCTTCGGGCATGACATCTTTTTATGGCACTATTTGTTGGGTTGTTTCCTGTTTAGTTATTTTTGTGTCGGTAAAATTTCCCTTGACTTGGTTTTTTTATATAATGATTTTGTCGGAAATTTACTTTAGGAGAAATAAAATGAAGAATAATGGTTGTAAAAAAGGCTTTACGCTTATTGAACTCTTGGTAGTCGTTTTAATTATTGGTATATTGGCGGCGATTGCCATGCCGCAATATCAAAAAGCGGTGGAAAAGTCCCATGTGGCGGAAATGATAACGTTTGTTGGTAATGCCAAAAAAGCAGTAGCTGCTTATTCGTTGCAAAACGGATTCCCGGATTCGTCCGTAAGATTACTACAAGAAGGTGTTACGGATTTAGATTTAACAAAAGGGCTTTCTTTAAACTCAAATGGCGAGTATTATGAAAGCAAATACTACGGCTATGGAATTCAGTGTACGGGTTTGATTTGCGAATTTACCATTATGCGTATTGCCGCTCCGGACGGAAGTGCAACCGGAAACGTGCACGCTAAAATAAGTCTTGGTACTAGCGACGGACGAAGCTGGCAATTTAACGGCGGAAACGCCGATAAAATTGGGCAGATTTCCTGCCGTGCTTTACAAGACCAAGTAACCAATACGGTTTCTTGCGACGATCTGTAGGCCTAAAAAGAACCGCTCGGGTGAAAATAAAATACGCTATACCGAAAGGTTCTGGTAATTAAATTATTTATGCAATTTTAAACCCCCGGGACTAAATATCCCGGGGGTTATTTTTTGCTCTTACCGAATTTTATACTAAACCTTGCTCTAGCATAGCATCCGCTACTTTTTTGAAACCGGCAATGTTGGCGCCGGCCATATAGTTGCCTTTCATGCCGTACATTTCGGCGGCTTGTAAGCAACTGGCGTGGATGCTGTTCATAATGCGGCGCAAGTATTGGTCCACTTCTTCGCGTGTCCAATAAATACGCATGGAGTTTTGCGTCATCTCTAAGCCGGACACCGCCACCCCGCCGGCGTTAGAGGCTTTGCCGGGAGAATATAAAATGCCTGCCGTTTGGAACGCCGCAATCGCTTCGGGCGTGCAGGGCATATTGGATCCTTCGCACACGCATTTGCAACCGTTTTTGAGAAGCATCTTGGCGGCCGCGCCGTCAAGTTCGTTTTCGCACGCGGTCGGACAGGCAATATCGCACGGGATATCCCACGTCTTTTTTCCGGGGCGGAACTCGGCCTTGGTAAATTTTTTGACGTACTCTTTTAAACTGCCGCGGCGTACAAATACAAGATCTTTTAAGAACGCGAGTTTTTCCGCGTCCACGCCGTCTTTATCATATACGCTGCCGTCGTAGTCCATAAACCCGACTACCTTGCCGCCAAGTTCGGTCAGTTTTTCAATGGCGTGGATACCCACGTTGCCCGTACCGGAAACGATACAGGTTTTCCCTTCAATACTGTCCTGACGGGTGCCCAGCATATTTTGGGCAAAGTACGCAACACCATAACCGGTGGCTTCCGGGCGCAATAAACTGCCGCCCCAGTTGGGGCGCTTGCCGGTAAAAGTGCCGGTAAAAGCGTTGGTCAATTTTTTGTATTGGCCGAACATATAGCCGATTTCGCGCGCGCCGCAGCCGAGGTCTCCGGCGGGGACGTCCGTATGATACCCGATATGACGGAAAAGTTCGTTCATAAACGAGTGGCAAAAACGCATTACTTCCGCGTCGGATTTGCCGCGGGCGTCAAAGTCACTGCCGCCTTTGCCGCCGCCTAAAGGCAAGGTGGTCAAACTGTTTTTAAAGGTTTGCTCAAAGGCCAAAAATTTAAGCGAATCTTGCGTGACCGTTTCGTGAAAGCGGATGCCGCCTTTGTACGGCCCGATGGCGCTGTTGAATTGCACGCGGAAACCGCGGTTGACGTGGATTTCACCTTTATCATCTTGCCACGGTACGCGGAAACTGATAATACGTTCGGGCTCTACCAAACGTTCCAAAATTTTTTCTTTGATGTAAACCGGATTTTGCTCTAAAACCGGCGAGAGTGTGCCCACCACTTCCGCCACGGCTTGATGAAATACTTTTTGGGCGGGATCTTTTTTTTGTTGGGCAGTTAAAAAATCTGCCATATATGCGCGAATATCCATGTATGCTCCTTGATGCGATATTTTAACAAACATAGTCAGGCTTGACGTCGGCTCGGTAAGCGGGCGAAAGTCCGGCTGAAATAAAATACCCCCATACAGAATCGAACTGTAATCCCCTGCTTAGAAGGCAGGTGCTCTATCCGTTGAGCTATGGGGGCGTCACTTTTATATATTCTACTAAAATTTTGTTAGTAAATAAACCGAAAGAACATTAGTAAGCAAAAAAATTGGTAAAGGACTCCAGAAATTGTTAGAATATAAAAAAATTAAAACATAAGGAGATGCTATGCAAGCAACAACTTTTCGTAAAGCCGCATTAGGGGTGGCGGTTTTATTAGCGGCGTCCGTAGCGGGCGCACAGCAATGGCAGTTTGTCGGCACGCGCGCTATGGGTATGGGCGGCGCGGCCGTGGCTACTTCCTTCGGGCCGGATGCACAGTATTGGAACCCGGCCGGACTTGCCCAAGAAGAGGACACCAACGAAACGGGACTTCTTATCAATGCGGGTGTAAGTCTTGAAGCTACTAAAAATGTATTGGAAGGCGTACGTAATTTGACCGATATGTCCGACCAATATAAGGCGTTGCAAACCGCACTATCCGCCGGTTCTTTACAATCGGCTGAAGATATCAGCACTTTATTTAAGGGGCTTAATGATATTTCCGAATTGCTCGGTAAAAATACGGGTGCTTTGGTAAATGCCGATGCGGGTGCTGTGTTCAAATTCAAAAACTTTGCCGTTAGCGGACGTGCGTTAGGTACGGGGGCTATTACCCCGGTAGTGGATACCAAAAATATTCGGTTTACTAGCTTTTCCGGATCTTTAACCGATACGACGGCTCAAACTATTCCTGCCCGCATCACAGCATCCCAAGCATTAGCCGACTCCATTACGGCTAATGGTGTTTTGGCCGCTTTGAACAATTTGTTTGGCGTATCATATACCGCTACGCAAATGGCTGATGCAATTATTAACTCGTTACCCGGAAGTGTGACTGACCAACAAATTTTAGATGCTATCGGCATAGCGGTTGATAATATGGGTGGCGCGTCGGAAATTTTGAATTTATATGCAGATGCTAATCCCGGTACGACTTATAAAGACAACGAAACGTTAGTGATGGCCGATGCGGCTACGTTTGGTGAAATGTCACTCGGTTACGGCCAACAAGTAATCCCCGGTTTAAAAGTGGGGGGAAACTTCAAGGTAATCAGCGGTTACACCGCCCAAAGCGGCGTAATGGTATTAACCGAAAACGAAGATATCAAGGATATTTTAGACAAAGCCTACGATAATAAAAAGAACTCCACCAACTTCGGTATTGATTTAGGCGTGATGGCAAATTTGTCGCAACTGTTAGACAAAGAAATTTTGTGGAACCCGCAACTCGGGTTGACCGGGCGCAACTTAAACAGCCCGAAGTTTGACCGCCCGAGTGCCCCGGCGGGTATCAATCCGGCTATTGCGAGCAATTGGCGCACCGATAAGTATGAACTTAAACCGCAACTTCGCTTCGGTGCGGCGGTAAATCCCTTTAAGTGGATGACGGCGGCTATGGATATTGACGTAACCGAAAACGATACGATGATTGACTCTATTAAATCGCGCCAGCTGGCTTTCGGGTTGGAGTTTAATGTTGTCAACGGGCAACGCTTTAATATGCCTGTCCGGGTGGGTTACAACCGCAATTTATCCACGAGTTCCGTCTCTCCGTTCTATACGGCCGGTATCGGGTTTAACATGATGCACTTTTATATTGAACTCGCCGGCGCAATCAGTACGAAAATGACGAAGATTGATGATACCGACGTGCCTAACTCGGCCGCGGCTTCGTTGACGTTAGGTTTCTTGTTTTGATCGGTAATTTGCGTGTAAAAAAGGCCCGCTTTTTAGCGGGCCTTTTTGTTGTACGGAAAATTTATTTTTTCTTCTTATCTTTTAACGCCAAATAACCCATTAAGCGGTAAATAAGTTTGGAAGTGTTAAATTCCGTAATCGTGTCCGCACTGCGTTTGCACGCTTCCACCACGTCAACAGCTACGATTTTTTTGTGTTTAATGACTTCGCGGAATAAATCTAATGCTTCATACCACATAAATCCGCCCGGTTGGGGAGTACCCGTAGCCGGAATAACCGACGGATCAAATCCGTCTACGTCAATGGTGATGTAAACGGTATCCGTTAGTTTTTTAACAACTTGCGGAATTAGTTTCTTTATGTCGCGGTGTTCGTGCATTAAATAGGTAGTCACGTTGCCCGCGTTACAAAATTGCTTTTCTTCGCTGGCTACACTGCGGATGCCTACCTGTACCACTTTTACTTGGCGCGACGCCGGATACAAAGCACAGGCGTGACTTTTGGGCGTTCCTTCAAATGTCGGGCGCAAATCGGCGTGTGCGTCAAAATGCAAGATGCTTAAATTTTTGTATTTTTCAATATACGGTTGCGCAAGTGCTTGCGTGACGGTATGTTCCCCGCCGATATAAAACGGAATCGCTTTATATTGCATTAGATTGCGAACGGTCTTATCAATGTTTTTGAAAACAGAATTGGTAGAACCTTTGCAATTAACGGCAGGTTGAGTGTTGATGCCCAATTCCCACGTTTCGGTTTTCGTTTCTTCATCCCAAAGTTCAATCTGGGTAGAGGCTTCAATAACGGCGGCGGGCCCTTTGGCAGTTCCGTGTCCGTAGCAAACCGTTTTTTCAAACGGTACGGGCACAACCACGAATTTACAAAGGGGCAGAGAACTAGTTTTGCTCTCTAGCCCCATAAACTTATCAATTTGTACGTTGTCTTCGCTCACAAAATTACCGTGTATTATTTTACAAATACGGCAGCGGCCAGCACCGTGGTCCACATCCCGTCTACGCAAATGGCAGATTGGGTAATGTTGGTGGTGCGGACAATTTTACCGCTCATCTTCCAGATTTCTTCTTTCTGATCCCACGTGGTATCGTTATCAAAATCAATACCCAGCGTGGTGGAAAGCATAAGGGCCGCTAAATCTTCGGCATAATCACCGGCTTGTTTGTCGGTTTCGCCGAAACTGTGGTGTTCGGAAAGATAGCCGTGAAAGTTCTTGCTATCTTTAGGGATAGCCACGCCTACAGAGGCGGCAATCATACGGCGATATTCATTGCTTGTATTGCGGCTGATGACGCAATGTAAAATTTGTCCGGTCTTGAGTTGTTTAATACCCTTGGACGCGGGAATAAGTTTGCATCCCGGTGGGAAAATGCTAGACACGGGCACAATGTTAAAAGGCGCAATATGAGCATCGCGCAAGGCCTCTTCAAAACTGGCCAATTTTTCTTTGTGACGACCAATTCCTTTGGTAAGGAAAATTTCTTTGGCTACAAACGGTTCGTACATTTTTGTTTTTCCACAATTCCTTAATTAGTATAATTTTTTTACTACATAAAATTATAACAAAAAACTTTTTATTTTGTTACAATTTATTTAGGGAAGATTTTATTATGAAAAAAATAACCGTTTTAGAAAAATCTGCGCGAGGGCCTTTTGGCGGTACAAAAGGGTTCACCCTTATTGAGATAATGGTGGTGATATTGATTTTGGGTATCTTGGCCGGCTTTGCGATACCTTGGTATCAACGTGCCATATTAAAAAGTCGTTTTCAAACAGCCCTTCCCAGTACACGTGCCATAGCCGAAGCGCAAGAGATATATTATACAGCCCATGAAAAATATGCCGATAATTTGGAAGATTTAGATATAGAGCATAGTAATGCGGAAGGTTCGGTTAATATTACCATCGGTGCGGAAGAAAAATATAAATTTGTAAGAGGATATAACAAAGATACTCCGTTTGTTCGTTATGTAATTTATCAGGCGCATAGTGCCAATTTCCCCAACAACATCCATTGCGAAGCAGCCCGCGGTAACGAAATGGCCGAGTGGTTGTGCGCGGAAGAATTTCAAGGCAAAAAAATAGAACACGGCAGTTTAGACGGGGCCGATTATGAGACGTATATTTTGGAAGGGAGTTTGGAAGACGGTTCGTTTTCCCAAATTTACTATGACGGCCAAAATTTGGTTTTGGTAAACGGAGATGTGTGTCAAGCCAATACTTCGGGCGGCTGTTCCAATTCTTCTTTTACCGGATCCACCTGTCAAGGCAATAATTCTTTGAGTAGTTGTCAACATAATTTGTATGAAGATTCGGAATGTTCCGGCTCTCACGGCGGCGGTATCAATACCACTATTTGCGGATATAGTACCTATAATAATTCTACGTGCCACAACGACGGTAATGACGGGTATGTTTGCGGCCGCAGTGATTACAACGACCACTCGGCTTGTTACAGCGGTCCGGCGGGCGGTTGCGGTCATGCTAACTATACGGAAGATTCCGCTTGTTTTAGCCAAAGCACGTCTGCCTGTAACGACAGTTCGTTTAATAATTCCATGTGCGTGGCCGACGGAAGCGGCGGTTGTCGTGCGAACACGTATACCGATTCTACGTGCCATGCCAAGAGTGCGGGTACTTCCGGCAATCGTGCGTGCGGTAGCGGCAGTACCTACGACCACTCTGTATGTTATAACGAATCAGATGCTATGTACGGTTGTGGTGCTGCTACCTATACATCAGGTTCTGTTTGCTATAGCAACGAGCACGGCGGTTGCGGCGGACGGTCCACCTTCTCCGGCGGATCCGAATGTTATGGGAATGCATCCGGTGCCTGCGGAAGCAATACCTATATAGGCGGTTCGGTTTGCCATGCTACGGTAAATGGTGCCTGCAATAGTAATACATACCAGAGCGGTTCCTATTGTGCGGGTAGTTTCTGCCCGGCCGGTTCCCCCCGACAAGACGGTACAATTCGTACCGAAATGGGTGAATAACGAAATTTTGTTTTTTGTTTTTATACAAACTCCGGCACAAAAGCCGGAGTTTTGTGTCTTATAAATGCTATTATATGAGTATGAAAAAATACTATATAACCCCCGTCGTTTCTTTGCTATTTTTATCTACAGGAGTTTTTGCTATGCCTACTATGTTTAACAAAAACGGAGTGTTGCATTTTGATTACAAGGCCGAGGAATTGGCCCCGACCGAAAAGGCCGCACGTGCTCAATTGGAAAAAGACTTGGCCGCCTTTGTGGCAATGCCGGCCGAAAAGCGTACGTTTGATAACACGATTTTGGGTTATTACCGTATCTTTAAAAAATATCACGAAGCGTTGGGGGTAAGCGGTTTTTTGGCGTATGTATCCACCGATAAAAAATTACGTGATACGGTTACTGATTTGGAAATGCAGATCAGTCAATATATGGTAGATATCGCCGCACGGCGTGATATTTACCGCGCGATACGTGCGTATACCGATACAAACCCGCAATTAGATCCGGTACAGGCTAAACTGGTAAAAGAAATGTTGATCGGGTTTAAATATAAAGGTATGGATTTAAATGATGAAGACCTGGAAAAATTTAAAGCCATTAACAAAGAAGAATCTCAATACACCATTGAGTTTGATAAAAATATTCGCGAGTATAAGGATCCTTTGTACGTTACGAAAGAACAATTAAAAGGGTTGGGCGAAGACTATATCCAAAAACTTCAAAAGACTCCGGATGGCAAATATATCGTTACGTTAGATTATCCGGATGTGGTTCCTTTTATGAAAAGCGCGGAAGATGAACAAGCACGCAAAGATTTGGAATATAAATACAACCGTCGCGGCGGGGAGCAAAATGTGGAACTGTTGGAAAAATCGCTTACGCTGCGTCGGGATGCGGCGCATTTATTGGGGTACAAAACGTATGCCGATTTGCAACTGGAAGACCGTATGGCCAAAAATCCGAAAAACGTCATGGTGTTTTTGAAGGATTTACAAAAAAAATTAACGCCCATGGGTAAAAAAGAAACCCAATTATTAGTGTCTTATAAGAACGAAAAAACAGGCCAAAAATCACGCGAAATTTTTCCGTGGGAAAGTGCTTATTGGGGATATCAATATAGCAAAGAATATTTGAATTTAGACAGCGAAAAAATCAAAGAGTATTTTCCTTCGCAAGTGGTCATAGACGGGATGCTGGATTTGTTCGGCAATTTGCTGGGCATTACGTTTGAACCGGTGCAAATCCCCGTTTGGCACGAAGATGTGAAGGCCTTTGCGATTAAAGACAAACAAGATGGCCGTTTGATTGCGTATTTTTATATGGATTTATACCCGCGCGAAGGGAAATATAAACACGCGGCGTGTTTTGATTTGGTCGGCGGCGAAGAGAAAG
Source organism: Candidatus Avelusimicrobium cornigerorum (assembly GCA_002309715.1). GTDB lineage: Bacteria > Elusimicrobiota > Elusimicrobia > Elusimicrobiales > Elusimicrobiaceae > Avelusimicrobium > Avelusimicrobium cornigerorum. The sequence goes on from DBXW01000002.1 coordinate 78,278, forward strand.
AAGACGGTACGTATCAAACCCCCTTTGTGGCCATTGTGGCTAATATGAACAAGCCTTCAAAAGATGCACCGTCTTTACTCAAACACGGAGAGGTGGAAACGCTGTTTCACGAGTTCGGCCACGTGCTTCATAATGCGCTGACGCGTGCAAAATATGCTCCGCAGGCTGGCACCAGCGTCAGTTGGGATTTTGTGGAAGCCCCCAGCCAATTATTGGAACGTTGGGCGTGGAACCCGGCCGTACTGAAAAAAATTAGTAAGCATTACAAAACGGGCGAACCGTTGCCGGATGAACTAATTAAACGGATGATTGATGCTAAAAATTTCGGCACGGCTACGGCCTACTTGCGGCAAAACTTTTTTGCACAGTATGATATGACACTCCATACAATGTCTAAAACGCCCGATACTACCAAACTTTATTATGATTTGACGAAAAAAATTCGTCACGTGCGTTTGACACCTAATACTATCCCGCAAGCGGCGTTTGGGCATATTATGGGCGGGTATGATGCCGGATATTATGGGTATTTGTGGTCGGAAGTGATTGCGGAAGATTTCTTTAGCGTGTTTGAAAAGAACGGCGTTTTTGATACAAACACCGGGCTTAAATATCGGCGAGAAATTTTAGAAAAAGGCGGCACGATTGATGAAGAAGAAATGGTCAAAAACTTTTTAGGCCGTCCGGTGGATAACGGACCGTTCCTTAAATCAATCGGTTTATCGGAGAAATAATTATGAGTATAGTTATTGGAATAGATGTCGGCGGTTCTACAACCAAAATTGTAGGTTACGCCCATAATGAAAAAGCCATTTCCCGTCTGAAAGTAGAAGCGGCTGATCCGGTTACTTCGGCTTATGGCGCTTTGGGAAAATTTATCAACGAAAACAACCTGGCACTTACCGATGTCGCCCAAATTATTATCACGGGCGTGGGTTCGTCGTTTTTTCAAAAAGACATATATGGAATCCCCACTTCTTCAGTAGATGAGTTTTTAGCCATTGGGTTGGGGGGCTTGGAGTTATCCGGTAAAAAAGAAGGACTTATCGTCAGTATGGGGACAGGCACGGCGTTTGTTCGCGCCGGCCAAGAAGGTATCGTGCATATCGGCGGATCCGGTGTAGGCGGGGGGACCGTATTAGGCCTCTGCGAAAAAATGTGTGGGGCCACCTCTTTTAAAACTGTAGCCGAACTGGCCGCATCCGGGGAACTTGCTAAAGTAGATTTAAATATCCAAGACATAAGTGCGGCGCAAATTCCTACGCTCCCGCCGGAAACAACGGCTTCTAATTTCGGCAAAATGGAAGATGGCGCACGCGCGGCCGATATCGCTTTGGGCGTGCTGAATATGGCTTTTCAAACAATCGGCATGATGGCGGTTTTTGCTTGCCAAAAAGACCGGATCAAAGATGTGATTTTAACCGGTACACTTACGCAAGTGCCGTTTGCTCATCAAGTGTTTGATGCGTTGTATAAAATGCATGGCATAAAATTTATTATTCCGGAAAATGCAATTTATGCAACTGCTACCGGTGCGGCGTTATCGTATTTTAAAAACCAGGGCGGAAAATAACTTGTCAGAAAATACGTCTTATAAAAAATCCAGTTTCGGGCCGGCGTTTCTCTTTGTGAGCGCACGGCAACGTGTTGCGTTGGCGGCGTATTATGAATTTTGCCGGCTGATGGATGATATTGCCGATGAGCCGCGCGAAAAACCTTTGCAAGAGTTGGATTTTTGGCAAGCGGAAATTGAACGCGTTTTTAACGGTACTGCGCAAACCGAATTAGGTAAACGATTGGGAGAAGTGGTTAATGAATTTGGTTTGCCGCCCGAACGATTTTTACTTTTGATAGAAGGCATGCGCGCCGATTTGCAAGGGAAATCGTACGAGACATTAGCGGCATTAGATTGGTATTTATACCGCGTGGCGGTAGTGGTGGGGTTGGCTACGTTGGATATTTTAGATGTAAAAGGTCCGCAAGCCCACGCGTTGGCGTTGTCGCTGGGCAGTGCGGTACAACTGACCAATATCATCCGTGATGTGGCGGAAGATGCCCAATTAAAACGTGTCTATTTGCCTAACAAGACGTTGGAACAATTTGGGCTTACGCGCGAGGATGTTTTAAACGGGAATAAGCCCACCCAAATAGCCTGTGTATTATCTTTTTTGGATGAGAAAACCCGGGAATTATATGAACAATCCTTTGCGTTAATGCGTCAGTGGCCTCGTCTAAAAATGTTGCCGTGTCGTATGATGGCGTGCGTGTATGCTAAAAATCTTGCTAAAATAAGAAAAAGGGGGTTTTTGTCACACGAACCGCTGAAATTGACAAAAGCCGAAAAAATGCAGGGAGTTTTATATGCCGTATTTCAAACCATTTTTGCGTAAGAGTTTGGCCGCTTTGATAATGTGTACCGTGGTAACGGGATATGTCGGTGCCGTTGCTTCCGGCCAAGTAAGCGATTGCGTACAAGAAGGGAAAGAACAGTTCTCCAACCAGCAATATCAAACCGCTAAAGAAACTTTTACCCGATGCGTACAAATGTCCCCTTCCGACGCGGAAACGCAACTTTCGTTGGCGGGGGTGCTTCTTACATTGGAAGATTTAGACGGTGCGGAAAAAGCCTTCCGCACGGCGCTTGCCAATATGACTCGTACGTCGCCGTATTTGTCTTATACCTATTCTATGTTGGGAGATATCGCGTTAAAACGCCAACGCAACGATGACGCTTTTGCGTTTTATACTAAGTCGTTGGAGTCTAATGCCGCTAACGTAAATTCGTTGGTAGGAAAAGGGGTTATTGTTGAATATCAGGGAGATAAAAAAAGTGCGGCGGGGTATTACCGCTCGGCCTTAGCCGTGGAACCGCTGAACTTAATTGCCCGCCAACGTTTGGTTAATTTGGAGCCGGATTATTTTTCGGATGACGAAATTTTAGCGGCTCTTAAACAACGCTATGCCGTTAACCCCAAAGTAACCGAATTAACTGATGAAATGCGGCGCGATTTTGTTAATATCCACCGGGCTGAACAACGGCGCGGGGTTAATTATTTAAGAAAAAAATATCCCAAAGTGCCTACTGATTTTATCGTTACGATTAACAAAGGAACCGATTTTGAGCGGGAAATGTTGACCAAAGCGGGTTATGAAGCCTTGCAAAAGCATATCGGCCAAGACGCTATCGGCGTATTTAAAAAAGCCGGTGTGCCGGTGAAAGATGTGTTTAGTTTACGCGATATGAAAGGCACCAAAATTTTTAAGTCGGACAGTACCCTTACCGAAAGCGGATTTTTCGTATATACCGAAGCCTTGCAGAACCGCAAAGCGTTTTTATTGCCCGACGAATCGGTGGCTCCTTCCAAAGAAACCCTGGCGCAAATTGCGCGAGTAGAAGAAGAATTAAAAAAAGCCGGTTACATAGAAATTACACGCAAGGAGTTGAAGTTTTTGGAAAAACAGACCAAGTGTTCGGAAGAAACCTTGCGCAAGGATTTAGGGGTTTATGCTTTACCTATCAATAAGAAAACGCGTCGCTATTTTATTATTGCTCAGCAGACGCCCGATCCTAAAAAAGGAGTGCCTTACTATTATTTAATGAAGGAACGGGCCAAATACGATAAATCCGTAAAAGTGCCCAGTAACGCATTGGTGGAAAGTTACGCGTATTATGGATATACGATTTGTTTTGACGATGGAAAAATGATGAATTAACGGTTGGTTTAAAAAAGATCCCCGGGCGTGGTGATAGCCGCCCGGGGATTTTTATTGCATTAAAGATCTTTCACGATTTGCGGATCTTCCATACATAAATATACGTATGCTTTTGGGAAAGTGCGGCGCAGCAGCGGAACTAAAAAGCGATAAACGTTCATTCTTTCAGTAGTGCCGTAGCGCATTTTGCCGTCAAAATCCAATAAAAACTCGCCGTCTAACATAAAATTTTTTGGGAAACGGATTTCAATTTGTTTTTTTAACTCACGGCTAAAGCGTAATGTTCCCACACTAATCCAAGCGATTTTATCGGCGGGAAGTGTATCTGCCATTTGTTCAACCGTGCGTGCGTAATCCGGCTCATACCCGTCGTAAATAATAACCGGATCAAAATGAAAGCCCAGGCGATATCCCGCGCGGGCCGCTTCGCACGCGGCTTGCAAACGCGCGGTCAAACCGGGTGTAAAATGCTCGGCGTTGTCGGCGATTTTAGAAGAATTTACCGACCACGATACCACGATATTTTCACACCCGCCCGCTTTTAAAAGGCCATCAATGTTAGTGCTTTTTGTTTTGAATTCAAACTGCCACTGCGGGCGCGCACGGAAGAACGGCACGAGTGCTTGCGAGTATTGTGTAATGTCGTCAAATACGAGGGAATCGGTAAACTCCCCGCTGCCGATACGCGGCCTATCAAACGGCCCTTTATTAAATTTTCCCTCGTCTAATTTTTGCAAAAATTCGTTCACGTTGGCGGGCCATAAAATAGCGTGTAGATTTTGGTATTGTTGCAAGAAACAATACTCACACTCAAAACGGCACCCAAAACCCAAATTGATTAAATTGTACCCGCACCCCGCCGAGCCGCAACTGCACGGACACGGTTTTAAAAAATCATATTTTTCTTGGTGAATTAACAGCGTTTCGGTGCGACGTGAAAAATCGGCACTGCCTACCTGCGTTTTTCCGTCGGTTTCTTTAAATGTTGCCTGGGGGAAAGCCTTTCGTACCCGAGAAACTAGCGGCGAATTTTTGACAGAGGACTCTATATAAATCGTTTTTGGTGCAAATGGGTGTGGCGTTAAATCAGCCGTTAGATCTTTGTTCATTTCTAATTTTGGCAAATAGAATTGTTTTTTGTCGGCTGTTTTAAAATTAACCGGATAACGGCGTTTTAATAAAGCCGTTTTGACGCTTTCAAACGTGTCATTTTTAGACGGAATTAAAATTTGTTGCGGCGGTAAATTTTCGCGCTTGGCAATTTCATACACCAGGCGTGTCAGTTCGCGCAGTTTGTTTACGCCCACTTTAGGCAGTACGGTTTTAACAAAAGTTTCCAACTCGTTAATTTGCATCTTTTCCCTCTAAAAATAACATTTCTTGCGGCGTTAATTTTATGTGCACCGCCGCGATATTTTGCCGTACTTGCTCTTCACTGCGCGCGCCGAAAAGCACGTGTGATACACCCGGCTGTTGCAAGGCCCACGCGATCGCTACCGCCGACGGCATTGTGTTTTTTTGCGCGGCCACTTCCCGCACGCGCGAAACGGTTTTTTGTGCGTCGTCAAACGCCGCCCCGCGGTAACATTTATAAAAATAATTGCGCGCCGAAGCCCGGCGGAAATTCGGCGCGGTTTTATATTTGCCGCTTAAAATGCCGCCGCACAACACGCCGTAGCCGATAAACCGCACCCCACACGCGCGGCACGTGTCCAACACGTCTAATCCCCTTTGCGGATGTAATAATGAAAACTCGTTTTGCACCGAAAAAATTGTTGCTACTTGCGCACACGCGCGAATTTGCGCCGCCGACACATTACATAAACCGATGTAGCGGATGAGCCCTTTTTCTTGCAAACGTGTTAAGGTGGCCACCGCATCTTGCAGCGGTACTTTCGGGTCCGGGTAGTGGATTTGGTATAAATCTACATAATCGGTTTCCAGACGGGAGAGTGTTTCTTCCAACTGGCGGCAGATTGTTTGCGCGCGCAAATCATGGTCGGTCCAACTGCCGTTTTTGACCAGTCCGCATTTGCCGGCTAAAAAAATTTTTTCCCGGCGGCTCTGTAAGACGCGGCCCAAAAATTCCTCGCTTTGGCCGTCGCCGTACACAGGGGCGGTGTCTATTAAATTTACTCCTAAATCTAAGGCAGATAATACCGCTTTTTGGGCCGCGTTTTCGTCCAAATTTCCCCAATCATACCCGCCGCCAAGCGGCCACGAGCCAAGCCCTAAACAAGAAATTTTATCTTCGGGGAAATATACCATTACCAAAATCCGTTTTCTGCCATAAAGCAACTGTTTACGGCGTGGATACCCGCGGCTGCGGCGGCTTTAAAAGCACTTTCTAAACGCGCCCCGGGCTGAAACCAAATTTCGCGCACACCGGCTTTAATGCATTGTTCCACCGCACCGGGCAGCGCAACGGGCGGCACGACCATAATGGCTACGTCTGTTTTTTGAGGCACGTCTGCCAGACATGTCAGAAACGTATTTCCTTTGATGTGTCCGCCTTTAGGGTTGATTCCGTACACGGTTAAGCCGTTAGCGGCCAAATCGGTTAGAATTTTGTAGCCAAACTTAGACGGATCTTCCGACGCGCCAAACACGGCTATTACTTTATCTTGATAATTCATTATGCTTGCGGTAACCCGCCAATTCCGCCCATCGCTTGCGCGGCCATCATTTGCGTATCGCGCACGGCTTTATTAAAGGCATCTTTTATATCTTGGGCAAGTTCTTCTTCTGAAAAGTTTTTGGCAAGTGCTTCTATGCGCACTTCTTTTACTTCCATAGAGCCGTTCATGGTAATTTCCACTAAGTGGCGCGGACTATCGGTTTTGATGACCATATTGTCCAACCGTTTTTTAAGTTCTTCCATTTGCCCTTTTAGTTTCCATAAATCTTTTAATTGTCCGAGTTTATCAAACATAGTTTTCTCCTTGTGTAGTATATTGTATCTTTTATAAATCTATGGCCGCAAACGCGCGCACAAACACAGCCGAACAACGCACTTTTTTGCCCGGGAAAATTTTTTGCGCCGCTTCTTGATATACGGTAAGTTGCGGGCGGTATTTTTCCATCAGTTTTTGCGGGCCGGCAGTGGGTACGCGATCGGTTTTGTAATCCACAATCCAAACCGTACCGTCTTCACATTCAAACAAGCCGTCTATTATCCCATTTTGCACCAGTCCCTTATTTGTAACGTAGGAAAAAGGCATTTCCGCAGCCAATAGTTTACAGGCTTGCAGTTGTTTAAATAAAGCAGATTCGGTAAATGCTGTGATAATTTCCGCGGTTTCCAACTTGCGTGTGGCAAGGCTGGTTTCTTGGGATGCTTGCTCAAGGGCCTGAGAAGTGTTGCTGCCGGGGCGAGTAAATAAAAGTTGCAATGTGCGGTGGCAAAGAGAACCGATTTCGGCCCCGGCTTGTTGGGAAGGAGAGAGCGGCTCATTATTTTGTACCTGTTCGCTAGGGGATAAGACTGTTTCGGACAACAAATTATTATACCGCACGCAACGGGCTTGATAGGCTTTTTGCCAATCTTCTAATTCATTTAAGGAGGTGTAATCGGTGAAAACTTGTTGAGAGTGATAGGTAAAATCAGTTGGATTTATATAATCAAAATAATCTACGTGCACAGGGGTTTCATTATTTCCCGTAGTGTCCGACGCTCCATCAGGCCAAAAACCTGCATCAGAAAATATCCGAACTGCTTTTTGAAATCCTTTCCGTTCATCGCCCACCAAGAGTAATTTTTTCCGGGCGCGTGTTAAGGCCACGTATAAAATGCGGATTTCTTCACACCGTTCGTGTTTTTTTTGTTCTTCTTCCAAAAAAAGCAGATTGGCATCGTAAATTTTACCGGCACGCAATCCATGCATATTGTATTGCCACGAAAAAATATGATCGGTGGTGGAGTTTGATGATGCGCCTTGTCGGGATAAATCTGCCAAAATGACGACGGGAGCCTCTAATCCTTTTGACTTATGTACGGTCATAACGGAAACCGCATCTAATGTTTCGGTAGATGAAATTTTAAGACTTTCGGGGGTTTTTTCTACAAGTTCTTGGGCGGTGCCTAAGAATTGATTTAAGGAAATCGGTCGGTTGCCTAACCTGTTTTGCGTTTCCGTAATCAAGCGGGTTAAAATTTCTAAACTTTGTTCGCCGCCATAGGCCCGTATGCAAAGTTCCGGCAAAAACGTATTATCCAACACTTCTTCCACTAAGTGTTTAATATCCAAGTGCCCTGCTTTTTGCGCGAAAGATAAAATTTGTCCATACAAGTTGGCCAAGGTTGAGTCTGTCGGATGTGCGTAAGCGGAGAGTTCCTTGCGCTGGGCGATTTGATAAATTTCTTCATCCGTAAAACCGCCTAACGGGCTTCGCAGCACACCCACTAAGGCTGTTGTGTCGGTAGGATCTAATATGACTCGCAAAAAATTTAAGAAGTCGTTAATTTCCTGCCGCTTGAAAAAATTTTTTTCTCCTTCGCTATTAAATAAAATACCATGCCGGCGTAAGGCGTCTGTATATGGGCCGGAAGTAGTGCCGGCACGAATTAAAATAGTAATATCCTTATAGGTTAATTTTTGATCTTTTTCAATGGTCAATTTGCCCACATTATTTTGTATCCATTGGGCGATTTGTTCGGCTTGATTATCGCGGAATGTATCGGCGTTAGCGTCGGGGGCATCGGTAGATTTTACCAGTAACCATTGCACGGCGTTAGGGGTATCGGTCGGGCGTGCCGGAAAAATCGGCTCATAGGCGGGTTGAAACGAAGTTTGTTGGATCATGGCACGTTGGCAAATGGCATTTGCCGTGGCAACAATATCCGGCACGCTGCGGTAATTTTGGCGCAGAAAACATTTTTGTCCGCCTTGGTTTAAAATAAGTTGGGTAAATAATTCGTATGCGGTGATATCCGCCCCGCGGAAACGGTAAATAGATTGTTTAGGATCTCCTACAATAAAAAGTTTACCGGGTTCTAATTTAATGTCTTGCCAACGCAAGGCAGCGGAATCTTTTTGCTCGGCCAAGAAGAGAAGAAGTTCCCCTTGGGCCGGGTCGGTATCTTGGAATTCGTCTAAAAAAAGCGCATCAAACTTTTCTTTAAGTAATTGTCGTACCCGTAAATCGTGTTGTACCAAATTGCGAGTTTTTACAACCAGGTCATCAAAACTGAGGATGCCTTCCCGCTCATAGTCGGCGCGGATTTGGTCGGCCAAATCTTTCACTAACGAAAAGGCTTGACAGAAAATACGTTGTTTTTCCGGCCGTATTTTTAAGGCAAACTGTACCAAATTGCGGGCCGTTTCATACGTTTCTTCGTCCCATCCTGTGGGCCTTTTGGAAGAAGAGGGTACGGTAGGAATGTTCATGTCCGAGGTCAAGTCATCTTGCCTGCGCAGAAAAGCGGCTGTTCGGTTTAAAGAAGCGGCGGCCCATACAAGTGCCGTTTCAATTTTGCGTGTAACCGGTTTTTTGGTATTTAAAAAAGCCGTGGCCCAAGCACTTGCTTGGCGTGACTTTTCTTCGCATATTCTCGCTAACATAGGGGCGTGAGAAAAATAATCATACTTTTCTATTTTGCCGCCGCAAATAAGCCGGGTGAAATTTTTTAATTCGGCAAGTGAAATTTCCGGCAAAACTGTTTTCCATTGTTCCGCGCGCGGTGCATTTAGGCCGAGTTCATTATCTAAAAATTCATTCCAGCGAACGTTAAATAAATGTTCGGCTTTCGCACCGGAATCAATTTCCGCTTGCGGAGAAAGCCCGGCTTCTAATGGGAATGTACGCAAAATGTCCGCGCAAAAACCGTGAATAGTCCCGACGCTGGCGCGGTCCAAAAGAGCCAAGGCATTTTGCACGCGCGGCAAAATGACTTTGTTAGAAAGTGAAAAATTATCTTGCAGTAATTTAAGCAGAGATTCTTCCGGCGCCGGAGTTTGATGTTCTTGTTGTTCGCGGATAAGTTGTACCGTTTCGTGAAATTCGCCGACAAGTCGGTTCTTGATTTCTGCGGCGGCTTTTTCGGTAAACGTAAGGGCGACTATTTTATCAACCGTAATACCTTTTGCCAAAACAGTTACCCCGATACGTTTAATCAGAGAACTCGTTTTTCCTGTGCCGGCCCCGGCTTCCACTACCAAATTTTTGCCAAATTGGGTAAGTACGGTTAATCGGTCTTCCGCGCTATCAAGCGTCTTCATAACGGGCCTCCTTTAGTTGCTTAATCGGTTTGCTTTTGCGCGCGCGTACTAAACAAATGAAATGGTCTTTGCGGCAAATGGCACTGTATGGGCAGTACGTGCATAAATCAGACGAATTTAAGACAAAATTTCCTTGTTTTATTATATTTGCCAGTTGATTTAAAAAAGAAATTGCTCGTTGAGACATAGCCGTTATTTCCGAAGCCGATAAATCCTTGCGTTCGTATTTGGGATTGATGGCTAACAAACACGCTCCTTGCGGGGCAAAGCCGTCTAATTGCGGTAACTGTTTGGCGGCTAAAACGTATAAGAAGGGTTGGAAAATTAAATATGTAAAGAAAGATTGTGCCAAATTTTTAGTGCCTTGGTCGGAAGATTTATAATCGGCGATGATAAAAGTTTTATCTTGCAAATTGATGTCAATGCGGTCCATAATACCGCGCAATTTAAACGGCAAGCCGGGTATGGATAAAGATGAAAAATCCCGCTCAAAATACGATGGAGTAAATGGCCCCAGGGTTTTGATATCGGCCACGGCAAAAGCAGTCAAGCGTTGGCGCATTTGGGATAAAAGAAGTTCCCATACGACGGGATAAATGCCGTAATCCCGGTAACTTTGCGACGTAAAATTTTTGGTCAGAGCGCGGTCCACATACTCGGCCACCCCACTATCAAATAAGTCGTGCGTAATATGTAAGCGTTTTAGTTCCTTGTAAAAATCTTCCAATACTTGGTGATAGGCCTGCCCGCGTTTGTCTGCTCCCATTTCCCAACGGCTGTATACATCTTCGCGGTCTTCCAAATGCAGTGCTTTGTGAAAGAAAAATTTCAGGGGGCAAGCGGCTAATTCTTGCAAAGCCGAAGGAGAAACGCCCCCGCGTTGCTGTATTTTTTCAAAAATAGCCGGTCCGCTTGTCACGCAACCGTCAAATGCGTAAGTATTGTCTAATTTATTTAATGCATCGGCGGCTGTTAATTGGCGCATCGTGTTAGGCGTGGATAAGCCGGCTGCTTGATAATTCTTTTCTTCATTTTTGCCATCTAGCATAATGGCGTAAGAAATTTCCTTTGGCGAAAAAAACACACGCTTAACATTTGCTAGGCGGCGAGATAACAAAGAGCCAACGGTGGGGCTTTGTTGGGATGACCACTGTTTGTCGGTAGCCCGAACCAATTCGGCCAGATAGATGGATGGAATCATATCTTTCCCGGAGTTATCCTGACAAGCATAAGAAACGTATAATTTTTCTTGAGCGGCGGAGCAAATCGTTAAGAAAAGGAGTCGCTCTTCTTGTGTGCGTTCTGCTTTTTGGTTTATCCAATAGCCCAGTACATCTCGCAAAATATAGCGGTACCGGTCGCGCAAGAAAGGATCTTCCGGCACGATTTGCGGAAATGTATGCTCATTAACGCCCAGTAAAAATATGATTTTAAATTGTAATCCACGCGCGCGGATCGCATCTGTAAAAACAACGCCGCGCGGTGCATTTTGCACATAATTGAAATTAAGAGAGACTAACGCCTCTACCAATTCGTGCATAAATTCCCCACGGAGGCATTGGGGGCGTATTTTGGCGCAATCGGCCAAAGAGGCAATGCACGCGGTGATGGCTTGATAAAGAGCCTGTTCATTGTTTTGAAACGATTTTTCATCTATGTTTTCGGCTAAAAATTGCTGGGCACGGGCACATTTTTCTTCCCAATTTCCCGGCGCATCTAAATCTTTTAATTGCGAGTTGCAATGTTCTAACCAGGTTAAAAATTCCGGATCAAAATCTTTCGTTTTTGGCAACAAATCTTGCCATTGGCTTAAGTTCATACTAACCAGTGATTTTTCAGCCAATCTATACCAAGATTTTTTTTGCGGTTTGGCCAAATACGCCGAAGTCAAAACGGCTAACACGTTTTGCCGTTCAAAGCCCGTTTGGGCCATCGTCAATAAATGTAAGCAAAACGCTCCGAGCGGAGATTGTGTCAGCGTATAAGTCCACGATGTTTGCAGCGGGATTTTGTTTTGGGCAAATACGCGGCGGATTTCTTCTTGATAGAGCGTTTGGGTGCGAGCAATCAGACCGATATCGTTAAAGTTGTAATGTTCTTCTTCCACCAAACGTAAAATCTCTTTAGCAGCAAAAAATACTTCGCTTTGCGGCGTGGCGGACGGTATTATTTGAACGCCGTTCGTCGCGGCACTGCCTTGCGGTGCAAACAGACAAGGCCCGGCGTTGCCGAGTGCACCGAAGTCGGCAGCGTTTTCATCTGTCGCCGGAGAGAAGGCGCCGCGCCAATTCGTTTCAAAAAATTTGTCAGCAAACGCATAGGCCGGTATTTTATCGTATGGGGCAAATACGGTTAGCGGATAATGAGCGCGCAAGTGGTTAATGAAATCCAATTGTCGGCCGGGCATATCGTAAAACCCATAAAGAATAATTTTAGAAAATTGTTTTAAATAAGCAGATGCGGGCACTTGCGCCAAGGCTCGCTCAAATAAATTTTGATAGGGGCGATAGTCCGGCAGGGCGGCTTCGCGTGCCAGGTAGCGTTTATACACGTTTACTAACCACGCAAAACGTTGTTTGTCTTGGGCAAATTCTCCGTCGTCAGGTGAGTTTTGTAATTGTTCTTCCAGTATGTCCGGGTCTGCCAAACTGTCAGCCAAATCGCGCAAAGTCTCTTTTAAGGCTGTAATAAAACCGCGTGAAATAGGGTATATGTCCAATCCCGGTTCTGTTAAAATATCTTTGAGTAGAAAATCGCGCAAGTGATTTTGCGGAAATATCGGCAGAGATGGGCCGGCCTCACTATCCAATTTGTATAATAACGATGACGCTGTGCAAAAATGAAGGTTCGCAATAGCGCCTTGCTCGCGGGAGAGTTGCGCCTGCAAGCGTTGAACTAAAAAAGACGACGCGCACACGATAAGCCACGGCTCAAGTGCTTGGCGGTTTTGCTTGGTAAAATGCAGGAAAGATTTTTCCAGCGACGGATAATGCGCGTAAAAAAGTGCCATACGTACAAGATAAATAGTAAAATAAAATATCTTACTTAAATTATTACATTTTTACGCGATTATGCAAAGCCGAAAAACACTTATTTTGATTCGTCACGCACACGCGCTTGCCACCTACGTAGCGGGGGTAAACGCTGATGCCGAGCGCCCGCTGAGTCCCGAGGGCCTGCAAAAAGCCGCTCAAACCGCTGGGCAATTAGCCCGCCTTGCGCTAAATCCGCAGAAAATTTTAACCAGCCCTCTTTTGCGTGCCGTGCAAACGGCGCAGGTGGTAGCAGATACGTTTAAAATTCCGGTAGAAAAAGCGACGGAATTAAACGGGTTTTCCCCGGATGAGGAAGTGGCTGAATTTTTGCTTTCGCAACTGAAACAAACAAACGTGCTAATTGCCGTGGGACACAACCCAAACATTTCGTGTGTGTATCATTTGCTTACCAAACAAGTGTGTCCGTTTTCCGCGGGACAGTTTGCCGTGCTGACTTTTAATGAAAATAACGCACTTGAGAAAACTGTATTTGGAGAATAAAGATGACTATTTTTGAGGCAGTGTTGTTAGGACTTTTGCAAGCGCTTGGCGAGTTTTTACCGATATCCAGTTCCGCCCATTTGGTCTTGCTGCCGTATTTTCGCGGGCATGTGTATCAGGGGTTAACTTTTGATGTAATGCTTCACGCCGCTACGCTACTAGCCGTACTGATTTATTTTTGGAAAGATTGGTGGGTGCTGGTGCGGCAAGGACTCACCAATCCCAAATCACGCCAAGGACGCATGCTTTGGTACTTGGCGGCGGCCACGTTGCCGGCGGCGGTGTGCGGCGTATTGTTGAACGATTGGGCGGAAAGGGTGTTTCGCAATCCGCTGCTTATTGCGGGTAATTTGGCGCTGTTTGCCGGCGTGTTATGGCTGGCTGACCGCAAAAATTCTCGGCAGGAAGAATTTACCTCTTGGTTGGACACTTCTTTTAAGACGGTATTTTTAATTGGGTGCGCGCAGGCCTTGGCACTGATGCCGGGTGTGTCACGCAGCGGCATTACCATTACAGCGGCGCTGTTTTTAGGATTATCGCGCAGTGCAAGCGCGCGCATTTCTTTTTTGCTTTCCGCGCCGATTATCGCCGGAGCAACGATATTGGAAATTAGCCACTTATCTGCGGCGGATATGAACGGAGCACTAGCCGCCGGAGTGGTAAGCGCGTTTATCGGGGCGCTTTTTGTTATCGGCGGGCTGATGCGCTATATCAAAACGCACACGTTTGATGTGTTTGTATATTACCGGTGGCTCTTGGCCGCGTTTATTGTAGTGTTTTATTGGTGGAAGTAAACCGCTAATTTGCCGCAGGAAGGACCGCACTTTCGCAGCGGGTGTTGAAAGGACAATTTGCACAGTTGGCCGTGTTAGGTGAAAAATCTTCGGCTACAATTTTCTCGCCGGTTTTGATAAAGGTTTCCAAAATTTTCTGTTCGTCAAACGATTCAAACGGTGCGCTTTGTGTTTGGTCAAAAGCGATAAAATAAAACGTGGCTTTCCCGCGTTCCAGATGCCAGGCCCGGCGTGCTCCCACCGCGTAAATACCCAGTTGTAAAGAATCGGTAATGGGCTGCGATAAATCTACATCCGTGCCGGTTTTGTAATCAATCACTTCCCAAGAGCCGTCGGGGTGTTTATCAATGCGGTCAATTTTGCCGCGCAAGGTCCACTCGCCTTCTTGAAAAATAAATTCCCGCTCGGTACTGTCCACGGTGGTTTTGCGTTCGTATTCGCGCTGGGCATACGTTTCTAGCATTTTTTTCCCTTTTAAATACCACTCCATTTGCTCGCCCGCACTGGCATACCCGGCCCCTAGCCACATATCATCATAATAGGAAAGCAACTCGGAAGGGTCATTACTTTGCCGGTGGTATTCTTCCAACGTGCGGTGGATGGAAACCCCTAAAGAAGACGCCGGCACCAACCCTTCGCGTTTGCCTTCAATATATTTGTATTTATAGAGAAGCGGACATTCCCGGTACGTTTTTATTTTGGAAAAATTTAACTCATGCGGATCATTCTGCATGTGCACCCTCCGCGCTATTTTTAGCGGCACGCAAAAAGTGAACAAGCGTATCTCCGTATTTTTCCACACGGTAAATTTCTAATCCGTCGGGTACGGCAAACGCCTCGGTTTTATGGGTTTGTAAAATGATAATGCCCTTGGGCGCAAGCAACCCGGCCGCGGCTACGTTTTTTAAGGCCGGTTCCGACAACGCTAGCATTTTATTATTGATATCGCGGTAAGGCGGGCCCATAAAAATAATATCGTAGCCGTCGTTATCACTGTATGCAAGCAAGTAATCAAGCGGTTTTAGCACGTCGCCGCGTAACACTTTGGCACGTTCGGTGAATCCTAAATGTTCTAAATTGCGGTGTATGTTTTTAATACACGCGGGTTCCCGGTCCACCATCACGCAGCGCAGGGCTCCACGCGACAAGGCCTCTAACGACACGTTGCCCGTCCCGGCAAATAAGTCCAACATTTTAGCACCGGGCAAACGCGGGCGGATAATATCAAACACCGATTGTTTGATACGGTCCGAAATCGGTTTAACCGGCAAGTTTTTAGATACGGAAAATATCCGCCGCCCGCGGGCGGTTCCGGCGATAATTCGCATAAGACCTCTTTATAACTGGGCGATACCTTCTTTAATAGCAAAACGCACGAGTTCAGTTTGCTTGTGAATGCCCAATTTTTTCATAATATTGTTGCGATGCACGTGAATCGTATTTAACGATAAATTAAACGATTTGGCAATCTGCTTGCTGCTGTATCCTTCGGCAATTAACTGCAAAACTTCTTTTTCTTTGGGTGTCAGCCCGCGACGGCCTTTCTGCCGAGGCGAAGTCTTGCCCAAAAATCCCTGCACAATATACTTAGAAACTTTGTTACACAGATAAAAGCGTCCGGCACAAATTTCTTCTATGGCGTTTACAATTTCGTCTGCGGCGGAAACTTTTACAATAAACCCTTTGGCCCCTGCTTTGAGTGATTTTTCCACGGACATCCGGTCATCATACATGCTGAGCATAACTACCTTTGCATCCGGGTTGTGTTTAACGATTTGCTCCACTGCCTCAATCCCGTTCATAACCGGCATGGCAATATCTACTACATATATTTCATCCGGATGTTTTTTGGCATATTTTACTAAATCATTTCCGTTAGAAAACTCGGCAGAGATTTCCATATTTCTGCCAAGACGTTCTACTATCGTTCGCACTCCGGTGCGTACGATAGAGTGATCATCCGCTAATACAATTTTTATCATCTGTTGTTCCCCCCATAGATAAACCCTGGGCAAATTACCTCTATATGCGTACCTTTGTTTGGTGCGCTTTTAATGGCAATGTTGCCCCCTAATAATTTAACACTGTCTTTCATGGCCAGTAAGCCCACATGCTCAATCGAGCGTTGTTTGGTTGGCCTAAAACCAACGCCGTCATCACATATCAAAAGTCGAATTTTTGAACCGAATTTTTTTAAATACACCCACATATGTTTAGCATGAGAATGTTTAACGATATTAGTAAGTGCTTCCTGCACAATACGGTACAATAAAATTTTTACTTTTTCGGATACGGACATGTTGGCAGGCAATTCGTCATAGTCAAAACTATATGGAATATGGCTTATAGCACTGATGTTTTCAAGTAAATCTCGTATTGCACCGCCTAATCCGCCTTTGTTTTCTAAAGATAGTGGCCGTAATGACACAATAACGTTTTTAAGTCGGTCAATGCTTCGTTTTAGTTGCTCGTCAAGTTGTGCCAAATCATGCAATGCTTGCTTCTCGTTGCCTGTCTGTAAACTAGCACGTACTAAACTCAGCAATGCTGTCAGTACTACCGCATTTGAGCCGATTTCATCATGTAAAGCTTTGGAAATTTCTTTTTTTTGCATTTCGCGAGTATCTAATAAGATTTGAGTGAATGTGCGCGGCATAATTTTTTCGTACGCCCCATCAATTGGCGATTGATAACGAAGTAAAGTATGGGTAACATCACGTGAAAGAGAAAGCACATTTTGAGTTTCTCCTTTTGGGTTTTGCAATGCAATGCATGTGGTTTGGTATAAAAAATTTTCTCCAGCACGCGTTTGTGTCCATTCATAATGAAAAATTCCTTTCTTAAGAACGTGTGACAACGCTTCTCGGTGAATAGATTCTTTTTGATAAAGTTGTTCTTTTTGATGTGTGGTACCACTAAGCTGAATGCTTTTTCCGCTGGTAGCATTTACCAAAAGAATAAAGTCATAACCGACTAATAAGCCATGTGTCCTTTTATCCACAAAGCTTACAGAACGGCGTGTGCTAGTAGTTTTGCGAATCACTTTCTTTTTGGTTGTTGTTTTTGATGCCATATGCTAACTCTTTTTGATTAAGTGTTCACAGGGGGTCTTAGTATTGTACATAAGTTCGCGAATTTTTGCCACTGATTTTTCTGCGGCGAATCTGCGGAAGGGGGGCGAATTTTGATACAATTTGTATATGTCCCGAAAAAGGTTTTTATTTTCTAAACTGTTTATCTTTGCCGCGTTAACCGGGCTGTTTGTGTTTATTATTTTAACAGCCGTTTTTATGCGGTATGTCTTTTCGGGGATGCCGCCTGTGTATGAGATGGAAGAATATACCCCTTCTCTTACCACGAAAGTTTACGACAGAAACAATCAACTTATCCACGAGTTTTCTATTGAAAAACGTAGCATGGTGCCGTTGGAAGATATCCCGGTAGATTTGCAAAATGCCGTGGTGGCCATGGAAGACCGTGATTTTTTTAAACACGCCGGGTTTTCTATACGCGGGATTGTGCGCGCCCTTTTGCATGATCTGCTTACCGGGCGTGCTAAACAAGGGGCCTCTACACTTACCCAGCAGCTCTCCCGCGGTGTGTTTTTAACGCAGGAGAAAAAACTCATCCGCAAATTGCGCGAGATTATTTTGGCAATCCAAATTGAACATCAATTCAGTAAACGCGAAATTTTACAGTTGTACTTGAACGAAATTTATTTGGGCAGTGGCGCGTATGGAGTGAAAGCGGCTGCCAAAAAGTATTTTGATAAAGACTTGGCCGACTTAACTACCGGCGAAGCGGCGCTTTTAGTAGGTTTAATCCCGGCTCCCGGGCGGTACAATCCGTTCGCCAATCCGGAAGTTTCTCGTCAACGCCGCAATTTAGTGTTAGATGTGATGTACGAGCAAGATTATATTTCACGCGAGGAATTGGATAAAGCCAAAGCCGAACCGCTCCCGGATAAACCGCCGGTGGCAGACAAGAAACCCGGGCAGTATTTTATTGAGTATATCCGCCGTATTTTGGAACCCAAATATGGTATGGATGTATTGTGGAAAGCCGGTTTAAATATTTATACGACGTTGGATATCAATGAGCAGGCTCTTGCCGAAGAAATAATGAATAAAAAACTGCAAGAGTATGACGAACAAGTGGCCAAAGGCCTTGGTATTGAAATTGATCCTAACGACGCCGAGGCGGATGCGCCTAATCCCAACGAATCCGAAGAAAACGAAACGCCCGAAGCCAAAACGGAATATCCCCGCTTGCAAGGTGCGTTTATGGTTCGGGATGTTAAAACCGGCGCGGTACGGGTGCTAGTGGGTGGGCGCGGATTTGATGAAAGTAAATTTAACCGCGCTACACAAGCCAAACGTCAGCCTGGCTCCTCCTTTAAACCGTATGTGTGGATGGCCGCCTTGCAAAAAGGTTACACGCCCGCAACGTTGGTCAAAGATTTGCCGACGATGTTTTATTATGATGGTAAAAACTGGCGTACGTTTGATGAAAATGCCGATTTATATTCACTTGATTTGGCCAAGCAACCTTTTATTGCCAGCCGGGACTTTAACGTATGGGTTCCGCAAAACTACGGCGGTAAAGCCGAAGGGTGGGTTACGCTGCGCAAGGGGTTGGAAAAATCTAAAAACCTGGTGGCCGTTAATTTAATTGATGCCGTCACGCCTAAAGCCGTTATTCAGGTAGCGCGTAAGGCCGGGTTGACGGCTAAACTGCCTAATGTTCCGGCGTTGGCTTTAGGGGTAAGTGTGGTGCAAATGGATGAACATTTGGCCGCGCTCACCACGTTTGCCAACGGCGGTATTCATACTGACAACTACTATATTGAACGTGTGGAAGATGCCAACGGCCGCGTGCTGGAGCAACATGTTCCGTTAGAAGAGGCCGCTTTCTCGCCGCAACATTCGTATTTGCTTATCAACATGATGAAAGGGGTTACGCAGCGCGGCAGCGGGGCGTATGTGGCTCGTTTGGGCCGCAATATCGCCGGGAAAACCGGTACGACACAAAGCCATCGCGATATGTGGTTTGTGGGGATGTCTCCGTACACCGCGGCAGCCGCTTGGATGGGATACGACGATGATACTTCCCATGAAAACGGCGCGCGCTTTACCGGTAGCACGACCGCTCGTTGGTGGACAGAAATTATGGAACAGATTTTAAAAGACGAACCCAATGATGACTTCGCTGTGCCGGAAGGAATTTCCTTTTCTTATATTAACCCCGTTACCGGAAAACTGGCCATGCCCACCGACCGTAATAAATTTTTAGAGGCCTTTATTACCGGCACCGAGCCGGAAAGTTTCTAACCCGCCGCGTTGCGCCGGGGAGTTGTTATGAGTAAGACACAACAGCCGTCTCTTTCTTTTATCTACGGCCTGCCCAACGGCGCCGCAAAGGCGTATTTTGTTTGCCAAAAAATCTTACCCAAAGCCCAAAATATCTTGTTTGTTACCGGGGAAGATCCGGTAGATTTTGAAGAAGCGGCTCACGAGTTTGCCGGCCCGCAAACGCAAATTATTTCTTTCCCGGAGACGGACACCGGCCGTTTGGCAGCGTTGTATCAATTATTATGTGTAACAGATAAACCGCGGTTAGTGTGCACTCCTTACGAAAATTTATCGGCTCCCTTGCCCAAACGAGAGGAATTTCAAAAACGTATTCTTACGTTGCATCGCGGTGACACGTTACGCCGACAAGAGTTGTTGGACAAGTTGGAAGCCTGCGGTTATACGCGCGAAGAATATACCGAAGCCCCCGGGCAGTATGCCGCGCGCGGCAGCGTGGTGGATATTTTTTGCCCGCAGGAAAATTATCCGTTACGTTGTTACTTTTCCGGGAACCGGTTGGATGTCATCAACGCGTTTGATTTAGATACACAAAATACGCATCATGCGGTGGAAGAAATCGTTGTATTGCCTCTTTGTTTTGAACAAACAGACGCGGTGCTTACCGATTACTTGCCGCAAGTTGATTTAGTGTTTGATCAACCGGAGCCCGATTTTGATTTGGCTGCTTTCTCTAATGCGTATGTTATCACTCAACTGCCGCGCGAAGGCGCAGAAAATGCCGGGCTAAAAGCCAATATCCCCTTTCAAGCCAATATGGAATTAGTGGACCGGGAAGTGGCCTCTTTGCAAACCCAAGGTTTTACGGTACGCATAAGTTGTCTAAACCGTGGGGAAATGGACCGTTTGTCCGAATTGTTGGCGGATTATCCGCACGCTTCAAAAGCACCACTGGTTATTTCGCCGCTTACGCAAGGTTTTTATAGTCCGGCGGATAAATTGGCTTTCATTACTTCCAATGAACTTTTAAACCGCCGCTACAATGCGTCGCGTGTGTTGCGCCGTTTTGATGTGGAAGGGGCCAAACGGGTACGGTTTAAAGAATTGCAAGCGGGGGATTATGTTGTCCATCAGGAACACGGTATCGGACGTTATTTAGGCCTGGAAGTTTTGGATCCCGACGGCACCCCCACCGATTGTTTGCTGATTGAATATCGCCGGGGAAGCCGCTTATATGTGCCGATGTATGATTTCAAAAAAGTCCAAAAATATATTGGCGCGGGGGGAAAGCGGCCCACGCTTTCGGTGTTGGGTGGGATGGCGTGGAAGGAAGTAAAAAAACGAGTAAAAGAAGAAGCACAAAAAACGGCCCGAGAAATCTTGAAATTAGAGGCCCTACGGCAAGCAACGCCCGCTCCCGATTTGCCCGGAGACACCCGGTTGGAGCAAGAATTTGCCGATTCGTTTCCGTACGTTTTAACGCCGGGCCAAGAAGAGGCTATTGCGCAAACCTTGCATGATCTGTCGTTACCTAAACCCATGGACCGCGTGCTCGTGGGAGATGTGGGGTTTGGAAAGACCGAAGTTGCTATGCGGGCGGCCTTGCGGACAGTGTTGTCCGGCAAGCAGGTAATGATGCTTGTGCCCACTACTATTTTAGCCGCACAACATTTTAAAACATTTACAAAACGTATGGCCGGTTTTCCGGTTAATATCCGCATGTTGTGCCGTTTCCAAACGCCTAAAGAGCAGCGGGCGGTGGTGGAAGAATTAAAAAACGGAATTTGTGATATTATTATCGGCACGCACCGGTTGATGAGTAAAGACATTGTGCTTAAAAATTTAGGACTCGTGATTATAGATGAAGAACATCGTTTCGGTGTGAAACAAAAAGAAAAAATCCGTGCTAAATGTGCCGGAGTCCACTCGCTCATGCTCAGTGCCACGCCCATCCCGCGTACGCTTAACCAATCGCTTTCTTCTTTGCGCGATATTTCGCTTATTGATACGCCGCCGCGCGGACGTACTCCCATTAAAACCGTAGTTACGCCATGGAATAACGAATTGGCGGCTTCTGCCATTTCGCAGGAACTCGCGCGCGGTGGGCAAGTGTACTACGTATATAATAGTGTGCAAAGCATGCAATCGCGACTGCTCCTTTTGCAAAAACTCGTGCCGCAAGCACGTATTTGCGTGGCGCATGGTCAAATGAACGAAAAAGAACTGGAGCAAACGTTGTGGGATTTTAATAATGGTAAATATGACGTGCTTTTGGCTTCTACGATTATTGAGTCCGGTATTGATATTTCCAATGCCAATACGCTCATTGTGGAAAATGCGCATCACTTCGGTTTGGCGCAACTCTATCAGTTACGCGGACGTATCGGGCGCGGCAGTACGAAAGCATATTGTTATTTATTCCACCCCGATTGGCTGTTTAAAACTACACCGCAACAGGAAGATAATTTTGCCGATTTGGCCGCTGTACGTTGGAATCCTTCGGCTGAAAAAGACCCTACCGAAGAAGCCAAAAAGCGTTTGGCGGCGCTTATGGAATTTAGTGAGTTAGGTAGCGGTTTTCGCTTGGCTTTGCGTGATATGGAAATTCGTGGAGCGGGAGAACTTTTGGGAGTTAAACAACACGGGTATATCAGTGAGGTGGGGCTGAGTTTGTATTGCGATTTAGTGGCGGCAGAAGTAAAAAAAATGCGCGGCGAGCGCGGCGCGCCTGCGTTGCGTGCTACGGTAAGTTTGTCGTTGGCGGCCTATATCCCGCCGGACTATTTGCCCGATGACGCCGAAAGATTAAAATACTATAAAGCGCTTATGAGTGCCGATGAAAAGAAAACGCAAGAATTGTTAGCGCGTTTGGCCGATTTGTGCGGACCCGTGCCGCAAGAAGTGCTTAACTTAACCACGTTGTTTGATTTATCTAATCAGGCCAGTCGTTTATCAATGTATCATATTGATTTTATAGAAGGTGAGTTGGAAATTTTGTTTACTCGTAATTTTCAAATGCCGGTTAATTTGCCGGCGGAAATTTTCAATCGTTTCGGCTCCGATACGGTGCGGTTTACCAAATCCCGAAACGGTGATGGGTTGCGTATCCGTTGCCCACAAGACAAAACTCCGTTGGCATTTGCCCAACAGACATTAACATTCTTTCGCTCCCTTTTGCGTACAGAAAATGATATAGTATAAGGTATGAAACGCACCCTTTTTTTATTTATCGTTATATTAGCGGTTTTGGGGGCTTGCAAGCCAACCGAAAACACACAGGCGGCAAGAAACCGAGGCGGGGGTATGTCCTCGCAGAAACTGTCCGTTGTGACGGATGACGATATCCAAGAGAGGATGCGTTTTCTGTCCAAGCAGGATACCGATTTTGCCAAAACGCCGATTGGTAAACAAAATTTAGCGCAAATTGTGATGCGTGAAAAGTTGATTCAGGCTGATGCGCTGGCGCAAGGGTTGGATAAATCGCCCGATTACCAAAAACTTATTACCGAAAAACGGCTCCAATTGGATGAAATCTATCGGCACTACTTGCAACAAGCGTTGGAAGAATTGTGGTATGAAAAACTTCGCCAGAGCGGAGAATTGCAGGTTTCTCAAGAAGAAATAGATGCTTATTACAAAAAGTATCCGTACGAAATGACCGTACAACAAATTATTGTAGATAATGCCGAAACGGCTGATCAAGTGCTTCGTGCTTTAAAACGTGCACCGGGGCGGTGGAAAGAATTATCAAAAAAATACAATATGGCACCACAAGCCATACGGGATGCTAAATTTACGTTTATGCCCGGAGAATTTTTACCGGATATAGAAGTAATTGCTGCCAATTCTTCCCACGGCAGTGTGCAAGGATTTATCAAAACTGCTTTTGGATTTCATATAATAATGAAGACGGGGGAAAAACGCTTGTCCAAAAAAGAGGCGGCCCCGCGTATAGAAACTGTGCTTGAAAATAAAAAGGCGGATAAAATTTTAGAGAATTTACAAAATAAATACGAGGTAATGATTTATGCAAATGAAGAATAAATGGTTAGTTGCTTTGTTGGGTATTGCTTTGGTGGGTGTCAATTTGCACGCTAAAGTAATGGAAAGTTCGGTGGCTACCGTAAACGGGAAACCTGTTTTAGCCTCCGAATATGACGCCTATTTGGAAGGCGTGATTGAACAGTATCAGGCGGTTGCCCCGGGTGTGTTGCAACAACCCAACGCCAAGGATATGCTGGGGCGTGAAGTGTTAAAAGAACTTATTTCCAAAGAACTTTTATATCAGGCTGCGGAAGAAGAAAAAATACAAGTAAAAGATTCCGAAGTGGACAATGGGATTAACGAAATTAAAACCCGTTTTATTATAGATGAGAAAACCGGGAAAGAAGATCCCGCCGGAGCCGACAAGCGTTTTAATGAAGCCCTTAAAAAGCAAGGGCTTACCCTTAAACGCTATAAAGAAAAAATCAAAAAAGATGTGGCCGTTCGCAAACTCATGGAACAGCATTTGCGCGCTACTATTAAGCCGGTGGAAGAAGCCGAAGCCCGCGCTCTTTATGACAATGTGGAAATTGTCCTTAAAAATAACACAAAGAAAATAAAAGCACTTGAAAAGAAAGATCCGGAAGCATTAAAAGAAGCCCAAGCCATTGCGGCTAAATTAAAACAACTTACGGCCGAACAAGTGCGTGTCGGTCATATCTATTTAGCCGTTACCAAAGATATGAAGCCGGAAGATATTAAAAAGAAAGAAGAATTAGCCAAACAAATCAAAAAGGAACTTGACGGTGGAATGGATTTTTCCGCGGCTGTGCAGAAATATACGGAAGATAAAGCCTCGCTTACCAGCGGGGGGGATATGATTTTAATTAAAGGCATTGCCCCCAAAGAAATTGATGATAAGGCGTTCACGCTTTCGGTGGGCAAAATAAGCGCGCCGATTAAAACCGACGTAGGTTTTCATATTATTAAAATCAAAGAAAAACGCGCGGAAAAAGAACTGGAATTTCAAGATATTGCCTCGGAACTCGGGCAGTATTTGGCGCAAAAACGTGTCCAAAAATCCATGGGTGATTACTTGGAAGAATTGCGCGGTAAGGCCGATATCAAAATCACCAAAACTTTTGCGGATGAACCGGCTAACGCGCAAACACCGGCTGATGCGCCTGCCAAAGACGTCAAATAAAATTACGGGATGATTTTTAAAAGGGAATTCGTATGAATTCCCTTTTTTTAATTAAAGATATGAAACCGCTTGTTTTAATTACTGCCGGGGAACCGTTGGGAATCGGTCCGGAAATTACCGTTAAAGCCTTGCAAGACGCTCGCGTTCGTCGCGCGTGCCGCGTATTGGTGGTGGGGGAATTTTCTTCTTTGCGCAAGGCCGGGTGGAGCGATAATTTAGGCATACTATTGCCTTTGGAAAGTGGCGAAAAATTGCCGACGGCTCACATCCCCAGTCGTGCGGGCGGGCAGGTATCTTTTCAAGCCGTTAAGTTGGGCATTAAATTGGCGCTGCAAAAACACGTGCCCCTGGTTACCGCCCCGATTTCCAAACAAAGTTGGGCATTAGCCGACGTACCGTTTACCGGGCATACAGAATTGTTGCGAGAAATGACGAAAGCGAAGGGGTTGATGATGTTTGTAAGCGGGAATTTGCGTTGTGGGTTGGTAACGGAACATTTTGCGTTAAAACACCTGCCGCTTACACAAAAGCGAGTGGAAACGTGCGTGCGGTCTTTTTCAGATGCCCTTGAAAAGTTAGGGCTTAAAAATATTCTGCTTGGCCTTTGCGCGCTTAATCCGCATGCTGGCGATAAGGGCCGATTCGGTACGGAAGAAGAAAAGATTCTCTTGCCGGCTGTAAAAAATTTACAACGTAACGGTTTATGCGTGGACGGTCCTTTGCCTACGGATGCGGCGTGGCTTGCGCACATACGGGGAAAGTATGACGGGCTTGTTTGTTTATATCACGATCAGGCGTTGCTCGGTTTAAAATTGGCCGCTAAAAAACCGATTGTGCATTTAACGGCCGGACTGCCTTTTTGTCGTACGTCTCCGGCGCACGGAACGGCATTTGATATCGCCGGGAAAAACAAAGCCGACGTGCAAAGTATGGTGGCGGCTATCTTATTTGCAGCCAAACACGCGCGACGGGGTTGCTAGCCCTCTTCAACGTAAGAATTTAATGGAACTTGGCAATATAACGTCTTCCATGACATCTAATGCGTAAGAGTCGGTCATACCGGCCACAAAATCGGCAATAATTTCATCTAATTTGGCGGGATCGGTCCCGTAAACTCTTGTCATAGATCGCATATAATTGGCAAAATTGTGTGCGGTTTGTTTGCCTTCTTTTTCGTAAGCGTCGTATTTAAACCCATAACGTTTGAATAAATCGCGGAAATAATCAAACAAGTTGGCAATACATCGCCCGATGGTTTCTTTGCGCTGAAGCATTTGTTCGTTGCCGTAGATGCGCTCGTAATTGAAACGTCGTAATTGTGAAAGCAATTCAAATTTTTCTTGTGAAAAACCGATAAAATCTTTATCTTTAGAATTGTTGATTAAATCAAGCGTGAGCGTGTTGATAATCTCCCCGTTTTTCTCGCCCAATTCGTCGCGTACTTCCCGCGGGATATCCTCTAATGTAATTAAATCGGCTTTAATCGCGTCTTCAATATCTCGCCCTAAATAGGCGATTTTATCGGATAACCGTACGATACACCCTTCATACGTAGAAGGCATTTGCGTGCGTGCGGTTATTTTTTCTAAATCATTGGGCGTGGTGGCAGGACGTAATTGGTTATTGGCATAATCTTCGCCACAATGGCAGATAATGCCGTCTTTAACGGCAAATGTTAAGTTAAGCCCTTCTCCGTAGTTGGCCAAGTGTTCCACTACGCGGTAACTGTTTATCTCGTGAAAAAAATGTTTCGGTGCGATGCACGCGTTGATAGCGCGTTCTCCTTCGTGTCCGAAAGGGGCATGCCCGATGTCATGTCCTAACCCAATGGCATAAGCCATATCTTCGCTTAAATCCCAATTGCCGCTTTTATTTAAACCGCGGCAGATAGTAGCGGCAATGGTGGCTACATGCAAGACGTGTTCAATGCGGGTGCAGATGTGATCGTTGTCCGGCGCGAAGAAAACTTGTGTTTTGTGTTTAAGACGGCGAAACGGTAGCGAGTGAATAATTTTGGTTTGGTCGCGGAAATACTCGCCCCGCAAATCGGAAGTAAGCGGATGCGTGCGGCGCAAATAAATCTCATCACTAAATGGGTTTTTAATCATAAAATTATGATACCATAATATAAAAGGCCGCCGCTATAGCGGCCGGGAGATTTCTATGATTAAAGCAGTATATGCCGGCAGTTTTGACCCGGTCACGAACGGACATATTGATATTATTACCCGCGCGGCGCGGCTCTTTGGCAGTATCACGGTGCTTGTCATGAAAAACGAAAATAAAACGCCGTTATTTTCTATAGAAGAGCGCGTGGATATGTTGGCGCGTTCGGTGGAAAAGATTCCCGGGGTGCGGGTAGAAACGGCGCAAGGGTTGCTGGCCGATTATGCACGCAAAAATAATGTACAAGTGCTTGTGCGCGGTTTACGCGGCGCGGCGGATATTGAGCCGGAATTTTCCGCAGCGTATTTTAATAAACAATTTTATTCCGGTGCCGAAACAGTGTTTTTACCGACGGATTCTGCGTTACAATTTATCAGTTCTACGCTTGTTAAAGAAGTGGCCAAAGCCGGGGGGGATATTAAAAAATTTGTCCCACCGCAGGTGGCCGCCGCTATGGCAAAAAAATTACCGTAAAATCTCCCTTGTTCCTTGTTTTACCGACGATAAACTCGTTCAAATTTGCGCTACTGCATTAAATATTCTATAATATATGTGGAGCTAAATTTGAGGAGTTGCTATATGTGCTGTAATCGTTACAAGCGAATACGTCAGTGCACGCCCCGGCTGTTTTGCGACAGTTGCAAGGGGGCAGATATGGCGCACCTTAAAAAGTTCATAGATTTATTACAGCTAAGTTGCACCCGATTGTACCTATTACACAATAGGGCCAAAAGACAAGAAAAATTAGGTCTTTTGGCCCTATTCTTTTGTCCTCTTTTCTCACAAAATATAAATAAGGAGATTTTATGAAGCCGTTACTGGCGGGTTTATTAAGTGTGTGTCTACTATTAAATAGCGTTTCTCCGGCCTTTGCGCAACTGGTCAAGGCAGGGGAAGGCGCTAAAGCCGTTGCGGAAATTATTGCCAAAGCACCGGCTAAACAAACTATTAAAGAGATGGTTCTTTTTGCCCGCCGGTTACCCACTTCACCGATATTGACACAAGA
>DBXW01000008.1:0-98894 GCA_002309715.1 Candidatus Avelusimicrobium cornigerorum
CCAACTTTCGTGGTGTGACGGGCGGTGTGTACAAGACCCGGGAACGTATTCACCGCAGCGTGCTGATCTGCGATTACTAGAGATTCCGGCTTCATGTGGGCGAATTGCAGCCCACAATCTGAACTGGGGCATAGTTTAGGGATTGGCTCCACCTTACGGTATTGCTACCCTCTGTCTATACCATTGTAGTACGTGTGTAGCCCTGGACATAAAGGCCATGATGATTTGACGTCATCCCCACCTTCCTCCACGTTATCCGCGGCGGTCTCCTGAGAGATCCTATTGCTAGGCAACACAGGATAAGGGTTGCGCTCGTTGCGGGACTTAACCCAANNCACGAGCTGACGACAACCATGCAGCACCTCGGCTGGCTCCCTTGCGGGTCGCCTCTACTTTCATAAAGGCTACCACCAGTCGTTCGAGCCCAGGTAAGGTTTTTCGCGTAGCGTCGAATTAAACCACATACTCCACCTCTTGTGCGGGTCCCCGTCAATTCCTTTGAGTTTTAACCTTGCGGCCGTACTCCCCAGGCGGATAACTTAATGCGTTAGCGGCGGCACGGAAGGGGTCGATACCTCCCACAACTAGTTATCATCGTTTACGGCTAGGACTACCGGGGTATCTAATCCCGTTTGCTCCCCTAGCTTTCGCACTTGAGCGTCAGTAAAGGCCCAGAGATCCGCCTTCGCCACCGGTGTTCCTCCTAATATCTACGCATTTCACTGCTACACTAGGAATTCCGATCTCCTCTGCCTCACTCAAGAACGCCAGTTTCCGTTGCAGTTTCTGGGTTGAGCCCAGAGATTACACAACAGACTTAACATTCCGCCTACGCGCGCTTTACGCCTAGTAATTCCGAGTAACGCTTGCCACCTACGTCTTACCGCGGCTGCTGGCACGTAGTTAGCCGTGGCTTATTCGTAAGGTACCGTCATTTTTTTCTTCCCTTACAAAAGGAGTTTACAATCCGAGAACCTTCATCCTCCACGCATCGTTGCTGGATCAGGCTTGCGCCCATTGTCCAAAATTCCCCACTGCTGCCTCCCGTAGGAGTAGGGCCCGTGTCTCAGTGCCCTTGTGGCCGGTCGCCCTTTCAGGCCGGCTATCCGTCGTTGCCTTGGTAGTCCGTTACACTGCCAACTAGCTGATAGAATATAAGACCATCTCCAAGCGATAAATCTTTGATAATAAAAAGATGCCTTTTCATTATGTTATGGGGTATTAGCAATCCTTTCGGACTGTTATTCCCCACTCAGAGGTAGGTTTCTTATACATTACTCACCCGTCTGCCACTAAACTTAGTCTATAGCAAGCTACAAACTAAGTCCCGTTCGACTTGCATGTGTTATGCACGATGCCAGCGTTAACTCTGAGCCAGGATCAAACTCTCCATTAGAATTAATTACCTTTAAATCGCAAGCGGTTTAAAGGCAACTAATCGCTAACATTGAGCTGTTGACTTTTGACTCTACTTGTTTGAATTAACTTGGTGTCCTATTTTTGAAAAGTATAGGACTTAACTTAATGAGCCTTGAACTGTAAAACTTGCGTTTTTCCGGTTCAAATCGCCCATTCGCACATTGCTGTCAAATTTTCACAGAGCGAAAATTCCTCGTTGCTTTTTCTTTATTTCAAAAAAGCAATGGAATTTTCCCAACTTCTTTTGTAGCCTTTTCTCTCGGCTACAAATATAGTATAACAAAAATTTTTCGTTTTGTCAAGTCTTTTATTAAAGCCTTATACTTCAACTACTTAACTTGTCAAATTCTTGCTACATTATTATTAAAGCATATTTTTTGAATCTTGTCAAGTACTACTTGTACATTTCAAACGGCTTACTTACTGCCTTGGTATTACATACTAAATGTTTAATCTTTTTGCACCGGCTGGTTATTCAGCCCGGTCATGGTCGCTAAGAACCGAAGGGATAGATTAAACGAATAATTAAGTTAAACCGCAAAACTAACTTGATCGGCTAGGCTCAGTCCATCGGCTGCCTTTTCTAATATAAGGAGATGTTTCGCTGCCGAAAAGTTTTCTGTTTGCGAGTTTTCACTACAGAAGTTTTTTGCTTTTACAAAGATCAATTTAAGACTACCTATATAGTCTAACAAAAAAAGACAGAAATGTCAAGACCCATTTTTCTAATCTTTTCAAAACTTGAAAAAGGGTTCTTGAAAACTTCCTGGAAACAAACCGTTTTTGTTTCCTTATATAATTAGTATAGCAATTTGATGCCGATTTGTCAACTCTTTTTTCCCCGTCGGAGATTTTAAGATTTTTTGACTTTATAAAAAGAACTTGCTATTTTTTTGGCTCTATTTTTGCGCACCGTTTTTGCGCGCCAAATTGCCTACTGTTTATATATTTATTGTAGCAAACAATAAACTAGTTTAACAAGTCCCACCGGTGGTAACCCCAGTCATAAGTATGCATAATATGCTTGCGGGGAGATAAAGACGAGCAAATCTTTTCACCTTCGGCCGTCATTGCCATACAAAAGTAGGCGGTAAGCGTTGGATATTGTTCGTAATTTTTAACAATTCCTATGTCTTTCCCTATGCAGTTTATAGAATATACGTTTGAAAAACTCGCATATATTGTTCCGCATTGATCTCCGTTTGGATAAACGTACCCTTTGATGCTTGAATTACCGGAAAAACGGTCTATATGCCCATACTGCGCATCTTCTTTAATATCTAAAACCAAATCGCGGATATCTTTCGGGAATTCGTTATTAGTTAAAAAATAAATATTGGCTGCTTTTTCAATCGCATTAAACCGGGTAAACAGTTGCGCTGTACGGGCTTTGGCCACCGCCATTTTATATTGAGGCAAAGCAATCGCCGCCAAAATTCCGATGATTAAAACTACTACAAGTAATTCTATGAGCGTAAAGCCTTTTTTACAACCATTATTCTTCATTTTATTTCTCCTAAAGTAAATTTCCGACAAAGTTATTGTATAAAAAAACAAATCAATAGAAATTTTACCGGCACAAAAACAACCTAAAAGGAAACGGACTATCAAACAGTGTCATGCCCGAGGTTGGCGGCCCGCAGGGTGCGGCGTGCAACGTGCGGCCCGCAGGGTGCGGGGATCTCCTCCTCGTGCTTTTCAAATTAAAAATTTGATATCCTTATATATATGGATTTGGAAACTCTGCTTAAAAACACGTCGCGCAGTTTATATTTAAGCGTACAAGCGTTGCCGCGGGCCATGCGTCCTGCCTTTTCGGCAGCCTATTTATTATGCCGCTATGCCGATACTGTTGCAGACACTTCCATCTTGCCGCCCGAGCGGCGTTTATATTGGATAGAACGCTTTCCTTTTCTTATTGAAAACCAACCGTCCCAAGAAATCAATCAACTTGCCCACGAAATTTCCGGCGGCAGCGATAACCCTTACGAAAAAATTTTAATTGGTCAGTTGCCGGCCTGCATACAAGCGTTTAACCAAATTCCGGGCGAGCAAAAGCCGTTTGTATTAGAAGTAGCGCGCGCCGTTTGCGAAGGGATGAAAATTGATTTACAAATTTTCCCACATGAAAAAAATGCTCCCATAAAAGCATTTCAAACCGAACAAGACTTATCACATTATTGCCGTTTGATGGGGGGTGAGCCGGGAAAATTTTGGAGCCAACTTATTTACCACACTTCGCCCATTAACGCCGATAAAGAAACTTTTTTAGAACTCGGGCAGCACATTGGTGACGCGTTACAAATCGTAAACATTTTGCGTGATTTACCCAAAGATCTACAAATCGGGCGATGTTATTTTCCGACGGAAGATTTACAAAAATACAATTTAACTCCGGCTGATTTAACGTGTGCGCAAAACAGTATCCGCTTTGAACCCATTAAACAAAAATGGATTTTATGGGGACTGAAAAAATTACAAAAAGGGCATTCGTTTTTTAGTTTACTCCCCAAAGCACACCCGGGCCAACGCGCTGCCGTAGCGTGGCCGGTATTGTGGGCGGCAGACACGTTGTATAAATTATGGCAAGAGCCCGATTTATTAAACGCTGCCAAACGCGTTAAAATTTCGCGCGGAACGATTTATCTCACCTTATTATTAACGCCGCCTTTGTGGTTTAGTAATGCGGCGTTTTCCGCGTGGCTTCAACACAAATTCAACAGTTTTGGGCTTGAAAAAAGTGTTTTTTCCGACGAGAAAATTTAATTTAAAAATTACCCCTTGATTTTTTTCAAAAAACCATTATACTACTAGTACAAGTACGCAGGGAATGCCCGATGTCCTTGGTTGCAGTTGTGGCGGGTACAGTGTATCTCCCGATTGCGCATAGACCCGGATGCGGAGCCCCCGGCGGAAAGAGGAACATACGTCAACATGAACATGACAATGAGCTAAACCCCCGAAATAATACGCGGGGGTTTATTTTTTGTACTTTTAGGGAATTTATAAGATTTCAAGCGGGGCAAATTTAAGCATAAAGGTACGCCGTGTGCCGTTGCCAAAAACAACCGTAATCTTCGCACTCTCGCCGCTACCGGCAATCTGTACAATCTTGCCTTGTCCGAAAACGCCGTGTTTAACAAGCCCGCCAACCGCTACGCCGTCGGCATTTTTTTCAGCCGGTTTTTCGGGCACTTTCGGCGCGGGCGGAACAGCACCCGGCACGCGGCGCGGATCAGATAGACTGTAACCGGACGGTTTCGGTGCGGCATACAAAGCACCCACACTCGGGGTGCGCGGATAAGAAGAAAACGAGGAAGAGGTATAATCCAAATTTTCGTCGTCTTGAATTTCGTATCCGTCTTCATCGTAGCGTTTTTGGAAGCGGCTTTTGCGCGCGTAGCCCTCAAAACCGCCGGAGTAATTTTCGCTATACTCACGTTTGCGGCGGGTAAAGCGTTCGTAATTCCCGCCGGAGTAAGAAGAATTCCCCCCCCATGCAAAGCGCGCGCGCGGCGCGGCTTCCTCTACGGCGTTTTCATCCAGTAAACCGCTCTCAAACAAAAAGCGCGACGGTAAATTTTCCTGTAATTGCCCGAACTTGCGGCGCGTTTGCGCGTACGTTAAGAAGAGCCGCTTGCGCGCACGCGTCATGGCTACGTAACAAAGCCGGCGTTCTTCTTCGGTTTCGTCCTCGTTATCGCGCCCGAGCGGAAAAAGATTTTCTTCCAATCCCGTTACAAACACGTTGTCAAACTCCAACCCTTTGGCTAGGTGGACCGTCATTAAAGTAACTGCACCACTCTCGCCGGCTTGTGTTTCGTCGTCGCCGGACAAAAGCGAAATCTCTTGCAAAAAGTCCGCTACAGACGGTTCTTTTTCGCCTTTTTCGCAACGCTCTTCGTACTCTTTAACAGCGTTAATTAAAGCGTCTAAGTTTTGTAAACGCGATTCGGCTTCCGGGTCTTTTTCCATTTCTGCTTTGACCGAGTCCATATAGCCGGACTCATTTAAAATTTTGTGGAAAATATCCGTCGGCGCAGTAAAGAGCATTTCCCCGCGCCACTTTTCAAACAGTTGTACCAATTTTATAGCCGCTTTAACTGCCGCCGAACTTAAGCCCGGCACGTACGCCGCATTTTTAAGTGCGTCATACACGGAGATTTGTTTTTCTTGTGCGTGCTTGACTAAATTTTCTTGTGCTACTTTGCCCAGTCCGCGCGTGGGCGTATTGATAATGCGCAGCAAACTCACGTCATCTTGCGGCGCAACAAGCATACGCGCATAGCACATCATATCTTTAATTTCTTTGCGGTCGTAAAAGCGCACGGTACCGATTAAGCGGTAGGGAATTTGGTAACGTCTAAACGCGTCTTCAAAACTGCGGCTTTGGGCGTTGGTGCGGTAGAAAACGGCAATATCTTTTAAACTCGCCCCTTCCGTTTCCACGAGCGATTTTATGTTTTGGCTGACCCAGCGCGCCTCGCGCCCTTCACTTTCCAGTTGGCGCACTTCAATCGGATCGCCGGAGTCTTTTTCGGTAAACAGGTTTTTCTCTTTGCGTTGTTTGTTTTTGGAAATCAGTTTATTAGACGCGTCCAAAATCACTTTGGTAGAACGGTAATTTTGCTCAAGCGTGATAATTTTAGCGTCTTTAAAATCTTTTTCAAATTCCAAAATGTTGCGGATATTTGCGCCGCGCCACGAGTAAATACTCTGGTCCGGATCACCCACCACGCACAACTTGCGATGGACAGCGGCGAGCATTTTGGTAATTAAGTATTGGGTGCGGTTGGTGTCCTGATATTCATCCACGAGAATATATTGAAAAAATGATTGGTAATAATTGCGGATATCTTCGTGGTCACGCAACAAAACGGCGGTTTTTACTAAAAGATCGCCAAAGTCTAACGCGCCGGCCTCTTTTAATTTTTGCTCGTAGCGGCGGTAAATTTCCGCCGCGCGAATTTTAGTATCTATCCCGGACGCGGTGGCCGATTGCATCATCGTATCGGGCGAAATCATATCGTCTTTGGCGCGAGAAATAATGCTGACAATTTGATTAACTTCTTTTTTGGGCTCTTTAACGCCCATTTGCTCAAGCAGCAAAGTAACGACCTTTTTTTGGTCGTTATCGTCGTAAATGGCAAAATCTTTAGAAAGGTTTAACACGCCCGCGTGTTGGCGCAAAATGCGCACGCCGAACGAGTGGAACGTATGTATCCACACGCGCCGCGCGTTGCCGGGAACAAGTTGTTCCACACGCTCGCGCATTTCTCCGGCGGCTTTGTTGGTAAACGTAACGGCTAAAATGCGCGACGGATTGTAGCCGTCTGCAATCAGTTTGGCGATTTTGGTGGTGAGCGTTTTTGTTTTACCCGTTCCCGCCCCGGCGACAATAAGGCACGGCCCGCCGTCGTAATTAACAGCGGCAAGTTGTTGCGGGTTAAGAGAATTTAACGCTTCTTGTAAGGTCATTTTAATTTAAGTTGAACAAATGTTTCAATATGCTCGCTGTGCGGAAAAAAATCAAACGCTTCCACGTGTAAAATTTCATAATGCTCTGTGAGAATTTTTAGGTCGTTAGCGAGCGTAACCGGATTGCACGAAATATAGAGCACGTTTTCCACGCCCGACTCGGCCACCGCTTTGGCGGCCTTGGGGTGCATACCGCCGCGGGGCGGATCTAAAATAATCAGCGCATCTTTTTTCTCAATCGGCTGCTGTTTGACAAAATCTTCCACTTTGGCGCAGAAAAATTGTACGTTTTTCACGTTGTTAATTTTGGCGTTTTCAATACCGTTGTAAATCGCGGGTGCGACGGACTCCACACAAATACTTTTCTCGCACAAGTCGGCACACGAGAGTGAAAAACTGCCCGCGCCGCCGTATAAATCATAAATTTTCTTGGGAGCCAATTTTTTAACAAACCCGCGCACGCGGCTATACATTTTTTGCGCCGTTTTCGTGTTGGTTTGAAAAAACGATTGCGGCGAAAGTTTGAAAACCACTTCGCGCTCTTTTTCGCCGGCTTGTCCGGTCAAAATAATTTTTTCAAAAATATGGTCTTTGCCTTTTAATACGCGCAAACTTTCCGGCGCGGCCGTATCGGCCAGGCCGGTATTTACGGCCGCCATAATGTTGGCATTGGGCAAAACCGATTCCACCGCTTGCACAAAGGTTTTTTCGTTAAAATCGTCTGTTACAAATAAAACGACAATTTGCTCGCCGGTATTTTTCCCTTCGCGCACGAGAAGATGCCGCAACACACCCGTATGTTTGCGCGTATCGTAATACGGCAAATTTTCCGCCGTTGCCCACGCCCGCAAAGCGTCTAAAAGCGGCACGAGTTTATCGCTAAACAACAAGCACTCGCTGATTTCCACCGCCCTATCAAAACGGCCTTTATACTTAAAACCGAGTGCTTGCTCAAACTCTAACGGGCGGGTTTTGTTGGCGGGATCTTTTTTGTTGTAATCCGCCCGCCATTTGACTTGGTGGCAAAAGCCGAGTTCCACTTTGTTTCTAAAATAAAACGGGTGGTCTGTTTGGGTAACGGGAATTTCCGCGGACCAAAATTCGGCAAGCGTACTTTGCAATTTGGCTTGTTTTTTAGCCACTTGCTCGTCGTAGGATAAGTTTAACAGCGCGCACCCGCCGCACACGCCGAAATGTTTACACGCTTGGTTAGGCATTGATTTTAAACAGGCAAACGTCGCCGTCCTTTACAATATACTCTTTACCTTCACTGCGTATCAAACCGTGCTCGCGAAGTGCTTTTTCGTCGCCGTATTTGACTAAATCGTCAAACGTATATACGTCGGCGCGGATAAAACCTTTTTCAAAATCGCTGTGAATTTTGCCTGCCGCTTGCGGCGCCGTACAGCCGACCGGAATTAACCAACTGCGCACTTCCACTTCGGCGCCTGCGGTAAAATACGTGCAAAGGTTTAATAACTTCATCCCTTCGCGCACGACTTTTTCAAGTCCGGTATAATCGCTACCCGTTTCGGCGAGGAACGCGTGTTTTTCTTCTTCTGAAAATTCGGCAATATCGGCCTCAAATTTTACGCACAACTCCACAAACCCCGCGCCGTTTTCTTTAGCGTACTTAGCCACTTTGGCGGCATTTTGCTCGTTGCGTTTTTCGCTGTTATTGCCGACGTACAAAACCGGTTTGGCCGTTAAAAATTGATATTCTTTTAATTCTTCCGGCTCAAGCCCCAAAGACGAAACGGGCTTACCGTTTTCCAACGCGGCTTTAATTTCTTTCATGCGCTCAAAAGCGGCTACGGCATCTTTCTTGCCGGACTTGGCGTTGCTGCCCAGGCGGTCGCAAATTTTGGTGGCACTTTCCAAATCGGCCAGCATGAGTTCGGTGTTGATCACTTCAATATCGCGCAAGGGATCCACGGAGTTCATCACGTGCGTAACATTTTCGTCTTCAAAAAGCCGCACGACGTGAATAATAGCGTCTACCTCGCGGATGTTGGCTAAAAATTTGTTGCCAAGCCCTTCGCCTTGGCTGGCGCCTTTGACGATACCGGCAATATCTACAAATTTAATAAACGCAGCGGTTTTCTTGGGCGGTTTAAACATTTCAAAAAGTTTATCTAACCGCTTATCCGGTATCGGCACAATGCCGACGTTGGGCTCAATGGTGCAAAACGGATAGTTGCTTGCTTCCGCCCCCGCGCAGGTTAGCGCGTTAAACAAAGTAGATTTGCCCACATTAGGCAGACCGACGATACCGATTTCCATGAGAAAACTCCTTGGGAAGAAAAATGCTAAAAAACTATATAGATATTTTAGCATTTTAACCGGGCCTTGTATGAAACGAAAAATTTATATAATGATAGTATTAACGGAGAAGATATGTCTTTACAGAAAAAACTGAACACTTGGAAAGAACAACAATTTATTACCGCCGAACAATGTGAAAAAATCGCGGCTTTTGAACGTCAACGCGCCGCGCGCACGTTTGGCCGCTCGGCTTTTATCATTGCCGGACTGCTTATCGGGTTGGGCCTTTGTTTGATAGTGGCTTCTAATTGGCACGCGCTGGGCCCCGTGATTAAATTGGCGGGCGATTTTGCCCTGTTGGGCGGTTTATTTTATACGACGTTTTGGTGCATTACCCATGAGCGTAAAGGGCTTACCGAATTATTTACCATATTGTCTTTTTTAATGATCGGCGCCACGATCGGGCTTATTGGGCAGACGTTTCATTTAGACGGCGGATGGCACTCTTTTGCCACCGCGTGGGCACTGTTGGGGTTGCCGTTTGTGGTGGTCAGCCGGGCCCTGTTTTTTAACGTAGGGTGGTTGTGTTTATTTTTCAGCCTTTTTAATAACGGATGGTGGGAGAAAATTTTTGATTTTCTCTTTGACTCCTTTAATACCGGCACGGTAAGTGCGGTGCTTTGTTTGTGTTTGTTAAGTTATGCCGGCAAAAAATTAGACGAAACCGCCCACCCGTACACGCTGCTTCCCAAGGCCTTTGAAAAACTGGCTATGTGGCTGGCGTATCTGAGTATTTTTGGTATCGGGCTACGTTGGGGCACTAGCGGTTGGAACCACCATTTAGGCACCACCTTGCTTGCCAACCTCGTCGTGTTTGCGTTTTTGGCGGGGCGGATGTTTTTGGCAGTACAAATGCAAAATATGATTTCTTTCCGCCGTAACGCTATTTTAACGGAAATTTATATTTTTATACTTTTTGCCAGCCACTTGAGCAATTTGTTTATGTCCGGCGTCGGGTTTATTTTCGGCGGGTTGGCCGTGTTAGCCATGATTTATGTTTTCAAACGCACGTCTTTATACATTAAAAATATGGAGGCCTTTAAATGAAAACAAAAATTTTAGCCGTCTGTTTTACACTCCCTTTTTTGTGTTTAGTGGTTTGGACCTTATGCCTGACGTGGCAACGCAACCACGGCACGGAAGTAAAAGTGGCCGTTATGGGTTACGATCCGCGCGATTTACTCTCCGGCCATTATATCCAATATCAAATTGATTGGAACAAGACCGATTGCTCACAATTTGAAAATAATATCTGCCCGAAGGAAAACTTCTGCCGCGAAGGCCGCTGGGGGCGGCAATGCCGTTTCTATGTGCCGGAAGAATATGCCAAACAATTAGATGAACTTTTCCGCAAGCGCAACAACCCGCAAACTACTTTTGAAGTGATTTATTCCTACACGCCGGGGCAAGGAGCGATGGCCAAAGAGTTACTTATCGGCGGAAAAAATTGGCGCGAAAGCGTACGATAAAAATTTAACCCCGGGTAAAAAAGCCCGGGGTATTTTATGTAGAGGAAATTAAGGCAAGGGATATACGCGGATAGTGGCCTGTACATCAAGCGCTCCCGGGCTCTTAAAAATTCGCTGACAATAACTGCCGGCCGGTTTTGTCGTGGGGAAAGTGACACCGTATTGCGTATTTTCCATACAATACATAACGCCCTCTTCCCGACCTGCCGCCTCATACGGCCCTAAATCTCCATATATTACAAATCCTCCTCCTTTATAAGGCCCTTTCAGCCGCCCGGCAATCATATAAAAACCCCCATTGTAAAAAACAATTTGCACGGAAAAATCTCCGTTGGAACGAACATCACTTAACCGCCCGGAATATAACGGGGTTGTTCCCGTCCATTGTGGGGCGACATTTATATCCAACTCGTCAAACTGTGTCGGCCAAGTACCATTATTTAAGTGATATATTTGAGCCGCTTTCCACGTAGCATCTAGCATGGCCCACGCTTGCACCGCTTTTGTTTTTTCTATTGCTTTTTGATATTGCGGCACAGCCACCGCGGCTAAAATGCCAATGATTAAAACTACTACCAATAATTCTATAAGCGTAAACGCTTTTTTACGACGATTAGTCTTCATTTTAAATCTCCCGAGATACGTGTTTAGAATAGTGTAGCAAAAAAATAAGTCAAGGGGAATTTCCCTAATAAAAAAACAGCCAAAAAGTTGTCATCCTGAAGATGATTCAGAATCTTCCACACGTGTCTTTGTCGTTGTTGTTATTAAAATATGCTAAAATAAAAGTATAAGTCCCGTTCGTCTAGTGGTCCAGGACGCCGCCCTCTCAAGGCGGAGATCACGAGTTCGAATCTCGTACGGGACGTTTTTTATTGCGTAGTGCGATCCGCCGGGGGAAAAATGGAGTTATCTGCGTTACAAACCGGGTTACTGTCCGGGTTGATTTTATTAGTTCTTGTGCTTCCGCTTGCTTGGCATAAAGCGGAAGAAAATTTAGAACTTTTTTTGTTCGCGTGCGGCGTAATTGCCGTTTCGGTTTCTCACGGATGGAGTGGTCATTTACTTATCCACGCCTTAAAAGACCCCATCAAAATTACGGTGGCCGTGCTCGTAGCCGGACTGCTTTTTAGAAAATTTAATGTCTTCCTACAAACACTTACCCAAACTGCCGTTAAAAAAATCGGATTGCGTTGGACTGTTTTTTTAATCGTATTTTTGTTGGGGCTTTTCTCCAGTTTAATCACCGCTATTATTGCCGCACTTATTTTGGCAGAAGTAGTTGTTATGTTGCCGCTTGCAAAAGAGCAACGCGTCAGACTAACCGTACTGGCTTGTTTCTCTATCGGTATGGGCGCGGTGCTGACCGCTATCGGCGAGCCGCTGGGAACGATTGTGATTTCCAAACTTTCCGGCGCACCGCATTATGCCGGGTTCTTTTATCTTATTCGCCACTTGGGTTGGTTTGTGCTGGCCGGCATGCTGCTTGTTTCCATCTTGGCTACCCGCGTAAAAGCCGCGGCACACCGACCCGGCTCGCTACCGGCTGATACCACGGAAGACCACTCTATAAAAAGTATCGGTTGGCGCGCCGGAAAAGTTTACTTATTTGTAATGGCTCTTGTGCTGCTGGGCGACGGATTAAAACCGCTCGCGCTCAAAACCATTTCGCACTTATCCGAAAGTTGGCTTTATTGGATAAATATGCTTTCGGCTGTATTAGACAATGCCACTTTGGCCGCCATAGAAGTTACCCCCGCTATTTCCGACAGGCAACTGACATTTTTGCTGATGAGTTTGGTTATCTCCGGCGGGATGATGATTCCGGGAAATATCCCCAACATTATTTGCGCGTCTAAACTACGCATTAAAAGCAAAGAGTGGGTTAAACACGCCTTTGGCCTTGGGGTTGCGCTCATGATAGGGTATTTTTTAATACTACATATTTGTCTGTAAAGATTGTAAAAAGCCGCCTGAAACGGGCGGCTTTTTTATTTTTCCACGCGCGCGTACGATTTTTTATATAATAAAAGATATTTGAAACTTCACAAGGAGAACTTATGAAAATTCACTCGTTTAATGTGCAACCCAATTTGCCGGAGAATATCAAATTTTTAGAAGAACTTGCCAACGATATGTGGTTTACGTGGAACTGGCAGGCCATTTTACTTTTCGTGCAAGTAGACGAGAAACTTTGGACAGCCGCCAAACGCAATCCAAAATGGTTTTTAGGCTCTGTTCCGCAAAAACGGTTTGAAGAATTATCTAAAGATGAAAACTTCGTTCAGCAAGTAAACAAAGTTAAAGAATCGTACTACAACTACAAAAACAATCCGCACACCTGGTACAACGACCACAAACACGAAAACGGACAATTATTAACCGCTTATTTTTCTATGGAGTACGGTATCGGTGAGGGCTTGCCGATTTACTCCGGCGGTTTAGGGATGCTGGCCGGGGATCATATCAAATCCGCTAGCGATTTGGGTATGCCGATTATCGGCGTGGGCCTTTTTTATAAACAAGGCTATGTGCAACAAGTGCTCAATCGCGAAGGTTGGCAAAATGAAGAATATCCCGATAACGACTGGGCCCACATGCCGGTAGCGCGCGTACAAGATAAAAATGGCAAAGATATTGTGGTAGATATTCCGTTAGGCGGTGAAAACATTAAAGCCTGCATCTGGCGCGTACCGGTAGGACGCACCTCACTTTACTTATTAGATACCAATTTGCAGGAAAACACTCCC
Organism: Candidatus Avelusimicrobium cornigerorum; assembly: GCA_002309715.1. Lineage (GTDB taxonomy): Bacteria > Elusimicrobiota > Elusimicrobia > Elusimicrobiales > Elusimicrobiaceae > Avelusimicrobium > Avelusimicrobium cornigerorum. Next base: position 13,442 of record DBXW01000008.1, read on the forward strand.
GCCCAACGCGCGATAACCGAAAAACTTTACGGCGGGGACCGCGAAAACCGCATCCGCCAAGAAGTTGTGCTCGGTATTGGCGGGGTAAAAGCATTAACCGCTATGGGTATTAAGCCGACCGTTTACCACATTAACGAAGGGCACAGCGCGTTTCTCTTATTCCAACGCATTATTGATTTTATGCAGAACGAAAATTTGACCTTTGGTCAAGCGTGCGAGAGAGTTTGGGCGTCTTCCGTATTTACTACCCACACGCCTGTTATCGCCGGAAACGAACATTTTGATCCCGTACTCGTACGCAAATATATGCAATTTTATGCCGACCAAATGCATATCTCTTGGGACGAATTTTTGGCTATCGGTAAAGAAAAACCAACCTCTACCCTTTATTGTATGACGGTGGTAGCCCTACGATTAGCGGCCTATTGCAACGGCGTTGCCAAATTGCACGGCGCGGTCAGCCGCGAAATGTGGCGCAACCTTTGGCCCGGATTGCCGTTAACCGAAGTGCCAATAACCAGTATCACTAACGGTATTCATAGTGCGTCGTGGATTTCGCACGAATTAAATGAACTTTTCCGTAAATATCTTAATAACAACGATCAACTCGGCGAAGTGGATCCTTCCGACGTTGCCCCTTGGCAAAAATTGGGCAATATCCCCAATGAAGAATTGTGGAAAGTCCACTGCATACGCAAAAATAAACTTATTGAACTTGTTCAAGACCGTTTAAAACGCCAACTCACCCGGCAGGGCTTTGACGTAATGACCGTCAAAAAAGCAAGCAAAGTTCTCCGCCCCGATACACTTACCATCGGCTTTGCGCGCCGCTTTGCTACGTACAAACGCGCTACGCTTTTATTTAAAGATTTAAACCGCTTGGATAAAATTATCAACAATCCTGCCCGCCCGGTACAATTTGTCTTTGCGGGCAAAGCCCACCCCGCCGATACCGCCGGAAAAGAATTTATTAAACTCATCGTCGGTCTTACCCAAACCGATCCGCGTTTTAAAGACAAAATCGTCTTTGTGGAAGACTATAATATGAACACCGCACGCTATATGGTACAAGGGGTAGATGTATGGCTCAATAACCCCATCCGCCCGATGGAAGCCAGCGGAACAAGCGGTATGAAAGCCGCACTTAACGGTGCTCTTGCGTTGTCCGTGCTAGATGGGTGGTGGGATGAAGTCGGCCCGTGTGATTTCGGTTGGTCTATCGGCGGAGCGGAAAACTATAAATCCGAAGCCGAACGTGATACCGTGGAAGCAGAGGCTCTTTACAGTTTAATTGAACAGGAAATCGCTCCGGCTTATTACGCCAAAAACGATAAAGGCATTTCGGAAACGTGGTTAAACTTAATGAAAGAGTCTATCAAACATATTGCGCCTGTATTTAATACCAACCGTATGGTCAAAGAATATTACGAAAAATTTTATGTACCGGCCAACAATTATAATTTAGGGCTGGCCGAACCGGCCAAAGTGCAAGCGCTTTCCGATTGGCGCAAAAAAATCAAAGACAATTGGTATCGCGTCAGCATTACCGATACCACCCCAACACCGGAAGACGCCATCTCTATGGGCCAACAAGTCAAATTCACCGCACGCGTAAACTTAGGCGGACTTGTCCCGGATGACGTACAAGTGGAACTTTATTTAGGCCAACGCGGTACGTTGGGCGATATTGTAAAAGAAAAATCTATCGCTATGACTTGCACCGGCCAAGCCGACAATGCCTATACGTACGAGGTATCTATGGCACCGGTTAACAGCGGGCGGCAAGATTACGCGTTGCGGGTGCTCCCTAAAAACGACAGCATCCCCCACGTGTTTATGCCGCTTTTCATCCGTTGGGAAGAATAGTATTTACTTTTTCTACCCCGTTTTTCTTCTTATTTCACAGTGTTCCTGTGCAGGATATAGAAAAACGGGGTCGTGTTTTTAGAATATACTAACGTACTATGCTCAACATTGTTTTGGTAAACCCAGAAATTCCCTTCAATACCGGCAATATCGGCCGTTCTTGCGTTGCCACCGGTACGCGGTTACACTTGGTCGGGAAACTTGGATTTATTATTGCCTCTAAAGAAATACGCCGCTCCGGGCTTGATTATTGGCCCAACCTAGATTACAAACGCCACAACACGTGGGAAGATTTTTTGGCTACCGAACAACCAACCGAAGAAAAAATGTTTTTCTTATCCACCAAAGGAAAAACCGCTTATTGGGATGCCAACTTCCCGCCGGACGGTTATTTAATTTTTGGGGCCGAATCGTGCGGGCTACCTAAAGATTTTTATACGCGCTACGCTCACCGACTCTTTACAATCCCTATGACCGGCCCGGTACGCTCGCTGAATTTATCTTCATCAGCCGCTATTGTACTATTTGAGGCCTTGCGCCAGAACAACCTAACAAAATAATTTCCCGCAAAAAAGCCCCCGCCATTTGGCAGGGGCTAACACAAAACGCAAACAGCCGGTTTATTTGGCTTCTTCTACTTTCGCTTCCGGTTTAGCATCACCGATTTTTTCTTCCACTGTGGTCAAGGGGTTGATTTGCACCTTGATGGTGGCGGTGACGGTAGGTTTCAAATAAATACCCACTTCGGTTTCACCTAAGGCTTTAATAGGCATATTAAGTTCAATAGAATCTTTAGCAACATTATGGCCTAAGGCTTGTAACGCTTTGTAGATATCAGCTTTGTTCACAGAACCGAACACTACACCGTCAGCATTGACCGTTTTGGTAAACGGCAGAACTACACCCGTCAATTTTTCAGCAATCGCGCGGGCTTCGGCAAGTTCGGCATCAATGCGTTTTTGGCGACGGGCAGCACCGAGTTGCCAATTCTTAATAGCACCTTCCGTGGCGATTTCCGCCAAGTGATGCGGCACTAAGAAGTTGCGGGCATAACCGGGTTTCACCTCTACGATAGAACCCACCATACCCAAATTTTTGACGCTTTGTTTCAAAATAACTTTCATCTTCGTCCTCCAACTTATTTTTTGGGTAAGGAATACGGCAAGATCGCCAAATTGCGGTCACGCTTAATCGCTTTGGTGATTTGGCGTTGGTGCTTGGCGCAAGTGCCGGTAATTCTGCGGGAAAGAATTTTACCGCTTTCCATCGTGAAGGACTTTACAAACTGAAAGTTTTTATAGTCCACGTTGTCAATTTTTTCAGCGCATACTTTGCAGACTTTGCGTCTGGATTCAAAGCGCTTTTTCCCAAATGCGCGCGCCGGTCTTTCCGGGCGGGCGGCCGCAGCGGCAGGAGCCGTTTCGGCAGCGGGAGCAGTTTTAATTTCTTCGGACATTTGATTCCTCTTTTTTAGTTTAGAAAGGCACGTCGTCTTCCATCACTTCCGTGGTGGGAACGTCGTCCTTTGCGGCCGCTTGTGCGCCGTCATTGTAGGCGCCTCCGGCGGCTGCGGATTCCAGGATCTGGATCCGGCGGGCAGTAACCTGCAAGTTTTTGCGGGTTTGGCCCGTAGTTTTATCGGTATATTCGCTGAGTGTCAGGCGGCCTTCCACACTGACAGGCGTACCTTTTTTCACCCGGTCTTTACACCGTTCGGCTGCCGCACCCCAAACTACAACAGGCACAAAAACCGTGTCATCTTTCCACTCGTTTGTGGTGGCATCTAAGTACCTGCGGTTAACCGCAATATCACAACGGCACACTGCTTGACCTTTTTGTGTAAAACTCACGTTAGGGTCACGTGTCAACCGTCCGACTAGAAGGACTATGTTTTGTTCCGGTAATTTAATGGTTGATGGCATACATTAACCTTTTATTTTCCAACGACTGGAGCCGGTTTGGCCTTTACTTCCACGGCGTTCATCGTCATGGAGCGCAGTACGTTTTCGTTGAGTTTCAAAGCGCCTTCAAATTCTTTCACAAAAGAAGGTTCGGCTTTGAATTTCAAGTAGAGATAGAAACCATCGCGAACGTGATTTACTTCGTGGGTAAATTTCCGTCTGCCCAATTTTTCTTCGCTGGTTACTTCTCCGCCTTTGCTCGTAATTAAAGCCTTGGCTTTATTTACAAGTTCACCCACTTCTCCATCGGAGAGTTGGGGCTTTACGATAATTACACTTTCGTACGTTTTCATAGACTTATCTTTTTTGCGTTTTGTAGGGCAAAAAATACCGCTAGGTTAAACCCGGCGGTCTTTCACCCTTGTATATTATAACAAAAAAACACCGGGAAGACCACCCCCCCCCGGCCCCAAAAACCTTCCGCTAAAAACGCATCTTGCCGGCGTGTCAAATAATAAGCCCTTAACACAAGCGCGGTAAACCCGACAAACGACAACTCTGTTGATAACATATCTCTCCCTTTTTTAAAATCATATCGGCCGTGCACCTAAACAGCCGCCGACCGATTCCATTGTAATCATAAATTTCTCTCTCTTTCAATCAGGGATTGTTTAGAAAATTTTATTCTCAAAAATTCTTTTTAACCCAAATTTTCATCATCCCGGCAACAACCGCTTGCTCCAAAAATAGTATTATATAAGTATGATTATTGATGACGAAAAATTACAACGAACTTTGGAAGAAGCCAAATCGCATACCGATTCCGAAGTGACGGCTATTTTAGAAAAGGCAAAACTATTAAATGGTATTTCGCTTACCGAGGCCGCGGTTTTGCTCAATTTAACCGACTCTAATTTGCTCAACAAACTCTATGAGGCTGCCAAATTTGTTAAAGAATCTATCTACGGTAACCGCATTGTTTTATTTGCCCCGCTTTATATTTCCAACCTTTGTTCCAATGAGTGTGTTTATTGCGCGTTTCGCCGCTCTAACACAAAATTAAAACGCCACGCCAGCACACAAGACGAAATTAAACAAGAAATTACCGCTCTATTACAACAGGGCCACAAACGCGTTTTAATGGTGGCGGGGGAATCGTATCCGGGCGGCGGGTTACAATATGTTTACGATAGTATTAAAACCATTTACGACACCCGCTGGAACGGACAAAACATCCGCCGGGTTAACGTCAATATCGCCCCGCTGACCGAACCGGAATTTGAAGAACTTAAAAAATGCAATATCGGCACCTATCAACTTTTTCAGGAAACATATCACAAAGAAACGTATGAAAAATTACACATAGCCGGGGCAAAAAAAGATTATCAATTTCGTTTAGACGCCATGGATCGCGCCCTACAAGCCGGTATTAACGACGTAGGCATCGGACCGCTCTTGGGTTTGTATGACCACAAATACGAAATCCTAGCCACCCTAGAACATTCGTGGTATTTGGATAAAAAATACGGTATCGGGCCGCATACCATTTCCATCCCGCGTATTGAGCCGGCCGAAGGAAGTGAGTTTAGCCAACATCCCAACGATGTATTAACAGATGACGATTTCAAAAAATGTGTAGCCGTCTTGCGTTTGGCGGTGCCATACACAGGAATTATTTTAAGTACACGCGAAAGCCCTGCCATGCGTAATGCGTGTTTGGAATTAGGTGTTTCGCAAATTTCCGCCGCATCTCGCGTAAATCCGGGCGGATATTCGTACGATAAGGAAAACGGCAGCCAATTTACATTAACTGATGATCGCAGTTTGGCTGAAGTAATTGATGCGATAGTAGATGCCAAACACATGCCGTCGTTCTGCACCGGATGTTATCGGTTGGGGCGTGTGGGTAAAGACTTTATGGATATGGCAAAGCCGGGTTTGATTAAAACGCATTGTCTGCCAAACGCCATGTTTACTTTTGCCGAATATTTGGAAGACTTCGCCCCGGCACCGTTGAAAGCAAAAGGATACACGCTTATAGAAAATACCGCGAAAGAAACTTTCTCGGCAGACTCTCCCATCCGGAAAATGATTGCGGAAAACTTACAAAAAATTAAATCGGGCAAACGCGATTTATATTTCTAAAAACGTTTGCTTGTGTTTGTATATCTAACCAACAAAAAACCCGCTCAAACGAGCGGGTTTTTCTGTCACGCAAAAGAGAATTTTATTTATTCGTTACAAACACACCAGGTCCCATCGTGGAACTCATGGAAATGCTTTTTACATACACCCCTTTAGAGGTGCTGGGTTTTACACGAATGATTGTATCCATTACCGCTTTTGCATTGTCGGCCAATTTGGCAGCATCAAAAGACGCTTTACCAATAATGGCGTGTACGATACCATACGCATCGGCTTTAAACTCAATGCGTCCGGCTTTCAAGGCTTTGATGGTGTTAGCCAAATCAAACGTCACCGTACCGCTTTTCGGGTTCGGCATCAGTCCGCGCGGGCCTAAAATTTTGGCCGCTTTGGCTAAATCTTTCATCGTATCCGGCGTGGCAACCAAGACGTCAAAGTCAATTTTGCCTTTAACGACTTCTTCCACAATATCTTCCGCACCTACGCGGTCGGCACCGGCTTTTTGCGCTTCTTGCGCGTGTTCGCCTTTGGCAATTACCGCAATGCGTTTGGTTTTACCCGTACCGTGCGGCAACGCTACCGTTGTGCGGACTTGTTGATCCGCTTTCTTGGTATCAATACCCAATTTTACGTGAAGTTCTACCGTTTCATCAAATTTGGCTTTCGCGTTATTTTTGACGATATTGGCAGCCTCTTCAAACGTATAGGCTTTGGATTTATCATAGGCTTTTACAGCCGCTTCCATTCTTTTTCCCATCTAAATACTCCTTAGGTTCTAACGGGCTTACGCCCTCCCTTGTAATAAATTTTACTTTACTACGTCTACACCCATGCTGCGGCAGGTACCTTTTACCATTTCCGCGGCTTGTTTAATATCCTTTGTGTTCAAATCGGGCAATTTTTGAGCCGCGATTTTTTCACATTGGGCTTGGGTGATCTTGCCGACTTTATCTTTGTGCGGAGCCCCGGACCCTTTAGCGAGTTTGAGTTCCTTGATAATCAGCGTGGCCATAGGCGGCATCTTGGTAATAAAGGAGAAAGAGCGGTCTTCATATACCGTAATGATAACCGGAATCTTAATGCCTTTTTCCATTTTCGCCGTCTTGGCGTTGAATTGTTTGCAGAACTCCATAATGTTCACGCCGTGTTGGCCTAACGCCGGGCCCACAGGCGGGGCCGGGTTAGCAGCACCGGCAGGAATCTGCAATTTGATATAACCTTTTATTTTTTTCTCTTTTGCCATGTTGTTGTTACTCCATTTTTACTGCAATACTGCGGTAAAATCTAGTTCTTTTCCACTTGGAGGAAATCCACTTCTACCGGGGTAGCACGGTCAAACACAGTTACCATTACTTTAAGTTTGTTTTTCTGTTCATTGACTTCCTCTACTACACCCACAAAATGTTTGAACGGACCTTCGGTAATACGTACACTCTCGCCGCGTTCAAATTCCACCATACGTTTGGGTTTGCCTGACGGATTTTCTGTAAGTTCCACAATCCCGGCAATTTCTTCTTCCGGTAACGGCACCGGATTCGGATCGCCCAAAAATCCGGTTACACCCGTAACCGATTTAATAAACCAATAAGATTCGCTGGTCATATTCATTTCAACCAGCACATATCCGGGGAAAAATTTGCGTTTGCGCAAAACTTTTTTATTTTGCTTAACTTCCACAACTTCTTCGGTAGGAACGAGCACGTTAAAAACGCGGTCGGCAAACCCCTGGATTTCCGCATTAAGTTTAATTTTCTCGCGGACTTTATCTTCGTGCCCGGTTTGGGTGTGCACGACGTACCAAGATTTTTCTTCAGCCATTAGCGTCCCCCAACCAGTTGGCCCAACACACCGGTTAAGCCCCAATCAATCACGCCTACATAAAGCGCTACAAGCGCCACCACAACGGCCACCAAAAAAGTAGATTGCACTACTTCTTGACGGGAAAGCCACGTAGATTTTTTAAGTTCGCCGATTGATTGCTTTAGGAAATTGATTGCTTTGTTCATAGAATTATCCTTATATAAAACCATGGCAGGAGCGGAAGGACTCGAACCTTCAGTCCCGGTTTTGGAGACCGGTGGTTTACCAGTTAACCGACGCTCCCCCAACAAATCTTACGAAGCCTTTCCTTCTTTATGAACAGTGCTCTTTCCGCATTTTTTGCAGAATTTGTTCACTTCCAATTTATATTCCTTCTTTTTGCCGCGCACTTGATAGTAGTTTCTGCTCTTGCATTGCGTGCAGATAAGCGCGATCGTAATTCTTTCACTTGCCATCTTGATTATCCTTGAATTAGCGTGGCGCTAATGCGCCCGGGAATTGTTAGTCAAAAAGTCCTTTGTGGGGGCACGTATAAAGTGCCCCCACCAAGTGAACTAAACAATTTTTTACTACTCAATAATTTTGGTTACTACACCAGCACCTACGGTGTGGCCGCCTTCGCGGATAGCGAAGCGCAAGCCTTCTTCCATGGCTACCGGGGTAATAAGTTTAACTTCAATTTCCGCATTGTCGCCGGGCATGATCATTTCTTGTTTGAAAGAAAGTTCGCCGGTTACGTCAGTGGTGCGGAGGTAGAATTGCGGTTTATAACCCGGGGTTAACGGGGTATGGCGACCGCCTTCTTCTTTTTTCAAGATGTAAACTTGACCGATGAAATGTTTGTGCGGGTTGACCGATTTCGGCGCAGCCAATACTTGACCGCGTTCTACTTGGTTCTTTTCAATACCGCGGAGCAAAATACCTACGTTATCGCCGGCGATACCTTCGTCCAAGAGTTTGCGGAACATTTCAATACCGGTGGCAACAGTGTTCATGGTGTCGCGGAAACCGATGATTTCCAACGCATCACCCACGTGCACCTTACCGCGTTCAATTCTGCCGGTAGCAACCGTACCGCGGCCGGTAATAGAGAATACGTCTTCTACAGCCATCAAGAACGGTTTATCGGTTTCGCGTTTGGGTTCGGGGATCCAAGAATCCAACGCTTCCATTAAGCGTTTGATGCAGGGTTCACCGAGTTCGCTTTGGTCGCCTTCAATGGCTTTCAAAGCAGAACCGCGAACGATCGGCGTGTTATCACGATCAAATTCATATTTGCCCAAGAGGTCGCGGATTTCTTCTTCAACGAGGTCTAACAAATCTTTATCGTCAACCAAGTCTACTTTGTTTAAGAATACAACGAGTTTCGGTACGTTTACCTGTTTGGCCAAAAGCACGTGTTCGCGGGTTTGCGGCATCGGGCCGTCTACGGCGGAAACTACCAAGATAGCACCATCCATCTGCGCGGCGCCGGTGATCATGTTCTTGATGTAGTCGGCGTGGCCGGGGCAGTCAATGTGGGCATAGTGGCGGTTGTCCGATTCATATTCTACGTGAGAAACGGCTACCGTTACGATTTTAGAAGCGTCACGTACTACACCGCCTTTGGCGATGTCCGTGTAAGCCATAGCTTTGGCTTTACCTTCTTTGGCCAACACTTTCGTGATAGCGGTGGTAAGCGTCGTCTTACCGTGGTCCACGTGACCGATGGTACCGACGTTTACGTGCGGTTTGCTGCGGGAAAATTTTTCCTTTGCCATTTTGTTTAGTTCTCCTGTGTTAATTTGTACTGCTTTTTTATTTCAAAATAAGCTGGGAGTGGGAATCGAACCCACGACCTTCTCCTTACCATGGAGATGCTCTACCGACTGAGCTACCCCAGCATGTACTACTTATTTACTTCAAAACGTTTATAAGCTGGGAGTGGGAATTGAACCCACGACCTTTTCCTTACCATGGAAATGCTCTACCAACTGAGCTACCCCAGCAACAAATTTTCAAAGCGGGCGATGGGAATCGAACCCACGTCACAAGCTTGGAAGGCTAGTGTTCTACCATTGAACCACGCCCGCAAAAGACGACACTTTATTATACCAAAAAAACACGGGCGCGAAAAGCGTTTTTAGGCGCCAGAGCCGTTAAAAACGGCCCCCTTTTCGGAGGCCTTTTATTTATTATAACATACAATTGGACATATTGGCAAGGGTTAATTTTGCTAAAAACTTTAATCCTGAAAAACAACGGCCCGCGAAAGAAAAAATACTTTTCGCGGGCTTATTAAGAAAACCAAAAAAGAGGGGAGGCCTGGCACTCTTAACGAGGCACACCCGCTTAATGCTGGGTTTCGGTGGCACTCCCTTACTACTAGTATAATGAAAAACGAAAAATTGTCAAGGCCCATTTTTAAACTTTCTAAAAATTTATTTTTTTGCTATAATAAATATATAAGTTGTGAAGTTGTGGTGCGGTGGCCAAGTGGTAAGGCGTCAGTCTGCAAAACTGATATTCGTGGGTTCGATTCCCGCCCGCACCTGATTTTTTGAAATAAAAACCGCCGAAAGGCGGTTTTTTGTTTCAGGAAAATCGGGCGTGGCAGCAACACCAACTGCTTGGTGTTGCGTCGGGAATCGAAAGGTGTAGCGTTGTGCGAGTTTTGCCGCCAGGCAAAGGCGAGTACCGCGAGCCCGGCCTACAGGAGAAAGCCCGCAAAACCTTGCGGGCGTATCAATTAACTTTGCCGAAGGCACGGTTAATTCCGCCAGGGATTACACCGTCAGCAAAATGACCGAAAGGCGATATCCGCCCGCACCTGATTTTTTAATGGTTTTCCTAAACTTTCCATAAAAAAGATACAATACTTGTATGCCTAAAAAAGAAACTGTACAAATTGAAATTAGAACTATTCCGCTGGATGTAGAAACGGAAGGTTTGGGCGTAGTAGAACTGACCGATTTAGCCGGCCAAGTGGAAGACTATATGGCGCATACCGACGAAGTAGATACCCTAAAGCAAGCACTTTTGGCAGCCATGCATTTTGCCGTGCAGTCTTACACGCAAGCCCAAAACGAAGGCGGCAAACGCAAAGAAGAAATCAACCGCGTTAGCGACCTTGTTTTAAAATTAAAAAGTGCGTTAGACTCGTCGCAAAAATAAATATGGAAGAAGAAACCACCGTTCCGCTGGCCGCGCGCCAAGCACCTAAAAAACTGGAAGATTTCGCCGGGCAACCGCATTTACTCGGCGAGGGGAAAATGTTGCGCCGGTTGCTGGAAGCGGATATGATTAAATCGGCCGTTTTCTTTGGGCCGCCCGGTTGCGGCAAGACGGCCACCGCGCGCTACATCGCTTCGCGCACGCAAGCATACACGGTGGAACTTAATGCGGCTGCCGCGGGCGTGGCGGACATTAAAAAAGTGTTAGCCGAAGCCAAAGACCGCGCACGCACGCCGACGTTTGACCAAAAACGCACGCTTGTTATTTTGGACGAAATCCACCATTTTAACAAAACCCAACAAGACGTTTTATTGCCGTCTGTGGAAAAGGGCGACATCATTTTAATCGGAATTACGACGGAAAATCCGTATTTTTATATTAACACCGCGTTACTCTCGCGTTTTTCCGTGTTTGAATTTAAGGCATTGGGCGATAAAGATTTGCTTAAAATTTTAACGCGCGCCGCGCAAGATGAACACGCGCAAATTGACGACGACGCGGCCGAATTTTTTATCACACAAGCCAACGGCGACAGCCGCAAAATGCTAAACGCCGCCGAACTGGCTTTCGTTACCACCCGGCCCGGCAAAGATAACATCAAACATATTGATTTGGCTACTGCCAAAGAGTGCATCCAACGCCGCCACTTAAATTATGATAAAAAAGGCGACGAGCACTACGATATTATTTCCGCTTTTATTAAATCTATGCGCGGCTCGGACCCGGATGCAACCGTCTATTGGCTGGCTCGCATGTTGGAAAGCGGCGAAGATCCGCGCTTTATCGCGCGCCGCATTTTAATTTGCGCCAGTGAAGACGTGGGGCTGGCCGAGCCCGCCGCTATTATGATTGCCCAAGCGGCCTTTTCAGCCGCCGAAGAACTGGGTATGCCCGAAGTGCGTATCCCCTTGGCGCACGCGGCGGTGTACGTGGCGTGTTGCCCCAAAAGCAACTCTGCCTATTTAGCCATAGACGGTGCTTTGCAAGAAGTACGCGAAGGCCGCTATCGCCCGGTGCCCGATCACTTGCGCTCCGGCGGGAAAAACCGCGGCTACAAATATGCGCACGATTTTCCCAATCACTACGTCAAACAACCGTATATGCCATATCCGAAAAAATTTTTTGAGCCGGGGAATTTGGGCAAAGAACCCGCACTTATTGAACGGCTTAAAAAAATCAAAGGAGAATAAATGGAGCAAGAGGCCCCTTTCCGCGGACAAGTTTTTACCGTTACCGCTATCACACTCGCTGTCAAGCAAATGCTGGAAGGCGTGTTTCGCGGTGTGTTTGTGGAAGGCGAAGTGAGCAACTTGCGCACCGCCGCCAGCGGGCACGTATATTTTGATTTGAAAGACCGCGAATCACTCCTTTCCGGCGTGATGTTTAAATGGGATGCCAAAAAATACGGCGACCAATTACAAGAAGGGATGCAAGTGCGCGTGGGCGGCGATTTTTCATGTTACGCCAAACAAGGCCGCTACCAGATTGTAGCCAAAAGCGCAGAACTTTTAACCAAAGGAAATTTATTTTTAGAGTTTGAAAAACTAAAAAAGAAACTGGAGCAAGAGGGACTTTTCGCGCCGGAGCACAAACAAGAAATCCCCGCTTATCCGCAACGTATTGCCGTTATCACTTCGCCCACCGGCGCGGCGGTGCGCGATATTTTATCCGTGTTAAAACGACGCAGTCCGCATTTGGAAATTTTAATTATTCCCACGCTCGTGCAAGGCGACGAAGCCGCGCCGCAAATTGCCCAAGCGTTACAAGATGCCAACCGCTTTACCCCCAAACCGGACGTGATTTTGTTGGGCCGCGGCGGCGGCAGTTTGGAAGATTTATGGGCGTTTAACGAAGAAACCGTCGCGCGCGCTATTTTCAAAAGCAAAATTCCCGTCATTTCCTGCGTCGGTCACGAGGTTGATTTTACCATAGCCGATTTCGTAGCGGACTTGCGCGCACCCACACCATCTGCCGCCGCGGAACTGGTCGTTAAAAATTCGCAAAACACGCACGAACATATTGCCGATTTACAAAAGCGTTTATTACAAGCCGTTAATTTATTTTACGAGCGCGCCAAACGCCGCTATGACCTGGCGGTTAATTCGCCCGTTTTCAAACGTCCGTCGGTACTTACACAAGAAAAAGAACAACAACTAGACGATTTAACGCTACGTTTGGAAACGGCCTTTGCGCAAAAAAGCGCGCAATTTTCCGCGCGTTTTGAACTGGCCGCGCAAAAATTACAAGCACTCGGCCCGCAAGCGGTGTTAAAACGCGGCTACAGCATTACGCGCAAACAAGACGGCACTGTCATCAGCCGCGTAGCACAAACACAAAGCGGCGAAGATATTTTTATACAAGTTCGTGACGGTATGATTTATACGCACGTCAAGTGAGGTATTTATGGGAACAAAATTTAATTTTGAAAAACAACTCGCACGTTTGGAAGAAATCGTGGCGAAATTAGAAGAAGAACAAACCGATTTAGACGCGTCTGTCAAACTGTTTGAAGAAGGCGTTGTGCTTTCCAAGGAACTGGCGCAAAAGTTGGAAACCGTTAAATTTAAGGTGGAAGAACTGAAAAAGAAAGGCGCGGAAATGATGACGGAACCTTTCAACACCGAACTGGCGGAAAACGCAGATGGCGAATAAAAAATTACGTTTGGATATGGCTTTGGTGGAGCAAGGTTTTTTTGCAAGCCGCAACCGTGCCCAAGCGTCTATTATGGCGGGCGAAGTTTTGGTAAACGGCGAAGTGGATACCCGCGCCGACCGTACCATTTTGCCCGAAGATAAAATCTCACTGAAAGAAAAATCGTGTCCGTACGTGTCGCGCGGCGGATTAAAATTGGCGGGTGCACTTAACCATTGGAACATTTCCGTTAAAGATAAAGTGTGCGTGGACATCGGTGTTGCGACCGGCGGGTTTAGCGATTGCATGATTCAAGCCGGAGCCAAAGAAGTGTATGGGGTAGACGTAGGCAAAGGGCAACTGGCTGACGAAATGCGACGTTACAAAAATTTCTATTTCAAACCCGAAACTAACGCACGCTACATGACGGCCGATTTATTTGATAACGCGCCGGAGTTTGCCGCGGTGGATGTGTCTTTTATTTCGCTCACCATGATTATGGAGCCGCTTTTTAAGGTAATGGCAGACAAAAGCGAAATCGTTTTTTTAATTAAACCGCAATTTGAACTTTCCCCCAAACAAGTGCCGCACGGTATTGTAAAAACCGACGAGAACCGACAACTGGCTATCAAGCGCGTAACAGACTATTTTGAAAGTATTAAAGAAAAATACGGCGGCAAGTCGGGCGAAGTGATTGAGTCCCCTATTAAAGGCACACACGGTAACACCGAATTTTTGTGGTACGTTCAACTAAATAAGCCTACGAAAAATTAAATTTTAAATGCAAAAATATCCCCCGTTTTTCGCGGGGGATATTTGTTACAAAATCACTTTCTTATCGGCCGGTAACTACCGTGCAGACTTCAGCATAAATACCATAGCCTTTGATTTCTTTATCAATAGAGGCTACTTGGGTAATTCTGCCGTTTTTCTTAGCGGCTTCTACCGACATATCCCCGGAAACGAGAATACCTAACACGTTCGTCGCACAAGCGCGGCCCGTGCGGTTTCCGGTGCTACCGGTGACCATTAACGGTTGGGTGGTTTGGGCAAAAATAGCCATCCCGGCTTCCGTCACAGGGGTAGCGCACGCACCCAACATCAACGTGCTTGCAGCAAGCAACAATACTTTTTTCATAAAGTACTCCTTATATATAGTTTGCTCTTTTACTATAGCATATTTTAACCACATACCACAAAAAAACCCCGCTCGAAAGAACGGGGTTTTTGAATTGTATTTCCGTTTCCAACAACCAACGATTAACGTTTGGAGAATTGGAAGCGTTTGCGGGCACCGGGTTGACCGGGTTTCTTTCTTTCCACCATACGCGGATCGCGCGTAAGGTAGCCCGCTTTTTTAACGGTTTTTTTAATATCTTCGCTGATTTGCGCCAAAGAGCGGGCAATCGCGTGGCGAAGCGCACCGGCTTGGCTGGAAATACCACCGCCATTTACACGAGCGGTAACATCATATTCTTTTTCCAAGTTGGTGACCACTAACGGAGATTTTACCATCGCTTTGCAGCGGGTGTGGTTGCCAAAATATTCGTCTAACGATTTAGCATTGACCGTAATGTTTCCTTTACCTTTCAACAGCGACACTTGCGCTACAGAGGTTTTTCTTCTTCCGGTTTTTAAGTCTTTGGTATTGTTCATAAATTTCCCTCTTATTTACCCATGCGTTCCGTGAAGGTGTGCTCTTCGCCGGCAAACAAGCGCAAGCGTTTCATGCGCGGCGCGCGGAGTTTGTTTTCATCTAACATGCGTTTCACCGCAAGTTCCAACACGCGGGTAGGATTATTTTCAAGCACTCTTTTTACCGGAGTTTCCTTCGCGCCTTTGGCGTAACCGGAGTGAGAGAAATATACTTTCTGCTCCATTTTTTTACCGGTCAATTTGATTTTGCCCGCATTGGTTACTACGACGAAATCTCCGCAGTCCATATGAGGCGTATATGTTTTTTTATGTTTACCCATTAAGAGCACGGCAATTTTGGTTGCCAATCTGCCCAGGGTTTGGCCCGTGGCATCAATGTGATGCCATTTACGGGTGGTTTCTACTTCCTTAACGGAAGGTAAAAATGTTTTTGTCATGTTTAGTTTCTACCTTTTGTAATTATTTCGCACGGAGTGGTAGCCGCGCGTAGTAATGACTCGTGGTTTCTTATATATTATAACAAAATGAAAGATTTTTTTCTCATTTTTTTTGCTTTTACAACATTTGTTGCGCTTGCAAAAGCAAGGTCCGCACTTGCCGCAACATATCCAAACGTACAAATTCACCACGCACCGCGGCTGCATTTGGAAATCCGCTTATCCAATATCCGGCCGTTTTGCGGCTACGGTTAATGCCGACACGTTCCCCATAATAAGCCACGTTTTCTTCAATCAGTTTTAGGTAAACTCCCAACCGCTTTTTCGGCGTGAGGCCTTGCGGAATTTGGCCGGAAAAGGAGTCTATAATATCTTGAAAAATAAAAGGGTTGCCAACGGCACCGCGCCCAATCATCACGCCCGCACAGCCCGCCTCTAAAAATTGTTTTGCACGCGCAAAGTCCGTTACGCCGCCATTTCCTATCACGGGAATTTTAACCGCCGCACACGCTTGGGCAAGAGCATCTATATTAGGCTCTCCGCTATGCATATCCACCGCCGCGCGGGCGTGCAAAGCAACGGCCGCCGCACCGCAATCTTCGGCCAGTTTTGCCAGCCGCGCCCCCAAAAATTCTTTGTGATTTAACGCAATGCGCGTTTTTAGAGTAACGGGAACGGTTACGCTTTTAACTGCCGCCGTTAAAAGCCGCGCCAGTTTTTTTTCATCTTTCATTAGCACACATCCGGCTCCGGCCTTGTTGATTTTTTTTACAGGACAACCGGCATTTAAATCTATGATGTCTGCTCCGGTTGCTTGAGCCTGACGGGCGGCTTCTTCTATGGTTTGTTCATCGGAACCGAAAATCTGCATGGACACCGGGTGCTCTTTGGGGCTTACTTGTAGCATCCTTCCGCTTTTGGCATTACCGTAATGAAGCGCGTGGGCAGAAACCATTTCCGCACAAACAAGGCCTGCCCCTCCTTGCAAACAAAGCACCCGGAAAGGTGAATCTGTAATACCGGCCATAGGCGCCAATACTAAATTATTAGGTAAAGTTACAGAACCAATAGTAAGTGAATGAATAAATTTCATTTAACCAATTTCCAACGGCCGGTTTTAGGAAGGGACACTTGTTTTTGTCGTACCAAGCACGCACGCATAATCTGCCGGGCTTCCACAAAGGTGTTTTTAAATTCCAACGAGTCTATAAAATAATCGTGTCCGAAACCGCCGGCCAGCACGTGATCGGTTACAGCCAAACGGTACGTATCTTGCGGGCGCACAATACGACCGTTATTTAACGTTATTTTTTTGATTGTTTTGCCGGACTGCCCCACTTGATACTCTACCGTAAAACCGGCAATTTGCGGAAAATTATCTTTAGCCGCCAAAGAGGCTTCCAATGCTTTTATAAACATCTCCCCACGCATCGTTAAAAACGTGATATTGTCCCCGTAAGGGTACATTTTATATAAATCATATTCCGTAATAACACCCGCCGGTAGCGAACTGCGGATGGAATCCGCATTTAAAATAGCCCCGTCTAATTTAGACCATTTATACAAACAATCGGCCAGCATATTGCCCAGGACCGACTCTCTCCCGCGCAACGTAATAATTTCCCGTTCCGATTTAGACACGCGAGCATTTAATTTATGTTGCGTTTCATCTTGGAAATGTTGGGCCTGCATGGCCAAAGATTCATCTTCTCCCCATGTATCCTTTACCAAAGGGATATCTTCAAAGGTTACGTCTTGCACTTGATTATTTTTATCAAAAACAACATGCACAAAGCCCACGCTATCTAGTTTTGCACCCGGATAAATCAAATGGGTTTGGTTGATCTTGTCGGTTTCCGCGGTTTCGTGGTCTTTATTGGCGCTTAAAATCAAATTGATTCCCGGCACTTCTTCGGCGAGTAGCGCATCGGCCGGAGTATCAGCCGTATTATCTTCCAGCGCACTAAGTAAAATAATAAAATCCACCCCTTTGCTTTGCAAGAGCGCCACCATCTGTGCGGCAATTTCCACCGGGTTTTGCACGGAAAATCCGGCCAGACGCGTTCGGTGCGTGCGCAACGCTTCGGGGCTGACTAACCCAAATATGCCTACCTTGATCCCGTTTTGTGTAAAAATTTGGTAATCGTGCATCGGCCAGGGAATTTGGTTATCTAATTTTAAATTAGATACCACCACCGGGTAAGGCAGTTCGCGCACGATCCCGCGTAACGCCGGCCAACCGAAAAGGAAATCTTTATCGCTCAAAGAAGAAGCCGTATAAGGGATTTCTTTTAAAAAAGGTGTAATAAATGCGCCTTGTGTGATAGCGGATTCGGGCGCAGAACCAAACCAGTTCCCGCCGTCAAATAATAAATACGGTTCGGTGCGCTGGCTTAGAAAAGCCTTAAGCACCCCATAGCCGCCCGTTTGCTGGTTAGCAAATCGCGGCTCTGGGCGGCTTTGATAAAAACCTTGTGCATCTGCCGTGTAAAAAATATCCAAATGCGTAGGTTCTTCTTGGGCACAAGCACCCAAGAAGAACGTTAGCAAAAAGACAAATACACGACTTTTTCTCATAGCACTCTGCCGCTTATCTTACGGCCACGCGACCTTCCGGCCCGGGCTTAATCGGCTCTTTGCGCGTACCTTTGCGCAATCCTTCTTCTATAAGTTGGCGGATATTTTTAGTACCCACTTCTGTCTTTTTATCGTCGGGGATAGATTTAAAAATAGCCCCTTCGCTGCGGCCCTGGGCAATAAATGAATTGGTCGCAATTGTATAATTTTTATGATTTTCAAGCGGTTTCGTGTTTACCCAAATGCGCAAATCTTTTACTTTGCCTTTTTTATTATAGGTAAGGCTGACGGCCAAACCGGAATAAGCAAAACGCGTTTTCCCTTTAGAAAGCCCGCTTTTTACAATGCGTTTTAACATACGGCCGTCTACCGTCATACGCGTAACCGTATTTTCAAACGGATGAATATTGATGACATCTCGTTTGGTAACCGCTCCTTGCGGCATATCGGCCCGTGTGCCGCCGGTGTTGGTAATAAATACATCTACCCCGGCATATTCCCGACCTAAATCAGCCACCCAGTTATCTAACGAATTGTCTAAAAATTTAGGATCACTGGCCCGTTTGGGCATGGGTTCTTCCGTATAACCAAGCACCTCATCTACGCCGGGCTCGCGTAAGCGTTCGGTTAATTTTAAAATATCAGCATCTTGACCGGTTTTGTTGATATACAAGGGGATAATTTCTGATTTTGCCGATACGAACTTACCGGTTTTATCGTCGGTAGTAATCGTAACTTTGCTTACATTTTTAGTATAACAACCACTTTCCACAAAAAGCACGCCGTTTATTTTTTTGTTCTGGATAATTTTATGTGCATGCCCGCCTAATACTACGTGAACGCGCCCCGCAAACTTTTCTGCGATTTCAGCCACATACGAACCTTTCGCTCCGTGTTTGTCGTCGGCCATAGAATCGTGCACAAGGACTACCACCACGTCAGGTTTCTGCCTTTCTGCTTGAACAAGCGCCGTTTCCAGTGCTTCTAACGGTTTGGTAAACGCATAACGAGTGGTTTCCTGCGTGGGATGATTATTAGCCAAGCCGATAACCGCAATTTTCACGCCGTTGCGGGTAAATATTTTATACGGTGCTACGTGGGCAGGATATTTAAGCGTACCGGCTTGCACAAAGTTGGCCGCTAAAATAGCGAACTGCGCTTTTTGCAGCATAGGCGCCACCGCCGCATCTTTAAAATCAAACTCATGATTGCCGATGGTAGCCGCATCATATTTCAATGCGTTCATAATTTCCACACTTTTAAGGCCTTGAGAATTTTTAGCCTCCACGGTCCCGTTGGAAAAATCCCCGCTATCTAAAAGTAAATAATTTTGGGGACCGTTTTTCACAACCGCCGCCAGCGCAGCGAAACCACCTATCCCCTTCTGGGCATAGTAATATCCGTGCGTATCGCTGGTGTGATAGACTACGGTATTTTTAGCGCTGAGTGCAAATGGCAAAACAAGCGCGGTAAGCAAAAGTACTAATCGTTTCATCCTTTTCTCCTTTGTGGAAATATAGCCGCCCGGTTTTCAAGCGGGCGGTAACTATCAACTGCGTTGTTTGTAAAACGGCGAGATGGCGCGCAGCCGCTCAATAATGGGCGGCAATTCCTTGAGCACCAAATCAATTTCCGCTTCCGTGTTTTCATCCGATAGCGAAAACCGGATAGACCCGTGCGCAAATTCAAACGGCACTTTCATGGCTCTGAGCACATGAGACGGCTCCAACGAGCCCGACGTGCACGCCGAGCCAGAAGACGCACAAACATGAAAATCATTCAAGTACATCAAAATAGATTCGCCTTCAATATACCCAAAACTGATATTGGTGGTATTCGGCACGCGGTTTTGTACGTCGCCATTGATTTTAACATCAGGAATAGCCGCCACAATACCTTTTTCCAACTTATCGCGCAAGGCGGCAATTTTTTGCACACTGCCATCGGTTAGACGCTTTTGCGCCAATTCTGCGGCTTTGCCGATACCCACAATATAGGGTACATTTTCCGTACCAGCCCGACGATGTTTTTCTTGATGGCCTCCCACCAAATAAGGCACAAAACGCGCCCCGCGGCGTACATACAACGCACCGATACCTTTAGGACCATGAAATTTATGTGCACTAACCGATAAAAAATCGGCACCGACTTTTTGTACATCTATCGGTATTTTTCCGGCGGCCTGCACCGCATCCGTATGAAAAAGCGCTCCGTGTGCATGAGCAATTTGCGCAATTTCTTTAATGGGAAAAATCGTTCCTGTTTCGTTGTTGGCCCACATTACAGACACTAAAGAGGTATCCTCATCTATCAAACTTTTCAATTCTTCTAAATCAAAACGTCCCTGTTCATCTACGCGGATAAAATCAATTCGCCAACCCCGGCTCTCCAATAGCCGGCAAGGCTCTAAAACAGCCGGGTGTTCCACCGCCGAAGTAATAATATGTTTTTTATCCGGAAAGGCTTCCGCCGCCGAAAAAAGCACCGCATCGTTACTTTCGGTAGCACAAGAAGTAAAAATAATTTCGTCGTCGTAAGCAGCATGGATAAGAGCAGCCATTTGATGACGAGCCGCATCAATTGCGTGTCGGTTCTGACCGCCGAAAGTGTGCATACTGGAAGCATTGCCGTATTTGTCACTAAAATAAGGCATCATGGCTTCCACCACTTGCGGATAGCAACGAGTTGTTGCATTATTATCCAAATAAATTTCCTTCATCCTTACGCCTGCTCAACGATTATAGATTTATCCAACTTTTCTTGGAGTGTTTTTTCTATAAAATTTTTGATAGTGGCTTGCGCATTCACACAACCGCTGCACATCCCCACCAACCGAATTTTAACCGTACTGCCCGCCAAATCAACAAGTTCCGCCGAGCCGCCGTCGCGATTTAATTTCGGACGAATTTCTTCTTCCAATACTTTTTCAACGGCTTTGATTTTTTCCACAATCGTTTTTTCGCTATAGGGTTTTTGGCTCGTAATTTCCGCCGGAGCAGCACCATTAACTTTATCTAAAATCTTTTGGATTTCCCCCTTGCACCGGCCGCACGCACCGCCGGCTTTGGTAAAGTGGGTAACATCTTCCACTGTTTTCAAATGATTTAAGCGAACGGCTTTAATAATGGCTTCTTCGGATACATTAAAACAATGACAAATAATTTTTTCTTCTTGTTGTTCAAACTCTACCGGTTTTCCCCCCTGACGATAACTGCGGATAGCGGCATCCAACGCTTCCATACCCATTACCGAGCAATGCATTTTTTCGGCCGGCAAATTGCCTAGCGCATCCGCAATATCCTGGTTGGTAATGCGGGATGCTTCTTCCAATGTTTTACCTTTCACCATTTCGGTCAACATAGAAGAAGACGCTATCGCGCTGGCACAACCGAACGTTTCAAACTTGGCATCTTCAATGACTTCGGTTTCTTTGTTTACTTTAATCGTTAAACGCAGCGCATCCCCGCAAATTAAACTGCCCACTTGGCCGGTGCCGTCTGCGTTTTCAATAGTCCCCACATTGCGCGGGTTTTTAAAATGATCCATCACTTTATCGGTATAATCCCACATACTTCCCCCTATATGATTATATTGTACCATTTTAACCCCTGCTCACGCGCCATAAAACGGCTACAGTTTAATGCCTAACGCCTTTTTTGCTAAAATGAAAGTACAATGAATTTTTCCCGCATACTTGTCTTTTATAATGACCAAAAGCCCCTCAATGCCCCTTTGGCAAAAGAAGTGGCCGCCTGGCTTTCCGCCCAAAAAATAGCGGTGCGCGTTAGCACGGACTTTGAAAATTTAGACCAAAACGACTTGCTCATTTGTATGGGTGGAGACGGCGCCTTGCTGCGCTGCGCGCGTGAAGCGGCTGCGTTGCAAGTGCCGATATTAGGTATCAACTGCGGCACGCTCGGTTTTTTGGCAACGTGTGAAAAAGAAGATTTTAAACAAGTTTTAGCGGATATTTTAAAAGGAAATTTTTTGCTTTGCGAGCGGATGATGTTATCCGTCTGCGTGCAATTTCCCGACGGGAAAAAACAACATTTTTGTGCCCTAAATGATTGTGTATTGCGCGCAGACAAACCGCGTGCACTCACCGTACAGGCCGATTTTAATACCCGCCAACTGCCGCCCTATTTTGGTGACGGCGTATTGGTTTCCACGCCTACCGGCTCTACCGCGTATGCACTGGCAGCGGGCGGCCCGATTGTAGCACCCGGGGTGGAAGGATTGCTCGTTACCCCGATTTGTGCCCACACCCTTACGCAACGGCCGCTTTTATTGCCCGCCGACGGATCCCTTGTTTTACGCCCGATTTTAAAAACTTCTTTAGACGGGGCTTATTTAAGTTTAGACGGGCAAGTCAATTTATCGCTTACTGCTAGCAGCACTGTGCAAATCACACGGGCTGCGCGAAACGCCCGATTTTTAATGACTCCGGAACGCGATTATTTTGCTATGTTAAACCGAAAACTAAATTGGGGGTGCCGCTAAAATGCTTACGCACCTGCACGTTCAAAATTTTGCCATTATTGACGATATGACGCTTGATTTTTCGGAAGGACTAACCGTTTTTTCCGGTGAGACCGGGGCCGGAAAATCTATTGTAATAGAAGCGTTGGGGTTTGTGCTTGGCGCGCGCGGAGATGTGTCTGTTATTAAAGACGGAGCCGAGCGCATGTGCGTAACCGCTGAATTTAAAAGCGCCTGTTTACCTACCGATATACGCACCCAATACCACTTATCCGCAGACCGTTTTACCTTACGGCGCGAATTAGATAAAAAGGGCAAAGGCAAAGCACAAATAGATGGGCGCGCCGTTACCGTAACCACCTTGGCCCAAATCGGCCGCTATTTGGTAGATTTCCACGGGCAACACGACCACCAAAGTCTCCTTCACGCCTCGGTGCATTTAAACTTATTAGACCATTTTGCCAAGCACGGTGATTTGCTTACACACATGCAAACAGCCTACCAAACCGAGCAAGAAATTATTGCTAAATTAGACGCTATCCGTTTAAGCGCACAAGAAAAAGAACGCTTGCTGGATTTATATTCTTATCAATTAAAAGAAATTGAAGATGTACATCCGACCGCCGATGAAGACGTGCAATTAGAAACCGCCTTGCCCAAACTCAAACACGCGGGCAAACTTTTGGAAATGGCCGAAGAAGCCTACGAAGAATTGTATAACACCGAAAATTCTGCCGCTTCACGCACTTCCCGCGCGGCTAAATTGCTGACGCAGATGGCTGAATTAGATGATAATTTGATGGCCCTGTCGCAAGATGTTAACACCGCGCTTGTTACGTTGGAAGACGCCGCCCAAACACTCGGCAGTTACAAAGACGATATGGATGTGGATCCCAACGCACTGGACAAAATGCTCACGCGTCACGAAAAATTGAAACGCTTAAAAGCCAAATACGGCCCGGAACTAACTGACGTACTTGCCACCGCAGACGATTTGCGCCTGAAAATCAAAAATCTGCAACACGCCGAAGAACACGAACAAGATTTAGAAAATGATTTAAAAACCGCGCACGAACACGTATTAAAACTTGCCCGCTCCTTACATGACAAACGAATGAAAGCGGCCGAAAAATTAGCCCGATTGATTACCGAAGAAATCCGCCCGCTTGGATTTAATCAAGTTAAATTTTCCGTAGCCGTAGAAATGGATGAAGAAAACATCACTTCTACCGGGGCTGACAAAGTAGAGTTTTTATTCTCACCCAATCCCGGTCAAGCCTTGCGCCCGTTAAAGAATATCGCATCAGGCGGTGAAATTTCCCGCGTAATGTTGGGGCTTAAAACCGTGCTTGCTCCCACCGTGCCGGTAATGGTTTTTGACGAAATAGATGCCGGTATCGGCGGAGAAACCGGACATTTGGTCGGACAAAAATTACGCTTGGCCGCCAACGGGAAACAGGTTTTATGCGTTACCCATTTAGCACAGGTAGCCGCTCAAGCGCACTTTAATTTTCATGTAGAAAAAACCGCCACCAAAAATTCTACCAATGTGACCATTTCTCCCTTAGTTGGCGAAACGCTAACCACCGAAATTGCCCGTATGCTGGGAGGAAACAGCGCCAAAACATCCGCCGCATTTAATCACGCCAAAGAACTTTTACAAGAGGTGAACCGTGCTTAAAAACATTCTCCCGCATCGTTGGATAAAAACCGGTGCACTTATTGTTATTTGCCAAGTGCTTTTTTATATTGCTTTTGTGGTGGGTTTTTATTCTCTGGTGCAGTTGATATACTCTTTGTTTTCTGCCGAGTTAATCCCCGCACGTCGGATATTGTTTCTGGCGCTTTTTCAAAGTTTTTTATTATGCGCCGCAAGCGCTTGCCTAATGCGAATTTTGCAAACGTTACGCGTTCTACTGCAAAATAAAACCCAAACAAACTAAACAAAACTTCGTTCTTTTGATACAATGTAGGTAAGGGAAAATTTCCCTATCTATGATATAAGGAGTCATGCTATGTCTAAATGCTGCAAATATGCTAAATGGTATCCGCACAACTGGTTGTGCCTCAAGGGGTTGTCTATCGTGTTTATCGTATTATTTTATCTCACGTTAGCCCATCTTATCTACCAAGCCATCTCCATTTTGACGCACCCGGCTTTTACCGGAAGCACCATGTGGATGATTTTGCTTGGTTATACCCTTAGCGAAGCCGGTGTGGCTATCGGGTTTTTAACCGTTGCAAAAATTTTGCAGGCTTTGCGCAAAATTAAACAAGCCGTAGCCCCGTGCTGCTGCGAGGCAAAAGCCACCGAAGAAGGTAAATAACTATTTGAGGGCGCGCGCAAGCGCGCCCTTTTACCTGGTCATAGGACAGCCGTATGAAGAAATTTGTTCTTCTTGTTTTATGTTATTTCGTTACATTAGCCGTGCAAGCCGAAACGCTTAAGATGAAAGACGGCTCACTTATTAGCGGGTCTATTTTATCACAAACAGAATACACGCTTAACTTGGCTACTTCTTACGGGAACATTACCCTTAACCAACGCGATATTGAACAAATTTTGCCCGACAAACATCGTCTTATTTTAAAAGGCGGTTCGCAGTTAGTAGGTATTATTTTGGACATGGATGAATTTAACCTCAAACTGCAAACTGACGACGGGACCGTCGTTAATATAGATATGCCGCAAATCGTTTCCATAGAAGCGTATGATTACGACCGCGGCAAGAACGCTCAACAAGAATTTGTAGAGAAAAAAATTGAACAAGAGCAACAAGCCAAAGTTGCTCAAGAAGCAGCCCAAGCCGCCGCTGCTACCGGTGCCGTAACCGCCGGCGGACTGACTTTTGATTCCGACATTGACCAAGTGTTTAATGCCCGCAAAGCAGCCGTGGTAAACGGACAGGTGCAAACTCCATCCGCGCAAATACAACAGACCGCCGCCAAACCGTTAAGCGACGAAGAAGCCTTCCTCAAAAACGTAAAATCCGGGGCCATTTCCCCCAAAGAATATGCCGCCGCGGCCAAAGAAGAATTATCCGCCAAAAAGGCGCAAGCAAAAACAACTCCCAAGTCCGTTAAACGGGTAGAAAAAAACTTCTCTAAATACTTCGCTGTTCAGATAGGCGCTATCCCCCTTGATTTAAAAGCAAAAGGAGAACTCCCCATCGGATCTGATACCATTGATTTAGGCGACGAAGGCTTGGATATGGGCAAAACAGGGGTAGCCGTATCCAGCAAATTTTTATGGCGCGTTAAAGAAAGCAATCTTTGGTTAGGCCCAACCGTCTCTTTCTTCAATATATCTAACAAAAAATACAATTTACAAAGCGGAACCGATGCCTATGAATTAAGTTCCAGCGGGAGTGCTTTTGCGCTGGGAGCCGCCGCCAATTATTATATAAATCCAAAAAGCCGCTTCGCTTTTTACTTAACGGGAACCGCCCAATACGAAATGCTCTCGCTGAATTATCACGGATTGAAAAACGCCACAACTGCCGTCAGCGATTCTGTTTCTTCCAATGGCTTGTCCGGGGCCGCGGGGGTAGGTGTGGAAACGTGGATTGATGATTTAATGCTCGGGTTAGAAGTACGCCAAGTGTTTTCACCGCGCAAGAAGGTACTGAAAGATTCCGCCGCTTCTAACACCGTGGCACAAGTGCAATTAAGTTGGAAATTTTAATGAAAATTCTTGCTCTGCCCAACGCGCTAAAAGGTTCTCTCTCCGCGCGAAAAGCGGGGCAAGTTTTTTTACGCACATTAACCCCTGTCCATACATTGCGCACGTGGCCTATTTGCGATGGCGGAGACGGATTGTTAGATTTTTTTAAATCATTAGATCCTCACGCCAAAACCGTTTTTGTAACCGCCAAAAATGCCTTCTTAAAAAACAAACGAGTCCCTTTTCTCTTATTATCCGACCAAAAAACCGCCGTATTGGAGACTGCCCAAATTTGCGGGCTTGGAAATGCCACCCCAAAAGAGTTGGATCCCTTGGGAGCATCCTCTTACGGAGTTGGCCAAGTGTTATCTGCCGCGGTTAAACGCGGCGCCAAAACAATTTATGTGGGGCTTGGCGGAGTGGCATGTAATGACGGCGGCGCGGGGATGGTGCAAGCCTGCAAAGCGTGTTTATACGACAAAAACGGCGGCGAACTTTTGCCCGGTGCACAAGCCTTGTTAAAATTAAAACAACTGGAATTATCCCCTTTAAAAAAACTTTTTAAAGGAATTAAAATTATAGGAATTGCAGACGTAAAAAACCCGCTACTCGGCCCGCTTGGTTCAGCCCGCGTTTTCGGCCCGCAAAAAGGGGCTTCCCCTAAACAGGTAGATATGTTGGAACGCGCATTAACCGTATGGGAGAAAGTCTTGCAAAAAACAACCGGAAAAAAGATTGCTCATGTCCCAAGCACCGGGGCTGCCGGCGCGATTGCGGCCGGACTATACGCTTGTTTAGGTGCCAAATTATGTTTGGGAGCAGAACATCTTTTTAAAAAAGCATGCTTGGAAAAATGGTTTTCTTGGGCCGATTTAATCATCACATGTGAAGGAAAATTAGACGCACAAACATTTTACGGAAAAGCACCGGGCGTCGTTTTGCATTTAGCCAAAAAACACAATAAACCCGTATTATTTATTTGCGGACAAGCGGATTTTTCCGTTTTACACAAAAAAAATCTTCCCGCCTTGAAAGTGGCTCCGCTCATTGATTTTGCTACTGATGAAAATGACGCAAAAAAACACGCGGCAAAGTATATCCGCCGCGTGTTAAATTGCCTATAAAACACTAATATAACGGTATGCCATACTCCTTGGCCAGCGCGTTATAGCGGTCAATTACTTTACGCACGAATTTCCGTTTTTCCGTATAAGCCCCCGGGAAAAACCCACTCTTAAAACCGGCAATGACCAAGTTCTTTAAATCTTTGGGAGACAGGGGAATGTTTTTGACAAGCAGTTCCATTTCTTTGGTAACGCAAGTATTAGAAACTAAGCGGTTATCGGTATTGATAGTAACAGGCAACCCGTGTTTTATCATCTCTTTAATGGGATGATTTTTAACCGATTTAATCTCCGGCAACGTTTGCAAGTTGCTTGTTAAACAAACTTCCACGCCGATACGCTCGCTGGCCAGGTAGTTTGCTAACGAGTCCACATAGGCCTGTTTGTCGGTTACTTTGCGGTCTTTAATCATATCCGCCGAAAAAAGATGCGTGCCGTGCCCAATGCGGTTAGCGTAACACTCGGTAATGGCTTGGAAAATAGATTCCGGCCCGTATGCCTCGCCGGAGTGGACTGTTTTGCGTATAAAATGCCGGTGCACATAACGATAAGCCGCCACATGATCGGCCGCCGGATAACCCGCCTCTTCACCGGCCAAGTCAAACCCAACAATCGGCAAATGCTCTTCGTTAACCATTTTTACAATCATCTTGGCAAGTTCCAAAGACGCAATTCCAACAATTTCGCTTTTTGAAAACTGTGTTAGTGTGCCGATAAGGGTTGCATAATACGGAGACATAAACTTATTAAAATTACGCATGGCACACGCGATAATACCAAAGTGGAATTCCAATTCATCTCCATTTTGAACCGCGGCAGAAGTATTATGTTCTTCTTGAGCGCGGGTTAAACCACGGGCCACCGCGCGAATAGCCTCTTGGGCCGTAAGAGACCCGTTAGCGTGTAATTGCGGGGCAAAACGTACTTCCATATACCGCACGCCTTCGGCAATAGCATCTTGCCCTAATTCATAAGAAATGCGTTCTATGCTTGGAGCATCTTGCATCACAGCATCGGTATAACTAAACCCTTTTAAATACTCTACCAAAGACGCGTATTTATCTTTAAAAACTTTTTGACGCAAGCCCTTTTCCGTATACGCGGGGAGTTCTATCCCATGTTTTTTTGCCAAATCAATCAGCGTAGAAAGGCGTAGAGAGCCGTCTAAATGAACGTGCAAATCGGCTTTCGGGATACGGCGTAAAAAAGCAGCAGGTATTTTGAGTTTCATATTATTTTTTCTCCGTTTGTTGCCCTTGGGGGGTATCTTTGACGATATATCCTTTTTGTAAAATCGCGTCACGCAACTCGTCTGATTTTTTCCAATCTTTGGCTTGCCGTGCAGCAACGCGCTCCTCTAACAAGGCCAACACATCCGCGGGCAAAGAAGGGCGCACCGATTGTTCTTCTTTTAACAAATCTAACGATAAAATAGATTCTGCCGTTTGCAAGAAATCCCATTTTTCCGCCGCCGACAAATCTCCGCAACGCACGGCTTCCCACGTTACAGCCAATGCTTTGGGGGCATTTAAATCATCTTGCATGGCTTGTATAAATTTTGTTTTCCATGCACGGCTGTTTTCTGTTTCTTTTGCCGTATGGGCCGATTCCTGCCCAATTTGCGCAGTAAGTGCGCGTAAATTTTTTAAACTCTTGGCCGCGCTGTCCATACTTTCGTAAGAAAATTCTAATTGCGTGCGGTAATGTGCCCCTAAACATAAATACCGATATGCTAACGGTTCATATCCTTTTTCTTTAAGCACATCTACCGTTACAAACGTGCCGCCGGATTTGGACATTTTACCGGAACGCAAAATCAAAAATTCACCGTGTATCCAATAGTTCACATATTTTTGCCCGGTAGCGGCTTCGCTTTGGGCAATTTCGTTGGTGTGATGAATAGTTACGTGGTCAATACCGCCGCAGTGAATATCCAACGTGTTGCCCAAGTATTTCATAGCCATAGCGGAACACTCAATGTGCCACCCGGGGAAACCAACTCCCCACGGGCTGTCCCACTCCATTTGGCGTTTCTTGTCTTTAGGCGAAAATTTCCACAAGGCAAAATCGGTCGGATTGCGTTTTTCATCACTCATTTCCACACGTGCCCCACCCTGCAAACCGGAAATGTGAGCGTGCCCTACGAGCGCATCATAATGAGCAAATTTAGAAGTATCGTAATAAATACCGTCGCTTGTACGGTAGGTATATCCTTTTTCTTCCAACGTTTTAACTAACTCAATCATCGGGGAAATATGTTCCGTTGCACGGCTGATAATTGTCGGGCGAGTGCAGTGCAACGCATCATAATCTTGCCAAAATTTTTGTTCATAAAATTTTGCAATATCCCACGCGCTTTTGCCTTCGCGGGCAGCACCCACTTCCATTTTATCTTCGCCATCGTCGGCATCGGAAACCAAGTGTCCCACGTCGGTTACGTTCATCACGTGGGTTAGCGGATACTCTAAACGCAACGTACGAGAAAGTAAATCTTCAAAAATGTATGTGCGCAAATTGCCGATATGTGCAAAATTATATACTGTCGGTCCGCAGCAATACATCGTGACATTGTCCTTATGTTGCGGGACAAAATCTTCCTTCCGGCGGGTGGCAGTATTATACAAACGAATCATTTTTGGGCCTCTTGCGTGAGTTGTATATAAGAAAGACGCGTCTGCTCAAAAAACAACTTGCAAACTTTTTCGCCGATATTATTAGCCGAACGTTCGCTCATACGGCATTGCACTTGCACCGCCGAGAGAGGATTTACCGAACCGGCACTGGTCATAGTGTATGTAAAACCGGAAGGTTGATACGTACGCAAGGCTTTGGAGTAGGCTTTTTTAATGGCCATCTCCAATTGCGACATTTCTTTGCGGGTAGCCTTAGCCCCTAAATCAAACTTTCGCGAAGCAACCGTAACCACCACATCGCCGTACGTGTGATACGAATTAGCCAACCCTTCGGAAACAAAATCTTCGTCTTCTCCTAATTCTTCTTCTGTTTCCGATTTAGTTTGTGCTACTTCTTGAGCCGCTAAATGATCGGTAAATGCGTTGGGCTCATCGTCCGGGATAGCGGAAGAAAACTCATAGTATGCTTCGTTTTTTCCATAATGCGAATAATCAATACCCTGGGTAACTTTCTTGCGAGAACTGTATGAAGTACTGGCTCCGCAAGCACTTAAAAAAACGGCAACTAAACATAGAATAACTAAACGAATTTTCATATTGTCTCCCGATTGGTAATTTTAACAGTAGCAACAGCGTGACACATAGCGGCCTCGCCGCGCCCGATTTCGCCCACTTTTTCGTGGCTTTTAGATTTAAAACTGACTTTTTCTAAAGGAATTTCAAACACATTTGCCAAACTTTTTCTGACGGCATCATAATGCGGTTTTATTTTAGGTTCTTCCGTAATAAGGGTAGCATCTATATGCTCAATTTCAGCCCCGCGACGGCGGACTATTCCCAACACTTTTTTAGCAATATCCACACTGCAAATACCTTTAATGGAAGGATCCGTCGGCGGGAATAAAATGCCGATCTCCCCTTCGCATAAAGCCCCTAAAAGCGCATCACATAACGCGTGCAAAACTACATCCCCGTCGCTATGGCCCAAAAAACCTTTTGTATGTGCAATTTCAGCCCCGCCGATAAACAACTTTCTTCCCGGTTCCAAACGGTGTAAGTCAAACCCTAATCCGGTACGATAAATAACCTGTTTATTCACTAACGCCTCCGCAAAAATCAAATCTTCCGGTGTGGTAATTTTGTTATTGGCATAGTCCGATGGTACCAACCGTACTTTCACGCCTGTTTTTTCCACAAGTTGCGACTCGTCGGTGGCGTCTTTTTGCGAGCCAAATTCTTCCAATGCTCGTTGCAAAACTTCTCGCCGATATGCTTGCGGCGTTTGTGCGGCCCAAAGGGTGTTTCTATCCAACGTACGGGCCACAAATTCATTTTCCGCCACTTTAACGGTATCCTTTACCGGAACAGCCAAAACGGCAGCGCCATACGTTTGAGCGGCTTGCAAACAATCCCCTATGTGCGTCGGATTAACCAACGGACGAGCCCCATCGTGCACGGCTACGATTTGTGCAGATTTATCTACGCAAGCAAAACCGTTTTTAACAGATTCTAGACGCGTGGCTCCGGGATCGGTAAATTCCACGTCGCTGATGTATTTAAGTACTTCGGGCCAGTTGCAAGAAGGCGTTACTACTACTATTTGCCGCACGGAAGGCACTTGCTTAAATGCCTGTATTGTACGCACAAGTACCGGTTTTCCGCCTAGCGGAAGCATTTGCTTGGGCCGCCCCATACGGCGCCCACTTCCGCCGGCTACAATAACTACGGATGAAAAACCCGGCTCTTTTGACATAGAAAATTTATTTTACCCGGGCAAAAATCATCCGACCGGAAGATGTTTGCAAAATGGAGTAAACGGAAACTTCTACCCGTTTGCCGATAGATTTCCGCCCATCTTCTACTACTACCATCGTGCCGTCATCCAAGTAGCCGATGCCCTGGTCTTTTTCTTTCCCTTCTTTCATTACAAATAACGACATACTCTCCCCCGGCAACACAACCGGTTTAAGAGCCGTTGTTAAATCGGCAATGTTAAGCGCAATCACATTTTGCAAAACAGCCGCTTTATTGACATTGAAATCTAACGTAACCACCTCAGCATCCAAACTTTTAGACAACTTAACAATTCTCTCTTCCATGGTAGGGGCTTTGACGTTTTTATTAGTAATGCGAACTGTAATTTCTTTTAGTTCTTGTAAACGTGTCGCCACATCTAACCCACGGCGACCTTTGGCGCGCTCCAACGGATCGCTGGAAGATGCCATTTTATTCAGTTCATCTAACACAAATACCGGCAAAACAATAATACCGGATAAAAAGTTTATTTCACACAAATCTACAATGCGGCCGTCTATCAAAGAAGTGATATCGGCAACTTTTAAGAGATGCCCTTTATACGAAAGCCCTTCTAATTCACGCGATTTCCAAATGGCGGCTAATACGCCAAACACCAAGAGTCCGATTTTAATTTTGGCATCATATAAAGCCCACCACGCCGAGGTATCCGCATGGTTCAAATTCATAACACCGTAATCTATCAAAATATACAATACGTATCCCATCAAAAACCCGGTACACGCAATCATAATTTTAATCAGGCGAAAACGCTTAAAAAGCACTTCCCCGGCGACAACAATAGCACCGCACAACAACCCCCACAACAACGTGATGGTGTCTTTGTGAATAAAATTATACGTAAGGTACGCAAATGCACCTAAAGTAGCACAGCGAAAAATCCAAATTGGCATACAACCTCCTAAATAAAAATATGGGGAAACTTCCCTTATATAAAGTCCCTTATATTTTAGCAATTTTTAAATAATTCGGGGGAAGAAAAAGCGTTAAAAATTTGCTTCATTTTTTGCATAAATTTTAATGCTTTATAAAGGTTTTTCATATACGCGGTATCGTTTGTAGGGGTGACACCCGCACTCGTCAATGCCACGCAACATGCCGGCATTATCTTCCAATACCCAGGATAGTTCTGCCTCATCCCATACGGATACACCGTGCGTAATGATATGCTTAATCAAAATTAAATCTAACCCACGTTTGCGAAATTCCGGCAACACCCCTAACATAATAAGCCGTGCATCCTTGATGTGTTTCCACGTCCACAAGGCTTTTAATACGCGCCACGGATTTTTAAGACTGCCGTTTAACACACGCAGCACATGATTCATATTTGGGATACAAATATAAAATCCGGCCGGCACGCCGTTTTCTTCAATCACACACGTGCCTTCGGTGCGGATAATGGGTTTTAATTCGTGCACGATGTCCGCCATGCCTTGCTTGGTCAGCGGCACAAACCCCCAGTTTTCCGCCCAAGCGGCGTTGTAAATTTGACGGATAATTTCGGCCTCTTCGTCAATGTTTTTCAAATTCAAACGGCGCAGCGTAATGCCTTTGGCGCGTTCGCACCGGGCACAAATCTTCAAAAACCGCTCGGAGAATTTATCGTCTCTGGTACGGTGAAAAGCCAGTAAATCTTTTGCTTTGGAAAAACCGCAACGTTCTATCAAGTTAGCATAGTAAGCAAAATTATACGGCATCATAACAGCCGGCATACTGTCAAAACCGTCTACTAAAAGTCCATAAACGTGATTGCTTGACGGATTAGCCGGCCCGCGCATTTTTTCTACGCCCTGTTTTTTAAGCCAATTTTCAGCCGCTTGAAATAGCGCAGCGGAAACTTTTTCGTCATTGATGGCGTCAAAAAAGCCAAAAAAACCGATGTTTTCTTTGTGATATTCATTATGCGCGCGGTTGACAAGTGCCATAATGCGCCCGACGGGTTTTCCGCTCTCATAGGCCATAAAAAGCGCACGCGTGGCCGTAGCCCAAAACGGATTTTTTGCATCTAATAAATGCTTCGTATCGGCTTTTAATTCGCCTACCCAATACGGATGATCTTTATATAGAGTAAAGGGAAAATCTATAAATGCTTGAACATCGGCTGCAGAAAGTATCTGTTTTATTTCCATAAAACTCCTTAAAACAAAACCCCGCCATCTGCGGGGTTTTGTAAAATTACCTTTATTTAATAATCCCTACAGCGCGACCGGCTTGAGCAAATGCGTCAATAATTTTTTGCACATGTTCATCGGTATGCGTTGCCATAAGCGTCAAGCGCATGAGTGCGCGGCCGGGCGGCACGGCAGGACTGATCACCGGGTTAGCGAAAATGCCCATTTCGTGCAAGGCGCGCCACATCTTAAAGCAGTTTTCGTTGCTTCCTACGTGCACCGGCAAAATCGGCGTGGTGCTTGTGCCCAGATCATATCCCAAATTTTCCAATCCTTTTTTGAGTTTAGCCGTTAAGCGGAATAAATTATCGCGGCGCGACGTATCGTTTTCAATCAGTTCCAACGCTTTGGTAATAGAGGCAATACAAGACGGCGGCATAGAGGCTGAGAAAATCTGACTGCGCGCGTTATGGCGCATATAGTGGATGATGTCTTCGTCGCCCACCACAAACCCGCCGACGGTAGCAAACGTTTTGGAGCACGTACCGACGATTAAATCCACTTCGCCGTTTTCAAGCCCAAAATGCTCACACGTACCGCGGCCGGTTTTGCCGATAATACCCGTGGCGTGTGCGTCGTCTACCATAACGCGTGCCCCGTATTTTTTACCGATTTTAACAATATCCGGCAGCGGGCAGATATCGCCTTCCATACTAAATACGCCGTCTACAATAATAAGTTTTCCGGCATCCTCGGGGATCTTGGCAAGCACACGTTCCAAATCAGCCATATCGTTGTGTTTAAAGCGGACCATTTCCCCTTCGGACATTTTAACCCCGTCTAAAATACTGGCGTGGTCTAATTTATCAACGATGGCATAGTCGCCCTTTTTCATCAAACACGATACAACCCCTAAATTCATTTGATACCCCGTTGCGAAGAGTAACCCGGCTTGTTTGCGTTTGAATTTGGCTAATTTTTCTTCCAAATTATCGGCAAGTTTTGTGTTTCCGTTGAGCAAGCGCGAACCGGCCACCCCCGTGCCGTATTTTTCCACCGCAGCCAGCGCGGCTTTTTTCATTTCCGGATCATTGGCCAGCCCCAGATAATTGTTAGAACCCGCCATAATATACTTTTTCCCGCCGAGCATGACTTCCGGTCCTTGCGCAGATTCTATCGGTTGAAAATAACCGTAGATACCCATACGCATCGCAATTTTGGCGTCTTTGTAATTTCTGCACTTCTCAAAAATATCAGCCATACTAATTTATCCTCTCGCAACGAGTAATTTCTAAACAGAAAATTACTTACTTACTTTTTTTATAATGTTTGTTGTGGAACGGCCTTTTAATAATTTAAAACGTACCACTTTTTTTGAAAATTCTCTACCGACAATTTCTGTTATTTTATAATCTCCGCCTTTTACAAGCACATCGGGTTGAACTAATTTAATCAAATCGTACGGAGTATCTTCTTCAAATATGCTCACTGCGTTAACGCTTTCCAACGCCGCTAGCACAAAGGCACGATCGGCCTGCGCGTTAACCGGACGAGACGGCCC
This sequence comes from Candidatus Avelusimicrobium cornigerorum, assembly GCA_002309715.1. Classification (GTDB taxonomy): domain Bacteria; phylum Elusimicrobiota; class Elusimicrobia; order Elusimicrobiales; family Elusimicrobiaceae; genus Avelusimicrobium; species Avelusimicrobium cornigerorum. Next base: position 49,080 of record DBXW01000008.1, read on the forward strand.
TTTTAAGCGTTTCACGGATGCGTCGCTGTTTATCCCCACGACCAACACGTCACCCTTACTGCGCGAAAACTCCAATATGCTTACGTGTCCGGCGTGTAAAATATCAAAACAGCCGTTGGTAAAAACTATTTTTTTACCTTTTTTCCGCGCCGCCAGCACAAAATTTTTTAATTGACGCGGGCCCAAAATTTTATCTTTGGCTTTCATGTCCCTTCTCTTGTTTGAGCATCCGCTCAATCAATCCCGTATCGGTATTACCGGATATAAAATCGGCATTTGTTACGATTTTTCGGTGGAACGCAATCGTTGTTTTTACCCCTTCCACACAAAAATCATCCAAGCAACGGCGGCTGCGTGCAAGCAATCGCGCGCGATCCGGCGCGGTAACAATTAACTTGGCAATCAAACTATCGTAAAAACTCGGTATCGTGTATCCGGTGTATATATGGCTGTCTATCCGCACTCCTAATCCACCGGCAGGAGTCCACTCGGTAACTGTTCCCGGGCACGGCGCAAAATTTTGTTCGCTATCCTCTGCGTTAATGCGGTGCTCTATCGCATGACACCTAATAGTGGCCGCTTCTTTTTGTGAAAACGGTAACTTTTCACCTTGCGCAATTTGAATTTGTAATTTGACTAAATCGTACCCGCAAACTTCTTCCGTCACCGGATGTTCCACTTGCAAGCGGGTGTTTACTTCCATAAAGTAAAACTCTTTGGTGGGTGCCATTAAAAATTCTACCGTTCCTAACCCACTGTACTTGGCGGCCTTGACCACGTTACATGCCGCCGCTTGAAGTTGCAAACGCGTTTTATTGTCTACAAAAGGGCTGGGGGACTCTTCCACCAATTTTTGATGACGGCGTTGCAAACTGCAATCGCGCTCGGCAAAAGCCACCACGTTTCCATAGTTATCGGCGGCTACTTGCACTTCAATATGACGCGGATTCAAAACGAGTTTTTCAAAGTACATCCGGTCATCACCGAAATTTGCACGTGCTTCGGCTTGGGCGGTTTTAAACATCCGGTCCAAATCTGCTTCTTTTAAGCAAGCGCGCATCCCTTTGCCGCCGCCGCCGAGCGCCGCTTTAATCATCAGCGGGAACCCGATTTTACGCGCTACCGCGTGATAATTTTTCCCTACCACCCCGTCAGATCCGGGGGTAACCGGCACACCGGCCTTTACGGCAATTTCACGTGCGGTAGATTTTACCCCTAACATAGAAATTGTTTTTGCCGTCGGCCCTATAAAAACAATTCCGGCTTTTTCCACAGCCGCGGCAAAATCTGCATTTTCCGACAAAAAACCATATCCCGGGTGAACCGCATCGGCTCCGGTGATTTTGGCCGCTGTCACAATGGCATCTATATTTAAATAACTTTGGGATGAAGAAGCCGGTCCAATACAGACAGCCTCATCTGCCATACGTACATGCAGACAGTTTCGGTCGGCTTCAGAATAAATAGCCACCGATTTAATATTCATTTCTTTTAAAGTACGCAACACGCGCAAGGCAATCTCTCCGCGGTTAGCAACGAGTACTTTGTGAAAAGGAGTGATCTTGTTTTTACCGGACATAAAAATTCCTACGGTTCAATAAAAAATAGCGGAAGTCCAAACTCTACTACCGCTCCTTCTTGTACGGAGATGGCTTGTAATTGCCCCGCACAAGGCGCCGTAACTTTATGTTTTTTGCCGACAGTTTCTATCCAACCGAGCAAATCCCCCTGCTCCACTTTTTGCCCTTGAGATAACGGCAAACTTTTCCCTTTTTCAGCGGCGTGATAAACCCCTATCGCCGGGGAACAAACCGATACGAGCGCACTTTGAAATTGCGCCGGCTCGGGCAAGGCTTCGCTGGTTTTTATCTCTAGGCTATCGCCGTTATTTCCGTAACAAAATTCAGCCAAATCGGTGGTCTTAAGCCAATCGGTTACTTCTTTAACAAGTTTTGTATCCATAAAATCCTCTCGCGCCAAGAGGCACGTAAATTTATTTTACCATTTTTTCATATATTTCGGCAGAAACTAATGCTTTTTAACCCTAGACAGATGTTCAAGGAAATTTTACGATACTTTTATGAATACAAAGAATTTAGTTAAACTGATTGTTTGGCTGGCAATTTGTCAACTCCCCGGCTTGATGGGGATGTCGTTTGTATATGGCAATATGGAGTGGTATAACCGACTTGCTCACCCGCCATTTACTCCGCCGGGTGCTCTTTTCGGCATTGTGTGGGGAGTATTATATTTACTGCTCGGTGTAAGCGCTTTTTTTGCTTTTCGCGAAAAATTACATGGCAAAGCCTTGATGTTGCTCATGGGACAATTGGCCCTAAACGCGTGTTGGACCCCCTTATTTTTTGGAGCGCATTGTTTAGCGGGCGGAGTAATACTTATCGTAGCGATGATTGGCGAATTTTATTTTTTATTTAAGGCATTACGGAAAATAAACCGCTTTTGCGCCAACTTGTTGCTTCCCTACGGAGCGTGGTTAGTATTTGCGGCTTATTTAACGGCCGCCACATGGTGGTTAAACTGATTTATTTTTCCTCTAACAAGGCTTGGGCGGCTTCGCTGCCGTTTTGAGCCGCTTTTTCCAGCCATTTACGACCGGCTTTTTTATCAACGGGAACACCTAATCCTTTCCAATAAATCTGCCCCAGGACATATTGGGCGGAAACATATTCTTGCTCGGCCGCGGAACGGAAAAAAGTAATTGCTAATTTAACAGAGCGCACCGTTCCTTGCCCTTGCATAAGCATAAAACCCGTCATATATTGCCCGGGGGCATAGTTGCCTGCGGCCGCATTGGAAAACCACGCAAAAGCATCTTCGTAACGGGGCGGATCGGCTTGATAAGCCATTTCGCCCAGTGCATATTGGGCCGGCGGGTACGGTAATTGGGTAAGTTCGTTCCATAAAACAGCGGCTTTATTTTCGTCTTGTTCTACAAGCCCGCCTTTTTGATACAACTGTGCTAAAGCGAAGCCGGCTTGCGGCAGTTTGTTTTCTTCCCATGCCAGCGAAAGCCAGCGAACGGCTTCTTCAGCATTTTGAGCGATTGCTTCCCCTTGTATATATGCTTGCCCTACACGCAACCGAGCCGGACCGTCACCCGCTTGCGCTTGTGCTAAATCTTGCACAAAACTTTCTACTTGCTCGTACAGTTCCGGTTGGCTATCTTTTACCATCATTAGTTCTTTTTGGGCTCCGCCGTTTAATGCTTTATCCGCTTGAAAAAGCCAATATAAACTTTCCCCGAGATGTTTTGTAACGCCCCCCATCCCTTGTGCATAAAAGCGGCTTATTTCCATCAATGCCCGCGGATCGTTTTGCTTGGCCCCTAATAACAAAAACGGGACGGCTTCTTCTAAATCTTGCGGTACAAGTTGACCTTGTATGTATGCTTGGGCACTCTTCCACAACGCGTCTTTATCGCCTTCCATAGCGGCTTTACGGTACCAAAAAACGGCTTGCTCGCCGTCTTGCGGTGTACCTGTTCCTTTCGCGTACAAATCGCCAATTTTTACTTGCGATGATAAGTTACCTTGTTGGGCTGAGGCAAGGGTGGCCGCAAATTGTTTTTGTTCGGGCGATTGATAAAATCCTGCCCAATAAATCAACCCGCCGCTTATACACATCAGCAAGAAAAATAAAAATGTTTTCATTTCAGCCACCTGAAAAGAAAGGGAGCCTACCGGCTCCCCTTTGGAAAGTAATTTTTATTTCATCATAACAAAAGGCATTTGATCACCGGCCATATACGTAGGCATACGACCGTCCCACTTATCAATGGCCTTAAGTTGCGCTTCCACTTGACGCAGTTTAATCAAATTGTCCGAAACCACTTCGCGCTGCAAACGTAGCGATTTGGCTTCCGCTTCCGCTTGCAAAATTTTCTGCTCGGCTTCTTTTTTTACTTTTTCTACCAAGTTGGTCGCGCGTTTGGCTTCTTGTTCTGCAATTTGCTTTTCTTCCACCGCTTTTAAGAATTGTTTGGAAAACTCAAAATTCGTAATAGCAATATCGGAAACGATAACTTCTTTTTCCGCCATTTTTGCTTTCAAAATTTCGTTGAGTTCCTTAGCCACTTCTACCCGGTTGGATATCAAACTATCCGCCGAGTATTTGGCAATAACGGCTTTTGTCCACTCTTCTACCATCGGTTTTAAAATGGTGTTGGTATATTCCGGACCTAAATTGCGGTAGATAGATTCTACCGTATTGGGCATAATGCGGTGGTTGACCGCTAACGTTAAGCCAACGGTCTGTAAGTCTTTAGAAAAAGCCTCTGTATTAAAAGAATCTTTTTTTATGCGGACAGAAAATTTTTCCACATTATCAATAAAAGGCACTTTGTAGTGGATACCTTCGCCGTACGCACCGACTAATTTACCGAAACGCAATTTTACAGCCACGTTCCCGGCAGATACGGTAAAATATGAATCAAAAGCCGCTACCACCAATAACACCGCAACAACAAGCGGCAAAAGCCACCAAAAACTCCCGGTGGACACAGGGGTTACATTACGCATAGTTTCTCCTCGTCTGCGAGTAAACAGACTTTTCTTTTTTAAGAACTTTTAGGACATTTTGCGCCGTTTTACTTTCATGCGCGTAATGGCCTGCTTGAGTTCAATTTCAGCCAACTCAAAATCAATATCCGCGTCTTTTTTAGTTAGTGCTTCTTTGGCTTTTTTGATTTTTTGGTTTTCGGCTTCTTCATCAATCTCATCGGCTAAATCTGCCCCTTCGGCAAACGCATTTACCACGTCGTCTTTTACTTCCACAAACCCACCCATAACGGCAAAATCAAAATCTTTGCCGTCTTTTTTGTAGCGCAAATCGCCATAGGTTAGTTGCACAAGCACCGGCACGTGTCCGGGCAAAATACCCATTTCGCCCAAAAGCGCAGGCAACACTACCATATCTACTTCCAAATCGGTAAGCAGTTGCTTTTGCGGTGTGATGAGATTGAGTTTTAATTTTTTCGCCATATTATTCGCGGTTTTTTATTTCTTCGTATTTCGCCAAAACGTCTTCTATACCGCCGCACATGTAAAAGCACGATTCGGGGATATGGTCATATTCCCCTTCCACAATCCCTTTAAATGCTTTAATCGTGTCAGCCAGTTTAACATATTTGCCGGGGTGTCCCGTAAATTGTTCCGCCACCGAGAACGGCTGTGATAAAAACTTTTGGATACGGCGCGCACGTCCGACGGTTTTTTTATCCTCGTCGGAAAGTTCGTCCATACCCAAAATGGCGATAATATCTTGTAAATCTTTATATTTCTGCAAAATTTGGCGCACGCGCTGGGAAACACTATAATGTTCTTCACCCAAAATACGCGGGTCCAAAATGCGCGAAGAAGATTCCAACGGATCTACCGCCGGATAAATACCCAAACTCGCAATTTGGCGCGATAGTACAGACGTGGAATCTAAGTGCGTAAACGTAGCCGCCACGCCGGGGTCGGTCAAGTCGTCCGCGGGCACATATACGGCTTGAATAGAGGTAATAGCCCCTTTTTTGGTAGACGTAATACGCTCTTGCAAGGCGCCGATTTCCGTATTAAGCGTGGGCTGATAACCAACGGCCGAAGGCATACGCCCGAGCAAGGCAGACACTTCGGAGTTGGCAAGCACAAAGCGGAAAATGTTATCTAAAAACAACAGTACATCTTGACCTTTTACGTCGCGGAAATATTCTGCCTGCGTAAGGGCCGTTAAAGCCACTTTGGCACGCGCACCCGGCGGCTCGTTCATTTGTCCGTAAACGAGAACGGTTTTATCTAACACCGTACTGCCGTCGGAAAGTTTAGACTCGCTCATTTCCAACATCAAATCATTTCCTTCGCGGCTGCGCTCCCCCACGCCGCCGAAAACGGAACTGCCGTGGTGTTCGCGCGCGACGTTGTTAATAAGTTCCATAATAAGAACGGTCTTGCCTACGCCTGCGCCGCCGAATAGTCCTACTTTTCCGCCTTTCATATACGGCGCAATCAAGTCAATTACTTTAATACCCGTTTCAAAAATTTCCGGGGTAGGGTTTTGGTCTTCCAAAGACGGAGCGGCACGGTGAATGGGAAGATTTGTTTCCGCTTTGATTTCGCCCTTGTGGTCTTGCGGTTTGCCTAGCACGTTGAGTAGCCGCCCTAAACATTTTTCACCTACCGGCACTTGCAAAGAGCCGCCTGTATCTACGGCGTTTGCACCGCGTTGCAATCCGTCGGTGCTTTCCAAAGACACGCAACGCACCACGCCGTCACCCATTTGCTGGGCTACTTCGGCCGTGATTTTACGGCCGCCTTCCATTTCAATTTCAATGGCATTTTCAATAGCAGGCAAGTGGTCTTGGTCAAATTGAATGTCCACCGCCGCTCCGATTACTTGAATTACTTTTCCCATATAATTCCCCGTTAATTATTCAGGGCTTCCGCCCCGTTTACAATATCTAAAATTTCGTTGGTAATTCCTGTCTGACGAACTTTGTTTAGTTTAAGCCCCAACGCACCAACTATCTCGCCCGCGTTTTTGCTAGCCGCATCCATTGCGTTGGTGGTTGCGGCCAAGTTAGCCGCTTGCGACTCCAAAAGTACGCGGTACATATTGGCTTTGACTAAACGCGGCACCATAATCTTAAAAATTTCCAATAGCCCCGGCTCAAACTCAAATTCTTGTGTGGAAATTTTTTGGCTTGCATCGCTCGGCTCAAACGGCAAAATAATTTGCTCCACTAAATTTTGGCTCGCCAGCGACTTAAAATCGTTATAAATAAGCGTAAGGTCTTTCAAATTTTCCTGTATAAACGTTTTCAGCACCGCTTCCCCTAAAAGTTCCGCATGTGCATAAGAAACTTTCGGGAAGATACCCACGCTTTCATACACAATATGCAAATTCGGCATTTTTAAACGCGCCAAAAAATCACGTCCTTTTTTACCGATGGCAAATACAAAAATTTCTTTTTCAAAATGCTCTTTGATAAACCGCATCGCCGCACGCAACACCACTGCGTTAAAAGACCCCGTTAAACCTTTATCACCGGTAATTACAACAAGTCCGATTTTATTGTCATCCGCTGTACGGTTGATAAATAAACGGCTGGCCCAAGTTTCCGGGCCATCTTCGGGTTGCGGCAATGCCATCACTTGCGGCTCCAGGTTGCTGACCATTTTTAGCATTTGAATAGCAAAAGGACGCGCCGCGGCCATAGCATCTTGCGCACGGCGTATGCGGGCGTTTGAAATCATTTTCATCGTCTGCATAATCTGCTGCGTAGATTTAATGGCTTTGATGTTTTGCCGTATGTCCCTAAGCGATTCCATAAAATTCCCTAATTCTTGCGGCCTTCTAAAATAGCCACATAGTCGGCAATACCTTTTTCAAGTGTATAGTCCGGCTCGTAGCCGAGTTTTTCTTTGGATTTCGTGATATCCGCCTGTGTTTTAAGTTGAAAGAACGGATACGGATTATCAATATATTCCGGCTCCAAATTTGTGCCGAGTTCTTTATTTAAACACGCAATGATATCGTTATAATCGCGCGGTACGCCGGTGGCGGCATTGAAAACGCCGGTTTCTTTGCCGTTTTTCAAAGCACACATATTGATTTTGACAATATCTTTTACATACACAAAATCGCGTTGTTGTTCACCGTGTTTAAATACCCGTGGGCGTTGACCTGCCTTCATTTGGTTGTAAAGTTGGTAAACCATACTGGCCATTTTGCCTTTGTGATATTCTCCCGGACCGTAGACGTTAAAATAGCGAAGCCCAATAATTTTCATATCGTTATTATCTTCGGCAAACTGGCGGGCGACGTTGTCCATAATCACTTTGGAAAAACCGTATACATTTTCCGGGTGGGTGGGTTGTGTTTCCACATTAGGCACAGGACCGTTTCCGTAAGTAGCCGCACTAGACGCATATACCACTTTTTTGATATCGTTTTCCGCGGCAAATTCCAGCAAGTTTTTAAACGCTTCCACGTTTTGTTCCATCATCACTTTTTGATCCATTACCGTTGTATCTGTGATAGCGGCTTCGTGGAAGATAGCGTCAAAATACATATCGTGCGGCACGCTGGTAAACAAGTCGCAGGTAATAACGTCGCCTTTAAAACCGATTAAGTTTTTGAAGTGACCGTTCTTGGAAAAATCGTCTAACACGGCAACTTCGTGCCCTTCGGCTTCCAAAGTTTTAGCAATGTTGCTACCGATAAAGCCGGCACCACCGGTAACTAAATACTTTTTCTTTGATTTGTTTTCCATTTTTCTCTCCTATTTACCGGCTTTAAAAACCGTCTTAAATTGATCTAATAAGGATACTATTTTCTTTTCCAATTCTTCGGTAAGTTCGTTGGAAGAATTAAGTTCTTTTAACACATCTTTTTGTTCCGTACGTGCGTATGCCAACAGTTGTTTTTCATACGGCAACACTTCCGGCACATTTAATTCATCCAAATATCCGTGCGTACCCGCATATAACGAGAGGACTTCCTCTCCCACCGTTAACGGCGCATATTGGTTTTGTTTTAACAGTTCCGTCATGCGTTGTCCGCGGGCAATTTGGCGTTGGGATTCTTTATCCAACTCCGAGCCGAATTGGGCAAACCCGGCCAACTCTTGGTATTGCGATAAATCAATACGAAGCGTACCCGCTACTTTGCGCATGGTTTTGCGTTGGGCACTTCCGCCCACGCGCGAAACGGACAACCCCACGTTAACAGCCGGTTTAATACCGCTTAAAAAGAGGTTGCTTTCCAAATAAATTTGGCCGTCGGTAATAGAAATGACGTTTGTCGGGATATAGGCCGAAACGTCGTTGGCTTGTGTTTCAATAATCGGCAACGCCGTAATAGAACCGCCGCCGTTTTCTTTAGAAAGTTTGCAAGCGCGTTCCAACAAACGAGAGTGCAAATAAAACACGTCGCCGGGGTAGGCCTCACGTCCCGGCGGACGGCGCAGTAAAAGTGACATCTGGCGATAGGCCTGCGCGTGCTTGGAAAGATCGTCATACACGATAAGCACATCTTTGCCTTGCCACATAAAATACTCGCCGATAGCACAACCGGCATACGGCGCAATATATAAAAGCGAAGCCGGGTCAGACGCGGTAGCCGATACAACTACCGTATAATCCATGGCGCCAAAATCAGTTAATGTTTTGACGACTTGTGCCACCGTACTTTGTTTTTGTCCGACGGCTACATAAATACAAATACAGCGTTCGTTTTCCGGGATATTTTTTTGGTTGATAATCGCATCAATGGCAATAGCGGTTTTACCGGTTTGGCGGTCGCCGATGATCAGTTCGCGCTGGCCTTTGCCGATAGGGACCATAGAGTCTATGGCTTTGATACCGGTTTGCAAGGGTTGTTTAACGGGTTGTCGGTCAATGATACCGGGGGCAACGATATCCAAAGGCATATTCTTATCGGTTTTAATTTCGCCCTTGCCGTCTAACGCGCGGCCGAGCGGATCTACCACGCGCCCGATTACGCCTGCGCCCACGGGTATGCTGATCACTTCACCGGTACGTTTAACAATCCCCCCCTCTTTTACTTGCGTGTCCGTTCCCATGAGCACGCAACCGACGTTGTCGTACTCTAGGTTCATCGCCATCCCTTTGATGCCGTTACCAAAGTCTACCAGTTCAGAGGCCTTGACGTTGTTAAGCCCGTGCACGCGGGCGATCCCGTCGCCCACTTGAATCACAGTGCCCACTTCGCTTACGTCAACCGACGTATCAAAGTGTTCTATTTTTTCTTTAATAATTTTTGTAATTTCTTCCGGTCTGATTGCCATACTCTTCCCGTTATTTAATAAGTTCTTCTTGTAAACGGTCCAGTTGCCCTTGCAAACTGCCGTCTAAAAGTTCACCGTTACACCAAATTTTAAGTCCGCCTAAAAGGGCGGGGTCCGTCTGAAAATCTGCCTTTATCTCTTGCCCGTAGCGCGCAGAAAGAACTTCTTGGGTGTGTTGTTTCTCCGCTTCGGATAACGACCGGGCCGATACTACCTGTGCCCGCAAAATACCTTGCCGTTGATCGGTGAGCGCGCGAACATCATCTACAATTTGCGTGAGCAAATTATAACGCTTCGCACCCAAAAGCACTTCCACAAAAGACGCTACTTGCGGCCAATTTTTTAACGCGACGCGTACCGCCTCTTGCTTTTGCGTAAGCGGCACGGTGGGAGCATTTAATAAATCATTTACCCCCAAAAGTGCCTTTGCCGCAGACGATAATTCTTCCGCACGCAAGACGGCCTGCGCCGTGGTGGTGCTCAAGTTATCATAAGCGGCGGCATAACGCTTGGCCGCGCGAGAGGCAGTGCTGTTTGTCATATCTATTTCTTTTTTAATTCATTTAGCACACGTTCTACCGTCGCGTGTGCGTTTGCGTCGTTTAATTCTTCTTGTGCCACTTTTTTGGCCGCCAATATCGCCGTACGGACAATCTCGCCGCGGATATCGGCCAAGGCGTGATTTTTCTCCGCTTCTATACGCTCCCTTGCTTGTTCTAACATACGTTGCGTTTCTTCTTTGGCAGCCGCTATCAGTTGATCGCGTTGTGCTTCGCCCGTTTTAACGGCTTGCGCCATTTTTTGGGCGGCTTCTTCGGCGACGCGGTTTAATTTTTCGTCCAACGATGCTTTTAATTGTTGGGCTTCTTCGCGCGCTTGTTGTGCTTGCTGTTTATCTGTGGCAATCTGCGTTTCGCGCTTTTCCAACGCGCCGATAATACCGTTCCACGCAAATTTTTTAAGCAGATAAACGAGGAGCAAAAAGTTACAAATGGTAAGTATTGTTACCCCGACATCGGGATTCAATAAATCTTCCATATCTTTCCTTTAAACTACATTACCATGGTGAGCAAGCAAATAACCAAACCCAACATGGCCGCCCCTTCTAACAAGGCCGCAATAATAATCATGGTGGTGCGCAAGTCGGATCCGGCTTCCGGTTGGCGGGCTGTACCTTCCAAGGCCGCAGTACCGATTTTGCCCAACCCAAAACCCGCACCGATTACCACTAACCCGGCACCGAGCCCGGCAGCAATATATTTTAACACGGCTAATTCCATAGTTTTCTCTCCTTTTTCGGGTTTCCCCGTAAATTAAATTTTAGTGCGTATGTATCACCGAGCCGGCAAAAATTGCCGTCAAAAGCGTAAACACATACGCCTGTAAAAATGCAACCAACAACTCCAAACACGTCATAAAAATCTCTAGCCCCATGGCAGGCAGCAACGCTCCCGCGCCGGCAAACACGCTCATTTTCCCAACGATAAAAATGATGAGCAGTAAACAAATCAGCACCATGTGCCCGGAAAGCATATTGGCAAACAAACGGATAGCGAGCACGCATACTTTAATAATCGTGCTGATCACTTCCAACGGAAAAATAAGCGGCACGAGCCACGCCGGCGTTCCCGACGGCACAAAACCTTTCAAAAACCCGATAACCCCGTGGTATTTAAGCCCGCTGTATAAAATGACTCCGCCGGAACAAAGCGCAAGCGCCGCCGTAACGGAAATGTTAGACGTGGCGGTTTTCATTTCCGGTATCATACCGGCTAAATTGACAGAAAGAATAAATAAGAAAAGCGTGCAGAAATACGGCAAGAAACTTTTTCCTTCCGCGCCCATATTGGGCAGAACAAGTCCGTCGCGGATGAACGAAACATATTCTTCTAAAAGGGTAGTGAGCAAACGCCCGGACTTACTTTGACGCGGACGGCTGGCCCACGCCAACACAACAAGCAACAAAACGCTGACCGCAAAAATAGTGACCGAGTGCGTTGTAACCGGTACGCGCAGTCCACCTAAGGTTACGCCCCAATCGTGATCTAAAATATGATGTGCTATGGTATCAGCGACGTTCATTTTTTCTTTTCCCGTTCCATGTCTTTGGCCCGACGCCACACAATATACATACCTAACATAAAACCGACTACCGCACCCGCCACTAAAAACCACGGAGAAGAATTATATTTTTTATCCAGCCAAAAACCAAAACCCACTCCTAAAATTTCCGCGGTGGCAAATTCTAAACCTAATGTAGTGATAGCCACATGATCTTGTGCAGAAAAATCTTTCAGTGACATTTTTCTCTCCGGTCCGAACGCGCGCGCAGGCGTATATGATTATATTATAAGAAATTTACTCCAATAATACACAAATTTTTACTATAATAACCATAGACTCCTTTCCTATGAAAAAAAATAAAGCATTTACACTTATAGAATTATTAGTAGTTGTTCTTATTATCGGCATTTTGGCCGCCGTAGCATTGCCACAATACCGAAAAGCCGTGGAACGCAGTAAATCAGCCCAAGCGTTGGCACTTATTAAAACAACCGCTCAAGCAATTGAAAGTTACCGCTTGTCCAACGGAGATTATCCCCATACTTTTGATGAATTGCCCATAGATATCCCCTGGCCTACACGGGCCGCTGTCATGCAACAAGTTCAGGAAACGCGGGCTAATAAAGATTGGGCTATTGAAATTCAAGATAGCCGTAGTTTTGGATATAGCGTAAACTTATACATTACACGTATATCGGGGAAATACAAAGGAGCCGGGTTTAAGTTGCTTGTTACGCCTGGGGCCCAACAAATTCAATGTTTTGAACGCTTGACGTCAGCCACCCTAACTTTTAATGCTTCTTTGCCGGATGGGGACTATTGTCAAAAAATTATAAAAGCCACGCCGCAAAGTTCATCTGGCTTCGCCCGTTATTATACGTTGCCTTAATTACGTTTACGCGCAAACAAAAAACTCCCCGGCCTTTATTCCGGGGAGTTTTGTTTTAGTCTGTTAAAACTATATGTTGAACGTAAAAATTTTGCTCTCGTAAGGCTGAAGCACAAGTTCCACGCCTTGCACCTTTATTTCGTCGGTTACGGCAATCTCCTTGCCGGAAAACTCTTCTTTCACCGAAGCACCGTGCACATTTTTTAACGGCAAGCGGCATTTGGCAGGCAAGTCGCTATAATTGATGACGATAAGTTTGCCGGTGTTCATTTGTTTCCATTGCCACGACAAAATGTTGCGAGCAGTATCGTCGCCGGCACTTCCTACGTTAAATAAACTCCATTGCCCCCCGTGAAATGCCGGCGAAGAAGCAATGTTGAGCAGTTTTTGATAATAGGCAAAAACGCCTTCGTCTTTTTCAAACCAATCTTGCACGTATTGGATAGGCATACGCGCCGGGCGGCCGAGCAGTTGGAAAAATTGGAACAACCGCGCGCCGGGCAAGGTGGCAATAATGGTGCTGGCAGCCAAAGACTTTTCGCGCCCAAATGCTTTTAAGGGTTCTTCCTCGTCGTGGTTGGAAGTGAATCGCATAGAGCGCATCTGGTACAAATGCTCTGCCCCCAAATGTCCTTTAATATCTTGCGAACTGGAAAAACGTAGGCGGTCGTACAGAATCTTATCGTAGGTATAATCAAAACCCATTTCCTGTACTTCCCATTCCAATCCCCAATATACTTCGGCAATAAAGGCAAATTCCGGGTATTCGTCGCGGATACACGATAACGCTTGGTGCCAAAATTCTTCCTTGGGTAATGTCCCCCCGATAAATTCCCACCAAATATCCCGGTGGACTTTATTAAGCGTCAGCATCGCCAGATCGCAACGTACGCCGTCGCACAACTGTGCCACGCGGCGCAAGTTATTAAGCATATATTCGCGCGTTTTGGGATTAAAATAATTCAGTTGGGCCGTATCTGTCCACGGCGCAAAATACGGGTCGCGCCCGTGGGCAATATAAATACCGTTGGGATTTTTGAAAAACCAATCTTTATGATGGGCCGGCTCCACTGTGCCGGTATTAACAAACAAATCGGGATCTGACGAAACAGCCGGGCAGTCTATTGCCATGTGGTTGCCTACAAAATCCAATAAAAGCGAAATACCGCGATCTTGAAGACGTTTACGGAATGCTTGCAAGGCTTCCGTGCCGCCTAAAGACTCATCTACCGTGTAATCATATACGGCGTACGGGGAAGCGGAAATGTCTTCCGGCTTGACGTCGGGCTTGATAGCGCGGACTTGATTTTGAATTTCTGTAGAGTGACGGGCAATGGTTAAACCCATCGGGCTTTGTTGCCACACGCCCATAAGCCATACGGCATCAAAACCCATAGAAACAATCGTATCTAAAAATTGTTCGGGGATATCACGAAGCGTAAATGCATGCCCGTGTTTGGCTTCTAAACGCTTGAGCCAAGCGCGGGTATCAATTTCTAGTATGTGTGGATTTGTTCGCATGACACTTCCCCTTATTTCTTTTATACTAATTTCCCCCGCATTTGTAAATAGTTTTTTTAATTAGGTTAATAGATGTTTATATGATTTTTCAGATTTGAGCCGTATTGCACGGGCAAGTGCCCTGTATAGGCGTGGTGGTAATCACGTCAAGGGGCAGGGACGCGCAAGACGGCCAAAGGTGGAAAATTGTTTATCGGGAACACGCAAACACGGGCACAACGATTAGTTGTGCCCGTGTGCGTGCTTACGAAACTTACGAAATAACCATTAGTTTTTCGGGTATGTTTTCAAATTTGAGATGATGAGCCGCCGTAAGTTGAGCGCGGCGTACGTCCTGCGGACGGTGCAAAGCACCGCAAGTACGCAAGCGAAAGTCGGCGGCTCAGGACTCAAATTTGGAAACCATTACTGTGCGGTTTCTTCGTTCTCTTCTTCGTCTTTGACAACCGGCGCAATACGCGCAATCTTGTCACCGGGTTCTAACCGGGCCAGCGTTACGCCTTGCGCGTTGCGTCCTACGGAGCGGATATCTCCGCAACGTACGCGGATTGTCATGCCTTTTTCGGTAACAATCATCAAGTCTTTCGTTTCATCTACCAACTTGATACCGACAACTGAACCGTTGCGGGCAGAGGTTTTAATCGTAATGACACCCATACCGCCGCGGTTTTGGCGTTTATATTCGCTAAATTCCGTGCGTTTACCAAAACCGTTTTCGCAGACGGAAAGTACGTCCGGCTGTAAACCACCGTCGTTGGGGGCTTGTTCCATACCAACAACCACATCCCCTTCGCTTAAGTTAATGGCGCGCACCCCGCGGGCCGGACGGCCCATGGCGCGGACTTGGTTTTCGTCAAAGCGGATAGATTTACCGTTCTTGGTAGCCACCAAGATATCTGATTTACCGTGCGTGGTCTGCGCGCTGACTAACACGTCACCTTCATCCAAACCGATAGCAATAATACCGGTACGGCGGATGTTAGCAAACTCACTGAGTTCCACACGTTTAATGCTACCTAACCGCGTGCACAGCGTTAAATAAGTGTTTTCGCAATGTTTGGGATCAAAGTCCTCAATCGCAATGGCAGAGGTCACTTTCTCTTCGCCGGTGATTTGGAGCAAGTTTACCAACGCCTTGCCCTTAGACATACGATTGCCTTCGGGGATTTCAAACGCTCGCAAGGCAAACACGCGGCCGCGGCTGGTAAACATCAAAATAGTAGCATGAGAAGAAGTAATGAACAAGTGTTCCATAAAGTCTTCTTCTTTGGTTTTGCTGCCGATGATACCTTTGCCGCCGCGGTTCTGGCTCTTGTACGTAGAGAGCGGAATGCGTTTGGCATAGCCGTCGTTGGAAATGGTAATGACCACTTCTTCTTTTTCAATTAAATCTTCCATGGAGAAGTCCGTCATATCCGGGCCGATTTGCGTGCGGCGCGGATCCCCATAGGTTTTTTTGAGGTCCGTTAATTCTTCCACAATAATATCCAACACTTTTTGCGGATTGCCCAAAATGTATTTTAAGTCCTCAATAAGTTTTAATAACTCTTTGCGCTCATTTTCAATCGCCAAAGCGGACAGTTGGGTTAATTGATGCAAGCGCATATCCAAAATGGCTTGTGATTGTACTTCTGTCAGCGTAAAGCGTTTCATGAGCGTCAGTTTGGCTTCTGTCGGATCTTTGGCCTTGCGGATAATGGCAACAACTTCGTCCATGTTCGCAATTGCAATGAGTAATCCGTTTAACACGTGCTCACGTTTTTGCGCTTTGTTTAAATCAAATTTTGTACGGTTGGTGATGATTTCTTTGCGGTGTTTTACATACGCTTTCATCACTTCTTTAAGCGGCAACACACGCGGGCGGCCGTCAACAATGGCCAGCATATTCACCGGGAAAGACGTTTGTAATTGCGTGTGTTTATATAAGTGATTTAAAACTACTTGGGCATTACCGTCGCGCTTAATTTCAATCACCAGGCGCATACCGCGGCGATCCGACTCGTCACGGATGTCGGAAATATCCGTAATCTTTTTATCACGCACCAAACCGACAATGCTTTCAATAAGTGAAGTTTTATTCACTTGATACGGAATAGCCGTTACGATAATCGCTTCGCGGCCTTGTTTACGTTCTTCAATTTCCGTCGTGGCTTGAACTTTAACGCTACCGTGTCCCGTTTCAAAATACTCGTAAATGCCTTTGGTACCGCGGATGATAGCACCCGTCGGGAAATCCGGCCCTTTAATAATTTTCATCATTTCTTTAACGGTAATATCCGGATTTTTAATATAGGCAATAATACCGTCGCAGACTTCGCCTAAATTGTGGGTGGGGATGTTGGTGGCCATACCTACGGCAATACCCGCCGATCCGTTGACAAGCAAAGCCGGAAGTTTAGCCGGCAGAACGGACGGTTCCATCAAAGAGCCGTCGTAGTTGGGAATCATTTTGACGGTGTCTTTGTCCAAATCGCCCAGCATTTCTTCGGAAATTTTTTGTAGGCGGCACTCCGTATAACGCATAGCAGCGGCGGAGTCTCCGTCAATAGAACCGAAGTTGCCTTGACCGTCAATTAACGGTTTGCGAAGCGAAAAATCTTGTACCATACGCACAAGCGTATCGTAAACAGCCGTGTCTCCGTGCGGGTGATATTTACCGAGTACGTCCCCGACTACACGGGCCGATTTCTTGTAGGCTTTATTGTATTTTAAGCCCATTTCGTTCATGGAATATAATACACGGCGGTGTACCGGTTTTAAACCGTCACGCACATCGGGCAAAGCGCGGCCGACAATAACGCTCATGGCATAATCGATGTAATAAGAACGCATTTCGTTGGCAATATCGCGTTGTTGGATATCACCAAACAAGTCCACGTTTACGTTAACTTCTTGGGACTGCGGTTGATTGGTATTTTCTTCACTCATGCTAAAAATCTCCTAATTAAGACAAATCGTTGTCCGCCGCGGAAACAAACCGCGGCGGCAGTAATTAAATATCTAAGTTCTTTACTTCCAAGGCGTGCGTTTGGATAAAGTCGCGCCGCGGCTCTACCTTATCGCCCATTAACATCGTAAACGCCTGTTCCGTATCGGCCGCGTCGTTGATTTTGACTTGAATAAGTTTGCGACGGGCCGGATCCATCGTCGTTTCCCACAACTGTTCGGGGTTCATTTCCCCTAACCCTTTGTAGCGTTGGATGCTAGCCCCTGCAGACGCGGCTTCTTTAACTTCGTGCAATAACTCCGCTAAACTATACACAAGCGTGTCGGTTTTGCCGTTATTTACTTTAAAAAGAGGTGTTACGCGGTCTTTTTCGCTTTCAATGACCGGGTACTGCGCAAACGTAAAATGATACGCTTGCAACTTCTTTTCACACGCCAAAAGTTTGCCAAACTCAAATAAACTTTGATGCTCGGGTACTAACGCTTCGTCAGTCATTGTGGCAACATCCACCCCGTCCGCAATAAGTTCTTCGCGCTTTTCTTGTACGTATTGGTTTTCGTAATCACGGTATTCCTGCTCCGTGTAGAAATAGCGGAAACCACCGCTTTGCAAAGGAATACGGTAGAGCGGCACACGTCCTTCGGCAAGGAAAGCCATAAAGTCGTTAAGCGTGATATTTTTGACTTCTAATTTAGCCAAAATATCTTCCACGTCACGCAACACTTTGAGTAAATCACGCAAACTATCGTGCGTTAACGCTTTATTTTGCTTCATATCGGTAACAGTTACCGTGGCCAAACCTTCCTTCATAAGCCATTGTTGCATTTGGTCTTCGGTTTGCAAGTATTGCTCCACTTTGCCTTTTTTAACTTTGTAGAGTGGCGGTTGGGCCAAATAGATATGCCCCGCATCAATAAGCGGTTTTAATTGACGATAGAAGAACGTCAAAAGCAAGGTGGAAATGTGCTGTCCGTCAACGTCGGCATCAGCCATCAAAATAATTTTGTTATAGCGCAGTTTTGAAATATCAAAACCGCCTTCACCTTCGCCTACACCCGTTCCGACAGCGGAAATCAAATCGCGCACCGTATCGCTGGAAAGAATTTTAACCAGCGGTGCTTTTTCCACATTTAAAATTTTACCGCGAAGCGGCAAAATCGCCTGGAAAACGCGGTCGCGCCCTTGCTTAGCCGAACCACCGGCCGAATCACCCTCTACAAGGAAGAGTTCGCATTTGGCACTATCGCGTTCTTGGCAATCGGCCAGTTTGCCCGGCAGACTCCCCCCCTCTAACGCACCTTTACGGCGGGTTAAATCGCGTGCTTTGCGTGCCGCTTCACGCGCTACGGCCGCGCCGACGCATTTTTCGCAAATGGCGCGGGCGGTTTTGGGGTTTTCTTCAAAGAAAGTGGACAATGTATCGCCCACAACAGAACGGACAATGCCTTCCACTTCGGAGTTACCGAGTTTGGTTTTGGTCTGTCCTTCAAATTGCGGGTGAGGAATTTTAACCGATAAAACAGCGGTTAACCCTTCTTTAATATCGTCTCCGCCCACAGAAATATCTTTGTGTTTGGACAGGTTATTATTTTTAATATATTCGTTAATAATACGCGTTAAGGAACTTCTAAACCCGCTCAAGTGCGTACCGCCTTCAACGGTGTGAATGTTATTAACGAAGGAAAAGACGTTTTCGGAATAACTTTCGTTGTATTGGATCGCAAACGAAATGTAATTATCCCCCACCTCTTTGGTTAAATAAATCGGTTCAGGGTTTAAAACATTTTTATTGGCATTTAAAAATTTCACAAATTGCGAAATACCGCCCTCATAGAAGAACGTAACCGTTTGGTTATCGTCTTTGCGTTCGTCAGTATAAATAATTTTAACACCGGCATTTAAGAACGCAAGTTCGCGTAAGCGGTTACCGATAACTTCGTAGGAAAAAGCGAGTTCGCCGAAAATATCTTTATCGGCGTGGAAGGTAACTTTTGTACCGTGTTCTTTCGTATCGCCGATTACTTGTACTTTATCTTCCGGTTTACCGCGGTGGTAGCGTTGGAAATAGACGTGACCGTCACGGCGAACTTCCACTTCCATGGTTTCGGATAATGCGTTCACGCACGATACACCTACCCCGTGCAACCCGCCGGATACTTTATACGCGCCGCTATCAAATTTACCGCCGGCGTGCAAGACCGTCATAACAACTTCTAACGCCGATTTGGTGCGCAATTTAGCATCTTTGGCGTTCTTCATTAAATCTACCGGGATACCGCGTCCGTCATCCTGAATAGAACACGTCATATCCCCTTTAATAGTAACGGTAATCGTTGTGGCTCCACCGGCTAAAATTTCGTCTACCGAGTTATCCACTACTTCATAAACTAAATGGTGCAACCCGGGTAAACCCGTAGAACCAATATACATCGCCGGACGGCGGCGTACCGCTTCCAAACCTTCTAAAACAGTAATTTTGGAAGAATCATAATCCTTCTCTTTTTCTTCTGCAGTCATGCACAACTCCTTAATCAAAATACTAAAATTACAAAATTTCTATCCGCTTAATCCACGGTGTGGAAAAATGTTTATTTAACTCCCCTATCAACTGTTGACGACGGGCAATAAGTTCATTTTTCGCTACTGCTATTTTTACTTTTACATACAATGTGTCGTTTTGAACAGCATGTAATACCCAAAATTTAGCCCTGTTCCCCACCAATTGTGTCCACACATGATCTAATACCATAAGCCTGTTTAAACGCGTATTTAATTTACTAAACCGGTTTGCTAAATTAGAACTTGCGTACCAAGTTGGCCGCGGGGATTGGCCAAATTTCATCACGCTCTTACCGGCATAATAACATACTTAAACATCTCATCCTCTACGGGTTCTACCAACACAGGTTGAGAAGAATTTACAAACGAAAAAGAGACTTTTTCAGAGGATATATTTTTAAGTACATCTATAATATAATGCGGGTTAAAAGCCGCTGTAAAAGTTTCCGCTGTAAAAGTTACCGGTAACTCGTCTGTAAAATCCATTGTTTGAGAATTAGAAGTTATAGTAAGTGTATTATCCGCTAATTGATATTTAACTACACTTCCAAACTCACCGGAACAAAGCGCGGCACGACGCATAGAGGGTAGTAATTCTTTAGAAAATACATCAAAAGTAATATTTTTCTTGGTTGGAATTACTTGGTTATAATTCGGAAAATTCCCTTCAATCAGACGAGAAATAAAGGTTGTTTCGTTCATAACAAAACTAACTTGGTTAGAAGAAACACTGACTTTAATTTTACTATCTTTACCCGGCTTAACCAATGAAATATACCGGCACAGTTCATTTAAAATTTTAGTAGGAATAATAATTTTAAAAGGCGCAGATCCCGGTAATGCAGCATGAGAGGCAATGGCTAATCTTCCTCCGTCAGTCGCTACTATTTCAAATTTATCAGCCGTATTATTCCATAACAAACCGTTTAAAATATAGCGAGTTTCTTGTGTAGAAGCGGAAAAAATAGTCTTTTCTATCATTTTTTGTAATTCCAGAGGATCTAATTCTACACTATTATCATGTTCCACCTCGGGAATTGCCGGATATTCCGATTTAGGCGTACCCATTACCCAAAATTTACTTTTTCCGGATTTGATATGAAATTTATTATCATCGTCTAAAGTTAAACTAATTTCTTTATCGTCAGAAAGATTTTTAATAATATCTGAAAATTCTTTTATAGGTACGGTAATACTTCCTTCTTCCACTACTTCAGCGTTTACAAAATGTACAGTAGCCATTTCCATATCTGTACGAACGAGTTTTAATTTACCCTTCTTTGCTTCTAATAAAAAATTATGCAAGATAGGTAACGTCGTACGGGAAGATACCCCGGCCGAAACAACTTGAATGCCTTCCAAAAGCACTGACTTAGTGATATTTATTTTCATATTTATAATTCCTGTATTATGTTCTGTTTATTGTGTGGATAATGTGAATTATCCTATACTTGCTTTACTATCCAACTGTGCATAAACTACTTTTTTTATACACATCATACACAGTTAAAATTTTTATACCCCTTTTAAAAAACTTTTAAAACACTTATCCACCGTTTTTTACTTGTTATCAACAGCCTTAATATCCAGAATAATCTGGTTAATTTCTGCAGCAAAAAAAGGATCATTACTGATTTTTTCCTTTACCGTGTCGCGCGCATGTATGACGGTAGTATGGTCTCTGTTAAATTCCCGACCAATTTCCGGTAACGATAAATCAGTTAACTCATTTGTTAAAAACATGGCGATTTGCCGTGGCCACGCAATAGATTGTGTTTTACGTTTAGAGTTAAAATCTTCCATTTTAATATTAAAATGTTTACCTACTATCTTTTTAATACTGTTTACGTTAATAAAAAGATTATTAGTAGATACTAAAAAATCAGCCAATACTTCTTTAGCAATTGCAATAGAAGGTATTACTCCGTGCGCGCTGCAGTAGGCTACAAGTCTAAATAAAGAACCTTCCAATTCACGTACATTGGTTTGTACACCTTCGGCAATAAACGCCAATACGTCATCCCCAATATCAAAATTAATAGAATCACGTTTTTGACGTAAAATAGCAATACGGGTTTCTAAATTAGGGCGTTTAATTTCCGTCGTAATCCCGGAAAGTAAACGTGAAGAAAGCCGTTCGTTCCACTCTAATTGTTGAGGGGTTCTGTCTGAAGATAATACAATTTGTTTTTTACTTTCAAATAAAGCGTTAAATGTGTTAAAAAATTCAATAGTACACTGTTCTTTACCGGACACAAACTGAATATCATCCATTAAAAAACAATCTAAAGTACGGTATTTTCGGCGGAAACTTTCCGGATCTTTATTTTGCAGTGCTTCAATATATTCGCTTACAAATTCCTCACCGGACATATATAACACTTTAGCCGACGGATTATCCTTTAAAATTTGGTTGCCGATAGCATGTAATAAGTGAGTTTTACCTAATCCCGGCGAAGAATAAATAACCAGAGGGTTATTTTCCCGCGCTCCTAATTTATGTGATACGGCTTGAGCCGCTTTATACGCAAAACGGTTAGAAGGAGATTCAATAAAATTTTCAAATGTATGCGATGAACTTAACCGCGATGCAAACGGATTTATTTTACCTAACGTATTTTGTTCCGGATTAGCCAAAATAACATCTTGCGCGGAAGTTACCGTCGGGGTTTCTTGTTTACTGATTTGATAAACCATTTCTACGGTAATACCTAAATGTTTTAAAAAAGCATCTTTAATTGTGTGTTCGTAACGTTCGTGAATAGTATTACCCCAAAATTGATTGGGTAAAAATATAGTTAACACGTTTCCGGCAAAATCTATTTCTGCCGGACGTAGCCACATATCATACGAGTCTTTTCCTATAATATTTTCAATGTCTTGAAAAACGGAGACGAGTTGGGGGTACTTCTCTAAATTCTGCACAACTTTACCTTCCTAATTACAAAATAACTCCTTATATCTTACCACTTATTAACAGGTTTGGCAAACAAAAATAATAGAAATAGTGTTTAATTGATTAAAAGGCCCTTAAATTAAGTGTTTTTTTAAAAATAGCCTTTTTTATTTTGATGAATAAAAAAACTTATATAGCCTAATTTTGCTTAAAATTTAGATTCTAATCATTTTTTAGGCTTGAGATAGAAAGAAAAGCCTTTTTATAATAAAAAAATAGCCAGGTGCTATTAAATATTATATACTTTGACTACGAAGAAAATAAAAAAAGGGGGAAGTATGACACAATTACATGATATTTTTGTTTGTCCGGTTTGCGGCAACCGTATAGAAGTGGTGCGGGCTGCCGGGGGGGAATTAGTTTGTTGCGGGCAAGCAATGAAACGGGCTATCGCCGGAACAAGTGACGGAGCCGCTGAAAAACACGTGCCGGTCATTGAAAAAGTACCGGGTGGTTATAAAGTTAAAATAGGAAGTGTAGAACATCCTTCTACCGCCGAGCACTATATTGAATGGATTGAAATTTTATGCTTGCCGTGCGGACGTGTGCAACGTAAACATTTAAACCCCGGAGATAAGCCGGAAGCCGTTTTTGAGACGAAGGCCGAAAAAATCACTGCGCGCGAATATTGTAATTTGCACGGACTTTGGCAAGCGGAAAACTAAATAAGGAGTTTTTAAGTATGATGAAGGCAGTTAAAATTTCGGACAAAGTATATTGGGTAGGAGCGATTGATTGGAATTTACGTGATTTTCACGGGTATGCCACGCATCGGGGCACGACGTACAACGCCTATTTGGTTTTAAGCGATAAGCCCACCCTTATTGATACTGTAAAACACGAATTTTACGATGAGATGATGCAACGTATTCAAAGTGTTATTGATCCGAAACAAATTCAAATTATTATTTCCAACCACTCGGAATTAGACCACTCCGGAGCACTGATAGAAACGGTAAAAACCGTTTGCCCCGACGAAGTTTACGTTTCCGCGATGGGGATGAAACATATTATCGCCCATTTTCATCAAAACTTAAAATTAAAAACCGTGAAAACAGGGGACCGCATTGACGTTGGTGGGGACACGATTTCGTTTGTGGAAGCGCGGATGCTCCATTGGCCGGATAGTATGTTTTCCTATTTAGAAAAAGAAAATATTTTGTTTACAAACGACGTTTTCGGGATGCATTATGCCACCAACCGGCTTTTTGACGACGAGAATGACGAACGCATTTGGCTAACCGAGGCAGAAAAATACTACGCTAATATCGTGCTGCCTTATTCGGATATTGTGCTGCGTTTTTTGGAACAAGTTAAAAACATGAACCTTACTCCCAAAATGATTGCGCCCGATCACGGATTTATTTGGCGCAAAGATCCGACGAAGATTGTAAATTTATATGCTAAATGGGCGGCCCAACGCCCGACGAATAAAGCCGTTATTGTGTACGATTCTATGTGGGGAAGTACCGAAAAGATGGCTCGTCAAATTGCAGACGGTCTTACTGCCGGTGGCACACAAGTGCGTCTTTTGTCCATGCACCACAGCCATCGTAGCGATGTGGCACTGGAACTATTAGACAGCGCAGCACTACTTATCGGCACGCCGGTATTAAATAGCCAGATTTTTCCGTCGGTAGCAGATGTGATTTGCTATCTAAAAGGGCTTCGTAAAAAAAATTTAATCGGAACGGCTTTCGGCTCATATGGTTGGAACGGTGCGCCCATAGAAGATTTAATGCGTACGCTGGAAAGTATGCAAATAGAACTGGCAACCCCGGCCTTGAAAACGCCGTTTGTTCCCGACGAAGAAGTGCTAAATAATTGCCGCGAGTTGGGCAAAGAAATCAGCAGGCAAATTGCCGCTAAATTAAACGCATGATGACAGGTCCGCAAATTAACCAAGGCTTGCAATATATTACCTATGGGTTGTATATTGTAACCGTCGGCGACGAGCGACAGAAAAACGGCATGATTTTAAATACCGTTTTCCAAGTAACGGCCGAACCGCCGCAAGTGGCTATTTCTGTCAATAAACAAAGCCTTACGCACGAAATTTTACTTCGTACGCGTTGCTTTGCGGCTATGCCTTTAGATCAAACGGCCACCTTACCGTTTATAGGAACTTTTGGTTTTCGCACCGGGCGGACTTTTGATAAATTTTCTAAAGTCCCTTTTACGACGGGAGCGTTAGGATGTCCGTTGGTCCGTTTGCATACATTATCGTATTTGGAAGCACAAGTAAAACATACACTTGACGTCGGTACGCATACGCTTTTTGTTGGGGAAGTAAAAGATGCAGGTATTTTTAACGACGGTGCCTTGCCCTTGACGTATGAGTATTATCACCACGTCATTAAAGGTAAAGTGCCGCCAGGGGCCACCCATCAATTTTAAAAAATAAATCAAAGGAGAAACTTATGATAAAATACGTTTGCGAAGTTTGTGGTTATGTGTATGATCCGGCAGTAGGAGATCCGGAAAACGGAATTGCTGCTGGAACGGCTTGGGAAAATGTAAAAGAAGATTGGATATGCCCGGTTTGCGGGGTAGGAAAGGCTCAATTTACCGCGCAAAATTAAAATTTGGGGCGTTTTTGGAAAAAGTGCTTATTTTTTAAGCACTTTTTCTTATAATTTTTATATATGTTCCCTTGATTAAAAAATACTATAATATTAAGTATGAAAATTTTGTATGTCATTTCATCTACTCAAACAGGGGGTGCGGAAAAGGCACTTTCTGTTTTGGCGAATGCGATGCATAAAACCGGAAATAAAATAAAAGTTTTATGTATTAAGCCTTTGGGAAAAGTCGCCTGTGAGATGGAAAAAGAAGGCATAGAAATAAAGAGTATTTATAGCAAACTTCCCGGCAAGATAATTAAACATATTCATGAAGAAATAAAAAAATTTCAGCCTGATATAGTCCATGCTATGTTATTTCGCGCGATAGAATATACGCGTATGGCGTGTGCCGGTAGTAAAACAAAACTGGTAGTTACTCCACATTTTGATTTATCTAAAAAGTCATTTTTATTAAGACTTGCTGACCGTTTTTTAAAAGTACAGGATACCTTGGCTATAGCAGAATCTTTCTCTACAGCGGAATATCTGATTAAGCAACAAGGGTATGCCAAAGATAAAGTATTTTTGTTGCCAAACAGTATAGATAAAACTGAATTTTATAAGGACATTTCTTTGCGTGAACAAGAACGTGCCCAAAATGGTTTTCACGTGAAAACAGTTGTTTTTTTATGCGTGGCTCGGTTGGCCGGAGTCAAAGATCCCATGACTTTGTTGCAGGCTTTCCGGAATTTATGGTTACGTCATCCCGACGCGCGTTTAATATATGTAGGCGAAGGGGAAGAGCGCAAACGATTGGAACAATATATTGAAACAAGCGGTTTGAAAAATTCGGTTATTTTAGTGGGAGAACAAGATAGGATAAATGATTATTTAAATATGGCGGATGTATTTGTATTGCCATCTTTGGAAGAAAGTTTGCCACTAGCCTTGTTGGAAGCATTACAAGTAGGGTTGCCTTGTGTGGTTAGCAACGTGGGGGATATGCCTCGTTGGGTGGAGCATGGGAAAAATGGCTATGTATTTAATCCCCAAGATATAACGCTTTTGAGTTGCTTTTTAAATATATTATTTGAAAATGAGGAAGTCCGCCGTCAGATGGGGGAAAAATCTTTAGAAAAGGCCGCCCAAATAGAAGACAATTTGACACATTATCAACAAATTTATCAACAATTAGTTTCCGGAAAGTTTTCACGTGAAAACTAATTAAAAGGAGAAGATATGGAACAGCGATTATTTATTATTGCATGTATTATGTTTGCTTTTTATAAGGCAAGTCATTGGCTGATGGGGCGAAAAGATTTTGTTTCTCGCTTTAATTATTGGCATACTGCTTATTTATTGATTATTTTAAATGCGGCCTTATACTTGATTTTATTTGTAATGAGCGGGGGGCCCGGTGCTGACTTTCCCTTTGGCAAATTTGCAATCGGCTCCTTGGCTATTTTGGGTTATACTATATATAGTTTCTTTAAGAACCGCTTATTAGATGAAAAGGGCCAACGCCCCATTATTAAAGAATCTTTGGAGTGGTGCAATACCGTTTACTTTGCCGGATTTGTGGCTTCTATTGTTATGTTTTTCTTCCTGCAAGCCTTTAAAATTCCTTCTGCTTCTATGCGCGATACTCTTTTAGAGGGAGATCATTTGTTTGTTAATAAAATGGCCTATGGTCTAAAAATTCCTTTTACACAAAAGCGTTTGTGGGCCAAGCCTATCAAGCGGGGGGATATTATTATATTTGAATTTCCGGCCCAGTCTCGTGACCAGCAAAACTGTGGAGGCAGCCAATACAAACGTGACTTTGTTAAACGCGTAATCGCATTGCCGGGAGATACAGTAGAAGTAAAAGATTCCCGGGCTTATGTAAATGGAAAACTTATGCCTTTGCAACCTTATGAAAAATTTGACGAAGTTAAACGCGCCCACTACGATAAGGAAGAAATCCCGGAAGTTATTTTAAACAATTATCAACAGTTGTGGGAAACCCACGAATTAGAACACGTATTGGGAATTTTTCTGCGTGACCAATTCGGCCCGGTAACAGTGCCCGAAAATACTTATTTTGCCATGGGGGATAATAGGGACAATTCGTGCGATTCCCGCTTTTGGGGGCCGGTGCCGGAAAAAAATATCAAAGGTAAGGCGTGGCTAATTCACTGGCCGCCGAGCCGGATGGGAACTGTCAAATAATTTTCACGTGAAAACTCATTGATTTTTTGTATTAAATAATGTTTAATAAATATATACTTTAGTTTGGAGGAATTATGGGTGAAATTGTGGTGGTTGCTAATCAAAAAGGTGGCGTAGGAAAGACAACTACTTCTATCAATTTGTCATACGCACTGGCTTGCTTAAACCAAGAAGTATTGTTAATTGATTTTGATCCGCAAGGAAATGCCGGCTCCGGTTTGGGAGTTACGGTAGAAGAGGGCGGAAAATCCGTTTATCATTTTTTAACAAAAACGGCAACTTTTGAGCAAGTTATACGCCAAACCTCCAATGAATTTTTAGACGTTATCCCTGCTTGTAAAAATTTAGCGGGTGCCGAAGTGGAACTTGTTAATGTACGCGGTCGCGAAAATATGTTAAAAGAAGTGTTGGAGCCACTGCGTTCCATGTATAAGTATATTATTATAGACTGTCCGCCTTCATTGGGGTTGCTTACGCTAAACGCTATGATGGCGGCGGATAGTGTAATTACCCCGGTCCAGTGCGAGTATTACGCTATGGAAGGTTTGGCCCACTTCATTAGTACCGTAGCCAAAATTAAACAATTTCTACATCCCAAATTGAAGATGGACGGCGGTGTGCTTACTATGTTTGATTCCCGTATGAACTTGTCCAAACAAGTTTTGGGTGAAGTAAGCCGCTTTTTCGGCGATCAAGTGTACAAAACGCCGATTCCGCGCAACATCCGTTTAGCCGAAGCGCCGAGTTTTGGGCAATCTATTTTTGATTACGATCCGGCTTGTCGCGGAGCCAATGCTTATATACAACTTGCCATTGAATTTTTAGGACGCCGCGGGGCTAACGTAGAAGATTATCATAATTTCCAAATGACGGGCGAACGCGCCGTCAATTACGATTTCGGAGGCTGATATGGTCAGACAGGCTTTAGGTAAAGGGTTAGATGCCCTAATTAAACAAACGCAAGAAATTTCCAATATGACAACGCAAGAAGTTACCGCTGCCGCTCCGACGGGAACGGTTGTTTCGCGCATTGCAGTTAGCAAAATAGTGCCCAACCGTTTTCAGCCGCGCCGTGTTTTTGATGAAGAAAAATTACAAGAGTTAGCACAATCTATTAAAGAACACGGCTTAACGCAACCGATAGTAGTAGTATATGATGCGGGGCTGGATAAATATGAAATTGTCGTCGGGGAACGTCGTTTCCGCGCTACGCAACTGGCCGGACTGACCGAGATTGACGCGATTGTTCACAAACATTTGGGTGACCAAGAAATGTGCGCGCTGGCCTTAATTGAAAATATCCAACGCGAAGACTTAAACCCCATAGAAACCGCGCTCGGGTACCGCAATTTGATGAATAAATTTTACATTACACAGACGGATTTAGCCTCTTATTGCGGTAAATCTAAAGCGGCTATTTCCAATGCGCTGCGCTTGCTGGAGTTAGAGCCGCATATCCAAGACGCGTTGCAAGAAGGTACGCTTAGCGAAGGTCACGGCCGTGCGCTTTTAATGGTAACGGATCCGGCCAAACGTGAGCAACTTTTTAAGAAGTTAAAAAACAGCAAAATGTCGGTACGGCAAGCCGAAGACGCCGCCCGCGCATTGACAACGCCTTCCAAAAAGGCCGCTAAAAGCACCAAACCGACTGAGGTTGCGAGTTTTGAGAACGAGTTACAGGTTGCCCTGGGCACCAAAGTAGAAGTGAAATACGGCAAGAATATGAAAAAAGGCACGCTCGTAATTCACTATCACTCGTTAGATGAGTTAGACAACATTGCCAGCCGTCTTAAAAATAAGATGTTATAACGGCTGTTGGTATCTTCTATAAACGCGTACAAGGGTGCAAACATTACGTTTGCGCCCTTGTTACTTGCTACTGATATACAATTTTCCAAAATCTGTTTATTTTGCGGTGCCTTGCCCTTGACGTAGCTACCGCTACGCCTATGCGGGCAACTTGCCCCGCAAACTAAAAGCGATTTTGAAAAATCATATAAACTTACGCAAAGTTAGTCTTGGGGAAGCGGGCCGTCTTAAAAATAAGATGTTGTAATAAATAACGGCCTTGTTAAGTCCTGCAAACGCGTACAACGGCGCAAACAATAAGGTGTCATCTTAAACTTGATTCAGGATTGTCTCTGTAAGCAACGAAACCTAAAACGCAAAGTTTTAGGTTTCGTGCATAAAGGGAAGATAAGACCGGTTGGTTTTTATCTTTCTTCGTAGAAGGCGCGGATCGTGTCACATACCCGCGTTACTTGTTCCTTGGTAATTTCCGGGAACATCGGGATAGATAACACTTCTTGCGCCGCATTTTCGGCGTTAGGATAGTCGGCTGCTTTTAATTTCAAATGCGCGTACGCCGGTTGTTTGTAAAGCGGTACCGGGTAGTAAACGGCGGAGCCGATATTGTGTTCTTTTAAGTATGCTTGCAATTCGTCGCGTTTTTCGGCGCGGATAGTGAACACATAATACGATTGAGATGAACCCGCCGGCGGGGTGGGGGGTAACACAACCGGTACACCCGCAAGACCTTCTTCATACCAAGCGGCGGCTTTGCGGCGTTTTTCAGTCCACTCTTCCAAATGGGGCAATTTTACACGCAAAATGGCGGCCTGAACTTCGTCCATACGCAAGGTAGATCCTTCCAAATCATATTCATAGGCTTTGCCCATAGCGCGGCCGCTGTGGCGTAACGAGCGGCAGCGATTGGCGATATCGTCGTCGTTGGTGGTGATACAGCCCGCATCTCCGCACGCGCCTAAATTTTTGCTCGGATAGAAACTAAAGCACCCTGCGTCGCCGATCCCACCCACCATCACGCCGCCGCAAGAGGCCAAGTGGGCTTGGGCGCAGTCTTCAATTACTTTTAAGCCGT
Organism: Candidatus Avelusimicrobium cornigerorum; assembly: GCA_002309715.1. Classification (GTDB taxonomy): domain Bacteria; phylum Elusimicrobiota; class Elusimicrobia; order Elusimicrobiales; family Elusimicrobiaceae; genus Avelusimicrobium; species Avelusimicrobium cornigerorum. The sequence goes on from DBXW01000008.1 coordinate 79,483, forward strand.
GCTCGTTAGCCAAATGCATAATGGCGCTCATATCGGCAGGATAGCCGTAAAGGTGCACGGGCAAAATGGCTTTTGTTTTTTTGGTGATTTTGCGTTCCGCGTCGGTAACATCCAAATTGTAGGTGCGAGGATCAATATCGGCAAATACAAATTTAGCGCCGGTCAAAGAGACAGAGGAAGTGGTCGCAATGAAGGTAAACGGCGTAGTAATTACTTCATCTCCCGGGCCGATGCCGGCGGCTTTTAAAGCAATTTGAATAGCACTCGCTCCCGATGAACAGGTGATACAATGTTTGACTCCAATGGTTTTGGCAAATTCTTCTTCAAATTTTTCGGTTTGCGGGCCCAAAAGCCAATGCATGGAATTAAGTGCTTCGGCGGCGGCCGCATTGATTTGTTCTTTTAAACTGTCGTGCTGTTCTTTGAGATTAAACAGCGGAATAAGGGTATTGTCCGTCATAGTAGTATGAGTTTCTCCTATTTGTATAAACTATAAACTTCCGGCATTTCCAAAAGTTCTTTGGTGATTTTTTGGAATTCACGCCCGGTAAACGTGGCAACAATGTTTACGTGAAACTTATTGTCTTGTTTCGTTATTTCTTGCTTTAAGATGGTTACGTTTTGTTTTTCTATTTGTTTGGAAATTTTATCCACCGCTTCCCATTTGGGTTCACATACGAGGAAAATAGAATCGTAGTGTTTTAAAAGTTCCATTATATGGATGGTTTGGCGCATAAACAGTTGCAATAGCAAAATAGCGATGGTGGTACAAGTAGCCAGAAAAAGTTGGTTATATCCTACCGCCATACCAATAGCGGCAACTACCCAGACGTTGGCGGCGGTGGTTAAGCCGGAAATTTTATTTCCGTCACGTAAAATGGATCCTGCGCCGATAAAACCCACACCGGTTACTACTTGCGCGGCAATCCGACCGGGATCTCCGCCGGCGTTGCCCATATATTCAGACAAAACTGTAAACAACATGGCGCCTAAACAGATTAAACAGTTGGTAGCGTATCCGGCAGGTTTGTCGTGATATTGACGTTCCATGCCCAACGCGCCGCCCAGAACAAGAGAGATAACAATTTTAATTAAAATATCTTCCATAATGATCTACAAAAAATCCGCCGCTTTTATGCGGCGGATTTAATAAAACCTCTTTAGAAACGGCAACCCATCTTTAACATAACGACGTAGTGATTATAATGGTTTTTGCCAAAGGCTTCTTTTACCTTACTTGCCGTATCAATGCGGTAGTAGCGGCCTTCTACGCCGAAAATAAGGTTGTCATCCAAATCAAATTCTAACCCGGCGCCTAACATCCCGGCCATATCAGTTCCGTCGGTAGTTACGTGCCCTCCGCCGTTAAGTTTTTGGCGCACAAAGGTATGTCCTAACCCTAAACCAAACGGTATATAAATACGCGTGGCTTGAGAGGGGAAAAAACTGAACCGGCCGGTAACAAGCCCGGTTACAACACCGGTGCGGTAATAATTGCCGGAAGAATCTTTTTCGCCATCACCAAGTTGGGTATAGTTGCCGTCTAACCCTAACCCAAAAAAGGGAACTAGGTTGCGGGTGAACCCTAAACCGGCTGTCCAACCGGTAGTGCCTAAATCAAAACCGTTTTGGTTCCAATTATTTCCTGGCAAAGCCACGCCGCCGTACCATTCTACGCGCGTCGTGTTTTTGCGAAGACCGTATTCTTGTAAACCGTAATAATCTTGCGCTAAAGCAGGTACGGCTACAAATAAAGAAACAAGCAATAATAATTTTTTCATAACTCTACAATTACCTCTCTATATATTTTAAGAATTTTGTAAACCTTTTACAATATGTAACGAGCGTTGGGGGCTTTTAAAAAGGCCCCGACGGTTTTCTTCCACGACGCGTTCCCACTCGCCGCGGGCTTTTAAAATTTGTTCGGCGATGTCGCGTACGGCGGCGTGTCCTCCGGCTAAAGCAGAGGTATAAAGCGCCCGTTCTTTTACTTCTTTAATACTATTGGCTACGGCTAGCGGCATTCCCACCCGGTCAATAACCCCTAAATCTATCAAGTCGTCTCCGATAAAGGCGGTTTGTTCCGGTTGCACGCCGAAATGTTCTTGTAAATAATCTAAAACTTGATGTTTGACGGGAGTGTTGTAAAATAGAAAATCCATTCCCAAAAGTTTCGCCCAATACTCTAAAGTGGGGCTACTGCCGCGGGAAATAATACCCGTTTTGATCCCGCAATGAGTTAAATACATTAACCCCATTCCATCTAATGATTCAAAATGTTTTATTTCGTGGGTTTGCCCTTGATTATCGGTAAAGAAACTGAGTGTTCCGTCGGTCATCACGCCATCTACGTCTGTCAGCAAGACTTTCAATGTTTTGGCTTTTTGGATAAAAAGAGAAGAAACTTTTGACATAATGTTGTTCTGCTTTATATTTTGTGTTGTCTAAAAATTATATAATAAACGTATGAAGAAAATCACGAGCATTTTAGCAGCCTGTCTGTTTGTTTTGGCTGGATGTACCCCAAAAACTGTCATTAGCCAATCCTACGATTTTGACAATATGGAACGTATCGGCATTATGGCGTTTAATAGCCCCTGGCAGGAAATGCAAGGGGTGGAAAATTTATTTGCCAAATACCTGCTCAAGAATGGTTTTCGGGTAGTAGAACGCGCCCGTTTGGAAAGTGTTTTGCACGAGCACAACATTTCCGTATCGGGTTATTTATCTCCTCAAACTACGCGTGAAATCGGGCGTATTTTAGGAGTAGATGTTTTACTTATCGGTGAAGTTAGCACGTACACGCCGGCACGAACGGAATTGACACTTACTGCTTCTCGCAAAACGCAATCTAAACCGGTATATACGCAAGATACGGTGCGTTTGCCGGATGGTTCTTATGCGGGGATTATTCGCAATGTGGGGACCGAAGTTTCCCGTACGGCGGAAGTACACCCGACGGAGTATACCATCCGTGGGCGGGTGGCGCTCATTGCCAAAATGGTAGATGTGGAAACGGCTGAAATTATTTGGATAGGTTCCGCCGATGATTCGTCTTCCAGCACATTAGACAGTGCGGACCGTATTGCCTATAGATTAGTAAAAAGTTTTAAAAAGGAACTTGCCAAACGGCAACAAACAAAATGAAAAAAACATTTTCTCCGCTGGCGCAACAAGCGAGCCGTTTTATCATACAAATAATTTTTTCCGCCGTAAAATTGGTGGCTGTGCTTTTTGTATTGGTGGTGAGTGTGTTGGTGGCCGGGCAAAGTTCGGTTGCTCCGGTGAGTGTGCGATTTTTAACGTCGCGCGGAATGGAATATGCGGCGGCTACGTTAAAGCCATACCGCCATTTTTTCCCCGAGCCGTATTTAATTAACGTAGAAGACTAAATTAAAGAGGAAGTTATGCTAGATATTAAACAAATTGTTGAAAAACCCGAAGAATTTAAAAAGCGCTTGTCGCTGCGCAAGCCGGAACTTGCCGGCCAAATTGATGATGTGCTTGCTAAATATACCGCCTATAAAACGGTGTTGGCTAAAGTAGAAGAATTACGTGCTAAACGTAATGAAATGTCTAAATCTATCGGAAAGATCAAAAAGGAACAAGGCGACGACGCGGCCAAAGCCGCTATGGCAGAAGTAGGAAAAATTAAAGAAGAAATGACCGCTAAAGAAAGCGAACTGGAGCCGCTTAAAAAAGAAGTAACCGATTTGCTCTTGTCTATCCCCAACGTGCCTAACGAAAAAATTCCCGTCGGCGTTTCGGACGCGGACAACCCGGAATATATCCCGTGCTCGTTGCCGTTGCCTACCTTTGATTTTAAGCCGTTAGACCACCAATCCGTCGGTGAAAAATTAGGCATTTTAGATTTTGAAGCCGCCGCCGCTTTGTCGGGCAGTCGCTTTGCTTTATTTAAAGGCGAAGGGGCAAGATTAGAGCGCGCAATTATTTCGTTTATGCTGGATATGCACGCCAAAAAGGGCTACACGGAAATTTTACCGCCGGTTATTGTAAACGAAGAAATTTTAATCGGCACCGGGCAACTGCCCAAATTCCGCGAAGATATGTATGAACTGACCGGCGAGCCGAAACAATTTTTGATTTCCACGGCGGAAATTCCGCTGACCAATTTAAACCGTATTCGCGTCGTGCCGGAAGAAGAATTGCCGGTGAAATTAACGGCTTACTCGCCGTGTTTTCGCAAAGAGTCGGGCACGTACGGCAAAGATACGCGCGGTTTAATTCGCAACCACCAATTTGACAAAGTGGAACTTGTGATGCTTTCCAAACCGGAAAATTCGTATGAAATGTTAGAGCAAATGGTGTCTGACGCGCAAGACGTGTTAAAAGCGTTGGAAATTCCGTATCACGTAGTAGAACTGTGCAGCGGAGACATTGGTTTTTCGTCGGCTAAAACGTATGATATTGAAGTTTGGATGCCCAGCGAAAATAAATTCCGCGAGATTTCTTCCTGCTCTAACTGTTTGGATTTCCAAGCCCGCCGGATGGGGTTACGCTACAAAAATACACTTGGCAAACAAGAGTATCTCCACACGTTAAACGGTAGCGGTTTGGCCGTGGGCCGTACGTTTGCCGCTATCTTGGAAAACTTCCAACAAGCAGACGGTTCTGTGATTATTCCTAAAGCCTTGCGTCCGTATTTTGGTAAAGATAAAATTGAGGCTAAAAAATAATGCGCGTGTGTAAAAAACTAATCGCTGTTATTTGTGTGGCGTTAGTCGCTTTTCCGGCCCGGGCGGAAATTAAACTTCCGCCGGATGTTATGACGTGGGCCAAAGAAGGCATCAGCGGTGTGTATAGTTTAGATTATTCTACTGCGCAGCAAAACATTCAACGCGTTTTTGCCGCGTATCCCGATCACCCGTTTGCGCACTTCGGCAATGCGATGATTGCGTGGAGCCGCTATGAGTATGAGTTTGAAACCAGCGACGATAAACAACGTGAAGTTTTTGAACAAATTTTAAATGAGTCTATTGATGGCATTAAGCGTTGGATAAAAACCCACCCCAACGATCCCAACGGGTATATGGGGATAGGTGCGTTGTATGGTTTGCGCGCGATGTTTTCTATGCGTAACCGCAGTTGGATAACGGCGTATTTTTCCGGACGAAAAGCCATTAGTAATTTGGAAAAATCACTTCAAATAGATCCTTCCTATTATGATGCTTTTTTCGGGCTCGGTATTTATCAGTATTTTACCGGTACGTTACCAAGCGTCATTAAAATTTTGGCAAAAATTGTAGCCATTAAAGGGGACCCGGCGGAAGGGGTAAGACAACTTAACTTGGCGCGTGAAAAAGCCATGTTTACGTCGGACAGCGCGAAGTTAATTTTAATTGAAGTGCAAAACACGCGCGGGAGTAAATACTATAATCCGCAAAAGTCGCTAGAGTTTATCCGTCAACTGCGTGCCAAATATCCCACCAATCCGCTTATGCACTATGTAGAAGTGATTTGCTTATATGAAACCAAACATTATAATGAGGTTTCCGATCAAGCCAATTACTTTTTGGAACAAATCGGGCACAATCCTTTTTATAAAGATATTTATATTGCGCGGGCGTATACAGCATTGGGTACGACTCAAATGGCGCAAGGAAATTTTGAAAAGGCGCGCGAACTTTTTGAACAAGGCCACAAGGCCGTCAGCGGACAGGAGCCCAGCCGTTGGGGAGTGTGGAACGAACTGCGTTTAGGGCAAGTGTATGATGTGCTCGGCCAGCGCGAAAAGGCTTTACAACAGTATAAATATGTATTATCCTTTAAAGATAAATGGGGCTTTGATGATCGGGCCAAAGCGTTAATAAAAGTTCCTTACAAGGTAGCCGCCAATGGGGATGTTGGTCCGCTTCCTCCGCAGATTTGAAGTAAAAGACGGCAAAGAACCCCGCCGTCTATATTAACAAAAGGAGATGTCAATGAAGAAACTAGTAATTGCAGTAGTTGGTTTGTTGTGCTTTGCTCCGGCCGCTTTGGCGGATAACTGGGGCGTGGGTTTTCGCGTAGGTGCCGCCGAAAACGATCCCAAAACGCTCAAAGACAACCATGTTGCCGGAACGACATTAGATGAAGGCTATGGCGTGTTCGGATTAGAAGCGTTATATGAATGGACTCTAAATGAAGAAGCAAATAAAATTGGGGCCAAGTTGGGTGTGGATGTATATGATGTGAACGAATTAAAAGCAACCGGATACAAAGCAGAAGAAACGACCTATGCGCTTCCTTTAACGGTTTATTTTAAACGCGACAACGGTGTTCAAAATTGGAGTTGGTTCGCCGGCGCCGGTTTAACCTTCTTGCGCACGGAAGTGGAAGAATCCGGTCTTTTCAACGATACCACATCGAAATCTAAAGTGTTCCCGCATATTACGGCCGGTGCGGAATACCGCTTTAGCAGACTCTTTGCGTTAGGGTTGGATGTTAAATACAACATCGGTGCGAAAGTTAAAAAAGACGGCGTAATCCTTTCGGATCGCTCCGGATTTGGTGCGGCTCTTACCGGACGTTTCTACTTCTAACCTAAACCACGTTTAGAAAAACCCCCTGTTAATCAGGGGGTTTGTTTTTTTATTTCATTACTTCTTTTACAATTTTATAACCGGTTGGCTTTTTGGCACTTAATTTTACGGCCGTTTTAAATAACGTTACGCCGGCGTCTAATCGCTTTTTATCAGAGGCGTAAAGGGTGGCAATAACGTCACCTTTTTTCACGGCGTCGCCGCATTTTTTATACAGCCAAATACCCGCGCCGTAGTCAATGGGGTCTTCCATCGTGTTGCGGCCCGCGCCGAGCAGCACCCCCGCCACGCCCGCGGTTTTGGCATCAATGTGTTCTACATATCCGTTTTTATCGGCTTTTACTTCATAGTTGATTTTAGCATCTTTAAAATACTGCGCCGGTTTGTCTACCACGGCCGGGTTGCCGCCTTGCCATTTAATCATTTCGCGCAATTTGTCGGCGGCTTCGCCGTTATCAATTTTTTCTTCCAACAGTTTACGCGCTTTTTTGGCGTCTTTTTGCGCGCCGCTGATAAGAAGCATATTAACGGCTTCTTCCATTAACAGTTCATAAAAATCGGGCGCGAGCGTTTTGTTTCCTTTCAAAATTTCAATCGTTTGGCGCATTTCGTTGGCGTTGCCGATTGCACGGCCGAGCGGTTGGTCCATATACGTAATGAGCGCGCGGCATTTTAAACCGAGCAGTTTAGCGGTATTTACAAGCGCGCGGGCCAATTTGCGGCTGTCTTCTAATTTTTGCATAAACGCACCCGAGCCGTATTTCACGTCCATTAAAAGGCTGTCCACGCCTTCGGCATATTTTTTAGATAAAATGCTGGCTACAATTAGCGGGCGGCTCTCCACCGAGCCGGACGCGTCGCGCAAGGAATATAATTTTTTGTCGGCCGGCGCAAGGTCTTTTGTCTGGCCGAACATACATACGTCTAATTTTTGAATTTGTTTATAAATATCCTTAACGGGCACGCGTACGTTAAAATTTTTCATAGACTCTAATTTATCAAGCGTGCCGCCTGTATGCCCTAATCCGCGGCCGGACATCATAGGCACCGCTACCCCCGCACAGGCCACAAGGGGGGCTAATGCCAAAGAGATGCCGTCGCCCACGCCGCCGGTGGAATGTTTGTCTACTTTGGGCAATTTGGTAACTTTTTTGAAATCTAACCGTCCGCCGGAGTGTGCCATGGCTTTAGTAAACATAGCGGTTTCTTTATCGGAAAGCGGGTTCAAAAAACAAGCCATTAAAAAAGAGGAAAGTTGATAATCGGGCACGGTGCCTTTGGCCGCGCCTTGCGCTACAAAATTAAATTCTTCTTGCGTCAACGTTTTGTTGCTGCGTTTTTTAATGATGATGTCTAGCATTCTCATAGTATTTTCTCCTTATATACTTCTTGGAACTTTTAGCATAGCATTTTGTTTTCAAAAAGAGAAGGGGGATAAAAACTCCGGCCTTGCGGACCGGAGTTAAAAGGAAAACGGCGTATATTTATTTTTTAAGGCGTTTTAGGCTGGCTTTATTTTGTTGCATTAACTTAGCAATGTCATTTTCTTGCTGTGTCAAAAGTTGTTGTTGTTTGGTCATGTAATCATTGTAAGAGGTTGCGTTTTGGGCGGCCTGCTTAAGTTGTTTTTCTGTTTCCAGCGTAATATAAAAGGCTTTTTCCTTCACTTTGTTGCCAAATGTTTTTTGCAAGTCCAATAAAAGCGATTGATTGTTATCTTGCACGGCAGACAAGGCTTGTTTCATAAGGACACGTTCTTCGTGGGCGGCTTTTCCGGGCAAGGCGTCATCGTCCATTGTTAAGTCAATTACTTGCGGAGCCGGACGTTTGGGTGTGGCGGCCGGTTGTGCAGCGGGCGTTGTCGGTTCGGCTTCGTCATTTATTTCTGCGGGTTTTTGCTCGCTCGCGGGGAAAGGAATCTGGCTCGGTTGGACGGGCCTAACGGGCATGGTTTTGCCTGATATTTTCATGATTACGTTCATAATTTGCATCCCCCAAAAAGTGTTAATTTTTTCTTTTTGCTCTTTGGAAAGACATCCGGCTAATAAAAAACAAGTGCAAGCAATAAATAAAATAGTTTTTTTCATAATTTCTCCTTTTAACACTATACAAATTTTAATTTAACCCGTACAACTCCTTGGCGTGACGCGTTGTTTTTTCCGCTAACGCTGCAAGAGAAATATTTAAATAATCGGCTACAAACTGCGCAATCAGCGGGATATTAGACGGATCATTTCGTGTACCGCGTTTGCCTTGCGGGGATAAATACGGGCAATCGGTTTCCAAAATAATTTTATCTACGCCGGCTTTTTTTACTGCCTCGCGGATATATTCATTTTTTTTATACGTAAAGCAGCCGTTTATGCCAAGTAAAAGTCCCTTATCCAAGGCTTTTTTTGCCGTCTCGTAATCGGCACAAAAGCAGTGCAGTACGCCGGGGAAAGAAGTATTAGAAGAATTTTTCCACTCGTGTTTAAGGACATGGAAAGTATCCTCGTATGCGCTATAATTTTCTCCTTCGCGCCGCACGTGTAGCACTAACGGTTTTTTCGTTTGATTGGCAAGGGTAATCATTTGTGAAAAAGTTTGAAGTTGCAATTCTTTGTTGGACACATCTAAACACGTATAATCAAGGCCTGTTTCGCCAATAGCCAAAACGCGTTTATCTTGCACAAGATTGTTTAACCGTGCCGCCTGTTCGGCGGTATATTGCACAGCATATTCCGGGTGGATTCCTAAAACCGCGCCGACAAATCCGGAAAATTTTTCCGAAAGTGTTAACGCCGGCTCCCACTCGTCACAAGCACAACCTATTTCTATACTTGCACACAAGCCGGCTTGCGGTAGTTTGGTATGCAAAAGTTCTTCGCGGTCGGTATCAAAGGCGGGATCGTTTAAGTGGGCGTGAGAATCTATAAAGTACATAATTATTTTTTCAGTTGCGCTTGTGCGGCCGCTTTTAATTTAGCCAAAAACGCTGCTTTTACATTTATTTGATTGGCAAGCGGAGCCGTTTTTAAATGGCAAATGCCAATGGCTACCGCGTCTGCGGTGTCGTCGGGTGAAGGGGCTTTGTCTAAATTTAAAGTCAGTTGCACCATGCGTTGGACTTGTTTTTTGTCTGCGGTGCCTGTGCCGCAAATCATCATTTTAACGCGTTTGGGCGGATAAAACGTAATTTGTTTTTTGGCTAATTCGCACGCTAAAATAATTACGCCGCGTGTCATTACCGTATTGGCCATGGTGGTAGCGCGCTTTAAAAAAAAGTTTTGCTCCATAGCCACTTGATTGGGCTGATATTCTTTGAGCAGATATTGCAATTCGTGAAAAATATATTCCAACCGTTTGGGGAGTTCCTGTGCGGAATCGGTATGAATCAGCCCACACGCACGCAAAGAAAGAACGGAACGGGCGTTACGTGTTACAATCGCCCATCCCGTTCTATCTAAACCGGGGTCAATGCCCAGTACGGTAACGGTTTTTTCCGTTTCGTTAAGCATTAAGTTTGGCCGCAATGGCTTCGTCAATGTTGGAGTTGTCATAAACGTTTTTAGTATCGTCATGATCGTCTAATGCTTCCAACATTTTTAGCAGCGTTTCGGCGGCGTGTTCGTCGGTTACGCTGACTTCCGTATCCGGCAACATGGTCAAATCGGCTGATTCGGGCGTAATGCCTTTGGCTTCAATGGCTTTTTTGACGGTTTCCAATTCGTTCATATCCGGGTTGGTAATTACTTCGTACACGTCTCCGGCGGTGCGTACATCTTCGGCACCGGCTTCCAACGCCAAATTCATCAAATCGTCTTCGGAAATATCTTCTTTCTTAACAACGATCATCCCTTTGCTTTTGAACATATATGATACGCAGCCCGCCGTACCGATAGAGCCGCCGTGGCTGGTGAAAATTTTGCGAATTTCCGCAAATGTGCGGTTTTTGTTATCGGTCGTACATTCTACGATAACGGCTACCGAGCCGGGCCCGTACCCTTCGTACGTAATTTCTTCGTACGACACACCGGGTAATTGGCCGGTTCCTTTCATAATAGCGCGTTTGACGTTGTCGGAAGGCATATTGGCGGCGCGGGCGTCGTCAACTGCTTTGCGAAGGCGCGGGTTTTGGTCGGGGTTGCCGCCGCTCATTTTAGCGGCGATGGTGATTTCCCGTAAAATTTTTGTAAATACTTTGCCTTTTTTGGCGTCTACGAGGGCCTTTTTGTGTTTAATACCGGCCCAGTGCGAATGTCCACCCATGGTTTACTCCTTACTACTATTAAGATAATTTATTGTACCAAATTTTAAATTATGCGGATAAAAAATTAAATTTGATACAATACTATATAAGCCCCGTTAGTTCAACTGGATAGAGCGCTAGTCTTCGGAACTAGAAATACGAGTTCGAATCTTGTACGGGGCATTTTTTTCTTCGTAAAATGCGTTTCTGCGTTGTTGCGAACTCGGTCGTACGCTTTTTCGCTACCGTACAATTCTTACCAACTAACCCTTTTGCAAACGGTATGTTAAATCGGTTACAATATATTTATTAAGACGTAGCCTCAAAAAATCTAATATAAAATAAAGGCCTCCGGATGATGAAAAAGGCCGTTATTTAAGGATATAATATACCCTATGAAATCAATTAAAAACGAAGCGGCGGTTTGCTGCCCGAATCATTGTGAAGAATTTGATGTGGAGTATTGGTCGCTTATCAGTGCCGACCAAGATCCCGATTTAAAAACGGCTGCTATGGGGGGCGAATTAAACCTGGTGCAATGTCCCCAATGCGGAACTTTTTTTCACCACGACAGCGACTTAATCTATTTAGATGCCCCCGCTGAACTTTTAATTTTTGTTTTTGCAGAAAAAAACCGTTCCCAAGAACAAGAACTTCGTACCCGCATGCAACGTGATTATGAAATTATCAAAAATACGTTAGCAAAACAACTGCAAATAGACTATCCCCCTATTTGTGTGTTTGGGTTGGAAGCACTTAAAAATATCTTACAGGAAGAAGAAAAACACGCGTTTGAATCGGAGGCCGTTGCGGCTGCCGCAGCGGCGCAAGGGTTGCAGGTCGTGCGCCTTAAACCGTCGTATGCGCGTAGTCACCACTTCCCGTATTATGTGCCTGCGCCCGGCGGCAAGGTTTCGGCCAATGCGTATGCGTTAGCCGCCAGCAAGGTACTTAAAAGCGGGCTTCAAAGCAAGTTGCTTTTGAACTTCAAAGATCAAATGAGTCAGGAGGGGGTAGCGATACCATTAACACTATGATACCGGAAAAATACAAAGAACAACTCCATACGGTGGGGGCGTATGCCGCCAAACTAGGCTTAAAAGCATGGGTGGTCGGCGGGGCCGTGCGAGATTTTTACTTAAAACGTGATACATGGGACATTGATTTGGCGTTTAGCGGCAATCAAGAATCGGTGGCCGGTTTTTGTGTCAAACAGTGGGGAGGGGACAAGCATAAATTTTCGCGATTTTTTACGTACCGGGTAAATTTAGATAACGGTTTAAAAATAGACATGGTGCGTATTCGCAAAGAAAAATATCCCTACCCGGGTTGTTTGCCGGTGGTAGAGCCCAGCGCGCATATTAAGGAAGATTTATTCCGTCGCGATTTTACATCTAACGCGTGGTGCTTGTCTATCAATCCGGACACGTTTGGGAAGTCGTACGATCCGTTCGGGGCGCAGAAGGATATTCAAGACGGCCTGGTACGTATTTTGCACGAGAAAAGTTTTTTGGATGATCCTACCCGTATGTACCGTGCGGTGCGTTTTGCGGGGCGTTTCGGGTGGAAGTTGGCGCCTAAAACGGAACGCCTGTTGCGTTTGGCGGTAAAAGAAGAATATCCGCTACTTGTGTCGCGCGAGCGTTTCAGCCATGAGTTTTTGAAAATTTTAGAAGAGCCGCGCGTAAAAGAAATTTTTGCGTTGATGGAAAAGTATGATTTATTAAAATTTGCCTGGCCGGGACTAAAGTGGCATCCGGCACTGTTAAATACCAAGTCAGTTATGGAGCGTGTGGGTATTTTGGCCTGTAAACTAGAGGAAAGCGGCGAAAACTTTGTGCGCAGTTTACGTTTACCGACGGGATATAACCACGAAATTGTAGGCGCGTGGAAGGTTTCGCAAGAAAAAATGAGCCCAATTACGGCTTTGAGCCCTGCCAAAAAACATATTCTACACGCCGTCTATCCGCATTTGTCCGAATCGGCATTAGAGCCGTGCGTTATTCAAGGCGGAGACTTAAAAGATGCCGGTTTTGCCGGACGGCATATTTCCGCCGCACTTATGCGGGTGCGTAAAGCACAGTGGGACGGCGCGCTGCATACCAAGCCGGAAGCCTTCCGGTTGTTAAAAAAATAGTTTTTCCCCCGGCGCAACCCCGGGGGTTTAAATTTGCGGGAATTAAATCTTGTTTTAGGCGCCTAACAGCGCCTTTATATTTGATACAATATACTTATACTCTATTTTGGGAGACCAAAAATGGCTAAAAACGATTTGACTACCCGCAACCTTATGTTGGATAGTCTTAAACAATATGCAAAAAACCGCATATCCTTTAACCTCTTGCGCGAGCACGACGCAAAAAATGAAATTCCTTTAGATATTTTAAAAGAAATGTACGACCATGATATTTTAGGCGTACATTTACTGCTTATCCCGGAAGAATACGGCGGCTTGGGCGGCCAAACTACCGAAATTTACCGCGTGTGCGAACAACTTGCCCGCATTGATTTGGGGATTGCTACCGGCGTATTTGCTACCTTTCTGGGGAGTGATCCTTTAAATGTCGGCGGAACGCCCGAACAAAAGGCCAAATGGTTTAAGAAAATTGCACAAGAAAACAAACTGGTGGCTTACGGCGCAACGGAAGCCGATGCCGGAAGTGACTTGGTTTCTTTGCGCACCCGCGCCGAGCACGTTGTGCAAAACGGGCAAGTAGTCGGCTACAAAATCACGGGTAGCAAAATGTGGATTTCCAACGGCGGCGTTGCCGATATTTACACCGTTCTCGCGCTTGCCCCCGGCGGGCCGAGTTGGTTTATTGTAGAAAAAGGAACGCCCGGTTTTACGCAAGACGTGCACGAAGACAAACACGGAATTCGTTTGTCTAATACGGCGGGGCTGGCGTTTGATGAAGTATATGTGCCGGCGGAAAATTTAATCGGCCTAAAAGAAGGACAAGGTTTTTTGCAAGCGCAAGCCGTGTTTGGTTATACGCGCTTAATGGTAGCCGCGTTTGGACTTGGCGGCGGGGAAGAAGCCGTAGAAACCGCTTTAGAATATGCCGGGCAACGTATCCAAGCCGGTGGCCCGCTTTCACAAAAACAAGGGTTTATGTTAAAACTCATCACGCCGCACTACATACGTTTTGAGGCGGCACGTGCGTATATTGATTGGACGGCTAAACAGTTGGAAGTTAATAATCACGGGTTGGCTACCGAAGGCGCAATCGCTAAACTTTACGCCACCGAGTCGGGCAATAAAGCCGCCGAAGACGCTATCCAAGCCATGGGCGGTTTTGGCTACACCAAAGAATTTGCTGTAGAAAAAATCAAACGCGATGTAAAAATTACCTGCATTTATGAAGGTACCAGCGAAGTGCTGGAGATGACCATTTTCCGCGGACGTTGGCAAGAACACTTAAAATCGCGCGGTCAATACTATTTAAACCAAGCCGCCGAGTTTGATGCCTTGCACGCCCAAAACCCCGATGTGGGTGCGGATAGTGTGGCACTCGGGTTTAGAGCACTTGCCCGCGTTTTGGAAGATTGCCGCGCCAACAAACTCACCCGCCACCAATATGTGACGTTTATGCTCGGCGATTTAATCAGCGAAATGGAAGTAGCCGCTGTGTTTACGCGCCAATGCGCGAATAAAATTATCACGGAAGGCAGCCGCTTTGACTTAAACTCGCTTTGCACCATGGCACGTGTTAATGCGCGGCAAAGCGCGTTCAAAACAGCCAGCGAAGGCTTGCGCTTGATTTTGGGCACTTGCCCGGCTATCAACACCGCCGATCTGAGCCAAGCGGTTAACTTAGTTGGCATTGAAGAAAAAATGCGCGGACTCATTGACGATATGGATACTGTGTCTGCCAAACTGCGTGAAATTTTCAAAAAATAGGATAAAGTATGCACATCATTGTTTGTATTAAACAAGTTCCCGATTCTACCCAAGTAAAAGTAGACCCGAAAACCGGTACGCTCATCCGTGCGGGCGTGCCCAGCATTTTAAACCCATACGACCATTATGCGTTGGAAAAAGCGTTAGCCATTAAAGCCAAAACGGGTGCGAAAGTAACTGTTTTATCCATGGGCCCGCAACAAGCCACCGCTGTTTTGCGTTTGGCTTTGGCACTTGGAGCCGACGAAGGTGTGTTGCTTTCCGCGCGTGCGTTTGCCGGATCGGACACTTGGGCTACGGCGTATGCACTGGCGATGGCAGTTAAAAAAATCGGATCATTTGATTTAGTGCTTTGCGGTCAAATGGCTATTGACGGTGATACCGCCCAAACGGGCCCCGAAATGGCGTATCACTTAAACATCCCGCAAATTACGTTTTGCGAAAGTATTGACGCAAACGGAAATACCGTTGTCGTCAAAAAACTTATAGAGGGCGGCCACCAAATTTTACAAGCCGATTTACCTGTACTCGTTACGATGACGATGCCGGCTGATTATGTGGCAAAGTATCCTTCATTTATGGCGGCACACAAAGCGCAAGACAAACAAGTTCTCACGTGGACAGATGCTGACATCGGTGCCGATCCGCATAAGTTAGGGCTGGAAGGTTCTCCCACGCGCGTGGACCGCATTTTCCCGCCGCCCGCTCGTGCCAAAGGCGAGATTTTTTCCGGTTCCGCGGTGGAACTGGCCAGTAAATTTGTAGAAATTTTGAAAAAGGAGCGTGTCGTCAAATGATTCAGATTGCACAAAATTGTGTGGGGTGTGGTAAATGTACCACCGTCTGCCCGTTTGGGGCACTCTCTTTAGTAAACCGTAAAGCGGTAGCCTCTAATGCGTGCACCATGTGCGGCGCGTGCGTAAGCCAATGCCCGGTGGGTGCGTTATCTTTGCCCGCCAGCACAGCGGCTAAAAAAGATTTATCTTCTTATAAAGGCGTGTGGGTGTTTGTGGAAATCGGTACCGACGGGCAAACCCAACATGTGCGTTCGGTAGGATGTGAGTTATTGTCCAAAGGGCGCGAACTAGCCAACCAAGTGGGCGAAGAATTATGCGCGGTCGTTATCGGCAGTAATGTTTCGCCGTTCTTTGCGGAAATTTCCCAGTACGGGACCGATAAAATTTACGTCATAGATTCGCCCGCGTATGCACAGTATAATACCGCCGCGTACGCTAACGCTTTGGGCACGCTTATTAAGAAATATAACCCCAGCGTAGTGCTTTTCCCATCCACGTTTGTCGGGCGCGATTTATCCCCGCGTTTGGCTGCAGAACTTTTTGTAGGACTTACGGCTGATTGCACGGGGCTGGCTATCAAAGATGGAAATTTAATTCAAACTCGGCCTGCTTTTGGCGGCAACATTATGGCCGATATTAAATGTCCGGACTATCGCCCGCAAATGGCTACCGTGCGCCCCAACGTATTTAAAAAAGTTGTTTCCGCGCCCGGTAAAATGGCGCAAGTAGTGACGGAAATGATAGCCGTTCCCGTAGACGCCGCCAAAGTGCGCGTGATCAGCACGCAATTTGATCCCCCCGCCACCGGCAAGAAATTAGACGAATCAGAAGTAGTTATTGCCGGCGGCCGCGGTATGAAAAACAAAGCCGGGTTTGATTTACTTGAAAATTTAGCCGCTAAACTGGGCGGCACCGTAGGTGCCAGCCGCGCGGCGATTGATTTGGGTTTAAAAGAAAAAGATAAACAAATCGGACAAAGCGGTGTTACAATTGCGGCTAAATTCTATGTAGCGTGCGGAATTTCCGGCGCTGTGCAGCACGTATGCGGCATTGAACATAGTGACGTGATTGTGGGAATTAACAAAGATGCAAATGCGCCGATATTTAACGTATGTAAGTATGGCCTGGTGGGTGATGCTACGCAAATCTTGCCGCGTATTATCAGTCAACTTGAGACGAAAAAATAAATCAAAATCAACTAAAGTTTGAAAGGGCTGCCCAAAATAGGGTAGCCCTTTTCTAATTAAAAATAATTCCTTAAATAAATTTTTAAAAAAGATATGCTACCCAAAAAGGAGGATTTTTATGACCTTATTGGAATTAGCCCAAAAGCGCCGTTCTTGTTACGCGTTAGGTAATCATATTGCGCTTACGCCGACGCAAATAACCGAGTTGGTGGAAGCGTGTGTTAAGCAAGCGCCGAGTGCGTTTAACGCTCAATCTGCGCGCGTGCTGATTCTACTGGACGAACAACACCAACGGTTTTGGCACCTTATCAAAACGGCTTTGCAAAAAATCGTTCCGCCGGAAAATTTCGCACCGACCGAAGAAAAAATAACCGGCTTTTCAAAGGCGGTGGGCACATTGCTTTTTTATGAAGATTGGCTTGCGGTGGAAGCGCTTCAGCGGCGTTTTCCGCTTTACAAAGATTCTTTCCCTATCTGGGCCTATCAATCCAACGGAATGTTGGAGTATTTGATTTGGTTGGCACTGGCCGAGCAAAACATCGGCGCGAATTTGCAACATTACAACGGCCTTATAGATGACGAAATTGCGCGCTCTTTTCAAGTACACAGTACGTGGAAGTTGGTAGCGCAAATGCCGTTTGGCAACGTGGTTTCTCCGCCGCAAGAGAAAGATTTTCTGCCGCCAAATATGCGTGTACGCGTCTGTGAGTAAAAATTATTTTTGGAAATTTTCCGGATAATTGCCGGGGATTGCGTTTTATAATTAGCACTCAAAAAAGGGGGTTGACAAAAATAAAATTATTACTTATAATATTAGCAGTGGTTTAGTGTGAGTGCTAAAATAATAAGCGCTCAATATGAAGGTATCCCCTATGAGAATTTTAAAACCGGAAGTAGCAAAATCGCGTAAAGAAAAAATTTTGCGGTGGGTGGTCCAACAATATGTGGAAACCCGCCGTCCGGTCGGTTCGCAAATGATTGCATCCGAAGCACTCCCGGATGTTTCCAGCGCCACGATCCGCAACATTATGGCGGAATTGGAAGAAGAGGGATATCTTTATCAGCCGCACACATCCGGCGGACGTATCCCGACTGATAAAGCGTACCGCTATTATGTGGACTATTTAGCCAACGTGCAAAAAATGGCCGCCAAAGAACGCGAACGCATTGAAGAAGCGTATGATTCACGCGTAAATGAAGTGGATAATATGATGGTGCAGACCTCGCGTTTGCTGGCGATGTTATCGGGTGCGGCCGGGTTTGTATATACCTCTAACGTACAAGAACAACGCGTGCAGCGGCTTGATTTTATCCCGCTTGCCCCGGGAGCGGTACTTGCGATTTTAGTTACTCAATCGGGCGCTGTGCGCCATTGGCCGGTGCGTACCGGATACACGATTAACCCAACGCGACTGCGTGTACTGAGCCGTTTTATTAACGAAGAAATTGAAGGCCTTACGCTTGCACAAGCGCGTCGCATTTTGTGGCAACACGTTCACTCTGGCCACCAAGAAATTGCCGGTATGGCAGATCTTGCTACGCAAGTATTAAAGGATATGGAACGCCCGCAAACAGATAATGAATTATATGTAGAGGGCTTTGGACAACTTTTAGAAAACACTTCCGAAGATGATTTTGAAGACTTAAAACAAATGATGCGTTTTGTGGAAGAGCGGGATCGTTTTTCTAACTTATTAAGTGAGAAAATGACGGGGATGGAGAAATCCAACCAAAAACTAAATGTCAGCATCGGCAGTGAGAACGAACTGAAAGAACTTAAAAACTTAAGTATCGTTTCCACCGCGTGCAAAGTGGGGGATAAAACGGTGGGGATGCTCGGTATCATTGGGCCGAAACATATGGAATATACGCGGGTGATGTCTTTAGTAAATTTCATTGGAAGTTTATTAGAGAGTTCGCTGCAAAACTGGACGGCCTTACCGCCTGCCGAAAAGGATGACGATTATGAGTAAGCACCATCATAAACATATAGAAGAAACGGAAGAAGACTTGGAACTATCCGAACAGGAAACATCGCAGCCAACCGAACCGGAAGAAACTCCTGCCCAGGAAACCAAGCCGGATTATTACGAACAATTTGTGCGTCTGAGTGCGGATTTTGAAAACTTCCGCAAACGCACCGAACGGGAAAAGGCCGCTTTTTTATCGTACGGTAAAAAAGAATTGGCCGAAAAGTTGTTGCCGTCTTACGAAATTTTACTCAAGCAAAATGAAGAACTAAATAAAAATGGCGCTTTGAAAAAGGCGCCCAATGAGTTAAAAAATGTAGTAAACGGTATCCAAATGCTTTTAACGGAAATGCAAAAGGCGTTCCACTCGGAAGGTATTGAAAAAATGGACGTCTTAAATAAGCCGTACGATCCCGCCACGCAAGAAGTAGTGGCGATGATCCCGGCAGATGAAAAACAAGACGGAGTTGTATTACAAGAAGTACAAATGGGGTTTATGCTAGACGGCAAAGTCTTGCGCCCGGCGCGTGTCATTGTCGGACAGCATAACGAAGAATAGATTTTCACGCGGACAAACCCGCAAGAATTTAACTAAAAGGAGATAGACTTATGGCTAAAATTATTGGTATTGACTTAGGAACTTCCAACACGGCCGCGGCTGTAATGGAAGGCGGCAGAGGGACCATTATCCCGTCTGCGGAAGGTAGTTCTATTGGCGGAAAAGCGTTTCCGTCTTATGTGGCGTTTACCAAAGACGGACAACGGCTCGTCGGTGAGCCGGCCC
>DBXW01000008.1:98923-99082 GCA_002309715.1 Candidatus Avelusimicrobium cornigerorum
TTCAAACGCAAAATGGGGGAAAACTACAAATACAATTTACGCGGTCAAGAATTTACGCCGCAACAACTTTCTGCTTTCGTCTTGCAGAAAGTGAAAAAAGATGCCGAAGCGTTTTTAGGTGAAAAAGTGGAAAAAGCGGTCATCACCGTTCCGGCTTAT
>DBXW01000005.1:0-406227 GCA_002309715.1 Candidatus Avelusimicrobium cornigerorum
GAAGCCACGCTTACCAAAGAGATTGTGGCGATGGTTTCCGAAAAGACAGGCTATCCGGAAGACATGCTTGATTTAGATTTGGATATGGAAGCGGACTTGGGTATTGATACGGTAAAACAAGCCGAACTGTTTGCATCTATGCGCGAACATTACGGTATTACTTCGCAACAAGAGGGTATCCAACTCAAAGATTATCCGACGATTCGTCACTGCATTAAATATGTACTGACAAATGCGGGCGGTGCGCCTGTGCAAGCGGCTCCGGCCCCGGTAGTAACCCCGGCGGCAGTCACTCCGGCTCCGGTAGTAACTCCGGCGGCGGCTCCCGCTCCCGCGCCTAAAGCGGTAGCATTAGACGAAGCCACGCTTACCAAAGAGATTGTCGCAATGGTTTCCGAAAAGACAGGCTATCCGGAAGATATGCTTGATTTAGATTTGGATATGGAAGCCGACCTTGGTATTGATACGGTAAAACAAGCCGAACTGTTTGCATCTATGCGCGAACATTACGGTATTACTTCGCAACAAGAAGGTATCCAACTCAAAGATTATCCGACGATCCGTCACTGCATTAAATATGTACTGACAAATGCGGGCGGTGCGCCTGTGCAAGCGGCTCCGGCTCCGGTGCAACCCGTGGCCGTAACGCCTATTACTGCGGCCCCGGCACAAACTCCGGCGGAGACTCCGGTAGTAGTACCTGTTACTCCGGCTCCGCAAGTAACGCCCGTAGCACAACCGGCGGTAACGCCTGCCGCACAACCTGTGCAACCGGTGGAACAAGCCCCTGCGGTAACGCCTGTGCCGGAACAACCTGTTAGCACCGTTGCCAACGATAATTTGGTAGAACGTCCGGAACCGGCCGGATACAAAGGGGAACATTGCCACGAGAAAAAACTGCGCAATGTAACGGTTGTATCTGCCGCTCCGTTAGCCGCGCGTGAAAATAGACGTTTGTCTAAAGACCGCACGGTGCTTATCTTTGCCGATAATTCTCAACTTATCAAAGCCTATCAGGAAGAGTGCAAAGAATTAGGTGTCAAATACCATGTATTTACCACACTTAAAACACGCAGTAAAAATACGACCATTGTAAATTGGGAATCGTACGAAGAAACAGAGGCTGCTTTAAAAGAATACGCGGCTGAAGATCCCAACGTGCAAGGTATCGTGTATTTGCTGGGTGCTAACGTCAAGAAATTTGATAAAAAAGTCAGTCCGCACAATGAACTGACCAAATACGTAATGCCGCTGTTTATCGCGCTTCGCGTATTTGAAAAAGGGCTTGCCAATCGCACCGATGCGGATACATTCTTTGCGGTTAACACCAAGATAGACGGTACTTTTGGGTATACCACCAAAGAAGAGTTCAACCCGATAACCGGCGCTTTGTGCGGCGGTACCACGTGTTTCCGCAAGGATACGTATGAACGTACCGGTGCTATTGCCAAACTGCTTGATTTTGAACCGACCGTTACCGCCGATGAAATGGCGCAAAAAACCATGGACGAAGTGCTCCACGGTGATATGCGCTTAATGATCGGTACACGCGGCGGGGAACGCACCACAATTTTGTCGGTCCCGGTGCGTTTGGATAAACGGGTGAAAAACTTTGACTTAACCGGCAAAACGGTTATTTTCACCGGCTCGGGCCGCGGTATCGGTGCTATGCTTTCCCAAAAGATTGCCGCCCAATACCACAGCAAAATTATTGTATTGGATATTATTGAGATTCAAGAAAAAACGCCGTTCTGGGCCAAGATGAACGAAGCCGAATTGGCTATGCTCAAAAAGCAATTGTGGGAAGATCTCAAGGCCGATCCGACACAACGGGCAACCCCGGTGCTGTTAGAGCGTGCTTTTGGGCGCATTAAAGATTCTATTACGCTCTACAATAACTTGCAAAAATTGCGCGACCTGGGTAGTGAAGTGGAATACTACCATTGCGACGTGCTTAACAGTTCTATGGTTAAAGAAGTCTGCACCAAAATTAAAGCCAAAAACGGTAAAGTAGACGGACTTATCCATTTTGCCGGATTAGAACGCTCTAAACTTATTTACGATAAAGATCCGGCGGAATATTACCGTATCTTTGACGTAAAGGCTACCAGTTTTGCCAGTTTCTTAGCCAACAATATCGTGCGAGAAGGTGGTTTCTTCGCGTTTGCCTCGTCTATTGCCGGTAAATACGGGAACCTCGGACAAAGCGATTACGCCAGCGCCAACGATTATTTGGCCAAATCGGCGTTCTCGCTTACGAACCAAGGCTACCGTGCTGTGGCCATAGCGATGAGTGCTTACAAAAATGTAGGTATGGGCATACGCGCCGGGGTGGAAACGTTCCTGCGTTCTAACGGAGTAGATTTCGTAGATCCCGAAGACGGTATGCAAATTTTCTTGGATGAAATTGTGTACGGTGCCGTACCGGAAATTGTACTTACCGGTAATTTGGGTAAGTTAGATTGGGATCACCAACTCCGTCGCGAAATGGACGAAATTATTCCGCAAGGGGTTTCTGTTTCCGGTAGCCAAAACCAGGGGGGGCAAGTGCCGCCTTCTTCCGGTTCTTCCGTAACGCCGGCGTCGTCTGCTCCGGTGACTAGTGCTGCCCCGGCAGTGCCCGCAGCCGCGGCGATAGATGCTTCCAAGGCTACGCACTTCTTGGGCAACATTGTTGCTCGGCAAGCAGGTGTAGAAATTCATTTGGAAAAAGAATTCAATCTTTCTTCCGATCCGTATTTAGCCGATCACGCCATTGAAGGTACGCCATACGTGCCTGGCGTAATGGGATTGGAAACCTTTATGGAAACAGCCACGGCTCTAACCGGCCGCGTGCCGCAAGGGCTTAAAGACGTGCATTTCTATTTGCCGATTAAACTTTTGCGCAACCGTCCGCAAGCGGTGCGTGTCATCGGTAAGGCGCAAGGTAATGAAGTCACGATGGAAATTGAGTCCGATTTTATCAACAGCCAAGGCATCAAAATGGGTAAAACCCGTCGTCATTTTACGGCGGGCACATTGGAAGGTTTTACATCTAATTGGGAGCGTGTCAAAACAGTCGCATTGGCGGAAATTTCGCAACCGATTAGCGTAACGAAAGAGACAATTTATCAAAAGTATTTCCACGGACCGTCGTTTCAGGTGCTAGGCGGAATTATTAAGGTAGATAATGCTACGTCGCTGGCGGTGTATAACACTACGCCGCGCCCCCAATGGGCCGATGGCCCGCGCACGTTACTGGCCAACCCCATGCTTATTGAAGCGGCGTTTCAATGCTGCGGTTTCCAAGATATGACGATACAACACCGGGTTACGTTGCCTGACGCTATTGATGAAGTGGCTGTGCTTAAAAACCAAGTGCCGCCGGCTAAATTGTACCTTTACGGAGTAAGCCGCGGGCTCACGGCCGACGGAAAAACTTTACACGATGCATACGTTTTTGATGAAACGGGTGCTTTGTGGGTGGAAGTCCGCGGCTACCGGGCCATTGGCCAATAGTACATGGCTTATCAAATAGAAGTAGTTGATTTGACAACCCTGCCTCCGGCGAACGGTATTTTAAGCCTACGGGAACAGGCATATTACCAAACGTTGCGTTTTCCCAAACGGCGTACCGAATGGCTCGGGGGCAGGGTTGCGTTAAAACGCGTAGTTGCCCGCCAACTTTGTTTGTCCGATTTGGCTCAAATAGAGATTCTCCCGCAAGAGAACGGAAAACCGCAACTTCTGGTAGAGCAAAAGCCGCTTACGTTGGCGCATAGTATTACGCATAGCCACGATTTTGCGGTGGCGGCTGTTAGCGGCGAAAGTGCTTTGCTTGGCATAGATTTAGAAAAAATTACCCACCGTATAGAGGCGTGGAAACGCGATTTTTTCCATCCCAATGAATTAACTTCAGACGGAGATGATTTTTTAACGGCACTTTGGACACAAAAAGAAGCACTCGTGAAGTTGTTGGGTACGGGCCTGTCACTACGCAGCAAAGAAGTTTGCTGCGTGGGGGGAAAACCACAGTTTTTCGGGCGTGCGCTGGAATTATATAACGAACTGGGACACCCGCCAATTACGGTTGTTACCGAGCGCTGGCCGTCGGGTTATATGCTTTCGGTTGCGTTTAGTGCGGCCCGTGAAATTTCCTGAATTTTATTCCGCTTTGGTAATTAAGGTTTCCATCATTTTGTGACGGCGGAATTTGCGGGTTTCCAGCAAGATCCCGTTTTGGCGTATTTTTTCGTTTTTGGTGGGTTCGTGCCCGAGTTTTTGAACAACCCATTGTTCTACCGTAGTAGTTGTCGTAACATCAGCCGGTACAGGCAAATCAAGCCGCTCAAAAATATCGGTCATTTTAGCCGGAGCACTGGCAGCCAGTGCGTTACCAAATGGGCGGATATAAGCAGGGAAAAAATCATACTCATCTTCAATTTCCCCCACCATTTCTTCAAAGATATCTTCCAAGGTTAAAATACCGGTAATTTTTTGTTCTTCGGTGACCAAACAAATGTGTTGTTTGTTTTTCATCATTTTTTCAAGCGCAGCAGAAATAATAGTATCGGCCTCTAATCGCACAATTGGGCGCACAATGTTGCGAGCCGTGGTGGGCGCGCCGGAAGCAACTTTGGTGGATAGGAAGATATCTTTAAAATTAAGATATCCTATAATATCTTGCGGATCGCTGGGGTTGCCGCGTACCGGAAAGCGTGTATGCATATCCAAGTGCGCTTTGACAAAAGTGTCGGCGATGGAATCGTCGGCATTGAGGGTATAGACTTGTTCAATCGGTACTTGAATTTCGCGTATTTTGCGTACGCAAAACTGCGCGCTGGAAAGTACGATTTTTTCTTCTGTTTTACCAAACAAGCGCGAAGAAGACGCAATGGCCGCCGCGGTGCGCAAATCTTCCAGCGCGGTGCGTTGCATTTCTTTGGGATCGGGCGTGCGGGAAAATTTTTTAGTTAAGGTACGTACGATGGATTCCATAATGTTTACAATGGGCGCAAGTACGGCATACAATACCCGCATTGAAGGGGATAATTTTAAGACGACAAGTTCCTTGTTTTTAATAGCAAAAGTTTTGGGGGTTAGTTCGGCAAAAACAATAGTAATAAAACTCAGCGGCAATACTACGCATACCATTGCCAGCGCATTTGCAAAATGACGGGAAAGGTATAAATGATCCCGTAACCACGGCGCAAACCGACTTCCGGCGTCTGATCCACCGAAGGCCGCCGCAATAGAGCCCACGAGCGTAATGCCGATTTGTACAACGGCCAAACTTCCTTCCATATGGTCTTTCATATACAAGGCAGCCTCGGCCCCGGCTTGTTTACCTTGTACAAGTAGCGACAAGCGCGTGCGGGAAATGGATGCAAGGGCCATTTCATACGCAGCCAAGAGGGCGTTTAAACCAAGCATCAGTAAAATAACTAACAGTGTAATCATAGGTTTATTTTCTCATCAATAAAGTAAGCCGGACGGTTTTTAACTTCGCAAAAAATACGACTTAAATACTCGCCGATAATACCCAGCGAAATCAACTGTACGCCGCTAAAAAATAAAAGCGTTATCATAACAAATGTGTATTTTTCGTTGGAGAAGATTGTTTGTTGGCAAGTAGTCCAAATAGCGAATAAAACAGATGTTACGCAAACAAGTACGCCGATGTATGTGCTTACTTTAAGCGGCCAAGTAGAAGACGCGGTTAATCCGCTGATAGCGAAATTCCATAGTTTCCAAAATCCCCATTTGGTTTTGCCGGCAGCACGTTTTTCGCGTGCGAAAGGCACTCCTATACTTTTATATCCCACCCACGAAAAAAGCCCCTTCATAAACCGCTCGCGTTCCGGTAACGCCAAAAGTGCCTCTGCCGCGCGGCGGCTCAACAGTCGGTAGTCCCCGGCGTTATACGGGATAGGCGTATCGGCCAAGTGGTTATATAATTTATAGAAGGCTTGCGCGGAAGTGCGTTTTAAAAAAGAGTCGGCGGCACGGTTTTTACGTATACCGTAGACATTATCGTACCCTTCTTGAAATTTTTCCCAAAATTCACGGATTAGTTCGGGCGGATCTTGCAAATCGGCGTCCATAATCACAACGGCTTTTCCGCTAGCGTGTTGCAATCCGGCCGTAACGGCGGCCTCTTTGCCGAAATTGCGCGAAAGTGAAATAATTTTAATGCGTTTGTCTTTTTGGCCCCACGTTTTAAGTAGCGGTAACGTACTATCGGAAGAGCCGTCATTTACAAATAAAATTTCGTAGTCTGATGTGCATGGTTGTAAAACAGGGGCTAGCCGCGCCTGCAGTTGCGGCAAAACCTCGGCTTCATTAAATACAGGTATAATAACGGACAAATCCATAATGGGGCCCCCAACCTTGTAAATAGTATACTAATAAAGAGGGATCATAAGAAACCACTTTTTGATGTAATCGCCCCTTAAATATGGGGTAAAGCGTGTAATATCTGCTAAACCTATCAATAATTACTACAATATAGATAACCGGTAAAAGGAGTAAAGTATGGACAAATATGGTTTTCTAAAAGCAGCGGCTGCTGTGCCGCAAGTAAAAGTGGCTGATCCCGTTTTTAATGCCGCGCAAGCGGAAAAATTATTGCGCGAGGCAGCCCGGGAACAAACGGAATTAGTCGTGTTTCCGGAACTTTCCTTAACGGGTTACACGTGCGGAGATTTGTTTTTAAAATCGTCGCTTGTGTCTGCGGCAGAGAAAGCACTAACCGATTTACTTGCCCGTACATGCCAACTTAAAACTGTTTTTGTCGTTGGGCTCCCGGTGCGTGCCGGTTCGGTTTTATTAAATGCGGCAGTCATTTGCTGCGGGGGCGAAATTTTAGGCGTCGTGCCCAAAACCTATTTGCCTAACAGCGGGGAATTTTACGAGCAACGTTGGTTTTCTTCCGCACTCACGTGGGGCGGCCAAGAAGTAGAATTGTGTGGGCAACTTGTGCCTGCGGGGACAGACTTGCTATTTGAAGTAGCGGGAGCCAAAATAGGTGTGGAAATTTGCGAAGATGTTTGGGCAACGGTGCCACCGTCTTCATTGGCGGCCTTGCAAGGGGCGGATGTTATTTGTAATTTATCGGCCAGTGATGCGCTTGTGGGTAAACACGATTATGTGCGGCAACTTGTGGCGCAACAATCGGCGCGGTGCCGGTGCGGTTATATATATGTTTCGTGCGGGTTCGGCGAATCTACAACAGACGTTGTTTTTGACGGAAACGCACTTGTTTACGAAGACGGCACACTTTTGGCACACTCGCAACGGTTTTCAAACCAAGCCCAACTGGTTAGTACGGAAATTGATGTGGAGCGCCTGCGTATTGAACGGGCGGCGAGCAGTACATTTCGTACCGATAGCGCGTGTGAAACCTTGGAGCCGTATTTAGTCGTGGAAAGCGGTTTGCCCGCGCCCAAAAAACCGTTTGTTCTCACGCGTTCGGTAGAGCCGTTACCCTTTGTCCCACACGGGGAAAAATTGGAAGAAAACTGTCGGGATATTTTCAATATTCAAGTTATGGGGCTCCTTACGCGTTTGACGGCTGCGCGTGTCAAAACGGCAATTATCGGTATTAGCGGCGGATTAGATTCCACGCTGGCGTTGTTAGTTACCGTGCGCGCTTTTGAAAAATTAGGTTGGCCGCGTAAGAACATAATCGGCGTGACCATGCCCGGGTTTGGCACGACGGACAGAACGTATCAAAACGCGCTGAATTTGATGAAAAATTTAGGAGTTACGCGACGGGAAGTGAATATCCAAAAAGCGTGTTTACAACATTTTAAAGATATCGGGCACGACGAAAAAATTAAAAATGCCGCCTACGAAAATGCGCAAGCGCGGGAGCGTACGCAAATTTTAATGGACCTTGCCAACGAGACAGGCGGCCTGGTGGTAGGAACGGGGGATTTGTCCGAACTGGCGCTCGGTTGGGCCACCTACAATGGCGATCATATGTCTATGTACGGTGTTAATGCGGGTGTGCCAAAAACATTGGTGCGTTCACTGGTGTCGTGGATAAGCACGCAAGAAAAAACGGTTGTCAAACGAGTGTTGGAAGATGTACTTGCTACACCCATCAGCCCGGAACTATTGCCCGCCAAAAACGGAAAAATTACCCAAAAGACAGAAGACTTGGTTGGACCATACGAACTTCACGATTTCTTTTTGTACCATTTTTCACGCAACGGTTTTGGCCCGGGAAAAATTTTGTATTTAGCGCAATATGCGTTTAAGGAAAAATTCCCAACCGCGGTTATTAAAAAATGGTTGATGGTGTTTTTCCGACGATTTTTTGCGCAACAATTTAAACGCTCGTGCTTACCTGACGGACCGAAAGTGGGAAGTGTGGGGCTTTCCCCGCGCGGAGATTGGCGTATGCCCAGCGATGCTTCCGTAGACGCATGGTTGCGTGAGTTGGAAAAATAGCGGGTGCAATCTAAAAAATCCCGGGTAAAACACCCGGGATTTTTTATTTAAAATTTTGGTATTTGCGGATGACTTCTTCTTTAAAAGAAAGGAAAGTTCCGTCAGCAATGGCCGCGCGGGCGCGCTCCATGAGACGAATTAGAAAGCGGATGTTGTGGATGCTCATCAGCCGGTGGCTGGTGAGTTCAGCCGAGCGGTACAAGTGGCACAGGTATGCCCGCGAATAACGTTGGCACGTGTAACAATCACACTCCGGGTCCAGCGGAATATCTTGCGTGCGGTACTCGGCGTTTTTAATGTTGACGCGGCCGGTGCTAGTCATAGCCATCCCGTTGCGAGCCACGCGCGTGGGCCATACGCAATCAAACATATCTACCCCGCGTTCAATGGCGTTTAACATTTCTACCGGGGTGCCAAGCCCCATAAAATAGCGTGGTTTCTCGTCGGGTAAATTTTCGGTTACAGCCGCTACGGCATTGTTCATTTGCTCCAACGTTTCTCCTAGCGAAAGCCCCCCTAAACAATAGCCGTGCGTGGGAAGTGATGCCATGTGCAAGGCCGCCTCTTTGCGTAAATCGGGGAAAATAGAACCTTGAATAATACCAAACAAAAGAGAGTTCGCAACGGTAAAACTACCGTCTGCTTGTTGAGTGATTTGTTGGGTGGGTATCGTTTTCTCATAGGCGCGGGCGGCCCGTTCGGCCCAGCGTTTGGTAATGTTTAACGCTTCGCGTGCGTCGTGTTTGGACGGATCTTTGGCGTGGATACACACATCTAGCATAGTCCAAATATCCGAGCCGATTTCGCGTTCAAATTCAATAACATTTTCCGGTGTAAAAAGGTGCTTGCTTCCGTCATGATGCGATTGAAACGTTACGCCTTCTTCGTTGATTTTGCGAAATTTGGAAAGGCTGTAAACTTGAAATCCGCCCGAATCGGTTAGCACGCTGCCGCCCCAATGCATAAATTTGTGCAAGCCGCCCATTTGTTGCAAAATTTTTGTGGTCGGTCGTAAATAGAGATGGTACGTATTGGATAGCAAACACTCGGCTCCGGCATTTTTTAAATCTTCGTCGGTGAGTGCTTTGACGCACGCTTGCGTGGCTACCGGCATAAAAACCGGGGTGTGTACCGCGCCGTGCTGTGTGTACAAAACGCCGGTCCGGGCCTGGGAGTGAGAATCTTTGGCTAGAATACGGAAAGGTGAAATCATAAATAGCCCTGTAGGAGAAAAACCCCGGGGTAACCCGGGGGGAAAATCCTACGGAATAGAATCCATAATTTTTCTTAATTCTTCTTCGCTTTTATCGCGAACTTCTACGGTTTTTTCTTTGCCTTTGGCACCTTTTACAATGATGATGCTTTCCGTGCCGACATCAAAAAAATCAGCCAAAAAGGTTTTCATCAGCGCGTTGCTCGGTTCGTCATCTACCTTTTTGTTTTTAATTTTCACCCGCAACACGCTGCCAATGCGGCTAATAACCTCGTTGCGTCCTGCGGTGGGAATTAAACGGACCTTAATAATCATACGCTCTCCTTGTTAGGCAAATAATTTACTGCCGATTCGGGGCAAGGTAGAACCTGCCTCTACGGCTACGGTAAAATCTTCACTCATCCCTAAAGATAGATACCGTTCTTCTTTAGGGGAGAAATCTTCGTCAAACGCTTTTTTGACAGTCCCAAATAAGCCCTTTAACGTTTGCGTGTCGGCACCTTGCGGGGCAATCGCCATATACCCGCATACTTTTAAACGTTCAAGGCTACGTAGTCGTTTGGTCAATTCGCGTGCTTGGTCAAGCGGTAGGCCGGATTGTGTATCCCGGTCGGTTAATTTTACTTGCACAAGCCCCCGCACTTGCCGGCCGGGTGCAATATGCTTATCCACTAAACAAGCCGTGGAAAAATCATCCAACGAATCTATAAAATCAAAAAACTGCGCCGCCTTGGCGGCTTTGTTATGCTGTAAATGCCCGATTAAATGTTTCACAGTAGGAAACGCCGAAAAATCAGGTTGTGTCCAACGTAACAGTGCTTGTTGAACACGGGATTCCCCGATATGTTTGATTAACCCTTGCTTTAACAAGAAAAGTACATCTGTGTCTTGGGCGTATTTGGTAACAGCCAACAGGGTAACTTCTTCCGGGCGGCGGCCTGCTTTTTGGCAAGACGCACACAGGGCCGCTTGAATGTCTTGTACATTTTTCAGGAGCGTTTCTTCCCTGTTCATAAAAATCCCTTGACATATTATATCAAAATTTACTTTAATACGCCAATTTTTAATGGTTTTGCGTCGGATGCCTGGCGGGTAATGGCTAAATTTCATAGAATATCTATATGCATGCGGCAACTCGCAAAGGAATGTGGTTGGTAGCCTTTGCCAACGGGGTTTTACTCTTTGGCTATGGGCTGTCGTTGCCTTTTTTTACGATTTATTTGATTAGCCGTCGTCATTTGCCGCCCGCTATGGCCGGGCTGGTGGTGGCGTTGGCGGGACTTTCCCGTTGTGTATCCAGCGCGCTTTCGGGAGAACTGGCCGACTCTTTTGGCCGCAAAAATGTGATGATGTGGGGGTTGTTCTCACAAATTGTGGCGATGTTCGCTCTAGGGCTTTGTGTGGCTTTTAACGTACAGGCCGGGTGGGTATTAACTTGTTATTTTTTTACTACTTTTTTAGGTGCTTTTTTTCGCCCGGCTGCCAACGCGTGGGTGACTGACCATACTACCCCTAGAGAGCGTGTGGAAGCATTTGGGATGATTCGCATCGGGCTTAATACCGGTTGGGCATTAGGACCGGCGGTGGGTGGATTTTTGGTGCGCTACTCGTTTAGTTTGGCGTTCTATTTGACGGCCTTATTATATGCGATAACTATTTTGTATTTGGGAAGGATGATCAAAGACCGCACGTCTAAAACAAAACGGCGTGTGCGCAAGCCCAGTTTTGTGGCCATGTTGGGCGCGCTGACGGATACACGTCTGGCGCGCATTTGTTTATATGTGGTGATGATTACAGCGGTTAATTCGCAACTTGTGGTAGGGCTTTCCATCCATTGTAAACAATACTTACAGATGCCGGAGTATTTTATCGGTTGGTTTTTTACTATCAACGGTTTAGTGGCGGTATCGTTGCAGTATGTAGCTTCCAACGTAATGGCAAAAATGCGTTTATCTACGGCCATGCTTTGGGGATGCGTGTTGTATGCGGTAGGATTTGGTTCGGTGGGATTTTTTAGTACATTCGGCGGGATTGCGCTGGGGGTATTTTTGGCGGGGTTGGGGGAACTGATCGTTTCTCCCGGGGAGCAAACGCTTGTGTCCAATATCGCTTCGCGTGAAACACGCGGGCGGTATTTAGGGTTACTCATGGTGTTTTACAATTTAGGTTCCGCGTTAGGTTTTTTTGTAGCGGGGATTTTAGGCGATTATGTGGCTCCTCACTATTTACCCGGGCCGTGGCTTGTGGTGGGGGCGGTGGCGTTATTGGCCGGCGTCGGTTTTTGGCAGATGCGCTATGCACTTAGTGCCGAGGAAGATGGGAAACAAACTGTCCCGATACCCATAAAAAAAGATACAATAACTTTAAATTAAATGAGGAGAGGAAAACTATGAGAGGTCTTATCTTTTACGTATTGATGTTTGTGCTGGGCGCTGGGCTTGGTTTTGGGCTGGAGAAATGCACTTCGTTCTTGCCGCTTGAAATTGCCAACGCGCTTACGCGTGTTTATGGGATAGGCGTTCATTCGTTGTCTATCCATATTTCTATTTGTGGAATTATTGGTTTAGTAGCGGCTTATTTTATTTTGTCTAAATTCTTGCGTAAATAATATGCATTTAGTGTTGGCTTCCCGCTCGCCCCGCCGCATTGAACTGCTGGGGCAGTTGGGTATGAAATTTGATATCATCCCTTCGCAATGTAAGGAACGTAGCCGTAAAAAGCGGCCGGCAGCGCGTGTAAAAGAACTGGCCGTGCAAAAGGCCTTTGACGTGGCCCGGAAATATCCCGGGGCGGTAGTTATTGGGGCCGATACACTTGTATATTGTCAAGGAGAGATCATTGGCAAGCCCAAAGATAAAGCCGATGCTATGCGTATTTTGCGCAAACTCAACGGTGCGTGGCAACGTGTTTACACGGGGGTATGTATCCTGTGTCTGCGTGAGCAGAAGGTTATTTTCGGTTATGATGTATCTAAATGCAAAGCCCGCCGGCTGAGCGAAAAAGAACTACAACACTTGGCAGGCAAACACATGGACAAAGCAGGTGCGTACGCCGTGCAGGATCAGCAAGATCCGTTTATTGAACGCATTGTCGGCAGTCGCAGTAATGTAGTAGGTTTTCCGGTGGAGTTTTTTAATAAATTATTTAAGGAGTTTTTATCTTTATGACGCAAACAGATTTATTGGTTATCGGGGCAGGTCCTGCAGGGTGCAGTGCGGCTATTTATGCCGTACGTGCCGGACTCAAAACAATTATTATCGGCGGGAGTGCGCCGGGCGGTCAGTTGTTGCAAACGAACGAAATTGAAAACTATGCCGGATTTGTAAATCCTGTCGGCGGCTATGAAATTATGGACGCTATGCATAAACAATGCAAGCGGCTTGGCGTGGAATTTAGCACGGAAGAAGTGGCGAAAATTGAAGGGGAACGGACTCCTTTTACCGTTACGTGTTCCGGCGGAACGGTGTACGAGACTAAAAGTATTGTAATTGCCACGGGAGCCAAAGCGCGTTGGTTAGGGTTGCCCGAAGAAGAAAATTTGCGTGGGAAAGGCGTGTCGGCCTGTGCCACGTGCGACGGATTTTTTATGCGCGGCAAAACGGTGGCCGTTGTAGGCGGGGGAAATACCGCTTTTGAAGACGCTCTTTTTTTAGCCCGATTTTGCCCCAAAGTATATTTGGTGCATCGCCGCGAAGGTTTCCGGGCCGACCAGGTAACGGTAGAACAAGCACGTAAAAATGAGAAAATAGAATTTGTATTAAACGTTGTGCCGGAAAAAATTTTGGGTACGGATGCGGTAGAAGGATTACGTGTAAAAAACGTAAAAACCGGTCAGACGCAAGATTTGACTTTATCGGGCGTGTTCGTGGCCATCGGTGCTGTGCCGCAGACGGCTTTTTTGGCCGATTCACTGGTAGCATTGTCTGACGAGGGCCTTGTGCTGGCTGACGAGCGAACCCACACTACGATAGAAGGAATTTTTGCCGCCGGAGATTGTGCCGATAAACATTACCGGCAAGCAATTATCGCGGCTGGGTCCGGCGCCAAGGCCGGCATTGAAGCCGCGGCCTTCGTAAATAAACATAGATAAATATCGGTAGTTATATAAGATCAATAAGACCTTCTGTTGCAGGAGGTCTTTTGTGTGTTATATCCAAAGGTGGTTTTAGTGTTATAAAATCAGCATACTGTCGCCAAACGAGTAGAAACGATATTTCTTTTCTACCGCTTGCAAATACGCTTCGTAGATAAAATCTTCTCCGGCAAACGCGCTTGTCATGCACAAAGGCGTAGAATCCGGGAAATGAAAATTGGTAATCAGGCAGTCAATGGCCTTGAATTTATAGCCGGGATAAATAAATAAATCAGTCCACTTTTTACCGGCGTGGGTGATGTGGTTTTCATCCGTAAAACTTTCCAGCGTGCGCGTGCTTGTTGTGCCGCAGGAGAAAACGCGTTTCCCGTTTGCACGTACTTTATTTAACGTGTCTGCCGTTTCGGGAGAAACTTCGCCAAGTTCGGCCAGCATTTTATGTTCTTGCGGTTCTCCGCGTAAGGGCTTAAACGTACCCCACCCTACGTGCAAGGTAATATAACAAATGTTCACCCCTTTGTCTTTCAGTTTTTGTAAAAGTTCCGGCGTAAAATGGAAACCCGCCGTCGGTGCGGCGATAGAGCCTTTGTATTTGGCAAACACGGTTTGGTAACGCTCTTTATCGGTTTCAATGCTTGCGCTCATGCCGCTATGTTTGCGGGCTTTTTCAATATATTGCGGTAAAGGCATTAGGCCGTGCGCATCGCAAAACGGCAAAATATCATCGGTATTAAATTCCAAAATGGCTTCGTTGGCGTCGGTTTTACCAAGCACCTTGGCGACTAATCCGTCGCCAAAATCAAGCGTAATACCTTCTTTATAATCACGCGTAAGCACCGCCCATGTGCGTGAATTTGTCGTTGGTCGTACCAATAATACTTCCACTTTACCCCCGGTGGGTTTGTGTGCGAATAATTTGGCCGGGAAAACTTTTGTGTTATTGATAACAAGCGCATCGCCGGGGTTAAAATACGCGTGGATATCGCGGAAAATGCGGTGTTCAATGGTGTGCGTATCACGGTGCAAAACCATTTGGCGCGCACTATCGCGCGGGGTGGCAGGTTGCTTGGCAATCAGCGGATCAAGATCTAGTTTTTTAAAACGTTCAAAGGCCATACTTTCTCTATTTCAAAGTGGTAAGTGTAGAATTAGGATAATAATTTTTTAAAATTTGGGAGTATTTTTTGCCTTGGCGTGCCATTCCGGCGGCTCCATCTTGGCACATGCCGATTCCGTGTCCGTATCCGCGTCCTTCAAAATGTACGTGGTTGTTGTGAATTTTGATTTCACTGATTTTGCAACTTTTAAGTCCGAGGGCCAAGCGGAAGGGATTGCAAGCAACAGTTTTGGTTCCTTTAGACGTATGAATCGTGATTTTAGTGGCGCGGCCGGTGTGCGTTTTTTGAGTAATTTTGATGCTTTTGAGTTTACCGCTTAAGCCGGCTTGTTGGGTGTACGATTTGATTTTGCTATTAGGGATGTCTTGCTTCCAGGAGAAACTTTTGGAGTGGGAATCCGACTCACAAATGGCCCCGGCCAGCGGTTTAATAGGTTTGATATGCGGGTTCCAACTACTTACGTTATCTGTTCCGCCGCCGCAGTTCCCGTGGTAATAGGTATAAAACAAGTTTCCGTTGTAAGTCAATACTTGGTTTTTAGTTTCATCTACGGCCTGCTTAACTGACGGATATTGTTTGCCGCCGCCTTTGTACATTTGGCTGCGTACGTCGCTATATAAATCAAAGTATTTATTCTTAACATGTTCCAAAGTTTTTAGAGTGTAGGTGCGGGCGGCGACGGCTTGGGCCTTTAATGCTTCCAACGGCCAAGAGTAACTCATTTCATAAGGAAGTACTCCATATAAATAGGTTTCCAAATCAGCGTGTTCCACGAGTAAAAAGGTATGTTGTGCCGGGATAATAAAAATTTTTCCGGCATAAATATTATCTTTCCACGTTAAGAGAGTATCTTTAGCGGGCTCAATAATAATCGGTTGATTGCTTTTTAATGTCCCGGCTTGCACATGCCCATTGCCCGCAAAACGTACGGCTAGGGTACCGGCGGCAGATACTTTATATTTTTTTTCCAAATCTTGCGTGTAAACATAGACGCGGCCGGAGTGTTTAATTTCGGCGGAAGATTGATTGTCGGCCAGCAGTATGCGTACAATCTTTAGGGCTGTTGCGGAAGAAGATTGGTCGGCTTGCGGGGCTTGGGGGGGTAATTCGTCGGCATTTTTTTCTTCGGGTTGTGCGGGGGATGGCGATTGCGTCGGTTGTGCGGGGGATGCCGATTGGGGTTGTTGCCACGCGGTAGCCGGCGCCCCGGTGCCTTTGGCCGACGGCACCGCACAAGCCGCCGTTAACAAAACGGCGCAAATAAACGGGGTTAAAAAACGAGCCTTGTTCAACATACTATTCCCATTAAAATAATAAATCGGCGTGCAGTTTGCGCCCCAAATGTTCGTAGGCCTTGCGCGTAGCCACGCGGCCGCGCGGGGTGCGGGCAATAAATCCGGCCTTAATTAAAAAGGGTTCAATAACGTCTGTCAATGTATCTACCGATTCGGAAACGGCAATGGCTAAATTTTCTACACCCACCGGACCGCCGGAAAAACGGTCAATAAGTGCTTCTAAAATACGTTTGTCTACACTGTCCAACCCTTCGGCGTCAATGTCTAAAGAGTCCATGGCGTGCCGGGCAATTTCTTGCGTGATGATACCTTGCCCCTTGACTTGCGCAAAATCGCGTGCGCGACGCAGTAAGCGGTTGGCAATGCGCGGAGTACCGCGCGAGCGTTTGGCCAGTTCGGCAAGTCCCTCGCGCTCGGCCGAGATATTTAATAAGCGTGCGGAGCGTTCCAAAATATCGGTAATTTCCGGTGTCTCGTAAAACCCGAGATTAAATACAATACCAAACCGGTCGCGCAAAGGGCCTGTCAGCAGGCCTGATCGCGTGGTCGCACCGACGAGCGTAAAACGCGGCACGGCTAGTTTTAAGGTGGTACTGCCTGCGCCTTTGCCGGTATTAATAAAGAACGTAAAATCTTCCATAGCCGGATATAGGGCTTCTTCCACGGCGGGATTTAAGCGATGGATTTCGTCAATAAATAAAATGTCCCCTTCGGCCAGTTCGGTGGTAAGCATAGCGGCCAAATCGCCGGGGCGCGCGAGTACCGGGCCAGACGTTACTTTGATGTTTACTCCCATTTCGTGGGCCAAAATGTTGGCCAAGGTCGTTTTTCCTAAACCGGGCGGCGCGTAAAATAAACAGTGGTCCAACGCCTCTTTGCGGGATTTGGCGGCTTTGATAAAAATGCGTAAATTATCTTTTAGTTTTTCCTGACCGACAAATTCGTCTAATGTGGCCGGGCGCAACGCCGCTTCCAGCCCGGCGGACTCGTCGGGTAATTGGGTAACGTCTAAAATTTCATTTTGGTTGCTCATTTTTTTAACACCCGTAGGGCCTCTTTAATAATAGTTTCAATTTTTTCGTTGGGGCCGATACCTTGTGTGTGGAGTGTGTCTAATGCGCGGCGCGCTTCCGCGGCGGAATAACCCAGCGCTCCTAACGCTTCCAAAGCGCTAGAGAGATAGGTGGGTTCGCCCACTACTTTAATTTTGCTTTCGCCTTGTACGGTAACGGCATCCATTTTATCTTTTAAAGAGTTGATCAGTTTTTCGGCTGTTTTAGCGGTAAAACCGAAAATGCCCGTCAAAATTTTAGGATCGCGTTGTAAAATGGCTTGATGAAAATCAGCCACCGAGCGTAAGGCCTTATTTAAAAATTCCATTGCTTTTTTGGGGCCCGTGTTGGGAATAGCGGTTTTGAATAAAAGCCATAAGTCTTTATCTTCTTTATGGGCAAAACCGTAAAGCACTGTGCCGTCGTAGGGGGAGATAGACTCTGCTACATATAAAGAAGCGTCTTGTCCGGCGGTTAATTCTTGCGCGGATGAGTGGGCCAAATTAACTTCATAGCCAACCCCGCCGCACAGAATAACGGCGCCATCTTCTTTTGTCTCTAAAATTTTACCCGTTAAAAAAGCAATCATAAATTTATTTTACCATATCCGAAGGGGGAAAACTGTGGATTATGCCGGGATATTTTAACCGCGCGCCCGGGCTTAAATTAAAACGGCGGTTTTACCCATATATGTAGTAAGATATAAACATATAAATCAGAAAGAGGAAACCTATGACCCCGAACTTTATACTCAAAAAACAAGGTTGGATAGAAGTGATTTGCGGATGTATGTTTTCCGGCAAGACCGAAGAACTTATCCGCCGTGTGCGTACGGCGTTGATTGCCAAGCAAAAAGTGCAACTGTTCAATTCCCGCTTGGACACGCGCTACGGCATAGGCAGTATTATCAGCCACAACCAAAATAAAGTGGATGCGTTATGCGTTAAAAATTCCGCAGAAATTTTGCCTTTGGTCCACAAAGACACGCAAGTGGTGGCGATTGATGAGGCAAATTTTTTTGATAAAGGCATTGTGGCGGTATGTGATACGCTGGCCAATCAGGGCAAGCGGGTGATTGTGGCCGGGTTGGATACCGATTACCGTGCAGAGCCTTTTGAACAGATGGCGGCGTTGCTTGCCAAGGCGGAATTTGTAACCAAAAACCACGCGGTTTGTACCAAATGCGGTAATCCGGCGGCGTTTTCGCAACGTATCACCAAAGACACCAAGCGCATTATTGTAGGCACGACCGACGCGTATCAAGCGCGTTGCCGCCGGTGTTATCGTAAACCCAAAGAAGATTAACGGTTTTACGTAAACCCCCCGGTATAGCCGGGGGGGGTCTATTTGTTTTTAGCATCTTCGGTGTAAACGTAAAGTTTGTCGGCCAAAAAACACTTTTGTAATTTTTCTTTTAACCGCTCCGGGCTTTTAGCATATTTTTTCTGTAAATGCTTTTTATACAAACTCGGGCAAACGGCCAAAATCAAGCGTTTTTCTAAGTCTATGTTTTTTGCTTTTATTATTTCCCCGATATTTAATTGAGTGTACTTAAACAAAATATCTTTCCAGGATATTTTGAAATCCGGATCACAAAAATATTTATAGTCTTGTTGCCAGTGAACGTGAGAGGTCTGCCCGCGCGGGATTGTGCCAAGACGATGTTGATATTTTTTCATTTTAATATGCCATTGGCGGTAATCCAAAATTACAAAATTATTGGCCATTATCAGACGGGAAATTTGCTCTTTTTCGCGGGTGATATCAAAATAATTGTCAAAGGTAATTTCCGGGAATTTTTGGCGCAAGGCCTGATAAAACAGGTATTGTTCCGGGGAAAAACGAAAAACCACTCCGGGCCAAGGGTCTATTTGTTGGGAGGGTTTCGGGTGGTTGGCCCACCAAAGGGCATATTCCGGATCCGGCTGAAGGGGAATATCAAATAGGCGTTTCACATCTTGGGTTAAGCCAAAGAACATCCAGTCCGACGGGTGGAATAAGGTTGGTATCCGGTGCCCCAAGCGGTGGTTAAATCGGGGGGCGAACAAATAATAATTTAATACGCGGTGCTCAAATAATTGGAATTTATCCTGACGTTTGGGGTACATATCCCAATAGCGCAAAAAATCGGCGTCTTGCAAAATAATATCCGTGCGGATTTTAAGCGTATAAGGCCTTGTCGCAAGGGTTAATCCCTGTTGCACGCCGTAAATCATACGGTTGGTGTTGTTGGAAATAATATGGGGGCTTTTTTGAACAATCACGGAAGCCGGGGCTTGGGAAAGGATTACTTTATCGTAAGACAAACCGGAAACGATTTCATCCTCCCAAGTGGATAAAATAATTTCCGCCTGGGGCAAATGTTTGCGTATGCTAGTTAAGCATTGAGATGTTAAAATAGGATCAACGGCTCCCTGCACCACTACGGAAATATCTTTAGAGTTAATAACGCTTGTTTCAGGCCCAATATTTGTCATTTTTTACTCCCGGGTGTTTGATAACCACATTGACGGTATTATCTTCCAAACATTCAAAATCGGTTGTTTCGTAAGGTTCCATTACAATAATGTCATCCGGCCCATATTCTATGCCGTTCATTTTAACGCGTCCGGAAGTGATTACTGTGATTTCTGTGGCGATTTTGTGCGTATGAGCGGCCTCGTAATCCCCTTTTTTATAACGCTTAACTGCTATTTCTACATCATTTGTGCTGAGTACCGTGGGCGTAAAGTTTCCCACGAACCAGCCTTTTACCATGCGATTTAGTTTGTCGGTTTTCATATGTGTTGCCTCCGTTCAATTTTTCAATAAAACTTTTTAAGTTTTTGTAGCATACGTCGTTTACCGTATTTACTTGAAAAACATGCGCCCCACTGGCACGTGCCGCTGCTAATCCGTGGGGGTTGTCCTCGCAAATAACTACTTCTTGCGGGTTTAGCCCCAAGCGTTTAATGGCAGTTTGGTAAATCTCGGGGTTGGGTTTGGGGGTGCTGACATCTTGGTTGGAAAGGAAAAAGTCTAAATAAGGTTTCAACTGTGTTTTAATCATCATTTCATCTACAAAATGACGGATGGAGTTGGAACATACCGCCAGAAAATATCCTTTCTGTTTTAATGCGCTTAAAACTTCCACATGCAACGGGTTTTGCTTACATAACCGTCCGGCAATTTCCAAGACTAAATCTTGTTTTAGAGCGTTTATTTCCTTTCGTTTTTCTTCGCTTATATCCGGCAAATGACGGCGTAATTTAACGGCGGTTGGTAAGCCGTCGTAAGTAGTCAAATGGTCTTGGCGCGAAATAGGCGGGAAGCCTTTTAATTCAAGTGCTTTATTAAGGGCTTCGTAATGCCATTCTTTAGCGTCTAACAGTACGCCGTCCATATCAAATAAAACTGCTTTAATGGGCATGCCTTTTTCTCCAAGATAAATAGATGTCTAAATCCTCCGGGGTGCCTATTCCGTGCATTTGTGATTTATTTATAGAATAAATGCCGAATTTTTGGCCCTGTTTAATGGCGTAATTATAAACCGGGGCTACGTAAAATTCGTTATTTACGCGATCGTTACGCACCAACATATCCAGTGCGTTCTCTACAAAATCACGGCCTCGCTCAAAATAATAAATACCGACGGTAGCGTGCGGGCTGATGACCTGTTTTTCACGAATTTCGGTTATAAAGCCGTGATCATCTAATTTGGCGTAGGACCATTTGGGGTGGTCGGCTTCAAAACACAACACAGAGCCGTCTAATTTACGAGATTGACTATCTTGTAAATAATCGGCGATGGGCATATCTACCAATTGATCAGAGTTGGCAATCAAGAGTGGGGTATTGTTATTGATGAGACGATGAGCGTGTAATACCGTGCAAGCGGCCCCTTCAGTTAGTTTGTCTATGAGAACAAACTCGGCTGGATAATTATTTTTTATCCATGCGATAGTTTCGGGTTCTTGGGCATAGTGTTCCGCCCGTGCCAGTAAAATAAACTGTGCGTCGGGAATAGATAAATTTTCCAGCACGTGGGCTATCATAGGTTTGCCAAGTACGTCAATAAACGGCTTGGGTTTATCGTAGCCGGCTTTGGCAAAACGGCTTCCTTGTCCTGCCATCGGGATAACGATGTTAATTTTTGGCATTAAAAAAAACCTCCGCTTCTTTAGGATAATCGGTACATAAATAAATCGGCGTGCCGGGCAAATCATCGGCAATATGTTTCAGTTTGGGCCACACTTCTAGGTAGTAATTGTCTTTTCGGCCCCACGCGTGCAGTTCGGGCGATACAAAACAAATGTGTTTACCTGCTTCTATATGCGTGGGAATAGAACACAAATTATAAGCAAGCATTCGTTCGTCTGCCTCAAATTGGTCTATCCACAGGCCCTTGCACGTTTGATAAAGCCGCCCTAAATGTTGCAAGGATTGTTCATACTCACTTTGGCGTAAAAAGAAATTGAGATTGGCCCGCTGATCTTCCAGCGTATTAGGAATAGACATATCAAACGTAAAATAATGCTTGATATGATGTTTATTTAGTTGTTCTGTCAAAAGTGACTGCAACCCGTCCGCTTTTATATTGAAGGCAATGCAGGCGGTCGAATTTTGCGAAATGTAGCAATTTAACAAAATGTGCAACGGCAGGGAGTTAGTGTTTGCCGGGTTATGAGATACGCGTAATTCTCCGTTATAATCGCGTATGTCTACCTCTATGCCCCAGCCGTGGCGT
Organism: Candidatus Avelusimicrobium cornigerorum; assembly: GCA_002309715.1. Taxonomy (GTDB): domain Bacteria; phylum Elusimicrobiota; class Elusimicrobia; order Elusimicrobiales; family Elusimicrobiaceae; genus Avelusimicrobium; species Avelusimicrobium cornigerorum. The sequence continues at coordinate 21,934 of DBXW01000005.1, forward strand.
AATGCTTGCTCAAAGGCGGGTAACGAATTGGCGGTTTGGCCTGCTTGCGGGATGTTCCAGGCACCTCGGTGTGCAATAATTTGCATAATATGCTCCTTTACTTAGAATTTGTAGGGGGGGAATATCTTGGCGGAGGTACTCCCCCCAAAGGAGCCCCATAAAAAAAGGACTCCAAATTTATGGAATCCTATTATGCTATGCAAAATCGCTCAATAATACAAAAACGGCCGCTTATTGCTATGTCTCATCGCAGTCACGCACTAAACAGCCGTAGCGCCTATCCCTCTATAAGAGGCATAGGACACATTGGGCAGAAAACAATAGGCTCATGACTTCCCATTGTTCCCTGCCTAAACCAGCTGTTTTTGGACGCGATGAGACTCCGGTATCTTGAAGACTCCCCATTTTGAATAGGATTCCAAAAACAGATCAAATTGTAACTAAGCCACGTTTAAGACTTAGGAAAGATAAAAAACCTCTTCAATAGAATATACCTTGATACTATATATTAACATAATTAAGGTAAAAGCAGTTACTTTTTCCAAAAATTTTTAATCTATATCTTTCATATTTTCAAACACGGTGTTTAATTGCCGGTTGACGATATAAAACGTGGTGCATTTAGGAATATATTTTAATTTGGTTGCGCCAATGTATGACATCGTGCTTCGCAACCCGCCTAATATATTTTCCATCACTTGCGCCACGGGGCCGGTGTAAGGAATCAGTTTCTCGCGGCCTTCGGTGGTGCGGTATTTGGCCATCCCGCCGAAATGTTTTTGTTGCGCCAGGCGCGAACTCATCCCGTAAAATTCTTTATATAGTTTCCGTTCTTTTCTAAAGCAGTCGCTTTCTTCTTCCAAGCAGTTTGTTTCTATGCACCGCTCCACACGTTGTCCGGCGGCTTCATCTGTGCCGGCTAACATGCCGCCTAACATCACAAAATCGGCTCCGCCGCCAAAAGCCTTGGCCACGTCCCCGGGAACAGCACATCCGCCGTCGGCGCAAATCATACCGCCAACTCCGTGCGCGGCGTCGGCCACTTCCATTACGGTAGATAATTGCGGCCGTCCCACACCTGTTTGAGAGCGTGTAATACATACCGAACCCGGCCCGATACCCGCTTTTACGATATCTGCACCGGACAAGATTAAATCTTGCGTGATATCCCCGGTAACTACGTTCCCCACCATCAGTAATAAGTGCGGAAACTCGGCGCGGATTTCCTTAACAAAAGTTAATAATTTCGGAATATAGCCGTTAGCGATATCCACGCACAATTTATCAATATGCGGGTTTTCTTTTAAAAGTTTAAATAAATCTTCTTTACTGTCTTTTAATCCGGTGGAAATAAAAGTCAGCGGGTGCGGTGCGGAAAAATATTCCTTTAATTGCGCCGGTGTATAATGCTTGTGTAAACAAGTAATAGCATTAAATTTTTCCAGTGCGTTATTCATTTCAAAAGTGCCGGTGGTGGCCATATTGGCGGCCATAATACCACAGGCTTTTAAAACTTTCGGATACCATCTAAAGGTATATTCGCGCAATAAATCGGCTTCGTTGCGGGAGTTGAGCGTGGTTCTTTTCGGTTGAAACAGTACGTCACTATAATCTAGTTGTACTTCGTTTAATATTCGTGTCATATTTATTTTCCTTTGAACTGCATAGCATACAAGGCAGCATAGGCACCGTTGCGTTTTAAAAGTTCGCTATGGGTGCCTTCTTCGGCAATTTTACCGTCGTTTACTACCACGATTTTATCAGCATTTTGGATAGTGCTTAAGCGGTGTGCAATCACAATAACCGTGCGATTTTTCATCAAGTTATCTAACGCTTCTTGCACGACGCGTTCGGATTTGTTATCCAACGCGCTGGTGGCTTCGTCTAAAATAACAATCGGAGCGTTTTTTACAAATGCCCGGGCAATAGCCAGGCGCTGTTTTTGGCCGCCGGAAAGTAAAATACCGCGTTCGCCGATTTCTGTATTTAAACCGTTGGGCAGTTCTTTTACAAACTGGTCCAAGCACGCATTTTTAAGTGCGCCCCAAATAACTTCTTCACTGGCCTGTTCGTTGCCCAGTAAAATGTTTTCGCGGATAGTTCCCGAGAATAAAAAGTTGTCCTGAAATACCATCGCAATTTGCTTGCGCAACGATTTTTGAGAGATGTTTTTAATATCCGTGCCGTCAATCTTAATGCTGCCTTTATGAATATCGTAAAGGCGTGGCAAGAGCGCGGAAACAGTGGTTTTCCCGCCGCCGGAATTTCCCACCAAGGCTACCGTGCTGCCGACGGGAATTTCCAGGTTAATGTCGTGCAATACTTCCCGCCCGGGGACATATTCAAAATGCACATGATCAAAAGCAATTTTTTTGCGAACTTCGGTTAATTCTTTTGCATCGGGATGGTCTTTGATGTTAGGTTCTAAATCCAAAATATCAAAGATACGATCAATGGCCAAGAAAGAATTTTGGATGGCCACATAGTTGTTGCCCACCCCTTTAAGCGGCGAATAAAGCATCATCAACGCCGCAATGAACGCCACGAAGTTACCGCTGGTAATTTTTCCGTGAACGATTAAATATCCGCCGCAACCGATCACGAGCGCAATCCCGATAGACATTAAAATGTGCATAACGGGAGAAAGCCAGTTGGTCCCTTTAACCATTTTCATAGCGAGCGAGAAGGTCAAATCCGTAGCGTTTTTAAAACGGTCTTGAAAGGTTTCCTCTAACGTAAAGGAACGGATGGTCTTGTTGCCGGCAAAAGTTTCGTTGTAAATAGTGAGCACGTGCGATAAATTGCCGACGGTACGAGCCAAAATCTCTTTCATTTTTCTGCGGACTTTTGTCATTAGCGGTAAGAAAAACCCCAATACGGCAACGGCAATAATAGCCAACTGCCAAGAGTTATAAATAAGTACACATACTAACGAAACAGACGAGAAGGTTTTGGATAAGAATTTTTTTAAGTTATCAATAAGTCCGGTAGAAGCAATTTCGGCGTCGTTGGAGTAGCGAAACAAAATTGTGCCGGAGTTATTGGTGTCAAAGTAGGAAGTGTCCATAGAAAGCAGTTTGGCGTACAATTTGCGTTTGACACCTTGTGTAATTTTTTGGCCCACCCACGTGTTCATATAGTTAGACGCATATAGGAGTGTTCCTTGTACAACGGTAAATCCGACAATTAAAAACGGAATTAGCGAAGAAAAATGCGGCTGTTTGTCCACCATCACTTTATCCATGAACGGTTTTAAAAACATAGCCACAGCACCATCTAATGCACCTACGGGGATGGTTAAAATAACACCCAAAAGGGCTCTAAACCAAAACGGTTTAACATACGGCCACATCCGGCGGCAGTTTTTAATCATAGCGTTGGCGGATATTTTTTGGGCCACCATTTCTTTTACTTTTTTCATGGTTACTCCTAATGCGTATTGGGTTACAAACCTAATTTTAATAAGTCGTGAATATGAATAATTCCCACCGGTTTGTTTTCTGCCGTAATAAATAACGTGGTAATTTGCTTTTCGTTCATAAAATGCAGGGCTTGGGCAGCCATCATATCACCGGCCACGTGTTTTGGATTTTGTGTCATTACGTCAACTCCGCGTTTAGTGAACAACTCGGGTGACATTTTGCGGCGCAAATCTCCGTCTGTAAAAATGCCGGTCAGGTCTCCTTTTTGGTTAATAAATCCCACGCAGCCCAGGCGCTTTTTACTCATTTCTACCAAAATGGTAGGGATGGGGGTATTTTCATCCAAAAGCGGGATTTCTTCCCCCGTGTGCATAATATCTTTAACGCGTTGCAAAATAGCGCCTAATTTCCCGCCGGGGTGGCGGACTTGGAAATCTTGTTTAGTGAATTGTTTGCGGTTCATTAGCGCGACCGTGAGAATGTCTCCCAGCACTAGGGTAGCGGTGGTGGAAGAGGTTGGTGCTAGCCCCAGCGGATCTGCTTCCGGCATATCGGGCAAGGGGAGCACGTAATCGGCATATTGAGCAAGCGTGCTGGCCGCATTTTTGGTTACTCCCACCAGCGTAATACCAAAACGTTTACAGTAATTTAAAATATCGGCCAGTTCTTTTGATTCGCCGCTGTTGGAAATCGCAATCACCATATCTTCGGTTGAAATCATCCCCAGATCGCCGTGGCTGGCTTCAGCCGGGTGTACAAAAAAGGCCGGAGTCCCCGTGCTGGCCAAAGAAGCAACAATTTTTTTAGCCACAATGCCCGATTTGCCCATACCCGTAAAGATAATGCGGCCCGTTGTTTTTTCCATTTTATCCAACACCGAAGGAAGCGGTGCTTGCTCAAGCAACTCTTCTAATTTTTTAAGACACGCAATTTCCCGCGCTACAGTATCTTTTACCGCGGAAATATCATTAGGGGTAATTGTTTTTTCTGGCATAAGACTCCCGGTAGGGATTTTTTAGGCCCTACCCTTCCTACTATAATTATACCAAAAGCAGGTGTAAATTTTTATAAAAAACTTTCTTTTTTCCTTAAAAAAAGTAAAATAAAACGTATGATACGTTTTAATTGTGATTATAGCGAAGGCGCGCACCCGTTTATTTTAAAAAAACTGGAGCAGACCAATTTAGAACAGTTGGCCGGCTATGGGCAAGATCCGTATTGTTTGCAAGCGGAACAGTTGATTAAAACCCTTTGTCACGCGCCGCAAGCCGGGGTTCATTTTATCAGTGGCGGCACACAAACGAATTTAACGGTATTGGCAGCGTTATTACGCCCCTATCAGGCAGTTATTGCGCCCAATTCCGGGCATATTAACGTGCACGAAACCGGGGCCATTGAAATGACAGGGCACCGCATCTTAACGGTGCCGCATCAAAACGGTAAAATTACAGCCGCACAAGTGGCGGAAGTTTGCCGAGCGCATTGGCAGGATGATAACCCGGAGTTTGCCCCGCAACCCAAAGTAGTATATATATCATTCCCGACGGAATTTGGTACGCTTTACAGCCGTGAAGAATTGCGCGATTTGCGCCGCGTGTGTGATGAAAATAATTTATATCTTTTTATGGATGGTGCGCGGTTGGGGTATGGTCTGGCGGCGCAGAATAATGATGTCACCTGGCAAGATATGGCTGTTTGTTGCGACGCTTTTTATATCGGCGGAACGAAGTTGGGGGCACTTTTGGGCGAAGCCGTTGTGCTTGTTAACCCCAAACTCCAAAAAGATTTTCGCTATTTGATGAAACAGCGCGGTGCTATTTTGGCCAAAGGTCGGCTTTTGGGTATCCAATTTTTAACACTTTTGGAAAATGGTTTGTACGAACAATTAGGGGCGCACGCCAACAAGTTGGCGTTGCAAATTCGTGCCGCGTGTAAAGAAGCCGGGTTATCGTTTTTGTATGATTCTCCTACCAATCAGCAATTTCCCATTTTGCCTAACGACTTGTTAAAAGAGTTGGAAGAAAATTACGTGTTTTCCCATATTTCTGTCTTGCCAAACGACAAGACCGCTATCCGTATTTGTACCAGTTGGGCCACGGCTCAAGCCGATGTGGAACAGTTTATCGCCGACTTAAAACGTTTAACAGAGAAATAATATGCTACATATCGGGTGCCATTTATCTTCAGCAGACGGTTTTGAGGCTATGGGGAAAACGGCCCTTGAAATCGGGGCAGACACGTTTCAATTTTTTACTCGCAATCCGCGCGGCAGTAAGGCGAAGGAGATTGATCCGCAAGACGCGGCCGCGCTTTGCAGGTTACTCAAAGAACATCACTTTGCGCCCATTATTGCGCACGCACCCTATACCTTAAATCCGGCTTCAGCCGAAGCCAAAACGCGTGAGTTCGCTTTGCTGACTATGCAAGATGACCTGAAACGCATGGAATATGTGCCGGGGAACTTGTATAATTTTCACCCGGGTAGTCACGTGGGGCAAGGGGTGGAAAAAGGCACGCAGTTTATTATAGAACTGCTCAACGAAATTTTAACTCCCGCGCAAACAACCACTGTACTGTTGGAGACCATGGCCGGGAAAGGAAGCGAAATCGGCCGCAGTTTTGATGAACTCAAACGTATTTTAGACGGTGTAAAATTAAACGGGAAAATGGGGGTTTGTTTAGATACGTGTCACGTGAGTGATGCCGGATATGATTTAACACAATTAGACCAAGTGATTGCCGCCTTTGATAAACAAATCGGTCTAAAACTACTCAAAGCCGTTCACTTAAACGACAGTTTAAACCCGCCCGGAGCGCATAAAGACCGCCACGCCGTTATCGGCGGTGGCAAGATCGGTACGGAAACGTTATCCGGCGTGATCAATCATCCTGCTCTTAAAAATTTGCCTTTCTGTTTGGAAACTCCCAACGATTTAACCGGCTACGCGCGGGAAATTAAATTGCTGCGCTCATTATATAAGTAAACGGCTGGGTCTAAAGACCTAACTTTTTCCGGGTACAAAGGCCCTGGTCTGCGTTGGCAAAAAACGGTAAATTATCAGTATGAAAAGGGGTATAATCGTTTTAATGCTCTTGTTGGGGCTTGCGGATTTGGCAGTTGCTCAAGCGCCGTTGCGCCTGTCTAAAATGTCGCGCATTAAAGATGTTTTATCTTCTTTAAACCGTCATATTGACAGTGCCGTTTTAAAAACACTTTCTTCCCAGCCTTATAAATTGCCCATAGATGTCAAAACCGTGCCTTCCGTGGAACAAGTGCGTCAAACGGCTGCGGAGTTATTGAAAAATGCAGCCCTGGACAAACCGCTTATTCAAACGCCCAGTATTGCGCCCTTGGAGCAAAATATCCACCGTTTTGTTTTTACTATTTCTTCCAAACACGAGCCGAATAAAATTGCCGGAACAGGCTTTGTGTTTGTGCCGGACATCCCCGGGAAAGAGCCGGCGTTGTGGGGCGCCACCACCACAGATGTCGCCCAAAAAACCGGCTCGGAGATAGTGGTTACTTTCCACACCAAGTACCCACAAGATTTTTCGTTCCCGGCAACAATTATCCAACAAGGCCATCCTGACGGAGTAAACGCGGCGCTTATTCGGTTGCCCGCGCAAAGTGCGGTGGTAGCGTTGCCGATAGAATTAAGCGACGATCCTTTCCCTTTCGGGGAGCAACCGCTTATGGCGTACGGCTTTGATACGAACGGAAATTTCTATAAAAAAGGGCTAGCACTCAGTTTTGTCGGTACGGATCGGCTGATTGCGAAATCCCCGCGCCCGGTATCGGCCGAAAACGGAAACGGCGGGCTGGTGGTGAATAAACAAGGGCAAGCCTTAGGAATTTATAATACGACATTTCGCCCCAATAAAGAAGGTACGGTTTTCCCGCAACAGACCAGTCGGTCCACGCAGGCGGCTTCGTATTTGAGTGAATTTACCCCCATTAGTCACTTAATGCATTTATTTAAAGAACACGAAACCCCGCACTCGGCGGCGCGGGTGTTGTTATTTGACGGAATGCAAATTGGAAAAGTGGAAGTTGACCAAGCCGTGCGCCGGATGAAGGTGGTGTATAAAAATCAACGGTCGGTACTATTGCCGTTAAACCCGTTTTGGACCTTGAGCACATTGCACGAATTTGTGCCTGATTTCAATTACGCTTCGTATGTGGAAATTTATATTTCCGGGGGTAAACAAGCCCCGCATTTATATAAAGTAGATTTGGAAAAACGCTTGGCCAAGAAAATTTTTCAGCCTACTTTGCGTCTGACGGATTAACTTGTACAACCACCATTAAACTGTATCCGCCTAAAAGTAGCGCACTGCCCCACGGGCATAAACGGTGCGCCAAACGCCGTATTGCCATCCCGATGCGGCTTTTCAGGCGCGGAAGAGCAGGTGGGCATTCTACGTATTTGTTAGTATAGTGTGCTGACAAAATTTGACAACCGTTTTGTTGTAAAAATCGTTTCAACCGGCGTGCTGTAAAAAAATGGATATGTCCTACGGATTGTCGCTCACGCTCTAATAATTGCGGAGATAAAACCGAACGCAACGACAAATCAAGCGGTACGTGTAAAACAATCCGGGGAGCCAGTGATGAAATTTTTTTAAACCAGGTTTCATACTGCGGCACGTGTTCCAATACATCAATAGCCATTACCAAATCAAAATTTTCTTGCGGCGGAGTTTTCTGTTGTACGAAACATACATTGTCTGGTTTTTGTCTCATCGCCAAGGCGTATGCTTGCGGTGAAATATCCCACCCGGTAAAGTGAATTTGCGGGGCCTGCTGCGCCCACGTTTTAATAATATCCCCGCTGCCGCATCCGGCATCTAACACCCGCAAAAAATCCGTCAGCCGTGCATCCCGAATTACGCGCAAAATATGCATCAGTTTCCACGGGGCGTCTTCTTTATGCCAGGATGGGTTTTTGGCCAAATAACTTCCGTCTGTGTAACGATTGGACATAGAGATATTATACTTTAATTAGGAAGGCCGAATAAAACTTTTCTAATTAAATTTTGTGACGGATAAAATGTGTGTAAACAATTATAATTTCTTACCACGCTACCAGCGTAACGAGGGGGAATTATATGAAACCAAGACACAAGATTATTTGGGGAGTGATGGTATTTTTGTTGACGGTTGGCCTTTTATATGCCGGCAAAACGCAAGGCCATTATACATCACGCATGATAGAAAAGTTGCCGGTCTTCCACGCATTAACGGTGCAAGGTAATATAGAGGTGGACTTTATGCAAAAACCAACGGCTGCCGTGCACGCAAGCGGGCCGCAAAAATTATTAGAGGCAGCGTCGGTGCGGGTAAAAGACGGTAGGTTGGAGATTGCTTTTTTGCCTGATTCCAAAGTGTCCAAACGGGATGCTTTACATGTGTTTGTAACGGGCCCGGTGTTGCGCGAAGTAAAAATTACGGGAGAGGGAGACGTGCGTGTGCGCGGTCAATTAAAAGAGCAAGATTTATCCATCGTTTTAGAGCAACGCGCTGAATTTTCGGCCGATGACGTGGCTGTTCATACACTGGCGGTGCAGGCGTGGGGACATAGCGAAATTGACATAAACCGCTTGGATGCCCATCAGGTAAAAGCAGTGGCAAACGGACAGGCGGAAATTGAACTGGCCGGGTTGGCGCTAACAGCCGAATTGGAAAATAACGGTTCCGGCAAAATTGATACTGCCGATTTACGCGTACAGCAAGGGAAAGTGGTAGCCAAAGGCAAAGGAGAAGTGAAAGTGTCCGCTTATGAAAAGTTGGATGCTTCCGCCTTGGGAAAGGGAAAAATCAAATATAAAGGGCACCCCATACAACTGAACCGCAACGGAACACTCAAATATATTGTGCCGGATACGGATGATTAAATATTCCCCGTTCCGGTGGGGATTTTTACTATAATTAAGAATATGAAAAGAATAGCGGGCTGTGCCCTTTTGATAATGTTGGCTGCCTGTGCGATAGATCAAACTGCGCGTGTGGGTGGTGATCGGGATGCGCATGGATGTATCGGCTCTGCCGGGTATACGTATAGCCCCATGCGTCGTCAATGCGTGCGCGTATGGGAAGAAGGCCTGGCACTCTTATCGGTGGAAGAAAAAGGACCGTATACTTCCGCGGTGTTTGTGTTAGATAATGATAAGCACGAGCGGAAAGAACTTTTTTTGGATATGGGCAAGTCCCCGGTTATGCTAACGGTGCAAAAAGCGGATGCCCTAACCTGGCAGGACCGCTCCGGTAAGTGGAAATTAACGCAGGGGGCCGAGGGTTGGCAACTGTGGGAAAAAGGGATCTTGCGTTATCGTTCCGCCGCACATTGACACGCTTTAATGGAACTTGGTATAATAAAAAGGTCCCCAAGGGGACAAATTTATACAAAGAAAAATAAATGGCTAGATTTGATAACAGAAGAGTATACAAGCAAGACTTGTATTGCCGTAATAATAATATCCGCGCGGCAGAAGTGCGCGTCATTAATTCAGACGGAACAATGATGGGTGTGTTGCCCACGCGGGAGGCTATCGCACTAGCCAAAGAACAAGAGTTGGACTTAGTGGAGATTTCTCCCAACGCCCAACCTCCTGTCTGTAAAATACTGGATTACAACAAGTACGTTTACGAACAGGGTAAAAAAGCCGCCGAGGCCAAAAAGAAACAAGCGAAGGTTTCTCTTAAGGAGCTCCGCATTAAATCGCGTATTGCTCCGCATGATTTAGAAGTTAAACTCCGCCAAATTGAGGAGTTCTTGCGTAAGAAAAACCAAGTACGTTTTGTAGTGGTCTTCCGCGGGCGCGAAAACCAACACAAAGATTTGGGTATCCAAATTTTAAACGATACTGCCAAACGGTTGGAAGCGCTGGCGACGGTGGACGGTGGTCTGCAACAACTGGGCAACCGGATGAGCATGACCTTTGTACCTAAAAATTAAACCGATTTTTCGGCTTTTTTTGTAGTGACTGCGTTCGGGGCTTGACCGGCTCCCGCCGCAGGTTGTATAAATAAAAGCCAATTAAACAAAAGGAATAAAAAAATGCCTAAATTGAAAAATCACGCTGGCGGTAAAAAGCGTTTCCGCAAAACCGCCACGGGTAAATTCACCCACAGAAAAGCCGGCAGAAAACACTTGCTAACGCCTGTTTCTGCCTCACGCAAACACGACATGCGTAAGACCGGGGTTATCACGCCCGAGTCCAACAAAGGCAAGATCTTAAAAAAGTATCTGCCTATGGCCAAATAAGAGGTTGAAACATGAGAATTAAATTCAGCGTTCCCAGACACGCAAGAAAGAAAAAAGTATTAAAAAGAGCCAGCGGTTATTACGGTGATAAATCCCGCCGCTTACGCATGGCAACCCAGCAACTCGGTAAATCCGGGGTGCATGCCTATGTAGACCGCAAAGACAAAAAAACCACCTACCGCCAAACTTGGATTATGCGTATCAACGCTGCGGTACGTGAAGAAGGTTTGTCTTACTCTAAATTCATTAGCGGGCTTGCCCAAGCCAACATCACGCTTAACCGCAAGATGCTTAGTGAAATGGCAATTAAAGATCCGGTGTCCTTCAAGAAATTGGTGGATATTGTGAAAGCCGCTAAATAAGTTAGTAAGTATTTAAAGCAACCCCCGGGGAATTCCCCGGGGGTTTTTATATAGGCAAGTTATTGCGGAGCGTTAGTTTTCTTTTAAAAAACTTTTGCCAAATGCCAACGGGGGCAAGTTAAAATAATCGGCCACCGTTTGTCCCAAATCCGCATACGTGTTCCGTCCGCCGATAAATTTAGGCTTTACGTTCTTACCAAACATAATAACCGGCACATGTTCACGGGTGTGATCGGTACCTTTGTAGGTCGGGTCGCAACCGTGGTCAGCCGTGATGAACACAAGGTCATCATCTTTAAGTTGGGCGGCCAATTCGGGTAGGCGTTTATCAAAATATTCTAGTCCTTTTGCATATCCTGCTACGTCGCGTCGGTGTCCCCACGTCATATCAAAATCAACAAAGTTAGTGAACACTAAACTAAAATTCGGCGCAGCGGCTGTTTCTCGTAGCGTAATGTCCCATAATTCTTCCAGTCCGGAAGCCTTGACGGCTTTTGTAATGCCTTGCTTGGCAAAAATATCATTGATTTTACCAACGGAAATAACCTGTCCGCCTGCATTTTTAATAGCGTCTAACACGGTCGGTTTAGGTGGGGTAACGGAGTAATCGTGCCGGTTTTTAGTACGTTTAAAATCTCCTTTATGTTCACCTTCAAACGGGCGTGCAATCACGCGAGCAATGTTATAAGGTGCTACATATTTAAAGGCGATTTCACACACCTGATACAATCTGTCCAACCCAAAATATTTTTCGTGCGCGGCAATTTGAAAAACGCTGTCTGCCGATGTGTAGCAAATGGGTTTACCGGTTTTAATGTGTTCTTCGCCCAGTTCGTCAATAATTGCCGTGCCGGAAGCGGCCTTATTGCCTAGGATCCCGCTTATTCCGGCTGCTAAACAAATTTTTTCTATCAATTCCGGTGGGAAAGAAGGATAGTCCGGCTTAAAATAACCCCAATCAAACTCTACCGGGCAACCGGCCATTTCCCAATGGCCCGATGACGTATCTTTTCCGTGGCTGATTTCCCGCATGAAACCGTATTTAGCGGGTAGGTGAATTTGCGGAGCATCTTGCGGGCCGGCAGGCACATCTTGCCCGGTGGATGCTTGGGCGGCTTTTAATAGTCCCAGTGAGGTTAGATTAGGTATTTTCAGCCCGCCGTTGGCGGCGGCAATGTGGCCTAAAGTGTCGGCACCTTGGTCGGAAAATTTAGCGGCATCTTCTGCCCCGCCAATACCGAAAGAATCCATCATCAAAATTACAGCACGTCCTTTTTGCGTCATAAGCCCCCCTTATGCTCTTTTATTTTATTATACCGCAAAAAAGAATTTCCGTCTATCAAAAGATACAGGAAAATGCTATCATTTATGCGGGGGAAGTCTTATGAAACAAGCCTATATCAATATGCGTAATTTTTGGTTGGATGTCAAAAATTTGGAGAACCGAAAAGGCGTTATTCAAATCGGGCCGGAGCAGATTTCGGTAGCCGGGATAGAAATGGCTTTGGCTGACGGAGCGACGATAAAACATTTGTTTTTGGCCACCAATTCGTTGGGGGACAGCAGTTTGTATTTTGAAAATAATAGCAAAAGCGGTATTAGCGGGATGATTGGCGGGCATGGAAACGAAGCCTTGCAAAATGCGGCGGCTCATATGTTGGCTCACGCCAGCAAACTGACCGGGAAAATGGAACGTCTGCCGGCCGGTACTTCCTTGCCGGCACCGTCGGATGATGGGTATGTGCGTTTTTTTGCGGTATCTAAAACGTCGCTATTCCATACCGAAGCCAAAGAAACCGACGTGCGTCAACCGGAACATCCGCTTTATCCGTTTTTCGCTTATTCACAGCAAACATTGGGTTTTTTCCGCGCGCAAGAAGTGCAAGCATCCGATTCATCCGGGCGCGCTTAAAAAGATATGAAACGAAATTCGCTGATTGTATTATTGATCATTTTAATAGTAGTCGTTGCCGGATTAGCCGGCGGCGTGGTATTTTATTGGCATTACATCGGCGATTTGTTGGAACGAGATGTAGTGGCCAATGTAATGGAATCTGGCAACGAAACGGCCGATAATTTTGTACGGGCTTTAGAAGCCGACCAACGTATCGTGGATACGATTGCGATTACTGTGCAAACGAATTACCCGTGGGCCGATAAAGCCAAATTAGAGCGTTTTTTATACCTGCAAGGCAAATACAATGGATTTGAAAATTTAGGAATTATTCCGTTGGACAATAGCGAGATGACTTTGGCACACAATGTCCATTTGCCAAAAGATTGGCAAAAAGAAATGCTGATGCGTGCATTAGCCGAAGACACGTTTACGACCAAACGATATCCGCAACTGGGAGACGGAAAAAATGTACTCGTTCAGGCTGCGTCGTTGCATGACGGGATGGAGCCGATAGGGGCTTTGGTCGTTTCACTGCCGACGGAAAGATATAATTCGGCGTTGGCGCTTTCTTCTTTTACGGAAACAGGACTTGCCGCCGTTATTTCCCGAGACGGACAAGTGGAAGTAGGCGGGCGCTGGTTAAAAGGAAAAAACATTTTCTCGGTATTGGAGCGGGCTAAATTGCGCAACGGGCAAACGTTGGATGATTTGCGCCAAGACATCCAAGATGGGCAGGGTTCATTTGTGCGTTATCAGTTAGACGGACAAAACCGATTACTTTATGGCGTCTCGTTACCGGTGAACGAGTGGTATTTGGTGGCCATTTTGCCAACGGATTTTATTCAAGCCCAAGCGCACCGCGTGGCGTGGAGTTCATTAGCGTTGTTTGTTTTTCTTTTCTTGTTATTTGGATTACTCGGTTTATATATTTTCTGCTTGCGGGCGTACAATAGCCGGCAACTTTTTAAGACGGCTTTTATTGATGAATTGACCGGCCTGGATAATTTCAACCGGATGAGTATTTCCTTTGAAGAGCACGTGCAAAATTTGCAAGGGGAAGTGGCGCTGGTTATTTTTGATATTTTAAAATTTAAAGTCATTAACGATATGCTTGGTTATGAGCGGGGAGACCTAATTTTACAGAAGGCGGCCGATGTGCTAAAATCCTGGCTCAATGGCGGGGAACACATTTGTCGCAGTTCGGCGGATAATTTTGTGCTTCTCTTATCACTTACCGACCGGCACAATTTGCGCGCACGCATCACCCGGATGCTCGCTGCGGTTAGAAGGGAATGTGCGATTGCCGACTCGTGCCTAAAAGTGGAAGGAGTGTGCGGGGTATATGAACTGAAAGAACCGCTTCCTTTTTATATCGCGTTGGACCGCGCACGGTTGGCACTGGCCAATGCTAAAAAATCTCCTAAAGAAAATATCCAATTCTATGATGAGAAAGATCGCCATCGTATTGTGCAAGAGCGGCAGTTGGAAAATTCCATGGAGCAGGCGTTGGCCGACGGCTCTTTTACACTTATGCTGCAACCTAAATATGATTTTAAAACCGGCAGTATGGAAGGGGCCGAGGCGCTGGTGCGGTGGAACCAGGCAGAACGGGGACTGGTGCGACCGGATGATTTTATCCCGCTTTTTGAGCGCAACGGATTTATTCTGAAGTTGGATATGTTTATTTTGGAGCAAGCCGTTAAGTTCTTGGCCAAATGGCGCAGCAATGGAAAACAACAAGTACCGGTGGCAGTGAATTTTTCTCGCTTACATTTAAACGATTCGCGCTATATCCCGCAAATGACGCAAATTGTGGATGCGTATGATGTGCCGCACCACATGATAGAGGTGGAACTGACCGAAAGCGTTATTTTAAATAACAGTGAACTTGCCCAAAGCGTTATTCGCGGGCTACATAAAAAAGGCTTCTCGGTGGCGATGGACGATTTCGGTTCCGGGTATTCTTCGCTCAATGTGCTGAAGAGTTTGCAGTTTGATAGCATTAAATTAGACAAAGAATTTTTAAGCGGTTGCGAACAAAACCCGACGGCCCGTCACGTTATAAACGGGGCTGTGGAAATGATTAAAGCCGTGGGGGCCAAGGTGGTGGCCGAAGGAGTGGAAACCGAAAAACAAGCCGTTTTCTTGCGCGAAATGGGTTGCGATTTGGCACAAGGGTATTATTTCTCTAAACCGATATCGGAAGATGAATTTGAAAAGTTATTAAAGCCTGTCCCGGCTCCGGAAGAATAAACGTTTATAATCCCTTGCAAAAAACACCCGGGTTATTCCCGGGTGTTTTTGTTGAGGCTGAAAATTTATTTCTTTTCGGTGCGTTCCTTAAAAATACGCGCGTCTACAAGCCGTTTGAAAATTTTTCCGCGGTGTTCAAAACTTTTAAATTGATCAAATGACGCACACGCCGGAGAGAGCAACACCACATCTCCGCGCGCGGCTCCGTTCATAGCAGTCTCTACCGCTTTATCTAATGTGTAACAACGCACTACCGGATAACCGGGCAGTTCGCGCTCAATTTTTTCCATCGCCTCGCCAATGGTCAGCACCTTTTTACAATAATCTTTTAAGTACGGCAGTAGCACTTCGTATGAAGCACCTTTATCGCGCCCGCCCAAAATCAGCCATATATTGCCGCATTTTTCAAAACTTTTCAAAGCCGTAATTGTAGAATCTAAATTGGTGGCCTTGGAATCATTGACGTATGTAACACCACGATGATAGGCAAATTGTTCAATGCGGTGTTCCATGGCTTGAAAGGAATCAAACGCTTTTTGGATGGTTGCGGTCGGCACACCACAACTAAACGCCATAAGAGAGGCCGCCATGGCATTCTCTACATTATGGATGCCTTGCAAATGGGGGGCTCGTAAGAGTTGCCCTTCACTAAAAACGAGTTCGTCTCCGTCAAAAAATACAGCGGTTTTAAGTAAGTGTTTGGGGTGAGTGGAAAAAGCCAACACGCGGCTTTTTGCTTTTTCTGCAAGTTCCGCACAGGATACGTCTGTTCCGTTAATGACTAAAATATCGTTAGCGCGTTGGTTTTTAAAGATTTTGCCTTTGGCTTTAATATAATTACGCATCCCCCCGTGATGCTCCAAGTGGTCGGGAGTAATGTTTAATAAACAGGCCACGTGCGGGCGGAAGTAGGTGCTATCCTCTAACTGATAACTGGAAACTTCTATCACAACATCATCTCCGGGGCGGACTTGCGTGGCGCATAGCGAAACGGGATTACCGATATTCCCGCATACAAACACGTTACGTTTGCATCCTTGTTCACGCGCATAATCTTTCAAAATGCTGCCCAGTAAAGCGGTGGTGGTGGTTTTTCCATTGGTGCCGGTGACCGCAAAAATGCGCGCTTTTTTAGGCATAAAAGCAATGGCTACTTCCAACTCGCTATAGACGGGGATTTTTCGTTTTTTGGCTTCTTGTAACACAGCCGCGTGCGGCAGTACCCCGGGGCTTTTTACCCAAAAATCGCAATCAAACAAAGCCCGGCTATGGCCGCCTGTTTCTACCGATATCCCCTTCGTAACGGTGGACAGAGTGCCTTTGGGCAAGGATGCTTCTTCGCTGATGAGCACTTGTATGCCATGTGCAAAAAGGAGTTCCGCAGCCGCTTGGCCGCTTTTTCCAAAACCTAATACGCCTGCTTTTTTACCTTCCCACAATTCCGGTTTAAACACGGGCTTTCTCCTCTAAAAATTCTTGGATGACTTCCTGGTCGGAAAAGTGCCTTTTTTCCGTACCCACCAACTGGTAATTTTCATGGCCTTTGCCGGCTACAATGACAATATCGTCTTTTTGCGCGGTGCTTAACGCCCGGCGGATGGCTTCGGCACGGTCGGGCACGATTTCGTAATTAGTATACCCTTCCATGCCGGCTAAAATATCATTAAAAATCTGTTTGGGATCTTCGCAACGTGGATTATCGTTGGTTAAAAACACATAATCGGCTTGTGAGCAAGCGGTACGGCCCATCAAGGGGCGTTTGGTACGGTCGCGCTGTCCGCCGCAACCAAAAACAACAAAAATCTTGCCTTTCTTAAAAGGGGCTACCGTGGCAAACGCACGTTGCAATGATTCATTGGTATAGGCAAAATCCACAAAAGCAAAAAAATCTTGCCCCGCGTTGATGCGCTCCATACGTCCCGGCACACCGGACAATGCTGCCAAACCTTGTATAATTTGTTCCGTCGGTATTCCGTTTGCCGAGGCGGCGGCCCAGGCAGCCAGCGCATTATATACATTATGTTTGCCCAGCAAATTGATGCGGGCTTTTATCCCGTTGACTTCAAATTCGGTATGTGTTAAAAATTCACGGATGTGCGTGGCGCGAAAATCGGCTTTCTGTTCCAGCCCGAAAGTTACCACACGCACACGGTTTTGTAGGATAGAAATTAGTTTTTGCCCATAGGAATCATCGGCATTGATAACGGCCGTGCGGTTGGTTTTAGGGTTTTGCGGATCTGCCACATTGTCAAACAATTTTACTTTCGCATTAAAATAATTTTCAAAAGTATGGTGAAAATCTAAATGGTCCCGTTGCAAATTCGTAAAGATAGCCGTATCGTACCAAATATGCCGTACCCGTTGGAGTTCCAAGGCGTGTGAAGAAACTTCCATTACGACCGTTTGGCAATTTTCTTTCTTCATTTCGGCTAATAAATTGAAAAGAGGTAATGCAGCCGGGGTGGTGTTGGGGGCATCACAAATTTTGCGGCCGCCAATGCGGTAACTGACGGTCCCGAGCGCCCCGACTTTTTGTCCGGCCATCGTAAAAATACTTTCTAATAAATAGGCAATGGAAGTTTTGCCCTTGGTACCGGTTACGCCGATCATCTTCAGAGAGTTTGACGGTTGCCCGTAAAACTCATACGCGGCGTCAGCCATATCTTTATCAATATCGTTGGATAGGTAAAACGGCACGGGAAGGGGGGATTGCGGGGTTTGTTGGGATACAATTAAAACGGCTCCGCGGGTAAGCGCGTCGGGAATAAAGACATTACCGTCTGCGTTGGCCCCTTTGAGCGCAAAAAATACAAAGCCGGGGCGCACATCTTGCGACCGAAAAGTAAGACCGGTAACTTTTGTGCCCGCCACGCGGGCTTGCTCCAACACACTACTTCCCATAGATATATGGTATCAAATTGGGCAAAGGAAAACTACTTTAATTTTCCGGTTGTTAAATCGGCAATTTGCTGTGCCATTTGTACCAGATGTTTTTTAATTTGCGGTTGTTTGGTTTCCAATAGCGGAAGCAATGTTCCTCGTATCCAGTTGCGGGTAAATTTATCGTCAAAATTACTTTGGTCGGTAATGTGGTCCAGGTGATTATTTTTTAAGTATGCCTCGGTTTCTTCTCGGGTAATGCACAACAGTGGGCGGATGATTTCCACCGTAGCGGTTAATGGTCTTCGCAGTGGGATGCCGGCCAACCCTTTGGCTTGCGTACCGCGCAATAAATTGAGCAAAATAGTTTCGGCCTGATCATCTTGGTGATGCCCTAATGCTAATTTAGTGGCGCCCCACGCGCGGGCCGTTTTTGCAAACACGTTGTATCGCGCTTTACGCGCGGCATGTTCCGGGCTTAAGTTTAATTCACGCGCTACTTTTTTAACGGCTGCTTTTTGGACAAGAAATTCTATCTCCAACATTTGGCATAACTTTTTACAGAAGCGTTGATCTGCAGTTGCTGCTTTGCCCCGCAAGCCGTGATTAACGTGCAACGCTGCTAAACGGAAATGTTTTTCTTTGGATAAATAACGCAAGAAATGCAATAAACATACCGAATCTGCCCCGCCGCTTAAACCCACTAAAACAGAATCTTTGCGGGTAATAAGCCGGTCGGTAAAAGCCCTCATACGTGGCAGTACGGAAGCATTAAAACTTTTTTTTGTCATATAAAAAAGTATAATAAATATAAGGGAGTATGGGGAACTATTATGAAAAAGAAAATTTTGATTATAGAAGATGAACCCGCCATCGTTGAACTTTTACAGATGGTGCTTTTGCGTGAAGGGTACGAAGTTCACGCGTGCCAATCCGGTCGTGATGCTATAGCCGCTATTAAACAGGTCGGGCCGCATTTGATTATTTTAGATGTTATGTTGCCGGGGCTAGACGGTGCAAGCATTGTGCGCATTATGCATGAGGATGAATTTTTGTGCTCTATTCCGGTAATTATTACTTCGGCTTTGTTGGAATCGGAAAAAATGTTTACTCCGTATCCGCAAGTAAAAGGTTTTTGCGCTAAACCGTTTGTGCTTAAAGATTTTATTATTAAAGTAAAACAAGCCATCGGCGACGATTAAAACTTCCTTCCGTTAATCCGCGTCAAAAACGCGTTTTTATTTGAAGACACAACAATCCCCCGGGGTTTATTGCCCGGGGGATTGTTGTGCTTGCCGCATGGGGCTTTTTCGCATCCCGGCCTTACGTGCGGCGTTCTTTTTGGTTGCTTTTTCTGATGTCAGAAAAAAGTACACCTGAAATTCCTATTGATTTGTTTTTTTTCATACAATGCTTTTGTAACCAAATTAACCTAGGAGGTTTAAAATGAAGAACAAATACGTAAAAATAGCCATTTTGCTAGGAATTTTGTTTTTGGCAGGCGGTCAAAACGTAAGTGCTCAACATGAGGTGCTCGCCGCCCAAAAACAAAAAGGGAACCATGCTACGGGGTTGCCGTATGTTTCCGTTGTATTAGAAAATAAGCAAACGGTTAAAATGAGCCCGTCTGCGTCTAATGCTTATATGCAAAACAAATCGCAATTACGCACGTTTGTGTTAGTAGATGGTGTGTATTACTTGCCTTCGGAAAAGAAAACAACAGATACTTCGCTGGCAAAACAAGTGCAACAACAAGTGCAAAACCAAGTGCAAAAACAAATGCAAAAAGAAACTACGTCGGATGAATTGGAAAATATGTATTGTGACGAAAATGATTTTGCCTGCCGCGATTTTGTGTATATGGTTTATTTGTGGAATACACCTGATGATGAGATGCGCAAATATGTCAATGGGGCAAAAGATGATTTTGCACGAGAATTACGTAAATGGAAAAGATTGAGCATTGGTATTAAAGACTCGGTAAATCGTCAAGTGGAAACGCGCCAATATCAACGTCTGATCGGCGACGATTATAACATAACTGCCTTGCGCGAATTTTTAGAGCGGGGTGAATTTACAATAGCAGGATGGGATTTGGCTTTGACGAGTTTATGGCGCGATGCCAAACAAAACAAATTAACTCAGCAACAAATTAAAGAAGTGAAAAAGTTCGCAAAAAGAGCTAAAAAAGGATATGATGAGAGAAATTTGCCGATATTACGGTTAGACAATGTGAATCCGTATTCTCCGAGCGTAATTTGGCGTCCTTGCAATGGAATAGCAGAACTCTAATCAAGATATTGTAATAACTAAAAAACGGCCCGCAGATTTTCACGCGGGCCGTTTTACTGGGTAGTAAAATAATCAGTGTGGTAGGCGGCCGGCTAAAATCTCCGCCACGGGCCGCGTATGTTTGATTTTACTTAATATGATTTTAAGAGAGGCGGTAATCGGTACCGATAAGAAAGCACCCGGCACGCCCCACACGAGCGTCCAGAAAATTAAGCACCCCACCACGGCTACCGGGTGTAAATCCATCCCTTCTCCTAAAAAACGCGGTTCTACTAAATTGCCGATAGCAAATTCCGTAGCGGCCAACAGCCCGATAATGACAAAAAAAGTTGTTCCGAATCCATACTGTAAAAATAATACCGGCGCCGGCAAGAGTACGGAAATAATAGATCCAACACTTGGAATAAAATTAAGCAGGAACGCAAACAAAGCAAACAAGATAGCCAGTTTTACTTGAAACCCAATCAACACCGCCGCCACAATACAACCCGTGATAAGCGACGCCATCAATTTTACCGATAAATACACAGATACGTTGGCTAACATTTCTTTGATGGCCGGGTTCGTGATCGGTTGCGGCTTTTTGCTGCCCAAGAGAAAGAACGTCATAAATAATACGATTAACGTAATGTTAGACACGACGGAAAATAATTGCCGGCCGAAGTTTTTTAACCAATTAAATAAGGGGAGTTCGCGCACGTAATTTTCAATAAAGTTTTGGTCCAAGGCTATGCCGTGTTGTTGCAGCCGGGCCACAATATCTCCGACGGTAGAAATCAGGTTTTGGCGGTATGTTTCCGCGCCTTTTAAAAATTGCCCGACCGAAGTGGTCGCAAATAAAATAACGGCGGCAAAAAACGATATCCCAAGTAAAATAGAAATAGTTAACGCCAGCCATTGCGGGGCATTGAATTTTTGGCGCAAGTAAAGTGCGGTTTGGGCCAAAATGGTGTATAAAAAAATAGAAATAACAAGCGGAATAAGCAGGGCTTTTGTATACACTAAAAAAGCAGTTACTACACCGGCCGCGATAATCGTTAAACAAATGGCGCTTGTTTTTAAGTAATAATAAGTAGATTTATCCGGCAACATAATTTCCCCTTTTCTGCTCGGTGTGTCGGGCAATTTCGCGGGCTAAAAATAAAATTTTCCCGGTTAAACTGAAAAAATCATTTTGACAAGCCGTTAGCAACCATACATTTAATTTAACGGCGGTAAAGCCTTTGTAAGTGTGTGCAAAAATATCGTATGCCGTAATAAATTCATCACATGTGCGGGAAAGTGTTTTGGCGCGGCTATTGACGCCTTTTGCCGGCAAAATCAAATCGGCGCTCCAATCGGCGGGTTTGTAAGTGCGTGCTTGGGTGCGTAATACGGCCCACGTAGCATCTTGTTTATCCAATTCTTGACGAAGATGGCAGCAATAATTATTGAAATCTTGTGCAAAAGCAGTGTCGCGCACTTCTATATTTTTGTGCAATTGTTGGATAATTTGGCGCAGGCGTCTATTCAAGTCTTGCAATTCTTGCGTGGCGCTTGCCAAAAGTCCGCGCAAGGCATCGCATTGCGAAGACAATTTTTCTAATAAATCGTTTGTCGTTAAAGCAGGTGTGTTATTCATACGTTTGGTAAGTTGATTGTAAAGATTGAGCCTAGGCCGCGGTCAGATACGATGCTGATTGTACCGTTGTGTAATTCCACAATGCGTCGCACCATCGGTAGCCCTAACCCCCAGCCGGTAATTTGTCCGGTGAAATCATCGTCTACTTGATAGAACGGTTCAAACACGCGGTTGACATCTTGGGGGCGGATGCCAATGCCGTAATCCCGCACGGAAAGGGATATGCTGTTGCCGTGATTTAAGCATTGGACTTTAATTACTTTTTCTGTTTTATTGTTAAATTTCATGGCATTGGCCAATAATTCTTCTACGCATAATTTGAGTAGTTGCGCATCAACCGTGATAAAAAGTTGGGGAGGACAATCCGTTTCCACAAATGTACCGCGCCGTACGGTGTCGGTTTGAACAGGCGCGCCGGACAGGTTTTCTTCCAACGCCAACGCCTTGGCGGCACTTTCCTTGATAAGCGGTTTAAGTTCAACGGTTTGCTTTTTCAAGTTTTGTTCGGTTGTGGCCAATACTCTATTAAAAGCGGAAAGTTTATCTACCAATTGAGATAAATGCGTGCCCTGCGTGCTGATTTCTTCCAACGCTTTAATGGTAAAAGGTTCCAATGAGTGTTTGCTTTGGGCTTGAACGGCCTCGCAATAACCATTGATAATAGACAACGGCGTACGCAATTTATGCGCAATCATAGAAAGAGTTTGAGCGTTTAAATTTAAATCCGGCTTTTCCATATAGTCCCCGTTAGAAGGATGTTTCTAATTGAATATAAAAGATATCCCGTTTATTTTTATTGTGTACATCGCGCACGTGGTTATACGCCAAATCTACGGTAACCCGTTGCGCTACCGAAAACGAGTTGCCCGCTAAAACAGAATGTTCCGATTCGGCGTTATGAAACTCGCCATAACGATATCCCACATAAAACGAAGAGCCGTTATCGGTCCACATGCGTGAAAAACGAGTGCTTAACATATATTTAGGCAGTTGATGGACAATGTCTAATGTTTGGGTGCGGGCCAATTCCTGCTGGTCCATAATACTGCGTAAACCAACCACCCCGGAAACTCCGTCAGGATATTGAAACACCGTTCCGGCAACGTCTGCTCCGAAAGCATTGAAAAAAGTTTGTGAAATGCCCAACGAATAAGCCATTTCGGAATAGTAGCGATTTTCGGTAGGCTCGCTTTCAAAAAATACGGTACCCTTTTGGCGAGCAAAAGCAGCGGTTATAAAAGCATGGGTGTATACATCATTGATTTCATCTTCTTTTAACGTCAAGTGCATTTGCGTTTCAACACCGAAGGCGCCAGCATCTTGAAAAGCCGCATCATCACTTTTATTTTTTAAGTAATAAAAAGGCCGTACAATCAAGCGGATGAGTTCAAAATTTAATGATACGGGCACGGCCAAGGAATAAACAGGATCTTTAAAGGCTCGTTCGTTAGCCATTTTGGCCTCTAGCCCGGCTAACGTATTAAGCGTAAGTGCCATGGTGGCCTTGGCTTGAACTTGGTCAAAATTTTTAGACCCTGTATATGCGGCAGATACATCTACCGTGCGCGCTTGTAACGATACAAACGCTCCCAGCAATGCAAAAGTAAAAATCAGTTTTTTCATATACATTATATTTAACCAAATTTTGTTATTTTTGACTATGAAACTTTCTTTGGCGTAATGAACTATATTTGATAAAATAAGAAATATGAAGAAATTAAGTTTTGTAATTTTCATTTTTGTTTTATCATTACATGCAACGGCTGCTCGTGTGGTGCGTGGCCCGTATTTGGAAGATCCTACACAAACTACGCTCGTGCTTCGCTGGCAGACAAACGAAGCCACGCCATCGTGGCTGGAATATGGTCCGGCGCCGCGTTGTAATCAAATTATGACTGTTACGCCGGAAGGCACCAGCCATAAGGCGGTTTTGTACGGGTTAGTGCCGAATCAAGAATTTTGTTATAAAGTGTATGTCTACAATCAGGCCAAAGACGGCGTGCAGGAACCGATAGAAGGTTCGTTCCGCACGTTGTTCTCCGCCGAGCGGAAAGTGGTTAATTTTTTGGCGATAGGTTCCACGGCCGGTGATGAGCCTGCTGTGCAAGGGCTGGCCCTTGCCGAGAACGAACCCGCCGATACGTCAGCAACGGATGCACAAGCGCAAGCGCGGGCCGGTTTAGCGGAATTGATGGAAAAGCATAAGAGTGATTTCTTAATTCATACCGGTAATATAACGCATAGCGGACTTAATACCGACGCAAATGCGGAGTTTTTTATTCCCTTTCAAAAATTGCTTCGCCATACGCCGCTTTTTGTGGCGTTGGGGCCTAACGAATATGGCCCGGAACGGGAAGATCGGGGAAGTAAATCTTTTTTTCAAGTGAACTATCGGCGATTTCACGATATGCCGTGGAGTAATGCTACTCCGAAGTATTTTTCATTTGATACGGCTAACGCGCGGTTTATATTTTTAGATACCAATGCGGCGGAAGGGGCTGTTTGGGCGCCGGATTTGACCGAGCAATCGGCGCAAATAACGTGGCTCAAAAATACGCTTTCTTCGGCCCCGGAAAAATGGAAAATTGTAGTTATGAATGCCCCGGCTTACTCGTCAGGCGCGCGTGGCCCAAATACGGAAGTGTTTTTAAACCTGGTTAAAATTTTTGAAGATTACCGCGTGAATTTGGTTTTGCAGGGCGGAGATGCGGATTATGAGCGCACTTTCCCCATGTTCCGCGGAGAGGCAAAGCCGCGCGGTGTAACGTATGTTACGTTAGGTACGGCCGCGAAAAAACCAACCAAACGGGAAAATCCGGATCCTTCTACCGCACGTTTTGTGTCGGCTCGTCATTACGCAACTGTTAAAATTGTGGACCGCAAATTGTCTGTAAAAGTGTATAGCGATAAAGGAAAACAATTAGACAGTTTTGATTTGTACCTTTAATCCGTTATTTGTACATAGGCCGCGCGTTTGATTTGGTTTCAGATGCGCGGTTTTTGTTTTGTGGGAGCGACTTGCATAAACGCAGGCAGGCCTGTGCCCTTTATCTCTGTGCTAATCTAGGTTAAAGTGCCGTAGGAATAAATATCGGGATGAATTCTGGCGACACCATAACGTCTTATTTTGCTAAAATAAAAATATGTCCAAGGAAATTACCAGCAAAACCAAACGTTTGGCCCAAATTTTATCCCTATTGGAAAAAGGCCCGGTGACCGTGCCTAATTTGGCTACCCAATTTGGGGTTTCTATCCGCACGATTCAGCGCGATATGGGGCTTTTTGAACAGGCGAAAGTCCCTGTTATTTCCACCAAACAAAGCGTTTATGAGTTTGCTCCGGGCTTTTCTCTGTCGGCCTCTCATTTATCGTGTGAACAAGTTGCCTTGCTCGTGGTGTCAGCCGATATTTCCCATCAGATCGGGGAAAATTTCTCGGCTATGCAGTCTCATATTGCCAAACATTTTAAACCGACTTCCTTTGAACATTGCGATTGGGATGCTACTCCGGATGATCTTAACGAAACCGACCAATTGGCCCATAACTTATTACAATGTATCCAAAGTCATTGTACTATACGGGTATTTCTCAAAGATACTAAAAAAGACCGTACTTTCCAACCGTATAAGTTAGTTTGTATCTGGGGTGAATGGTACGTGGCTTGTCTTGCCTACGGGCAGGAAATAGTCCGCGTAGCATTAGACAATATGGGCAATTTGTCTTTAAGGGACTATTTTGCTCCGAGCCCCTTTGTGGAGTGGGCCATTTGGCAGCATGCCCACCAATGGGTAGAAGAATTAGATCCGGCTAAAGAACAGGTCCCCCAAGTGCCGCAAGTGGCCCAAATGGCTCAAACGGAGCCCGTATCGCAAGCCCTAATACCCCAAGCATTTCCAACTCAAGCAGAACAAATCAAAGAAAGCGACAATTAAAAGTCGTTATTTTTCTCCGAAATCTTCAAAACCCCACTAAAAAGACATTATTATGTCGTATTGGTAAGGGTGGTTGACATTTTCTTAAATATATGCTACAATAGTAGTATAGTAAGATAAAAAAGACATTAAAAAGTCGTTTTTATCATTTTATAAAAATATAACGTTATTTTGTGGGAAAAGATTTCCCCAATTCCTAGGAAAAATCAGCAAGGGCCGAAAGAAGGTTGCCAAGCGAAAAGAAAGGAATTGCGGAATCTCCCAAAATAACGGAAATTCCATTGCGAGTGTACGAGGGACAAGCCCGATGACTACACAGCAACCTACCTTAAGGCAAGGTGCTAATGCTTGATACGATGGGAACTAAAACAGATTTGTAGTATTTAGAACCCATCGGAGACGATGGGTTCTTTTGTTTTACCACCTCTCCGATGGAAATATCCAAAAGAGAGGTGTTTTTTATGGCAAAAATATGTGAACGCAATGAACGTCGGACAGTGTGGGTTCCTGGCCCTCGCCGTATATATACCAATTATGGGGAAGAGTCCTCTTTTGGGTATAACGATTGGGATATTTATCACGGATAAAAACTCCGCATACAAATAAGATTTTTGAATTTATATTACGAGGTAAATTATGCAAGAAACAACTAAAAAACAAGTCAAAAAATACACTTCCCGCGCGCAATTGGTGGAAGATATTATTCAATGGAACGATTGGGCAGGTTCCGCTACCAAAGAGGCCGAGTATGTGCAAACACTCAAGGATATTCACGCGCGGCTTTTGCGCTCTAGCGCAGATAAATTCCCATTAGTGGAGTTTATTCAAAAGCATAAATTATCACAGGCAGAATTATTTTTGCTACTTCGCATATCGGTACTTGATTTGCAGCGGATCATGATACGCAGTTTTTTTCAGGTACCGTATTTACTGGAAAAAGGGCAGGTGTTTGGACTACGCCAAGAACTGGTGTCCATTTTATTAGACCGCAAAAGCGTATTATTCGCGGAAGGGATTTTTGCTTTTGTGGATGGGCAAATAGTACTTAAAAGGAATTTCTTATCGGCGCCTGCGGTTAAAAAACGCCGCCTGAAAAAGCGCACGTTAAACCCCAAGCGGATTTTAGCCGAACTGAATAAATACGTTATCGGACAAGATGAAGCCAAAAAACAGGTTGTAGCGGGCGTTTTTGAGCATTTAATCAAGTGCGCTAACACCAAAAAGGGACAAACCTTTAATAAGAGCAATATCTTTATGAGTGGCCCGACCGGTTGTGGTAAAACGTACCTGTTACAATGTCTGGCGGATATTTTAAAAATTCCCTTTGTCCACGCGGATGCCAACCAATATACGCAAACGGGATACTCGGGGATGGATGTGGGGGATATATTGCGTCCGTTGGGCAAATATGCCAAAGGGGGGAAGTGGCCTATTTCCATTGTCTTTATTGATGAAATAGACAAAATTCGCCAAGGGAGTGAAAAATACGGCTCGTCTTCTACCAATGTGCAAGCGGAACTGTTGCGGATGATAGAGAGTAACTTTTACAGACTGGAACTAAAGCAAACTGCGAAAACAATCGTGAAAATAGATATTTCCCAAGTACTTTTTGTAGTGGGCGGAGCGTTTGAAAACTTGCAAGTCAAACACGCGGATAAAACCGTCGGCTTTGCCAGTACGCCCCAGGTGCAAGAACGCACGCTCTCCGCCGATGACTATATTGCCTACGGGATGATGCCTGAACTTATCGGGCGGTTTTCGTACTTTGTGCAATTAAAGGGGCTTGAAAAAGACGATTTGCGGCAAATTCTGTTAAACCCCCACCATGGACCGTTGCAACAATATAAAGAGTTGTTGCATACTTCCACCCAAGTGGCGCCCGAGATTATTGATAACCTGATCAGTAACGCTTTTGAGCGGCACTTGGGGGCCCGCGGGCTACATCAGCAGGTGGGGCAGTTATTCCAAGAAGCGTTTTTGGAAAACAAAGTTCAAATTGAAATATAAGGAGGAATTATGGACATCAACGAGCAATTAACGCAGTTTTTTGAAAGTTTGGAACAACAACACAGGACCGAACTGAATTGTCTGCCTGTGGAAGGGTATCAAACTCCGCAAGACTTATACAATGCGTGTTTCTTTTGGGCAGAACTGGAGAAAGGCCCTTTCCGCATGAACGGTTACAAAGAGTGCTTTTGGAATATCGTGGAAAATTTAAAGCACGAGAAAAGCGCGTCGTTGGCGTTGGCTGTATTTATTAAAGCCAATCCTTGCAGTGAAGTGCAACTGTTTTTACTGCTGCGGCTGCTTATCAAAACGGCTATGGACAACAGCGTGTGGGATAACCGTATGGAAACGTACCAGGACAGAGCCCTTGCTATTTTTTCGTCAGAAGCGTGGCAGGAGTTATTTAAAGAGCCGCAAGAGGTGTATCGCATCGGCAATGTGTGCCAATATAACAAGCACAACATTTGTTTAGTTAAGCCGTCACTCTGCACCAAACAATTTTTAGGGGAATTCCCTAAATCAAACTAAAAAGGAGGTTGTAAATGAAAAAAACAGTACTGTTAGTAGCACCGTTACTATTGGCGGCTTGTGCGGCTAATATTAACCATAACGTTGCCACCTTGCAAGGCAAGACGTATTTGATAGAAACCAAAAACAATAATTTTTGGGGATTTTATCAATGGAGTAAGCCCAGTACGTTTAAGTTAATAGATGGCGAAAAAATAGACCAAGAAGCCGTCAAAAAATACGTAGACACCGTCTCGGCAGAATGTAGAAAGAAAGCGCGTATCCGCTCGTTTAATACATCTACTCCCGCTGAGTACGATTCCGAGAAGTTCTACGATTGTATGATGGACAAACTCAAAAAGTAAGCAGGGCGGGGCCTGGCGTGCCTGGGCCCCACCTAAACCAACCGAAAGGAGAAAAATATGACAGGAACATTACTTGTTGTAATCTTGGTAGGAATAGTCGTAGTAGGGTATTTTATTTCCGTAAACAATACGGAAATCCGCCTTCGCAATTTAGTCAAGGCGCAACAGGAAGTATGCGAAGCCAACTTTGACAAAATGTGGAAGGTAATTAAACAAATTACGCACGTGTCCGATACGTATTTGGAAGCGTTTAAGGAGATTTATCCTAAACTCATTGCGGGGCGTTATCAGGGCAAGGATATAAAGTTTGTGGCCGAACATAACCCGCCGCTGGACAGCGCCGTCTTGCGCCAGTTAGCCACGGCTATTGAAATCAACCGTGAGGAATTTTTCAGCCAGCAACGGTTGCTCGTAGCACGGCAAAACGAGCATAAAACATTCATCCAAACTTTCCCCGTGTGCGTGTTGTTGCCGGGGGCGCAGGAAGTCAAAATTACGGTTATTAAATCGGACCATACCGCCGATATCTATGCCACAGGCAAGGAGAATATCTAATGTCCGTAGCGTTTATGTATACGCTTGTTTTCTTGCTGGTTTTTCCGCATCTGGCGGGGTGGGAGCCGCTGGGTATTTTGGGCGTTTTAGTCGGGGCGTTGCTTGCGTGTATCGTTATCGGTATTGCCCAGGCGTACGAATCGGAAAAATCGCAAGATAAGGAAATCTTGGGGACTTATGTTACCGAAGCCCGTTATTACGAGCCTTGGACCGAGAAAATAGAGCACGAAGACGAAGAAACAGGCGAAGTTACGTATGAAACGGTAGAGCACGAAGAAGACTGGGAAGCCACCTTGGCCGAGGGGGATATCATCCCCATAGATGAGGAAGATTACCAACACTACGTGCGGGTTTTTGGCAACGAAGATGAAGAAGAAGCCGACCATTACGGTGAAGCGGAAGGGGAAATTATAGACCCTGGGTATAGCACATATACCACGTGGCCTGGTACATTTGCCACCGCGAGTTACGAATATGTTTCCCGCTCGTACAAAAACCCTACATTAGGGTCCGCTAATGTGTATGAAAGCGAAGCGTTCGGGCCAGAAGCCGTCAAAGCATATCATTTGGAAACGTACGGCCGCAAAGGGTTATACGGGACTGTGAAAGGGGAAGATGCCGAGCGGTTGGAAAATGAAATTAGGGATTATAACTGTTGGTTTCGTGAGAAGAACATTAAACTTAATTTCATTTTGCTGGAAAACGTCAAATCTACCCATGGGATGTATTGGCAGCAACATTGGCAAAACGGCAAGCGCAATACGATTAACGTGGTCGTCGGTGTAAACAGCGAACATAAAATTGAGTGGGCGCACGTATTCGGTTGGCAAAACGAAGCCGCGTGTATCAAACTGCGTAATTTTATAACGGGGTTAGATACGATTGGCGATATTGCGTCTCATTTTAGTCAGGTGGCCGAAATCTTAAAAGAGAACTACACATTGCCCGATTTTGGCGAGTATAACTACGTGCTGGGGCAGTTCCCTATCAGAGGCACTTTAATTGCGCTGACGATATGTTTATGGCTGTATTGCGGGCTTTTTTGTAGGCCTCCGCAATATGACGACCGTGCCCAAGAGTATCTTAGGAAAGGCCAATATGAATTAGCCAAAAGTAACTTTCGGGAACATCTTGACCGTGTGCCTGATAGCGCGTATGCCTTGAATAATTTGGGGGTGCTTTACTATCGGGAAAATGACTATAAGACAGCCGAGAACCTGCTTTCCAGTTCTTTGGAAAATTCGTATGGGTTGCGTTCAGAAACGAAAAGCATTATCTATAGAAACCGTGGCATTTGTTACCAGGAGTTGAAACAGTACAAAAAAGCCATTGCCGATATGAAAAAGGCCATAGAATACGAGAAATATAATACAGAACATTATTGTGCCTTATACACTTTATACAAAATGTTGGGTTATCAAAAATCAATATGGAGTTTACAGGAACAATATAATGAGTATATATCGGACCGATTGAAAAATGTATGTCGTGATTATAATACCCAAATGACTTATGTGTATGTTCCGGAAAATACAGTAAAGGGGCGCGGTTTTATGCGGTTGATTGAAAGCGTGTTTGGAGAATGAGCGTGATTGATAGAATAAGATCTAATGAAATGCAATTCAAAAATGCTTGTGGGCCTTTTGAAATAGATAAAGACACGTTGGAAGTAAGCAAATGCTTTTTTCCTTGTGGTCCTCATTACCCGGGTATGTATGGGATGATGGCTTATAACAACGGGAAAAATGCTGGCTCTTTTGAACGAGAAGAGGGCTTTGTGGGCGGGGGGATATTACTTTTCCCCAATACCCTTAAATTGGGGCTGCGGGATTTATCGTTTGTAGATACCTACCACGTAACATACGCGTGGGGGAGAAGTTTTGGCGGCAAATTTCCGTACCGTGAGCGCGTGTACGACGTATCTTCCATTACCTTGGATATTAACAATATGTCCATAGACCGTATGCTAGAAATAGCCAAAGATATTGCTCGTAAGCGGTGGGATACGGATGTAGTGTGTAAAGTGTGCCCGTCAAACCGTATTTTTCTAGTAAAGAGGAAATCAAATGAATCCGTTTGAAAAGATGGTTGCTTGGTTACCGCATACAGGGTTATATCTGCCCAATGTGGATAATGGCCCAGCGGCAGACAAATTGCGGCGGGATTCTCTGCTGTTGGCGGATGAGCAGGTGGATAAGTTATATCCCTTCTTACCTAATAAAATTACAAGTGATTATTCCCGTTTTGTAATAGATTTGGAGCGATATTTAGATAATTCCAAAGAACCGATGGCACAAAAAGGAATGGGGTATTTGTATAACCGCTTAATAGATGGTACGCCGTTTGATAGAAGTATTTTCGGGGATGATTTTTATTTTACCGAGTATTATAAGCACAAGCACGCCCAGTTAAAGCAAGCGATAGAACGCATTGGAGAGGGCGCCATTTTGCTTGATTTACACAGTTTTAATCCCTTTCCGTTGACGTGTGATATGGATAAAAGGCCGAACCGCCCTGATATATGTTTGGGCTTTAACGAAGATGATACTACATTTGATGATTCTATCTTGCAAGCCCTCAAAGAGCATTTTGAAGATAATGGGTTTAAAGTTGCATTTAATACGCCTTTTAGCGGCGCTATGACGGCTGACACGCAAATCAAATATAAATCCTTGATGATAGAAATTAACAAAAAATGCTACTTGGAAAATCACGTGCTTAAGAAAGATGTGTATGATTTTTCTGCTATCTTGCGAGAAGCCCTTCAATTATTACAATCATAGCCAAAATTCAAACAAAAGAAGATTGTGCGTATCATATAGAGAGGGGTAAAGTTGGTAAAAATTTTTTGCCCTAGGTTTTATTTCTGGAGTTCAAAATTTATTTTTCCAATGTTACAAGCCAAATAGAGCCGCTATCCTTCGCTACCCTTCTTTTTGACGCGCGAAATATAGCCGCTTTTATCCGCTATTTTTTCGCCTTTCCCGCGTCAATTTGCCTGTTCCGACGAGACGATTTTGCCAAATTGCCAACCCAAACCGCTAAAATAGTATGTTTGTATTGTAAAACCCATTGCCAAAATATTGCCAATAAAACTACAAAAACCCGCAAAAAAGGCCTTTTTGGGCTGTCAATCGGAAAAGCGATTAAATGGGTATAAAATAAGAAATCCTCGTCAGGAAACGAGGATTATAAAAATTGCCCAGTACAGGGTTGCCTTCCGGTAAAACTCCTGACGGAGTTTTCCTGCAGGCCGGGCTCGCGGTACTCACCTTTGCCTATTGGCAAAACTCGCACAACGCTCCGCCTTTCAATCCCTGCCGCGCATAAAGCAGTTTATGCGCTACTGACCATTAAAAAAACCCACCAAAAAGGTGGGTTCTTTAATGGTGCCCAGTACAGGGATTGAACCTGTGACCTTTCCCATGTCAAGGGAACGCGCTACCGCTGCGCCAACTGGGCTTAAATTATACTCAAATTGTTTTCGTTGGCGCGTTCCCTTAAGCGGGAACGAACTTTATGTTACAAGCGCTGCGCCAACTGCCCTAAAAATTTTCTTCGGCTCACTTATATTATACAAATTTTTAACATAAAATGAACAACGGCCGTTCTATGGGCTCTTTGCGAATTTGATATACTATTACTACCGTTATCTTGTATGCGGAAAAAAGCGAGACATGGTTGACGTCGCTGATGATGGCGTTGATACTTTTTTTGTGTTCATGCATCGTGGCGGCGGTGTTGGTAAGTTCGCAATATATTTTTGATAAGATCAGGCGCAACGGTACGCAAATTGTGATTCGTTTTATGGGTATGATCTTATGCGCGATTGCTATGCAATTTATGATTGACGGAGTGGCGCAACTGCTACCGGGCGTGTTGGGCACCGCTTTCACGCATGCCGGTGTAACACATTAAGCGTACTATTTTAAATAGTTTTTTAAACCTTCCGCGCAAACTGCCCGGGAGGTTTTTTTATAATATAAAACCCCCGGCGAGGCCGGGGGTAATTTTTGATAACACTACAAGCAAAAAGTTATTTCCGATCGGTTTGCGTAATTTGCACGTCTTTGGGAGCTTCAAAAATAGACATACCGTCTTTGCGCGGCAAGCGTTTGACAATGTCAAATAACAGGGCCGAGCTGGTTGCTTCGCGGTAGTGTTTTATAATCGTGCCGTCATCCGGCAAATTTTTGGGCCACACTTCAAAGGGTTTCCCTTCGTAGAAACCGCGTGGCAAGTGCGTGAGCATAGCCATACGATATACTTTGTCGTTTTGAACTTCTTCGCCGTTGATGGTCATTTTGGTTACGCGGATGTTGTTACCATTTTGACCACACGTAAACGAAATGCGTACATTGTCCGAATACCCATAAACCGAGAAACAACCGTATTTTTTATCGTATTCAATGCTTCCGGTTACGGCGCGTTTTAAGTGGTTCCCGGTGATATCAAACGTGCCGGCGTGTTCGTCGTAGGGAACTAAGTCCGCTAAAGCGCGACCGGTCAATTTGCCGGCATTTAAATCGCTACGGGTAGAGTTCAACGAATAGGCCGCTAGGTCCAATCCGGGTTCTTTGGCTTTGAGGTTTTGATACATTTCCTCCGCCATCATGCGGGCACGGGCCGGGGCGCGGTCTTTGCTGTTTTCCGGATATTTGGCAATCCGTTGCGGAACTAAGGCATATACGGTTTGATCCAATGAATCGTTGCGAATCAAATCCAAGTATTTTTTAACTTGCGGATCTTCGGGAGTGTAGAGCGCAATATATTGCGGCGTTCCGATGGTAATATCGCCGGTAACGTCGTCTTTATGAATAATAATTTGGGTGACGCCTTCCATGTAAGAGTGGCTTTCCAATATCCAGGGAGCCACTTCTTTTTTGTTATCAGTTTGTTTGATAAATTGCTTGTGCGCATGACCGCCTAAAAATAAATCAACACCGGCAAAATTTTGATAATTTTTTAACTGCGGCAGCAGCGCGGTTTTCTTATCATCCGAAACGCCGGTTTCCAACATGGAATCGTGTGCTAAAACAACGATTACATCAACTTTGTTTTCTTTTAATTTTTGGATTTCGGTTAATAAATCTTCTTCGCGTGGTTCAATGATAAGCATGCGTTCGGCGCCCACTCCACCCATGGCTATACCAATGACACCAATTTTAACACCATCTACATTATAAATAGCGGAACTTTTAAGCGGGTTTCCCGGAATGGCTAAGCCGAAAATATTGTTAGCTAAAACATCTCCTTTAAAGCTGCCCAACATTTTCCGTAGGCCTCTGTCGCCATAGTCACTATCGTGGTTGCCGATAGTAAGCGCGGCATACCCGGCTTTTTTAAAATTTTTATCCGTTTTGCCGGCGTTATTCATTAAATAAATGGAATAAGCACCTTTGGAAGTATTGGCTTCATAGGAACCGTTGCTGAAATCCCCGCTATCTAGCAGAATAAAGGGGTGTTCCGACTGTTGTAAGAAAGTTTCCAACCGGGCAAATCCGCCGAAAGGAATACCTGTTTCGTCAGGGCGACTGAAATAATGCCCGTGCATATCTGAAGTGTGATAGATCGCGATGTCTTTTGCGTAACTGCCAAACGCAAACAAAACAAGCGCTAAGCACAAACTGCTTTTTTTAAATAAGTTCCGCATTATCTTCTCCTTTGAGGGCGGGACTGGTGAAGGCTTGCCCCGGCTCTGTCTATATTATAACCAAAAGGAAGAGAAACGGCAAGAATTTAATTTTATGGGGCCGAGGACGAAGTATTAGGGTTAAATAGGTGGCAAAAAAGCCGAGGATGGGCAGTCCCCTACGGTAAAACTCCTGACGGAGTTTTCCTTCGGGCCGGGGCTCGCGGTACTCGCCTTGCGGCGCGGCAGGGCACGCGCACGCAAACTCGTACAACGCTCCGCCCTTCGATTCCCAACGCACACCAAGCAGTTGGTGTGCTTCCAGCCTAAATTCAAAAACCCACCTTGCGGTGGGTTTTCAAATTTAGCCGAGGATGGGAATCGAACCCACAACCTACGGTTTACAAAACCGTTGCTCTGCCAGTTGAGCTACCTCGGCATACGCTCATATCATAGCATTTTTTACGCATTATTCCAATGATTTGCTACAATAAAACGAAGGAGAATATGCTATGAGAAAAATATTTTTTATGTATTTCGCTCTTGTAGTGGGGATAAGCCCTTTGATTGCCCAAGAAAATTGTAAAGTAGAAGACGAGATTCCGTTGCGTTTAATGTCGCAGGAATTAAAAAGAAGTATCAATACTTTTAAAAAATTACGTCCTTCGGTATATTATCTTTCTTATACCTATGAAGATAAGCAACAGACAAATCTTTCTGTCAAGCAAGATGGGTTGGATAACGAACAAAACTATTATAGCCGTTTGGAAGCATTTGCCCGGGCCGGAAGCCCGAAAATGGACAACACACGTCCGCTCAAGCGAGAAAGTAATTACGACAGAAAATTTATATTTAAGTTTAATTATGCCAGTCCGCTGGCGGAAGATGCTACATTTTTTAAGTTATCTTTATGGCGTTCTGCTCAAAATATAGCCGAAGCGGCACAAGAAGAATTTGCTCGCGTGCAAACCGATAGCCGTGCGGCGGCTACCCGTCAAGACGACTCAGATGATTTTGTCTTGCCGCCGGTTTCACACTACTGCCATACGCAAGAAACGGTACGTTTTGATACAGATAAAATCGGCCAAATGCTGCGCAAGGCCAGTGAACTGACGCGCGGACTTTCGTTTATCAAGGATAGCCGGTTTGGGCTGAGCATAGAACAAGGCCACCGTTATTTTGCCGATTCACAGGGTACGCAACTTAAAACGCCGTTTCTGTTTGTGCGGTTGGACTATCATATCAGTAACCAATTACTTGACGGGACCGAATTGAGCCGTTCTAAAACATACGACGTTGTGCGGCAAGACCAGTTGCCCAGCGAGGAACAACTTTTAGCAGATGTAAAGCAATCTATAAAAGAGTTGGAAATGTTGACCAATTCTCCGGAAGCGGATCCTATTACGGTGCCCACCATTTTAAAAAACCGTGCTATGGGTGTATTTGTGCATGAAGTGCTTGGCCACCGATTGGAAGGCCACCGCCAAAAACAAGATTCTTTTGGCAAAACATTTACCAGTAAAATCGGGCAAACGGTTACGGCACCGTTTGTTTCTGTGGTGGATGATGCCACGTTGACTTTGTTTAACGGGCAGCCGTTGCGTGGATTTTACGAATATGATGATGAAGGTGTCAAAGCCCGCCCGGTTACGTTGATAGAAAACGGTGTTTTGCGTGGGTTTTTAATGTCCAGCAGCCCGATAGAAGGTTTCCCGGTTTCCAATGGGCATGGGCGTGCTTCTTTTGGAGAATTGCCGGTAGCACGTATGGGTAACACACGATTGATTGCGTCTAAAACCGTTTCATATTCGGAATTAGAAAAACAACTTTTACAAGAAATTCGCTCGCAAAATAAACCGTACGGTTATATTATTGAAGATTTATCCGGCGGATTTACCATGACCGAAAGCAGTATGCCCCAAACATTTAAGTTGGAGCCTAAGTTGGTCTATCGCATGTACCCTGACGGGCGCAAAGAAGTAGTTCACGGAGCCGATATCGTCGGTACGCCGCTGGTAAGTTTTGGCCAAATTATAGCCGCTGCGGATGATGATGCGGTGTTTAACGGAACTTGCGGGGCCGAATCGGGCTGGATACCGGTTTCCGCTATTTCACCCAGCGTGCTTTTAAAATCGCTGGAAATTGAGAAGACGGCTAAAAACGATAACAAGCCGCCGATATTGCCTTCACCTTATTCGCTACCTAAAGGAGGGAAAAAATAATGAAACGATTTTTGATTTATCTGTTTATCATCTGTTTCCCGCTTGCGGCCACTGCGGCCACCCGGCCGGATAATGTATATTTTCGCGCTATGAACGACGAAATGCAGCGTTCGCTCCAACAGTTACATTTGAAGGATCACCCCAATCCTTATTTTGTATCCTATTGGATATTTCACAATCACCGATGGACTATTTTGGCAGATATGGGTGCTTTGGCTCCGGATGTTTATAATCAGCCGGATGACGGAGATATTGTTATAAACGCTTTTTTGTCAGTCGGCTCGGACAAACAAGATGGTTTGGGTTTTGTAGAAAACGACCAATATCCACGTTGGCAGTATGCTACACAACTCCCGAAAAAATACGATGTTCCTCTGGGATATGAAAGTTTGCGTCAGGCTCTTTGGACGGCAACTGATAGAGCCTATTTACAAGCCGCTAAATTATATCAACAAAAAAAGAGTTATAAGAAAAAGAAAAATATCCAAGATAACTTACCCGACGTGATGCCGACATCTCCCGGGCATTTTGTTGAAGAAATCCCTCCGTTTGTGTCGCCGGATATGCCGCAATTACGCAAACAAATAGAGCAAATTTCCGCGTTGGGAAAGAAATACGATTTTTTGGAATCGTTTGAAGTGTACGTGCGCGGAGGACAGCAGGATTGGTATTTTTTGAATAGCCGGGGGGCTTTTGCGCAGTATGCTACGAAAGAGATCATTGTGTTTTTAACGGCCGTGTTTCGCCAACCGAACGGCAAAATCGCCGAAGTATATAAATCGGTATTGTTGCGGGATACTTCTGACGAAGAACTTGCTCGCGTGAAGCAAAAAGCACAAAATTTTTTGTCGCAAGTGGAGCGTGCGCGCGTGGCTAAATCTGGTTCGGCGTATGTGGGGCCTGTACTGTTAAAACCCAAAGCCGCCGCCCGGTTTTTGGATCAGACGTTACTATCAGATTTACAGAATAGTAAGCCCTTTTTATTAAATTTTTCCGATGATGACGCCACCGCGGGAAAATTGTATAAAAAACGCGATTTGCGGGTAAGTACGGATTTGTTAACCGTGTATGACCGGCCCAATCAGCGTAGTTTTGATGGGTTTGAATTAGATGGATTTTTTCCGATAGATGGAGAAGGTGTTAAGGCGGAAGATTTGACGCTTGTGCAAGATGGATATGTTAAGGAATTTCCGCTTACTCAGCGGCCGCTTGCTAAAAATCACCGCAGTAACGGACATGCCCGAATCATGGATGTGTATGGGCCGCGTGAAAGATTAACCAGCGTGTTTGTAGAACCTAAATATGCGTTAACAGATCAAGAAATGGAAGACAAATTACGTGCCCGTTGCCGTGAGTTGGGTTTAGAATATGGGTATATTTTGAGCGAGTCTTATCCGTCAAGTGATTTGGGCATAGAGCGAATTTATACAAAGGACGGACACAAAGAAACCATCCTTAATTTAGATTGGGATAGTTCTTTTACTGCCCGCGATTTGCGTGCCGTATTGGCCGTTGGCGGCACGCAGGAGTTGGTAACGGATGCGAATTTGGTAACACCTTCTATCTTGCTGCAAGAAGCCGAATTGGTGCCGGTGGAACACAAGCCGCACCGCCAGCCTTTTATTGCGCGGCCTAAATAATCCTACAAGGTATCTTTTGAAAACGCACGATATCAAGTCGTGCGTTTTTTTGTGCCAACTATCAGCGAGTTGTGGATGTGGAAAGCATCTTTTGGGCTACTTGCCCGATAAAAGAAAGAGGTGTCGCTTTGGCGATTTGTGTGAGTTGCGCGCGTGCACGCGTTTGGTTGCCTTGCTTTTGCCAATTAAGTGCTTGCACGAACAGAGCCAAGTTATTATCCGGCGATTTGTGCAGTATTTGTTCGGCAGTTTGTAAAGAAGAATCATACGCTCCGGCTTCGTAGAGCCATAAGGCTTTATACGCCAAGAAGTCGGATCTTTCCGGTGCCAGCATAATGGCAGTTTGCAAATCTAATAGGGCTTCTTTATTCATATTAAGTCCGCGTCGGGCCTCGGCGCTTAAGCGCCAAAAGTCGGGGTTGGTATTTTCTTGCTCCAATGCTTGCGTAATGTGAATAAAGGCTTGTTCGTAATTACGTTGTTGCAAAAAAGTGCTGGCGTATAAAGCGAGGTAGTAGGGGGAGACAGTGGGGGTTAATTCAAAAAATTTATCATAAAAAGTACGTGCTTTGGAATAAAAACCTAAACGCGCATAATTGGCTGCTTGACCGGTTAAGGCTTGTGCATTGAGAGGTTCTTCGGCCAGGGCTCGTTCGTATAATTCTATAGAGCGGGTGATTAGGCCATTTTCCTGATACAGGCGCGCGGCTTCTAGTAACAGTGGAACATACTCCGGGTGAAATTCCAATGCTTCGGAGTACACTTCCATGGCCCGATCGGTCTGGCCGAGTCGTTCGTAACTAAGCCCTAATAAACGATAGGAGCGTGCTTCTCGCCGTGCTACATTTTGCGTTTTATAAATATAACTGCTTAACAAAGAGATGGCTTGTTGATAATTCCCTTCTTCATACGCGCTGCGTGCTTGGACATATTCACTGCGGTCCTGTTGTAAAGGAAATCCTGCCGAGCAACCGCTCAGCAGTATCCCCAAACATACAATTAAAATATATTTATGGTTTAAGTACATAAGGCCACGCAAATAATAAAATAGATTGCTTTAACTCCTCCAGATGTTGGTGGGCTTCTAAAATTCCCACTTCTCCGGCTTTATAGAATTGGTCTAATTCAAGAGTTCCTACATCTACGACACGATTGGTAAGTACGAAATCGGCCTTTTGGGCGGCTTCTTCAATCATGGCAGCCCCGCGCACGTCCCCCACACGAATTAAATAA
This sequence comes from Candidatus Avelusimicrobium cornigerorum, assembly GCA_002309715.1. Classification (GTDB taxonomy): domain Bacteria; phylum Elusimicrobiota; class Elusimicrobia; order Elusimicrobiales; family Elusimicrobiaceae; genus Avelusimicrobium; species Avelusimicrobium cornigerorum. Next base: position 62,019 of record DBXW01000005.1, read on the forward strand.
GCGGCAATGGTTTGAGGTGTTTTGGAGAAAAAATCAGGCGGTGTAACAGAGGCAATAATATAATCGGCACCCATTTTTTTTACCGACTCTACCGGTAGGTAATCTACCACGGCCCCATCTACCAAATTGCGGTGGCGGTATTCTACCGGAGAAAATACGCCCGGCAAATTCATACTCGCGCGTACGGCAATAGCCAACGGACCGGAATTAAAAACCACCCGTTCGCCGGTTTTTACATCCATTGCCGCGCAGGAAAACGGAATTTTCAAATCTTCAAATTGGATATCGCCTAATTGTTGGTGAAAGAAGTTTGTTAAGTTAGCCGAAGAAGGCAATTTTTTAGCAAACAAAAACCGCCATAAACCTACTACATTTAAATCGGGAGTAATACTGCGCATGGAAAGATGGGAGCCGATTTCCCACAATTTTTCGGGAGCAATACCACCGGCATATAGGGCACCGACAACCGCCCCCATAGACGTGCCGGAAATCATATCTATCGGTACCCCGGCATTGGAGAGAATTTCTAATGTGCCCACGTGGGCAAACCCGCGTATGCCGCCGGCCGAAAGCGCCAGCCCGATTTTAGGGCGCTCATCTGCCGGACGCTTGATAAAATTTTGCCACAAAAAATCACGTAAAATAGCATCATCCGTTTGGGCGGATAACGCAGCAACATCCCCGGTAATGCACGCAAGTAGCCCCAGTAAGGCGCCTGCGCGCAAAAGCAATTTTCTCATTGTAAATCCTGCCCGACGGCCCAATCTAATTTTGCTTTTGTAATCAAATTTTGCCGTACCGCATCCAAATACTCTTGTGCGGTTTGTGTATAGGCTAGTAAGGCTTCTAATGCGGCGGCATTATGAGCGGTACCTGCTTTTTCAAAAAGTCCGGCAAGCCGGTTAAACTGTGCTTGACGTATAAGAACTTCTTCTTGCCAAAAGCGCATTTCTTCAAAACTGCGGGCTACTTCTACGCGGATTTTATCTTCTATGTTCGCGCGTCGCAAAGCACTCTTTTTTTGTTCGGCCTTCTTTTGAGCAATTTGAGATGAAACGTTGTAGGGTAGCGGCAAGCGCATAGCCAAAGAAACTTGTTTATTGGTATCTTCCAACGTATCTGTGCCGAGTTGTTCGTAAGAGGCATTTAAAATAATGTCCGGATAGCGTTTGGAAAGTGCCAGATCCAAGGAAATGGTGTCTAGTTCCAAGGCGTAAATGGCGGATTTTAATTCCGGACGATATTCCAACGCTCGTAAATTCAGTTGGGGTAAATCCCACGTAACATACACGGGGGAGAAATCCCCGGTGATGGAAAAGTCGGCGTTGAGTTCTTTGTTTAGGCTCACCAACATCGCCAACCGTGCTTGTGCTAATTGATTGACGGCGGCGTGATGTTTGTTTTGCAGTTGGGCCAGCAGGCTTTGCGTGTAGATTTGCGTCCAAACATCACCGGCAGCGGTTGGGCGCTTGCCGGCCGCTTTTTGCCAAATGTTTTGTAAGAGCGCTTCGTACTGTTGCGCAAATAACAAGTTGTAAAATGATTGCTTAATATCCAGGATGACGGCATTTTTGACCGCTTCATAGCGGCTTTGGGCTTGCTTTAAATTAGCGCGTGCGATTTTAAGCGTGTTTCGGATGCGCCCGCCGGAGTAAAGATATTGGGTGGCCGTTACCCCTACTCCGAAAAATTGATCGTGATGATCGTTTAGTTCCGGGCCGGGTAAAAAACGGTGCGCTACCGATTCGGACAAAACCATCGGATAATCCAAATCATACAACGTGGCAGTGCCTTCTAATGCAAATTGCGGCAGAAATAAGAATTTGGCTTCGTTGACTTTTTGTTCCGCCACGGTAATTTCTTGACGGGCGGTCAAAAATTCCGAATTATTTTCCAAGCCCAAACGGATGGCGTTTTCCAGCGATAAATTATCGTTAATCAGGCTGGAGAATTTTAAACCGTACTCTTTTTGAGCATGTATGGGTAGCGTAGCCCAAAAGAGTACACCTAGCAAGATGTATATTTTTTTCATCATAATTTAGTTGTTTTGTTTTTATTGATTTCCGCTTCTACGCGGTCCATCATGGCATTGAAATCATTTTGTAGATCTATAAATTGATCCCCTTGGCGCAAGTGTACCCGTTGGGAAAAATCACCTTGGGCGATGGCTTTGCAGACTTGTTCAAAGCGGTACACCGGGCCGGCCATTTTGTGGGACAAAAAGGCGGAAATAACCACTACAAAGAGTAAATAAATAGCAATTTTGTAAAAGAAACTGGCCGCAATAGGAATAAACTCATCGTATAGCGGTTGCATAAGCACGGGATACGTATCAAACAAATCACTTAATGTGGCAGTTAGTTCAAAAGTCATAATGGCTAATCCGCACAGTACGCTTAAAATGATAAGTACCATATAGCGCAGTTGCAACCCTTTTTTAATAAAAATCGTATTACGGCGAGTAGAAGGTTTAGTAGGGGTGTTCATAAAGTCTCCTAAAAATTTGTTACATAACGGATTTGTACCACACGTTCGCTTTCACTACCGCGGCCAATACGGCGTACCGCGCCGTCTAAAGCCAACGAGGGGTGCAAGTAAAAACGTATCCCGGCGTTTGCGCGGGAGTCGCGGATATTGCGTACGCCGTCCCATTCGCCGAGTAAGCCGATTTGATCGGTCACGCGGTAGAAAAGTCCGGCAAAACCGTATACTCTGTTTATTTCAAAATCGGATAAATTGGCCCCGGCCGAAGCAATTAACCCGGGCACAAATATCTCCCGCGAGAACGTTATATACCCGCCTTTGCGGTCATCCAAATATTTTTTAGTACGGGTATAGTGGCGTTTTTTGTCGTATCCGTAACCATAACGGCGTCCGTCGTAACCGATTGCAATAGCGGGCATATATAAATTACCATCATACACTTTCCACTTGGCTTGAAAATCAGGGTTGAGCACGCGCACGTGCGAAGAAGAGCCAATCAGTTCATGTATGGCTAGCGAAACGCCTAAATTGATGCGCGGATAAACGCCGAAATCAATCGTTTCCATAAACGTGCCATGGGCATAAGCACGGCCTAAAAAAGAGGCCTCGTATCGGTCCAAAACTTCGGCAGAAGGAACGTCTAAAATGGCAGTTTCCAGAGCGATGGGATCTTCGCTATCGGCGTGCAAAACCAACGGAACGAGTAAACAAAAAATCAATAGCAGAAATTTATTTTTCATACGCTCTCCTTTAGTGTATAAAAGTGCGCACATCTTTAATTTCCGGCATAACGATATAGCGTGCGTTATGCGTGTAAACCCCTTCGCGGGAAGGATTGAAATCGTGCGCGTCGCGCGGGAAAGACATATCTACAATGCCTTTATCCATGCGGGAAGTGTTGACCACAATGCCGACGTTCCAACGGTCGGTTTTTTCTCGGTTAAATGGTTCTTTGGGGTTCCAATAGTTGCGTAAAAGCACCGTACCGCGCGGTAATTCTCCCGTGCTGAGCGGTTCCGTTTTTACGATGACGTGGGTGGTCCAAATAGTTTTGCCTTTGCACGGGCCGTTGGCAAATTTAATTTTGTAGTTGGGGTTATCGTTGGCCGGCCTTTTGAGCAACGTAGCCAGTGAATAGGAAACATAGGGCTTGCCTACATTTTCACACGCGGCAAAAACATATCTTCCTAAAAATTGTTCAAAATCTTCGTAATCGCTTATGCGGTTGTAAGGGGACTTGTTGGAATGGCAACCGGCTAGCAACATCAAGACACCTAATGCCAAAAAGATAATATTTTTTTTCATACACAAAACTCCTGTTTTGGGGCCAAAGCACCGTATAAAACCACTATACAAATTATACCCATTTTTTTGGGGAAAATAAACCCAAAAGATAAGTTAGACTTAAAAAAACCCCCGCGGATTAGGGCGGGGGGTTTTATATGAAAACGAATTTCTTTTATTTCTTCTCGGTTTTTCCGAATGGATTTTGGAAATTTTGTTTTTCTGCTTCCAGTTGGGCATTCAATCCTTCCGCTATCGGCGTGACGACATTCTCTACCGTTGTTTGGGCCGCATTTTTCTGGATTTTTTCATTTATTTTTCCCTGTGTTTCCACATTAGCGATTATGTCATCGGTCAGTAGTGTTCCGTGCTCGGCTACGCCCATCCCATCGCGGCCGGATAAAACGCGATTGTTCTGCGTGCCGTAATAGACAGGCGTATTATATCCGTCTTGGCCGTTGGTTTCCAAAAAGTGCAAAGCGTCTGCCGCGTTAGAAAAATACATTACTTGATCGGATAGCGCGCCTTCGGTTTGTTGGGCGGCTTGCCGGATTTGTTGCGACCATTGGGCCATATCTTGCCCGGTATAAACGACATAAGCCGTGGATGCTTTTTCGGCATTTTCTCTAATTTGCTTTTTTTCTTCTTCGGTAGCATTAGGTTTTGCGGCTACTTGGGCATCTACGAATGCTTTTTTGAGTTGGTCAAATTTTTTCAACGGATCTCCCTCAAATTTGACTATGCCGGCAGCGTCAATACCGTTAATTAACTTTTGGGTTTCTTCCGATTGTTGGGCATTGGCCACCCAATAACAATTGCCGTCGCAACTACTGTTTTCCAACATCCAACGATACATATTGTAGGTGGCTAATTCTTTTTGGTATTTTTCCTGCATTTCTTTTTGATAATTGGCTTCTTTTTCGGTAGTTGCTTGGACTCCGGGGTTAGAAAGGTCCATGGGTTTTTCTAATTTTTTTAACGAATTCTTATCGGCCACGCTTAAGATGGGTGTCAAGGCCGCCGCATTTTGCCCTAATTTTAGATGCGTAATTTGTTCAAAACGTTCGCGATTGGCTTTTTGGAGTGCGGCTAATTCTTCTTGAGTCGGTTCCGGACACATCCCTTCGTCTACAATCCCCTTACGCAAGTCGCAATCACCCGTTTGCGGCAAAACGTCTTGAGGTGTATTACCGCCGCTACGGCTGAGCAAATCTTGGCGCATCGTATTTATTTTAAGTTGGTTATATTCATTTTCCTTATCTTGTACGGCTTGTTGCCAATCTTGCGCGTGTTGGGAAGAAGGAGTATTCCCATCGGGATATAAAGAATCGGCCACCATTTCTGCGGCTTCGCGGGCAAACCGCGGGGAACTGACCAAATCGGTCAAACGAGGCGGACGGTTGAAGTTTAGGTTGCTAAAAGAAGGATTGCCGAAAGCCGTATTTACATCTTGGGCGCGGTTAAATTGTTGCGCTTGTTTAGCACGGTTGCGGTCTAATCCGGAAGATTCCCCTATCTTGCGTGCGGAGGCTAATGCTCCGTCGGCTTGCAAGGCTCCCGAAGAGGCGGCTGTTTCTAAACCGAATAAGCGTTTAATCGGCTTAAATAAACTGGCCAATTTAGATTCGGGCACTTCGGCTGTCTGCTTGACGCGCATGGTAGGAGAAAAACGGGCCAACCGTTCTTGCTTTACCAAACGGTCATAGGGATTTTCTTTTACGCTGATTTCGTGTATGCCCGATTGGGAAGTTTCCGGCGTGCGTTGGCGGATGAGCACCCAATCCCCTTCTTCATTTTGCATAAAATATTCAGCATTGGCCTCGTCGGGGTTTTGCCCGGCTGCCGGGGCCGGAGCAGGCTCTTGGGGGGGATTCCCTTCGTAGCCGGCGGCATAAAGGGCCGTGTCCACACTATTGTCAGAGAACGCTTGATTAGTACCGCTTTGCACCAGTTGCCCGGCTGCGGCAGCAGAACGGGGTTGCGCTTTGGATTTTCCGGTGAAAAAACGGGCAATTCTGCCAACAATATCGGTAAGCGGATTAGAAGTAAAAATCTGTGGGGAAGAAGCCTTTTGCCCTTCTTGGGTTGCTGTTTGTTGTAAAGACGGCGGTTCCAAAAAAGGTAACAATAAAAAGACAAATAACGCAATACCGCCTGTGAGTAAAGCATATTTTGCAAACTTTTTCATAAGCACTCCTTAATCGGCAAAAGTATCTGTTTTCGTGTTGCCGTTAAAAGTATTTAAGAATAGTTTATTTGTTTTGGAAGGATTTTTCAAGGGAGATTAAGCCCTAGTGCTTGCTAGGTCTTTTGACCCAGAACGTTGAAAAATACGCTGCAAGATTTCCCACGATTTTTTAATGTGGCGTACGAAGGCATTTTCCGGTTCTGCCTTTGTGGCGGCGGCTAACCGGGCACGTTCTTCGGCTGTAGGAGGAAGAGCGTATCCGGCAGCCGTTACGAGTTGGCGTAAATAATCGGAAGGAACGGCAAAGTTTAAATTTTGGTTATTTTCGCCGGGATAACTGGCAAACGCAACGGAAATCACTTTTCCTTCCCGGTTAAATACGGGGCTTCCGCTGGAACTGGGGGAAATCGGTGCGCTGATTTGGTGCCAAATGACGCCGTTGGCTTTGCGGCGCACCTGGCTGATAAGACCGGATGAAACGGTATTTTGTAACCGGCGCGGATTACCGATGACGGTAATACTTTCCCCGGGCTGTACGTTGTCGGAAGACGCTACTTCCACAGTGGGTAAATTTTGGGCTTGTATTTTAAGTAACGATAAATCTACCATATTCGCATTGGCTACAATTTTAGCCTCACCGGAAACGGTCCCGTCGTTAAAAGTGATATTGATAAAAAGGGAATTGTCGCTGACGTGCCGGCTGGTGGCAATCAGCCCGTCGGGCGTGATGACAAAGCCGGTGCCGGTGAACGTAGAGCCGTCATCTTTGAGTACGTTAATTGCCACGACGGCCGGTGAATTTTCGCGCACAATGCGAACGCGCGATGTTTCCGCGTTTGCAGCCAGGGGAAATCCTGCCAGTATTAAAATAGCCAGCCATCTTTTATACATACCTTGATTATATAATAATGTAAAGCCGATTGAAATAAACGCGGATAAATTGTACACTAATTAGTGATAAAGGAGTAAGTATTATGGAACAGTTTTATATGAGTCGTAAAAAATACGAAGCGCTTGTTAATGAATTAAAAGATCTGCAAGATTTGAAAGCCCAATTATCTAATGAAATCGGGGAAGCGGCCGCACAAGGAGATTTAAAAGAAAATGCCGAATACCATGCCGCTAAAGAAAAACAAGCCGAAACGTTGATTCGCATACAAGAATTGGAAAGCCGTCTGCGTAATGCACAAATTACCGATGACTTAAATGTGGATAAAACCAAGGCCCGTATTGGTGCGACGGTTACTATCAAAGATTTAGAGGCGGATATAGAGTTTACCTATACGCTGGTAGGTTCGGTGGAATCTAACCCGGAAAAAGGCCTATTGTCGGTTAAATCACCTTTGGCCAACGGTGTGCTTGGGCACGCGCAAGGCGACGAGTTTGAAGCGCAACTGCCGCGGGGACCGAAAAAATATAAATTGATTAAATTGGAATATAAATAGTATCGCTTGTATGTAAAACAGGGAGCAGATTGTTTCTGCTCCCTGTTTTTTACTGTAGTAAAAGATTCGGTTATTTGTTCCACAAGTCTAAAATGGCCTGATGTTCTATTTCCAATTCCGGGATACCGGCGGCGGCTTCCGTATCTTGTAAGAACCAGACCGTTCGGATATACAAGTTCCGTTCCCACGGATCTTGGGTTTGCCCGGGGCAGTGGCCGCGTTCTTGAATAAAACTTTCCAATTCTTCCCGCAATTGTCTCATCAACCCTAATCGTTTTTCGGTTTCCATTTTCATCGTAATTTCTTTTAAATTTTTAATGGCCTGTTCCGTATTTTCGTTGCGCAGAGACAGCGCACGGCGTTCCGCTTCAATACCGGGGATTCGGTCTAACCGGTGCGGATGGTCCAGTAAGAAACCCACGGTAGGATTGGATTCATTTAAGTGGAAATAATTGGTTAATGATTCTTTGATGGCTTTGGGATCTTGCAAACTTTTAATCTTTTTGATAAAAGTGTTTCCCAATTGGTCCATTTCGGCTTCTTCGGAAACGGCTTTGAGAATTGCTTGATGTTGGGAAGAAAAATCGGCTTTCATCTGTTCTAATTCTTGCACAAACTTTTGGGCCTTTTTAATGTTTTGTTTTACCGAGTGAACGGCATCTATAACGGTGGGGGTGGCATAGGAAGACATAAATTTGGCCGTTTTGGCTCCTTGCGTCATTAGTTGGGTTTCACGCACGGTTTGGGAAACGGCTTGGTTGAGTTCTCCCTTAGTAATTTTGCTTAATCCTTCACTTATTCCTTTCATCTTTCCTTGCGCGTAAGCGGGCGCAGCGATAAAACCAAGTAAAACGGTGAGACAAAAAATTTGTTTGATAAGTGTATGTGTTTTCATACCCTTAATTTATCTCTTTTACGAGTGAAAAACAAGGGTCAAAAGACCTAGGCGTCTCTAGGTCTTAAGGGTAAAAAAAGCCCCGCGTTTTTGAACGCGGGGCAAACAAACATATCAAGAATTAGTATTTACTCAAGACAGCCTCTTTGGCGGCCGAGGAATACACGTTGTAGTCTATTTGTTGGAAAATAGAATCTTTTTGTTCCAAATCATAGACATAGGCCTCGTTAATACGGTTGCCTTGTACTTGTTCATAAAGTTCGTTAAACCGTTTAACGTGGTCCTTGGTGCGTTTGGTGGAGTACTCTTTGGCCGTTCCGGTTGTCATCAAAAATGCCCAATCGGAAGATTGCATCAGCACTAATTCGCGCGCCAGTTGATTGAGCGCCCGGCGCAAAAGGCCGTCGGCATTTGGAAACCTATTGGCCAATTCCATCATCCGTTCGGACGATTTAATAAGGTGCCGGTAGATCCAATCGTTGCCGCTGTTAAGCCATACGTCGTGGTAACCTTTATCCCCCCATGAGGACATAGACGGTTGCACCACTTGATTTTGCGGATACATGGACAAATACTCACTGGGCGTAATCAGTTTAATATCGTTTTGATCGTAATAGATTTTCTTGAACAAATATTCCAGAAAATCAATACCTTCATACCACCAATGCCCATACAATTCCGCGTCATACATAGAAACAACCAGCGGTTTGCGGTCAATAATGGTGCTTAAATATTCAATCTGTTTTTGGCGGTTGAACATAAAGTTCCCGGCGTGCTCAGCCGCTACTTCGCGGGCGGCGTACGGGTCATACGCTTGCTTTTGGTTGAGGGCCACCTTGCCGGTAATTTTATGGTATTTCATACCGATATTGCGGCGGACACCGTCGGAGTGCAAATACGGCTTGATGTAATCGTAATCTAAATCGTACCCTAAATCGCGGTAAAATTCGCGGTAGCGCGGATCGCCGGGGTAGCCGGACTCGGCACTCCACACTTGTTGGGCTGATTCCATATCACGCGCAAATGCGGCCACGCCTGTTTGCGGGCAATAGACCGGTGCATAAATGCCGTATTTGGGCCGCGGCGTGCCGTGCAAAATGCCGTGGGCCTCGGTAAAGAAAAAGCGGATGCCTTCATCCCGTAAGAATTTATCGTCTCCGGGGTTATAGGCGCACTCGGCCAGCCAAATACCGCGCGGGCTTTTGCCAAAACGGCTGCGGTAGTCATTAGCGGCGATTTTGATTTGGGCATTGACACTTTCTTTGTGCACCATCAGCGGCAAATAACCATGCGTGGCGCAACAAGTGATAATTTCCAACTTACCCATGTCCTGAAATTTTTTGAACCCCTGCAATACGTGCCGGTGATAACGGTTTTCAAATAAATCTTGGTAGCGGCGGAACTTATTAAAATACATCCGCGCGACGCCTTCAAACTCCGTACCTTGCGTGCGGTTGAGTTCCTTTTGCGACAGCTCCACCCGTTGATTGAGATAATGCGCAAAGCGGTCAATTAAAAGCGGATCTTCCATCATGTTGCACAGGGGGGGCGTAAGCGTCATGGTCAGGCGGAAGTCTGTACCTTCTTCGGTTAAGTTTTCAAAGACGTTTAACAGCGGAATATACGTTTCCACCATGGCTTCGTAAAACCAGTCTTCTTCCAAAAAGTCCGGGTATTCCGGGTGCTTAATGAAAGGCAAATGCGCGTGTAAGACGAGTGCTAAATAACCTTTTTCTTGTCCCATAATTATTTTCCTTGTTCGCGTAGTGCCTTGATGTTAATGTGGCGGTTTTTATCGCCTTTGGCGTTGCGCGCGTGGATAGGTAAATCTACCACGCTCCCGGCCGGTAAATGCTGGCGGATAGAGAATTTGCCTTCTTTGAGTTCAATATCTTGCCCGTTAATGGATACGATGGCATTTCTGGAAGCCGAGCCGTAAATAATAATTTCACAATCGGCTTTCAGCCAGATATCCTCGTCTTCTTGGACTTTGTCTAAATGCAACGCAAAAGACGACCAGGAACTTGGTGCACCCGATGGGGTAAGTTCGGTCAGTTTCCAGCGTTGACCGACAATTTGCATCCGTTCGCTTGCGCCCATGCCGATATAATCGGCTCCGGAAAGTTTCAAGAGTTTTTGGAAATCACCCTCTACAATCATCCATTTGTCGTCAATAATGTCAGATACTTTGCCGGGTGGCAACGACGTTACGTTGCTGCGTGAGACCAAGATAAATTGGCCGTCTGCGGTCAAATACCCCAAATCGGCCACGTAACTGCGGCCGGACTGCGGGGCGTTGATATACCAACTGCGCGCTTCAAAAATAACCGGCATATCATAATAGCAAACGGAATTGGTACCGTTGAACATAGTTACGTCAGTTACGTCGTGTAAGCGGATAATGGTGCGGGCATTATTTAACGTGTCGGCTCCGTATTGGCCTCTTAAAAAATCTAACGTGCCGTTGGTAATCTCCCAAAATAAGAAGAGCCAAGCCGGATCTTTGGGCAATAAGTAACTTTCTGTTTTGCCGTATCCCGATGGGATATCGGCCTCGGCGTGGAGGTCTTTTTGAACGGTTTTAACAAAAGCCCCCGAAGATAAATTTTTTTCCATAATACACCCCTTTTTTAATTTTTTCGTATAGTTAGTCTATTTATACTTTATTATAGCATTTTTAGAGTAGGGATACTTGCCGGGTAATACCGGCCGCAGGGGGCTACAACAAAATCAGTTTCAGGATAAACCCGGTGGCAAAAGCCAGCCCGAGCGTTAAGCCGACGATACGCAACGTGTCTTTCCAACCGTTTTCGCGTAGCATCACAAAGAAGGTGGCCACGCAAGGAAGGTACATCGTCATAAATACGCACGCAATTACCAGGGCTTGTGCGGATAGGTTGAAAGGATTGAGTAGCGAAATAGCAATATCTTTACGCAAAAAACCTAAAATTAACAAAGAGGTGGTGTCGGCCGGGAGCCCTAAAATATACTCTACCGGATAGCGTGAAAGTTTAGTTACCAGTTGTGTAATGCCGCATAGTTGCATCAGATCTACAAATAAAATGCCGCACAAGATAAGCGGTAACGCATCTACTAAATACTCTTTCATGCGCAACCATAACTTGCGGCCTAAAACGCGTACGTGGGGAACTTGCCACGAAGGGATTTCCATAAACAGTTCCGGCGTTTCGCCTTTCATCAGGCGGTTGAGGATTGTGCCGGCGATAATACCGTTTAGTGCAAGTACTCCAAAAACCATCAACAGGTATTTCAAGCCATACGGGGATAAAATAGAAATAATCATAGCCGTTTGGGAAATACACGGTGCCAGTACCAACACCAGTGCCAACGCAATAATGCGTTCGCGCCGCGTTTCCAATACGCGCGCTCCCATTACGGCGGGCACTTTACAACCAAAGCCCAACATAATCGGGATAGCCCCATAGCCGTGTAAGCCGATTTTATGTAAAAGCCCGTCTAACAAGATGGCCAAGCGCGGCAGATATCCCAAGTCGCCCAAAAAACCAAACAACGCATAAAAAGCAAGCACGTAAGGCATTACTTCCACAAGAGCAATGTGGAGCCCGTCAGTCAGTACGCCAAAGTAAATGTGGCCGCCGTCTCCGGCCAAGAGTAAACCTAACCAATTATTGCGCCACGGACCTAATAAATACTCTATACATGGGAAATAATAGTTTTCATATAGCGGATCCAATATGTTAATAGTTCCTTCTCCCACCCAACGTACTAGAAAGAACGAGAGAATAAGTACGACCAGCGCAATCGGTAGTCCGGTCAGCGGGGCGGTGGCCCAGGCTTGCAAATGCTCCCATACAGAAGGGTGTTTATGTTTAACCTGCTGTACTTTGCCGATAATTTTGCCAATGAGTTGCCATTTTTCTTCGTCAGTTTCCGGGGGGATGATGGCGGGCAAATCGTTCCTTAAATTAGACACCTGTTTAGCAAGTTCGGTAAAACCTTCCCCGGTAGTTGCCACAACAGGAATAACGGGAAGCCCCAACAATTTGGAAAGTTGTTTGACGTTAATCAAAATCCCCTTGCGTTTGGCTTCGTCAAATTTGTTAAGCAAAAGCACAACCGGTTTGCCTAAAGAGAGTAACTCAAGCAAGAAATATAAATTGCGTTCCAAGTGCGAAGCGTCGGCCACGCAGACAACAAAATCATATTCCAATTCTTTAAAAAATTTGTGTTTTGCCCCGTTCATTTGCCAACTTTCTTCTAATCGGTATAGCCCGGGGATGTCAATAATATCGTACGATTCACCGTTGAATTGTGTTTGCCCGTAGTTTATGCCGACAGTTGTACCGGGGAAGTTGGAAGAAATTACACCAATCCCGGTCAAGCGGGAAAAGATCAAACTCTTGCCTACGTTGGGGTTTCCGGCTAAAAGAAACGTGTTTTTGCGGGAAGTAACGATAATTTTTTTGGCGGTTTCCCGTCCGATAGCCACGTCGGTTCCGGAGACGTTGACAAGCACCGGACTACGGCCTTTTTGACGGGTAACAAACTGTCCGCGTACCAGCCCCATAGCGGCTAGTTTTTCGGCCATTTTTGCATCGGTTTGAATTTCTTTGATTTGAGCCGTTTGCCCTGCTTTTAATTGATAAAGTGAGCGGGAATTTGTTTTTTCCATAAAAGTTAGTTTTTCCTTACTTTTATATTGTAGCATTACTAATCAATTTTAGGCAAGTAGTTTTGTTGACCAGCGGTGCAAAAGAAAAAGGTTTTTGGTATAATTTAAACATAGAAATCTACTTATAACAGGAGAAACGAATATGGCTTATAAAGTAAATCCGGAAATTTGCATTAACTGCGGTGCTTGCGAACCTGCTTGCCCCGTTGCCGCTATCAGCGAAGTAAACGGTAAAAGAAACATTGATGCGTCTAAATGTGTAGAATGTGGTGCGTGCGCCGGTACTTGCCCGGCCAGCGCGATTGCTCTGTAAGTTTTGGTATTATAGACCAAGCGCTTTTGATATCCCTCGCTTATCGCGGGGGATATTTTTTTTGCTACACTGCATTAAACGCCCAGCCAAGGAGATTTAATATGTTGAATAATCATAGACGTTGCCCTATAATTCTTCCCAAACGCGTGCCGGATTTTTGCTAAAATATAAATATGGAAAATACGGCTTTGTGTCCGTTGGATAGCCGCTACCGCGGTCAGGTAAGTGCGCTTGCGCCGGTGATGGGCGAAGCGGCTTTTGCCGCATACCGTTTACAAACGGAAATTGCGTGGTTGCAGATTTTGGCTGAATTAAAACTCCCGCATTTTAAATCCATTAGTTCCGGTGAAAAGAAAGTGTTATCGTCGTTGTGCGCGCTTTCTCCGGCCGATTTAAACGTTTTGCACGCGCTTGAATTTGACGGTTATAAAAATATACCGGCCACCCGGCACGATGTGAAAGCGGTGGAGTATTTTTTGCGTTTAAAATTACAAAATACATCTTTAAAAGATCGTTTAAATTGGTTCCATTTTGCCCTTACCAGCGAAGATGTAAACAGCGTTTCGTACGCCCTGATGCTTGCTAACGGCCTGGAAAAAGCCCTATTGCCGGCTGTAGAAAAACTCCGGCAAGTTTTGGCACAACTGGCCCGCAAAGAAGCGGGTGCGGTACTTTTGGCGCGCACCCACGGGCAACCCGCCGTACCGACAACATTCGGCAAAGAAATCCGCGTGTTTGAGGTGCGTTTGGCGCGTCAAATCCGGCAACTTAAAAAACAACAAATTTCCTGTAAATTCGGCGGAGCCGTCGGGAATTTTAACGCACACGTCGCCGCGTTTCCCCACATCAACTGGCCACGCGCCGCAGATAAACTTGTTAACGGTTTTAATAAAGGCCGCCGTATAAAAATTTATCGTACGGTTGTTTCTACCCAGGTGGATCCGCGCGATTCGTATGCCGAACTATTTGACAACTTACGACGTACCCAGGTTATCTTAATTGATTTCTGCCGCGATATGTGGCTATATATTGCGGCCGGGCTTGTGCGTCAACAAATAAGAAAAGGGGAAGTGGGTTCCTCTACCATGCCGCAAAAAGTGAACCCGATTGATTTTGAAAATGCCGAAGGAAATTTGCAGTTGGCGGGCACTTTGTGTGATTTCTTTTCTAATAAACTGCCCGTGTCGCGTTTGCAGCGTGATTTGTCCGATTCTACCGTTTTGCGTAATATGCCGATGGTGTTTGGATATATGTTGGTGGCATTGGCGTCTTTGCAAAACGGACTTAAGAAAATTATTTTTGACCGTTCGGCTGCTGCCCGGGAAGTGGTTGCGCATCCCGAAGTGTTGGCCGAAGCCTTCCAAACCGTGCTGCGTGCGGCCGGGGATGTGCGTGCGTATGAACAATTGCGCGATTTTACCCGCGGGCGCAAAGTCACGCAAGAGGATTTACAACTATTTATAGAAAAATTAAATGTGTCGGAAAATATCAAAAAACAATTGCGCGTGTTAACGCCGGGGAATTATACCGGGTTGGCCGAAGCATTGGCAAGGAGTGAACATGATTGATTTAGTATGCGGCGGACAAGCCGGAGATGAAGGAAAGGGCAAAATTGCCGCTTATTTATCGTACAAAGGTAATTATGATTATTGCGTACGTGTAGGGGGGCCCAATGCCGGGCATACGGTTGTGCAAGACGGCGTTTCATACACGCTTAAAAATATCCCGTCAGGCTTCTTAAACCCAAAAACCAAACTCGTGCTCGGGGCCGGTGCCTATACCAAAACCGAGTGGTTGCTAGACGAAGTGAAAAAGACAAATACGCAAGACCGGTTGATTATTGATCCGTATGCCGTTTTAATTACGGATGAGCAAACCGCTGCCGAACGCGGGGCAAGCCACTTTATGAGCCACATCGGCAGTGTGGGGACCGGGCTCGGGCAGGCCGTGAAAGAACGTATTGAACGGCGCGAAGTTAAATTTGCTAAAGACGAGCCGTTACTCAAAGATTTTATCCAGGAAGTTCCCGAACTTTTAAACCGCTGTTTGGACAAGGGCGGACACGTTTTATTAGAAGGAACGCAGGGAATCAAACTTTCCTTGTTGCACGGAGAATATCCTTTTGTTACCTCGCGTGACACTACCGCCAGCACTTTTTTGGGCGAAGCCGGCCTTGGTCCCAAGAGTGTTCGCGATGTGTATGTGGTGTTTAAACCGTACGTTACGCGCGTGGGCCCCGGTCCGCTTGAGAAAGAAATTGCCGACGAAAAAGAATTGGAAATTTACCACACCAAAGGCCACGAAATCGGCAGCGTCAGCAAGCGCCTTCGCCGCGTGGGTGAGTTTGAAAAACGCTCGGCTTCGCGTGCGATTATGATTAACAATTGTACAAAAATTGCCATTACGCATATTGATATGTTCCCCGGCAATGACCGTGTAAAAAGTGAAGCGGATTTCACCCCGCAAGCCAAACAGTTCTTGGCGGATTTGCGCGCACTGTCGGCCGAAGTGTATCCGCATCCCAAAATTGCCCTTATCTCTACCGGGCCGGATATGGAAGATACCCTTGTGTTATAGGGGGAAGTGCTTTTGTTGCGGGCCCGGGAGAAATTTCTCCCGGGCCTTTTTGTGGAAATCGGCTAATTTTACTTGACGAGCGTGCCCGATATAAAGCACAATACAAATAGGCCTTATTTGCGGGAGTTGAAATGAAAAGAAGCACGCTACTGCTGGCGATGTTGTCGTTGTCGGTTGTTTTGTACGCACAGCCGGCTGTTTCTGCGTTAACGCGGGAGCAAGTGCTAGAGGTGTTTTCTCGTTTCAATCCGAGTGTGTTGGAGAAAGCCCGGCAAGATGCCGCCTATCAAAACTTGCTGGAGCAACTGCTGGCTTCTTACGATGGAGTAAAAGCATCCCCCAACCGTTGGGAGATGATTGCCCTGGCGCGCAATTTTGACCACTCGTTGTATTTGCACCGTTTGACGGAAACTTACCGGCAATTATGGTTGGCTTCTGAAATGATGGGCGCGGATATTGGGCCCCAACGTGAACTTTTTACGTCGGATGTACGGGATGTCTTTACCCATTTTTGGGCTGTTACGGTTCAGTTGCGGCAGTATCAGTTGGAGCAGATGCGGCAAGAACTACGCCAAGTGCGCCGCGATAAAACTTTGCCGGCAACCGAGCGGACTCAACGACAGGAACAGTTAAAAGCACAGATACAATCCCTGCAAGAAGAAATTAAGGCGTTTAAAAAACAACCGGGTGAACAAATCTGCTTTTTGACACAAATCTATGTGAACCAAGTGGAAGAAAAAGCCCGTGCCCAGGCCTTTGCCGTTAAGCGGCAAGCGTCTATGCAAGCCGCGCAACAGGCAGCGCAAAGTGAAAATTTGCAAATAAAGAGTAAAAACAAGAAGCCGGTGGCTAAATAAAAAATTTTTTCGTTTGGTAACTGATTAAATTTTAAAAAAAGGATAACAAAATGATAAGAACGGTAATTGATAAAATTTTTGGAACAAAAAGCGAACGTGATTTAAAGAAAATTCAACACTATGTGGATTCGGCCAACCGCTTTACCGCACAGTTTGAAAAATTGTCTGATGAAGAATTAAAAGCCAAAACGCAGGAATTTAAAAACCGTTTGGGCAAAGGGGAAACACTAGATGATATCTTGCCCGAAGCGTTTGCCGTGGTGCGTTTAGCGGCTTGGCGTGTAATCGGTTTGCGTCCGTATGACGTACAACTTTTGGGCGGTATTGTGTTGCACCAAGGAAAAATTGCCGAGATGCGCACCGGGGAAGGTAAAACCTTGGTGGCGGTATTGCCTTCTTACCTAAATGGTTTAACGGGAAAAGGTGTGCATGTAGTAACCGTCAACGATTACCTGGCCCACCGTGACCGCGAGTGGATGGGGCCTATTCACGAATTTTTAGGCCTTACCGTCGGTTACATCAGCCACGATATGAACAACGACGAACGTCGTGAAATGTACGCCAAAGATATCACCTATGTAACCAATAATGAACTGGGCTTTGATTACTTGCGTGACAATATGGTTATCTCCCGACACGATCGCGTACTCCGCCCGCTCAATTACTGTATTGTTGATGAAGTGGACTCCATTTTAATTGACGAAGCCCGCACGCCGCTTATTATTTCAGGCCCGTCTGAACAAAGCACCGATAAATACTATATTGTCAATCGGTTGATTCCTTCGCTTAAAGTTCGTTTGATTACGGAAGAAGATGAAGTTAAAGCCAAGTATGAAGGCACCAATTTAGACGCCGGCTATGATGCTATCGTTGACGAAAAGGCGCATACGGCCACTTTAACGGATACCGGTATTGCTAAGGCGGAAAAATTCCTCAATGTGTCTAATTTGTACGATGATGTGGAATCGGAATGGGTGCATCATATCAATCAAGCATTGCGCGCACACTATTTATATAAAGTGGACGAAGCATACGTGATTAAAAACGGTGAAGTGGTTATCATTGATGAATTTACCGGCCGCGAAATGCCCGGTCGCCGTTGGAGTGATGGTTTGCACCAAGCGGTAGAAGCCAAAGAAGGGTTGCAAATTAAAGAAGAAAACCAAACGTTAGCCACTATTACCTTTCAGAACTTCTTTAAACTTTACAACAAACTTTCCGGTATGACGGGTACCGCCATGACCGAAGCCAACGAGTTTTGGCAAATTTATAAATTAGATGTAGTGGAAATTCGCCCTAACCGCCCGTCTAAACGGGTGGACTATCCCGATTTAGTCTACTTGACCGAGCGGGAAAAATTCAAAGCCATTTCAGATGAAGTGGAAGAATTGTGGAAACAAGGTGCTCCGGTGCTGGTGGGTACGCGCTCTATTGAAAAATCGGAAAAATTAAGTCGTATGCTCCACGCACGCGGTATTCCGCACAAAGTATTAAATGCTAAATACCACGAGATGGAAGCGCAAATCATTAGCCAAGCCGGGCGCAAAGGAGCCGTCACCGTAGCGACCAATATGGCCGGTCGCGGTACGGATATTGTGCTAGGTGGAAATCCGGCCGATGCGCAAGAACAAAGTGAAGTGGTGAAGTTGGGCGGCTTGCACGTTATCGGCAGTGAGCGTCACGAATCGCGCCGCATTGATAACC
The DNA here is from genome assembly GCA_002309715.1 of Candidatus Avelusimicrobium cornigerorum. Classification (GTDB taxonomy): domain Bacteria; phylum Elusimicrobiota; class Elusimicrobia; order Elusimicrobiales; family Elusimicrobiaceae; genus Avelusimicrobium; species Avelusimicrobium cornigerorum. The sequence goes on from DBXW01000005.1 coordinate 80,420, forward strand.
AATTACGCGGCCGTTGTGCCCGCCAGGGAGACCCGGGTTCCTCGCGGTTTTATATTTCGTTGGAAGACGAACTGATGCGTTTGTTTGCTAACACCGCTAAAATTTCCGCTATTTTAAGTCACATGGGCATGAAGGAAGGCGAGGCTATTGAGTCGCGCTTGATGACACGCCAAATTGAAGGTGCCCAACGTATGGTGGAAGGGCGTAACTTTGATATCCGCAAGCAGTTGCTGGATTACGATAAAGTAATGAACCAACAACGCACGGCTATTTATGGGCTTCGTAATGCGATTTTAGACGGAGAAAGTATGTCCGAGCGTTCCATGCAAATGATGTATGAAATTGTGGATGAACTGGTGGAACAATACTATTTCCCGACGCATCCGCAACGCAGTAATTTTGAAACGCTCAACGTTAATTTGCGTAATTTTTTCCCGATAGAATTTGCGTACGACGCCACTAGCGTGGGCCGTAAAACAGCGGAGCAGTTAGTGGAAGATGTGATGCGACAAGTGCAAGATTTATACAAAGCACGCGCGGCGTATTTTGCCGAACAGGGCGTGAATTTTTCCGAGATAGAACGCATGCTTATGCTGCAACTGTTAGATACCGCTTGGAAACAAAACTTATACGAATTGGACCAGTTGCGTAATAACGTCAGTTTGCGTGGCTACGCCCAAAAAGATCCGCTTATTGAATATCAAAAAGAATCGTACAAATTGTACTCGGCCATGTTAAACCGCGTGCGAGATTTAATGGTCAGTTATATCTTCCGCTTACAGTTGCCGCCTCGCCGTACCCCGGCACAACGGGCCCAGGAAGAAGCCGCGGCCAAAAATCCGGACGGCGCTAAACCGATTTCCAAAACAATCGGACGTAATGATCCCTGCCCCTGCGGAAGTGGCAAAAAATATAAAAAATGTTGCGGGGCAAATTTATGAAACATAAAATAAGGGATTTCTTTTTATTGGTTTGTGCCGGCTTGGTGTTAGTGTCTTTGCCTGTTTTTTTAACACATCTTTCTCCAATAAGGGTAGATTTGCCGCAAATTACACAGCAGGAAGTGACGGAGCAAGACGAACTCCACCAACAGCGCCAGCAACAACAGGCCAAAGCATCTGTCGCTAAAGCCAGATGGCAAAAAGTAGCAACTTGTGAGGTAGATGAGGATTGTATTATTGTGGATAAAGATCCTTGCGGTTGTCTGTCCGGGCCGTCAGGCGTGGTGGCTATCAATGCATTATACACGTTGGAGTTTGATAAGATGCAAGCCCGCTCTGTGACAAAAACCTGTCCGGATACGGAACCCAGTACGGAAAAAGAATGCAGTGATACGGCTCAAGCAGTTTGTCAGGCCAACTTGTGTAAAATTATTTATTAAAGGATTTTTATGAGATTACGCCGCTCTACCGCTTATCCTTCTCGGTTTTTTATTAAACAACAACAGCAAAAAGAGCATGTCGTTTCTATAGCGGCCCGAAGCATTTTGCTATTAGTGTGCGCATTGGCTACCGCTTGGTTGGTGTTTTTAAGTTATCCGGCCCAGTCGCGTGCGGCGGTGGCTTGGCTGGCCTGGGTGCCGTTTATTTGGGGTACGCTGCGGGTGCGAAAATCGTGGGCGGCTTTCTTTTACGGTTGGTTTACGGCATTTCTGTTTCATGCGGCTTTATTGTATTGGGTGTATTATACGTGTGTGCACGGTGGTGGGATGACGGTGGCCGCTTCGTTGCAGGCGTGGCTGGGGTTATGCGCGCTTTTATCGCTGCAGTTCGGATTCTTTGGTTTCAGTTGTTACTTCCTAAGAAAGACCGGTCCGTTTTTCCCTTTCTTGGCGGCTTTTGGGTTTGTTACGTTGGAGTGGTTGCACCAATGTTTGGCGTTTTATGGACTTGGTTTCCCGTGGTTGATGTGGGGATACACGCAATGGAACACACCCCAATTTTTACAAGTTGCCTCTTGGACAGGGGTATATGGGGTTAGTTTCATATTGGTATTAGTCAGTGCCTTAATTGCTACTTCCCTGGGGGTGCAACGGATTCGGCGCGGAATCTTTTGTGTATTTGTAGCGGCGGCTGTTTGGTTGGGGGCCTATTGGTGGGGAGACTCGCGCTTGCCGATAAAAGATCAATCGGGAACTACGGGCAATGGAGATCATTTAACGGCGGCGGTTATGCAACCCAACATTGACCAATACAAAAAATGGAACCCGGAGTTTGAACAAGAAATTATTCACACGATTCAAACGATGGGGCGTGAATTAGCAAAGACCAAACCGCAATTGGTTGTTTGGCCTGAAAGCGTAACTCCGGGAGAATTATTAGAAGATTCTTATTTCAAATTGATGGAAGATATTACGGCGCATTCCGGGGCATATCAAGTGATTGGTTCTTCCATAGCCCAAGACGGTAAGCAATATGTGGGGGCTTATCTCATGACGCCGAAACTCAACCAATTACAAGTGTATCGTAAAATTAAATTGGTGCCGTTTGGTGAATTTATCCCGTTGGAAAAACAGGTCAAACGCTTTTTGCCGGGGGTGGAAATTTTAGGGGAGTTGGGCTCTTTTTCGCCGGGAACGTTTCCACAACCGTTGCTGGAAATGGACAATTTGCTATTAGGAAGTACGATTTGTTATGAAGCAATTTTCCCACAGTTGTGGTTGCAGCAAAGCCGGCAAGGCGCGCAGTTGTTTGTGAATTTAACAAACGACGCTTGGTTTTTCAATACAGCCGCGCCGCACCAACATTTAGCCGCTAATGTGATGCGTGCGGTGGAAACCGGCCGCCCGGTATTGCGTGCGGCTAATACAGGTATTTCGGCGGTGATAGACGCGTTTGGCCGTATTGAACAAAAAACCGATTTGTTTACCCGCGCTACTTTAGAAGAGCAGGTTGCCTTGCCGCGAGAAGGATATGTAACCCCTTACACGCAACGTGGAAATTTATTTGTGTGGGTATGCGCGGTTTTCTTCTTTAGTTTGCTAATTTCTACGATGGTTTTTGCCTATGAATAATATTGAGTTTAAAGATGTAGAGCAACTGTTGGAAGGCTTGTCGGCGCGCGTGGCCAAAATTGAAACGATTGATGATATTGCAGGTAAAAAACGGGAGTTGGCCGCTTTAGAGGAAACGTCTGCCGAGCCGTCTTTTTGGAACGATACCCAAAAAGCAAAAGAAGTTAGCCGACAAATTGATTTTTTAAAACGCGCTATTGAAACATTTTGTGCTCTCCAAAAAAAGATAGAGGATGAGCGTGCGCTCTTTGAACTGTGCCAAGAAATGCAAGATCAAACGGAACTGTCCGCCCTTTATACCTCTTTACAAGAAACCGAAAAACAAGTGGCTCAAAAAGAAGGCGAAATTCGCCTTTCTGATCCCAACGATAAACTAAACGCTATTTTGACTATCCACGCCGGAGCGGGCGGTACCGAATCGTGCGATTGGGCACAAATGCTCGTGCGTATGTATACGCGTTGGGCCGAACAACACGGTTTTAAATTTTCGGTGTTGGATTCGCAAAACGGCGATGAAGCCGGCATCAAAACCTTAAGTGCGATGGTGGAAGGGCCGTTTGCTTATGGCTATTTAAAAGGCGAAAACGGCGTGCATCGGTTGGTGCGCGTATCTCCTTTTGATGCAAATGCGCGGCGGCATACGTCGTTTGCGTCGTGTGATGTATTGCCGGACATAGACGAAGATATCAATATTGAAATTCCGGAAAAAGATATTCAGTTGGAAACTTCCCGCGCCGGCGGTCACGGCGGGCAGAACGTCAATAAAGTGGAATCGGCCGTGCGGTTGTTGCATATCCCGACGGGTATAGTCGTTTCTTGCCGCATTGAGCGCAGCCAATTGCAAAACCGTCAGACCGCCATGAAGATGCTCAAAGCCAAACTCTACGAGTTGGAAATGGATAAAAAACGCAGTGAAGCCGAAAAACGCTACGGCCAAAAAGGCGAAATTGCGTGGGGCCACCAAATCCGTTCCTATGTGTTTATGCCGTACCAACTTGTAAAAGATTTGCGTAGCGGGTACGAAACTTCCCAAATTACCGCTGTCATGGATGGCGACCTGGACCCCTTTATTTTGGCGTATTTAAATTACGAAGCCGAGCATAAAAACTAATGACAGGGCTTTATATTCATATTCCTTTTTGCAAACAGAAATGTAACTACTGCGATTTTGCTTCGTTTGCCGGAAAAGAAAATTTAATAGACAATTATTTAGACGCACTTTCGCAAGAGACCGCGAGCGTGCAACGTAAATCGTTTGATACATTGTACGTGGGGGGCGGAACCCCGAGTTTGCTGACTTGCGCGCAGTTAGAAAAACTGGGTGCGTTGATAGCAAAAAATTTTTCTTGCGTTTCTTCTTTTACGGAAAGCACGTTTGAAGCCAACCCCGAAAGTTTAACAAAAGAAAAAATCTCGCTTTTGCGCGCGGCGGGGTTTAACCGTTTTAGCGTGGGACTGCAAAGTTTTAACGACGACGAATTAAAAATGTTAGGCCGCGTGCATACATCGGCTGATTTTTTACGCACGTGGGAAAATTTGCGTGCGTGCGGTGTTCAAAATATAAATGTAGATTTAATTGCCGGACTCCCCGGGCAGACCTTGGAAAAATTTTTACATAGTTTGGAAAAATTAGTCACCTTGGCACCGGAGCATATTTCGGTATATGGGTTGCAAATAGAAGAAGGCACACCGTTTTTTGCGCGCGGTATTGTTTGCGACCAACTGCTTATGCGTAAGATGTTAGAAGAAACGCGCACACGGCTGAAAAATGCCGGATACCATCATTACGAAATTTCCAATTTTGCGCTTCCCGGGTTTGAATCAAAGCATAATTTGAATTATTGGCGGTATGGGGAATATGTGGGACTAGGTAGCGCGGCGGCCTCGTTTGTGGGCGGCGCGCGTCGGCAAAATATACCGGATATCCACGCCTATGTCTGCCGGATAAATGCGCAACAATCGGCTATCGGTTTTTCGGAACGATTAGACGGTAAAGCGTTAGAGGGCGAAAAACTAATGGTGGGGTTGCGCCAATTAGATGGGGTAGAAATTACCCCGCTACAAAAAGAATTTTTTGAAAAAGACATAGAAAAACATATCCAACACGGGCTTTTGGTGCGCGACGGAAAAAAAGTAAAATTAAGTGAAGAGGGACTTTTTTTGGCCAATGAAGTTTTTTACAGTTTTGTGGCTCCTTTTGAAAGCGTATGAAAATTACTCCCGTAAAAACCGCGTTATTTCAACCCCGGGAAGAACTCGCCGGATTTATTGTAAAACACGTGCCTGCCGTTCAAGAAAACACAGTGCTGGCGGTGGCTTCTAAATTATTTTGCTTGTGGAAAGGTAAAGTTTTGCCGTATGAGTCCCAAACGCAAAAAGACGAACTTATCAAACAAGAAAGTGAGTTTGCGCTCCAAACGCCGCTTTGTTGGCTGACGGTGAAAGACGGGATGGTAATGACCAATGCCGGGATAGATGAGTCTAATGCCGACGGCAACTTGCTGTTGCTGCCGCCGGATATGTATAAGTTAGCCGCCCAATTGCGCAGCCAATTATGCCGTGCGTGGGGGATAAAAAATTTGGGGATCGTGGTAACGGACAGTATGATTTTGCCGTTTCGCGCGGGTGTTATAGCTGGCGCCGTAGCATACGCGGGATTTAGCGGAGTGCGCGATGAGCGCGGTCACTCCGATTTATTCGGGCGTGAATTGAAAGTTACTTTGGTAAATGTGGCCGATTCGCTAGCCACGTCGGCGGCGCTTTGTATGGGGGAAGGTAACGAATTGCAACCGTTGGCTTTGATAGAACAGTCTCCGGCGGAATTTGTAGACGAAGTACCCCTAAATGAAATAAAATATTCTATAGAGAACGATTTATATACCCCGCTTTTTAAGGCAGCGGGATATCATAAAAAAGGAGAAAAAAATGATTAAAGATATGGTGACTGAATTTAAAAAATTCGTCATGCGCGGAAATGTAATTGATATGGCTGTCGGTATTATTATCGGCGGTGCGTTTACTAAAATTGTAAACTCTATGGTGGCTGATATTATGATGCCGCCGTTAGGGTTGTTGCTTGGCAAAGTAGATTTTAGCAACTGGTTTGTGGTGATTAAGCAAGGTACGACGGCCGGCCCGTATGCTACTATGGCTCAAGCCCAAGCCGCCGGAGCCACTACGCTTAATTTAGGGCTTTTCTTAAACGCTATCATTAGTTTCATTATCGTAGCGTTTTGTATTTTCCTACTCATTAAAGCAATTAACAAGTTGAACTCTCCCAAAGAGCAAGCGCCTATCCCGGTGACGACGAAAAAATGCCCCTATTGTTGCAGTGATATTCCCGTAGAGGCCACCCGTTGCCCGCATTGTACTTCGGAAATTAAATAGTTTTTGCCGAGCGAGAATTAAAAATAAAACACGGATAGAAAAATCTATCCGTGTTTTATTTTGTGCCCAGTAACCCAAAAATTATTTTACAGCGTTTTTGGCAATGCATTCCAGCACGCGAAAGGCTTTTTCCACCCACGTTAAACTAAGCCATTCATACGGGCCGTGCGGGTTTTCGTACCCGGCGAATATATTGGGGGTAGGTAGCCCACGCAAAGAAAGTTGCGCGCCGTCGGTGCCACCGCGGGCTTGTGTCAGGCGGTAGGAGATATTATTCTCTTTCAAAGCCCCTTCCAACAGTTCCATGGCTTGCGGATGTTTGCGTAAAATATCGCGCATATTACGGTATTGCTCCTTGAATTCCAATTCCATTTTAGCCGCCGGATATTTGGCTTTTTTTTCATCCACCAGGCGTTTTAAATCCTGCTTGAACTGTTCAAATTTGGTTAAGTCATGCTCGCGCACAATCCCTTGAATTTCCGCCTTGTCCAACCCGCCGGTAATATCTTTAAATAGGATAAAACCGTCTTCTCCGTCGGTCGTTTCGGGCAATTTATCGGTCGGCCAAGAGGAAATAATATCCGCTGCAATGCGTACCGGATTGGCCATAAAGCCTTTGGCAGAACCGGGGTGACAAGATTTGCCGGTAATTTTTAACACAAAACCGTCTGCGTTAAAGTTACCGCAATCAATATCCCCCAACAAAGCCCCATCTATAGTATAGGCCAAATCAGCGGCAAATCTTTCCACATCAAAATAATTGATGCCGCTGCCGATTTCTTCATCAATAGTAAAAGCGGCTTTTAAAGGGCCGTGCTTGATTTCCGGGTGTTCTTTAAAATATTCCGCGAGGGACATAATAATGGCAATGCCGATTTTGTCATCTCCCGCTAAAATGGAGTTCCCGTCGGCTGTTACGATATCATCCCCTACACAAAGTTTCAAATTCGGGGCCGTTTCGGGAGAAAGAAACATTTTCTTTTCGGCATTTATGGTCAGGGTTCCGCCGTCATAATTCTCATGTAAAACCGGGCGGATATCTGCTCCGTTAAAATCACAGACGGTGTCCATGTGGGCAAATAACCCGATGACAGGGGCCTTTTTGTCGGTATTGGCGGGTAATAACCCCGTTACAAAACCATATTCGTCTACTTCCACGTCTTGAAACCCGACTTGTTGCATTTCGGCAGCCAACGTATGCGCAAAAGAAATTTGCGAAGATGTAGAAGGTATAGATTTGCTCTCCGGGTCGCTGGTGGTGTCCACGGTGATATAACGCACAAAACGATCGTAAATTTTTTTCTGCAAAGAATTCATGTTTTCTCCCATTTGATACTCTTTTTATTATACAATTATTTTAGTAGGTATTTCTTCGGAGGTTTTATGAAAAAGATTTTAACGGTTGTGTTAGGCTGTTGTTTGCTGGCGGGATGTGCTAGCGTGAAGGAAGCGCAAAATCTGGCTAATTGCAAATTTGCTTTACGTAATGTAGAACTGACCGATTACAATTTGACGACGTTGGGATTCACGGTGGTGATTGCCATTACCAATTTAAATAAAAAGCAAGCGGCCACACTCAAACGTTTTGAAGGCGAACTTACCGTCAACGAAGAGCCTATGGCCCACGTTACGTTAAAAGACGTGCGTATTGAGCCTAATTCTGTTAAAAATGCCAAAGCCAAATTAGTGGTTCCTATGGCGACGTTTAGCAATAAACTTTTAGGCCTTATCAGCATGAACAGCGCTACGCTGGATTATCATTTAACCGGTACGATGTATTTTGAAGGCCCATTGGGTACGGAAATACCTTTGCCGGTGGACATCGGGCGTTTCGGAAACGGTCGGAACTAACTCTTGTTTAAACACAAAAGGCCTGCCTGCTTGGTAAGCGGGAGGGCTTGAATTTTCCCTAAAACAGATTATACTGTTAGTATGCCGCACTGGCGGGGTGGGAGAACTTTATGAAAAAAAAGATTCTTATTTTTATTTCCGTGTTAGGCATTTTGGCAAGCGCATTACCTGCGTGGGCGTATAATAGGGCCGCGTTGCAACAGCAGTTACATCAAAAGGCCCGGGCTGTACGTTCATATTCGGGGTTGGATGAGTTGGCGGAGGCTGTTAAACAAGGAGCGGTAGCCAAAGTGCAAATGCTTCTTAAACAAGGGGAAAATCCCAACGAGCCGGATGAGTATGGGAAAACCCCTTTTATGTATGCAATGCAACCCGGCCGCGCGGAAGTGTTAGAACAACTTTTTAATGGGTATGACGACTATATGGAAAAGCAGAATATCCCGGAAGAAAAAAGGTGGGCTATCTTGCGTGATTGTATGACTCGCACAGATGGGCAGGGGCGGAACTTGCTTATGCTGGCTGCCGAGTCGGGAGATGTGGATTTGGTGGATATGGTTTTAAATGTGTACGATAATGCGGTTGCGGGCGATGATAAAAAGATGGAACAATATATTAACCTGGCAGACGCAAGAGGCACTACTGCGCTTATGTATGCGGTCGGAAGCGGTTTTGCGGAAACGGTGGAAAAAATAATTTATTTCGGAGAAGAAGTAAATGGGTTAATCCGGATAGATATTTTTAGAAAAGACGAACAGGGCCGAACCGCTTTTGAGTATGCCAAACGGGGGGAGAGTGACCCGGTGCTTAAACCCTTGAAAGAGTTGCGGGATACATTGCAACCAAACGATTCTTCTATATGTCGTTCCCGCGGAGCACTGTGTGGCAGTTAATTTTTACCCAAAATAATACAAGCATTTGCAATAAAAATTCCCCGGCAAAATTAGCCGGGGAATTTTTTAAAACAATCGTTTTTTTATTTTACAACTCTTTTTAAGCCTTCTTCGTAATCGGCTACTCTGTCCGGTGAAAAGCCTTCCCAATGTTTAATGGCGCGGTGCTTTTTATCAAACAGTACCGAATGCGGGAACCCGCCTACCTCTAATGTTTCGGCAAGTTCGGAACCGTTGTATAAAGCCTTTCCCGTAAAACCGTGTTCTTTTATTGCAGTTTTGACGGCGGCCGGGTTGTCATCCACAAATACGGCTACAATTTCTGCTTTATCGCCATATTTTTGGGTAATTTCAACCACGGCGGGCATCGTTTTTTTGCACCAGGGGCACCAAGAACCCATAAATACCATCAAAATAGGTTTTCCCTTATAGTCAGCCGAGTTCCAAACCACTTCTTCTTCGGCAATTACCGGCAAATTTACGGTAGGAAGGGTTGTAATTTCCGGCAATGCGGGCATACAAGCCACCGAACAGGCGGCCAATACGAGTGCTAAAATACCTTTTTTCATCTTGTTCTCCTTGAATCGGTAAAATTCGCCCCAAGGGGCTCTTATTATGATAGAATACAAAAGATGGGGAAAAGAATCAATCGTTTCGTAAGACTGTTGGGAGAGCGCGTGGACGTTTTGGTTATGCCGCGCTTCGGCGCCTCTTTTAAGTTTAAAATGCGGTTGCTTTCTGTGCTCATTTTGTTTGTCTTGTGGGTAGGTATTACGTTAGCCGGGCTTGTGTTCTTTGCTCGCGGGTATGATTATCAAATCACCAAAGCGGATAACGAACTGATGCGTATGAAAATGCGTTTGATCGGTGAAGAATTGGAGCGCGGGCGCAAATACCTGGAACTTACTCGCACGACTGATACGCAAATGCGCCAAATGTTGGGGATGCCTGGCGGTAAATTTATCAATTTGCCCAAAGGATGGGAAGCGACTAAAGAAAAAGAAGAAGAACGGGCACAGGCATTATTCCAAAAAGATTTGAAAGATTTGTCAGCGGAAGAATTTGAAGAGTATATTGACAATTTGGAAGATAACGCTAAAACACGGTTGGCTAGTTTTCAAGAAATTGCTTGGTATTTTGCTAACCGTCGCGAAGGCCTTAACTCCACGCCTTCCATTCGGCCTTCCAACGCGCCGATTAGTTCGGGGTTCGGTTATCGGTTGGATCCTTTCGGGCGGCATACTACCAAACGGCATAACGGAGTAGATTTTGCCGGACGGCCCGATAGCCCTATTGTGGTAACGGCAGACGGAGTAGTGCGTCATGCCGGGTGGGTTCCCAGTTATGGGCAAGCCATTTTGGTGGATCACGGATTTGGTTATTCAACCTTGTATGCTCATACAACGGGCATTCAGGTAAAAGCCGGAGATGTAGTCAAGCGCGGAGATAAAATTGCCACGATGGGTTCCAGCGGGCGTTCTACCGGAACGCATTTACATTACGAAGTGTGGAAAGATGGTCAGGCAGTTAATCCGAGAAACTATTTTAAATGATTTAGGAGGAAGTATGGGATTTTTAAAAAAAGATTCTGATTTTTCATCGGGAGAGCATTACTCCGTGGTAAGTGCGGAGTGCTATTTCCAGGGCACATTAAGCATGCAAGGTTCGTTGCGGGTGGAAGGAACGTTGGAAGGTAACGTAGACAACGCCCGGCATGTAATCGTGGGCCCGGAAGGGAAAATTAAAGGAGACGTCTCTGCTAAAATTGTGGTGTGCAGTGGCGTTATTGAAGGAAATGTGTGTGCGGAAATGGTAGAGTTGCTTGCTTCTGCTCGGTTGCAAGGCGATATCCGCGCGCATAAGATGATGGTGGAAGAAGGCGGTCGCATTGACGGCAGATGCGTCATCGGAGCCACGGAAGAAGAACCGGCCGAAACTGCCGCGCCGGAAGGAACTGAAGAATAATACGAGGAGTGAATAAACTATGATATCTTTTTTTATCAAACACAAAAAAAGTATTTTGATTGTTACGTTGGCGTTTTTCTTAGGGAGTATCGTGTATTTGGGATTAGATGCCTATCATCGTGGCCATTTGGAATCGGCTACTGCGGCCCAAGTGGGCTCTGCAAAAATTCCCACACGTCTTCTTTATCGTGTTACGGACAAACGTGCCGACGCCTTGCGCCGTCAAGGGATAGATGTGGATGAACAGGTTTTATCTTTTTTACGTCAGCAGATGTTAGCGGCATTGATTAGCGAGGAAATTTTAGTTCAAGCGGCTCAAAAGGCTAAATTATCTGTTTCCGATTACGAAGTAGCGTATGAAATTCGCCGTTCGCCGTTATTTAATATGAAAGATGGCTCGTTTAATAAAACGGCTTATGAAAATGTAATCCGGCGTACCACGGGGATGAGCCCGGCTGAGTTTGAAGAACAGTTGCGTCGTAGCAAATTGGCGGACCGGTTCCGCGGTACATTGTATGCTTTTTACAAATTAACTCCGGCGGAAATAGAACACACTTATAAAACCCAACACGGCAATTTAAAAAAATTTGAAGCCGATAAAAAAGATTTTATACCCCAATTGATGGATACGAAGATGGAAACTGCCCAAAAGGCGTTTGCGGATGCGTTTAACCAACAAGTGGAAATCAAAACTTACTTAAAGGACTAATTATGGCTAATGAAGTACTGGTAGTTGGCTCGGTGGCTTTTGATACCATTGACAATGCCAACGGAAGTGTCAAACGCGTACTGGGCGGCGCGGCGAGTTATTCGTCTGTTTGCGCCAGTTATTTTGCGCAGCCTTCCGTGGTGGCAGTAGTAGGGACCGATTTCACGGAAAACGACCGCGCACCGTTTGTGAAACGCGGGGTAGATTTATCCGGCTTGCAAGTAAAAGAAGGGAAAACTTTTCACTGGGGCGGCAGTTACGATAAAGATTTTAATACGGCAATTACTAAATTTACGGATCTAAACGTATTTAAAGATTTTAACCCGGTACTGACACCGCAGCAACAAAACGCCAAAGCCGTTTTTTTAGCCAACATTGATCCCGATTTGCAATTATCGGTACTTAAACAAGTTAAAAAACCGCGTTTGGTAACGTGTGATACGATGAATTATTGGATTTCATCCAAGAAAGAAACGTTATTAAAAGTAATTCGGCGCATTGATATTTTATTTTTAAATGAGACGGAAGCACGCCAATTAACGGGCGAATATAATTTGATAAAAGCCGGCAAGATGTTGCTGGCTAAAGGCGTTAAATATGTGATTATCAAATTAGGATCTAACGGTTCTATGCTTGTTAGCAAAAAAGGTATTGCCCAACTGCCGCCGTATATCTTAGAACACGTGCACGACACAACCGGTGCCGGGGATACGTTTGGCGGCGGGTTTACGGGATATTTGGCGAGTCTGAAAAATTGGGACACGCTTAAATCCATTAAACGTGCTATGATGATTGGCAACGTAATGGCTTCGTTTACCATTGAATCGTTTAGTGTGGACCGCCTGGCTGGGCTTACGCAACGCGATATCAATAAACGCCTGAAAGAATATACAACTATGTTGTCGTTTAATTAAAAAGGAGTTTTCTTTTGGTCGTAAATTTGGTAAAATAAAAGTAGAGATTTAAGCCGGGGTGCTGGAATTGGTATACAGGATAGTCTCAAAAACTATTGCCCGCACGGGCTTAAGGGTTCAAGTCCCTTCCCCGGTAGAAATTTAAAAACCACCTTTACGGTGGTTTTTTTAATTTCTACGGGGAAGCGCACCAACTGGAACTTGAAGCCCGGAGCGATGCTTTTGTTTGAGCGTGTAAATTTTTGCTATACTTTGGGTGTCGGACAAATCTAAAAGGAGATACGTATGAATAATAAAGGTTTCACGCTTATTGAACTCTTGGTAGTAGTTTTAATTATTGGTATTTTGGCAGCGATTGCTATGCCGCAATATCAAAAGGCCGTTGAAAAAGCCCGCGCCGCGGAAATGGTAACGTGGGTAGGTAATGCCAAAAAAGCAGTTGATATTTACTTGTTAGAAAAAGGCGGTTTTCCTTCAGAAAGTACAAATTTGCTTAAAGAAGGGCTTTTGAGTGTAGATGTAACAACCGGTCTCACGTGTCGGGATGAAAGTTCGTATTGTTATAATAAATTTTTTGCCTATAGTATCAATTGTGGAAGTGGTTGTACTATTGGAGCGGGCCGTGTAGATAATGGGAATATTGATGAAGGCCTACATTCAGAAATGGCTATTAGCACGGAAGACGGTAAGACATGGGTAATGCAAGGCGGATATTACGCCGGAGATAAAGCCGGGAAAGCAAGTTGCGAAGCGCTCGCGCAGGCTTTTGGCGGGACATGTGAAAGTGCCGAAGTCGGCGGCGGCGACTAATCTAAATTTTTACACGCAAAAAGTTATCCCCTTCGCTACAATAAAGCGAGGGGGATATTTTTATGCAAGAAGTTCCGTTTCATTTTAATGCCAGTAAAAATTTAGAAATTTTGTCAAAAACTGCTTTTTTGACCACCCATTACGGAGACAAAACCAACGTAATGGTTACCGCTTGGGGCGCTTTGGGTGTAATGTGGAAATTGCCCGTTTTTGTGGCCATGGTACGCCAAAGCCGTTACTCGTATAGCCTTATTGAAAAAACGCGCGAATTTACTGTTACGTTTCCGTATACCGATATGTCAAAAACGGCGGAAATTTGCGGGCGGTTGTCGGGGAAAAATATAGATAAAATGTCCTTGGCGGGGTTGACTACGCGCCCGGCGCATAAAATACTGACTCCTGTTTTAGATGTGTCCGGAATGCACTTGGAGTGCAGCGTGATTTATGCTCGCCCCATGAGCGCAGATAAATTGGACTCGGCCATCCAAGAACTTTGGTACGATCGGCAGCGAAACGATTATCACGTTTTCTTTGTATCGCAAATTTTGGATAGTTATATTATACCGTAAGGCCAAGCACCGGCTGCCTGAAAAAAGTTTCGTGTGGTTACTTAACACTTGATACGTAAAAATAAGTACAATTATGTTATGAGCGAAACAAATTTTAAAAGCGGTTTTGCGGTGTTGGCCGGGTTGCCTAATGCCGGCAAGTCTACGTTGCTTAACCAACTGGCGGGGGGGCTTTTATCCGCCGTAACATATAAGCCGCAGACCACACGCCAAAACATTTTGGCTATTGCCGAAGGCGAAAATTATCAAATCGTATTTGTAGATACGCCCGGTTTTTTACGCCCGCAGTATAAATTGCAACAGACCATGGTTTCTTGCGTGGATCGCGCCGTTACCGAAGAGGCCGACGTGGTGCTTTTTTTGGTGGATGCTACGGCCGATTATGCGTTAAACGCGCCCTTGGTTGAAAAACTGAAAACGCTCTATTGCCCTATTTTTCTCGTTCTTAACAAAATTGATTTAGTTAAAGAGCCGGCCAAGTTGGATGCTCTTGAAAAGCAAATTTGCGGCGAATTAAAAATTGCGAAAAAATTCCGCATTTCCGCGGCAAGCGGCGTAAATGTGCCTGCGCTTAAACAAGCGGTGGCCGCTGTTTTGCCCGTCAGCCCGGCATATTTTCCGCCCGGGCAATGGACCGACCGTTGGGAACGCTTTTATGCGGCGGAATTTATCCGCGAACAAATCTTTCTACTCTATCAAAAAGAAATTCCGTACAGTACGTTTGTGGAAATAGAAAAGTTCACCGAGAATTTAGGTGACAAAAATTTTATCCGCGCTATTATTCACGTGGAGCGCGAAAGCCAAAAGCCGATACTTATCGGCAAGGGCGGCGCTATGATTGCCAAATTGCGCCAACGTGCCCAAAAGCGAGTGGAAGAATTTTTAGGCCGTTCCTGCCGGGTAGAACTAAACGTGGTGGTGTCGCCCGATTGGCGTAACAACACAGAACTGTTGGAAAAATTCGGCTATATCCAACGGGACGAAATGCCCGAATAGGTAAGTTTTATTTTTTGCGTAACTGCCGCACGATTTCATCCAGTGCGGCAGTTAATTTTTTATATTCTTCCACTCCGTTTATATCTACAAACGGAAAGCACGCCACGCGTAACGTATTGGCGGGGGCATAGGGGTGGCTTTTCAGACCGTCTTGTAAATTAGCCAGACCTGTTTCGGCCAATGCCGTATTGATAGCGGCCGGGGTTAGTTGCGGATCGGTCAGTGCCAGCGTAAGTGTGGTGTACGAGCGGAAATTTTCTTCTTTCACAAAAGGTTTAATGAAATCGGTTTTTTGCGCCCAATCTACAAGCCACGCGGCGTGTCGGCGGCATAAAGTGTCCATTGCGGGTAGTCCCCCGTGCGCGTTCATCCAGGAAGCGGCCTGATAGCAAAGCCAAATAGCGGTAGTGTTGGGGGTATTAACTGTTTGAAAATTCTCGGCGTATTTGACGGCTAAAGATAAATCTAAAAAGAAGGGGATAGCGCGGCGCCCGGCGTTTTGCGTTAGGCGCGCTTTAGCACGCGGACTTAAAATAAGCACGCACGTTCCACCCATGGCCCCAAAGCATTTTTGCAACGAGAACAACATTACATCAAATTGGTTTTCCGGCAAGATTCTGCCGCCCGCGCAAGAAGTGGCATCCCAGGCTACTAAAGTGTCGGGGCCGCGTTTTTGCCAAACACGGGATAGATATTCGTTGGGAATTTGTACTCCGGTAGACGTTTCGTTGGGGGTTAATACAAGCAGACTCGCGTTGTAATCCGGCTCATCAACCGGGAAAAGTTCCCCCGGTTTAGTAAAACGTACGGTATTTTTTACGCCGGACAAACGGCTTGCCATCGTGCGCGCCCAACGGTTGGAAAACTCCCCAAACGCCAAGCCTGAAAGCGAATCTTGGGTTAAGTTCCAAAGTACCGAGTCCATGGCCGCATTGGCTCCGCCCGGGAAGAAACAAAGCGAATAATCTGGGGGCAAGTGTAAAAGATGACGCAGTTCTTGGGTGGCATTTGCATAAATTTCGCGTACGATATCTGCCGCGCGGTGGCTGCGTTCAAAAAGTGTTTTGTCCAGCGGCATTTGCCGAAATGCCGGATGTGCTTGCCCGGGGCCGCAGGCAAACGTGCTGGTAGGAAGAAGAGAAGTATCTAAAATCGGTTTCATACTTTATAGGTTATTGTATCATTTTCTTTTTTGCCCGGCCTCTTGACTTACGGCTTTGGCTTTGATAGATTTGTCTTAATAAGGAGATTATTATGAAAACGCGAACTGTAAAGTTTTTAGGGGTGCTCACGCTTGTATTGGCGGGGATAAGTGTATATTTATTTGCCCAAAATGCCGGGAATGCGAGTGCGCCGTCAGGAAAAGAAGCCGCAAAAGAGAAAGCGCGGGCCCTGATGGAAGAAATCCGCTCGTTGGAAAATAGATATTGTGCAAGTGCAGAAGATGAAGAATATTTTGATTGCCGAGATTGCATATATATTTGGGCGCGTTCGTATGAAGCGTATGACGAAAACACGAAGGCTCAAAAAATTGAACGCCACATTGAGAAAATGCAACGGGAAAATCGTTCCTTTTCAGATCAATTATTATTACTCAAACGATGGTTGCTATGGCCACAGAGTATCCCGATAGAAGAGAGTTTTCCGATCAAAATGCAGCAGCCCGAAAGGAAGGATATTATATTAAGGAATTTGGAACGACGCCAATGGAAGCGCGCGCTTGTCCAGCAGGGCGAATATAATATCCCGGCACTAAATAGTTTTTTGTTGGAAGGTAAACTCACGGCCGATGGTTGTGTGGATGTTTTAAAAGAGTTGTATAATGAGGCGTCCCATGAACCGAAGAAATTTGCCGAAATAGACGAAATTTATCAACGGTCCAAATTAGAGTTGTTACAGGAAATGGCCAAAGAAATAAACAAACAGATTCGCGGCGTAAAAATAGCGGATATAAGTATTAGCGCAGGGTTTACGGTAGTAACCTATCGGGGACAGGAGCCCGTTAGAGATCCCGGTGCTTTTAACATTATGCAGCAATGTGGGCGTATCCTGGAATTAGGTAGGTAATTAGCCCGGATAAATTTTTAATATCCCCCCGGTAAAAGCGGGGGGATATTTTTATCTTTTTTGCTTGGGTTAATTTGCTAAAATACTAAAGAAGTTTTACTTATTATTGCCCAATATGCGTATAGGTTTTTTTCTCTTTTTATTCTTGTGTTTTACACTTCCCTTGCAAGCGCAGGTGGGGGTAATCAGCGTTTCAGATGAAAACAAACATGCGGTAAAAGAAGATTTTACCCATACGTTTGAATATTTCGTATTACCGGTCCAAAAAGGGAACACAGAGGTGGGAAAATGCCAAGCCACACGTATCGGCCGCCGATGGTTTGTGACGGCTGCCCATTGTTTGGCGGATGTATGTGATAAAGGGTGTCGCATCCAACTGGATTTGTTGGAGCAACCCGTTTCCGCCTTGGCTGAAGTGACACATACTCCCGAGCATCCTGCCGTTTTTTTGCACCCGGATTTTAATAAAGGTGTATTTGTTAAAGGTGATATGGCGCTTATTCGGTTAGATTTGGATAAAGCCCCCCTGACGTATTACAAACGCGGTAAAAAATACAAACGCATTTTGATTACGCAAAAAGAGGCGGAACAATTTTTTGCTAAAACTCCTGCGGCCCGTAGTGCTTTGTATAAAATTAAAAGCCCGGTTTTTCCGCCGTTGATGGTTTTTGATAATAAGGCTAATTATCTGTTTAAAGGTAAAATTTCCGTCATCTCTATTTTTGACGGGGTTCGGTTAATTAAGCCTGATCCTTATCCGGTACATTATGTAAAAAAACTAGAGTATGCATATACCAACAATTTCGGCGTACGGAAAGGGATGAGTGGTTCGGGAGTAATGAGTAATACCGGCGAATTTATAGGTATTATCTCCGGGATTTTTCAGCGGTCGGCTTTGAGTGAAGAAAAAGCAAAGTATGAACTCAAAAATGAGTGGTTTATGTTTTTTGTTTTTAACAATTCTGCGGTGGAATTTATGAAGGATGTAATGGGAAGTGACTTTTACAAACTGGAATTAAAAGAGGCTTATCCGGTCTATGTAAAAAAATCGCGCCGTAATTATACGCAAATTATCAACCGCGTTTTAAATACCCAACAAAAACCTGCTTAAAAACGCCGCGTTGTCGCGGCGTTTTTTTATCAATATATTGTCACGCTTGTTCTTTGCCTTGTCTTCGGGCCTTGCGTTTGGCCAAACGCTCGGCCTTGGTGGCGCGGCGTTTGTAGCCGGCATGCTCGGGTTGGGTGGGGGCTTCTTCATCCAAATCACCGTTCCACTCAAACTCACGCCCGCCCACGATCAGCGTGTCGCCGTCTTGCACGCCTTGTTTGTTAAGCGCTTTTTCTAATCCGATTTTTTTAAAGATACCGCGCAAACGCGTAACGGCTTCGGGCTGGGCAAAATTTGTCATGGCGATAAATTCTTCTATCTTTTTGCCCTTAATGTAAATGATATCGTCCTCGCCGCGTTCGATGGTAAAGATCGGCTCTACTTTATGCACGGCAGCCTTTTTTTCTTCGGGCACTATAATTTCCACCGGGGTTGCCGCCAAAATTTTGACAATTTCGTCTAGTACCGCTTGCACCCCTTCGCCCGTGGCGGCGGACATTAAAAAGACTTTCTGTTTTTTGCATTTCTTTTTTAAGGTTTCGTACGTCTTTTTTGCCGCCGGCAAGTCCATTTTGTTGACCGCAATAATGCGCGGCTTTTGGAATAGTTTTTTGTCAAACGCTTTTAATTCTTTCTCAATAACTTTGATAGATTCTTCCGCACTCATACCGTCAAATCCGTCGGGGTCCACAATATGGAGTAGCACGCGCGTGCGTTCAATGTGCTTTAAAAATTGATGTCCGAGACCTTTGCCTTCGCTGGCACCCTCAATAATACCGGGGATATCGGCGGTAGCGAAACTGATACCTTTGTGTAACGTAACGCCCAAATTCGGGTTTAAGGTGGTAAAAGGATAATCGGCAATGCGCGGACGCGCGGCAGAAATGCGGCTTAAAAAAGTGCTTTTGCCCGCGTTAGGGAAACCGACAAGTCCTAAATCGGCAAGCACTTTTAATTCTAAAATTAACGTGGCTTCCTCGCCGGGTTGTCCGTTTTCGGCGATATGTGGAGCCGTGTTGTTTCTCGTCTTAAACGATTGGTTGCCGCGTCCGCCCATACCGCCTTTGGCGGCTACAAATTGTTGACCGGGTTTTGTTAAATCAACTAAAATTTCGCCGTCTTGTCGCACGATCGTTCCGCACGGCACGCGTACAATGCGGTCTTCTCCGGCGCGGCCGGTTTTATTGTAGGTGCCGCCCTTTTCGCCGTTTTGCGCTTCAATGTGCGGGTTGTAGGCAAGTTCCAAAAGGGTGGTTAAATTGGGGTCGGCCTGCAAAATAATATCGCCGCCTTTGCCGCCACAACCGCCGTTGGGACCGCCGAATTCAATAAATTTTTCGCGGCGGAAAGACAAACAGCCGTCGCCGCCTTTCCCGGCGGTAATGTAAATTTTAACACGGTCTAAAAAACTGCCTGATTGCATAATTCCTCGCTCGTGGCGTGGCCTACATTTCCAAAATAAAAAAGCGGCAGGATAGTCCTGCCGCTTTTTGTGGCCAAAAGATTATTTGTCCGCTTTATTAGCAGCCGGTTTGGCCGCTTTTTTAGCTGGCGCCTTTTTGGCAGCGGCTTTGGGGGCCGCGGCTTTTTTAGCAGGCGCTTTTTTGGCGTTGTTCGTTTCCGCAACTTTGGGGTACACGGAAATTTGTTGTTTGCCTCTGCGGACCCATTCAAAGGTCACAATGCCGCTGACGCGGGCAAAGAGGCTGTCGTCACTGCTGCGGGTAACGTTGGTACCGGGCAAGAATTTGGTACCGCGTTGGCGCACAATGATTTCCCCAGCGTTTACAAACTGGGAGCCGTAACGTTTAATACCTAAACGTTGGCCGTGGCTGTCTCTTCCGTTAGAGGAAGAACCTTGAGCTTTTGTATGTGCCATTGTTTATCTCCCAATTTATAACTGGATATCCGTGATTTTAATTTGCGTTAAGTATTGTCTGTGCCCTTGGGTACGTTCGTATCCTTTTTTCGGGCGACGTTTATAGACAATCACTTTTTGACCTCTCAAATGTTTGACCACTTGAGCGGTGACCTTGGCCGCAGTAGCGGCTTTGGTATCTGCTGAGGTACCTTCTTCGTTGGCGGCCCAGAGAACTTTAAGTTCTACTTTATCGCCGACCTTCGCTTCCAGTTTTTCAACCTGCAGATCTTGACCGGGTTTTACCCAGTACTGTTTTCCACCAGTTTCAATAATTGCGTACATAAGTTTTTCCAGCGATTTCCCCTGTATGGGGGAAATTTCGCTACTATAATTATAGCATAAAAGGAAGGGAAAAAGATATCAGTGGGCACAAAACGCGAAAATTTAATAAAATATAAATAACTCGTTTAGGAACCTTATCCCCATGAAAGAAGATTATTACCAAGTTTTAGGTATTGAACGCACGGCCACGGAAGTGGAAATAAAATCCGCGTTTCGCCGACAAGCCATGAAGTATCACCCGGACAGAAACCCCGGCAATAAGGAAGCCGAAGAACAATTTAAAAAAGTAAATGAGGCTTTTTCCGTATTGTCTGATCCGCAAAAGAAACAAATGTATGACCAGTACGGCCACGAAGGCATTAACGGCGCGGGCGGTTTTGGCGGGTTTAACGCCAACGGTTTTGGTGATATCAACGATATTTTCGGCTCCATGTTTGGCGATATTTTTGGCGGTGGTTTTGGCCGCCGGGGCGGTAAACCGCGTGCCCAACGTGGCGAAGACCTTAAATTAGATGTTACCCTTACCTTAGAAGAAGCATTTTCCGGTAAAGAAGTCCCCGTGGAGTATACGCGTTTGGATAATTGTTCCGAGTGCGATGGAACGGGCGCGGCACCCGGTAGTGCGCGCAAAACGTGCCGTTCGTGTGGCGGAACGGGCACAGTAACCTATTCGCAAGGATTTTTCAGCATGCGCCAGGTTTGCCCCGATTGCGGTGGCAAAGGAACAGTGGTGGAAAAACCGTGTAGCGCTTGCCGCGGGAGTGGCACTAAACGCGTTAAGGAAAAAATTACTGTTAAAATCCCTTCCGGCGCACGTACGGGAGTGTCGTTGCGTGTGTCTAACGGGGGGGATATCGGCACCAATGGGGGCGGTTTCGGCGATTTATATGTGGATGTGCACGTCAAGGAACATAAGATTTTTCGCCGCGAAGGGGATGATTTGGTGTTAGACGTGCAAATTACCTATCCGCAAGCGGTGCTGGGCGGCAGTATTAAAGTGCCGACTATTGAAGGGAAAGAAATTGAACTTGAAATTCCCAAAGGCACACAATTTGGAGAAGTGCTCAAAATGCAAGGTAACGGAATGCCTAAACTGGGCAAAAAGGGATTTGGAGATTTGCTGGTTAATATAAAAATTGAAGTCCCCAAAAAAACTACTTCCCGTCAAAAAGAGTTATTGGAAGAGTTGGCCAAAGAAACGGGCGGTAAAAAAAGTTTTTTTAAAGAAATTTTCTCGTAGCCGATTGGTGATGGGCACGTGATGGAACAATATCTTAAAGTTAAAGTGCACGCGGGCGAAAAACACAATAAAATTGTGGAAAAATCGGCCGATACCTATGAAATATGGGTAAAAGCCCCGGCCGAACAAGGCCGCGCTAATGAAGCGGTGCGTGCCGTGTTAGCCGAACACTTACATATTCCCACTACGAAACTTTCCTTAATTAAAGGGGCTACAAGCCCGGCCAAAATCTTCCTGAAAAGATAATTCCCGCGGAGGTGTTTTTCATCTCTTTAACATAAAGAATTGGAGAAACGGCTGAGAGTGCCGGCTATTCTTTCTGCTTTGATGCGGCTAAATCGGTGTTAGCGTATTAAGGGGCAAGATGGGTATAATTTATACGTATCGTAAGTAAAAAGGCCTCCGGGTTTAACCGGAGGCCTTTTGTGGTAATGCGAAACTATTTGAGTAAGGCTTTTCTGGAGAGCCGTACTTTTCCGTTATTGTCAATTTCTACGCATTTTACTTCAACGATATCTCCTAAATGGAGCACATCTTCTACTTTGTTAATGCGATGTTTTTCAATCTCGGAAATGTGTAACAAGCCGTCTTTGCCGGGCAAGATTTCCACAAACGCACCAAAGGGTTGGATAGAAACCACTTTGCCTTTGTAGATTTTGTTGACCTCGGCTTCCGCCGTCATCATTTCAATTTCGGCTTTGGCTTGGTCCAACTTGTCAGCATTAGCGGCGGCAATCGTTACGGTACCGTCTTCTTCAATATCAATTTTGGTATCGGTCGCTTCGGTAATGCGTTTGATATTCTTACCGCCGGGGCCGATTAAAGCGCCGATTTTGTCTACCGGGATGCGCAATTTGTAAATAACCGGCGCATAGCGGGAAACATTTTTGTTCGGTTCGGCAATCGTTTTTTCCATGTGGTCCATGATGAACATGCGGCCTTCGGTCGCTTGTTTAATGGCTTGGCGCAAAACGTCTAGCGGGATACCCGTTTTGAGTTTTACGTCCATTTGGAACGCCGTGATACCTTTGCGGGAACCGGTTAGTTTAAAGTCCATGTCTCCGAGATGGTCTTCTAATCCCATAATATCGGAAAGTACGACAAATTTGCCGTTTCCGCTAATAGCACCCATGGCAATACCCGAGCAGGCCGATTTCATCGGTACGCCCGCGTCAAACAAGGCGAGTGAGCCGCCGCAGACGCTGGCCATAGACGAAGAGCCGTTAGATTCCATAATATCCGATACGACGCGGATGGTATACGGGAAGTCCGCTTCGCTGGGGATTAACGGCAATAAAGCGCGGCGAGCCAATTCCCCGTGGCCGATTTCGCGCCGTCCCGGAGAGCGGTCCGGTTTGCACTCTCCCGTGGCAAAACCCGGGAAGTTGTAGTGCAACATAAAGCGTTCGTAGGTCGTATCATCCAAGCCTTCTACCATTTGTTGGTCATCGGCCGTGCCTAAAGTGGCCACCGCCAACGATTGCGTTTGACCGCGGGTAAACAAGGCAGAACCGTGTGCACGCGGCAAGAGACCTACCATAGAACTTAACGGGCGGATTTCGGTCGGTTTGCGGCCATCCACACGTACGTTTTCGTTGAGCACCATTGCGCGGGATTCTTCGTACATAATGTTTTCTAACGCAATTCCGGCATAGGTGGCGGCATTGTCTCCATAGGTAGCGGTAAGTTCTTCGGTAAACGATTTTTTGAGTTCGGCTACTTGTTTGTCGCGAGTTTGTTTGTCGCTAAAAGCGTGCAAGATTTGTTTGGCGGTTTCGCGGAATTTGCCGTTGGCCAAATCCGTTACTTCTTGCGGCAATTTTTCTACGACATATTCAAATTTCGGTTTGCCGGCCAGTTCGCGCAGTTTAAGTTGCGCATCGCACATTTTGTCAATTTCTACTTTGGCGGTTTCCATCGCTTTGATGATGGCTTCTTCTTCTACTTCTTTGGCACCGCCTTCTACCATCAAAAGACCTTGTTTGGAACCGGCAATAACGAGGTCCATATCACATTCTTCATGTTGGTCTTTGGTCGGGTTGACAATATACTCACCGTCTTTGCGGCCGATGCGTACAGCGGCTACCGGCTCGTTAAACGGAATGTTGGAAATGACAAGCGCCGCAGATGAAGCAAGTACGGATAAAATATCCGCATCGTGTTTGTCATCGCTGGAAACGACCATCGCGGTGACGTTGGTTTCGCAAGCGAACCCTTCCGGAAAGATCGGGCGCAAGGTGCGGTCAATGATGCGGGAAGACAGGGTTTCTTTTTTGCTGGCCTTGCCTTCGCGTTTAAAAAAACCGCCGGGGATTTTGCCCGCGGCGTAAGTTCTTTCTTTATAGTTGACCGTCAAAGGCATAAAATCGGAAATACCCGGTTTTTGCTCTTTGGTGGAAACGGCTGTAGAGAGCACCATGGTTTCGCCCACGGTAGCCATCACAGCACCGTCGGACTGCTTGGCGATTAAACCGGTTTGCAATTTAATCGTTTGCCCGCCGACATTGACTTCCACTTCTTGGATATCAAATTTGTGGTTGAAATTTTCCATTTACAAATCCTATTTTCTGAGTTTTAATTCTTTGGTAACGACCTGATATTTTTCAAAGTCAGAGCGTTTCAAGTAGGCCAGCAAGCGTTTGCGTTGACCGACCAACTTGTTTAGGCCTCTTTCGCCCGCAAAATCTTTCGGGTTAGATTTGAGGTGGTTGGAAATATATTGGATGCGTTCCGTAATCAGCGCGATTTGCACGGCGGCAGAGCCGGTGTCTGTCGGGCTGGTTTGGAATTTGCTGATGATGTCTTTTCTGTCTTTTACTGAAAGTACCATTTTACTTTACACTTAGGGCTGCAACCTAACGACCAAGCCGCATTTATCCTAAAAACGACCGAGCCGCAGCGGAGCCCTTCTCCTATTTTAATTTTATACTTGAACCTAAAAGTACCCTTATATTATACCAAATTATGGCATAAAAAAGGGCCTCTATAAGAGGCCCTTTACAAAAACGGTACATACTTATTCTTCTTCGTTATAGTCTCGCACGAAGAAAACGATATAGGCTAGCCACGTCGCCCCAAAGAACATCCAAAAGCAGTATGAAAACCACCACAATTTGTTTAATGGGTTATAATCGGTTAACAAAGAACCGACAAACAGCCGTACCAATACAATCGTTAAATAGCACCACACTACCAGCACGATTGACTTTAGCGCCAAATCGCACGTTCCTTTTATAAGTCCTTTTTCGGCATACGGCCTTTTAATAAATGCGATGATGTTTTGCATAGTTTTATTCTATTCTCTTTAGTTTAACTTGTCAAGTTTATTGTGCCGGGGAAACATTTTCTAACAATTCATCTTCCCCTTCCAACGCAGGTACGGGATTGACGGAAGTTTCCGCTTCGTCCGGCTCGCCGGCTATGTTATTTGACGGTATATCTTCGTCGTCTGCTTCGGGGGTTGCGGTAACGGTTTCTTCTTCCGGTGCATTTTCGCGCATCATTCGGCCCGGTTTATGCATACGGGCAGAAATCCCTTTGGCATCATTTTTAATAATTACTTGGGGTTGTGCGGCGGGTGCTTCTTGGCGTTGGGGTTTTTCTAATGCGAAAGAACCTTTTACCCCGCTCAGACGCTGAGAGGCTTCGGCCTGAGCAAGTTCGGTTCGTTCTCTTAATTCTTTCAATTCTTTTTCACCGCGGATATCATTTTCCAATTCGGGGAATTGTTCGGTCCCCACGTAATTGCGGTGCACCGATAAATCCTTCCCCTCAAAAGAGCCCGGCCCGCGGGAAGAAGTATTTTCTTCTTTCGTCGTCGGTTTTTTGTTGATAACGCCGTAATACACCAAATCGGGCACGTCCGATTCGGGCACGGGGGCCAGTTGCGGAGTTAAGCAATAGTTCACCCGCTCTTTCGTGGTGGCTTCTTGGTGTTTATCTACCCGTGTCTCACAGGTGGAAACCGCGTGTGCGGCAACAGACATCATAAGCAAACTGATTAAAAAGAAAAACTTTTTCATATTTTCTCCGTACTAAAAGGATAACACATTTTGACGCTTTTTGCACGTAAAAAAACCCGCCCGCAAGCAGGAGGGTTGAAAAATGTCACCGGGTGGGATCGAACCACCGACCTAGCGCTTATGAAACGCTCGCTCTAACCAGCTGAGCTACGGTGACGTAAATTAGGTTACTTACATTATAGCAAAACAGTTTTGGCCGGTGCAAGTTTTTCTTGTGTTTCGGTCAAACTAGCGTTGTTGGTATAAGGAGAGCGTGGCCGGCATCCCTTCGCTTTTGGCGGTTTGAAAATCTTGTTCCGCCAAATCAGTTTTTCCCATACGCAAGTAAGTTGCCCCTCGGGCGTTGTATACATCCGCAGCCGGATAGAGATTGATAACAGCAGAGTAATCGGCAATGGCGTTATCAAATTGGCCCAACATAAAAAACACACCGGCGCGGGAAAAAAAGTTTTCCGGCTTGCGCGGGTTTAACCGAATCGCCACATCAAATACATTTAAGGCGTTTTTATAATCTCCCCGTGCGGCCAATACGCTACCGTAAGCCGAGTAGATATCTTCGTATGTGGGGTTGGCTTTAAGTACGTGTTCAAAATCTTCTTGCGCCAATTCGTAATGACCGTCAAAAAAATGTATGGTCCCCCGGGATGCATACGCCGAAACGTTGCCCGGATTTAGCGCAATAGCCCGGTTGTAGGCTTTGAGTGCTTGCTCGTTTTTCCCATCTCTAAAATAACCGTCTCCGCGCGCTACATATTCAGCCGAGGTCGGTAATGTTTGACAGGCTCCTAAAATACATAAACTTACTGCAATGCACTTAAGTTGTTTCATAACAGGCTCCTTTTTACCCCTAAAATTATACAACAAAGTAGGAAGAGTTGTGTTTATTTATTTTATTTGCTACTATATCAATATGGGAAAATACAACATTAAAACAGTGTCGGAAAAGCATGCCATCCTAAATTATTGGATGAAATATGGCTGGAAAGCCACTTTTGAAAAATATTCCATTCCTCGCGGTTCTGCGGGGCATTGGAAAAAACGGCTGCACCAAGACGGAACTTTGGAACGGCGGCCCAAAACGCATACGATTCGCCAGGATACGGTGGAGTATGTGAAACAATTGCGCAAAAAATATCCCGATTATACGGTGGATAAATTAACAGACGCGGCTTGTAAAAAGCAAAAAATATCCCGCACGACCGTGTGGCATATTATTCACGATTAGTAAGTAGGTGTTAAAATTAAAAACCCCGGGTGCAAACCCGGGGTTTTTGCAAGTAGTTTTAAAAACGTACGCGCAACAGACGTTTTATCGCAAACACCATAAACTTAAGCGGATATTTAAAAGGATCCGGCGCCAGTTCAAAAAACACGCGCTCGGGTAGCGGTTTTTTATCCCATCGGTTTTTCCACTTATCCGAATAAGTACGTATGGCACAGGCCGGGCCGCCTTGCATTCGCCACTTTCTATAATAGGTATAAAAATCGTGGAAATAATAATACGCCCAAAATTTTCGGTGTCCGGTGCTGTGTATAATGTAGGCGCGTTTTAATTTAGCACGGGAACTGCTGGCCGGTAAATTCCATTTGTCAGAAAGGGTGG
The DNA here is from genome assembly GCA_002309715.1 of Candidatus Avelusimicrobium cornigerorum. Classification (GTDB taxonomy): domain Bacteria; phylum Elusimicrobiota; class Elusimicrobia; order Elusimicrobiales; family Elusimicrobiaceae; genus Avelusimicrobium; species Avelusimicrobium cornigerorum. Next base: position 107,770 of record DBXW01000005.1, read on the forward strand.
AAACTTTTAAATTAAAATGTTGCAAGGCCACGTTGATAATGCCTTGATCCCCCAGTAAGCAATTGTCGGCTTGTTGGGCTAATTGTTGATACGCCCAGGTTTTAAGTTCACTTCCCGCGAGGGGCAGTTTTGATTTTTTTAATACAATAATGCCGGCGTTATAACAAGGCTGGGAAAAATCATAATTGCCAAACGGCTGACGGAAATTACGCCCTATATGGGGAAGCGTATCCGGCACCAGGCCGATGTTGTCCTTCATAAGGTCAAAAATGAGAAGGAGTTCTTTTTCAACGAGAATATCGGAGTCTAAACATAGGACACGCTCGTATTTTTCCAATAAACCAAAACTTTCAAAACGGGCATACAACGCCGGGGAAAAACGCATTACATCTTGGGTGCGCGGTACAAAAGAAGGCAGGTCGTAATCTATGATTTCCAGCGGGCCGCAAGAAGCGATCAGTTTTTTGGTCAATTCACTCCAATGATACGCATATACCCGCACATCACTTGCAGCGGCCAAGGCGGGGGAATTTTTAAAAAATGTTTGCAGAGTAACGTACAGAGCAAAAGCAAAATCATTAGAACAAGCAAATAAGCACAGCGTGTTCTTTGTCGGGGAGTTTGTCATATTTTGCCTGTGTTCATGCTGGAAAAATAACTGCGTTTAAAAAGATTACGCTTTTTCCTCGTAGGCTTTAATTTGCTTAACGCAATAATCCCACATATCTTTTTCGGTTAAAGCGTGTTTATACCAATCAACGGTAAATTCAATAGCCTGGTCAAACGATAAGCGGGCGTGCCATTTATCCAACATGCGGTAGGCTTTGGTAACGTCTAAACTAAGCAGTGTGTTTTCGTGAACGCCGTCCGCTTGGCTTTTGTCCACGACGTTGCCTTTGCCGTAATAGTTGATTACTTTTTGGACCACTTCCCAGACGGTGCGGTTGGCTCCGATACCGGGGCCGAAGTTAAAACAGGTGCTGTAAGTGATAGGGTCTTCTACCAATTTCTCGCCTACTTTTAAGTAACCAGAAAGCGGCTCTAACACGTGCTCCCACGGGCGGGTGGCTTGCGGGGAACGGATTTCAATATCTTTGCCCTGTTCAATATAGCGGATGCAATCGGGTATTAAACGGTTATCGCTCCAATCGCCGCCGCCGATTACATTTCCGGCGCGCACGCTGGCCAGCGCCTTGCCGTGTTTGGCATACTCCTTGGGGTTGAAATAGGAATTGCGCCAAGATGCTATAAGAAGTTCCGCGCATCCTTTGGAAGAAGAATAAGGGTCATATCCGCCCATGCGGTCTGTTTCGCGATATCCCCAGATTTGTTCTACGTTTTCGTAGCATTTGTCTGAAGTAATCATAATGATTTGTTTAATGAAATCAAATTTGCGCGCCGCTTCCAATATATTGAGTGAGCCGATAACATTGGTTTCATAGGTCAGTTTGGGCTGTTCATAAGAAGTGCGTACTAACGCCTGGGCGGCCAAGTGAAAAATCATAGACGGTTTATATTTAGCGATGACCTCTTCCAATCGTTGGCTGTCGCGCACGTCTCCGCGTTCATCGGCAAAAAGGCGGTCTTTTAAGTGGGAAACACAATAGTTGCAGCGGGGAGAGTAAGGCTCTAGCGCATAACCTACTACGTTGGCTCCTAAATTGGTCAGCCAAATAGAAAGCCACGATCCTTTAAAGCCTGTGTGTCCGGTAACGAGTACGGTTTTGCCTTTGTATACTTGGTTAAATGTGTTCACGATAATGCTCCCTCCACCAATTGATAGTTTGCGCTAACCCACTTTGTAACGTATATTTAGGTGTCCATTTTACTTCTTGTGTTAAACGGGCGTTGCTGCCGGCTATAATAGGGTCGGCAAAATTTTCTTTTAAAGCGCCCCATAAAATTTCCCCTTTAAATCCGGTCTGCCGGGCAATTTCTTCAACAATATAACGTAGTTGAATCGGTGCGCCGGAAGAAATATTAACCGCTCCGGTGACGGGGGACTCAAACAGTTGGGCAATGCCCCGGGCGGTGTCTTCCACGTGCAAATAATCTAAAAATTTCGTGCACGGGCTAACTTGCACCGGCTCGTTTTTAAGCATAGCACAGATAACCGAAGGCATTAAGCGGGTGGGCCGTTCTCCCGGTCCGTATAAGTTAAAAATTCGTGCCCATTTAAATTCTATATTATTCCCGGCGCAAAAAGCCTTGCCGGTATTGTACAAAGCCGCTTTAGCCTGCCCATAGAGTACGGGGTTTGTCAGCGGGGTGCGGTCTTCTTGTAACACACCGTACGAAAAATCATATTCCGACACGCTGCCGGCTCCCAAAAATTTCTTGCCGCCGTTTTCGGCAAAACAGCCTAATAAATGAAGGGACCATTTGAGCCAATCTAAATTGCAAGCGTGTATGTGGCATTTGGGGCCGGTGTACCACGCTAAATGAATTAAATTCTCCGGGCGAAGTTTTTTTATATAAGCGGCAACCGCTTGCGGATCGGATAAATCAAGTTGCGTTTGAATTAAATTTTTCTGTTCCGGTAGCGGTTGAGTCAGATACGGTGCGTGAACCGTGTATCCCCGGCTAATCATCTCCGCCGTTACAAAGCGGCCGATAAATCCGCTCGCTCCGGTGATAAGAACGCTTGGCATACGTTACTCCTTCTCCCATTTGGCCCAAGGGGCTTGGCGCGAATCCCACAAGGCATTGAGTTCGTTTTTATCACGCAGAGTATCCATCGGATGCCAGAACCCTTTGTGTTTGTAGGCATTGAGTTGTCCGTCGCGTGCTAATGACATCAGCGGTTCGCGTTCCCAAACTACATCCGGTCCTTCCGCGATATAATCAAAGGTTTCCGGTTGACATACAAAGAAACCGCCGTTAATCCAAGCGCCATCTCCTACCGGTTTTTCTTGGAAATGGGAAATTGTACCGTCGGGTTCAATGTTTAATGCCCCGAACTTGCCCGAAGGTTGCACGGCCGTAAGCGTAACCAATTTGCCGGATTGTTGGTGATGTTTAAGAAGGTCATTTATATCCACGTCGCAAACTCCGTCTCCGTAAGTAAGCATAAAGGGCTCGTTCCCTACATAGTTTTTGGCTTGGCGGATGCGTGAGCCGGTCATCGTTTGGCGACCGGTATAGAGCATGGTTACTTTCCAAGGCTCGCAACGGTTGCGGTGAATTTGGATATCGTTATTATTAAAATCAATAGTTACGTCGGAATTATTGGTGTAATAGTTGAGAAAATATTCTTTAATTACTTCGCTTTTATATCCGCATAAAATAATAAAATCAGTAAACCCATGATAGGTATACGATTTCATAATGTGCCAAAGAATAGGATACCCGCCCACTTCTACCATAGGTTTGGGGCGCAGGGAAGTTTCTTCCCCTAATCGGGTGCCTAAGCCGCCAGCGAGTAATAATACTTTCATAACAACCTCCGCCAAGAGATATAAACTTCTTTTTATTGTAGTAAATGTGCGCCGGGAAATCAAACAGTTAAACGCGGGGTTAATTTGCAAGCGCTCACCGGAGTTTTATACGATATAATAAAGAAGTTATTTCCCACATTATGAAAAAAGTTTATTTCAGTTTATGTTTATTGTTGGCTCCGTTATGGGCAGTCGGCCAAGTTTATCACGCGGGAGAAACGGCCTCTGCCGCTCCTTCCGTTAAGCACTATGCGGTTTCCGTTGGTTGGTTTTTATCCGGCCAAAACGTACAGGGCCAATTAGGCGAGCGGTTGTTTGATAGCGCAAACGGCTTGTCTTTGCGGGGTGTTTATTACCCGGCAGATTGGTTGGCGGTTGGCGTAGAAGGTGTTTATTTCGGGAAAAAGAATTTTCCGGTTGAAAACACGTATAAAGATATTCGCTATGGGTTAATTGGCAAATGGGTTCTTACTCCGGAAACGAAACCGACGATATATCTTTTGTTTGGGCTTGGCTTGCGCGAACAGCGTACCTCTTATATGCATACCGTTACCTATTCGGCCCGAACGGGTTACGGGTTGGTTGGTTTGGGGCTTGAGATGCGTGTTTATCGTAGTTTTTTTGTGCAAGCCGAAGGTATGTCTATTTATAACACGCGGCGTAAAGTTGACGATTTTATTGGGCTTGCGCATCCGATAGAGTTGGCATTTGCCTTGCGTGGCGGGGTGCATTTCTAACACGTTGTTTGGTGGGTAATAAGCAGTGACGGCGGGTGGTTGCGTTTTTACGCGTAAATTGCTATAATAACATTGCGGGGTAGAGAAGCCTGGTATCTCGCAAGGCCCATAACCTTGAGATCACTGGTTCAAATCCAGTCCCCGCAAGATTTTATAAAACCGCCCAACCGGCGGTTTTTTTATGAGATATAAGCCAAAGTGCTTTTTTTTATGTACAATACAAAAAGAGGTTTTTAAGTATAAGGAGAACAAGTATGAAATTAACCGTATGTGTCGGTGGAAACAAAACTATTTCCGGAGCCAGACTCGGTGCCAAATTGGCCCAATCGTTACAAGTCCAAGGCAATGAAGTAAACATTTTAGCCCCTAAAGGCAAAGGCGTAAACTGCTCCAATGTATCTTCCAAAGAGTATAGCGGACTTACGACCGCCAAAAGTTTAGCCAGTACGTTTAACAAGACACACACTTCTGCCGTTATTTCCATTATGAATTGGCGTGCGTGTGAGGCGGCGGTAATTGCCAATTGCCCGTTTGTCTACGTGGAATATGAAAATTTCAAAGAAGATAAAGTCATTAAAAACAAAAAAGAAATTTTACAAAAAGCACTCCGTGTATTAGTGATTAGCAATAGCAGTAGTTCCGGTAAAACGCTCAACAAAAAAATCTACAGTTCTAATGCTATCCGCATTGCCGAGCCGGCCGTGTGGGTGGAACATTTTAACAACAACAAGCCGGCCTGCTATAAGAAAGAAAACAATATCTTGGCCGTAGGTTCTTTTACCAAAGACAGCGGATTAGATTCCTTGCTCAAAACTTGGGCCCGCTTGGCTCCGGCGCATAGCACTTGGCATTTGACCATTGTGGGCGACGGAACGCAAAAAGCCGCTTTTAGCCGCTTTATTACCAAAAATCATTTGGAAGCCAGCACCGAAATCGTTTCCGCCCAAAACGGCATACACAATTATATGCACAATGCAGACATTTTTGCCTATCCGTCTTCTACCTCGGCCTCGTCAGATATTTTATTAGACGCGATGGCCAGCAAATTGCCTTGCGTGGCGTTGGAATCTTCCGCGGCTACGTCGTTAATTAAAAACGGCGTCAACGGCGTGGTGGTCAATGCCAACGACAAAGAGCCGTTTACTTCGGCGTTAGACGATATGATGGTCAATTGGGGCAAACGTGTGTCTATGGCGGTACAAGCCAGCAAACTCAAAGACCAATACTCCTTTGATACGTTTGTCAAAGCCGTGTCCGAAAAACTTACCAAATAAGAAGGCCTAACGGTGCGTATCACGTGTGTAATCGGTACGTTGGGCAGCGGCGGCGCGGAGCGTATGATGACGTATCTGTGCGAAGGATTAGCCGCCCGCGGCCACCAAGTGACACTGCTTACACTGGATGATTCGGTACCTGATTTTTATACGTTGCCCGCGCCCGTTGCGCGGGCGCGTGTGCATTTGCCCACGTTCCGTGCCGCCGGTATATTAGGCAGTATCCCTCGCTTAATCAAATTAACCCGGGCTGTACAAAAAACGCGCCCACAAGTAGTTATCAGTTTTATGACAATAAGCGTGTTGGCGTCTTGTTTATTACTGCGCGTTCCATATATTTATGCAGACCATTTAGATGTGCGCCATTTGGTTTATTCCCGTAAGTGGCAATTTTTACGCGATATTTTATTGCGGTTTGCTCATACGGTAACGGTGCTTTCCGAGCGTGATTTGGATTTTATCCGTGAGCATCACCCGCATTGGCACGCGCAAGTGGTGTATAATCCCGCGCTCGTTCCGCCACAAATATCCGCTGCGCGGCCGGAGTTTTTAAAACCGGGTGTAAATTACGTGCTTGCGGTGGGACGCTTAAACCCGCAGAAAGGGTTTGATAGATTGCTTGCCGCTTGGGGACAGTTGGGCCCGGTGCGTGTAGGCTGGCGGTTGGCTATTATCGGCGGGGGAGCGGAAGAAAAAGCTCTCAAAGAGCAAGCCGAAAAAATCGGTATCAGCGGTACGGTAGATTTTATCCCGCCGCAACAAGAAATTTTTTCAGCATATAAACACGCGCAGATTTTCGCAATGTCTTCCCGTACGGAAGGTTTCCCACTCGTGCTATTAGAGGCCATGGCGTGCGGTTTGCCTGCGGTTAGTTTTAATTGTACCGGGCCGGATGCGATTATCCGCCACGAAGAAGACGGTATTTTAGTGGAACAAGATAATATCCCCGCGTTTGTTACTGCGCTTGGCAGACTTATGCAAGACGAAGTCAAGCGCCAACAATTGGCCAAGCATGCTCCGGAAGTGCTACAGCGGTTTTCATTAAAAAATTATTTGGATGTATATGAACGTCTATGTCAAACAGCCCGCTGATTAGTATAATTATTCCCGTCTATAATGTTCGCGCGTGGTTGAAACCGTGTTTGGATAGTTTGGCCGCACAAACGTTTTCTCCGCTGGAAATAGTATTGGTAGAAGACGGCTCTACGGATGGTAGTGAAGAAGTCTTGGCAGATTTTTGCGCTAAACATTCTTATGCACGCCTATTAAAACAACCCCACGCCGGGGCTGCATCGGCCCGCATTTTGGGGATGGAGCAAGCCCGGGGTGAGTATGTCGTTTTTGTTGACGGCGATGATACACTGCCTGCCGATTATATAGAAACCTTGTGGAAAACAGCCCAAATTTCCCAAGCGCCTCTGGTGGTGGTGCCCATTGTTAAGTTTGACGGAGAACTACCCGATACTTTTGCGGTGCCGCCACTTTTTTATGAGCGAATTTTGACCGGCCCGGAACGTGTGAAAATTTTTGAAGATTGTTCCGCGGTGATGAGTTTAAGTGGCAAACTTATCGCGCGAGAATTACTTGCCAAACTGATACCGATGAAAAGTGTTTTGCAAAACGGGGAAGATATCGCTCCGACGATACAGTTAATTTCAAGTGCGGAACAAATCGCTTTTTCTGCCGAAACATACTATTTTTACCGTCAGCATCCCGCTTCGCAAAGTCATAGCGGTTTAAAGCGGTTTGGCAATTTGATTACGGGCTTTTCGCAAGCACGGGCCGTGCTCAAACAAGATGGAAACTATGAGACTTTTGCCCCCGGGTTTGAATATGTGTGCCGCGTGTTTTTGTGTAGTTTTATGGAAGTCAATTCGCTTTGCCGCGAAGAGGAAGATTTTTTGCGGGCGCATCGTAACGAGTTACGCGTTGCACCAGGCCTTTTTTCCGCACGATCGTTTAAATTTCGCGTGCGTCAATGGTTGTTTGATAAAAGTTTGGAAGGGCGATTTTCGTATTTCCGGTTGCTGCATTGGCTACGGCGCCTGACGCACCGTGCGTAAAAAGCGTTGCAAATCCCCACTGTAAGCAGTTAATCCGGCCAAAACCGATACAAATATCACTCCGTTTACAAATACCAATCCCCACGGATTTTTTCCGGCTAAATACCACGTATATATCGCGCAAGGCAGGAGTGATAAGATGTTAAGGGAAACTAACCGGCCCGCATCTAATAGCGATACGCGTATGGCCAGCCACGGAATAAATTTTCGTAAAAAAATGACGTTAATAACCAACCCTACTATACACCAAAATAACTGTACGTACGGATACGCAAACGCCCCGGCCGTTTTAACAGCCCAGGGCAAAGTAACAATAAATAACACACTGCCAATTAACGTGTAGGGCAGAAATTCCTTAATTTTTCGCACCGCTACCACTGCATTACTTTGCATCGCACAAGGTCCCATAATAAGCATAACGGCCAGCAAGGGGCGCAAAAAGGCAGCCGTATGCCGCACATCTAATACGGTAAAAGCACCGCGTTTAAAGAAAATAGTAATAATTTCAGGCGCATAAAAAATAGAAAATATCGCCAGCGGTGCCAAGATAAAACATAAGGAATGATGGGCGCGCAGATAATCAGCGTTAAAAGTTGCCTGTTCGTTTTTAGCGGCACTTTCGGTTAAACCGATTTTAGATACGTTGGAAATTCGCAATGTAAAAACTTCGTTGGCCGATTCGGAAAGTTGTTTGGCATAATTTAAGGCGCTTACGAGTCCGGCGGAAAGTCCGCTGAGCAAATACAAAGGCAAGAACCCGCTGATAAGTACGACCGTTTCAATGATTTGATTGCTAATAGCGTTTTTGGCAAAAACTCTCCCTTGCCATAATGCTGCGCGAGTAAATCGCCAAGATAATTCCCTGTGCATAGCCCAACTGTATAAGATAATTTGCAGTAGGTGTGCCGCTACAAACCCATACATCATACTGATGATGCCGCAACGATGCCCGAGTACGACTAAAAATAATAAGGGCAGCACCGCATTGAGCGGGGTAAATAAGGCCGTGGCAAATCGCTTGTACATTTCCAAAACCGCTAATTGATAAGCAGATAAAATTTGCAAACCAAACAAGATAAGCCCCCACGTGATAAGCGGGCGTTGGGCGGTTAAAAAATCAGCCGAGAAGCGGGAAAATAATTGTATGGTGGGTAGCGGAAAAAGAGTGCCGATCAGTATAAAGAGCAGTGCCAGTGCACCATAAAAATACAGAAAACCATTTAATAAAGGCCGTTCGGAAAGCGGCTTTTGTGCTTCCATAGTCATGGCTTGCGGAACAATAATGGCAGCATTTAACCTTTGCAAAAAATATAAGCCTACCCCTATGATGAGTAATAAAAAGAAATATAAATCGGTTGTGTGCCCGGCGCCGAAGTAGGCCGCTATAAGTAGTGCGTTGACAAACGACAATACTTTCCACAAAGCGGTGGCTCCTACGGCAAGTGCGGCCCCTTTTTGATAAGAGGTGGGCTTAAAAAAGAATCTCATATTTGATATTATAGTAATTTAGGAGAATATTATTGTGACAACTCAATTTGAACCGGTTATTGGACTTGAAATTCACGTTCAACTGGCCAGCAAAACCAAACTGTTTTGCGCGTGCCAAAACGGTGTGGGGGAAGATACCAAACCCAACACCGCCGTTTGCCCGATTTGTTTGGGCCATCCCGGCGTGATGCCGGTGCTGACTGAAGGTGCGTTGGAACTTGCCGTACGCGCCGGGCTTGGGCTACATTGCGAAACGAAAAAATATTCCTCGTTTTCGCGCAAACATTATTTCTACCCCGATTTGCCAAAAGGGTATCAAATCACCCAATTTGACGAACCGATTAACGGCGCGGGGTATGTGGAAATTACATTTGGCCCCAAAGATAATTTACAGAAGAAAAAAATCGGCATCCACCACGCTCACTTGGAAGAAGACGCCGCCAAATCTTCGCATTTTGATGGGTACTCGCTGGTAGATTACAACCGTTCCGGTAGCCCGCTGTTGGAAATTGTTTCCATGCCCGATATGCGCTCCCCCGACGAGGCCTATGCGTATTTAACCGAGATCAAACGCATTATGCGCTGGGTAGGTGCTTCCAACTGCGATATGGAAAAAGGTGAACTGCGCGTAGACGTCAATGTTTCGTTGCGCCCGGTGGGGCAAGAGAAATTCGGTACGCGCACCGAACTTAAAAATCTCAATTCGTTTAAAGCGGTTAAAGACGCGCTTACATTTGAAATCAACCGCCAGACCGAAGTATTAAATGCCGGCGGTGAAGTGAAACAAGAAACGCGCCTGTGGGATAAAGTGGAATGTGTTTCCCGGCCCATGCGTTCCAAAGAAGACTCGTTGGATTACCGCTATTTCCCGGAGCCGGACCTGCCCCCGGTAGTTTTGACCGATGAGTGGCTCGCTGGCGTCAAAGCACAAATGCCGGAAATGCCGGCGAGTAAAGAGGCTCGTTTTATGAAGGCCGGGTTGTCTGCCTATGATGCGGGCGTGCTGACCAGTTCGCGTGAAATTGCCGATTATTTTGAGACGGTAACAAAAAGCGGCAAAGTGTCTTTGAAAACGGCATCTAATTGGATACAAACCGATTTACTCGGTATGCTGCACGCTGAAAAAAAAGAAATAGAAGATTCGCCCATTTCTGCTTCGCAACTGGCGGAACTGTTGGAATTTGCCGAGAGCGGAAAAATCAACCGTAAGCAAGCGCGTGAAGTATTTGACGAAATTTACGCGCATGGCGGAAAGGCGGCCGACATTATCGCCAAACGCGGGATGGTGCAAGTCAGCGACGAAGGACAATTGGAAGCGTGGGCCAAAGAAGCAATGGCCGCGAACCCTAAAGCGGTGGCAGATTATCAAAAAGGAAATAAGGCCGCTATCGGGGCGTTGGTTGGCGGAGTGATGAAATTGAGTAAAGGCAAGGCCAACCCTAAAATTATCAGCCAATTGCTGGCCAAATTGCTGGGTTGATAAAATCTACTGCAAAAATGGAATAATTAGACGTTGACCGATACGGGCAAAAGTTGCTATGATTAGTATTGTAGAAGTATAAATCTAAAACGGAGAAAGACATGAAAAACTTACTTAAAGTAGTTCTAGTTTTCGCGTTGGCTGCCGGTTTAACTGCCTGCAAAAAGAACGTTAAAGACGACGCCAATGCCGATCTCACCGCCGGCAATGCCGGTACCGAAATGGTATTAGAAGAAACCAGCATTGAAGAAACCGTCACTGTCCCGGCGCAAGAAATTGCCTTGGGTGCGGTGTACTTCTCGCTGGATAAAGCGGCTTTATCTGCGGATGCTCGCAAAATTGTAGAAGCCAATGCGCAAGCGATTAAATCGGCCGCTACGTTGGCCTCTTACCGCGTTATCGTGGAAGGCAACTGCGACGACAGAGGCACCACCGCTTATAATATTGCTTTAGGGCAAAAACGCGCCGAAGAAATCAAAGCCAACTATGTTCGCTTGGGTATCCCGGCTGCTAACATTGAAACGGTTTCTTACGGGGAAGAAAAACCCGTCTGCACGGAAGCCACGCAATCTTGCTGGGCCAAAAACCGCCGCGCGGATACGCTTCTTAGTGTAAGATAAAATTGTTTTGGCAAGGAGCCCGAACGTACATGAAAAACATAACTAAAATTATTTTTATGGCCGGTTCGGGCTTTTTGCTGTCCGGCTGCGTGGCCAGTCAAAGTGATATCAGCACACTTAAATTACAACTTCAAGAACTGAACCGCACGATCGTTCAAATGCAAGCCAACCAAGCCGAACTGGCCGGCAAGATGGATGAACTCAACCAAAATTTATCTGTGTCCAATGAGAATTTGTCTCAAATGGACGAGCAACTTTCTAAATTTTCCACCAAATTAGATGATTTGTCGGCTGCCGTGGCGCGGCCCGAGCCGCAAGCCCCGCAACAGTCGGCCGCCTTGCTCCCTTCCGATTTATTTGCCGAGGCCAAAGGGCACTTGGATAAAGGGGCCTATGAGCCGGCGGCTACCGGATTTAAATTGTATATTTCCAAATATCCCGATGCCGAAAACGTGGACCAGGCTTATCTGCTGATGGGTGATGCCTACAGTGCGTTGGGGAATAATAAAAGTGCAGCCATTGCGTATGCCAAACTTTTACAACAATTTCCAAAAAGTAAACTAGTCCCTTCTGCTCGTCTTAAATATGCTCGTAGCATTGTGCCGTTAGGTAAAAAAGACGAGGCTAAAAGATATTTCAATTCTATTGTGCGGGAATTTGCCGCTTCGCCGGAAGCCAAACAAGCCAAGGCGGAACTGGCTAAGTTAAAATAACCGCACGGGAGACTCCATGAAGAAATCAATTGTTTTAGCGGTTTTAGCCGCAGGTTGTCTGTTTGCTTTTACACCGGCTTTTGCCGCGCCTAAAACGGACGTATATATAGGAATTACTTCGGTGGGGGATAAACACTTGCCGGCTATCGGCATGCCGCAGTTTAAAGCGGAAACGGAAAGTCAAGATGCGGCTAATTTGGTGCACGACGTATTGCGAGCCGATTTGTTGTTTGCTCGCTATTTTGATGTTAAAGAAGACGGCCCGGAATTTAATGCTAAAAAACTGAGCCTAACTATGACGGGTTGGGCTAAAGCCAAGGCAAGTTATTTGTTGGCCGGGGATATTTCCTATGCCGATCCGTACTATACTATTAAAATTTATGTGTACGATTTGTCCACGCGCACGCCTGTGTTTTCCAAAGCCTTCAAAGGGACAAAAAGCAGTTTGCGGCGCTTGTCCCACATTGCGTCTGATCAAATTACCTCGGCTTTAACCGGCAAACGCGGTATTGCGGATACAAAAATTGCTTTTTCTAATAACGCTACCAAACATAAAGAAATTTATATGGTAGATTACGACGGGGAAAATTTACAAAAACTCACGAATGATCGCAGTATCGCTTTATTACCGCGTTGGTCTAAAGACGGGCGCATTTTTTATACTACATATAAATACCGCAACCCGGATATTTTTGCCATTGACTTAAAAGCCGGTAAAATTGCGCCGGTCGTAATTCGCGGCGGACTTTCTTTAATCGGCGGAGTTTCTCCGGACGGGAAGGCGCTTGTGTTTACCAGCACCGGTGGTTCTAACCCCAGTATTTATATTTATAATTTGGAAAATCATACGAAACAACGCATTACCAATAAAGCCTCGGTAGACGGCTCGCCGTCTTATTCGCCGGACGGGAAATATATCACGTTTGTGTCTAACCGGGCTGGCAATCCGCAGATTTATGTGATGGAACTCGCTACCGGGCAAACGCGCGCATTAACGAAAAACTTTAACTGGTCCGATACGCCGCAATGGTCACCTACCGGAGAGTGGATTGTGTTTTCCGGTCGGGAAGAGCCGTATCACCCGATGGATATTTTTCTCGTGGATTTGACCGGTACACAGTTGCGCCGATTAACCACCGATGCCGGCTCTAATGAGGACCCGACTTGGTCTCCCGACGGGCGTTTTATTGCTTTTACCACCACGCGTAACGGTAAACGCCAACTGTATTTGATGGATATGGACGGCAGTGCCCCACACTTACTGGCCGACTTGCCAGGCGACTCATTTACTCCGCATTGGAGTTTTTAGCCAAATAAACGAGTGTTAACATGAAGAACAGGCATTGTAAAAAAGCGTTTACGCTTATAGAATTATTAGTTGTTGTTTTAATCATAGGAATTTTGTCTGCTATTGCGTTGCCGCAATATAAAAAAGCGGTGCAACGCAGCAAAAACGCACAATTAAAAGCAGTATTGCGAAGTATTGAACAGGCCGAGGCTGCCTATTATTTAGCCAACGGGAAATATGCGGCTAATTTTGATGAATTAAGTTTAGATTTACCGCTTGATAAACCGCAAGTAAGCGGCAATTTTACTAATTATGTTAACACGCAATGTGGCCCGGCCGTTAAAGGGCCCGATTCGGTGCGACGCGGAGAAGATTTTGATGTTTATTTAGGTATGACCAATTTTTCTAACATAACCATAGGTGCGGTTTGGACAAAAGGGAAATATAAATGCACCGGATTTAGAAAAAATATACAAAATTCTAAACTTCAATGTACTGAATTTTATAATGGGCATAGCCAAAGTATAGGCACCGATATCCGTAACAAAGGGCATTTTTGCGAGAAAATAGAAAAAGGTACCAATGGCGCTGGCGACCAATGGAACGATTGGCGTTGGGATTTGCTGTGATTTTTTCTTCACTAAAATAAACGCACCCCGGGCTTTTTTACCCGGGGTGCGTTTTGCCTTCTACCCAATTACTCGCAAACCGGCAGGCCCATTTTGGCACAACTTTTTTCTTCGTTTTCTTCACAGCAAACTTCGTCACTGTTACGAGGCAAAAATAATGAAATTCCCGTACCGGCTCCTACCAAGGCGCGGTATCCGTCTGCGTGACGAAAATAGCGGGTGCCGTTGGCACTGGGCTGGGGAAGTTCTTTTTGGGTTTGCGCCAAATCTTGCAGTTGCAAGGCGGCTTCTTGAACGGCCAAAACGGCCTTTTGTTCGGCAAGATTTTGAGTAAGCATTAGGACAAAAGAGAGCGTTAATACCGCACACCAGATGCCTAACCAAACCGGATGATGGGGAGAGTCCGGCAGTTCGTCTCCCGGCTGAAAAGATTTTTCAACCACATAGGTTTGTGCGATCATATCGTGCAATGCGCGCTTGCGGTGGGTACAACCGGCCATCACAAACCCGATTTGTAAGGAAAGTTGCGACAAAATACGAGCAAAGGCTCTCCCGGTAGCGCGGGCGAAACTCAGGCGGTTGCCTTGTTGGTCTATGACTTTAATTTTTAGAAGCATTTTCCCCAAGGTGCCCTGTTTGTGGCAACTTTCAAAAAACGCAAAATAAAGCCAATATGTTATAAGTAGCAGCCCGTGATAAACAAAAAACAACAACATAATCAGGCCGAACAAGGCTAACTGAAATTCTTGTTCATCACTAAAAGAATCTAATGCATTGATTTGTGAAAGCCACAGTAGCCAGCAAATAAAAAGTGGCGGAATATTTATTACCAACAAGTCCACAATAAAAGCAACGGCTCGTCTGAAAAACCCTGCGTAGGGCGCGTGTGTGTTCATGAGGTGTCTCCTTTTAGTCTCTTAAATCGCCCTCTTTGCGCCACGGATACCAATAGGTATCTTCGGGCAAGGGAGCGGTATTGCGGTCTTTATGTCCGCATAAAATCGTAAAGCGTAACGCAAAGGATAAATTTTTATTGCGGTTACGCAACGTAAAATCTAACCGGGCATCATGGAAGTCTCGTACCAGTCGTGCCATTTTATTAAACCCGACCACACTGCCGCGGAAAAATACAGCATCAAGGCCCAGGTCCAGTGTCCAAATCCGACTTTTGGGCCGTAATCCCAGGGTGGTAGTAACGGTATAACGATCGGCATTGGTGGTATAGAGAGAGCCCGGATCGATATGGTCGGCAAAGTTATTTAAACCCAGGCCTAGCACTTGGTCTTTAATGACAAAATTAGATTGTGCGATAAAATTTATATTCTTTGCAACCAAGTCGTATTGATCTTGTATAAAAAAATTGACGGCTCCGTTCGGAGAGTTGTATCCCCACTCGGCCAGGAAAGGATCAATGCGTTCTTTTAAATGTTCCCATCCGATTTCGCGCCCGTATCCATCCGTTAAGTTGTACGTATAATCGGATAAGTTAAATCCGGCGGACAATCGCACGTACGTATTGAAGGTGGGGCGGTAATAATTTTTCAGATATAACCGGTTGCGTTCAATGCCTTTGTCTTCGGAAAAGTGATCGGAAGTAATCGTGCCGGTGGAAAGGCGTTTAGTGAATTGATAGCCCAAGTCTGTCGTGCCCAAAAAAGAGTGCGTTTGTAAATTTAGGTCAGTTCCCAGACGGGCTATCCACGCATCTTTTTTGTCGTAATTGGAATCGTTAAGGGTAACGGTTTGGTCATAGAATACGCTGGGCATAAAGGTAAATCCGCGCGACAAACGCAACGATTTGGCTGTGGTCCAACGGGCGTGTGCTTGCGAGTTATAGGGGCCTTCTTCGTTCGGGGATTGGTTGCGATACACGAGAGAAGAAGTGTTATTGAAATCGGTTTCTAACCGGTGAGAAAGTTTTAGCAACGGATCATTAAACGGAAGGATATTAAATTTTACTTCCGGCAGTACCCGTTTTTCGGCCATAAATTCTTTTTTGTTCCAAGCAAAAATTTCTTTTTCCTGGTAGGATACCCGAAATGTTGTTCGGCGAGTTTGGCGGGAAACGGCCAAATCGGTTTGCTGGTCTGGCATAAATACATACGGGTTACTGCGGAAAAAAGAATCGTTAAAATA
The DNA here is from genome assembly GCA_002309715.1 of Candidatus Avelusimicrobium cornigerorum. Taxonomy (GTDB): domain Bacteria; phylum Elusimicrobiota; class Elusimicrobia; order Elusimicrobiales; family Elusimicrobiaceae; genus Avelusimicrobium; species Avelusimicrobium cornigerorum. Next base: position 123,635 of record DBXW01000005.1, read on the forward strand.
AGGATCGGACACTTTACGAAATTGGGTTTGTAATTGATACAATGCGCCGGAAGCATTATTGAAATGGTTGGAAGAATCATACATTTCCCACCAATAACCGCCTTGCAATCCCCAGCGTTTGGAGTCGGCTAAATCCAAATCATCAGCGGCGTTGTCATGGATATAATAGTACTCTGCGCTACCGCGTAAGGTGGGGGAAGTGACCGCGGTAAGACCGCCGCCAATTCCGAAGCCGGATTTAGTGTAATAGTCTAAATTCAAAATAGGCCGTAAGCCAAACACCGGTTTAAAAACCGATGAGGTAAGCACCCCAAAGCCCACTTTATTGCTTTGGGTAAAATCTACGTAAGTTGTCCACGGTTTTTGAGAATCTAAAGACCGCCAAAAAACGGGCAAATACAAAACCGGGAAGCCGTCTAGTTTGAGAACGGCATTAGTCCCCAACACTTTTTTTTGCGGGGAAACGGATAATTTCCCGACGGATAATGTGTAGTGCGGTTTCTCGCAATCGCAACAAGTAACTTCGGCCTTGCGTAAAATTTTCTTACCGTTTTTGGAAGAAATTTCTTTGGCGCTTAAAACGCGCAGGGGGGGATATTCGGTGCTTAAACGTTCGGCCTTAAAATCTTTAGTGGCATAATTCCCCCAAATGTTTTCGGCATGTAAAATGCCACCTTGTCCGTCGTCAAGTGTAATGGGCCCCACGGAAGTAAGGGTGGTATTAAGTTGGTCATAGGTGATGTTTTCACCGGTGACGGTACGTTTTTTCCCGTCGGGCGTTTTTTGAATAAGCGTTACGTGCCCGGTTAAATTAACTTTTTTATCTTGCGGTTCCAAGGTGGCATTGTCGGCGGTGAAATAGACAAACCCCTCGTCATTGGGAGCAGGTAAAGTGCGTTCCGATTCTGCCCAAAGCGGGAGAAATAAGCCGAGCAATAATAAAAGGAGCCAACTTGTTTTTCGCATATATCAGGGGAGACGTTGGGCGTGATAAATAGCATAAAGCGCCGCGCCGATGCCTCCTATGTTTGGATTTTTAGATACTAAAAGTTTCAGTTGATTAAATGGGGTTTTGATTTGTTGATTTGCCAGTACGCGCTTAAGCGCCGGCATAAAATACGGCGCCGCGCCGGACACTCCACCGGTGAGTACAACCGTGTCCACGTCTAAAGTCAGCACCCAATTGGCAATACCAACCCCTAAATAATAGCCGGTATCTTCCCAAATTTTGAGTGCAACCGGGCATTTTTGTTCGGCCGCTTGGAAAACGACTTCAATTTTAAAATCTTTTGTTTGGTGTACTCTTTTGGCAAGTTCACTTTGCGGATGCTCTTTAACGGCTTCCAACACGCGTCGTTTGATTCCGATAGTCCCCACGAAGGCTTCCAAACATCCGCGTGCGCCGCAACCACACAGCGGCCCTGTAGTTAAATCGGCTATTTTGGTGTGGCCAATTTCTCCGGCTGAACCGTTAGATCCTTGGTAAAGTTCTTGATTGATAATTAGCCCACCGCCCACACCGGTGCCTAACGTAACGACGAGAACATTGCTGCCTTGCCGGTGCAAATCGGTTTCGTACACGCCCCAAGCGGCCAGGGTGGCGTCATTAGCAACGTGGGGTAAAATACCGGTTTTCTCAAAGATATTTTTCGCAATGGGCCAATCGGTCATATCGGTAAATTTCAGGTTCGGGTTATAGCGCAAGATGCCTTTTTGATTATCCACATCCCCCGGTGCGCCGACAGCAACGGCCAGCGGTTTGCCGGCATATTCTTTTTTAATTCGGTTAATAAAGAGCGCTAATTTATCAATAAATTCATCGGCGGTACGGATGCCTTCGGTTTCTAACTTATCGGCGCGCAAAACGGTTCCCTTTTCGTTTAATACGAAAAATTTAATGAATGTTCCGCCGATATCAATACCTATTCCAATCATTGTTTTATTCCTTTATACTTGGGATGGGCGTGCTCGTACACTTTCTTTAATTTTTCTACAGATACGTGCGTATATACTTGTGTAGCGGCCAAACTTTTGTGGCCCAGCATTTCTTGTAAACTGCGCAAATCGCAACCGTTGTTAAGCAGATGCGTGGCAAACGAGTGGCGCAAACTGTGCGGTGTTACGCGACGCACTAAATGAGCGGCAATGGCTGTATTTTTGAAGATATAGGCCAGGCCGTCTCCGGTAAGCGGTTTGCCGTTTTTATTTAAAAAAAGTGCTTCTTGCGGTTGCGGATTGGGGCGGCAAGCCAAATAATCTTTTAAGGCCACTAATGCGGCATCCGTAACCGGCACTAAACGTTCTTTGGAACCTTTTCCCAGCACTTTTACAATCCCGTTAAAGAAATCAATATCACTGATTTTCAAGCCTACCACTTCGCTACGGCGCAGCCCGCTGGAGTACATCAGTTCAAATAAAGCCCGGTCACGCGGAGACATTTTTGTATGAGTAGACGCGGCTAACAACTGGGCTGTTTCCGGTACGGTTAAAAATTTAGGAAGAATTTTCTGCCGTTTGGGGGTGGAAAGCAACTTAAACGGATTGCGCACGAGTTCACCCTGCTCCAATAAATAACCGGCAAAACTGCGTAGTGAAGCAATTTTGCGCAACATGGTGTTGCGTGCAGGGTTATGATGCGTTTGCAAAGCGGCTAAAAAAGAGCGGATGTTGGCCGACGTAAAATGGCGTATATCGTTTAATCCGCGTTGGTTTAAAAAAGCCAAAAATTCCCCTAAATCGGCCCGGTAACTTTTAAGTGTTAAGGGCGAAAAATTCTTATTTTGTAAATGTAGCAAAAACGCATCTACCCATTCTTCCACGGGGCTCTCCGTTAAATCTTTTTTTGTTTTGCTTCGTGCGCGGCCTTAATTTGGGCGATTTCTTCCGGTGTTACCGTTACAATGGTTTTACATTTGGGGTAACCCGAACAACCCAAAAATTCCCCGCGTTTTGATGAGCGTAGCACAAAAGGCTTGCCGCATTTTTCGCACAACCGATCGGTAACAATGGGCCCGGTAGAGGATACTTTGTTGCCGTTGGCATCTATAGAATAAGTGTTTTTGCATTTGGGATAAGCCGAACACGCCATAAATTTCCCGCGCCGTCCGGTACGAATGACCATCGGTGCACCGCACTTGTCGCAAACTTCGTTAGTTTCTTGCGGGGCCACTTTTTCGCCGGAACTCGTTAAATTGATTTTGCCCTTGCACGCGGTGTCGCTACATACCAAATACGCCCCAAAGCGGCTGCGTTTTTGCAGCATCATTTTGCCGCAGATGGGGCATTTTTCATCGGTTTCTTTAGCGGCCGGGCGTTGCATCCCTTTGTCGGCGGCATCTAATTCACGTTTGAAATTTACGTAAAAGTCTGATAGAAGTTTAACCCATTTTTGAGAGCCTTCGGCCACTTGGTCTAATTGCTCTTCCACGCCGGCCGTATAAGACAAGTCCATAATCTCTTTGAAGAAATCTTTTAAACTGTCCGTTACCGTAATACCCAAATCGGTAGCAATCAGTTTGCTCGTTTTGGGTTGGCGGGTAATGTATTTACGGTCTAAAATCGTTTTGATAGTCGGCGCGTAAGTAGACGGACGTCCGATACCGTGCTTTTCAAGTGTTTTAATTAAACTTGCTTCGTTGTAACAAGGCGGCGGAGTGGTTTTGTGGGACTTGGTGTTAATGTCCAGCAGTGTCAGCGTGTCGCCTTCGGCCAAAACCGGTAGGAGTGCGCTGGTGCTTTCTTCGTTATTTTCTTCTTCGTCTTGGTCTTTGTAGATAGACAAATATCCCGGGAATTTAACCGTGCGGCCGTTAGCGCGTAATAAACACGTTTGTTCATCTCCGGCGGCAATATCAATGGCGACGGTATTAAATACGGCGTCAGCCATTTGGCTGGCCACGAAACGTAACCAAATCAGTTCGTACAGTTTATATTGATCTGCCGTCAAAAACGGTTTCATATTTTGAGGAGTACGCCGCACATCGGTAGGGTGGATGGCCTCGTGGGCTTCCTGGGCACCCATAACTTTGCTTTTGTAAATAGGCTGTTTGGCGGGCACAAATTGCGTGCCGTATTTATCTGCGATGAATTTTTTAGTTTGTTCTTGCAAGAGTTTAGACACGTTAAACGAGTCCGTACGCATGTAAGTAATTAAACCGATAGTTTGCCCTTCCACTTCAATTCCTTCGTATAGTGTTTGGGCGGTCATCATCGTTTTTTGGGAAGAAAAGCCGAGTTTGTTGTATGCGTCTTGCTGCATAGAACTGGTAATAAACGGTGGTTTCGGTTTTTGTTTAACTTCTTTTTTCTCTACTTTAACAACCGTGTTAGGCCCTTTACGCAATACTTCGGATAAGGGGGCTAATTTGGCTTCATTGTCAAAGACGGTATTTTTGACTTTGTAATCTTCGGCAAACAAATGGTAAGTGGTGGTTTGTTCCACATTTTTCCCTTGCCACTTGGTGACGCGTGCCCAAAATTTGGGAGCAGTGTTTGGTTTTTCAAACTGCGCGCCGATGGTCCAATAATCTTGCTCTTTAAAATCGGCAATTTCTTTGGCGCGTTCTGCCAAGAGCCGCACGGCGACCGATTGTACCCGTCCGGCGGATAACCCAGAGGTAATTTTTTTCCACAAGAGCGGAGATAACTTGTACCCCACAATGCGGTCTAAAATGCGTCGTGCTTGTTGAGCGTTGACGAGATTTTCATCAATTTTGCGGGCATGTGAAAAAGATTCTTTAATGGCAGCCGGGGTAATTTCGTGGAAGAAAATACGTTGGTAGCGTTCTTTGGGGAGTTTTAATAATTCCACCAAGTGCCAAGCAATGGCCTCTCCTTCGCGGTCAGGGTCGGTAGCGAGGTAAATTTCCGGAGCGGATTTAGCCAGCGTGCTTAACTCCTTGAACATTTTTTTGGCACGGTCCACCGGTTCGTAGGTGGGGGCAAAGTCGTGTTCAATATCCACACCGATATCTTTAGATGGCAAATCGCGTACGTGCCCGAAAGAACTGCGGACAATAAATTCATTGCCTAAAATTTTACTAATCGTTTTTTGTTTAGTGGGAGATTCCACGATAACTAATTTTTTTCCTTTTATATTGGTTGCCATACGCTCACTTCCTTAGTAAGTTAAAATTTGTTTTTACTGTAAAGTCCATTTTCACAGGCTAAAAATCCTTGTACTTCCAATTCAAATAGCAGCCCGGCCACTTCGGGCACATCGGCTTGTAAACCTTCGGCCACCTGGTCTAAACTGCAAGAACCGGTACCGATAATTTGCATCACTTGTTGTTGACGCTCGGATAAGGCTTCTTGCGGTTTGTCCGGGGTTTGGGTGTTATGTTCAAAGAAACGTGTGTCCAAACCAAACCGAGATTGCTGTGGTATATAGTCTAGTATATCTGCGACGGAAGTTACAACCCCCGCCCCTTGCCGGATAAGCGAATTGGGGCCGCCGGACTGCGGGCTATCTATCGGGCCGGGCACGGCTAAAACGTCTTTCCCCATTTCCAAAGCGAGTTTAGCGGTAATAAGTGCGCCTGATTTAATTTCACCTTCTACGACGACAACGGGTTGCGATAATGCCGCAATAATGCGGTTGCGTCGCGGAAAATGGAAAGCGTTGGGGGGGCTGTTAAAAGGAAGTTCGGATACTACCGCGCCACCGTGTTCTAATAAGGCTTTTTCCAATGAGCGGTTTTCCGCCGGATAGCACCGGCCGATACCTGTGCCGATAACGGCGACGGTCGGTTTTTTTAGACGTACCGCGGCGGCGTGCGCTTCGCTATCAATACCGCGGGCCAGCCCGCTGATAATCGTGACACCGGCGGTTGCAAGTTCTTCTCCCAGTTTATGGGTTACGCGCCGACCGTAAGGTGTAATTTTGCGTGTGCCGACTATTGCCACGCACGCGTGTTCGTCAGACGGTAATTTGCCCAGGACATAAATAGCCAAAGGGGCTTCTTTGCAATTGCGTAAAGACTGCGGGTATTCGTCATCTTCCGGTACATAAATGTGACCGTTTAGTTTGGCGGTTTTATCCCACTCCTCTTGCGGATTAACAGAGAAAGCGGCTTGCAAAAGTTTGGCGGCGGTATCGGGGTTTAAATTGGCTTCTTGCGATAAAGTTTTAGCGTCTTGGCGCAGAATCTCTTGGGCAGAACCGAAAATTTCTATTAGGCGTTTCAACCAATCGGCGCGCAAATATAAAAACGCATTTAATTGGATACGGGCCAAGCGTTCTGCGGATGAAATGGCGGAGTTCATACGTCGGCTACTCCTTTGCGGTCCAGCGGGCGGTATTGCATAACTTCTACTAAATGTTTTATTTCAATGTTGGATGATCCTTCTAAATCGGCAATGGTGCGGGCTGTTTTTAAAATTTTATCCAAACTGCGTGCGCTTAAGCCGAATTTACGCATCGCGGCTTCCAAAATAGTGTCTGCCCCCGCCGGTAGCGGGCAAAATTCTTTCAGTTCTTTGGCCGACATAAACGCGTTAGCGGTTGTGCCGGTGTTGCTAAAACGTTTGCGTTGAATTTCGCGGGCTTTGAGTACGCGCTCACGGATTTGCGCAGAAGTTTCCCCTTCACTGTGTTTATTCCAATCGGTGTATTTAACCGGGTTTAAATTAACGGTTAAATCAATGCGGTCCAAGAGCGGTCCGGAAATGCGCGATTTGTAACGGTTGATTTGCATGGGTGTGCACGTGCACGGTTTTAAGGGATTGCCTAAATTGCCGCACGGGCATGGGTTCATAGCCGCCACAAGCGTAAAGCGCGCCGGATAAGAAACCGTTTCTTTGGCGCGGGAAATAGTTACTTGACCGTTTTCCAACGGCTCGCGTAATACTTCTAACGACGAGCGGGAAAATTCGGCAAATTCGTCTAAAAATAATACTCCGTTATGCGCCAGAGAAACTTCACCCGGGCGCGGGTTAGAACCGCCGCCGATAAGGGCTACATCCGAAATCGTATGGTGTGGATCGCGAAAGGGCCGACGGGTTAAGAGTTTGCTTTTCCCCATCAAATTGCAAATAGAATAAATTTTGGTAATTTCCAACGCTTCTTCTTGCGTAAGCGGCGGTAAAATACCGGGGAACCGCTTGGCAAGCATGCTTTTACCTGTACCGGGTAACCCAATCATCAGCACGTTGTGTCCGCCTGCGGCAGCAATTTCAAGCGCGCGTTTGGCCAAAGCCTGGCCTTTGACATCCGAAAAATCAAGTTCGGTTTCCGGAGAGTTTTCTTCTTGCGGAATAAAACTGATTTTAACGGTATTTTCGTCCGCTTTTCCTGTCAAATAATCTACGAGTTCACGCAGTGTATGCGGAGTAATAAACGGAGCGGAAGATACCTGGCCTTCTAGTACATTTTGCGGGGGAATAATGGCCGTTTTGCCGAGTTTTTGGCAAGAAATTAACATGGGTAACACTCCGGCACAAGGGCGGAGCGAGCCGTCTAAAGCAAGTTCTCCCAAGGCCAAAAAGTTTTTTAATTTCTCCACGGCGTCTGCAGAAAGTTGATCGCTGGCGGCCAAGATTCCTAGCGCAATGGGCAAATCAAAATGAGTGCCGCTTTTGCGCAGTTCGGCCGGGCTTAAATTGACGGTGATACGTTTGTTGGGAAAATCAAAACCACTGTTTCGCACAGCGGCTACTACCCGTTCCTTGCTTTCTCGTACTTCTACATCCGGGAGACCGACGACGGCCAAGGTGGGCATACCAGAGGCGATATCCACTTCCACGCGGACTTCAAAACCTTCAATCCCTTTAATGGCCCCGGTGCAGATATTGGCTAACATAATCAATTAAAACTTAATACGATAGTTGACGGTGTTGTCATTACTACTGTGAAATTCACATTATATTTGCGGATAATTTTAGCAGTCAATTCTTCTGACGTAGAAGTATTGGCCGAAATTTCAAATTGTGCGCTGGAATTGGCATAACGCACTAAATTAAAATCTTCAATTTCGCGGAGTTCCTTTAAAATATCTTGTAATTGTTTCAGGCGTTCAATCGTTTTGACGTTTTTAACAGTTAATTGAAAAGTCTGTGCCGAGTTGATTGCCGCGTTGATAGGATCCGCTAATTGTTTGGCAGCACTTTCGCACGCGGCGGAAATGGATTTTTGCGCGGCGATTTCCGGCAACGGATCCAGCCCGCTTTGTTGTTGTGCGCCTTCGGCAACGACGGCATAGTTATTGGTAGAATATACACGCAAATTGGCACGCGCCCGGTAGGTTTTAAAGGGAGAAAGCGTGCTGGTGGTTAAGGCTTCCAGCGGACCGGTGGATGCTTCGGCCACAATAATAAAACGAGCCCCTTCTCCGCGTGCCTTATCAATAGCCGGGTTGGGGTTATCAATGTTATTCTGGCTTAAATTGTCTCCGTTAATGAGCGAAAACGGTTGCGTTTTAAGGGCACGGTAAATAGCCTGTTTGCAATCTTGTTTAAGAGAAATATCGTCTCCTACCGTTTCGCGCGAAGCCACTAAAATGATGGTTTTTTTGGCAAACGCGTCTGATTCGGTTTGCTTGATAATGTCGCCAATGTCTTTGACAAGAACCATGGCTTTGATTTTGGTGTAAAAATCGTTGCCTTTGCGGTACGATTTGACGACGTGGCTATGGCGGATAAAACCGGCCGATTTTGAAACGATTTTATCTTCCACTATTTGCGCTTGGTCCACCGTGGTGGCAGAAGAAATAAAGATACCGGCTACTTGCTCTACAGCCGCTTTTTGGGCGGCTAAAATGCCGTCTTTTTTCATTTGACGCAAATTGTTTTCATCGTAAGGAACTAAAGATTCGGCTACCACATATTCGCCTTCGCCTTTCGGCCCGATACGAAACGAACGGCACGCCGTCAGCGTCACTAGCGCAATTAAACAAATTAAAAACAGTTTTTTCATTTTTTACCCTCCGGATCAATGCCGGCTTTTTTAAGATGTTCGCGGGATAAACGCATCACCACAGTGCAACCGCCATCTTCCAAATAATCAGTGGACACAAGTTCCATCTGTTGGATAATTCCGGAAGAAGAGGAATCAATCGTGCTTCCCACGGAAATAGTGTCTACTACTTGTATGTGGCTGTCTAGTTGTGTGCCATACAAAACTTCGGTAGCACGTTGATAGGCGTGCGCAATGGCTGCTTCGCGGCTCATAATGCGGCGTTGTGAGTCAGATGTATGGGCCGGATTGGCGGCCCCTAAACCGCGTACCCATAAATAATCGCTTGTTAAAAGCGTGTCGTTAAAAGAAGGAGCGATTTTTCCTTCTTTAACGGCAGGTTTTAAAGCGTGTGTGCAAGCACACAATGCGCTCATACAAATCAGTATGACGGCCCATTTTTTCATAATTACCTCAATAGTTCAGAAATTACTTTTACGTACGTGCTGGGTTGACGCATCGTTTCGGTATTGATGATACCGCAGCGGATGAGCATAATTTCCAACATGTGCGTAAGAATATCGTAAAAGTTTTCCCGCACGGATGGTTCGCAAACCGTCAGAGAAGGTCCTAAAATGACCGCACCGCGTAACTTTTTGTTATCACACAGGTTGGCAATTTTAAAGGCCGAGGAAATGATGTTCTCCGTAGAATAAGAAGACCGTACGGCAATATCAAATCCGCCGCTGATGCCCAACTCTTTGGCGCGTTGTTCTAACGCGTAAACCATCCAATTCATAGCACTGGAGTTATTGCTGGGATAGAAAAAACCAATACGTCCCCATTCGCCGTTGCCAACGGTGGTGATAGACGTAATGGAAGACGGATCTTTGGAAAGCAACTCGCTGTTGGGATCTTCTCCTGTGGTAGCGAGCAGTTTTTCAAATAAAGCCGCTTGCGTACGTTGGTTTTCTTCCATGTGCGGAGCAACTAAATTTTCCAATACTTTTAAACGGCGGATACTACGCATAATGGTGCTAAGCGTAATATGTGTGCCGCTGAAGAATTGGTTAATTTGTTCGTCGGTCAAATCAATACCATTGTTGGCAATCATACTGCGAACAATCTTAAGGTGCGAATTGCCCGTAGTGGTTTTGAGTTCGGAAATCCAACCCGAATCTAATTTAAATTGAATCAAACTTTCCAAGCGGCCTAAACTTTCCGGCGGATATTTGGAAGTAATGACGATCTGCTTTTGTTCTTTTAAGAATTTATTAAGCAGTTTGGAAATATGCGCGCGGTTTTGTTCGTTAATGGCGAGCAAGTGGATATCGTCAATGAGTAAGACTTTGACGCTTTCCATAAATTTCTCAAACTTCTCAATGTTTCCTTCCATTACATAACGTTGGATACCGCGCGAAAAACGTACACCGTTTGTCATAAATACGTTTTCTTGACCGTATTTTTTGGAAAACCCATACGCCATCGCATTTAAGAAGTGGGTTTTCCCGGTGCCGGTTGTCCCGTGGAAAACAAGCGGGTTATATAATTTGCCCGGGTTGTCTATGACGGAAATCGCCGTAGCGTGGGCAAAGCGGTTAACGGAAAGAACGAAGTTCTCTAACGTGTAGGTCGGTAAGAGCGGCACCTCTAGCGGCCAGTTGTGCTTTTTAAGTTCGGAAAGCGGCAATTCAATAGAATAATCTATAGTGCGTGTTTTTTCCAACCCAGGTTGCGGTACATCATTAGCGGCTACCGGTTCAGGTTGAGGAGCCGACATAGCCACTTCGGGTTGCGTGGCGGCCGGCATCGGCGCAACGGGCGCGGTCGGCGGCAAAACAGCCGGCGGCTCTTGTTTAGCGGGTAATACTAATTTGCGTTTGCCGGGGGATGCCGGTGCTTTCGGTTGCGGAGCCTGCGGCGGTTTGCGACGCAAGCGTAAGGTTGTTTTTCCGGCTTCGGATTCCTCTTCCGGCGCGACGGGTTGCGGAGCCTGCGGCGGTTTGCGACGCAAGCGTAAGGTTGTTTTCCCGGCTTCGGATTCCTCTTCCGGTGCGGCAATTTCCGGCTCAACGGGTTTTGTTTCAACCGGGGTTTCCGGCGATACCGTAGCACCCAACGGCAACGGCTGGGCGGGATCAAATTCGGGATTGGTATTTTCCGCTTCCAAAATTTTATTTATTTCCTCTTCGGGTTTCCGGGGAAGCGGTTGGGCTAAATTGGGATCAGGCTCCGGCGTTTTGGCCGGTTTGGGCTTAACCGGTTGCGGGACTTGTATTGATTCTGTGCGGAACGATTTTTCGTATTGCGTACGCATAAGTTCCGTACTTAACGTAGTTTCAAAGTTGAAGGTTTTTTCCAAATGTTCGTCTTCCACTTCTCCCCGTACGGAAATATCCGGCAAGCCGTCAGCGGCATTTTGGGTTTTATCCGTTTCAGAAGTAGGCGGAATGGTATTCCCCAAGAAAGTTTCTTCCGGGATTGTGCCGTGTGCTTCTTCTTCCGGGGCGGCTTCGGAAGAACCTTCCGGACCGGTTTGTACGGATTGTACCGAAAAATCAGCCGGTTTTTTATCTTCATTTGACGGATTGGCATTTTTGCCACCGTCGGAGTTTTCCATAAATCCCAAATCTTTTTGGGAGAGTTTGCTGGTTACAGCTTGCAAGTCTGCTAAATCCATAATTGTAGTCTGGTCCTTAATTTTTTGATCAAAAATATCAAAGGCTTTGTCTATTTCAGCCACATCATCGGCCAAATTGTTCATTTTTTCGTCGCTTTGTTTTTGCGGGTTTTTAGTAAGTGTTTTGTTTTCCAAATCTAAATACATATCGTATTTAGTTTCAGCGGCGAAGATATCTTCCAAAGGCATTTTGCCGAGCATGGTGTCTTCCATGTCTTTAATCAGCATATCTTGGTCATTGACGGGCATATCCGCCGGAGTAACCGGTTTTTCCGCCGGCGTGGCGACCGGTTCCACAGGGGCTTGCGGGGCTTTAGGTGCCGGTGGAGCGGGCTTGTCTTTTAAAAAACTGTCGGCCGGATTGATATCCACCTGCGTGGGCGGTTTGGGAGTATTGCTCTGCGGCGTATTAAATAAAGGATTCCCCAGCGAGCCACCGGGCACAAACTGATTTACTTTGTTGGCTTGTTCGGAGCCTTCTTGCATAGCGGTGCGGATTTTATCCAAGGTTGATTCGTCTAAATTAGCGGGCAAAGCAAAAGCGTACGTAAACGGCGGTTTAGCCGGTTGTGGGGCTTGGCAATAGCCGGCTAATTTTTTGGCAATGAGACGGGCATCGTTTTCCGTTCCGTCTATCATTAAGGTAAACGAACGGCCCGATCCTGAAACATTTGCGCTAGAAATAATATCCCAATTTGTAATCATTTTCCCTCTATAATAGCAATGCCGCTGCTGGCTCCGATCCGGGTAGCCCCGGCGGCGGTCATAGCATCAAAATCGGTGCGGGAACGAATCCCGCCGGAGGCTTTTACCTGCATCCGGGCAGGGATAGATTTACGCATCAAGGCTACGTCTTCCGCGGTGGCACCGCCGCCGACAAATCCGGTAGATGTTTTGACAAAATCGGCTTGGGCCGCAGCGGATAACTCACACGCTTTGATTTTTTCTTCTTCGGTTAGTTGCGAAGTTTCAATAATTACTTTGAGTACTTTTCCCGGGCAGGCGTTTCGGACAGCCTCTATATCGGCTAAAACAATATCGTACTGTTTGGCCCGCAAGGCACCGATATTGATAACCATATCAATCTCATCGGCTCCGTTCTTAACGGCATCGGCGGTTTCATAGGCTTTGACGGCCGTGGTGTTGGCCCCGAGCGGAAACCCGATTACCGTGCAAACTTTTACGCCGGAATTTTGGAGTTGCTTTTTGGCGTAAGATACCCAAAACGGATTTACGCATACGCTGCAAAACCCATATTGCCGGGCTTCGTCACACAAGCGTTTAATATCCGGCTCAGTGGCGGCAGATTTCAAAAGGGTATGATCAATCAATTTAGCGGTATCCATAAATTAGCAACCTGTTAGTTAAAGTTAATAATGCGGGCAAATTTTTCCGCAATGAGTGACTGTCCGCCTACCAGCGCACCGTCTACATCGGGTTGTGCCATAATTTCATCTACGTTAGAATCTTTCACGCTGCCGCCGTACAAAATGCGGGTGGCTTGGGCAAAATCTTCGCTATAAGCGCCGGTTAAGTATGCGCGGATAGCGGCGTGTACTTCCTGGGCTTGTTCGGGGGTGGCGGTTTTCCCGGTGCCGATCGCCCATACCGGTTCATACGCAATGACGATGCCTTTTAATTGCTCTTGGGTAAAATTGGCCAAACCGTTTTTAAGTTGAGATTCAATTACTTGCATGGTTTTATTTTCTTCGCGCTCTTGCAACGTTTCGCCTACGCAGAAAATCACTTTCAGCCCGTGGCGCAACGCGGCGGCTACTTTTTTATTCAAAATTTCATCGCTGTCCCCGAAAACGCTTCTGCGTTCACTGTGTCCGATTAAGGTAATCGTGGCGCCGGCATCTTTGGCTTGTACGGGGGAAACGGCGCTGGTAAAAGCACCTTTGTCTTCCCAATGAACATCTTGCGAGGCGACCTGAATTTCAGAACCCCGGGCCAGTTTGGCTACTTCCGCGAGCGATGTATAAGAAGGGGCTACAATAATTTCGGCTTTGTTTTTATTCCCGGCTTTAGTGAGTGCCGTAATGAGCGCGGCCGATTCCGCTAAAGTGTTGTGCATCTTCCAGTTTCCGGCAATGATAGGTGTTCTGTTAGTCATAAGGTTCCTCGTTAAAATAATATAAAACAACTTTCCCGCACCAAGGGGGAATACTCCTATTAAATACTATCATAAAGAGAGCAAAATGAAAAGCCCATTTTAAATTTATAGGGGGAAAATACAGTTTAGCGGAAAGATATTTAAATTGCGTGGGTAATAATTAGTAGTGTTGCGTTGCCGGGGCATAAAAAACCCCCGGCCGGGCCGGGGGTAGGTTTTATACGAAATTAACCTTATTTAATAAGACCAGTGCTGTTACCGGCAATGGACTTACAGGTCGCGGTAGCGCTAGTGGAGGAACTAGGCGCAGATCCACCAACGCCAGCACACCAGCGAGTTATCGCACCAGAAGAGGTCAAACTCAAGCCGATACCGTAGTACAACGGGTCGGTAGAATCCGATACAGTGTTTGTGCCATCTTTGGTACGATCGGCATGTGCCGTGAGCGTTCCATTACCGTCAATCGAAGTCGTTAGGATGAAGTTTTTCGTTTTAGCGGTGGTGCCGTTGCTAATGTTGGGCAATTCAATGTCCAATTCATCCAAGTTGCTGGTGAAAGTGCCGGTGCTCATGTAGTAGATTTGTTCGGCAGTGGCTAAATCACCCAACATTTGAATGGCTTCCGCCGCGCGAGACTTTTCCACCGCTTTGGTGTACTGGGGCAACGCAATGGCAGACAAAATACCGATAATCAATACGACTACCAGTAATTCAATTAAGGTGAAACCTTGTTTCATAACTATTCTCCTTTTATTACTTATATTAAAAAGCACCATAAAGGTACCTTTTACATAGTTTAATACGTTTTGAGAAAAATTTCAAGTCTTTTTTTTAAATTTTATACCCCCTAAAAATACCCCGCTTACGGGGGTAGGCTTAAGCGGGCATAAAAAACCCCCGGCCGGGCCGAGGGTAGGTTTTATACGAAATAAACCTTATTTAATAAGGCCGCTGCTATTACCAGAAATGGACTTACAGGTTGAAGATACGTCCGTTTGAACGGAAGTATCGTCTGGTCCAGCGCACCAACGGGTCAACGCACCGGCAGAGGTTAAGCTCAAACTGATACCGTAGGACAATGGATCGGAAGAATCCGAAACTACGTTAGCACCATCTTTGGTGCGAGCGGCAGTCGCCAAGAGCGATGGAGTAGTGGCCCTTACCGTCAGGATGAAGTTTTTCGTTTTAGCAGTGTTTTCTATAATGTTGGGAAATTCAATGTCCAATTCATCCAATTTGTCAGTGAAAGAGCCGGTGCTCATGTAGTAGATTTGTTCGGCAGTAGCCAAATCACCCAACATTTGAATGGCTTCTGCGGCGCGGGACTTTTCCACCGCTTTGGTGTACTGAGGCAGCGCAATGGCAGACAAAATACCGATAATCAATACGACTACCAGTAATTCAATTAAGGTGAAACCTTGTTTCATAATTATTCTCCTTTATTACTTATATTAAAAAGCACTATAAAGGTACCTTTTACATAATTTAATACGTTTTGAGAAAAAATTCAAGTCCTTTTTTTAAATTTGATATATCGCTCTAAAATACCCCACCGAAACAAGCATGATGGGATATCCCATTAAAATGCTATAATCTACTATATGATAGATAGAATTAAACGTTTGGAAACCCTTTTATTAGAGGAAATCAATACCCTTATCACCCGCAAGGCCGCCAATGGCGACTTTGGTGGGGTTGTTACCATTACCGCGGTGCACGTATCTAAAGACTTAACAACGGCGAAGGTCTACTTCTCGGTATTTGGTTCGCCCGAAGACCGCCAAAAAACGCAAGAGGCGCTGAGCCTGTTACGCAAGGAAATCGGCGCGCAACTGCGCGGACGGTTGCATTTGAAACGCATCCCGTCGTTTACGTTTGAGTATGATGACACGCCGGAAAAAGCATCCCGCGTAGAAGCCATTTTTCAAGTTATTGAAAAGGAACACGAGCATGGAAAATAGACCGGATAGTTTTCAAGCCATTTGGAAGGCAATCTTTGCCGGGAAAAAGTTTTTTATTGCCGGGCATTTAAATCCCGACGGCGATTCGTTGGGTTGTACGTTAGCCATGACCTCTTTATTAGAGCGGCTTGGCAAAACCGTGTATGCGTATGCCGCACCGGCCATCGGCAATGATTTGAAATTTCTGCCCGGCCTGGATAAAGTACACGTGGGAGAACTTCCCCAAATCCCCGATTTTGATACCATTATTTTGCTGGAGTGTTCTGATAGAAAACGCGGCGGGGATTTAGATTATATTTTAGACGCGGCTAAGACGTTGGTTAACATAGACCACCATCTGGTAAGCGACGCATACGGTCACGTTAATCACATTGATTCCGGTGCTTCTTCTACGGCGGAAATTATTTTCCAATTATATGAAGCGTCTGAAGAGGGTATCTTGCCCACTCCCGCAGAGGCTACGTGCTTATATACCGGTGTGGTGACCGATACGGGGCGTTTTGTCCATACCAACACCACGGCAGAGGCATTGCGTGTTGCGTCGGCTTTGGTGGCGCTTGGGGCGGATGTCCAAAAAATCAATCAAATAATTTACTTCACTAAATCATACATTGAATTAAAATTATTAGGCCGCGCTTTGGAAAAAATGGAAATGCGCTTTGATAATAAGTACAGCGAAATTATTTTAACCAAGCGCGATTTTGAAACGTTCGGCGCAACGCCCTCGCAAACACAAGGCATTGTCAGCCAGCCGACGATGATTCCCGGGGTGGAAATATCGGCTCTGATCAAAGAAGAGTCGGATAAGGTATCTGTCAATTTGCGCTCACGCGGTCGGGCCGATGTCAGCCGTATCGCCCAACAATTCGGTGGCGGCGGACACGCGCGTGCGGCCGGGTGCAAAATAACCGGCAAGACCGTTACGGAAGTAGCCGACGCCCTGGCTGAAGTGGTGCAAGATGTTGTTAAACAACTCGGTTGAAGAAATTCCCGGCGGACTACTGCTTATTGATAAGCCAAAAGATTTTTCTTCGCATGATGTGGTGGCGATTGCCCGGCGCGTGCTGAAGGTAAAAAAAATTGGGCATAGCGGTACGTTGGATCCGATGGCCACGGGGCTACTTGTTTTACTGGTCGGCCGGGCCGCTACTAAACAGCAAGACCGGTTTTTAAAATTATCCAAAACATATTCGGCTACATTGACTTTAGGCAGAGAAACCGATTCGTGGGACGCTTACGGCAACATGACGGTGCAGGCGCCCGTGCCGGAACTCTCGCAAGCATTGGTGGAACAAGCGGCCCAAAAACTTTCTGGCGAAATTGAACAGCCCATTCCGTTTTTTAGTGCTAAAAAAATACAAGGTCGGCCGATGTATTCGCTAGCGCGGCAAGGGCAAACGATAGAGCGCAAATATAATAAGGTAACCGTGAATTGGGCAGATATTTGTTTGCGTGCGCCGGATACAATAGATTTTACGGTGCACTGTTCTTGCGGTACATACGTGCGGGCACTTGGATATTTGCTCGCGCGGCAATTGGGTACGGTGGGGCATTTAACCGCATTGCGGCGGATGAGCATTGGAGAATATAATGTAGCCAATGCTTTTGACGGCGCAAAATTAAAGCAAACTCCGGTTGAACAACTTTACAAAAGGATTATCGTGGTATGAAAAAAACGGGAAAAAATTTTATTACCATCGGAACATTTGACGGCGTTCACACGGGGCACCGGTTTCTGCTTAGCCAATTAGAAATAGATGCTGTCCGTCACCGCTTGAAACCTTTGGCACTTTATTTTCCGCTTCCGCCTAAAACGCTTCTCGGGCCCAAACCGGAAATGACGGTACTTACTTTGCCCGGTGAAAAAAGTAAACTCTTGCGCAGTTTGGGTACCCCGGCGCAAATGCTTGATTTTGCCACGTGCAAAAATATGACGGCTGATCAATTTTTTAATGAAGTTTTGCTCAAAAAATATCACATGGGGGGGCTTATCGTAGGGGCCGATTTTGCGCTGGGCAAAGACCGACACGCCGGAGCCGAGTGGCTGAAAGAAAAATGCCAAGCCTTAAAAATTCCGTTTGATACGGTACGGTTTTATAAAACCGGTACGCAAAAAATTTCATCTTCGTTAATTCGCAAAATTTTAGCATCAGGCGATATAGAACGTGCCAATACGCTGTTGGGCCGCCCCTATGAACTGACCGGCAAAGTGGTAAAAGGCCAGCAATTAGGGCGGAAATTGGGCTTTCCAACCGCTAACTTAAACCCGGGTATTTATAAAATTTTACCGCACGGCGTATTTGCCGTTAAAGTGCGCGTGGGAAAAGAACTTTACGACGGATTTTGTAACATCGGCTTTCGCCCGACCGTTAACACGATTTCGGATAAATTGCCGCTAGTGGAAGTGCATATTTTCGGATTTGACAAAGATATTTATGGGCGCACTATTACCATTTGGTTTGCCCAAAAACTGCGCGATGAAATGAAATTTAACACGCTTGATGAATTAGTGGCCCGTCTTAAAAAAGACCGTACCGAAGCCAAACGCGTGATGCGACGGTTCCTTTTTTAGCATCCGTTGTAAATTATGCCGATAAAAAACGCCTCTCGGATTTTTCCGGGAGGCGTTTTCGGTAAACGGAAAAGTTATTTGTTATAACCCCATTGGAACCAATCAAAGCGCAAACGGCTGCGTACTTCTTCCCAATCTTGCGGGCGGTTGGCTTGGACGGTTTTTTTGATGAATTGTAAATCTTCTTCCGTAAGGGCGTACCACGTATCAGATTTGCGGCCGTCCCATATGCGGACACCGTCGGCATACGTTTTATAATCCATAACACCTTTATTATAGGCGACTAAATAATCTTCCCCATCATACGCTTTCAAGAAAAGCGGATCGGACGCGGTGCCGGACAAATCAAAGAACCCCTCGTCTAATTTAAACGTATTTCCTTTAATGGAGTTTTTATCAAAAGCGCGTTCGGTGACTTTGTTTAACCCCAAACGGGCGGTGTTGATGTAAGGTGTGCTGTTGGTTAAATAATTAACCAAGCGGTCCACGGAAGACGTTGCTAATACTTTAACATATGGGGCCGAATAAGCGGCATCATCACGCCAAAGCAGCATAATGCGGTCATTATAGCTGATTCTCAAACCGACGTGTTCCAGGTCAAGCGGTAAAATCTCGTGTCCGACGAGTTCTTGTTTATTACTGTTGGGCCATACATTATATTCTTTATACGAAACCGGCATAGGTTTGGCGCACGTACCCGCCATAATCAGCCAATTGGAGTGTAGGGCGTATGCCTTGCACCCTAAATCATAGCGGAAAGAATATTGTAAATCTCCGTCTTCATCATAGGAGACCCAATCTCTCACCTGAAATTCCACGGTTATATTTTTTTCTTTAGCGTTGGCACTGGAATTTAACACTTTGTTGAGGACCGTCTGGTCAACGGCGCGGGTAATATCGGCGTGGCTTAAACTTTGGGCCCAACAATTTGAGGCTACTAACATACTTAAACAAAATACGGCTACTGCTTTTTTCATACTTTTTAATTTTCTCCTTTTATTTTATCTTGAAATCTCTTTACTGGTTTTGCGCGCCGTTGAAATACGACTCATCCTTAATTTGCAAACGAATCTGTGCAAACGAGAATCTGTCCATACTGCGTCGCAAAAATTCTACCGTTCCCGCCGAGAAAAAGGCAAACCGATTACCCGAACGGGGGCCTTGACTGTCTGGCTCGGTTACATTAAAACCGATTAAAAATTCTTGTTGATCTTGCGTTACCCCAAAAACAGGGTCGCCCGTTTGCGCGTCTACCCATTTCCAATTCACTACAAACACCCCTTCCGGCAAATTCACTTCCGAAATTTTGGCTGCGTGAACCATCCGGCCTTCCCGCCCGAAATAATAACGGTGATTTACCAACGGTTGCGGAAAAATGTTTTTTAATTCTTGCGGATGTTGCGGTATAAATAAATTTGCTATGGGTAACGGACCGACTTGTTCTACCATAGGAGTGTTGTGTTTTTCCCACCGGATAAGAATAACGCGGGCGTCTCTGTTGGTGTAGATGGATTCTTGAGGGATGGTAAAATGCGCCGGCTCCACCACCACGGACATAACCTCCCGGCTGACTACGTTTAGTTCGCGTATGGCCGGGCCTTCCGGTTCGTTTACAAAACGCCAGACGGTTTTTTCTAACCCTACGCACGCCATAGAGGCCAGTAAATACTGTTCGGCGATACGCACCGCAGTACAAGATTTTTCCAGCGTTTGTGGTGCGGCATTGGGCGCATCCAACAATTCACGCACTTTAAAAGTAACAGGCACTACGCTTTGCTCATGTACGGTTGGTACGCTTATGTCTTGAGCAACAGCGGACAAAACAGCTTTTTTAACTGTTTGTGATAAATCAGGTGAAACCCCGTAAGCCCATGATACTTGGGCTACACAGGCGAGCAGCAACATTGCAATCTTTTTCATTTTTAAATCCTCTATATAAATGATATCGGTTTTTCAACGGGGCCCACAAGAGACAAAAGACCTAATTTGCGTCTAGGTCTTTTTATCCCTGCCAGTTTTAACATTTATTTGTATATTAAAGCGCGGAACTGCGAGGTTTGGTTTAAGCCCTTGAACATCCAGCCCTTCTTGTCTTCTTTATACAGCGATTCTATATCTTTAAAATTTCGTTTTAAAGCGTTGTCCAAATTGGCATACGCTTTGTTGCGGTCTTTTTTACTTAGCCAATACAGGCCCGCTAAGTTAATATACGGCGTGGGAGCCGAATTGTCCAGTGCAATAGCCGTTTCTAAATCTTTTTTGGCTCCGTCCCAATTTTTCAAATGGATGCGCACGAAACCGCGGTTATTAAAAGGGATGGCCCATTTGGGATTGAGTTCTATGGCTTTTGTATAGTCGTCTTGTGCGTTGGCGAATTGGCCAAGTTCTTCATAGACAATGCCGCGCCGGTTATAAAAGAGCGCGTCGGGTTGCAAAGCCAATAGCGTAGTATAATCCGTTAGAGCGGCTTGTAAATCGCCCATTTCTTTAAACGCGTTCGCCCGGTAACGGTATGCTGCAGCAAAGGTAGTATCGCGGTTGATAGATTTACTAAAGCAGGAAACGGCCTCGTCTAATTCGTTCCTTCCTAAAAATACGCGACCGCGCCAATAGTGGCCGGGGGCACTATCGGCTTGTGACGATTTATCAAGCAGTCGTAAGGCTTTGTCATACCGGTACGCGCCGATGTAAGCAGGCATCATTTCCATAATCATGGCGTCATTACCGGCCGGTCGGCTTTGTTCGTAATCGGAAACGGCTTGTTCGTATTTGCCCAAATGCAAGTAAACCTGTGCGCGGGCCCGATAAAAATTTTTATAAGACGGTTTCAACGAAATGGCTTCATTTAAGTCTGCTAGGGCTAATGCCCAGTGTTGTGTGTCCATATATTCTAACGCACGTGCATAATAACGGAAGGGATCTTTGGGGCGCAGTTTAATGGTTTTAGAGTAATCTTCCACGGCTTGTTTATGCTTGCCTAAACTGCGATAGGCGTCGGCGCGATAATGGTAAGCGTCTGCCAAGTTGGGAGATTTCTCCACGGCTTGCGTTAAAAGTTTAATTTGAACGTGCGGATCGGTTTCTGTTTTGGCTTTGGCTAGCAAGGCAGTAGCACGCTGGCCCCAAACGGTAGCCGCACATAAACATAAAATAAACACAAAGCCTATTTTTCGCATATATTAAATTATAGTAAACTACCCGCAAATTACCCAAACGATATTTAGCAGTAAAAGTAGGAATCCTATAAAATAAAGTCCCCATAAAAGCAAGGTGGCAAAAAGCCGCAAATTGAGCAGTACCGCGCCGGCCAGGGTGGCTTTCCCGGCGAAGATTTTACTTACTTTTATCGTAGAGCCGGCTAATTTAACAACCCGGGCTGTCAGCACGGCACGTACGGCCAGCATCAAAGCACCTATCCCCACAAAAGCAATCCATTTGGGAGTAGAGCCGCGCTGGGCCGATTGAAAAACTTCTTTCACACTTCCGCGTATCAAAATTTTGGCTTGGTCTTTAGCAAGCCCTTCTTGTAACGAGTCTAAATGGGAAAGCATCCTTTCTTGTACGCGGTCTATGGTGTCATCAATAAAATCATCCCACGCAGTACACGCTTGGCGCAATGCGTATACGCAGGCCGTAAGCAACGCATACGCGAAAATCCCCACCCCGTAACCGCTGATTAAAAAAATGGCCCATACATCTTTTAGAAATTTGGGTAAATGCGAAGGAACCCACACAAATTGATAGGTAAGGAAAGACAACAGTACAAATGCAACCAACCCGATAGCCAGGTGGGGCAAAAACGCTTTTTGTAACCCGTTTAACAGCCCGCTTAATCCTTGCTGCAGTGCGGAAAAAGCCGGCTTTTCCGAGGATGGCGCCGGGCTTAATTTGATAGAACAAGTTTTCATGGGATTAGTGTTCATGACACCCGCAACGGCTGCAACACCCATCACAAATATGTTCAGCCGATTTATTTACAGATGGCACCCGATTAGACACTTTGACCATCTTGCCTGATTTTTTATCGTACACATACGTACCGGTAGCGTTTTCGGACATATACTCATTATAGCAATTCTGCGGCGGGTGCGTACAAAAGCAGTAGCGGTACAAATTATATTTGTACCGCTACTGTTAACGTGTGAAAAACCGTTGTTTATTTTCTTTTGCGGAAATGGTTTATTATTTCCACGCCGGTTTTAGCCGCTTTAAAAATACCCGAATCTAAAAAAGACGATACGTTATCAATAAGCGCAAACGTGCTTTGGGTTTTATCCACTTTGTCGGCGGTAGATAAGGCCAAGTATTCTACTGCTTCGGCGGTGTGCATAATTTGGATAAGCGTGCGGATGGCAAATACCACCAATACCAAAAATGCTAACACCGATAATAATACGCAACTTTGATAAAAATTCATACGTTACCTCCTTTTGGATTATCTAAATTAAACAAGTTTGTGGATGGTTTAGTCAAGATGGGAAAAAATATGTATTTTTTATACAAATAAAAAATCCATTATTTTTTCGCGGTTATCATAGTTTTAAATTGACAAAATGCGCTTTATTAGTAATAATTACTATTAACAAAAACATCATTTTCGCGCTTGCGGTTTGTTTGAAAAAGGAATTTTCCCGACGGGAGTACACTTTTTAGACCTAGTTTGCGATTTGGTTTTTCAGACGGACACTTGCAATTTTACTTTGTTTTTGCCAAAATTTTAAAAGCCGCTACTTTTCAGCGGACATTTTTACCTAGGACTAACAATTATGGAAAACTCTGAAGTGATTACCCACATCGTCAAACGTGACGGAACTACGCAACAATTTGATTCGCGCAAAATTACCAAAGCCATTGCCAAAGCCGCTGAAGCAACCGGCGAATTTGATGAAGATACCGCTAAAAAATTAACTATTCGTGTTATCAACATTATTCAGCAACTTTATTCGGATAAAGTGCCTAATGTGGAAAATGTGCAAGACGTGGTGGAAGATGTTTTGCTTACCTCTAACTATCACAAAACCGCCAAGGCCTATATTTTGTACCGCGACCAACACGCCCGCATGCGTGAAATTTCTTCTAAATTTAATGTGGACTTGGTGGACCAATACTTGCAACAAATTGACTGGCAAGTCAACGAAAACAGCAACATGGGCTACTCGCTCCAAGGGCTTAATAATTACATTTCTTCCGAAATCAGCAAAGTCTATTGGCTTAACAAAATTTATCCCAATAACGTCAAACGGATGCACTCGGAAGGTGATTTTCACTTGCACGATTTAGGGCTTTTGGGCGCGTACTGCGTCGGTTGGGATTTGCAAGATTTACTTTTAAGCGGTTTTACCGGTGTGGTCGGAAAAGCCGAAAGCAAACCTGCCAAACACTTACGCACCGCTTTAGGTCAAGTAGTTAACTTCTTTTATACCTTACAAGGCGAATCGGCCGGCGCGCAGGCGTTTAGCAACTTTGACACGCTTTTGGCTCCGTTTATCTATTATGATAAACTCACCTATGAAGAAGTCAAGCAAGCGTTGCAAGAGTTTTTATTTAACGTCAATGTTCCCACCCGTGTCGGTTTCCAAACGCCGTTTACTAACTTAACGTTGGACTTAACGGTTCCGTCTTATTATAAGGACCAACCGGTTATTATCGGCGGAAAACTCCAAGACAAAACATACGGCGAGTTCCAAAACGAAATGGATATGCTCAACCGTGCGTTCTGCGAAGTGATGCTCGCCGGCGACGCTAAAGGCCGTGTGTTTACGTTCCCGATTCCTACCTACAACATTACGCGCGATTTTGATTGGGATAACCCCAAACTTACTCCGCTGTGGGAAATGACTGCCAAGTACGGTATCCCGTATTTTGCTAACTTTATCAATTCGGACATGAACCCCGAAGATGCGCGCTCTATGTGCTGCCGTTTGCGCATTGATAACCGCGAGTTGAGAAAACGCGGCGGTGGGTTGTTCGGATCGGCTCCTTTGACGGGCTCTATCGGCGTAGTAACGATTAACTTGCCGCGTTTGGGATATTTATCTAAAACGGAAGATGAGTTCTTTGCCAATTTAAAAGACCGTATGGAAGTAGCCAAAACGAGTTTGGAAATCAAGCGCAAAGTGATTGAACGTTTTACCCGCGGCAATCTCTATCCGTATATGAGTTTCTACTTGCGTTCCGTGCGCCAACGCTTTAACGAGTATTGGAAAAACCACTTCTCCACCATCGGTTTAGTAGGTTTAAATGAAGCGTCGGTTAACCTTATCGGAGAGGATATCGGCTCCGAAAAAGGCCGCAAATTTGCCGAGAAAGTATTAACTTTCATGCGCGAAACGTTGGTCCAATTTCAAGAAGAAACCGGCAATAACTATAACTTGGAAGCCACCCCGGCCGAAGGGACTTCGTACCGCTTGGCTAAATTAGATAAAGAACGTTACCCGGATATCATCTGCGCCAACGAAGAACTGTATAAGCAAGGTCACCAACCTTTCTATACCAACTCTTCACAACTGCCGGTCAACTATACCGACGACGTATTTGAAATGTTGGATTTGCAAAGCACCATCCAAGCCAAATACACCGGCGGTACGGTGCAGCATATTTTTACCGGTGAGCGCATCAAAGATTTGGAAGCCATGAAGAAGTTCATCCGCACTGTATGCGAAAAGTACACCTTACCGTACTTCTCCATTACCCCGACGTTCAGCGTCTGCCCCAAATGCGGCTACATTGAAGGCGAACATTTTGAATGCCCCAAATGCAAAGCCGAACGGATGCAGGAACTGGACCGCAAGGTAAAAATGTTGGAAGAACAACTTTATAGCAAATAAATACCTTTTTTGGGTTATCTTATCAGAGCAAGTAACCCAAAAAAGCAGTTGCATCCGCAACTCTAAAAATACATAATAAATAAACGGGTTTTCACGGACCCGAACGGCCCGGTCTCAAGCCGGCCTAACACCATCAGGAGAGTTACTATGACCGCACAAGAAAAACAAGCCGTAGAAAATAAGATTTCCGAACTTAAAAAAGAAATGAATGACGTACACGGTTCTAAATGTGAAGTTTATTCTCGCGTAGTAGGTTACTTGCGCCCGGTACAAAACTGGAACAAGGGCAAAAAAGAAGAATTCGGTATGCGCAAGAACATGAACGTAGGTTGCACTTGCGGCTGCGATTGCACCAGCGACAAATAGTTTTCACGTGCGGGGACGGCTTGCTCGGATGAAAATCGGCGGACTGATTAAATTTACGCTTATTGACTTCCCGGGACGGCCCGCAGCGGTAATTTTTACCCAGGGGTGTAATTTCCGCTGCCGCTACTGCCACAACCCGGAACTGGTGTATCCGCATTTATTCACCGAGCCCGCCCCCGAAGAGGAAATTTGGTCTTTCTTACAACGCCGCCAAGGTACCTTGGAGGGCGTTGTTGTTTCTGGGGGGGAGCCTACCCTTCACGATGATCTTCCTGCCTTTATGGCGCAAATTAAAGCGTTCGGCTATGCTGTCAAGTTAGACACTAACGGCACGCGGCCGGAGATGATACAGGAACTTATAGACAAAAAGTTGGTAGATTATATTGCGATGGACCTAAAAGCGCCGTTGGAAAAATATGCGCTGATTACCGGTACCGATACCAACCCGGAGATTTTAACCCGTTCTATGGATATTATCCGTCAAAGCGGGCTGGAATATGAGTTCCGCACCACCTACGATAAAGAGGTTCTTACCGACGCAGATATAGAGACGCTGAAAAAATTGACAAACAACACGCATTACCGCGTACAAGAGTGTTTGCCGGTTGCCAAAGAAAAGGCTGCTCTGAAAGTGTTGCACAAGGAATTGTAAATCTAACAACCGTAAGGCGCCAAATCGCTTGGTTGTTTTTTTTCTACAATGATTTTGTCGGAAATTTACTTTAGGGGAAATAAAATGCAGAATAATCGTTGTAAAAAGGGCTTTACGCTCATTGAACTCTTGGTAGTAGTTTTAATCATTGGCATACTCGCGGCGATTGCCATGCCGCAATACCAAAAAGCTGTGGAAAAATCGCGTGCTATAAAGGCATATCAAGCGGCTAAAGCATTTCAACGTCAAATTGATTTGGCGTTAATAAATGTGCCTAGTGATTCTTGTTCTGCTTGCGGCGAAAACTGTTATTTTTATTTAACAGGCAGTAGTCGTCATACGGGGAATGGGGCTTGCTATCCGGCGTATGAGCCAGAAGTGGACGTTGCGGGCAGATTTGAGGATACAAACGATGTATTAAGTGAAAACGAAGGAATATCCTACGAAGTGTTTTTTGAAGCAGATTCCTCCGGTGAGATAATGGCGGAGACTGAACATTTCGGTCTGCACTTTATACGGGATGCCCGCGCAACTTGGAAAGACTCCTGCTCGGGATGGGATAATATAGGAAAAGCAATTTGTTCCAGCATGTCCACCAAATGTGTTTATTACTGCCCTGAATATAGCAACTGTGAAAAAATCCGCGGAGGCACGGAGTGCGAAGAGTAGTTGTAAATTCTCTTCCATAAAACCTCGGGTACTCGCCCATGGTAGTTTACTTACACAAAAAAGTACGCGCCCTTTCTAACGAAAGAGCGCGTACTAAATTGGTGGCGGGCAAGACCGCCGTGCCCGTGTGGCACATTTTTAACTAGGTATACCAAACACAACCCCGCGCCAAAAGCGCGGGGTTTCGTATAGTAGATGTTTTTGGGTAAGACAAACAGAGGTCCAAGACCTTCCGCCTGCCCCCGGCAAGGGGGGCAAGCACTAGGTTGATATATTAAACATAACCCTGCGCCAAAAGCGCGGGGTTTCGTATAGTAGATGTTTTTGGGTAAGGCAAACAGAGGTCCAAGACCTTCCGCCTGCCCCCGGCAAGGGGGCAAGCACTACATTTTAATACGGCGGGTAACGTTTTCCTTTTTGAAGCACTCAATGGTATCGCCTTCGGCGACTCCCTTAAATCCTTCAATCAAGATACCGCACTCATAGCCTTTTTCCACTTCTTTGACGTCGTCTTTGAAGCGTTTGAGTCCGCCTATTTTGCCGTGTCCGACTTCTTCGCCGTTACGTTTGATGCGGACTTCATAACCGCGATAAATCGTACCGGTATCCACGAGTGAGCCGGAAATCAGCCCGGAACTTAATTTCATTACCTTTTTAATGGTAGCGGTACCGACGATCGTTTCCACCACGTCGGGTTCTAATAAACCTTCCATAGCGGCTTTGATGTCTTCCAACAGTTCAAAGATAATGGTATAGCGGCGAATTTCAATACCTTCGCGTTCGGCTTCGGCCTGGGCTTTATTTTCCACATCTACGTGGAACCCGATGACAACGGCATTGGAAGCCTTAGCCAATAAGATATCAGATTCGTTGATATTGCCCGGTGCGGAAAGCACGATATCCACTTCCACTTCATCTGACGGGATACGCAACAAAGCGTCTTTGATAGCCTCAATAGAGCCTTGTACGTCGGCTTTCAAAATAAGGCTGAGTTTTTTGACGGTATTTGCGCCTTCTTCATCGGTTTTGGCCAAGTTCATTAAAGAGGCCTGTTTGCGGTGTGCCTGCGCATTTTCTTTTTGCGCGAGTTTGCGTTTCTCCGCTGTATACCGGGCTTCTTTTTCGCTGGGCATAATGTAAAGCGTGTCGCCCACTTGAGGCGGCTCGCCGTTGATACCTAAAATTTCCGCCGGCACGCTGGGGCCGATTTTTTGGTAGCGTTGCGAATTTTCGTCAATAAGCGCGCGGATACGACCGTAGTTGGTACCTACGATAAACGGATCGCCTACTTGCATAGTGCCTTTTTGCACAAGCACGGTGGCCACGACGCCGCGTTTATTGTCGCGTTTACTTTCCAAAATGACGCCTACGCCCGGTCTGTCGGGGTTTGCTTTAAGTTCCATAATTTCGGCTTGCAACGCAATCATTTCCAAGAGTTTATCAATGTTGATATGTTTTTTAGCGGAAATTTCCACAAAAATAGTGCTACCTTGCCACTCTTCGGGCACAAGTCCGCGGGCGGCGAGATCTTGTTTGACTCGGTCGGGGTTGGCACCGGGCAAGTCAATTTTGTTGACAGCCACAATAATGGGGGCCTTAGCGGCTTTGGCGTGTTCCATGGCTTCAATTGTTTGGGGCATGATACCGTCAGTAGCCGATACCACAAGCACCACAATATCGGTGGCTTGCGCTCCGCGCGCACGCATGGCGGTAAACGCTTCGTGACCGGGTGTATCCAAGAAAGTTAACACGCCGCGCGGCGTTTTAACACGGTATGCGCCGATATGCTGGGTAATAGCGCCAGCCTCTTGATCCACGACGTTTGATTTGCGGATAGCGTCTAACAAACTCGTTTTACCGTGGTCCACGTGTCCCATAATGGTAATGACCGGGCTACGCGGTTTTAGGTCAGCGGGGTTATCTTCCGTTTCCATAGCCGCAACGGCCTCTTGGGTTAAATCTTCTTCGGCCAGTTCCGCTTTGAAACCACATTCATCCACGATTAGTTCAATCATATCCGTTTCTAACCGTTGGTTAATCGTGGCAAAAATACCCATGGTCATTAGTTTTTTGATGAAATCGTTTGTTTTGATATTCATCTTTTCGGCTAATTCTTTAACGGTAGGTTGCCCGACAATACGAATGGTTTTATCGTCTTTGGGTGCCTCGGCCGATTGTGCCGGTTTGGCGTGGCCGTGGCGGTCCGTATGGGGTTGCGGCTTGGGTTGAGAGACCGGTTGCACGGGCGCGGGTTTAGGCGCGGGCTGAACTACCGGTTTGGGCGCCACTTGCGCTTGCGGCTTGGGTTGAGAGACCGGTTGCACGGGCGCGGGTTTAAGCGCGGGCTGAACTACCGGTTTGGGGGCCACTTGCGCTTGCGGCTTGGGTTGAGGGACCGGTTGTACGGGCGCGGGTTTAGGCGCAGGCTGAACTACCGGTTTCGGGGCCTCGTTTATAGGCTCGGCTGTAATCGGCTTTTCTTCGGCTTTTACCGTAGCGGTTTTGGCCGTTTTGGTAGATTTTTTAGTCGTTGTTTTGGCTGTCTCTTTGGTTTTGACCGTTTTTTTAGCGACAGTTTTTTTAGCGGCTGTTTTAGGAGCCGTTTTTTTGGCCGTTGTTTTTTTAGCGGTTGTTTTCGTGGCTGTTTTTTTAGCCGTTGTTTTTTTAGCAACCGTTTTTTTCTTCGGTGTTTTTTCTTCTTCCGTATTAGGCGTTTTCTTGGTCATCGGCGGCCTCCTGCGGTTGCTCGCTTTGGGAGGCTACGAATTTTTTAGCCCCTTCAATAATTTTGGCTGCCGTTTTCTCGCCGATACCTTGTACCGTAGACAAATGTTCGGGAGTAGCGGTTGCCAATTGTTCTACAGAAGTAAAACCGGATTTTTGCAATACTTCGGCCATTTTTGGGCCGATGCCTTCTACCCCGGCAAATAAATCTTGGATTGCATCGGTAGCGGCTTTTTCGGCCTTGGCTTTTTGGCTCTCACTCTTGACGTCTAATTCCCAACCGGTCAAGCGGCAAGCCAGTTTAATGTTTTGCCAATCTTTCCCAATCGCAATAGCCAATTGGTCATCCGGTACGATGATAGTGGCTTTTTTGTCGGTTACACTGTCAATTTTCACAAAATTGGCTTTGGCCGGAGCAATGGCGTTCATAAGAACGGTAGAAATATCGTCGGAATAGTTGATCAGGTCCACGCGTTCGCCGGAGAGTTCGTTCATAACCGCACGGATGCGAATACCGCGCATACCTACGCATGTGCCGATGGGATCAATTTTATTATCAATGCTGGACACCATTACTTTAGCGCGAAAACCGGGATCACGTTCTACTTTTTTAATTTCCACAATGCCTTCATTGATTTCCGGCACTTCTACTTTGAATAATTCTTCTAAAAATTTACCGTTGGCGCGCGACAAAATCACATACGGCCCACGTTGGCCTTTGTCCATGCGGAAAGCGGCTGATTTGTAGCGCCCGAGTACCGGATCGTCACCGATGTTAGCCAAGTCGTTTTGATTAAGTACTTTGGCAATAATGGCTTTTACGCGAGAGCCGGTGGTATAGCGTTCTTTGCGGATTTGTTCGCAGTAAGGCAAGATGGCTTCAATTTTGCCCAAATCCACGATGATATCTCTATCGGAAAAGCGGCGTACCGAACCGGTAATCACTTCGCCTTCACGCGGTTTAAATTCTTTATAAAAATTATCGCGCTCAATACCCCGCACTTTTTGAATAAGCACTTGTTTGGCAATTTGTGCGGCGATGCGGGAGAAGTCTTCCACTTCTAGCGTTAAAGTAGCCACGTCACCGGTTTTGGGGTTTTTTAAGTATTTTTTTGCGCCCTCTACGTCAATTTCCGTTTCCGGGTTGGTTACAAAATCCACTACGTTAAGCGTTTGGAACGCTTTGACGGAACCTTGTTCCACGTCAATTTTGGCGCAGATTTGGGCGGTTTTGCCCAAGTTTTTGCGAAGTGCGGAAACGAGCGCGTCTTCAATCGTTTTCAAAATATCTTCGCGTTTGATGTTTTTTTCTCTTTCAAGCCCCTCTAAAGCGAGGATTAAATCTTTTGCTGTTCCTTCCATATTATTTGTTCTCCTTTGTGGTGTTAAAATTCAAGGACCGGGTCCAAGTTTGCTTTTTTGATGTTGTCGTAGGCGAAATGGTACCGGTTGGTACCGTCGTCTAACACAAATTCTTTGTCATCCGCCGAGGCGATCACCCCGGTAAAAAATCCACGGCCGTCAAGCGGTACTTTGAGCACAATTTTCACCCGTTGCGAAACGAATTGCTTAAAATGTGCCGGCTTTTTAAGTACACGTTGCACGCCGGGGGAAGATACTTCCAAAATGTAAGCACCGTCAATTAAATTTTCCATTTCCAAAACGGCATCTATTTTGTCCGTTAAAGCGCCGCAATCATCTAATGTTACGCCGCCGACTTTATCTACAAAGAATTGGAGCAGTTTTTTCTTGCCTTGATTTTGAATGACTAAATCAACCAGTTCTACTTTTTCGTTCTCCAATGCTTTGGCTACGGTTTGCTCAATCGTGTTCGCGTCTTTCATAATTACTCCTTATGGGCCGTACTAACGAAAAAGCGACTTGTGTTCAAGTCGCTCTTACTATACATATAATATCATTTGCGGCAAAAATTGTCAATAATTCTAATTAGTTTTTAGTCTTGCCGGTGGGTATATACTTGTTTAGAATGGGGAAGTCGTTAATTTTACCAAGGGGGAAACCAATGAAGAAAATTCATATTGCTGTACTGGCTATAGTTCTGCTGCTAATGGTCAGTTTAGTTTTTGCCCAGAAAGGGCAAGAAACTTTTGTCACCGGCGACGTATCCGCCGTGAATACGCCTGGAGGGGTGGTAGTCCAGGGTGAACAAGTCGCCGTAACGGTACCGATACAAGGTGCCCGTCACATGACACATAAAGCGGTGGCTCATCATACGGTGAAGGCCAATCAACAGGCCGTGGGGGCCAAAGACACGCAAGCCGATAATGCGGCCTCGCTTAAAAAGGGAACGCCGAAGGTCAAGGTTAATAAAACCACTACGGAAACCGACGTTTATGATATGCGTACAAAAAACAAAAAGGGAGTGACCGATTACGAGGTTGTGGAAAAAACCGTCACTAATCCGCAAGGTAAACAAACAACCGAGGGGGTTGTTTACAGTGCGTATACGCCCAGTAAGGCGGCACTTACCAACGATAAAAAAATGGAAGTTTCTTTAGCGGGTGGCGTGACGCGGTTTGTAAACAAGGATAATCAGGGCAACCGTTATGGGGCCGCCGGCTTGGTGGGCGGAATTAGCGCATTAAGAAACGTAAATGATTATTTGGCGTTGGGGGTGGATTACACGATGTTTCATCCGAGCCATAAAACGCACGGCAGCGGGGCAACAGAAGTGCGTTATGACGGTATGTATGCGCATGATATATCGTTAGCCGGGAAACTAACACTCAATCCGTGGGATAATTTTCGTGTTTATTTACCGATGGGCGTTGGTATGATGAATGCCCGAATGCGCACGAAAGCGAGCGGACTACGCACGGATGAAGATAAATGGGGCGCGGCCTTTTATGTCGGTGCGGGGATGCAGTATGATGTAACGTGCTGGATGTTTGCCGGGGTAGAATATCGGTATACGTATGGGTTTATCAGTGATAAGGACTTAACTCCCTTGCACAAAGATGATAACTTGCAATTTCATTCACTTATGTTGCGTGTAGGGATGCGTTTTTAATCAAACCCTTTTGATAAAAACAAAGAGCCGCCCGACCGGGCGGCTCTTTCTGCTTTCAAAACTTATTATCCGCGGCGGTCTAATACGTAGTAACTCCCTTCTTCGTGCTTTTTGGCCAAGCACTTCAGTTCTGCGCCGATGTGGCTGACCATCGCAAACGAGTCCAACGGGTGTTTAGTATTGTGCACAATGCCGATGCCGATAGCCAAAAAGTTAAATTTCTCTATCTCTCCCTTGCGGTTGTGCGCCTGCATAAAACCTTGTTTGCGGTCCTCTTCGTTGTAAAAAGAAGGGGCCATTTCGTCTATGCGTTGGGTGATTTCTTTGGCAATGCTTTCCGCTTTTTCAAACGAGCACACAATAATAAAATCGTCTCCGCCGATATGTCCCACAAAGGCGTTTACGTCTTGCCGAGCGGCTTGTACGAGTACTTCGGCTGTTTGTTTGA
Organism: Candidatus Avelusimicrobium cornigerorum; assembly: GCA_002309715.1. GTDB lineage: Bacteria > Elusimicrobiota > Elusimicrobia > Elusimicrobiales > Elusimicrobiaceae > Avelusimicrobium > Avelusimicrobium cornigerorum. The sequence goes on from DBXW01000005.1 coordinate 156,571, forward strand.
GCACGCGGTCACCGGCTTCAAAGCCGTATTTATCGTTAAAAGATTTGAAATTGTTTAAGTCGCAATACAATACGGCAAAGGGTTTATTGCCGGCAATTTCCGCTTCCACACGCGCTTGAATGGAAGGATTACCCGGCAGTCGCGTCAGCGGGTTGCAATCCATCTTTTGTTTATTGCGTTTTAATAATAATTTAACGCGTGCGACGATTTCGTCTTCGTCGGCAGGTTTGGTTAAATAGTCATCAATGTCCATCCCCAAACCTTCCAATTTGGTGTTTTTTTCGGTATTGGCAGTAAAGATAATAATGGGAGTGTGTAAATAACCGGTACGGCTACGTACTTCACGCACGACCTCAAACCCGTTTTTTTGCGGCATATCGTAGTCCAGAATAAGTAAGTCCGGGTTTTCCTTATATGTTTTTTCAATGGCTTCTTGGCCGTTTTGTGCTTCAATGACCGTAAAACCGGCGTTAGTCAATATCTCCGATACTAAAAAACGGATCGCGTGAGAATCATCTGCTAATAAAATTTTGGCACTCTGTTGCATAATAGTTATTGTAACATTTTCCCGTTACGGTTTGTAAATAAAGGATAAAAGGTTTTGTCGCACGTGATCGCGCCGCCAGGAAAAGAAATTTTCTTTATCGCCGCACGTGCAATAATAGGGCGTTTTAATTTGGCGGCTATCCAAGCCGGCTTCCTTAAGTTGGTTTAAAATTTCCAAATTTAAATTGACAAAAATTTTTCCGTTTTTGTGATGTAAACTTGTCGGCGAAAACTGTACCGCCACGTCTTCTTGTACTTCAAAACAACATACTTGAATATGCGGGCCCAGCCAACCGTATATCGGGCCGGCGGCACCGGCGTGCTTAAGTGCTTGGGCCGTTTTAAAAGGCAGCCGCTTGACTACGCCCCGCCAACCGCAGTGGGCAAGCGCAAAAACGCGGGCGCTTTTGTCCCATAAAAAAAGCGGTACGCAATCGGCTGTTTGGATAGCCGCTCCCCAACCGGAAGTTGCAAACAGCCACGCGTCGGCGTCTTGCGTGGGGGCATCTTGCACGCGCCGGGCATCTTGCTCCGTTAAAATAGGGATAATGGTGTCGCTATGGGTTTGGTGAAAGTGCAAAATCTTTTCCGGCGGGATAGCAAGGTCTTCATAAACGGGGCGTTGGGCGGTCACTTCGCGCATATTGCCATGGTGTCGGGAGAGCGTGCCCCCTATCAGGCCGGATGATAATAAGCGGTTGTCGGTAAATATGGTCATGCGTTGAGTTTTTTTAGGTAAACGGTGGCAATCTTGTCTGCCAACAAATGGGTGGCCAGCCGTTTAAAGCGAGCCGGATCATCGCTTGCGTAAACGGTTAATTTGCCTTTCCCCACGGTTTCTTGAATATTATTTTCTCGTAGAAAAGTTTGAACGGCTTGGGCTACCGTTTGGGCGGAATCTATCAACGTTACTTTCGGCCCGAGTACGTGGGCAATTACTTTTTTTAATACCGGATAATGGGTGCAACCTAAAATAACGGTATCGGCCCGGTGCCGGCGTACGGAAGATAAATAATCTTGCGCAATAAGTAAGGCGGCCGGTTTTTTAGTCCAATTTTCTTCTACAAGCGGTACAAAAAGCGGACAGGATTGTTGCTTGATGCGGGCGTGGGGGGTGTATTTTAAAATCGCTGTCGCGTAGGCATTGCTTTTTACGGTGCCTTCGGTTCCCAACACGGCTATACGACCGTTTTTAGTGCTGGCGGCTGCTTTTTTGGCCCCGGGTTCAATAACGCCTATGACCGGTACGTGGCATTGCTTTCTTAAAGTGGGCAAGGCCAAAGCCGATGCCGTATTACACGCCACGACGATCATTTTGACTCCCTGGCTTTCTAAAAAACGGGCAATATCTATTGAAAAGCGCGTAACGGTTTGTTTGGATTTTGAGCCGTAAGGAACATTGGCGCTGTCTCCAAAGTAAATTAAGTTTTCGTGCGGCAACGTGCGGCGCAAGGCTTTCAAAATGGTCAGCCCGCCAAGTCCGGAATCAAAAATACCGATGGCTTTTTTACTCATATATATATTATATGAATTATTGGCAGATTGTGTGTGAACGCAAAAGATTTGTCGGCAACGCGTTTTTTTGTGCTAGAATATGTATATGCGCTTAAATAAATTTATTTTAATAGGTTGTCTTTGTGGATGGGCTATGTCGTTGCAGGCCGCCCCGGATACGGCATCGGCTCCGTTGCTAGTGGGGGGGAGTTTCTCGTCACAAACAAGTGCATCTTCCGCTACGGTATTTGATCAAACCGCTCGCGACAGTGAAGTGGCCGACTTAAACCAACGTCTTAAAAAGAAACAATTTTCCGCCGTTGTTAAACGTATCAATGAACTGACTGCTAAAAAATTTGTGGATAACCGTTTCCATTTGCTTTTGGCTATTGCTTATGACGGGTTAGGAAAATACGATGATGTTATTTATTCCGCCTCGCAAGCCATTGCTGTGGCTCCGCAGGATGCGCGGCCATATATTTTGCGCGCACAAGCCTATTTACAAAAAGAGCAATATGAACGAAGCCAACTTGATTTAGACGCTGCGTTTAAATTAAATCCCGATTCCAAACTCGCGCAAAAAGTACAACAACAGTTAGACGAAAAAACGTTTGTCAACAAAGCCAAACCTTTGGAAAACCCGGAACAAGTTAAACGTTCTAATAAGGCTTGGGTGCTGATGTATTTTGTGGCGATTTTGTTGGCCATACTTCTTTATGTATATTGGCGATATGAAGACGTCTTCCGTCGTCCAAAAAATGCGTTTACCCGCCGGGAAGTAGAAATCAAAGAACAGTACGAATTTATCCGCCAAATCGGGGAAGGCGGTATGGGTAAAGTATATGAGGCGTACGATAAAGTGCTCAAACGCAAGGTGGCCGTTAAACGCGTGCGGCCGGAGTTGGTGCGAAGCGCGTATGTGCGGGAGCAATTTATGGCCGAAGCGCGTATGGTGGCACTTTTGCGTCACCCGTGTATTGTGGAAATTTATACGGTTATTGAATCGGAAAGTTCGCTTTATTTGGTGTTTGAGTATGTAGATGGGCAAACGTTAGAAACGCGGTTGGATATTGACGGCCGTTTGCAATTTTCCAAAGTTAAGAAGATTTTTGAATATGTTTGCCGTGGGTTACATTATGCACACTCGCAAGATATTATTCATTGCGATTTAAAACCGGGGAACATTATGATTTACGGTGATGATAAGGCCAAAGTGATGGATTTTGGCGTGGCCAAGCGCGCCATTGACCACGATACCGGTGCACGTACCGTGGCCGGAACGCCCGCTTATATGGCTCCCGAACAACAAAAAGGATTTATGAAAAAACAGTCAGACGTGTACTCCCTGGCCTTATGCCTTTACGAAGCGTTGGCCGGGCAAGTGCCGTGGACCGTTAAAGGGTTTAATATCGCTAACAAAAAAATTGTGCCGGTTTCCACGCTGGCGCCAAGTATCCCCGAAGAAGTGGATAGTTTATTGGAAGATGCTTTAAAAGAAGATCCCAAAGAGCGTATCCAATCTATAGACGAGTTTTGGAGCCGGCTTAAAGCCATTGAGCCGCTGCACGAAGACGATTTGACACAAACGCATTATTAAAGGTGTTTTAAATGCTTAAAAAATATATTATTTCAAATAAAAAACTGCAAGAGACCGAAGCGGCCAAAGCGCAAGTGTATGTATACACCAACCCTACGGTGGAAGAACAACGCTTGCTGGTGGAAAAATACCAAATTGACGAGCACACACTTTCTTCTGCGTTAGATCCCGATGAACTTCCGCGGTTGGAGTTTGAGCCGGAACATATTGTGATGATTTACAAGCGCCCTAAAAATTATTCCGGCAAAGACCAGTTGGAGTTTAAAGTGGCTTCTGTAGGAATGTTTTTGTTTGAAGATAAACTTATTGTGGTGTTGGCCGACGATATTCCGCTATTTGTGGGGAAACGCTTTTTGGCCGTCGGTTCTATTAAAGAGATTTTCTTAAAATTAGTCTACAATGCCATTTCCCACTATGTGGAACACTTGCGCATTATTCACATGATCAGCGAAGAAATTGAAGATAAAATGACCGAATCTATGGATAATACGTACCTGTTTAATCTATTTAGTTTGGAAAAAAGCCTGGTGTATTATGCCGAGGCCATAACTTCTAACGGCTTTGTGTTTGAAAAAATGCGGAACCTTTCCGCGCGCATCGGTTTTGAAGAAAAAGACGAAGAAATGTTAGACGATATGATTGTGGAAAATATGCAATGTAAAACACAGGCGGACATCCACTCCAACATTTTAGCCCAACTGCTCGGTGCGCGGGCATCTATCGTTAGTAACAACCTTAACTTGCTAATTAAAAAATTAAACGTTATTACCATTTGGATGATGGTACCGACGCTCGTAGTAAGCGCGTATGGTATGAACGTGGCTTTGCCGTTAGCCGGTCACCCCGATGCCTTTTGGATGCTCATGGGCGTGTGTTTGATTTTGGTATGGCTGGTTATGATGTACTGGCGGCATAAAAATTGGTAAATCATTAGAAAAATATTTCTTAAAACAAGCAGCCCTAAAGGTTGCTTGTTTTTTGTTTGCAGGCGAAAACGCGGCAAGATAACAATTTAATTAGATAAATGTCAAGGCTAATTTATAAAAAGTCTTGAAATGCTTTTTGAAAAAAGTTTTAATAATAGGGTAAGGAAGTAGTTAAACTTAAATTAGGAGGAAGTACTTAGCATGAAAAAACTACTAAGTTTGTTGGCCGTAACTGCTTTGTTGACGGTTACTGCTAACGCTGAAGTGTTAAAAAATGTAAACCTCAAAGGCGAAATCCAAACGATTGCCTCTGATGTTCGCCACAACGCCGTTGTGGGTGTTGATGCCCTTGGTAACGACATCTATGGTTACAACAGCGGCACCTCTGCCCGTGTGTTAGCCGGTCTTTCCGCTGATTTAGTGGAAGATGTAACCGCTAACTTGATGTTCCAATATGCCAACGTTTGGGGCAATGATGCTTCTACCGGTAAAACCGTACAAAACTATTGGGATGATATCCACTTGGTAGAAGCCAACGTGGTACTCCACAATTTGTTCTGCTGCTTAGAAGCCACGGTCGGCCGCCAATTCTACGGTGATGAAGACAGCGCCGTTATGTATTTTGGCCCGAACCACTACAACGCCGAATGGAACGGCTTGACCAACTCGTTAGATGCGGTCAAAATCGCCTATTCCGACGACGTGAAATCCTTAACGTTAATCGCCGGTCGCATCAAAATTGTTGATGACGAACTTGCTGATCCGGCCATCCTCGCTATAGACGAAGCTGATGCCACGTTAATCGGTGCTGATTTCAAACTCAACTTAACCGATGCGTTGAAACTCCAAGTCTATGGTTATAACATCAACGATTTGGAATTCACCGACACCCTGGCGACCGTATACCCCGTTGACGGCAATGGCGGTTTCTACGGTGCCAAATTGGCCTTTGATCCGGAAGATGGTGTCCGTTTAGCGGCTGAATATGCCCGCAACTACGGTTTCTATAACCAACTCTTCAAAGAAGGCAAAGATACCGGCCACATGGCTAAATTGGACGTTGCCATGGACATTGATGCCATTACCGCTCGCGGTACGGCCTTGTATGCCAACGAAAACTTCTGGGCTTTCGGTAACTATACCCCCGGTTTGTTAATCGGCCATCCGTTGGCTGGAGATATCTTTGATTACACCGATGAAGATGGTGTAACGATGTTCAACATCGGCTTTGATGTTAAACCGGCTGACAAATGGACCGTATCCTTGGATGGTTATTCCTTCCAAGATCATCGCATGAAACACTCTGCGACGTTTGAAGGCGACGTCACCGTCAAATATGACCACAACGAATATGTGCAATTATTTGCCGGCGCCGGTTATGCCAAAATGACTGCTTGGGACGGCACTGAATACACCAAAGCCAACTATGGCTCTGATAACTTCAAAGGCCAACTCGGCATGTTAATCAAATTCTAATTAAATTAGATATTTGTAAAGCCCCGCTCGCAAGAGCGGGGCTTTTTATATGCCACTTGGGCCAGGGAGCGTTTAACAAATGCCCCTTTATCCTAAATGTTCTTTAGATTGTTTGCAAAGAAATACCCCGGGTCAGTTAAAACCGATCCGGGGCCTTCCTTGCATAAACAAAAATTATTTTTCTACTGTGATTTTACGAAACGCGCGGACTAATACGGCCAATATCCCCACAATCACGTAAAGCGAAAAAACAATAAATACGACGTCTTGCGGATATTTGATCAGCATGACCACCAAAAATACCACGAAAAGCAAGAACCACGGGCTATGGGCTTTTTCGCGTTTGGCTTTGAACGCCGCGTATGGTACGTTAGACACCATCAACAAAGACAGCACCAACATCGCAAACCAAACAAAATTATAAATGTGCGGCAAATAGTCGGTCAGTAAGTGGATATTGCGTCCGCCGGCAGTACCTTCCATAATGCTATATGAAATGGCAAACGACGCCAAGATGCCCGCTGCTGCCGGAGTAGGCAGCCCGCTAAAGTATTTTTTGGAACCTTCGCCTGCATAAGCCATAGCATTAAATTTGGCTAATCGCAACACGCCAAAACAGGCATATACACACGCAATCGGGCCGCCCCAAGTGGGTTGCGTATGCAGTACAAAAAAGTACATCAGCATAGCCGGTGCCGTGCAGAAAGAAACCGCATCGGCCAATGAATCCATTTCTATACCAAAATTACTTTCCGTGCCGAGAAGTCTTGCCATGCGGCCGTCAAACATATCAAATACCATAGCAAACAAAATCAGCCAGCCGGCCTGTGCAAAATTCCCTTTGGCGGCCGCTAAAATAGAGAAAAAACCACACGCCATATTGCCCAGCGTAAATAAAGACGGCACGGTAACAGCGCCGGTATGTTTTAATTTAGCAACAACTTTTGTTCCTTGTTTTTCTTCTGTCATAAAATTATTTCCACAACGCAAGAACGGTTAATCCGCCTTGCACTTTTTGCCCTACTTTCACCATCACGCGTACTTTATCTTTAGGCATATACACAGCCACCTGCGAGCCGAAACGCACTAGCCCAATGCGTTCGCCGATTTTGACTTCTTGCTTGGGATGACGCCAACTTTCAATGCGGCGGGCAATGGCTCCGGTGATTTGCTCTACGTGAGCAAAGTGGGTGGGGTCATCGTTTTTAAAAATCTGGATTAAGTTACGTTCGTTTTTATCGGCATCCGGATGATCGGCAAACAAGAAAGTACCTTTGTTATAAAAAATTTCTCCGATTTTGCCCGTTACCGTAGCCCGTTGAATATGCACATCAAAAATGGAAAGGAAAATGCGCACGACAACGGAATTGGGGTCTTCTTCGGTTTTAACAGAAAGCACGGTACCGTCGGCCGGGCAAGCAATTTCGTCATCGGCAAAATCGGTCTGGCGTTGCGGATCGCGGAAAAAATAGGCACAAAAACATGCTGCTAACAAAAAGAGCAAGCATAGTACATCCCAGTGTAACAACAAACTGAAAAGCGCTAACACAACACCGAGCCCAAAGAATTTTAACCCTAAAGGCAAAACGGTAGAAACCCAACCGAAACTTTTGGATAAAGTGCGTTTGATATCTTCTAACATAGGAGTTTACTGCCGGTGGGATAGATTTGAATGGCAGATTTAAAAGAGTGGGCAGGGGGGGACTTGAACCCCCACGACCTTGCGGTCAACAGATTTTAAGTCTGTCGCGTCTGCCATTCCGCCACCAGCCCTCTGTTATTATTGTAGCAAAAAATAGGGGTATATGTGCAAGTGTTTATTTTTCAGCAAGTTTAAGCGAATTGTAAAACTTCCGGCAAAATAAACTTTTTACACCTAACTCTTTAAGCGTTTGTTGCAGTTGCCTGTCATCGGTTACGGCGATAACGCGTTGGCCCGTTTGCGCCAAAAAGCCGGCTCGCTCGCAAATAATTTGGTCGGCGCTGTCGCCCTCAGTAAAGGTAATGTGTACTCCGCCGCGGTAAAGCGGGCCGATAGGCCGGAAGGAGCCGTCAAAAATCACTTCATACGTGTTCATTTGATAGCGTTCATCCAACGAAACTTCTTCCAAAAAGTCTAAAAAATCGGTGGTAACTTCTTCTTCACTGCGGGCAAATTCGTATAAAAAACTGCGTACGATATTAAGTCCGTCAATTAAATAAATAGTTGGTTTGGTGCTTGTATACATGCTTGTATTGCCTTTACAGTCAAAAATTGTTATAAGAAAATGATACAATATAATACCGTTGTAAAAAAGCGGTCTTTGACAATTTTCGTATGAACGGGGGTGTAATAGATTCGACGGGTATCTGTTGCCACCCGGGAGCAAGTGCCGGTTGGCCAGGCCGGCTAAAATAGGGCCAAAAAAATAAGCAACAACAATCAAGTTGCCTGGGCTAACGCTTAGTCCACGGCGCCTTTTGTGTTTTCCATGCGCGAAAGGAACGCCGTCAAACCATGGAATGCAATCAAGCAGGCGCGGTTCGTCTTGCTTGATTTAAGACACACGAACCAAACCGCCGCCGTGCCGTCTTGCGCTTAGACGGCGGTACTAAAGCAAGACTAAACTTGTAGTGCCCGAGAGGAGAAGATGTTCGGACGGGGGTGCGAATCCCCCCACCTCCACTTTTTTATTTGTCGTAAAAAAGAGAAGGTCAAAAAATAGACTTTTTACTTTTTCGCGAAAAAGTAAACAAAAAGGCAAATAAATTCGTACTTTTTGTGCCGACAAAAAGTACCAAAAAACTCGCCTCCAAGTCCCATTTCGGGCCATATAAAACAGAAAATTTTTCAAACTCGCTTCGCTCAAACATGAAAAATTTTTTACTGTTTTATGCGGCCCTTCATAAACGGGACAAGTCGGCGTAAAACGACAGAAACGACAATAAAAAATACGGAAATTGAAAAACAGATTTATTCATATTAAGGAGAGACTATGGCATCGGAAATTAAATTCGGTACAGATGGTTGGAGAGGCATTGTAGCGTGGGACTTTACTTTTGATAATGTTCGTCGCATGGCGCAAGCATTGGCAGATTATATTAACGAAAATGCGCCGGCGGATGAAAAGGGAAAGCAACCCAAAATTTTTGTCGGTTTTGACCGCCGCTTTATGTCCGATATATTTGCCGCGGAAATAGCCGGTATTTTGCGTTCCAACAAATTGGATGTTACGCTCTCCGCCGGCCCGGTGGCGACCCCGGTGGCCGCGTGTTTAAGTTTAAATAAATTTTGGCTTAGTGTAGTTGTTACCGCAAGCCATAATCCTTCCCAATACAATGGTATTAAAATTAAACTAGCCGGCGGCGCCGCTGCGGAGCGTGTTACCCGGGATATTGAAGAATTGCTCGGTAAAAATTCCGTATTTTCTCTCTATGGGCAAAAACCCGAAGTAAAAGATTTAACCGATGTCTATTTTAAATATGTTTCTTCGCATGTCAATATGCGTAAACTTAAAACATTTAAGGGCAAAATAGCCGTAGATTATATGTATGGTGCGACAGCAGGCTATTTAGAAAAACTGCTCGGAGCCAAACAAGTGATTGCCTTGCACGATGCGCATGATGTAACCTTTGGCGGAGTGCAACCCGAGCCGGTGGAAAAGAATCTGGGCGAATTAAAAAAGACGGTGGTAGCCAAAAAAGCAGCCCTCGGGATTGCTTTTGACGGAGACGGAGATCGTGTTGCGTTGGTTGATGAAAAAGGGACCTATTTGACTCCGTGTTTGATTGCCGCAGTATTGTGTGATTATTTTATTAAACATAAAAAACTGAAAGGTAAAATCGTGCAAACCGTTTCTATGGGATATTTACTCAAACGCATTGCCCGCAAGTACGAAATGTTATTTGAAGAAGTGCCGGTTGGCTTTAAACACGTAGCCGAACTGATGTCTTTGGAAGATATTGCGTTTGGGGTGGAAGAATCGGGCGGTTTTGCTTGGAAAGGAAATTTACCCGACCGCGACGGATTAACAGTAGCGTTGGCCTTCTTAGAGGTGATGGCCAGCACCGGTAAAAAAGCCAGCGAATTGTGTGCCCAAGTGACTGCGCAATACGGTACGTCTGTTTATTTGCGCAAAGATGTGCTTTTAACCAAGCCGCTTGCTAAAGATGTTTTTACGGATAAAATTCGCAAGAAACTACCTAAAAAAATTAACAACCGCAAAGTAGCCGAGTGGCTGAACTTTGACGGACTCAAAATTTTGTTTGATAACGACGAATGGCTGTTGTTGCGCCCGTCGGGTACGGAGCCGGTGGTGCGTATCTATGCCGAAAGTGCCAACAAAAAAGATACCCAGGCGTTGTTGGCGTTTGGCGAGAAATTAGTTGCGCCGTTTTTAGGGAAATAAAAATGTTTACATTGGCTTTAGTAGATGACTCGCGTATTTTACGTTCCGCACTGCGCAGTGTGTTGGAATCGTCCGGCTATGAAGTGAAATTTGAAGCAGACGGCTCTAACGAACTGTTTGAGAAATTGCAAATCACGCCGGTAGACGTTATATTATTGGATGTTTTTTTCCCCAACGAAAGCGGGCTGGATATTTTAAGTCAATTAAAGGCCCGCTACCCGAATATAAAAGTATTGATGGTGACGGGGTTGCAGCAAAACTCTGTATTGGAAGAAGCACAGAAACGTGGCGCCGACGGCGTGCTATATAAACCGTTTGATACGGATGATTTGCTTTCCGCTGTGCAACGCTTGGGCGTTTAGAAAAGTAATTTATTTCATAAAAACCCCGGACATTTGCCCGGGGTTTTTGTTATTTCTTTAGGATGTTTTCTGACGGTTTAAAGCGTACCTTTTGTTTGGCGGGGACTTGCACTTTTTCGCGGGTTTTGGGGTTATGCCGCGTGACGGGGCGGGCTGTTTTTAAATGGAAAGAGCCAAAATTGCTGATGACTACTTTGCCGTCGCGCTTTAAGCCGTGTTTCATAATTTCAAACACGCTATCTACGGCAGTTTTGGCTAATTTTTTGTCTAATACTTTCCGGGTTAAGTGCCGGATCACATCATCTTTATTCATAATTTTCTTCCTTCGTTATTGATAAAAAGGCCCGCCGGGGCAAACAGCCAAGCGGCAGGACAGTTTTATTATTTGTTCCCCCGGTTTACAAAGCCCATGGCGTGTAACAGCACATGCGGTTTTTTGCCTTGGCAAACGATTTGCCAAATAGCATCAATAATGGGGGTGTTTAGATTATTTTTGCGAGCGATATCGTACACGCTTTGTACGGAGTTAACGCCCTCGGCAATGGTGCCGACTTCTTTTTTGGCTTCTTCTAGCGAGAGCCCGGTGCCCAATTTCTCGCCCAAACGGCGGTTGCGGGAAATAGCAGACATTCCGGTTAAAATTGCATCTCCAAACCCGGCCAAACTGTAGACCGTACCTGCTTGGCCGCCCTGGCTGACAAGGATATCATTCATTTCTTGTAAGGCTTGTGTGATAAGCGCGGCTTTGGCGTTAGCACCATCTCCGATACCGTCAATTACACCGCACCCGATAGCAAGTACATTTTTAATGCCGCCGCCATATTCCACACCGCGGCGATCTTGGGCAGGAACTACAATAATCGGATCGCCATTGAACACTTCGGCAACCCGGGCCACTAATTTGTCATCTGCCCCGGCTAGCATAATTTTAGTCGGCACGTTTTGGGCTACTTCTAATGCAAAACTCGGGCCGGAGAACGCTAGCACGTTATCCTTGAGTTGTGGCAATTCTTCTTCCACAATTTCGCAAATAGTTTTGAACGATTTATCCTCAATCCCTTTAGACGCGCTGACTACCGGAACGATGCGGCCGTTAAGTAAGGGCTTAAGTTGTTCGCGGCAGAACAGGCGGATGGCTTTAGAAGAAATCACAAAAACGATTAAATCGGTATTTGCCACGGCTTCGGTTACGTCACCGGTCAGGTGGATGTTATCGTGGATTTTAAAGTTAGGGATGTTGGGGTGGCGGCCCATCGTTTTAAGGGCGTTAAGGAGCGTTTCATTGTATTCCCACAACGATACCGCAAACCCTTTTTTGGCCAAATGTTGGGCGATAACACTGCCCCAAATGCCCGCCCCAAAGACGGTGATTTTGCGAATATTCATAACTTATTTTCTCTTTTTGGCGCCGTCTTCAAATTTAAGTTCTTTTTGTGCCAGCAACCGTTTGATATTAGGTATGTGTTTGTAGATAACCAGCGCCCCGATAGCCGTTACCATAATGTTAACGGACATGGGGTGTTCCCCAATAAAATAACTGCAAAGCGGTAGTACAATACACGCGCAAATGGAGCCGATAGAAATACGCCCCCACAACGCCACGCACACTACAAACGAGGCAAACGCAATAGCGGTGGGAATCGGCAATAGGGCTGCAAATACGCCGGCGGAAGTGGCCACGCCTTTACCGCCGCGGAATTTTAAGTAAATAGTCCACATATGCCCTAAAATAGCAATCACGCCACACGCGATAGCCACCCAGTAGTTATTGGGGCAAAAGTGTAATGCCAGCGATACCGGGATAAAACCTTTTAGCCCATCTACCAAAAACGTAGAAATGCCGGCCCATTTGCCTACAATGCGGTAGACGTTAGCGGCCCCGGGGTTGCCCGAGCCGTGCTCGCGGATGTCAATATGCATAACGCGTTTGGCAATTAGGTAGCCGGTGGGAACGGCTCCTAAAAAATAACTGAATAAAATAAGTAAAGCGATTGTCGTTGTCATATATTTAATTATATTAAATTTTAAGGCAATAAAATAGTTTTCCTTAAAAAGGTGGTTTTTTTTGTGTTTTTTATATACACTTATTATATATGAAAAAATTACTCTTTATTTTGATGAGTTGCAGTGCGTTTGCCGTTTGGGGCCACGCGCAAGAAGAACTTTTTGAAGAACCGGCGGTAGATGAACCCGCCAAAGTGCGCGAAGATTCTTTTTTGATTCAAAAAGAAATGGTGATTTGGCGCACGGATCAAGAAGGTGGCTCCAGTGTGCCGATGGACACGTGCCAGGCCATACGGATTCACCCGAAATGGTTTTTAACGGCGGCGCACTGTGTATATCCGTCGTGCCGCGGCTCGTTGCCTTGTACGGTACAGATTACATTGGCCGAAGGAGAAATGCGTCAGCGGGTACGGATAAAACACTCCACCGCTTCCAAAAATGTTTTTATTTACGATGGCTTTTTCCCGGGACAAAACCGCATCAGCAGTGTAGATGTGGCGCTTGTTAAATTTGACCCTATGACAGCCACCTATTCGCACGAGGCGTGGAGTGATAAAGAAAATCAATTCGTGCCCATCAGCCAAGAGACGTTTGAAAAGAAATTGCCGCATAGCCCGGAAACTCGCGCCCAATTAAATGCTACGGGGGCGCGACTGGTGGGAGTAAGTGGTATTTCTAATGCCAAGTTGCTTCCGCAAATAGCCGTTCCGTTGATGCAAAATGGGAATTTGTCGTACCGGGTTTCTCCGTCAAGAGATGTTTTCTTTATTAAAAAATTGCAGTTTTTTATTGCGCCCAGTTTTGGGGTTGAACAAGGAAACTCTGGCGGTGGTGTATTTACTGCCCAGGGGGATCTTGTCGGGCTGGTGTCGGCGTTAGTTTATTCCAAAGGAAGTGCGGCGTTCCAAAATGATGAAGGCAAAACGGTGTTAACCTTACAAAATGCCCGCGAATATTTCCTGTTTACCGGGTTTAATGCCAATACGTTGCATTTTATTCGCAATCATATTCCTTCTTTGCGTACCATAGATGCCGATACCGGATTTGTTAAGCCGACGACTAAAAATTTTAATGCAATTATCAAGACTTTGGATAAAGCCCACATGTCGTTAGAATAGCAATGGTAACAACTTAAATCTGCCTAAATTATTATTTAGGCAGATTTTTTGTGGACAAAATTTCCGCGACGATTTGTGTGGGTGTAAAATCAGCAGGTGTAGTTAGCCTAATACGCCGGGCTTGCGTATAGCGGTTAAACCAGGTGCGTTGGCGTTTAGCGTATTGCCGCGTGAGCGTGGTAATGCGTTCTATGGCGGCGTCGCGGGAAAGTTTACCGGCCAGAAATTCTACGGCTTGAGGGTACCCCAAACTTTTCAGTCCCGGGGTTTGCGGCGGTAGTCCGGCGGCCAGCAGTTGGCGGGTTTCCGCTACCATCCCGTCAAAAATTTGTTCGGTGCGTGCTTGTATGCGCGTGGCAAGCGTTTGTTTCTCCCAATCCAAATATACCCAATGCGATTGTTGGGCGTCAGGTAATTGAAAAAATTTTCCGCTTTTTAATATACTGGCCGGTTTCCCGGTTAGTAAAAATAATTCTAACGCACGCATAGTACGTTGAACATTGCCCACCGGAATTTTTTCTGCACCGGCAGGATCGTTTTCTTGCAAACGTGCGTGCAACCCTATTTTGCCTTCTTCCTGTAAAATTTTTTCTACCGCGGCGCGCGAAGCCTGTGTGCTGGGGGGAAGTTCATCCATCCCCACAAAAAATGCGTGTAAATACATTCCGGTACCACCGGCAAAAATCAGTTGTTTATGTGGGAATCGGGTTGCTATTTCCCGCACGCGCGCGCAAAAGGCACCGGCATTAAAGGTATCCGTAACGTCTAAAAAATCAACTAAATAATACGGTATGCCATCTACAAGATATTCGCCGTTTTGCCACACCCCTTGCGGTTTAGCAGTGCCGATAGTTAGGTGTTTGTAAACTTGCCGGGAATCAGCCGATATAATGATACCACTCGTTTGACGGGCCAAGGCCAAGGCGAGTTCTGTTTTTCCAGACGCGGTGGGGCCGCAAATGACAATGGGTTTCATATCCATATTATATAAAAGTCCCTACCGTACGGGCCTACGGTCTAAAGCCGCTTCTTTTTGGGGAGAAACTTACAATCGGCGGTTATGCTTCTTCTTCGGCTTCGTTGGCACGTTCGGTACGTCTGCGAATTAAGTGCGATAAGATTTTCTTACGCAAGCGAATGGATTTGGGCGTAATTTCCGCCAGTTCATCCGGCGCAATATATTCTACCGCTTGTTCCAAACTCATGGTGCGGGGGGGAGTCAGCACATAGGACTCGTCGCTAGCCTTACTTCTCATATTGCTTAAATGTTTGGCTTTACATGGGTTGACTACCAAATCGTTGGAGCGCGAATTTTGCCCTACAATTTCCCCGGCATACACTTTAATACCGGGCCCTAAAAATAACTCGCCGTTATTTTCCAAGGCAAATAACGCATACGGTGTGGTCTCGCCGTCTTCTTTGGCAATCAGTACGCCGTTGCGGCGCAAGTCGGGCAAATTTACTTTGGGGAAATATCCCTTAAAACTGTGGTGCATGATGCCCGTACCGCGGGTGCTGGTTAAAAATTCGTTTTTAAAACCGAGCAGCGCACGCGACGGAATCAAATACTCCAAGCGCAAGCGTTCTTCGCCTTCGGAAACCATATTTTCCAACTTGGCCGCGCGTGTGCCCAAAATGGTGAATACCGCACCTTGAAATTCCGAGCGGATATCCAACACTAAATATTCCATCGGTTCTAAAATTTGGCCGTTTTCTTCTTTGTAAATTACTTCGGGGGAAGACACCGCCAATTCAAACCCTTCGCGGCGCATATTTTCAATTAAAATAGTCAGGTGCAGTTCTCCGCGGCCATATACTTTAAATTTTCCTTCGCCTTCCAACTGCTCTACTTTTAAACCGACGTTTGTTTGGGCTTCTTTTTCCAAGCGGTTTTTTAAGTGACGGCTGGTGACAAATTTGCCTTCTTTGCCGGAGAACGGACTGTCGTTGACCATAAAGTCCATAGACATCGTCGGTTCGTCAATGCTCAACGGAGGCAACGCATTTAAGGCGTCCGGGCGGCAGATTGTATCGCCTACATCCACGCCTTCCAACCCGGCGATAGAAACAATATCTCCGGCTTGGGCGCTTTCTACCTCTACTTTTCCAAGCCCTAAAAAGCGTTCAATTTTGGCGGCTTTGGCTTGTGTTACCGATCCGTCGCGGTGCATAAGCGCTACCGTTTGGCCTTTGGAGATATTTCCCGCCAAAATGCGGCCGATACCCACGTGGCCCAAAAAGTTGTTGTAGTCCAACATGGTTACTTGCATTTGCAAGGGGGCGTCGGGGCGCGCTTCGGGCGCGGGAACGTGCGATAAAATGGTGTCCAAAATCGGCGCAATGTCTTTGCCTTGTTCTTCCATTTTTAGGCTTGCCCAACCGGCGCGGCCGGAAGCGTAAATAATCGGGAAGTCTAATTGCTCATCGGTGGCACCGAGTTCCATAAATAGGTTAAAAACTTCGTCTACTACTTCGCTGGGGCGAACATGGTCGCGGTCCATTTTATTGATAACTACAATGGGCTTTAAACCGAGTGCCAATGCTTTACGCAATACAAAGCGCGTTTGCGGCATAGGTCCTTCCACCGCGTCTACCATCAAAATTGCGCCGTCTACCATACGCAGTACACGTTCTACCTCACTGCCGAAATCGGCGTGGCCGGGGGTGTCTACGATGTTAATGGTGTGTCCTTTGTAACCGATAGAGGTGCACTTGGCTAAAATCGTAATACCGCGTTCGCGCTCCAAGGGATTGGAGTCTAGCACGGTGTCTTGTGCTTCATCTTCTTTTACTTTAAATTCTCCGGCAAATTTAAGTAAAGCGTCTACAACGGTAGTCTTGCCATGGTCTACGTGGGCGATAATGGCCACATTGCGTACATCTGTGCGGGTAGGAGTTGTCATAATCTATTAGTTCCTTGTTAAATTCTCACAAAAAACCCCGCATCTGCGGGATTGCCTGATTGCAACTTGAGTGATTATTTATATTTTAGTATTTTTTGAGCCTTTTTGCTTGAAAATACGCTACCACGGCAACGCAAATGTTATAATAACGATATGAAACAATTATTTGAAATGATCGCTGTACTAGTGGGTATGTATGTAGTATATGCGCTTACGATGGGGAAGTGGAATTACACGTCACAGGCGCGGCAAGAACAACGTAAAACCCAACTGAAAGAGGCGGGGCTGTCGGTACGTTTTTATTTTATGCATCCGCGTACGCAGTTTTTGCTAACGCTGGCTAGCGGCGGTGTTTTTACATTATATTGGTTATATAAACAGTGGAGTCAAATTTTACGCGGTTTTAAACGGTTAGATGGTACGCCCTTGCCCGGTACGGCGTGGGGGCGCGCGCTGGGCGGATGGTGGAGTTTTTTTGCGCTTGCTAATTTGATTAACCGTACCTGCGAATATATGCAAAAAGAAACATCGTGGCCCTCTTGGTTGTGGGGACCTGTTTGGTTAGGGGGGCTTGGGCTTGTTTTTATACCGGTGGAGATCAGTTACCGCGTGGCCGGTTTTATTATTTTTTGTTTAGTGCCGGTGATTTTTCAACGTCGCTTAAATACGCTAACATCCGAACATATTTCCGCTTTTCCGCGTACGGTGGAAATCATTGTTACCTTATTGGGCGCAGCGTGTGTTACCGGTGCGGTGATGGTGTGGCGTAAGTTTTTAGGATGAGCGGTACGATAATTTTACAAATAAAAACACCCCGGATATCCCCGGGGTGTTTTTGCAAGAATAAACTTATTTGCTTTGGGTGGCAGCGATACCGCCGGTTAAATCTTTAACCGCGGCAACGGCGCCGAGTACATTGCTGGCTTCATAGGGCATATAGATAACTTTGTTATCTTTGCCTTCCGTCATTTTAGAAAGAGCGTCAATGTATTTAAGTGAAATCATGTAACTGGCCGGATTAGAAGATTGTGCGACTGTGTTGGCTACGATTTTTACAGATTCCGCTTCGGCTTGCGCTACTTTGATTTTGGCTTCTGCCACACCTTCGGCTTGTAAAATAGCGGCTTGCTTTTCACCTTCTGCTTTTTTAATTTCCGATTCGCGCACTGCTTCGGCCTTTAAGATTTGGGCTGTTTTCGTACCTTCGGCTTCGGTTACCATAGCACGGCGGTCGCGTTCGGCTTTCATTTGTTTTTCCATAGCCTCGCGGATAGCGGCGGGGGGGATAATGTCTTGCAATTCCACACGGTTGACTTTTACGCCCCATTTGTTAGACGCGTCATCCAAAATTACTTGCAGTTTGCTGTTGATAATTTCGCGCGAAGTTAATGTCTGATCCAGGTCCATTTCGCCGATGATGTTACGCAACGTAGTTTGCGTTAATTTTTCAATAGCCGTCGGTAACGATTCTACTTTATAGGCGGCTTTTAAGGGATCGGTAATTTGGAAATACAAAAGGGCGTTAATTTCAATGCCGACGTTATCTTTCGTGATTACGCTTTGGCGCGGGAAATCATACACCGTTTCGCGCATATCAATTGTATCGCGCAATTCCATAAACGGTACGGAGCGGGTGCGGCCGGTAGTATCTACATATTCACGGCTGTTGCGCCATTCCATGGCGTGCGGCTCGTCCATCACCGGCACAATCCAGTTGATGCCCGGGTTAAGCAATTTGCGGTATTTACCAAAACGTTCAATAATCACTACTTGTGCTTGCTTGACAATCACAAGCCCTTTGGCTACCAACACCACAACAAAAATGATGAAGGCGACAATGAACAACAATCCTAAACTCGTTACAGTTTCCATACTCTCTCCTTTAATTTTTTACAGATTATTTAGCGCGCACCGTCAGTGTTACGCCGTCTAATTTTTCTACAATACAAGTCGTTGCGACGGGGATGACTTGCGTGGCGGTGGCTTTCCAACTTTCGCCCGCTACTTTGACGCGGCCTGTTTGTTGGACCGGGTCAATGGCAATTTCTACGACGGCCTCTTGCCCGATGACATCTTCCGCCGGTGTTTTAATGTGTTTGGCTCCGGTGTAAAAATGGCGCAAGGCCATCGGGCGGATACCCAACCAACATATTACAGTAACACCCGTAAAAGCAATCACTTGCCACCAAATGCCAAGCCCTAACCACGAGAAAAGTCCCGCCACCAGAGCCCCGATACCTAAACACGTAAGCGAAAATTCCATGGTAAAAAGTTCGCCCACAAAGCAACAAATTGCCAAAATGAAGTAAATGTAATAAGACATATTCTCTCCGTATTAGTTTTTAACAATCTCTAAATAGTTGCGTAAGTATGAAAGCCGACGATTATCGTGCGTTTTATTAAGCACAAAAATCATATTGGCAATCAACCGGCGGATGACCTGGCGCGAAGAAAGCGGCGCCAAAAATTCGTCGTTCCAAGCCAGTTGGCGTGCATCTAAATAATTGCGGCAATCTTCTTCCAAAAGTATTTTGCCGTTGTCCAACGGGTCAATGAATAGCGATTGGTGTTGTTCGTCATCTTGCAGGTGAATTAAAATACGTCCGGCCAAATCAATTAAACTAATATCTAGCCCATAACGTGCGCCGATTACCGCATATAAACAAGCCACACATAAACCGGAACCGCGGCGGTTTTGTAAAAAATGAGCGAAGGAAATATCTTTAATATCTGCGTTGGCAGGTAAGGTTTGGAAACCTAATGTTTGAAAGAAATAATGTCCCAAGACACGGGCAATTTCGGTGTATCCGATGGCGTTTAACAAAGCCGGGCGTAGGGCGTGGGCAATTTGGTCTAACTCGGCGGTAATGTCGGCACGGGAAACGGCGGGATTGGTAAATTTAGAGATAATCAATAACCCTTCTTCTAAATCCGGGTTAATTTTAGAAGAAAAATGCATAAGTGCCGAGGTTAATTCTTCCCAATAAATTTCTTCTAACGTATGCAAAACAGAAAGTGGGGCAGTTTCCGGGAATTGTTCGGCCAAAACGGTTTGCACACCGGCAGGATCTTCTTTTAAGGCGGCAGAAATTTCACGCCGCAACACCGGTTGGTAGGTGCCCGACTCAGTTGCAAGTAATTTAAATAATGCTTTTAACCGGCCGTTTTCCATACCCATATCATAGCAAATTAACGAGAATTTTTCTATGATTTTTTTGCCGGTTTTTCAGACGATGAAAAAGCCGGGGCTTAAATGCCCCGGCTTTAAAAATAGTGTTTAACTATTTAAGGTCTTTTTCGTTGGCGGTAATTGCCAATACTACGCGGCGGTTTTTAGCGCGGCCGGCGGCAGTATCGTTAGAAGCAATCGGGTTGGAAGAACCGTAACCGACGTATTTGATGCTCAAGGTCTTCAGCCCGCTACCGAGTAAATAGTCATACACGGCTTTGGCGCGTTCGGTGGAGAGTTTGTTGTTGATAGCATTAGAACCGGTAGAATCGGTGTAACCCTGTACCACGATGCGGTTTTTCGGGTATTTTTTAAGTACGCGGTTTAAATCCGTCAACGTTTGTAAAGAAGCGGCGGATAATTCCGAGCTGCCCGTAGAGAACAAGATATCGTTCTTCAGGAAAACTTGGATACCGTTTTCACCTTTTACAACATCGGCAATGGCGGCCAATTCTTTGGCTTGTTTGTCGTAATAGTTACCCAACAAACCACCGGCTGCAGCACCGGAAAGGCCACCGATGAGGGCTCCCGTACCGGCTTTGCCACCCGTGTTATGGGCAATAATGGCTCCGGCGCCAGCGCCTACAGCGGCTCCGCCTAAAGCACCCCAAGCGGTGTTTTTACCGGGGGTGGTGCAAGCAGCAGCCAATAAAACTGCCGCAGTAAGTAGAACTAGTTTTTTCATGTAAGATACACTCCTTTTTAGAATAAGTGGTACTTATATTGTACTTTTTTCTTGTAGAAAATGGATAATTTTTTTAAGAAATTTTTATCGCGCCGTACGCAAAGAGATGAAAATTACTTGAAGAGATGGGGGAAATTGCATCAGCGAAAAATAACGAAACCTAAAACATTACGTTTTAGGTTTCGTGCGTTAATCGTAAGATAACATCAGTTGTTATTTAGACAAGTGTTTGGACAAGTACTTGCTCATATCAAACATGCTGATTTGTTTTTTGCCTTCAAAAATCGGGGCTAATTTAGCGTCCGAGTTAATCATGCGTTTATTGGTTTTATCTTGTAAGCCGTTCTTTTTAATGTAATCCCACATTTTTTTGACGACTTCCGTGCGCGGGAGCGCATTGGACCCCACTACGCTGGCGAGTTGGGTGCTGGGTGTTAAAGGTGCCATAAATTTTGCATTTGCTTTTGCCATATTCAATTTCTCCTGTAATTTTAAGTTTACTCTTTTATTCTAGTATATTAGGGGCCCATTGCCTAGGCCCCTTTTAAATTTCGCTTACGCAGCGACCTTCACTTTCGGCGCGGCGGCGAGGACTTCTTTGGAGCAGCCGGCTTCGTATTTTTTGAAGTTCTCAATAAACGATTGGGCCAACGCTTCGTATTTGGCCATATAATCTTGTTTATCGGCCCATAGGTTAATGGGGTTCAAAATTTCCGAAGGCACACCTTCGCAAGAGGTCGGGATTTGGAAACCGAAAACCGGATCGGTAATAAAATCTACTTTGGCCAGTTTTCCTTCCAACGCGGCATTTAACAATGCGCGCGTATATTTGATGCTGATGCGCTTGCCGATGCCATACGGCCCGCCGATCCATCCCGTGTTGACGAGCCAGCAATCTACGTTATGCTCTTGGATTTTCTTTTTCAAGAGTTCCGCATAAACGGAAGGGTGAAGCGGCATAAACGGCCCGCCGAAGCATGTAGAGAACGTGCTGGTGGGTTCTTTTACGCCTTTTTCCGTGCCGGCCACTTTAGCGGTGTAACCGCTGATAAAGTGGTAGAGGGCTTGATCGGGGCTGAGTTTAGAGATAGGCGGCATTACACCAAAAGCATCACACGTCAAGAAAATGATGTTTTTGGGGTGAGTAGCGCGTTTGCTTTCCACGGCATTATCGATGAAATTAAGCGGATAACAAGCGCGGGTGTTTTCGGTTAACGTATCATCATCTAAATTGAGTTTGCCGGTTTGCGGATCAAACACGACGTTCTCCAACACCGTGCCAAAGCGGTGGGTGGTGGAATAGATTTGCGGTTCGGCTTCTTGGCTTAAGCGGATGACTTTTGCATAGCAACCGCCTTCAAAGTTGAAGATACCGTCGTTATCCCAACCATGTTCGTCATCGCCGATAAGTCCGCGGGTAATGTCAGCCGACAAGGTGGTTTTGCCGGTGCCGGATAAACCGAAGAAAATCGCGCTGTCGTTTTTATTGCCTACGTTGGCCGAGCAGTGCATGGTCATAATGCCTTTTTGCGGCAAGAGGAAGTTCATAATCGTGAACAAAGCCTTCTTGTTTTCTCCGCCGTATTCGCTACCGATAACGAGGACCATTCTTTTGGCAAAGTTAATCAAAATAGCGGTTTCGGATACGGTACCATCGGTAGCCGGATCTACGTGCATTTTGGGCAAGCAGATAAGCGTGAATTCAGGTACGAACGATTTGAGTTCTTCTTTGGCCGGCTCAATAAACATATTTTTGACAAATACGTTGGTCCAGGCACATTCGGTAATAGCGCGCACTTTTAAACGAGACGCTTCGCTAGAGCCCACGTACGCGTCGCGCACGAACAAGTCTTTGTCAGCCACATACTGTTGGACCTTGGTAAAAATTTTATCAAAGTATTCGGCTTTAATTCCCTTATTGCTTTTGCAATAGAAGAGTTTACCTTCTATTTCGGGGGTTTCCACAAAATAGCGGTCATTGGGGCTGCGCCCGGTGTGTTTGCCGGTGCTTACGCACAAAGGTCCGCCATAAACGACGTTGCCTTCTTCGCGTTTAATGGCTTCTTCATACAAAGCCGGAGTGGAATAGTTCCAGTAGACGTTTTTAGTCGTTTTGATGCCGGCATTATCCAACCCGTAATCCGGTTTGAAATAGTCCGGTGTTGCATTGATTGTCTTCATATTAGTCCCTCGTTATAATTTTGTCCCCGATTTTAAGTTCTCTCGGAGCGGTTTTGTCAAGCGCCCAGCGGATGCGGCGTACGCCTTCAATAATAGAAGCCTTGTCCGCACAGAAACTGATGCGCAAATACCCGTCCGCGCCGAACGCTATTCCGGGCACAACTGCTACCAACGCTTTTTCCAATAGATATTGGGCCAGTTTGGCTGACGAAGCGTTATAGTAGCTAAAATCTACAAAGCAGTAGAAAGTTCCCTGCGGTTTTTGTACTTTTATGTGCGGGATTTTTTCTACTTCTTCTAAAAGAGTGTTGCGGTTGTCTTGCAAAACGCGGCACAAGTCTGCGATACAACTTTGATCGCCCGTGAGCGCCGCACAGGCGGCCACTTCGGACAAATCACTATTACACGACGTGCTTTGCGCTTGCATACGGCCCATAGCGGCAATTAAATCTTTGCGTGCCGATACGGCCCATCCGATACGTAACCCCGTCAATCCGTACAACTTGGATACGCCGTTGATAATAACCATATTGTTACCTTCTTTGGCGTAGTGACACGGATTGGGGGTTTTGTTGCCGTCAAAAACAAGTTGGTGGTAGATATCGTCCATTACCAAAAAGATATCGTTTTTTTCGGCAAACTCTACGATAGTTTTAATAAATTCTTCGCTATAGATTTGCCCCGAAGGATTGCACGGGCTGTTCAGTAAAATGGCTTTTGTTTTGGGGGTAACTGCGTCTAAAATTTGTTGGGCAGTAACTTGTAAGCCTTGTACCGGGCGTACACAAACCGGTGTGCCGCCGGCTATTTTTATCATTTCGGGGTAACTTACCCAATAAGGGGCGGCAAAAATAACTTCATCGCCTTCGGTTACAGCGGCTAGTAAAAAGTTAAAAAGTGCTTGTTTGGCACCCGCGCTGACCAGTACATTAGCGGGCTCAAAATGACGGCCGTAGTATTTTTCCGTATAGGCAATAACGGCGTTTTTCATAGCCGGCGTGCCGGAAGATGGGGAATATTTAATTTTGCGGCTTTGCGCTTTTTGAATAATAGCATCTACTGCGGCTTGCGGAGCAGGATAAGTTGGTTCGCCGCCGCCCAAGTGAATTACGGGCTCTGCGGCTGCTTTCAAAGCGCGGGCGGCTGCGTTGATTTTTAAAGTGGGGGAATCTCCAATAAGACTTGAAAGTTTACTTAAAGTTGTAGGCATAGTTTTTCCTTTCCTATTATTTTACCATTTATTTGTTTAATTGGCTGAGTTGGTCTGCCAGTGGGGCAAGCGCTTCTTCGCGCACGGCTTCCATTTGGCCTTCGTCAGCAGCCGTAGCCAAGGTGGGGTTAAGCGGCAAGCGTACGGCTGTAGCGATATTAAAATGTTGCGCGGTTTTTTGAACTTGAGAAGATCCAAAGAGAGAAATTTCTTTTCCGCAATCGGGGCATTTTAGGTAACTCATATTTTCCACAAGCCCCAATACCGGCACGTTCATTTTTTGTGCCATTTTGACGGCTTTGCCAACGATGAGTTGTACTAAATCTTGCGGAGTGGACACCATAATAATTCCGTCAATCGGCAGCGATTGAAACACCGTAAGTGTAACATCCCCGGTGCCGGGTGGCATATCTATAAACAGATAATCAATATCTTTCCAAATAACGTCTGTCCAAAACTGTTGTACCGTGCCGGTAATAAGTGCGCCGCGCCAAATAACCGGGTCGGTTTCGTCTTCTAACAATAGGTTAAGCGACATAATTTGTATGCCGCTGGCGGTAGATACCGGGTAAATGCCGTCTTGGTTGCCTTGGGCGCGTTCGTGGATGCCGAACATTTTAGGGATAGACGGCCCGGTGATATCGGCATCTAAAATACCGCAGGAAAAACCGCGACGAGTCATTTCACCGGCAAGCAGGCCTGTCACAAACGATTTGCCCACGCCGCCTTTTCCGCTTACCACACCGATAACGTGTTTAATACGGCTGAGTAAATGCGGTTTGATTTTAGGTGCTTCGCCGGTGCGGCCGGTGCAGTTGGCATTACAGTTAGCACAATCGTGAGAACAAGAGTCCGACATAAAAAATTTCTCCAAAAAACTATATAAGAGTATTATAGCAAATAGGGGTAGGCAAGTGGCGGTTCGCAATAAAAGTTTGCTATAATACTAATAGATATTTGGGCCAGCCACTCGGCGCAAGTATAATTGGAGAGGTGTGTGAGTGGTTGAAACAGCAGGTCTCGAAAACCTGTAAACCGCAAGGTTTCGAGGGTTCAAATCCCTCCCTCTCCGTATAAATTTAAAACCCCGCTTTTGCGGGGTTTTAAATTTATGGAGAGTGGAGCGATACCAACTGCTTGGTATCGCGTCGGGATTTGAAAGGCGGAGCGATGTACGAGTTTTGCCGAAGGCAAAGGCGAGTACCGCGAGCCCGGCCTGCAGGAAAATTCCGTCAGGAATTTTACCGGAAGGCGAGTCTATGAAGAAACAGGCTTATGCCTAGGTTTTTAAATTTTGAGCAAGAGAGCGGGCAAACTGCTTTGCCCGCGTACCTCGCTTTTACGTAGGCTAGGGATGTTCCCAAATGAAAATAAAATCGGGAGATGCCGGATAAAAACCTTCCGGCATGACACTAATGGATGTTAAATAATCTGTCATACCGGTCCTGCGGACTGCGATAATGCGGTATCTCCCGCTTTTGCTTACGTAAGGGATGTCCCCAAATGAAAATAAAATCGGGAGATGCCCGACAGAGACACTCGGGGATGACACTGTTTGTTAGTCCGTTTCCGTTTAGGTTATTTTTGTGCCGGTAAAATTTCTATTGATTTGTTTTTTTTTTTTTCTACAATAACTTTGTCGGAAATTTACTTTGGGAGATATAAAATGAAGAATAATCGTTGTAAAAAGGGCTTTACGCTCATAGAATTACTTGTGGTCGTTTTAATCATAGGAATACTCGCGGCTATTGCTATGCCGCAATATCAAAAAGCGGTATGGAAATCGCGCGCGGCGGAACTGATGACACAGGCGCGCAATGTGTACCGGGCACAGCAGTCTTATTTTATGGAGCAAGGAAAATTTGCCGATAGTTTTGATTTGCTCCCCATTGATTTCAATTCTCTCACACGTGCTACGGCATTGGCGCAATCTATGGGTGCTATGGATGGATATATGAAGGGCGATATGGAAACTTTCATTTTTATGGACACGGAATATGCTTCTTCCGGTAGAGAGGATGGAATGTATGGAGCACTTTTTGCTAAAGGCCCGTACGCTATGTGTGGTTTTTCCGGTTGGAACCAAGCGGGTGAAAATTGCGGGGCATACGAACCTGAAGGGGAAATCTATTGCGCGGAATTTACGGCCGAAACGACTAATTTTTGTACGAAATTATTTAAGGGAACGCTTCACGCGACGTGTTCTAACGGACGTCTTTACAAAATGCCATAGGTAAGTGTGCAGTTCGTTTTGAGTATCCACACAGCCCCGCAAAAGCGGGGTTTTTTACTGGGCGGTTATTAAAGGACCTAGATTTTTTATAGGTCCTTTTTCTTGTTAAAAAAGGCCTATTGGCCCACGCTTTTCCTGACTTTTTATTCTAAACTAATAATGAAAGAGATTTTTAAAAGGGGAAAACGTATGAATAAAAAAATTCTTCTAATCATATTGCTTGCTACCGCGTTTTTGCTACCGGGGTGGAGAAACGCATTTTGCCAAGGGAAAATAAAAGCGTTGGCGTGGATCCCTCGGGAACTCGGTATAACGACGGAAACAACTGCGGGAACCAAAAAATTATTTTCCCAATTAACCGAAGAGGCTTTTGCACCGGAACGCGTCTTGTCGCCTTTACAGGAATTTAAATCTTCAAAAGGACAAGTTCCGGAAATTAAAAAACGCATTGCCGGAACCTTTGATCGTGTTTCCGTGTTTACGGAAGAAGAAAAAGAAATTATGAAAGCGGGTAAGTATAGCATAAGTGAAGGGGGGGACATTGCCGCGGTACCGTTGGCTAAAGCCTTTTATTTGGAACAATATAGTGCCCAAATTATGGAAGAGTTGAAAAAAAGTTTTACGTTGACTCCCGAACAAGAGAAGAGATTTCAGGAGCATCAATCCAGATTACAGCATTTTGTAGCCGATATGGAACAGGGATGGGCCGGCCGTTTGGGCGAAACTACTTTCAAAAATTTTTATGCCCATAGTCAATTTCTTAATAAAGATTTTCATTTAAATATGTTATCGGAGCAATCTCAGGAAATAGTGGCACTGCTCCAGTCCCAAAAAGGCGACAAAGGTTTCTTTTTAATCTCTCCCGAAGAAAGTGAAAAGTTTATTCATTTTTCGCTGCAAGAACAAAAAAGATATGCAATGTTTAAGTATAAAGAGGCAACAAGCGAGGTGTTTGCTTATTTTAGAAAAGGCCCCAACAATATGAGTGATTGGCAATTTAAGCAATTTTATGCTTGGCGTCATCGGGCCGAATATTTTAAAAATTTATGTTGGGCTTTGCAAAATGCTACTGCGCCTCGCACGACGATTGGGATTCGGTTTGCCAGGCCGATTCCGCTTTCCTTCGGGCCGTTTGCCGGCTCGCGTTTTCTGGCAGATGCGCAACGTATCGGCAAATTACAGTACTATGCTGATCATCCGTTTGCGGATGTCGGAAAAAATTTAGAAGTGTTGGCCGAACTGAAACAGCAACGGGAGTTATACAATCGCTATGCCTTTGCGCAAGCCTTTAATGTACCGTATGAGAAAGTCCCCTCTATGTCGGAAAATTACTTCTCTTCTATTAAGCAAGTCCACGCTATGTTTGGACAGGATGCCGTAAATAAAATCGGCGGTTACGATACGGAAAATGTGATAAAAGAATTGTCCGCGCAAATTCATTTTTTTAACAAGGAGAAAGCCAATTTTGTTCCCAAAGACGAAAGTGATTTTGTGGAGTATTACAAACTATCTCAAGCCAAAATCACCTATTCGGTTTTGCTGAACGATTTTCTCAAGAGATGACAATGTTCCGCGGTCGGTTGAAAAAATCATAATTAGATAAAATAAAATTTGCGATGATACCTTTTTTATTGTATAGTAATGCAAGAAGTGAACTTTAATTAAAGGAGATACGCATGCAAGTCATTAACACGTATTTTGTAGATGTACTCAAGAAACATTATATTGATTTTTCGGGCCGGGCCACTCGCACGCAATTTTGGATGTTTGTGCTGGTTTCTTTCCTGGTTATGGTGGTGTTGGGAATTTTGCTGGGGTTTGTAGGTTCGGTCGGTGATACGATTATGAAGATTTTTCAATTGGCACTTTTGTTGCCGTCGTTGGGTATTGCGGCCCGTCGCTTGCGCGACGGTGGTTTCTCTCCGTTGTGGCTACTTTTGATGATAGTGCCGGTGGTGGGTTGGCTTGCTTTACTTGTTATGTATGTGTTGCCTTCCAAATAATCAATTCATCGGATGTTTTACTTATAACCGGACACGTGAACACATGTCCGGTTTTTTATAGTCCTTGCAGGGTTTGGTATAATATATCCATGGCAAAAAAACAATCCGTTTTAGTCGTTTGCTCTAACCGCAAGGCATATCACGATTATTTTATTGAGTCCGATTACGAAGCCGGGCTTTCTTTATTGGGGGCGGAAGTAAAATCTATCCGTCAAAAGGAAGTCAGCCTAGAGGGGAGTTTTGTGCGGGTGGAAAACGGCCGGGCGTACGTGTATAATATGCACGTTAAACCCTACAAATTTAATTCTATTACCGAGATGGATCCTACCCGGCCGCGTGAATTACTGCTTAACAAAAGGGAACTGCGTAAATTGGCGGCTCAAGCGGAAATTAAAGGTTATGCGCTAGTACCGTTGGAGATTTATTTTAAAAACGGATGGGCCAAACTCAAATTGGCGGTAGCCAAAGGGAAACATTTGTTTGATAAACGCGAGTCCCTTAAAAAACGGGATTTAAACCGTGAGATGGAACAATCTTTTAAGAATAAAATACGGTTTTAGGCGCGGGCAAAATTTGCTGGATTTTTGTGTTGTAATATTCTAAAATATATCTACTTGGGCGGGTGGCGGAATTGGCAGACGCGTACGGCTCAGGACCGTATGGACGAAAGTCCTTAAGGGTTCAAGTCCCTTTCCGCCCATTTTTGTAACATGATGAAATCGCACAACTACCATCGGACCACTACCATTTCTTTACACAGAAGGGGAAGATCGCGCCGAAAATCGGGGGTGCGGTTTTTTTTGAAGTTATTTTTGTTTTTATTTGTCCTCGCCGGTTTGGTAGTTGGGGGGTGTTGGGGCGTAGTCAAGGGTTATCACGCGTTGCGGCAGGCTCGCTTGTCGGATTGGCACGCGAGAAAAATAGTCGTTTCCGGTGTTACGGGGAATTTGCTCAAAGCATTGACTGCGTTAGCCACCCCTTACCAAGACAAACCGTTCTCCATTAAAGAAGCCGTTGCTTTGCGTGATAAAGTGCGTACTACCTATCCCATGCTAAAAGAAGTGTCTGTTAAGCGCGGGCTGTTAAGTGGTAAACTAACTCTTTCGGCCAAACACCGCACCCCACTGGCTAAGTTTGTCCGCCCCGACGATATTGTTAGATATATAGATGCCGATAGTACTATATATGCGGACCCGCACCCGGCATTGCTTACTGCAATACCGACGGTGGAACTGGCCGGGGAAGTGCCGGAAAAATTAAATTCCGAATTTATTGATTTAGTGGAAAGTACGCTGAAATTGAATAAAGATTTGAATTTTGTTTTGTTGCGTATGAACTTGACCGATAATACCGTGCAAATGCATTTGCCGGATGGGGATGAAATTAACTTCGGTCAGGCAGTAAATCTTAAAAAGAAAACGGCCCGTGCCGCGCAGATTATGGCGTTGGCCCGGGGGAAATATCCGTCTCCATTTACGCTTGATTTTCGGTTTTTTGAGGAAGGGAAAGTTTTTTTAGCCCAAAAAGCCCATTAAGTTTTATAATAAGAGAGACATAAAAAAAACTGGACCTGTATCGTTTTTTATACTAGAATTTATTGACGTCTTGATTTAAAGACGTTTTTTAGGTGAGTATTATGGCAAGAACAAATTTAATAGCAGGATTAGATATCGGCAGCGGCAAAATGACTTGTATTGCGGCTGCTCATGACGAAGAAACAAACACATTGAAAGTGTTGGCCGGCCGCAGTGTGCCGTGCAAGGGGCTTCGCGGCGGGATGGTTTCCGATATTCGCGAAACATCCTCGGCTGTTACGCATATTTTGGGAAGTATTGAACGGGAATGTAACCGCGATATCAGTAATTTATTTGTTGGGGTGCGCGGTTCTCATTTGGAATCGTTTAGCAATCATGGCACGTACCACATATCCCGTATGGATAAAGAAATTACCCGGGCCGATATGGACTTGGCTGTGGAAAATGCAAAAGCCATGCCGCTCAAAAATGATAATGAAATTATCAACGTGGTGACGCAAGGCTACGCGATAGATAAACAGCGTGGAATTTCTAATCCCGAAGGGATGGAAGGCTCTTTGCTAGAGGTAGATGTACATATTACTACCGGTTCGTCTACACATATGAACAATTTGGCCAAGGCTATTCAACGCCCCGGTTATAAAATAGATGATACGTTTTACGGGTTGGTGCCGCTTGCCGAGTGCGTGCTCTCACAAGAAGAAAAAGAGATCGGCGCTCTTATTTTAGATTTAGGCGGAGAGATGATGTCCGTCGGTATTTATGTAGATGGTATCTTGAAATTTTCGCGTGATATCCCCTATGGATGTGATTTGATTACCAAAGATCTTTCGCGTATGTTACATACGTCGTTTGTAAATGCTAAAGAAATTAAAGAAAAATATGGGGTATCTTTCCCTACGTTTTTAGACGAAGAAGGGGAAATTCCGGTGCCTTCGTTGGATGGCCGAACAATTCACAATATCAAAAAGAGTTACGTGCTGGATATTATTCAGCCCCGCGTGGAAGAATTGATGGAAAAAGTAGCACGTTGTGTAGAGGCGTCCGGCTATCAAAAATTCCCGGTGGTTGGAGTGGTTACCGGGGGCGGTTCGCTGATGCCGGGTATTACGGATCATTGTGTAAACATTTTAAAACTCAAAGAAGTACGTTGCGGTATCGTTCAGCGCGAACTCGTTACCAGCGATGATACCTTCTTTGATCCGCAGTACAGCACTGCTATGTCGCTTGCCATTTATGCTTCCGGTTGCACCGGTTACGAAGAATATGCAAACGCCGCTTACGAAAAAGGTTCTTCTATGTTTGGCAAGATAGGCAAGTGGTTTAAGGGTGTAGATATTTTCGGCGGTTGATGGAGTGCTTTATGAGAGATTTATTTTTACCGGCAAATTCTTTTGAAACCAAAAAAGCAAAAATCAAAGTTGTGGGCGTCGGCGGTGGGGGTGGAAATGCCATCAACCACATGGTGTCATCGGGCATTAAAGATGTAGATTTTATCGCCATCAATACCGACGCGCAGGATTTGCGCCGCAACCGGGCCCCCTATTTGGTGCAAGTAGGAGAAAAATTAACCAAAGGGTTGGGTGTGGGCGGAGATCCGGAACGCGGTAAACGGGCAGCGGAAGAATCTAAAGAAAAGTTAAAACTCATTATCGGCGAGTGCGATTTATTATTTATTACCGCCGGCATGGGGGGCGGTACCGGAACGGGAGTTGCGCCGTATTTGGCCAAACTTGCCAAAGATATTTACGGGGATGAACTCTTGGTGCTGGGTGTAGTGACGCGTCCGTTTAATTTTGAAGGATATGTGCGCAAAAAACACGCCGACGAGGGCATTGAAGAAATGTCTAAATATGTAGATTCTATGATTATTGTTCCCAACGACAAACTTTTAGGCACGGTGGATGCGAATACTTCTACGCGGGATGCTTATCAAATGGTAGATGACGTATTATTGCAAGCCGTAAAAGGGATTTCGGAAGTTATTACGCAACCGGGGGAAGTAAACATTGATTTTAACGACGTACGTAAAGTTATGGCACATTCGCAAAAAGCGCTTATCGGTATAGGCGAAGCCAGCGGGCCGGGGCGTCATTTGCAAGCGGTTAAAAAAGCCATATCTTCGCCGCTTTTGGAAAATGCTGATATCGGCGGGGCTACAGGTTTTATTGTGCATTTTACGGCTGAAAAAAATGTGACGTTGCTAGAGCAAGCGGAAGTAATGAATTTGATTCGGCAGTATGCCGGTAATGAGTCCATTATTATGTTTGGTTATACGTATGATTCGTCGCTGGCGGAAACGTTTAAGGTAACGGTTATTGCTACAGGCATAAATCCTACATCCTATCGGCCGCCGCGGCAACCGTTGGAAGAACCGGAAAACGGCGGGGGGTTTTCGCTTTTTGACAAGCCTTCTGCAGTGGCCGAACCGGAAGATGAGATGTTAATACCGGCGTGTATGCGCCGTAGTAAAACTAGATAGTAACGGGAGAAACAGATGGCGGTCGGATTACAAAGTTTGCTAAGAACGGTTGTAGATAATAAAGCCAGCGGGTTGCATATTCGCGGTAATTCAAACGCGTATGTACGCTTAAACGGAGAAATGAAACCGATTGAGGATAGTTTTGTTTCCAACGATGATGCCCAAAAAATGGCCTTTGCCTGTATGGGTGAACGCGAGAAAAAAATATTTGAAAGAAATAACTCGGTAGACTTTTCGTTAGATGCGAAATCGTACGGTCGTTTCCGCTTTAACGTATTTCGCCAATTAGGTAAGTTTTGTATGGCCATCCGCCATATTCCTTATAAAATTCCCACCTTTGAAGAACTCCATTTGCCCGGTGATATTTTACGTAAAATGGCAGAGAACCGCCGCGGACTTATTTTAGTAACCGGTATGACCGGTTCGGGTAAATCTTCTACGTTAGCCACAATGATTGATTACATCAATCAAACGCGTGCCGGACACATTTTAACCATAGAAGATCCGGTGGAATTTGTATATAACGATAACCGCTGCATTGTCAGTCAGTTGGAGTTAGGGGTGGATACCCCTTCTTACACCAATGCTTTGCGTGCGGCCATGCGTCAAGATCCGGATGTAATTTTCATCGGCGAATTGCGCGACCACGAAGTGATTCGTGCCGCTATCGGCGCGGCAGAAACAGGGCAATTAGTACTCGGTACGATGCATACGGTGAACGTTACGCAAACGATTTCCCGTCTGGTAGATGCATACCCGGTGGAACAGCACGATACGGTCCGGGCGCAACTGTCCGAACTTATTCGCGGTATTGTTTGTCAACGCTTAATCCCGGCGGTGGAAAACGGGATGTATCCGGCTTTGGAAATTTTAGTTTCCACGCCGCAAGTACGTAAATTGATTGCCACCAACAAGCCGGGTGATTTATACAAATTGATGCAGACGGGTGAATTCTACGGGATGAACACGTTTGACCAATCGTTGGCTAAATTATATCAAGCCGGACACATTGATTTGGAAACGGCCCAAAATGCGGCCACCAGCCCGGATGCAATTATGCTTGCCATTCGCGGCGTGACGGACAGTTTGTCTTCGGGAGAACAATAAAATGCGTACGAACGGACTTTTAATTGCTATAGACGGCACGGCCGGTACCGGTAAATCAACGGTCGGCAAAGCCGTTGCGGCGAAGTTAGGTTATGGATTTTTAAGCACCGGGGAAATGTACCGCGCACTTGCATATACGGTATTTGCCAAAAAAATCAATCCGGAAGATCACGACGGTGTTTTGGCGGCTGCGCGGGCACTACGCTTTACGTTTGCCCGGCAGGAAGATGCCTCGCTTAAAATGTTTGTAGACGGTGAATATTTAGGGCCGAAACTTCATTTAGAAGAAGTGGGCAATGTGGCCAGTCGTGTTTCCACCAACGGAGAAGCGCGTCGCGTACTGACTGAGAAAATGCGTGAAGTCGGTGCTGAAGGCGGCATTGTGATGGAAGGGCGCGATATCGGAACGGTGGTTTTTCCGGATGCGGATATTAAATTTTATTTAGATGCGTCTGCCGAAGAACGTGCCAACCGTCGTTTTAAACAACTTAAAGAGGCGGGAGAAAATCCTAATTACGACGAGATTTTGCGTTTAATTAAGGAGCGCGACCACCGCGATAAAAACCGCGCTGCCGCTCCGCTTAAACCGGCGGATGATGCTATTATCATTGATACTTCTACTATTACATTAGACGAGTCTATACAAACTGTTTTGGAGAAACTACCCCAACATGCTTCTTAATTTGGTAAAATTTAGTGCAAGGATTTATTTCAAAACTTTTCACGATTTTAAAGTGGAAGGGTTAGAGAATATTCCCAAAACGGGCGCTCTTATTATCGCAGGAAACCACCTTTCTAATGCCGATCCGCCTTGCGTCGGGGGTTTTGCCGGGCTCGTGCGTGATTCACGCTTCGTGGCTAAAAAAGAGTTATTTGGAATTCCGGGACTAGGTTGGTTTTTCCGTCGGTGCGGATATATTTCGGTAGATCGTGCCCGCACGATTGGTGATTTTGGCGCCTTAAAAGAAGTTGTCAATGCGCTTGAAAAAGGGGAAAGCGTGGTGATGTTCCCCGAAGGCACCCGCAGCAAAACGGGCCAACCGCAAAAGCCCAAAAGCGGTATTGGGTTTTTAGTATATAAAACGGGCGTGCCGGTGTTACCGGTAAAAATAGAAGGCACCTTCGGGTGGCCGTGGGTGCGCAAGATTCGCTTGACGTTTGGCAAGGTAATGCACTTGCAAAAAGATGAAACGCTAGAGCCTAAAGCGCAGTATAAACAATTTGCAACACAAATAATGGAAGCAATAAATTCAATTCACAGTTAACGGAGGTTACGCAGGCGGCCTGACAAGTAGGCAACCTGTAATAAGGACTTATGACTACAAACGAAGAAATCAAACAAACCGAAGACACAATTAACGAAACCGAAATGACGATGGACCAGTTAATTGCGCAGCAAGAGTCTTTATCGGAGAAGTTGTACAAGAAGGAAATTGTGGAAGTACCCGTCGTACAAATCAACCAAGATTATATTTTAGTAGATGTGGGAGCCAAAAAAGAAGCGGCCATTGCCTTGAGCGAATTTGAAGGCAAGGCTATTCCTAATGTAGGGGATACGATTTCTGCGGTTTTAGTCAAACGCGGTAGCGACGAACGCCCGGCGCTTTTGTCCCATAAAAAAGCCCTTGAATTTTTAGGTTGGGACGTTTGCAAAAAAGCCTACGAAGCCAAAGAACGCGTCAAAGGGACGATTGTTCAATGCGTTAAAGGCGGTTATATGGTGGAAGTATTTGGCGTAAACGGTTTTATGCCGCTTTCCCTTTCCGAACTACACACCGCGTATAAACACTACTTGCCCGTTGGTGCCAAAATCAAAGCGGTTATTGTAGAATTTTCTAAAGAAAAACAAAAACTCATTGTTTCGCGCAAACAAGTATTAGAGGAAGACGAGGCCGTTCGCCGCGAGCAAGTGTTAAGTGAAATTAAATCCGGCGACGTTTTGCGCGTGGTAGTTTCCAAAGTGGATAAAGAAAAATTATACTTACGTTTCCACGGCATTGAAGGGGTTGTTACGTTGGACAATATCGCCTGGAAAGAGCCGGAAACGGCTATTACCAACTTCCGCCGCGGTCAACGTCTTAAAGCCAAACTCTTAAATTTGGATAAAGAAACGCCCCGTTTGGAATTTGGCCTGAAACAACTGTTCCTCAACCCGGCTGATGCCTTAAAACGCCGCTATCCGTACAAGAGTTCCGTTAAAGCAACGGTAGTGAAAGTATCTGAAGAAGAAGGCGTGGAATGCACCATCGGTAAAAATAATACCAAGGCATATATCAGCCCCTTTGAAATGGGCCGCGATTTCAGCGCCAAAGAAGGCGATACGATTACGGCACTGGTTGTCGGTGTCAATCCGGAAACCTTTACGGTAAATCTCTCGGTTAAGAAATACGACCAGGCGCAAAATCGTAAAGTAGTGGCGCAATACTTAAAACAAGCGCCGCGCCCAACGTTAGGCGAGTTGTTGCAAGATTCTTTCGGCAAAACTGAAGAAGAATCCGACAATGAAACCGAAACCAAATAGTTTAACGTGAATTGAAAACAGCCTCACTCAATGAGTGGGGCTGTTTTTGTGTCGGTAAAATTTCCGTTGACTTGTTTTTTTTATATAATAACTTTGTCGGAAATTTACTTTAGGAGAAATAAAATGAAGAATAATTGTTGTAAAAAGGGCTTTACGCTCATAGAATTATTAGTAGTAGTTTTAATCATTGGTATTTTGGCGGCGATTGCCATGCCGCAATATCAAAAAGCGGTATGGAAATCGCGCGCCGCGGAACTGATTACCCAGACCAAAAATCTTTATACTGCACAGCAGGCTTATTTTATGGAACATGGCGATTCGGCGGCTTCTTTTGATGAGTTGCCTATTGATTTTAATTCATTGACGCGTGTTACGGCCCAAGCACAAGCACTAGGGGCAGCAGACGGATATGCGAAAGGAAATGGCGACGTTTTTGTTTATATTCAATATACAGGTGAAAACAAAAAGAGATCGGCGGCTATTTTTGGTACAGGCCCGTACGCTATGAGTGGTTTTGTTATTCATAATGTAGATGGAACTCACTGCGGCGAACCTTTTAAGGCCGGTGAAATGTTTTGTCAAGAAGCAAGCGCAGAAACAACCGGCTTTTGTACGAAACTATTTAAGGGAACACTTTATGCCGATTGTGGCGATACCCGTTATTACAAACTGCCGTAATTAAAATACACTGTTTCAAATAAACACCCCCGAGCCAAAAGCCCGGGGGTGTTATATTGCGAAGGAATTTTTTTACTACTCAAAAAGCATTTCGTCTTTTTGAATTTTGTTACAGATTTTATGACATTTACAATTGGCCACACACGGCTCGGGCAGTTTTAACAAAATGCGGGTATCGCAATCGTTAAAATCGTCGGCCATTTCGCTGATAAGTTTAGCGTGTTTGGCGGCCATCTTTGTAAATTCAATACCAATGGTATACACGTTTTCGCGTTCTTTTACCCAGGCTAAACGTGCTTCCACTTCCATTTTTTCGGTGCCGGGCAGTTGCAGGCTAATAGAAAAATGATCGGCCAGCGGCGCGCCCAAAAAACTAATCATACGCATACCGGAAGCAGATAAGTCGGCCAAAATAGCCACTAAAGAAACTTCTTTGCCTTCGTCGGTTTTGTAATGCAGATTGACCGGTTCAATTAAATTGCTGATCACCGGCATACGCGGATGACGGCGTCTTTCAGGAGATGTGTTTTTTCTTTTCATATTTTAATCCCTCGCAAATAATAATGTTCCGTCGGCGCGTTCAATTTCTACACGTTGTACGCTGCCTACCGGATAACTGTTTTTTGTTTTTACCCAAAAACTGCCGGATGAGCGACCTTTGTTTTCGGTTTCAAACAATACTTCTTGGGTGGTACCTACTTGCGCTTGATACGTGCGTTCGGCTAACCCTCTTACTTTATTTAACAAAATATCAAGCCGTTGTTCCAGTACTTCTTGCGAATGAAGTTGCATTTGTGCGGCCGGTGTGCCTTGGCGGGGGGAGTATTTGTAACAGTACGCCGTGGAAAAAGCAGCCTCATCCACCAGCGTAAGTGTTTGGGTAAAATCCTCTTCCGTTTCGGTGGGAAACCCGACGATTAAATCGGTAGAAATTACAAATCCTTCCGCTTGCAGTGCTTTTATTTTTTCCAGCAAGATTTCCCGTGTGTAGCCGCGTTTCATTTCGCGCAAAACTTTGGTTGATCCGCTTTGCGCCGGCAAGTGTAAGTGGCGGGCGATTTTCGGATTTTTCTTAACGGCAGTTAAAAATTCCGGCGTAAAATAAATCGGGTGTGGGCTTGTAAACCCCACGCGCGCAACACCTTCAATTTCGCTTGCCTTGTTGAGCAAATCGGCAAAACCGACGTTGCCATCTTGGTAGGCATTAACCGTTTGCCCCAGGAGCATAATTTCTTTGGCCCCGGCGGCTGCTTTGCGGCGAACTTCCTCTAAAATATCCACATACGGCAAGCATTTTATCGGGCCGCGCACGCTGGGTACAATGCAATACGTGCACGCAAAATTGCATCCGCGCATAATGGTTACATATCCGGTTAAGCCGGGGGGAAGTGTTTCGCCTTGAGAAGTTTGGGGGCCAAATAAGCCGCTTTTGTCTAACGCGTCGGAAAAATGTTCAATGTCTTTGGCACCGGATAAAATATCTAAAAACGGATATTTCTTTTGAAGCGTTTTTCCAAGCCGCTGGGCCGCGCATCCGGCAAAAATAATGCGCCGCCCGGTCCGTTCTTTTTTCCAACGGCCCAGGCGGCCTAAGAACGAAACGGCTTTATGTTCGGCATGGTCGCGCACCGTACACGTGTTGATAAGTACAGCGTCGGCTTCATCAAGTTCGTCAGTGCGTTGGTAGCCGCGTGCCGAAAGATGAGCAAACATTTCTTCCGAATCGGCCAAATTCATTTGGCAGCCGTAAGTTTGGATAAAAACTTTTTTCATGAAATAAAAAAAGGCGGCCCTATAAAGAGCCGCCTGTCGGTTATTAAAATAAGTCGCTGATTTTGCGAATACTTTCCGCGACCGGTTGCGTTAGGTGCAGTTTAATCACGCGGCGGCCTTTGGATTCCAACGCTTGGAAATCGCCTAAAGCCTGTGCGTTGCACAACTGCCCGAAGGTATATTTTTGCCCGGGGATTTGAATATCATGAGCCGCATCCGCCGAGAAAATAATAAATACACCGTTGTTGCCGTCTCCCTTGTGCAACTGCCCGGTGGAGTGCAAGTAGCGCGGCCCGTAGCCAAACAGCACGGCACGTTTGGTACGAACCATAATTTTATCGCGCAATTTAGTTAAGGCCGCCTCTGTTTCCGGTGACGGATAAACGTATGGTAAAATGGCTACGTAATCGTTGCTCTCTAATAAAGAGTACACATCTTGCGCTAACGTTTCCAACCTTACTTTGTCGGCCATATCTTTGGAAACCAAAATCGGTGAGGTAATATCTTGCGGAATATCCCCTTGGGCGAGTTTGGACAAAACTTCTTTTGTCATTGTTTTGGCTTCTTGTACGTTGGGTTGGTCAAAAGGATTGATGGCCAAAATAGCGCCTGCCGCGGCAGTGGCAATTTCCCATAGCAGGAAAAGCGCGCCCAGTTCATACAAGTCGGCCACTTCAATGGTAAGTAACGGCGCTTCGTGTTCTTCCAAGTCTTCCGCCATGGCGCGGATGCGTTTGTCATCTTCACTACCGGTAGATAAATGAACAAATAAGCGGTCCTCGCGGTAATCAAAATTGCGTTGGAGTTTTTCTCCGGCTACCGGCACAATACCCTTGCCTTCTTTACCGGTGGACTCTGCCACCAATTGTTCAGCCCACAGGCCGAAAGTAGATAAATCTTTAGGAGTCAGTAAAGTTAATTTATCTTTTCCGTGATTGATATTGGCCGCACCCATAAAGGCGCCGAGTTTGAGAGCCGCATTTTCTTTTACGGGGGCTTCCGGCCCGAAGGTTTGGGCTTGTTGTTGGGCGATAGTTAAAATTTTTCTAACATCAATCCCCATGAGTGCTGCCGGCACGATACCGAAGAAAGACAGCGCAGAAAAACGACCGCCGATATCCGAGGGATTGATAAACGTGTGGCGGAATTTGTGTTGGGTGGCTAAGGCTTCTAAACCGGTGCCTTTATCGGTAATGGCCACAAAGTTTTTCCCCGGTGCTTTGACGCCTGCTTTTTTTACTTCATCAAAGAAATAAGCAAATTGGGAAGACGGTTCTACGGTACCGCCGGATTTGCTGGCGAAAATGAAAAGCGTTTGGGCAGGGTCCAACCGGATGCGGGCGGAATCAATCCAATCGGGATTCGTGGTATCTAATACGATGAGTTCCGGCCAACCTTCTTGTTTACCAAATACGGTGCGGAAAACTTCCGGGGCTAACGAAGAACCACCCATCCCCATCACCACACAGTGTGTAAAATTGGCTTTTATATCTTCGGCAAACGCCAGGACCTCGTCTATTCGTTCCAAAGTCCAATCATATACTTTTTGCCAACCTAAAAATTTAACAATAAAATCTTGGCTTTCTTTATCCTTCTTCCATAAAGAGGGGTCTTTTCCCCAAAATTTTGTATTAAACGATAAGCCGTCTAATTTAATGAAGCCTTCCCGAATCATTCCTTCGGCTAAGGGGTTTTCGTGTGTATTCATATATTTGCTCTTCCTTTATTACAGATTATTTAAAATTTGTATTTTCAATATTGGCTACTTTAGTAAGCCGCTTTTGGTGGCGCTCGCCGTTTGAAAACCGGGCGTTCAAAAAGCGCGTTACGAGATCTTCTGCTACTGCCGGGCCGATAATACGCGCACCCAAACAAAGCACGTTTAGCGCGTCGTGCTCTACGGCCTGTTGGGCGGTGTAGGCATCGTGGCAAATGCTGGCGCGTATGCCCTTTGTTTTATTAGCGGCAATACAAACGCCTACGCCACTACCGCAGATTAAAATGCCGCGGTCCGCTTGGTGGGAAGCCACCGCTTGGGCTACTTTATCTGCGTAGTCCGGATAATCGGCTCGCTCTTGCGAAAAAGTTCCCATATCCAACACTTCGTGTCCTAATTTTTGCACTTGCTGGATAACGGTATTTTTCAATACAAAGCCGGCGTGATCACAACCTAATGCTATTTTCATACTTAAACCTTCTCTACAGTATCTTTTTCAATCCAACCTTTAATGCCTTGCGAATTAACAACCACTTCGTACCAGGAATCTTTTTCGTCTAAAATTGTCACCAAATGCCCTTGTGCGGCACTGGCACTGGCCGGAAAGTTCGTACCGGGCCCGCTGCGTATTTCTGCCACCGGAGCGGCAACTACCGCCAATACATCTTGTGCCAAGCGCACTCGTGCGTATAGCCACCCGCCGCTAATCAAAAGCAACAAGCAAGCCAGCGTAGCCAAATGATTCCATTTCTTCCGTATCAAACACCAAAAAATCAGTAAACTCGCTACCCAAAACAAGGCAAACACGCAACCCTTCAACTCGGTATCGGACAAGTAGAAAAAAGCCTTATGCAATACTAATGGCATCCCCGCAGGAACGAATCGTTCCCCGCCCGATTCTAATGCCAAAGTTAAGTTATGGCGGATATCACCGTCGCGCGGGGCTAATTTAAAAGCCCGGTAATAATTGGCGGCGGCCAAGCCTTTACTTCCCATTTTGAAATAACAGTTTCCTATATTGTAGTAAACAAAAGGGTCGTTTGGGTAATTTTTTAAGATCGTTTCGTAGGCACTTAACGCGGCCGAAAATTTGCCTTGCCGATAAAGGTCTTCTGCTTGTTGCAAATCGCTTTGCGAGAATGCGGGCAAAAAAGATAAGAAAGCGATAACTAACAAATACAAACGTTTCATCGGTGAGTCTCCTTTTCAATCAATTTTAGCACGTCTAATGCTTGGGCGCAAAGCCGCGCTGTGCTTTGTGAGGAATTACTGCCGGGAGCGAACCGTTCGGCTTCCAAATGTTGCCAGAGAAGAGAAAACGCTTCGGTAGTGGCAGGTGTAACGCCTTTTTGGTTCAACCGAGAAACAATTTCTTTGAGTGGCAAACTGCCGGTGTTAATATCAAGTTTTTGTTGTAAATAGGTACTTACTGCTTCGGAAATAGTTTGGCAAGAACTTGCCTTTTTAAGTGTGTTTTTGGCCGTTGGAAAGGCTTTTTTGCGAGCGGATGATCTCTCGCCGGTGCAAACAATTAAAACTCCCAAAAACAGTAGTGCCGCACAGATCATATTAACGATACTAAAACGACTTATGCGTTCCAAAAGATTTTCTTCCGGTGCAAGTGTCATTTTGAGATAGCGGATATCACTTGCCAACGTTTGAAATCCGTTTCCGGCGGCCGTTTCTCCGGAGAAATTAAAACTGCTTTCTGTTTTTTCGGCCGGAGTAACCGTTATATTGATGGGGGCGGTTTGTAAAGTCCTGTATGAAGTTGTTTTGGGATCAAAATAAGACCACGGTATCGGCGGTATAGTATAAATACCGGATGCTGCCGGCACAAGCACTGCTTTAAAAATTTTGTAGTACGTTTGCGCCCCGTTTTTCCCGGATGCGGCCTTCCCGGCGGAAGGAGCGGCCGGGTAAATTTTAAAACCTTCTAGGGTGGGGAGTGCGAGGTCTTGCGTGGCTTTTAAATCGTTGTTACCGATTACTGTAACGGTTAAATTGACGGCTTCTTGGGCGGGGACTTGGCTGGGCTCGGCTTGCGCTTTTAACGTGTAACCGCTACCGATAGCCCCATAGAAAGAGGTTGGTTTCCCCTGTTGTGGCAAGGGGCGGGCATAGAGCGTGATAGGGGCTGACTGAGCCGTTCTTTCCGGCCCGACGGTGCCACCACCGAAGAAACGGTCAAAAATATCCCGCGGGGCCGAACCGACACGATAACGTACGGTGGCCGGGCCAATGGTGGCTTTGCCGGTGGCGGCAGCGGTTAATTGGTAGCGTTGCTCCTGATAGTGATAGAGCGTGTTGCCGATTTGTTGTGTGCCTTCTAACGTACCTTCGTCTTCCATAAACAAATTGGAAACGGTCGGCTTTTGATAGGGGGCTTCATAGAAATTTTGGGAATAATAAAAACGTACACCCAAAGTAAAAGGTTGGTTGACATAGGGGGCTTTGTCACTGACGGCGGCTATCAAAAAGAAAGGTTCTCCGGCTTTTTGGAAAGCGCGATGGGCCAAAGCGGCTTCTAACGGCGGAAGATGGGCAAAAGATTCTTCGGCCGGGGGTTGTGTAGTTGCGGGTATGCCGGCCGGGTTTGCGGTGGTGGCCGCCGTAGCCGGCTGTGCGGCGGTTGCCGTTGCAGCGTTGGCGTTACGGTAAATATCTATGGAAATGGGCGCGGTGGTATAAGTTTTGCCATCGTGAGAAAATTTGATTTCTCCGATAGTGGCTTTTCCCACAAAGCGCGGTACCATAATATAACGGAACAGCAGGGTGGTATTTCCGTTGATGATATTTTGTTCCATTTCACGTGAATAAACATTAAAGGCCGGAAGGCTGGGTAGTTGTGGCATAATGACGTTGCCGGAAATTCCGGATACTTTAACAGTAAGAGTTAGTTCGTCATCCAATGCCAAGGCGGTT
Source organism: Candidatus Avelusimicrobium cornigerorum (assembly GCA_002309715.1). Classification (GTDB taxonomy): domain Bacteria; phylum Elusimicrobiota; class Elusimicrobia; order Elusimicrobiales; family Elusimicrobiaceae; genus Avelusimicrobium; species Avelusimicrobium cornigerorum. The sequence goes on from DBXW01000005.1 coordinate 199,664, forward strand.
TTATCTACTTGGGCGGATAGTTGTACTTGCGCGTGCGCCCAAATGCTTAAACCCATTATACAAACTAATAAAAATAATTTTTTCATAGTTACCAATCTTTTTCTACTAAATTGTCCGCTACCCCTTTATGGTTTTGACCTTGTTGTTGCTGTTGGCGGTTTTCTTGTTGTTGTGCCATTTGCATTACGCGTTGGGCGGCATCTTTGTCGGCTTGCGACGGCCCGTTTTGCTCTTGTTGGTTTTCGCCTTTTTGCGGATCTTCTCCGCTTTTAGGTTGTTGGTTGGAAGAGTTGTTTTGCTCGTTCTTATCATTTTGGTTGTCGTTGTTTTGCTGACTCTGTTTTTCTTCCAAAATAATTTGCAAATTGTGGATAGCCTCTTTGTCTTGCGGGTTTTTTAAAATGGCTTGCCGATAGGCTTGTTGGGCCTTGTCCGTATCTTTGGCGCGGTAATAAGCATTGCCTAAATTGAATAAAGCATCTGTTTGGCGAGGAGCATTTTGCTCGGCTGCGTGGGAAAAAGCCGATTCGGCGGCTCCGTAATCTTTTAAATAATAAGCGGATGCACCGGCTCCCAAAGCGGCTTCTTGATTAGAAGGATGTTCTCTTAAAATTTCATTATATTTGGTTAGTGCCTGACCGTATTTTTTTTGCTCGTAGAGTTTGCCGCCTTGCCGCAAATCTCCTTGCACGCCCGCCCATACAGGTAGCGCACAAAATACGGAAAGAAAAATTACCCACTTGTGCATACTTTATTTTACCTTTTTTCGGTTTTCTGTTCTAGAATTTGCCGTCTGCGTTTTCCGCGCGGATACAAGAGATACCCACTTAAACATAATAAGGCCAGCATGAGCGGAATTTGATACCGCGTTTTGTACGCCGCGTGTTTGGAAGAATTGGCGGTGCTGCGGTCCAATCCGCGTAACGATTGGGCAATTTTGGTCTCTACTTGAGAAGGCGTAGTATAAGCAATATATGTTCCGCCGGTTGCTTGGGATAGTTCTAACAGTGATTTTTCGTCTAATTTGGAAACGACCGTATTGCCCTGTTTATCTTTTTTATATTCCAAAACAGTTCCGTTTCTATCCCATTTATCCGGGATGAGAGAACCCTCCTTCGTGCCGATGCCTACGGTAATAAGGCGCAAGCCATTTTTTAAGGCAATGTTTTTGGCATTAGCAAGTTCTTCGGAGGCGTGATCTTCTCCGTCGGTTAATAAAATTAAGGCTTTGTGCCCGGGGTATTTTGACAACATGTGGGCGGCTAATTTGACCGGTGCCGCCAGGGATGTGCCCGGCACCGGTAACATATTGGGCTTAAGAGCGGTAATAAAGTGACGCAGGGCGTCTGCATCGGTGGTAATAGGGCATTGAATATAGGCTTGCGAAGTAAAAGCGATAATGCCGAGCCGTTGGTCCTTTAGGTTGCTTACTAACATACGCAGCATTGTTTTGGCACTGTCTAACCTATCGGGCTTGATATCTTGTGCCCGCATAGAAGCCGATACGTCTACCGCAATGACCGCTTGCGAAAACTCTCCCTGTACTTCTATAATTTCCGTGCCCCATTGCGGGCCGGCCAACGCGGAAAACAGAAAAAATACAGCCAGGCTCATAAGTACCGTGCGCCAGACACTTTCAGGACGCAAGTCAGCCGTTAATTGTGCATACGTTTGGGGGGAAAACAAGGCGCATACCGCCTTATTTTTTAATTTATTCCCGGCCCAAAACAGCACGAGTACCCCGACTAGCGCGGGAATGAAATAAAGCAAAAATAAAGGCCGAGCAAATAATTCCATAATCAAGGCACCTTAATGAGTAAAAGTTTTTCTAATATAAGCCCAAGTAATACCAAATATACCGCCGCCAACAATAAAGATTGGTACGAGTCGGTACGCTGTATAATAGAACTTGTGGTAAATTCGGTTTTTTCCAATTCGTTAATTTTATCGTAAATTTTTTCCAATTCCGCTTCATTTTTTGCCCGGTAAAATTGTCCGCCGGTCGTTTGGGCAATTTCCATAAGGAGCCCCTCATTGATTTCATCTTCTGCACTGGAGTAGGGATTTTGCCCGGGAGCAGATGCCGTGCCGATGGTATATACCTTTATGCCATAGGTGGCAGCGGCTTTGGCGGCCATTAAAGGTTCAATCGTGCCGAAGTTAGAATCCCCGTCTGTCAGTAAAATAATCACTTTGCTCTTGGCCTTACTGTCTTTTAAGTGATTGGCGGCTACTGCTAATCCATCCCCGATGGCGGTAAATTCGGCATTGACCATCCCCAAATAAAGGGAAGAAATATAGTCTTCCAGCGCATCATGATCTAATGTTAGTGGGGCTTGTAAAAGGGCTTCTTTGGCAAATACCACGACTCCGATTCGGTCGTTTAAGCGTTTCTTTACAAACCGCAAAGCATTGCTTTGGGCAGCGATGAAGCGGCTGGGATAAAAGTCTTGCTTATTCATAGAGGCCGAAACGTCCATCAGGAGCATAATATCAACCCCTTCCGTAGGCGGCAAGACGGTGCGGTCTATTTTGGTAGGGCGGGCTAGGGCGATAACCATCAGTATGAGTGCTACTGTGTAAAGAGTCGCGGGCAACCAGCGGGTAAAAAGTACGCGCAACGATTCTTGGGCTGTCTGTAAATGGGTTAGCGGATAATTTATTGTGCGTGCAAATACGCTTCTTCCGGCGGTATAAGCCCAAAAAACGAGTACGGGCAACACCAACAATACAAACACCCAAGGATGTAAAAATTCCAGCGAGTCTTTTGTGAAAAATTTAAGTAGCCACCAGGCGGCTCCGATAAGTGTTCCGGCACCGGAAGCAATCAAGATTGCCAACAACGCGTCGGTATACTTGCGCGAAAAAGCGAGCAAGAGCAGGGTAAGTAAAAATAGGCCGGCGCAAATAAAGGAAAAATAAATCATTGTTTTTTCTCCTCGCCGTTGATGGATGGTTTAGGCGTTGTTTCTTGAACAATTTGCCGAACGGATTGAATATCCTTATTACGGATGGGTTCGGTAGGTTCGGCTTTGGCAAATTTAACCAAATCGCCCGAATTCAAGAAATCTTTAAGCGTAGCCAGTAGCGGCTGCAAGGCGGATACATTTTTGGCCCGGCGTAGTAATTCCACAGAGGTGTCAGCGGACGTGTCAATATGGAATTGCCGCCAAAAGTATTCGCGTAAAATATCGCAAAGCGTGATGTAAAAAAGTTTATATTCTTTACGTTCCCACAGCCCGCTATTAAGCAGAAGATCTATTTTAGATAACGCAATTTCGTCACACGGGCGAGTATCTTCTTTTTCTGTTTTAAGGCGCAACGGCGATTCTTTGGCGCGTTGTATCCAATAATAAATAACGTAAATAAGGGCAACTATTAAAAATAACACAATCAGCCACGTCAGCCACCCTACCGGTACGCGTGCCGGGCGAATTTCGCGTAGTTTTTTATCTTTAAAAATTTTTACGGGAGTTATTTCTATAGGTACCGATTGTTCGTTTTGGGCTACTGTTTTATCGTTTTGAGTCAGTACAAAAGTAACGGTAAAGGTGGATTTCCCCAGTGTAAACGGTATGGCCGTAAAATCATAAGAAGCGGTTCCGGGCGATTGACGCGTTAAGGCCGATTGTGTAATTTCAAAATCTTTAGAAAGCGAATCTTTGTCCACGGTTACGGTATAATCCGGCGTATGCGATATATGATATTGTCCGTTGAAAGGTTGGGCAAAAGAGGCCTTGGCGGGCAGTTGCGCTTGTGTAACGTTTAATTCTTGTGCGGCGGATAAAGCCGTGCAAATGCAAAAAGCGAAAAGAGAAAAAATAATTTTTTCCATAATTATCTCCGCAATTTTTTTGCCCGCTGTTTAAAAAAGGTAATTACCGGGTCTGCTGTATCTTGTGCGGTGTCTACCATAATGGGTTCTATTTTATATGGGTTAAATAGGCGTCGCAGTTGGGTATTGTGTTCGGTATGAAATTTGTCCAACGTGGCGTTGAGTTCCCCGGAAGATAAACTGACAAAATCGCTTTCGCCGGTCTCGGGATCTATTATATCTAAACATACGGGCAAATGCGGTAAACGGCGTTCTAATTTATCTTGCAAAATGACAGGGATTAGATCAAATTTTTTAGCCGCCAGGCGAAAAGGCTTTGCAAACGACGCGAGCGGAGCCAAAAAATCGGAAATTAAAATCAAAATACCTTGGCGTTTAATGACCTTATTTAATGTTTCCAAACTGAGCCCGATATCGGTGCCGCGGCTTTTGGGTTCAAAAGCGACGACTTCGCGTATTAAACGCAAAATATGTTTGCGCCCTTTACGCGGGGGAACGTAAAGTTCTACTTGGTCGGAAAAAAGGAGTAGGCCCACTTTATCGTTGTTTTGCAACGCGCTTAAGGCAAATAACGCGGTCAATTCGGCAGCGGCTTCCTGCTTGAGTTGTTTGGATGAGCCAAATTGTTGTGAAGCGGACACGTCACACGCAATAATCAGCGTGAGTTCGCGTTCCTCGTTGTATTTTTTGATGTAAGGCGTGCCGGTGCGGGCGGTAACGTTCCAGTCAATGGCGCGGATATCATCTCCCGGGGTATATTCGCGCACTTCGGCAAATTCAATCCCTTGCCCTTTAAAAGTGCTCAAATATTCCCCGGCAAAAGTTTCTGATACGAGTTTGCCGGTTTTAATTTCAATTTGGCGAACTTTTTTCAAAATTTCCGCAGTATCCACGCAAGGCTCCTTCGGGCAATTCTACGGCACGTCTACAGCGTCAAAAATTTGCTTGACGATTTGCTCGGAAGTTACGTTTTCCGCTTCGGCTTCGTACGATAAAAGTACGCGGTGACGCAGTACATCTAGCCCGATGGTTTTGATATCTTCCGGCGTAACATAGCCGCGGCCGTTTAAAAACGCATACGCTTTGGCGGCTTGTGTTAAGAAAATGGTAGCACGCGGGCTGGCCCCATACGCAATAAACGAAGCCAATTTTTCTAAACCGGCGGCTTTGGGATCGCGCGTGGCGAAGACTAAATCTACGATATAATTTTTAATTTTTTCGTCTACGTAAATAGTGTCTACCACGCTGCGGGCTTTGGTAATCATTTCCGGTGTGACTTGCGTGTTTAATGTAATTGTTTGGTGCGAGGCCATCCGTTCCAAAATCATTTTTTCTTCTTCTTTGGTAGGGTAAGTAACCATGACTTTAAGCATAAAGCGGTCTACTTGCGCCTCGGGAAGCGGATAAGTTCCTTCCTGTTCCACCGGGTTTTGCGTAGCCATCACCATAAAAGGTTTAGGCAGTGCATAGGTTTTTTCACCGATAGTTACTTGCCGCTCTTGCATGGCTTCCAACAGTGCGCTTTGCACTTTGGCGGGAGAGCGGTTAATTTCATCGGCGAGTACAAAGTTGGAAAATACCGGTCCGCGTTTGGGATAGAAAAGGCCGTCTTTCGGGTTAAAAATGAGCGTACCTGTGATATCGGCCGGCAACAAATCGGGCGTAAATTGGATGCGTTGAAATTGGGCGTGGATGGCTTGGGCTAACGTTTTAACGGCGAGCGTTTTGGCTAGTCCGGGCACCCCTTCAATTAAGATGTGGCCGTCGGCAAGCAACGCTACGAGCATTTTTTCAAGCAAATCATCTTGTCCGACAATAACCTTACTGATTTCCCGTTTTAAATCTTGTAGGAAAAGGCTTTCTTGTTGTACTTGTTTGTTTAAGGTGGTGATATCCATAGTTCCCCCTGTATTATCCCCGGTATAAGCCGGGTATTTTCTTATATTATAGAAAACGTATAAAAACTTTTAAAGGGGGAAATTTTATATTAGGGGAAAATAATTGACTCAACCGGTTTGTTTACCTTATAATATGAGCATGACAAAAGGCGAACAATCCAAGGAACTTTTTTTGCAGGGACACAATTGCGCACAAGCCGTGCTTTGTGCATTTGCCGACCAATTAGGTCTAGATGATAAAATGGCCCGTACCATTTCCGCTTGTTTTGGTGGTGGGCTGGGGCGGCAACGTGAAGTATGCGGGGCCGTGAGTGGGATGTGTATGGCGTTGTCGTTAAAATGTGCGCCGCAAGATCCAAACGATCGTGCCGCCAAAGCGGCTTTTTATGCGCGCGTGCAAGAAGTCTGCCGTCGGTTTAAACAAGAGAACGGTTCTATTATTTGCCGCGAACTTTTGGGCTTGCCGGCCGGGCCGGATAAGCCGACTCCCGAAAAACGCACCCCGGCCTACTATGACCACCGCACTTGTGCCGACAAGGTAAAGAGTGCCGCGGCGATATTAGAGCGGTATTTAAAGGAAGAAAATTTATAAGAGCCTTACGGTGCGTACGATAGTAACTTGATAAGGAAGTCCTGTTTTGATACAATAATAAAGAAGGATTCTTCACATTACGCGCAGGTGGCGGAATTGGTATACGCGTGCGTTTGAGGGGCGCATGCCGCAAGGCTTGAGGGTTCGAGTCCCTCTCTGCGCAAATTTAAAAACCTAGGCAAAAATGCCTAGGTTTTTAAATTTTGAGCAAGAGAGCGGGCAAACTGCTTTGCCCGCGTAGGGACTCGAAAGGCGGAGCGATGTACGAGTTTTGCCGAAGGCAAAGGCGAGTACCGCGAGCCCGGCCTGCAGGCATTTTGCGTCAGCGAAATGACCGGAAGGCGAGTCTATGAAGAAACAGGCTTATGCCTAGGTTTTTAAATTTTGAGCAAGAGAGCGGGCAAACTGCTTTGCCCGCGTACCCCGCTTTTACGTAGGCTAGGGATGTTCCCAAATGAAAATAAAATCGGGAGATGCCGGATAAAAACCTTCCGGCATGACAACTTTTTTATATTCCGGCATGACACTGTTTGTTAGTCCGTTTCCGTTTAGGTTATTTTTGTGCCGGTAAAATTTCCGTTGACTTGTTTTTTTATACAATAACTTTGTCGCAAATTTACTTTAGGAGAAATAAAATGAAGAATAATGGTTGTAAAAAGGGCTTTACACTCATTGAACTATTAGTAGTAGTTTTAATTATCGGAATATTGGCCGCGATTGCCTTGCCACAATATCAAATGGCAGTAGAAAAAAGTAGAATTGGTGAAGCTATAACTAATCTAAATTATTTGCATAAACAAATAAATTTTCGGTACATGGAGTGTGGTTGGGAGTGTACGTCTTATGAACAAATTCCTGACTTTGTGGAATTTACCGGTGGAACGTGGAATGATACCGGATATCAAACTAAAAACTGGTATTACGAGACGGGGGATGTCGCTATGATAATGGCATATCGTTGTCTTGATGCAGAATGTGATGCTAACACGGAAGGATCCATCCCGTATAGCTTGTCGATGTATACGATTTTACAAGGAGAAACGGAAGATGGGAAAAGAGAGTGTTCTGCTTTTAACGATGTTGGATATAAAATCTGTAAAAGTATGCAGCCGGCCGGTTGGACGCTAATAGATGAACGATAGTTCCCACTGTATAATTTATTCCCCGGCCAGCCCGGGGATTTTTTTGCCAAAAATTCCACTATTAAAAATTCCCCTTTACGCGCGCGTTTGAAAAAACTACAATATGAAAAACTATTTTAGGAAGATAATATGCTTAACTTAACAAAAGCTTCCAAAGAAACCGTGTACATGAAAATCGTGCGCGTGCTTTTAGCCATGTGCTTTTTGATTGTGCCGCTTATCTTTTTTACCGATTTAACAGCCAACCCTTTCTTCATCCAAAATAGTTTGCTTTACGTGCTGATCTCTCTTATTTACGGCACGCTGGCTATCAAGTTTTTGCGCACGCAAAGTATAGACTTTACCCAAACGTTTTTTGATTTGGCTTTCTTTGTGTATGTGTTGGCGTGTATTGTGGGGTGGCTTTCGGCTGTGTCCTCTGCCCCGCAGGCTATGCGCCAAACCATGTTCTATGGACTTCTTAATTATGGCAGTTTGCTGTTGATTGTATCGGTGGGGGCGTATGTTATTAGTAAAAATATTGTTTGTTCCGGTACGATTGAAAGTAAGACTAATTATATTTTGCTCTTTTTGGTATGGGGTGCGTTGTGGTATTTTCTGCCCATGCTCAAAACGCATTTGTCTTCCACGCTGTTGTTGGCGCAACTGTTTGATTGGTATGCCATTTTGTTGTGGGCGGTGGGGGTTTGGCTGGCAGTGCGGGTGTTACGTAAACTTGTTCAAGAAAATATTTTAGTTCTTATGTTTGTGGCGGTGTTTTTGGCGTGTTGTTACGGTGTTTTGCAGGCGTTGGGCCTTGAGTTTTTATGGCCGTTTGAAATTAACCAGTTTGCTACGCGCGCGTTCTCCACGTTCGGAAACCCAAACTTTTTATCTTCCGCCGTAGTAATGCTGTTGCCCGCTTTGCTCGTCTATTATATGCGCACCGAAAGTAAAAAAGATTTGGCCGTTTATGGTTTGTTGGTGTTGGTGTATATTTTATTTTTATCTTTCGGTTTGGCGCGTTCGTGTTGGATTGGGGCTGCGTGTGCGCTTATTATGATGTGGATGTTCGGTACGTTGCGTGCGCTGATATGGAAACGCAAGGGCCGTGTATTTTTGCTTGCGCTACTCGCCGTTGGCGTGGGGTGGGGTTCTGTATATATGGATGATAAAGATACACCCAGCCCGGTGGCCGCGCGTGCGCGGGAACTTACCCAAGTAACCCCTTCCAATTTTACCCTCAAGGTGGATAAAGAAAATATTTTTCAATCTATGCATCAGCGGTTATTTATGTGGGATGTGGCTAAAGAGATTTTCTTGGAACGCCCCGTATTAGGCAGCGGGTTGGGCAACTTCCAAATGGCGTTTGCGCGTAATCAAGCCAAGACGTTACTTAAATATCCCAATTTACGTGAATTAAAAACAACTACCAACGCACCGCACAACGAGTTTTTCTTGCAACTGGCGCAAGGCGGAATGGTGGGCGCGGGCTTGTTTTTATTTATGTTTATGGTATTGTTTTTGGAAGTGCGCGACTTTGCCGCTCATAAAAAAGAAGGTGATAAAAAGCAACTTTTGCAAGCATTATTTTGCGGTATTTTGGGAATGTTGGTGGATAATATGCTAAACGTTTCGTTGCACGCGGTAGTGCCGGCCTTCATCTTTTGGTGGATGGTTGGGGCGGAAGTCAGCGGCGTTGGAAAAGAAGAACGGCAACTGCTCGTTACCGCTAACCCGGTGACAAAAACCGTTGCTTTGATAATTTTAGTAGCCAGTGCGGCCGTAATTTTGTGGCAAGGGTGGTGGCTGAAAAGTGAGTATCTGCTGTTCAGCGGACAAAAGGAAATTGCTTTGGGAAATTACGAAAAATCAGCCGCCGATTTGTCCGCTGCGTTAAACCTTTATCCCGCTAATACGGAAGCCGGTTTCCGTCTGGGAAATGTGCTTCTTGCGCAAGGAAAATACGAAGAGGCTTTAGCGGCTTTTGAAAAAACAATTTCCGCGGCGGACTATTATGAAGAAGTGTATTATCATGCGGCATTGGCGGCATTGGGCACGCAGGATATCAAAAAAGCCGTGCGATATTTAATGGAAAATTTGCGCTTGCATCCTTATCATTTACAAGCCTATCAATTACTGACGCAACTGTTGCACGATAATGTTATTTACGCCGCAACAGATGAACTGGCGATGGTAGAGCGTGGCTTAAAATTATTCCCGTATGAAACGGGTTTGTGGCGGTTGGCCGGGGAGATTTACGAAAAATTAGGCGAAAACGAATATGCAAAAAATGTGTACCAACGCGGGCTTACGGTGGATACGTTGGATAAGGAACTTTTAACACGTTTGGAAACTTTATTTGCTAACCAAGAAAAACCGGCTGTTGTAGCACAAGCACGATTGTTGCAAAAATATCAAGATAAAGCAAACCGTTTTGATAAGATGTCCCTTTTTTACCAACAACGTTTGCGCACGGATATTGAAGCCTATATTGCCAAATATCCGGAAGATACCAACGGACAAATTTTGTTGGCGCGGGTGTTGTCTTTATCCGGCAATGATATTAAATCAAAAGAAGTGTTAGAACATGTGTTGGAAAAACATCCGGATGATTTGTGGGCGAATTTGGCATTGTCCACCTTGTTTTACAAGGCAGAAGATTCGGTTTCGGCGGTGCGTTGTTTGCAAGACGCGCTCTTTTATTATCCGGGTAACGAGTTGGCTAGTGCGCGGTTGAAAGTGCTGCGTCCGTAAGCGTATGTAAAGGGTAAAAGAAAATTTCTCTTTACAAACCGTGCTAAATTGTTATAATTTTAGTATCTGCCAAAATGCAGAGATGGTGTGTACACAGAAAATTAAGGATTATTCCAAATGATTAAAACAAATAAATACTATGTGTGGTTGGTAGTTGGTTTATTAGGGTTGTTGTTTGCCGGCGCAACGGTAGTTTCGGCGGCGTCTGCGGCAAAACAATTAGAGAAAGGTATTTCATTTTACAATCAAAATAAAGACGATAAAGCCATGGATTATTTTATTGATGTGCTTGTAAGCGGAAATGAAGAAGAAGTGGCCAGGGCCAATCGTTATATAGATTTAATTCACAACCGTATGGGTGGTATTCAAACCCCGGTGGAAGTGGATATTAACTTTAAAGAAGGTGAAGTTAAACGTTTGAGCGAAGATGCGCAAGATACGGTGCGTCAGGCGCAAGCGGATGCACAAGCCGCTGCCGAAAGGGCCGCCCAAGCCGCCGCTGCTAAAGAGCAAGCCGCCAAAGAAGCGGTTGCCAATGCCCAGGCCCAACAACAAGCGGCGTTAGAAGCGGTGGATGCACAGCAAAAAGCCTTAACCGATTGGATTGAAGACCAACAGTTGGCCCAAGAAGAACAAGCGCGTGCATTGCAAAACAATGCGTTAAAATCGGCCGATGTGGCTGTTGATGCGGCTGCTGCAAACGCGGTGGGAGCGCAAGCCGCTGCACAGGAAGTTTTGGAAGAAGATTTGGCTGCTTTGGATGAAGACGTATCCGGATTGGAAACCGCCGTACGCGGAAATTTTGAAGCCACCCCCGAAGAACTTGCCTTGGCCGAAGAACTGGCGCGTGCCGAAGAACAAGCATTAGATGAAGAATTTGCACGTGCGCAAGCAGCAATGGAACAACCCGCCGGGGAACAGCCGGAAGTTGAACAACCGCAACGAGATGCCGTGTTAACGACGGCTACGGCGGATGCATCTTCCACGTTTGCGGATTTAACTTCTCCCGACGCTATTAAAGCGCGCGAACTATATACCGAGCAAAAAATTGCCAGTATGACACAAGCCGCTATCCAAAAAATCAACGATACTAAAGGTATAGAACTTTACATGCGTGATGAAAAACCGGATGCTTTGGAGATAGATCCGGAAATTATTTTTGATAAAAATACATTCCGTCCCAGCGCTCAACCGTTGCTTAATAGTATTTACGAATTGCTCGCTTTAACACAAGGTTCTGCGTATGTGATTTTGCCGCCTGGTTCGTATACGGATGATGTTACGCTTGCGGGTATTCGGCAAGCCATGGCTTTAAATTCTTACCTAATTAAGCGCGGTATTTCGCAAGGCAAAATGCACTACAATATGGGGCTTATCAACGAAGAGCCCCCGGCTCGGTTTGCTAATTTACATGGGCTGGCCATTGTATTTGATTATGATGCAAAACTTCCTACGGTAATGGAGAAAAATGAAAACAACGAAAAGGCTCCGTTATTAAGTATGGCCATTGTTCCGTTGTGCCATGCCATTGACCGTTCGCTCGGGGAAGCGTTTGCGATTGATTTTTCTGTGTTGGAAACCGTGAGCCCGCTTGATAATTGGGTATTGCAAGTGGTACAGCATGGTCATGATGGTAAATTTTACATCGTGCGCCAATTAGAAGGGTTTGCTCCGGTTTATCACCAAATTCTATGGAACGGCCGTAAGGGCATTATCGGGCCGGAACTCCCGTGTGGTAAATATACTTTAGTTTTAACGGGAACTGATTTAAAAGGTAAGAAACAAACCTTACGCCGCCGCATTATTGTCAAATGCTCGGAACAGAAAAAGGCTTGCACCGGGGATACTTGCGGGGCAACGAAAGCGGCCGCTAAAACCACTACGGATAACAATTTAGATTATAAGGCATCCCGCTTGTGGGTCAAACCGGGACGGACTATGCGTATGCCCGAAGTAGTAGAAGAACAAACCAGCACAGTAGAAGACACGGTGCAAAGTGGCAATACGACAACCACCACCCGAACTGTTACCACAACTACTATTGTAGAAGAAGATAACGGTACAGGGCCTGTCAGTGGGGATTCGGCTATATCGGCATTAACTCCGTCGGATTATTCAGCATCCGCCGAAGCGTTGCCGGAAAATAATCCGTATGAAATGCCGTACGAAGAAATTCAATAATTAACCAGGGGAAATAAATTTTATGGGATTACCAGAGTTACTAATCGGCCAAAATATGAACGCCCATCCGGATTGTTTGGGTATCTATATGGGATTGGAAGAAATGTACATTGCGCAAACTTCCCGCAAAGATGGGGGAATTATCTTGGAATCGCTTGTACGCGTACCTATTCCGGCCGTTGACAGAACTCAATTAACGCCGCTTGAACTCAACGAAACGTTTTTTGCTATGAATAATTGGACAGAAGCCCTTAAAAAGGTAATGGCCAAGAAGAAATGGAAAACAAACCGCGTTGTGGTTAGTTTATCATCGGCTTTTTGTTTATTGCGACACTTTGTGGTACCGTCTTTAATTCCGCGGAAAATGTGGAAAAATTCCATTCCGCTTCAAGCGCGCCGGTATATTCATTTCCCCTTTGAAAAAGCCGAATACGCTTATAATGTATATGAATTTGAAACTGCGGCTACCAAGCAAAAACGTTTGGGCGTGGTTTTTGCCATGACGACGAAACTGGTAATAGAACGTTTGCGCAAAGGACTCAAAGGTTGTGGGTTGGAGTTGGTTTCCGTGGAGCCGTCAAGTTTATCATTGGCCAGAACATTTAACGACAGCGATAAAGAAGCCGTGGGAAATGGCGGGCGGATTTATTCTTTCTTCGGCAAAGATATGGCCAATTTTGTTTTCTTAAATGAAAATGCTCCGGTTTTGTTGCGTGAAGTAGAAATTTCCGGGTCTATCCCGGCGGAACGGCGCCGTTTTGAACTAACAAACTGTACGGAATTTATTGCCAAACAGTTGGAAAAAGACCCCTTTGAAGAGGCTGTTATATCGGGGGTGGATGCAGACCAGTGGATTTCGGCTTTGGAAGCCGAATCTAAAAAGCCGGTACGTCGGTGGAATTTAAGCGAAGTATATGGGGTGGAGATGCGTTCGGCCGGTGAAATTTCTGCCGTGGGGGCAAGCATTAAGTTCTTGGACCAAAAAACACCCGATATTGATTTTACCAAAGGCAATCGTCTTAGTGGCTATGAGTACAATGCCGGATTGATGGCTTGGAAGATAGCCGCCGTTGCGGTGATTGTGTTTTTAGTACTCATATTAAAAGGGTATTGGCATATGCATACGGTATCTTCCGAATTATCTAATGCGCAACGTTCGCAGAAAAATAAGATAGAAGATTTTAATGGATTGACGGCAAGTCAAATTCAAAGTAACTTAAACCGTATTCAAACGCAAAATACCAGTTTGCAAGGGCTGATAGACGGGAGTTCGCCCATTACGCCGATTTTAGTGGACATTGTTAATGCTATCCCGCCGGAAGTATGGATTACCAAAATGTCTTATTCGCAGCCGTTCCCCGGCTCCAGCGGGGGGAGTGGAATTTTAAACTTGGAAGGTTACATTAAATCGTCTACCAAAGACGGTCGCGACGATTTAGCCTTGGGTAATAAGTTTAAAGATGCTTTGATCCGACAACCTGCTATTAAAAAGATATGTGCTTCCACGGCTACTATCAATTATGCAAACGTGGCGGGTACCAGCGGCAATAAATCTTCCGGCGGAAGTTCTAAAACGGAATCTTCTACAGGCGAAGGAACCCGCTTTACATTTAGATGCGCCAAAGGGGGACGTTAATTATGGCGGATAAATTGAAAAAGAAAAAAAGCACCGGTAGCAATGGTTTGACAAAAGGATTTCAAGATATCCAAACGGTGTGTCAAGAGGGCAATTTTAAATTGTTTGTCAAGCAATTTATTGTCGTGTTGGGTATATTTTTATTATTCAGATATTTAACGGGAAAATTTGCCGAACAAGAACAAACTTATCGGGGGCAAATAGAAGCCATTAACGTGCAACAGAAAAATGAAAAAACGTATCTTTCCAACAAGGAAAAACTGTTAACGTTAGAGCCGCTTTTCCCCGATATTGCCACTAAAAACGAGTGGTTACTTAGCCAGATTTTGGAGATTTATCAAAAAGCCAGTTTGGCTCCGGAAGTGTCCGGCACGCAATCGGAAGATAGTTCCAATGCGGCTTATGTGGCGGCCTCGTTGCAAGTTCGGTCCTCTATGTCGTATGATAAGTTAGGCGAGTTTTTGGCGAGCATTGAAAACCGGCCGGAATTTGTCCGAGTGTCCGAAGTTTCGTTAGATAAAGACACCGATAAAAACAATTTGGGAATGAATAAAGTTTCTATGAAATTTAATACGGTTTTCCCGAAGGAAAAAATTGCCAAGAGTTTATTTAGGGATCAGAGCAAACGCGGTTCTGCTTCCTCTAAAAAGGGTAGGGTAAAATGAGAAAGTTATTGGGTATAGTTTTTATAGGTGGTTTGTTAAGCGCTCCCGGGCTTTTTGCACAAGAAGCCGCGCCGGCGGTTCCGGCGGAGACAGCCGCGCCATTTACTCCGGCAGCCCAACCTGAAAAGGCTGTGCCGAATGCTACAGCCCCGGATGCTACCGCAGCACCGCAAGCGCAGAACCCGGAAGATGCCGCGTTGGCCAAAGATTTAGAAGCCGCGCAATCCGGTACGGAGAAAACAGACGAAGGTTTTGTTACTACACGTGAAAGTGTGCAACAAGAAAAAGAGGTTGTTTCTCAAAAGCCTAAAGTGATGTTTAACCCCCGTGCTCGCCGTGATCCTACTTTATCTCCGGATGATTTTTTACTTATACAATACCGAGAGCAACAGCGTTTGGCCGCTATAGAGGCCGAACGTCAACGCCGCTTGGCCGAAGAACGCCGTAGGAAAGAGGCAGAGGAACGGCAGCGTCAGTTGGAACTTGCTCGCTTAAAAGATCCTACCCGCGAAGTACGCAATAAAATTAAAATCGGCGGGATTATCGGGCAAGAAGTATTTATCGGTAACAAAATTTACACTATAGGAGATAAAATTTTCGGCGCGCGTATCGTAGCCGTAGAGCCGGAATCGGTGGTTTTCTCTTATAAAGGTCACAAATTTGTACGTCAAGTTAAGTTGTAAATTTAAAAAGTTCACAGGAGGATTATGAAAAATCGTTTGACAGTCGCATGGGTTGGCGTAGCAGTAGTGCTGGGATTGGTTTATACAGCGTCTGCGCAAACCGCGCAACCGGTGCCGCAGGAAACTTCCATTGCCGTAACGGAATCACCCGTGGTGAAGTTGGCTGGCGAAACCGATCTGTACAAAGATGCCCAGGAGCCTTCGCCGTTGGATCGCAAAGTCTCTATCCGTGTATCTAATGTACCGATATCGGTATTTCTCAACAGCATTACCACGCAGGCCAAAATTAACTTTATTATGAGCGAAGAATTCGCTAATAAAAAAGTGACGGCCTCTCTTACCAGAGTTACCGTGCGCGAAGCGTTAGATACGTTGCTTCGTGTTCATGGGTTAGCGTACCAACGCATCGGGAAGAGCGATAGTTATGTAGTTACGAAACGTTCCAACGATGCTCCTGATACGATTACCAAAATCTACACGCTCAGTTACATTTCGTTACAAGGCAGTTCCGGAACCTCGGTTGATACGAGCACGCCGGTAACACCTGTTGCAGGGACTGATGGCAGTTCCTCAATGAGCATGTCCGTGGGTGAGTTGACGCCTTCGGCTCCGGGCGGTTCGGATATTATGAGCATTATTAAAAGTATGCTCTCGCCGGTAGGACGCATTGCGGTAGATCCGCGCACCAACAAACTCATTATTACCGACGTGACCGAAGTGTTCCCGCAAATTGAAAACATTTTGGCTGAGTTGGATATCAGACCTCCTCAAATTTTGATTGAAGCACAAATTGTGGAAGTAAACAAAACCAGCGGGCTCAATTTAGGTTTTGAATATGGCGGCGGTGACGGTACCATCTTAACGGCTACCGGTCCGAAACGTAAATTTGACTTGGACTACATTACCGGCAAAGGAGTGCATGGTTGGAACTACATTTTCCCCAGCACGGATCAAGAAAGTTCTAACTCCAGTTCTTCCAGCAGTACCAGCAATGACTCCGGCGATTCCGGCGATAACGAAGCCGGCTTGTTGGACTTTGTAGGCTTTAACGTTGTACTTAGAACCTTGCTTACCCGCGGTGAAGCCAAATATTTAGGTAAACCTAAAGTAGTGACCTTAAACAACCAAACGGCCACGATTACAGCGTCTACGGATGCGGCCGTAGGTTATACGGTGACCGGCGGATATGATTCTTCTACGCCGACAACTAAAACCGCCGAACGTAAAAATGTCGGTTTGACCTTGCAAGTAACCCCACAGGTCAACCGCGAAGGATACGTTACATTGATGGTGCAACCTTCTTATTCGGATATCGTCAGTTCCGGGTTTGAAGATTCTAAAGATACTACCACCCGTTCTGCCTCTACGCTCGTGCGTGTAAAGAACGGACAAACGGTTGTTATCGGCGGACTTTTAACTTCCCGCGAAACGGAACAAGTCCGTAAAGTACCTCTCTTGGGTGATATCCCGATACTTGGTTGGTTGTTTACCAGCAAGACATCTACTAAGAGCACAACCGATTTGGTCATCTTTATTACACCGACCATTTTGGCTGAATAAAATAAGTAGTTTTTAATTTGCCCCCGGTTTTGCCGGGGGCAAACGTAAGCATTTAGGGGAATAGGAAATGGCAAAACAGTTACACGAAATTTTAATGGATCAAGGTACACTTAATGCCGAACAGGTCAAGCGTGCCCAACTTTATGCAAAGCAAAATAATTTGTTGATGGCGGATGCTGTTGTCAAATTGGGTTTTGCTTCGGAAGAGCAGGTAACCATTGCTTTATCCAAACATTTTGCCATGCCCTATGCCTCTAAAGAAAACGGTATTTTAAATCCCGAAAAAGAACAAAACCTGCAACAAATTATTCCGGAAAAATTTGCGCGTGAAAATATGGTTATTCCGCTGTTTGTGGAAGAAGATACCATGGCCATTGCGTTGCAAGACCCGACCAACCTGTTTTTGCTAGACAACATCAAGATGATGTCGGGCAAACAAATCCAACCGTTTATCGCCAGTAAAAGCCAACTTTTAAGTGCGATGGATTCTTTCTATGCGACTTCTTCCAATATGTTGGAAGAAGTGATGAGTGAAGATCTCAAAACGCAAACGGCGGGGGCAGACGCCGCGGAAGGGGCAGACGAGGAAATTACCGAAGCAGGATTATTGGACTTAGATAAAATTTCGGCTACTTCTTCGCCGTATGTTAAACAGGTAAACGTCATTTTGCGTCAAGCCATTACAGAGCGTGTGTCTGATATTCACCTGGAAATGTTTGACGAGCGCGTGTCGTTGCGTTTCCGTATTGACGGTTCGCTTTACGAACGTACCCCTCCGGCCAAGGAATCTGTAAACGCCATTATTTCCCGTATTAAAATTTTGTCAAAACTGGACATTGCCGAAAAACGCTTGCCGCAAGACGGTTCGTTCACGATTCGCTATCAAAACCGTTCCATTGAGGTCCGTGTATCTGTATGTCCGGCGGTATTCGGGGAAAAACTCGTGCTTCGTATTTTGGATAAAGGTACGGGGGAAATGAACATTGACCGCTTGGGTTTTGAGCCGGAGCAAAAAAAGGCCTTTTTGGAAGCGGCCAACTTACCGCACGGGCTTATCTTTTTGACCGGGCCGACCGGTTCGGGTAAATCTACCACCTTAAACGCGGTACTTACCACGATTCGCACACCGGAATTAAACTTTATGACGTTGGAAGACCCGGTGGAATACAAACTTGCGGGTATTAGTCAGGTGCAGGTCAAGCCGAACATCGGGCTTACTTTTGCCGCGGGGTTGCGTTCGTTCTTACGTCAGGACCCGGATGTTATCCTGGTGGGGGAGGTGCGCGATAACGAAACAGCGGAAGCCTGTTTAAAAGCGGCTTTGACCGGTCACTTGGTGCTTTCTACCTTACACACTAACGAGGCGCTCGGGGCTGTTCCTCGTTTAATTGATATGGGGATGGAGCCGTTTTTGCTGGCCAGTTCGTTAGCGTTGGTGGCGGCACAGCGTTTGGTACGTATGTTGTGTCCGTACTGCAAAGTGCCGTATATGCCCGATGCTAAAACTTTGGAACAAATAGTACGGGAAGGGCGGTTGAATCCCAAAAATCAGGGCTCTTGGACTTTTTATAAATCGGTCGGCTGTCCGAAATGTTTTAATACCGGTTACACCGGCCGTCGCGCTATTTATGAAGTATACCGTATGTCGGAAGAGATGCGTAACGTTATCTACAAATCGCGCGACTTAATGGAACTGAAAAAAGCGGCTATCAAAACAGGTGCATTGAATTTACGTGCCAATGGTTGGCGCAAAGTAGTTCGCGGGCAAACGACCGTGGCGGAGATTTTAGGTATTACGACGTCAGATGAATAGGTTGTCAAAAAATAAAAAAGGAAAACACGTATGCCAAAATATACATATACAGTAAAAGATGCCGATGGAAAAACCTTAAAAGGTTCCATCGCTTCGGACAATAAAGAAAAAGTAATTCTCGCTTTGCAAAACAAAGGCTATCTGGTACTTGATATTAGAGAAGGCGGCGGGGGCTTGTTTGGCGGCGGGGGTGCCGGTGCTAAAAAGAAACCCGGCAAGGTCCCTGGGCACGTGTTAGCGTTTTTTGCCGAACAGTTGGCCACGCTAATTGCCGGTGGTGTGCCGCTAGTGCGTGCGGTATCCTTGTTAGGGGAATATTCATCTAACGCTACGTTAGGGCAAGTGCTTACGCAAGTGGCTAAAGATATTTCCAGCGGTAAATCACTCCACCAAGCGTTGGCCGAACATCCCAAAACGTTTAGTCATATTTGGTTGTCACTGGTAGAAGCAGGCGAATTAGGCGGCCAGTTGGTAGAAACTTTGTCGCAAGTCGCCTTATATACCAAAACGCAAGAAGCCATGAAAAGTAAAATTATTACGGCTGTTACGTATCCTGCCATTTTGGGTATATCGTCTGTGGGCGTGTTAATTTACTTTATCGTGGGTATTGTTCCTACGTTCGCGCAAATCTTTAAAGATTTCAACTTGGACTTGCCGATGATTACCGTAATGGTACTTAATGTTTCCGGGCTGCTTGTCAACCACGGTATTTTGATTATTGCTACGATTGTTTTTGCTTTTGTAGTGTTTCGGTTTTATATTAAAACGGTTGACGGGCGCAAACGTTGGCACTCGTTTTTACTTTCCATGCCGCTTTTTGGCAATTTCCTAAAGAACATTTATTACGATCGGATGCTTTCCACGCTTTCCACGCTACTGCGCAGCGGGGTAACGATCTTAAATGCTATTTTGGTGTTGGAAGATTCGTTTGATAGTAACGTTATTATTCAAAACGCGCTCAAGGCGGTACGCGCAGACGTGGCGGCCGGTAAAAGTATTTCCGATTCGTTCCGAGCAACGGGAGTTTTCCCGGGGCTGATGACGGAAATGATGCTGATGGGTGAAGAATCAGGTAAATTGCCGGGCATCATTGCCACGCTTTCTAAGTTTTATGCCGATAACGTGGACCAATTTATTGCCCGTTTTTCAGCGGTAATTGACCCCATCTTAATTTGCGGGGTAGGTACGCTGATCGGTATTATTGTAGCGTCTATTTTCTTGCCGATTTTCAAACTGTCTCAAATCGGCAGCAACTAAGGAGAGATTATGAAACGTCGCTTACGTGGGTTTACGTTAGTGGAAGTGCTGATTGTGATGGTGATTGTGGCTTCTGTGATGGCATTTGGGCTGCCGGCCTATAAGCGCGCGCAGGATAAAAATTCCTATCAGGCGGCACTGGGAGTATTGCAAGATATTGTTACTTCCGTCAAACAATTCCAACAAGAACTGCGGGTAGTTGGCAAGACGTTTCCACAAGCAAACTCCCAGTTTAACGTAGAGTCTTCTCCCGTCAAAATTTCCAAAGAAACTTGTTCCACGCAATATACACTACAAACTGCTGCCGATGACGACGAAATGGTTTGTGCGCTCTTTCAAAAGGGATACATCCAGCCTATCGCTTGGGATGGCGGCAATTCAACCGGTGATTCGTTTAAAGGTTACGAATTTTATGTTTGCTCCAAAGGAACGGTCTGTGCTTTGGGGCAAGATAAAAATCCGTGCTGTAAAGGTGATACCTTTGCTTTTATGGAAACCAAA
Source organism: Candidatus Avelusimicrobium cornigerorum (assembly GCA_002309715.1). Taxonomy (GTDB): domain Bacteria; phylum Elusimicrobiota; class Elusimicrobia; order Elusimicrobiales; family Elusimicrobiaceae; genus Avelusimicrobium; species Avelusimicrobium cornigerorum. Next base: position 220,163 of record DBXW01000005.1, read on the forward strand.
CAAGGAGTAACGCGTGCTTCCGGGGATATGTACTACGGGGCGGTGGTTCGTTTAAATGGGGAAATTATCAAATCCTAACCCCTTGAAAAATCAGCAAATTTTCGCCATACTATAGGAAGGGATATTTTATGAGAAATAAAAAAGGCTTTACTTTAGTAGAGTTGTTAATAGCCGCTACGATAGTAGGTATTTTAACCGTGTTTGCCACGGTGCAATACCGCAACAGCCGCGACGAAGTCCGCATTGCGGGCGGCAAGGCGCGGGTGGATATGTTAGCAGGTGCGGTGCAACGGTGGCGTTTGGAACATGGCTCTTCCTATATCGTAGGAGAGATGACGGACATAAACGGTACGGTTGACGGTAGTACGTGCAATTATGCGCCGTCAAGCGCGGATCCCACGCAACTGATTAAATGCGGATATGTGGAAAACGGCGGATGGGAAACAAGCCAGGAAATGCCGCTTATATTTTATGTATGTGGCACGAACACGACCACGGGCAATTGCGCCGGTGCGCCGATTTCTTCACCGCTTGCGTGTATGATATCGGGTGGCGGTTTTCACTCTGATAAATTCGGTGACGGATATATGTATTGCGCAAGCAAGACCGACAAAGGGGAAAAGTTAGCCCAGCCCGAATAATGGGAGCATACTATGAAAAAGGGTTTTACGTTAATGGAAGTGTTGGCCGTGGGTTTGATGTTGGCGGTAATTATGTCGCTGGCTGCTCCGGTGGTGCGTTCGTTCCGTTTTGAACTGAAAAATGCCCAAGCCCGTATTGCCCTTGGTAAACTGGCCGAAGCCGTGCGTAATTATGGAAGGGATATGAATCTTTCAATAACCAATATGACAGTGTCTTGGTCTTTTACGCCGGCTGACATATACACGGCTCTCTCTAGCGCGTCGCCGTTTACTTGCCCGGCTACTCCGGCAAGTACGGGAATTCCGCAAGCGGCACTTGCGTCTGCCGGGTTTGCGGATAATTTGGAAAAGCAACTTTTTGCATGTGGGTATTTGTCGTATAACGATTTTAAGGGACTTCCTTATACTTTCTACATCAATAAGCCGAGTGCTTGGCCGGATGCTACCGGATATGTCGGCCGGTATTATGCGTTGGCGGTGGGCGGAGATGGCGCCGGAGCGAAATACCAACCCGCCGATGATAACAGCAAGTATATGTACGTAGATGAACGCAGAAAAGTATTAGACACGTATGACGACGTGCAAAATTAGCGGGAGGTACAGTATGAACCGTTTTTTAAAAAATAAAAAAGGTGTAACGCTTTTGGAAGGACTGATTGCCATCGGGTTACTGGCGATGGTATCCGTTTCTACGTTTAGCGTACTGTTATCCATTTCCCGCCGGGCCAAACAGCCCGATTTGCGGGAAGATATGCTGCTGTCTATAGAAAAAACAAATGCGGAGTTGCAGAAACACATTGGTGATCCAAATTTTAATAATTTACGTATATGTCCGGTTGTCGGATTGAATGCCGCCGGTAATCCTGCTTCTTGCATGGCTCCGATAAAATGTACCGTGCTGGGACAATCTTTTCTAACCCCGACGTTTACGTATACTGTAGAAGACAACAGTTTGGAAAGTAAGATTATGAACTTGTTGCCGAATGCGGACAAAAGAAGTATGGATTCTAACGAAAAAGCCAAAGTTTTTGGTACAAAAAAGACAACTTTTAACATAACGTGCCAAGGGACTGGTGTATGAAACATAAACAAGGTTTTACGCTTACGGAGATTTTACTGGCGGTGATGATTGTAGGTGTCATCGGGGTGGCGCTTGCGTCGTTAACCACGGCCGCCTCACGTGAATCGGAAGTCGGCCGCAGCCGCGCCCTTTTGCGTAACGATTTGACCATTGCCCTTCAGCAAATCAAAGAAGATATCAATAATTATAATACGGTTTTGTATGCGGCTGGGCCCGTGTCCAATTGTACAACGACCGGAACTTGCTCTGCTGCTCCTTCTCCGTTATTGTTACTTGCCAAAAATACAGATTTAAACGGTAATGCTTTTACTACGCCTAATGCCACGGCGTATCCGGTTCCTACGCCGGAATATGTGATTTATTGTTTTAAGGGCGGCAATGAAGTGCTGTTATCCGACCAATCTACGCCCGTTCAGCCCCAAGGGTACGCTGTGGATGGCGGAATTATTACGCGGCGTGTTATCAGTGGGGCGCTTACGAATAGCGATTGGGAAGGCAGTTTGCCGCATGAAAACCTTTGTACCGGTGGAGAAGATGTAATATTAAATAATGTAAAGTTTATTCATCCTTCTTACGATAACAATGGTAACTATCCGGTTCCGTTGTTCCAAGTGGAAGGTTGGAGCGGGGGATATTCCGTACATGATAACGACGAAGAATTAGAAGAGCGTATGGCTAACGTGGCCGGTCAATTAAAAATAAATTTGATTTTGGAATTACCTTCATTCCCGGTGGTAAACCAAGCCGTGGAAGTGGTATTTAGCCCGGGCAACGGATATGCAGACAGCCGGGTAAATAATTAGGAGGTCTCTTATGTTACACAATAAAAAAGGGGTTGCTTTGGCTCAAGTTTTGTTAATTACCGTCGTGCTGGCGGGTATGACCGCTATGCTGCTGCGCGTGAGTTTGTCCCGCGCCAATACGGCCAAACGCATGAATCAAAAGATTGTTTACCAATTGCTTTTGCAATCTTGCCAAGCGGAAGTAAGTGCCTTGTGGGCGGCTAAAACGCCCGAGGCGTACGCGCGCGATTTTGCCGGGTGCAATATGTATCGTGATAAAACCAATAATAACACCCCAACGAAACAATATACGTGTAATAGCCGTACCTTTGAAGGCGATAACTATGAAATGTTTGCCAAAATGACGGAAGATGAACCCGGCGACGATGGACTATGTGCTATTGAATACAATATGTGGGTAAATAATAATCCGGACATACACGTTACGGAAATGAGCGCAGAACAACTAGGGCAAGCACATTATCAAGAAAAATAATGAAAAATCTTACCTTTGTTTTAATCGGCCTTTTAAGCGTCTTGCCCGTGTGGGGGCAAGACGATTTGCCTTCATCTATCCAAGTTTCCACCGCGGTAGAGGAGCCTGTATCCAATATAGACTGGTTAAAAAAATCATTTCAAACTTCGCCCGCTTCCAGCAACATTGTAGGTATTTACTCCAAAGAAAAAGCCGACGCTATTAAAAAAGAAGCCGAAAAAGCAAATGCCCCCGCAGAAAAAACACAAGTGGCGCAAGAGCCTTCCGCAATGCCGGCTGCACAACCCATTACAAGTGAAACAAAAATTTCTACGCCCGCTCCCGCGGTTAAACCTACTGCCCCGCGCGCCGTTTCATCGTCTACGTTAGAAATGCCGCTTGATATGGGGGGGCAAACGCAAACGGTACAAACGAATGTAGCCCCATCCCAAAAACCGCTCTCGCCGGCTGCCGCCAAACGCGTGGCTGCCGCAAAAAAACAACACGAAAAAGCCGTTGCTAATGCGCAAGGAGCCGCCGAGCCGTCTGCCACCGGCGCAGTGAAAGAAACCGATTTGGAAAAAAATATAGAAAAAGATAATGCTTTGCTCCCACCTTCTTCCGTTAAAGAAATAGCGGGGGACAAAGAGAGTGATTTATCTTCCGAAGAAGTGGCCGCGGATGCGGAGTTGGAATATGCGGTAAAAATGTTAGAGCAGTCCAAAGCCAAGGCCGAAGCCACCGAGCGGCCTATTCCGCCTTCGGCCGCACAAAACCGCCCGAGCAAAGTGCCCGCTCCCCATAAAAAGTTTGATCCCGGTGCCTTCCGCCCCGGTGTGGAATGGTTGCCTTCCAAAAGCAATCACTTTGATATTTATACCCAAAAGCGTACGGCCGGGATTCCGTCGTCTAATATGTCTATGACGTTTGAAACCGCCTACCAAACTTTGCGCCGGTTTATTCCGTGGATGATGTCCGGGCGGGTGCGCGTGTTTGTTTATCAGGATCATCAATCGTACCTTCGCCATGAACCCAATGCCAAAGCGTGGACACGTGCGCTAGCGTACCCCACCCGGGGGGAAATTGTCGTATATGACGAACCCGGTAAACAACGCGAATTGCAAGAAGTGTTTACGCACGAACTAACGCATATTTTTACCCAGCAGTTTTTTGATAGCCACAAAACCGGAAAAATTATGACACCTACTTGGCTAGACGAAGGGCTTGCCGTTTTTATGGAAGACCAAACTTCCGGCGCTCGCGGAGGCGCGTGGGCCAACGATTTAAAAACACTTAATGTGCAACGCGATCCGGCGCAGATGTCTCCGGCGCTAGTGGCTAATTCCAAATCTATGTTCGGATCTTCGTTTGGCAACCGTTTGGGGCTTAAGAAGAAAGGGAAACCGGTTTATTTGGTGCCGTTTGATGCGTTTATGAGCGAAGGCTCACTTCCGGCGGCCGAAGCCAATAATAAAGTGCAAGATTGGTATTTCCAAGCCTATGCCATGGTGCGCTTTTTACTCAATCCTGCCGGCGGATCTACCCCGTCAAACCGGATGCAGTTTGAGCAATTTACGCGCTTGTTAGCCCAAGGAGAGCCCAAACGTGATCCGTCTACCGGGTTCTTAATTAAAGACGCCAAAGGCAAAAACGTGTATGAGCCTTACTCGGTGGAAAAAGCATTAGGGCGTGCGTACCGTTACGGCACGATCGGAAATTTTGAAGATAATTTTTGGCAATGGATGGAGCGAAATTAAAAAATTTTGATGTCTGCTATACAAAACCCCCGCTCATTAGAGCGGGGGTTTTACATGATGTGATGTTGTTGGTGTTGAAATTTATTCTCCCATCAGCATTTGCTGAATTTCTTGCGTGATAATGTCTTCCACGCTACCGATTAACGTGCGTTCCGTAACGGCTTTCACGACGGTTAAGTAAGTAAGAGCAAAGGCGCCTACTTCTATATCGGTTTCTTCGGCGCTGACTTTGTTTTGATTGGCTAAAGCCGCTTTGGATAATTTATATAGTACGGCACTGTATTCGTCGCTGACTTCTAACAAAGAGTGTTTAATTTTGTTTAATACGACGGGTATTTCGTTAAAGGCTTGGTCAATAACGGCATTTTGCCCGGTCAATTCGTTGCCGGCGGCTACTTCTTTGGCATAGTTTAATAAGCCGGCACGCAAGGCAGTGGCTGTGGTGACGAGGATTTCATTTTCTTGCGGCACCGGTTGCGTCAGCGGCATATTTTCATATTGTAATAAAACCCCATTGATAAGATATTCTAATTGCGATAGTTCCGGATATTTGCCGGTAGTGGGGTTGCCGGCTTGCAACATTTGCGCTTGTTTGAATAGCGTAGTTGGATTGGGTAATGCTTTTTTGTTTAGAGATGTTGCGGCAAACGATGAAGCCGCTATCGTCAACGCTACTACTGTGCACAACAATTTTTTTAGGTTCATAACTTCCTCCTGGAAATGTATGTTTACACTATTAGTTTAACATATAGGTTGTAAAAAACATGAGCCTTTGGGCCTAATTCATCCCGGAAAATAGACCTAGTAAAAAATAGGCCTTTCTCCGGCAAAATATACTACAATATACAATATGATAATACCTACAATTATTGAAAAGAACGTCGGTTACGATATTTTTTCCCGCCTACTCAAAGATCGTATTATCTTTGTGGGCGGACGCGAAGGCGAAGTGGATACTGCCAGTGCCAATATGATTATCGCGCAACTTTTGTATTTGGATGCGGATGATCCAAACCGGGAAATCAATTTGTATATCAACTCCCCCGGCGGGCTTGTAACGGCAGGATTGGCTATCTACGATACGATGCAGTTTATTAAAGCGCCGATTACAACCATTTGTATGGGGCAGGCAATGAGTTTCGGCGCCGTGTTGTTAGCCGCAGGCTCTAAAGGTAAACGCTATGCGTTGCCGCACGCGCGCATTATGATTCATCAACCGCTTATTTGGGGCGGCGGTATTTCCGGTCAGGTGACGGATATTGAAATTGAAGCACGCGAATTGCGGGATAATAAAGAGCATCTCTTGGATATTTTAGCCAAACACACCGGGCAAGATAAAGAAAAAATCCGCTTGGATAGCGAGCGCAATTATTATATGTCCGCGCAAGAAGCCAAGGAATATGGCTTGATTGACGAAGTGTTGGAACTGAAAAAATAATTTTTCGGCTCTGTGAAAAAGGCGAAACAATTTTTGTTTCGCCTTTTTTGTGGCTAAATTAGCCGGTATTTGCGACGCAAAGCCGCTTATATTTAGTAAAATAAATATATATAAGATTTGGAGGGAATATGATAGAACTTTTTGAAGACCCGCGGCTGGATAAACCGTCTAATGAACCAGCCCCGGCCAGCCTTGTAAAATTCAGACAAATTTCCCAAGATGCGCTCAAAGGCGCGGGCGAAGCGCGTATTAAAGCCCAAAAAGATAAAGGCAAGATGACCGCGCGCGAACGTATTTCTTACCTTTTAGACAAAGACAGTTTTTTTGAAATCCAGAGTTTGTTGGAAACGTCTTGTACTGATTTTGGCGTCAAAGACAAGCATATCAAAGGTGACGGCGTTGTAACCGGTTTCGGTCGTATTAACGGGCGCGAAGTGGCGCTTTTTGCGCAAGATTTCACGCAGTTAGGCGGTTCTTTGGGGCTGGCGCACGCGCGCAAAATTGCCGATATTATGGACAAAGCCATTGAGGCCAAAATTCCGATAATCGGTCTTTTTGACTCCGGCGGTGCGCGTATCCAAGAAGGTGTGGACAGTTTAAACGGTTTTGGCGAAATTTTCTACCGTAACGTCAAGGCATCCGGTGTGATTCCGCAAATTTCCGTGATTTTGGGGCCGTGTGCAGGTGGGGCGGCTTATTCGCCGGCTCTGTCCGATTTTATTTTTATGGTAGATGGTATCAGCCACATGTTTATCACGGGGCCCAGTGCCGTCAAAGCCGCCACCGGCGAAGAAGTGGATTTTGATTCTTTGGGCGGAAGTGCGCCGCATAGTGAAAAAAGCGGTGTGTGCCAGTTTGTAGCCAAGTCAGAGCAAGATTGTTTCCGCCAAGTGCGCGAACTTTTATCGTTCTTGCCGCAAAACTGCGAAGAGCGATCCCCCTTACAAACTACAAGCGACGTTACCGACCGTTCCGTTCCCGTGTTGGAGCGTATTTGCGAAATGGATCCCAAAAAAGCATTTCGTATCCACCACGTGATTTGGCGTTTGGCGGACGATTTCGGCTTTTTTGAAATTCATCAAAATTTTGCTAAAAATATCGTAACGGGTTTTATCCGATTAGCGGGGCACGTCGTCGGTGTAGTAGCCAATAACCCGGCCCATTTGGGCGGAGCCCTTGATTGCGACGCCAGTGACAAAGCCGCGCGCTTTATTCGCTTTTTAAATGCGTTTAATATCCCGCTACTCACGCTTGTTGATACGGGGGGATATTTGCCCGGTGTGGCGCAAGAACACGGCGGTATTATTCGCCATGGGGCGAAATTATTATACGCCTATTCCGAGGCCACTATCCCGAAAATTACGCTTGTGTTACGCAAAGCCTATGGCGGAGCCTATATTGCGATGGGTTCTAAAATTTTAAAAGGCGATTTTAACTTTGCCTTCCCGAGTGCGGAAATTGCCGTTATGGGACCGCGCGGTGCGGTAGAGATTTTATATTCTCGTGCACTAAAGGAAGAAAAAGATCCTGCCAAACAAGAAGAACTTAAAATAAAAATGACGCAGGAATATTCGGACAAGTTCGCCTCGCCTTACCAGGCAGCGACGAACGGCTCTATTGATGAAATTATTGAGCCGGCCGAAGCGCGCAGTAAAATCATCCGTGCTTTTGCTGTGCTGCGCACGAAGCGCGATCCGAAAAATCATCCGCGAAAAGGCAATATCCCGTTGTAAAGGATAGATTTCCGGAAAATTAAATTTGGTATGATATGACTATGGAAAACGAAAATTCTTTAGATACGACCGGCGAATATTTTAAACAATTAGGGCAGGTGGCTCACGAATTAGACCGGGCCGAGATTGCCAAGTTATGGGCTCAGGCTAAAAAAGGAAATGAAAAAGCCAAACATAAATTGTTGGAAATGAATTTGCGGCTTGTTATTCCGGCAGCCAAACGGTTTTTGCGCCCCGGGATGGAACTGATGGATTTGGTGGAAGAAGGTAATTTGGGGTTACTGCAAGCCATACAAAAATTTGAACCGGCTAAAGGATATCGTTTTTCTACGTACGCGGTGTATTGGATAGAACAGTATATCCGCAAGTATATTGAAGAACAAACCGGTTCTATCAAAATTCCTTCTCACGCGTGGGGAAACCTAAAACGTTGGTTCCGTGCGTGGAACGAACTGAAAGAAGCCAACGGGCGCGATCCGTCTTTGCGGGAAATGGCGCAAGAGTTGGATTTATCGGCGCGGCAAGTCAAATCTATTGTAGATACAATTAGCGCGGCGCGTGGGGTGGATTCACTCGCCACCACCGTTCACGAAGAAGAAGAACTGACGTTGGAAGATTTAATTAGTGATGATGGTAAAGGAAACCCGCATGATGTGTTTTTGCAACGGGAAGACCAGAACAATCTTAAACAAAGTATGGCCAGTTTGAGTGACCGTGATCGCCAAATTATCATTTTGCGTTATGGATTAGACGACAACGCCCCTAAGACATTGGGGGAAGTGGCCGAAGAATTGGGGCTATCGCGTGAGCGTGTGCGCCAAATAGAGTCTCGCGCAATTGCCGCCTTGCGGCGCGAGGCCTACCGGGCCGGTATTATAGAACACACAGAAGAAAATTTCCGTACCCGCAATTTACATACGGCTATGCGGCCCAAAGCCAAAACGAATATTTTGGGAGAACAAGTACGCTCGCGCAGTGGTTTGCTGCGCTTGCTGAATCAGGCGGTGGCGGTCTCGCAAAAACAAACCGCTAAAAAAAGAAAACCCACCGGAAAAGCGAAAAAAAATCAACCGAAAAATTCCGCTAAAAAGGCTTTACGTGCTCCGAAAAAAACAGTTAAAAAAGCACTCAAAAAAAGCGTCGTAAAAAAAGCACTCAAAAATAAAACGGCTAAAAAAACAAGCCGTAAAACTGCCCGTAAAAAATAATTTTTGCCCCCGTAGCTCAATTGGATAGAGCGATTCCGTCCTAAGGAAGAGGTTGCGAGTTCAACTCCCGCCGGGGGTATTTCTTCCTGTTTTTCTTCCTAAAATAGTCAATTTCGTTGTTGCAAACTCGGTCGGATACCTCCGCGCTACCGCGCGCGTGCCGCCAGTATACCTTCCTCGTTTGCGTCTAGAAATTGACTATTTTACTTTGAAAAACTTGCTTGAGTGTTGCCAAAAACGCCGCCACCTCGGGCATGACATAATGTATATTAATTGTCATACCGGTCCTGCGGACGGCGATAATGCGGTATCTCCCGCTTTTGCTTACGTAAGGGATGTTCCCAAATGAAAATAAAATCGGGAGATGCCCGATAAAAACCTTCGGGCATGACATCTTTTTATGGTACTATTTGTTGGGTTGTTTCCTGTTTAGTTATTTTTGTGCCGGTAAATTTTCCGTTGACTTGTTTTTTTTTTCTACAATGATTTTGTCGGAAATTTACTTTAGGAGAAATAAAATGAAGAATAATAGCAGTAAAAGGGGCTTTACGCTCATTGAACTCTTGGTAGTAGTTTTAATCATTGGCATACTTGCCGCGATTGCTATGCCGCAATATAAGAAAGCCGTGTGGAAATCGCGTACGGCGGAATTGCAAACACTAACAAGGAGTTTGGCCACCGCCCAAGAAGCATATTATTTGGCGTACAATACACTTCCCACCAGTTTTGATGTACTAGACTTAGGTTTTGCTTGTACGCATAGTGAAGAATTAACAAGTGCCTTTAGCGCGCATGATGTGTGTGTAAAAGACAATAAATATGCATTAGTACTTCTTGCCGATGTGGTGACTGCTGCCTTTTTAGATGGGCCGTATGCTTATAGTGGTTTTTCAGCTCGCACGATAGCTGGTAATGGGGATGATTTCCATATGGAAGGTGGCGGCAAATTGTATTGTTTTGAAATGGCAGAAAATTTGGGTTTTTGCGATAAGTTGATGAAGGGAACTGCATTGGGAACCTGGGGCCCTTACCACGCATTCAATATGCCCTAATTAAACACTTCGCTATAAAACACCCCCGGACAAAATCCCGGGGGTGTTTTTTTAAATAAGTAGCGTAAAAACTTATTTTACGCGGCCGGCAGAACCGAATACGTTTTCGTTCTTTTCGGCATACATTTTAATCAGTTCTTCGCGGGCCGGGCCCAAGTATTTGCGCGGGTCAAATTCGCTGGGTTTGGTGGCGAAGATTTTGCGGATGGTGGCGGTCATCACCAGGCGGCCGTCAGAATCTACGTTGATTTTGCACACAGCCATTTTGGCGGCTTTGCGCAGTTGTTCTTCCGGGATGCCGGCGGTGTTATCTAATTTTCCGCCGTATTCGTTAATTTGTTTAACAGCCCATTGCGGTACGGAAGAAGATCCGTGCAGTACAATCGGGAAACCGGGCAAGCGTTTGGAAACTTCTTCCAAAATATCAAAGCGAAGTTCCGGTAATTTCTCGCCGGGTTTTACTTTGAATTTGTATGCGCCGTGGCTGGTGCCGATGGAAATAGCCAAGGAATCTACGCCCGTGCGTTTAACGAAATCTTCCACTTGGGCCGGATCGGTATAGGTGTGGTGTTCGGCGGAAACTTCGTCTTCAATACCGGCCAAAACGCCTAGTTCGCCTTCCACGGTTACGTCGTGCGCGTGGGCATAGTCCACTACTTTTTTGGTTAGGGCGACGTTTTCTTCGTACGGTAAACTGGAGCCGTCAATCATAACGGAGGAAAAACCGTTATCAATGCAGTCTTTGCACAATTCAAAACTATCACCGTGGTCTAAATGCAAGCAAAGCGGAACGGGCTTGCCGATTTCGCTCATCATTTCCACCGCGCCGCGGGCCATCCAGCGCAGTAGCGTAGAGTTGGCGTATTGGCGAGCGCCTTTGGATACTTGCAGAATTACCGGGGAGCCGGTCTGCACACAAGCGGTTACAATCGCTTGGAGTTGTTCCATATTATTAAAGTTGTAAGCCGGGATGGCGTAACCGCCGGCCATAGCATCTTTGAACATTTGGCGCGTATTTACGAGCCCAAGTTCTTTGTAAGAAACGGTCATACTTTCCTCCTGAAAAATAAACTTCTACCCCTTTATTTTACAATTTTTTTAGGTGTTGCGGACAAGTCTTATTCAAACAGTTTAACACGAGGACCATTTTGTGGATGATAATATCAAATGCGAATAGAGATTTTAGGTCTCGCGCCTGTGCGGCAAGCACTTGCAAAAAAACGAGTTTGAGAGTATAATGTAGGTACTAAAAATGTAAGAAAGTAGGTAAAAAAGGCTATGAAATTAGATTTTTCACTTCTTAAAACTTTAACCGAGTTGGCCGGTATTTCCGGGCGAGAAGCCCCCGTACGGCAGTTTTTACAAAAACAGTTGGCCCCGTATGCCGACGAAATTCGTACCGATAAGTTAGGCAATTTGATTGTTTACAAAAAAGGCACTTCTGACAAAAACTTACTTTTGTGCGCCCATATGGACGAAGTAGGCCTGATGGTGCGTTACATTGACGAACGTGGCTTTTTGTATGTAGTTCCGGTGGGGGGATTAGATCCTCGTACTTTGCTTGCCCAACGGGTGCGTGTGCAAACCAAAAACGGCCCGATTTTAGGCGTTATCGGCACCAAGCCGGTCCATATTACTACGGAAGCCGACCGCGCCAAAGCGGTTCCTATGAGCGATTTATATATTGATACCGGCTTGCCGGCAGAGAAAGTCCGCGAACAAGTTGCCCCGGGGGACAGTATTGTTTTAGATCGTGAGTATGAGGAATTTGGGGAAAACCGTATTTGCGCCAAAGCATTAGATGACCGCGCGGGTGTGTTTGTGTTAGCGGAATTAGTACGTTGCGTTAAAAAACCTTTTTACAATATATATGCCGTTTTTACAGTGCAAGAAGAAGTCGGGCTACGCGGCGCCAAGGTAGCGGCTTATGGAGTAGATGCCGACTTGGGTTTTGCGTTAGATACCACCGGGGCAGTGGATGTGCCGGGTGTTTCTCCGGCTAATCATATTGTGAGCGTGGGTAAAGGCGTGGGGATATCGGTGATTGACGGATATACCATTACTCCTAAGTGGCTTTTTGAAGAATTAAAACAGATTTGCGAGAGAGAAAAAATTTCTTGGCAAGCGCGTGTAGCGCCGCGCGGCGGCAATGATGCGGGGGCTATCCACCAGGATAAAACCGGCGTGCCTGCTTGTGCGTTATCTATTCCCACACGCAATATACACGCTTGCGTGGAAGTGGAAGATAAAAACGATATTACCGCGATGTTTCAACTCGTTTTATATGTGATAGAGAAGGGGCTTACCGGCCCGCAAGGAGAATAAAATGCGTAAAAATTCCCTATTGGGGCAAAAAAGAGGCGTATACATAGACATATCTGATTACAAAAAACACGCTGCAAGCGCGTTGCCCGCACCGGAAAATGCCGCTTTAACCAAACTAGATTTGGCTTACCGCACGTTGGTGGCTTTGTTATTTAATTATGTTCCCACGTCGGGGCATCCGGGGGGGAGTATTTCCAGCGGGCGCATAGTAGAACACCTTTTATATAAAGAAATGGTTTACGATTTGAAAAATCCGCAATTAGACTCGGCCGATATCATTTCGTATGCGGCAGGCCATAAGGCACTTGGTCTGTATGCAATGTGGGCCCTTCGCAATGAGTGTGTGCGTATTGCCGCGCCGTCGTTACTCCCAAGCAAGAAAGAGCGGCAACTGCGTTTGGAAGATTTGCTCGGTTTTCGGCATAACAAAGTGCAAAATACGCCACTATTTAACAAATTCCACGCCAAAGCATTAGGCGGACACCCCGAACCGGTAGTTCCTTTTGTGCGTACCAGCACCGGAGCCAGCGGCGTGGGGGATGGCTCTGCGGTGGGGCTGGCACTTGCGGCGGCCGATGCGTACGGAAAGAAATGCCCCGTTGTGCACATTATTGAAGGAGAAGGCGGATTGACGGCCGGTCGCGTCAGTGAGGCCGCGGCTATTGCGGCTACGGCACAACTTAAAAACGTCGTCTTCCATATTGATTGGAACGAGGCCTCTATTGAAACCGAACGTGTAACTGCCGACGGTAAAAATCCCGGGGAGTATGTGCAGTGGAATCCGTGTGAGTTTTTCCGTATTCACGATTTTAACGTTCTTTTTGTTCCTAACGGACACGATTTTAACCAAATTCATCTTGCCCAACAACTCGCGGCACAGGTAAACAATCACCAACCGACGGCCATTGTATATCGTACCGTAAAAGGTTGGAAATATGGAATAGAAGGAAAGGCCTCGCACGGAGCCGGACATAAGTTCGCCTCTGACGGATTTTACAAAGCGTTGGCGGAATTTGAAAAAGTTTTTGGCGTTTCTTTTCCGCACTTTGAAGGCGATAAAACACCTGCCAATATAGAAAAATATTTCTGGGCAAGTTTGGAAGTAATCCGCCGTGCGCTTGAAAAAGAAAAGTCAACGGCAAAATTTGTGGCTAAACTTGTTGCAAAGCGCGCGCAAGCACTCCAAAAAGCCAAACGCACCTTGCGGAAAAGTTTGGGCAACAGTAAAGCCTTGTATAAATTTTCACCGTCTAAAGTACCGGCCGAATTTGTGTTTGAAAAAGGCAAGTCGTATACCACCCGCGGCATTTTGGGGGATGTGCTTGCCTACTTAAATAAACAAACAAAAGGAACGCTGCTTGTCGGTTCGGCTGATTTGTATGGCTCTACCGGGGCGGGCGCGGTAGCCAAAGATTTTGCGCCGGGTAATTTTAATGCGCTAACTAATCCGTTGGCGCGTCGGGTGGCCATGGGCGGAATTTGTGAAGACGGTATGGCGGCTGTTTGCAGCGGGATATCTTCTTTCGGTAAACACATGGCGGTCAGTGCGTCGTATGGGGCGTTTGTGGCGTTTGAACACGTGGCGGCTCGTTTGCATGCTATCGGGGTGCAAGCCGCACGGGAAGCCGGATTATCCCCCAATACGCTTGTTTTATTTAACGGACATGCCAGTTTGCCTACCGGCGAAGATGGTCCTACTCACGCCGATCCGCAAGCCCTTCAACTGTTGCAAGATAATTTTCCTAAAGGGGCTTGTATTACGGCTACGCCGATGGAAGTGGATGAAATTTGGCCACTTGTTACAAAATCTTTATCATTGTACCCGGCTGTATTTGCGCCGTTTGTGGCGCGGCCTTCGGCTGTTTTCTTGGATAGAAAAGCACTTGGTATGGAATCTGCGCAAAACGCCGTTAACGGGTTATATTATATGCACCGCGCGAAGGGCCGGGCTGATGGAACGATTTTAGTACAAGGGGCCGGAGTGGGCAGAATCGTGGCGGAAAAAGTGCTTCCGGCACTTGCTAAAAATAAACTCAATGTAAATGTGGTGTATATTACCAGCCGGGAATTATTTGAAGCGTTACCGCGGGCTACGCAAGAGAAACTCTTGCCGCTTGCCTTGCGCCAAACGGCAATGGGTATTACCGATTTTACTTTGCCTACGATGGAAGCGTGGCTGCTTAGTCAAGCCGGGCGGGAGCATACCCTTTATCCGCACAAAAAAGGCGTGTTTTTGGGCAGCGGCAGCGCCGGCAAAGTATATGAGGAAGCCGGACTTGCCGAAGCGGATATTCTTGCAGCGGTAAAGTCTTATGTAAAGGATTTGAAAAAAGCCAAGCATTGGCTATAATTTTGGAGGAAAACTATGGCAGAAGAAAAACCTTATTTAACCGGGCGTACGTACCTTTTTAGACTTCCTAAAGGTAAAGATTTGGTGGAATCTTTGGCAGATTTTTGCCACGATAACCAAGTCAAATGCGGAATTATAAGCGTGGTGGGCTGCGTGGCGAGCGTTACGTTAGGCTATTACGATCAAGCGAAAAAACGCTATGAAAAAACGGTTATCAATAAACCGTTGGAATTGTTACATCTGACCGGGAATATTTCTATTCAGGACAATCGCCCGATGATTCACGCCCACGTGACGTTGGCAGATGAAGAATATAATGTAACCGGGGGGCATTTGTTACCGGGTACCAAAATACACGTCTGCGAAGCATATGTGCAAGAACTTGTGGGTGAACCGAAAGTTCGTCGTACAGACAAAGTAACCAAACTGGCCCTTTGGGGATAAAACGGTTGCTTGCGTATTGTTTTATCGGCGCACGGAACAGCATTGTTTTGTGCGCTTTTTTATGTTCCAAGGCTATTGAAATTTACGACTTTGTATGTTAAACTTATAAATAAGGTGTTCTTTATCCCAGTTAAGGAGTGATTGATATGAAAAGATTTTTAGGTTTATTAGTCGTTTTATTGCCTATAAGTGTTGTGGCGGAAACCATCCAGTTGGTAACGGTGTTACCTTCCCCGGTGGGAAGTTTTTTCCGCTTGGAAACAGCCGATACAAACAGCCGTTCCAATTTTTCTAAAGTATCGTTTGGAGAAAATGAGATAAGCACCGGGGAGATCAATTTGATTGTTCAAGACCGAGACTTTTCTCTTACACCACCGGCAGTTTTTGAAAAAATACAACTCTCTCCTGACACAACGTTAAAAAGTAATACTTTGGTACTTGATACCCCAAGCGTGGCGGTGGCTGCCGGAAATACAATTAAAGGTGGCCGTTTATTTGCTACATTAAATCTGGTGGATGATACGGGATTTGCGGCATCGGGGACATTATATGCCCCAACCGGGTTGAAGGTTTCGGTTGCCAATGTGAAAACTCTTTGGATAGGGGAGTGGCAGACAGAATCCAATGAAAAAGATAATTTTTCTTCTGCTTCTTCTTCCTACGAAAGGGTTCCCAATCGTTTTGTTTGGTCTAATAAATTGTCAGCCACCAACGGTGGGAATGGGAAAGAGTATTTGCTCACTGTTGAGAACTAACGAATGGCATTAGTAGCGTTTTTGCGAAGTTTATAGAAAGTTTAAACTTTGCAAAAATAGCGGACGGCCGATACCCCAGATTCTGTCAGCCCTTGCGGGTTGGATAACCATTACTCTAAGCGGCCTACTTGGTTGCGAACGCGGGCAACGTATGAACCGGCTTGGCCTTGCTCCATGCGGGGTTTGCCCTGCCACGTTTGTTACCAAACGTGCGGTGCGCTCTTACCACACCTTTTCACCCTTACCCTTGCGGGCGGTATATTTTCTGCGGCACTTTCCGTCCGGCAGAAGTTTTCACTTGCCGGCCCGCCTTTTCAAGCGGCGCATTGCCCTGTGGAGTCCGGAAGTTCCTCCCCCGCGCCTTGCGGCCGGGAGCGGTTATCTGGCCGTCCTTATAAATTGTAGCAAATTAAAAATCGTCAAATAAACCGGGTTGGTTGACAGATTGTTTTTTGGCGGAAGATTTTCGCACGACGGGTTTTACTTCTACATTGTTCACCATGTTTTTTGCCGGGAGAGGGCACGAGATTTCATCCTCTCCGGGCAAGTTAATAATCGGGTTAAAACCCAGTGATTCTTTAGCATCCATGGCTTTGTTGGCCAACGCATCGGGGGCCTTATTAAACTCACGCAAAACGTGTTTGAGATGGATAGTGAAACCGGCGGCTAACCGGCGAATAACTTGCATACGGGCGGCAAGATCCGGGTTTTTAATTTTATATTCACCTAAAAATTGTTTCACAAGGAGCAGTGAGTCTGACTCTATAAACAGTTCTGTTGCCCCTAATTCTCTTGCTTTGATAAGCGCTAATTTTAAGGCGGTGTACTCGGCTTGATTGTTGGTGCAGTGCTCCATAAAATGGCCTTCCTGTGCCAAAATTTGACCTTCCCTGTCACAAATCACATAAGCAGCCGCCCCCGGCCCCGGATTGCCGCGGGAACCGCCGTCTATATTGATTTTTACTTGTGAATTACCGCCTTTCATATTATTTTTTTAGGTGATAGAATTGAGCAATTTTTTCCCAGGCTTCTTCGGCGGTTTCCACAAAGGTGCAGGCTTCGGCCTCTTCTTGGGAAATAACACCGTACGAAGCCAATGCCTCTAAATTAAATACCGAGTTCCAAAATTCTTTGCCTACCAAAATAATGGGCAAGTCTTGTTTTTTCCCGGTTTTAACTAATGTTAAAATTTCAAACATTTCGTCAAACGTTCCAAATCCGCCCGGAAAAACTACTACGGCTTTAGAACGCATCACTAAATGCAGTTTGCGAACGGCAAAATAGTGAAACAAGAAGGCCATGTTGGGGGAAAGGTAGGGATTGGGGTGTTGCTCGTGCGGCAAGGTAATGTTAAACCCGATACTGCGCCCTTTTGATTCGTAAGCACCGCGGTTAGCCGCTTCCATAAGCCCCGGGCCGCCGCCGGTAACAATCGCAAAACGCTTGCCGGCTTTTTTGATAACAAGGCGGCTGAATTTGCGGGCTTCTTCGTAGTATTTAGACAACCGTAATAAACCTTGCGCTTCTTTGACACGGTTTTGTAAATTTTTACTCTTCGGGTTTTTGGCTAATGCGGCTTTGGCTTGGGCCAATCTTTTTTTAGACTCTTTTTCTTCGCGCACACGCGCACTACCGAAGCAAACAATCGTTTCTTCAATTTTAAAATACTTCATGTATAATTCCGGCTTTAAAACTTCCAATTCCATTCGTACCGGGCGCAAAATATCGTGCTTTAAGAGTTGAACATCTTCGTACGCTTTAATGTAGGAAGAATTTTGAGGCGGTACATTCGGATTTTTTTTCATAATTATTTCTCCTTAAGCCAATTTAAAATTTTATCTGCCATGTGCGCAGCATCTAAATTATACTGTTCGTACAACAACGCAGATTTTCCGTGTTCTATAAATTGATCCGGATATCCTAATCGCAGTAATTTAAAATCGGCTTGTTTGTCGGATAGATATTCGGCCACAGCCGAGCCAAACCCGCCGGCCAAGACGTTATCTTCCACGGTTACGATACGGTCGCTATGTTTGAGCGCATCGTCAATTAGGGCGCTATCTAACGGTTTAACAAAACGCATATTGATAACCCCGGCTTTGATGCCTTGTCCGCTCAGCAAACGGGCGGCTTCCACTGCGGGATGTACGCGGTTGCCGATGGCCAAAATAGTTACGTCTTTACCGCGTTGGAGCCATTTGCCTTTGCCGACGGGGATAGCCTTAATTTTATCATCCATGGGCACATTAAAACCCGCTCCGCGCGGATAGCGCAAAAAGAAAGGTGCCTTGGCGTCAAAAGCGGTTTTAAGTAAGTGCTGCAATTCGTTCTCATCGGCCGGAGCGGCCACAATGGCGTGCGGAATTTCACGCAAGAAACTTAAATCAAATACACCGTGGTGCGTAGGGCCGTCTTCACCCACAATGCCGGCGCGGTCCAATGCAAACACGACCGGTAAATTTTGCAAGGCGATATCATGCAAAATTTGGTCATAGCAGCGTTGCGCAAACGTGGAATAAAGTGCCACCACCGGTTTTAAGCCGCTGGCGGCCAGCCCGGCGGCAAACGTGGCGGCGTGTTCTTCTGCAATACCTACGTCAAAATAGCGGGAAGGGTATTTGTCCCGGAAGGCATCTAATCCGGTTCCTTCGGGCATGGCCGCGGTAATAGCATTGATTTTATCGTCTTTAGCCGCAAGTTTTAGCAACGCTTTGGAGAAGGCTTGTGTAAAGGAAATGCTATCCGACTTTCCGAGCGAATCGCCGGTTTCTACGTCAAAAAGGCCGATTCCGTGAAATTTAGTAGGGGAATCTTCGGCCGGTTTATATCCTTTGCCTTTTTTGGTGACTACATGCAAAATGACGGGCCCTTTGATGTTTTTAACATTTTCCAGCACATCAATCATGGCCTGGATGTCGTTACCGTTTACCGGCCCGAAATAGCGAAAACCCATTTCTTCAAAGAGAGTTCCGGGAAATAAAATCGCCCGGGCGCGTTTGGCTAACCGTGCGGCATTGTTGCCGACTTCGTCAAATCGTTTTAAAAAATTAGTGGCTTTTTCTTCGGCCAGTTGTACGTATTTGGTGGTAAGTAGTTTGGTAAGTGCTTTACCTAAAGCACCCACCCGTTGTGAAATAAACATTTGATTATCATTTAAGATAACCAGTAAATCGGTGCGCAAAAGCCCTGCATTTTGCATGGCTTCGTAAGCCATACCGCCGGTCATGCAACCATCTCCCACAACGGCAATAACTTTGGAGTTTTCCTTTTTTTGATCACGTGCAATGGCCATCCCCAGTGCCGCGGACAATGCGGTGGAAGCGTGGCCTACCCCAAACGTGTCGTGTTCGCTTTCGTGGCGTTTAGGAAAACCGCTAATGCCGCCTTTCGTGCGAATAGAGGCAAATTCTTTTTGCCGGCCTGTCAAAAGTTTGTGGGCATAGGCTTGATGCCCGGTATCAAAAACAATTTTATCTTCCGGCGTGTTAAAAACATAATGCAAAGCGGTAATAATTTCCACCGCGCCTAAACTGGAGCCTAAGTGTCCGCCGTTTTTACTGGCGGTTTGGATGATTTCTTGCCGGAGTTCTTCACACAAAGTAGGCAATAATTCTGGTTTAATCAAACGCAAATCGCGCGGGGCATTGATGCTGGGTAGTACTTTCATGATAAACTCCTAGTACGTTCGGGTTTTAAAAAATTCTGCCATGGCTTGTAAGGGCCATAACTGTTTTTTTCGTACATTTTTTAAATGGGCTAATGCTTTTTGTGCTTTGGCAATAAGCAGTTGGGCGTGCTTGCGGCTGCCTTCCAAACCATAGAGACTTACGAAGGTAAGTTTGCCGTTTTCGGCGTCACTATTGGATTTTCCCAGTTGCTTGGCTGAAGCGGTAACGTCTAAAATATCATCCACAATTTGAAACACAAGTCCGATGCAATTAGCATATTGTTGGATGTTTTTTAGATCACTGCCTTTTACACCGGCCAACAGAGCACCTGTTTCCACGCTACCGCGGATAAGTGCCCCGGTTTTATTGGCGTGGATATAATTTAAAATAGTTTCCGGAGTAGTTTCTTTAACCTGAGCCGGGAGCATAAAATAATGGAGTGTTTTTTTGGCTAACGATTTGGATGTTTGGCGTAATTTATCTGCGCGAAAACTGTGGGCATCTTGCGTGCCCATACCTTCAGCATATACGTCAGCCGTTTGACCGCCGACCATGCCTGATGCGCCGGCACAACGGGCAAAATTAAGCAGAGCATTGAGCGTGTTTTCCGCCCCGATTGATTTTACTTTTCCGTTTTGGGCAAACACTTCAAATACGTATGTAAGCAGAGCATCTCCGGCGAGTAAAGACAAATCTTCGCCAAACACTTTGTGGTTGGTGGGTTTGCCGCGGCGCAAATCGTCGTTATCCATACAAGGCAAATCATCATGAATAAGCGAGTACGTATGCAGCATTTCTACCGCGCATGCTGCCGGCATAACATCCGCGGCTTTTTTGCCAAAAGCCTCGGCGGTGGCCATCAGTAAAATCGGACGAACGCGTTTCCCGCCGGCTTGCAGCGAATAGTCCATCGCGTCGGTTAAAATTTTAGGTGAATTGGTAATTTTGCCGATATATTTGGAAAGATTTTTCTCTACGAGTTTGGCACGCTGTTTTAAGTAACTGTCAAATTGGTTCATAACTCCCCCAAAGAAAATATATTTTTATTATACATTATAATGAGAGATAACTGACGAAGAAAATAGTTTGATTAGGTATAGGAATTAAAGCCGGACAGAAAATGTTTTTGCTATACTAGTTATATGGTACAAGTTAACAAACCGCACATTGGCGTTTTTGGAAGAACCAACGTAGGGAAAAGTTCGCTTATCAATGCGTTGACGGGGCAGAGTACGGCTATGGTCTCTTCGCATCCCGGCACGACAACAGACCCGGTCAAAAAGACAATGGAGATTTTGGGTGTGGGGCCGGTAGTATTTATTGATACGGCCGGCATCAATGATTCGTCGGATTTGGGGATGTTGCGTATTCAACGTACGCACGAAGCGTTGGATCACGTTGATTTAGCCATTTTGGTATTTGCCGATCAATTTGATGCGTATGACCAAAGTTTGATGGAATCTTGCGTAGCGCGTAAGATCCCGTTTTTCTTTGTGCATAATAAAGAAGACATTAGCCCGCTTGATGTGGATATTCGCGGGGCGGATATGGTTAAATTTTCTTGTAAAAAGCCTAATATCCCGCTACTTTTGGATAAAATAAAGGCTTTCTTGCCCAAGAGTTCTTATTCGCAAGATGTCTTGCTTGATGATTATGTCCGTGCGGGCGACGAAGTGGTGTTGGTCATACCGATAGATGCTTCGGCTCCGCAAGGGCGTCTTATCTTGCCGCAGGTACAAACGATTCGTAATTTGTTGGATATCGGGGCGAGTGCCGTATGCGTGCGCGATACGGAACTGCGGGAGTATTTACAAAATCACACGCCTAAATTGGTGATTACCGATTCGCAAGTTTTTGAGTACGTTAATTCAGTCGTGCCGGAAACCATCCCGCTGACTAGTTTTAGCATTTTGTTTTCGCGGTTAAAAGGGGACTTTGAGGCCTATTTAAAAGGCACGCGTATGATTAGCCGTCTGCAAGACGGCGACCGCGTGTTGATTATGGAATCGTGTTCGCACAGTGTCAATAAATGTGATGACATTGGTCGCACCAAACTGCCGAACTGGTTGCGTAAATTTACCGGTAAAAAATTACAATTTCACGTTGTGGCAAGTTTAGATGCCTTGCCGGCAGACGTGCAAAACTATAAGTTGGCCATCCAATGCGGGGGATGTATGGTAACGCGTACGCAAATTTTACGACGATTAGAACTATTAAAAGAAAAGGGCGTGGCGGTTTCTAACTATGGCTTGGCCATTGCCTATTGTAACGGTATCTTTGAGCGTGCTACGCAATTATTTAGAAAAAAATAGCGCCGGGTTTGGAGACTCGTTGAGAATTGATATAATAATTTAAGAGGGGCTATGTCGTTATTCTCAAAACTATTCAAAATGTTTTTAGCGGTAGTGTTGGTGCCGATGGTGCCAATGGTGTTGCTATTGGCTTTCTATCAAGTACATTTGAAGAATAATATCTTGGAAACACACGCCAATTTGGCGCAGATGGTTTCTGCCTCTCTTAACCAACATATTGAAGATTTGGGTTGGCGTTTGGCATTTACGCAAAATATAGAAACTTACCTGGCCCAAAAGAAAGATCCGTTGCCCCTGTTGCAAGAAGCACTAACCGCTAACCCGGATTTTTTGATGTTGGCAATTTTGTCCCCTAAAGGAAAAGAACTGTACCGGGTGGGAGAAAAACAAGTTTTGCAACAAGTGCCTTCGCTGGATTTATCCGATGATGCGTCTTTACCTATGTTGGCTCAAAATCGGCAACTTTCCGTTAGCAGTTTTGATGTATTGGCCGGACGGCCGATTAGTGAATTTATTTATCCGTTGCCTAACGGAGATTTCCTGTACGGTATTATGAGTTTTTTTAGTTTTTTGGCTCGCTTGCAAGAGCAACGTATCGGTTCAACCGGATTTATTTATTTAGTGGATCAAGATGGGCAGGTTTATACTAGCGAGTATCAGTACAAGCCTGATTTTGATGCCCAAACGCTTCATAATGCTTTTGCGGGGAGAAATTATCTCATCAAAGACATTAAAACATCTAAAGAAACTTTTGTCGGCGCGTATGCGCCTACACCCATTTTGGGGGCATACGTGGCCGTATTGCAACTTAAAAGCGAAGCCTATCGCAGTATTTATTATACCAATGTTATTTTAGCCCTTTTCTTATTAACCATTGCCACCCTTTCCTACTTTGGCGCACTCACTTTTGCCGAACAATTGGGGGAGCCTATTGGGGCACTTATGCATGCGGCACAAGAAGTCAGCGCCGGTAATTTGGAACAAAAAATTGACGAGGATATCGGTTGGGGGGAATTTAAGCGGTTAATTGCGGCATTTAATAAAATGACATCCGATTTGCAAGATTATCAAGAGTTGCAACTGCAAGCGCAAATCAGCCAAATGAAAGAACAAGTGTTCCGCGCGGTTGCACACGATTTGCGTGCGCCCTTGTTGGGTTTGCAAGGCTATTTGCACATTTTACAGAGTGGGAAAGTTTCCGAAGAAGAAAAAAAACAGTATTTGGAACTTATGAGCCAGGCCGCGCGCGATTTATCGGCCTTGTTGGAAGATGTGTTGGATGTATCGCGTGTAGAGGCGGGGATGTTGGCCCCCAAAAAAGAGGAAGTGGATGTAGCGCAATTAAGTCGGCAAATAGTGGAAACATTGTTGCCGGTTGCCCAGCAGAAAAATCTGTTATTAGAATCATCTGTTTCCGATATAACCGTTCAGGCCGATCCGAAACTATTACGCCGGGTGATTACCAATTTGGTTTCCAATGCTATTAAATTTACGGAAAAGGGTTTTGTGCGCATTGATGCAAATCAGAACGAAAAATGCTACCGTATTACCGTACAAGATAGCGGCATTGGGATGAGTGCGCAAGAAATTAAGGGATTGTTTCAAAAATATCATCAAGTGCACAGTGATAAACCCGGCTATGGGCTTGGTTTATTTATCAGCCGTCAAATTGCCCAGGCGCACGGCGGAACGTTAGACGTAGCAAGCCGGCCCGGTCAAGGAAGTATATTTACACTTACATTACCCAAGGAGGAAAAATGATTGTATTTTGGCGTTTGTTTTTAGCGTATTTCTTAACGGATGCGGTGTTTTTTCACCGCACCATTAACCAAGTGCGTAAAGAGGAGCCGGTAAAAGGCATTGTTTTACATGCACTTGTTTTCTTGTTTTGGAGTTTTACGCTTTGTCAGGGTTATTTAACCATGAAATGGCCGTTTTTGGAACTGATTGATTTGCCCGGGTGGGTATGTATTTTGCTTTTTGGCGCGTTTCATATTTCTACCGACGATTTGTTTCAATTCGGCGGGCGTATGAAACACGGCTTTGTGCTGACCTTCTTCTTAAAAAATGCAATCAATATCCTGTTCATTTTCCTGTGTGTGCCGTTTCAGGTATTGTACGAAACGGGTAATTTCTTCGCCGAGCCATGGATCGTTTTTTGTGCGGGCCTGGTGTTGGCTACGCGGGTTTTGGGTTGGGGTATTTTATCGGTGGAACAAGATCGCTACGGCGCCGCTTATGTTTCCTTTGACGAGCGTTTAATGCTGATGCTTGTGCGGGCGATTTTCTTTTTAATAATGTTACTCCCCGGTTGGCGTTGGACCGTGCTGCTTGTTGTGTGGCTCGGTACCTGTATGTACGCGCGTAAAATACGTTTGATGGACGTATCAAACTTTGTATTTTATGCGGGTGCTTTTGGGGCGGTAATCATTGGCTTTTTAGTGCGCTTGCGGTTTTATTTGGTGTAATATGGAACTAACGGAACTTAAATTTGCTTGCTTGGATACGGAAACGACCGGCTTGTCACCGGCTGAAGGCGGAAAAATTTGCGAGGTGGCCGTATCCGTTTCCCAAAATGGGCATGTATTGCAAGAATTTTCCACGTTAATTAACCCACAAATTCCCATTTCTCCCGCGGTTATTGCTATCCACGGTATTACCAACCAAATGGTAGCATCTGCCCCGGTATTTGCCGATATTGTGCCGCAGTTAACCGGGATATTGGACGGGTGTATTATAGTGGCCCACAATGCGGATTTTGATTTGTCTTTTCTGCGGGCAGAATTTGAATCTTGCGGGATGCGCTTTCCGGATTGCCCGGTAATAGATACACTTAAACTGGCCCGCAAGAGCGGTAAATTTGCGTGTAACCGGTTGGGTTCCATTGCGCAAGAACTCGGCATAAACAGTGCCGGTTGGCACCGCGCGATGGCAGATACCAAGATGGCTGAACAAATTTTATATTATTTTTTGACAACTTTATCCAAATGCGGCGTGCATACGTTGGAACAATTAAACCAGTTCCAACAAAAACGTTGGCCGGATTTAATAGGTTGTCTTAAGGAGAGTAACGTATGAAAAAAGTAGTTTTGTTAATTCGCGACGGCTGGGGGAATGCAAAGGCAGGGCCGTACAACGCAGTCAGTTTGGCTAAAATTCCGAACATTACCAAGTATTTAGCCAACTATCCGCACACGCAAATTGAAGCATCCGGCGAGCAAGTAGGTCTGCCGGCGGGCTATATGGGATCTAGCGAAGTGGGCCACCTGAATATGGGGGCAGGTCGTATTGTCATCCAAGAATTAAAACGCTTAAAAGATACTATTGAAGACGGCTCTTTATTTAAGTCCGCCGCGTTTAGCGCGTGCATAGATAACTGCTTGAAAAACCACAAACCCTTACATGTCATGGGGCTTGTGCAAGACGAAGGCGTTCACGCCCACCACGATCACTTGCACGCCATTATCAAATACGCCAGCGAAAAAGGCATTAAAGATATTTACGTTCACTTCTTTTCCGACGGACGCGACACGCCGCCGCAAAGTGCGATCGGCTATATCCGCACGTTAGAAGAAAAAATGAAAGCGTACGGCGCTGGAAAAATTGCCACTATTCAAGGTCGCTATTACGCCATGGACCGCGGCGAAGATTGGACACTAACCGACAAAGCATATAATTTAATTGTCCGCGCGCAAGGGTTGCACGGCACGACTGCCGAAGAAGTCGTCAGCACCGATTATAAAACGATGAAAACACCCGACGGTGGTCCGATGGTAGATGAGTATATTCCGCCGACTGTGTTGGGTGATTACAAAGGCATGGAAGAAAACTCCAGCGTGATTTTCTTTAACTTCCGCCAAGACCGGGCCATCCAACTTACCCGCGCATTTATTGACGACAATTACCCGGGCAAAGACCGCGGACCGCGCGTGCCGTGCGTGTTCTGCGGCTTAACCAAATATTACGATTCTTTCCCATACAACGCTTTGCCCTCTATGACAGACGGCGGCGGGATGAATAATTTACTGGGCGAAGTAATTTCCAAAGCGGGCTTAAAACAACTGCGTTTAGCCGAAACGCAAAAGTTTAAACACGTTACGTCTTTTTTCAACGGGAAACTGTTAAAACCGTACCCCGGCGAGGACCGCATTGAAAAGAAAGGTCGCTTTGATCCGGCTACATTTGCCGACCACCCGGAAATGGAAGCGTATATCGTTAAAGACGAAGCCATTAACCAAATCAATTCCGGCAAGTATGATTTTATCGTCATTAACTTTGCCAACTGCGATATGGTGGGCCATACGGGCAATTTGAAGTCCGTTGTTAAAGCCGTAGAAGTGGTTGACGAGTGCACCGGCGCCGTAACCGAGGCCGCTTTGGCCAAAGATTATGTGGTGTTCATCACCGCCGATCACGGAAACGCCGAAGAAATGTGGGACGAGAAAATCAATATGCCCAAAACGGCGCATACGACTAATTTGGTAGATTTTATCTACGTAGATAAAGATAATAAATCTGCCCAAATGCAACCCACGGGTAATTTAGGCGACGTAGCCGCCACGGTATTAGACGTGCTGGGGCTGGAAAAACCCGCCGATATGACGGCGCATAGTTTGATTGTCAGCCGCAACAAATAACTAAAGCGGTTTATTTAAAAACGCCCCGGGTTAAATGCTCGGGGCTTTTTAACTAATTTGTTGACAAGTCCCCGGAAAAAGTACAATATATGTATATGAACAAACGCACATTTTTTTGGATAAATGCGCTTATTATATATTTACCGCTAGCGGCTTATGCGCAAGCCCAAGGGGTAGTTAAATCTGCTCCGCGGGTGTTGCGGCCGGGCGCCTATGAGCAGTTGCGGCCCGGGGTTAAGACGTCGGTTCCATCCCCCGGTGCGTTAAAAAATCTACGTCCCACGGTAGGGAAAACAATTTCAATCGGTCCGCAAAATGTATATGATGGGGTAAACAATGGCGGGATAACCGGTTGGCAACAAACACAGGAATTTTCTTGTCCGTTAGAGCAGTTGCAACAGAAAATAGAAAAAGTGGCCCGCCCGCCTTTGTCTTCTTTTGATGCGGTGCCACGGCGTAGCGTGTTGGAAAGTCTAGGCGGTACCCCGTTTTTTACTTATTCTTCGCCGCGCCCTTTTTACAGTGAAAAATATCCACCGGTTCCTGCCGGACGGTTGTTGCTTGGCAAGCACGAAATAGAGGCCGTTATTTTTGACATGGATGGCACCTTGTTAGATTCTTTGCCCGCGTGGGAACACGCGTGTGCAAAATTTTTACGCACACATGGTGTTATTTTACCCCCTGAAATAGAAAAAGAAATTGAAAAAATGTCATTAGAACAAGGCGCGAAATATATTAAAGAGCAGTTAAATTTGCCGATGAGCGAGCAAGAATTGTTAAAAGGAACCTTGGGCATGGTACATCAGCATTATGCTACCGATATATTGCCTAAGCGCGGAGCGTTAGAAACACTGGTCCGGTTGCGTAAGCAAGGGATAAAAGTAGGCGTAGCCACAAGTTCCAATAAAGATTTGGCTGAAAAGGCTTTTGAGCGATTGGGGATGAGCCCGTATATTGATTTTGTTATTTCATGTGATGAAGTAGGCGTAGGAAAAACTTCCCCCGATGTGTATGAGGCCGCCCGCGAACGTTTGGGATCTGCCCGCGAGCATACGCTGGTGGTGGAAGACGCACTCTACGCGGTACGAACGGCCAAAGAAGCCGGATTTGTAACGGCCGGGGTAGAGGATACGTTTCATCCGCCGTCTTATGAGGCTAAAGTAGAAATAGAGAGCGATTACTTCTTTGTCTCATTAGAGGACATGTTTAAAAAATGATGGGGAAATAATGCCTTGAGTGATTTTATTGCCCGGTGCGTACGTGATCAAAAAATTTTTTTACGCGGTGATCGCATAGGATATCTCTAACTGAGATATCCTTTTTTAAATGCACGCCGCTAAGCGTGCGGCAGCGGCTAAGTGCCACGTAGGTTTGCCCCGGTGCAAAAGCCCCGCGCCCGATATCCAAATAGATGCTGTCAAACGTCAGCCCTTGCGATTTATGTATCGTAATGGCCCAAGCCAGTTTGAGTGGGTATTGTTTGAAAAATCCTTTTACTTTAGGGGCTAATTTTTGCGTAAGCGGGTTAAACTCGTAACGGACATCTTCCCACACGTGTTGTTCCACTTGATATACCACCCCTTTGAGTTCAATTTTTATAAAGTCCGGCCCTAATTCATAAACGGTGCCGATATCGCCATTGACCCAATCGTCGGTATTAGTTAGCATCATGATTTTAGCACCCTTTTTAAGTTTCAGTTCGCTTTCCGCCGGAGTTATTTTGGGGTTGAAACCTTCGTCTTGATAGGCTGTATAGGTAAATTCCGGCCCCGGCAAGCGCGCCAGATAGTGCAAGTTGCGTCGCGCGGCTTCGCAGTTGGTGGGGGATAAAATGATACAGTTTTCAAATTTATCCGGTAACTCAAACGTTTTATGCGTATTTAATAAAGTGTCTAATTGCGGTTGGGAAATTTCGCCTTCGCGAATTAAATTAAGTAAATGGGCAAAATCTTTATCGGTTTTCTGCCGGAAAATACGTTTAAGTTCAAATACTTCTAACGGCAAGCGTTTAAGCACGTGGGCTTCAAAAAAATACGGGCTTTGATATTCTTGGCTAAAAACGTCAAACAGGCCGCTTGATAGTTTTTCTTCCACGGGGGGGAGTTGGAACAAATCGCCAAACAGTACAATTTTTTTGCCGCCAAAGGGCAAATCGTTATGAGTGGAAATCTGCAAGATGTAGTCCATAGCGTCTAACAAATCCGCACGGAGCATAGATGCCTCATCAATAATAATCGTGTCAAAGGCTTCCACGGTTTTGCGTGGCAAGCGGTGCAAATTGGCGGTATCAAACAAGTTGCCCGGTTTTAAGCGGAAAAACGAGTGAACGGTCTGCCCGTGCACATGGATAGCCGATATCCCGGTGGTGGCTAGTACGACGACGTTTTGTGCCGAGTGTTCGGCAAAATAGCGTAGCAGCGTTGTTTTCCCGGTGCCCGCGCGCCCGGTAATAAAAATAAGCGGCGTAATGGCGGGCTTGGCTTCCAACAGTTTAAGCGCGTCTCTAAATTCGTCTGTTAAGATAATGGGGTTTTGCGTTGCGGGCATACTCTTATTATAACTTTTTACGAACAACTAGTATTTTTTAAATCGGGTGCGTGGGTGTGGGTTTTGTTACGATAAGGGGATGAACGAGTCGGTCGGTTTAGCCTTGCTGTTTAGTTTTTTTGCCGGAGCCGCTACCGCGGTGGGCGGGCTTTTGGCCTTTGTGATTAAAAAAGAAAATTTGTCCGCTTTGTCCATAGGGTTAGGCCTTTCGGCGGGAGTGATGATTTATGTGTCTTTTATGGAGTTGCTGCCGCAAGCGCAAACGGCCTTACAAACACAAGCAAATGGGAGATGGGTAAGCACAGGATTATTTTTTGCGGGAATTTTAGTGGCGTGGAGCGTTGATTATTTTTTACCGTCGCATCACGTGGAAATGCATACCTTAGATTCGTCTGCTCAATTAAAACGGCTCGGTTTATTTACCGCGCTGGTGCTGGCCATACACAATTTGCCTGAAGGACTAGCCACTTTTATGGCTACACTTAAAAACCCGGCTTTGGGGGTAAGTGTGGCCGTTGCGGTAGCGTTGCATAATATCCCCGAAGGCATTGCGGTAGCGCTTCCTGTTTTTCACGCCACGGGTAGCCGCCAAAAAGCATTTTGGTACAGTGCACTTTCGGGCTTGGCCGAGCCGGTGGGGGCACTGATTGGTTTTTTGTTGTTGCGCCGCTTTTTGCATGAAGCCGTCTTTGGTGTTTTGTTTGCGGTGATTTCCGGCATTATGGTGTATGTGGCGTTGGATGAATTATTACCCACCGCGCACGAATATGGGGAAGGGCACCACGTCATTTGGGGTGTGATTGGCGGGATGGCTGTGATGGCGGTATCGTTGCGGTTATTGTAAAAAACACCCCCGCATTTTTGCGGGGGTGTTCTAGTAATATCTTATTAAAAAATCAATTCGGCTAACCAAAACGAAAGCATCATCCCGATAGAATAACTGGTTACGTTGACAGCAATCGCCAATACGAAAGAATCTTTAAGTGAGATTTTCTTTAAATTCATCAGCCGGATAATAAATGCTTCCGCTATAACGCAGAATATCCACAAAAACGCACTTTCCGACGCGTACCATGCCAAAAACACCCATGACAATGCGGTTGTTACCACGTTGGCTACGGCTACGCTGTATAAAATGGTAAAACTTTTTTGCGTATAAATTAAATAAGCGGTTGCGGCTACCAGTTCAAGTAGTAAAATAATGAGAAGCGAAAAAAGTGCATCGGTCCGTGCCCAAGCCCCTAAGTGCGGGACAATATCCGTTGGCTCTACGGTTAACGCATTTTCTTCCACGTATACGTTGTAGCGTGCGCGCAAGCGGTGTGTGGCAGGGAAAATATTACTCATACGTCTTGAACCGTCTTCAAATGCAATAATTAACCGTTGAAAATCCGTATATTCATAGGCAACGGAAAAGCAACTTCCCGCCGAACAATATAATTTCTGTATGCCGTAATGCCCCAAAGGTTTATTTTCAAAACATTGGTTGTCCGAACACTGTATTTGTTCGCTGTTAAGCGGATCAATGAGCGGTTTTTTGGCAGTATTATAGATAAACGAAAATTCCATTTCCGGTTTAGGTGATACGTCTGCCCAGGCGGCAGATAACGGTAACAACAACAGTATTATTAAAATTAGTTTTTTCATTTTTCCCCTTCCACGTTCTTTTTTTGTATTATAACATTATAAGAGAAAAGGGGGAATAAAAATGTTACTCACCAAAACACAATTAGAAAAATATGCCCAAGTAATGCTTTGGGCCCTTAAGGCCGCCCGGCGCAACGGAAAATTTAAACCGTACGATGTGGTGCTTTTGCGTACGGATGTAGCGGCTATGCCGCTGGCGCAAGCGATTTATGAACAACTTCTTGCTAAACGCTTGCAACCGGTGTTACGTTTTACTATGCCTGAAGAATTTGCCAAAAACTTTTACACGTCTGCCGATAAAAAGCAACTGGCTTTTATTGCCCCGGGCGAAAAAGAATTTCAAGGCGGTATTAACGGGTTGATTGCCTTGCGTGCCCCGCAAGATTTAACCCACTTAAAACACGTAGATCCTGCCCGCATAGCCCAAACGGCGGTTGCACATAAGCCCCTGCGTGAGATTTTAGATGTGCGCGAGCAAGCCGGTGCGTTTTCGTGGACACTTTGCAATTACCCTACGGAAGAACTTGCCAAACGAGCCGGGCTTAGCCCCAAAGAATATGCTAACCAAGTGGCGCGGGCGTGTTTCTTAAACGAAAAAGATCCCGTAAAAAAATGGCAAGAAGTAACCAAGCAAATTACGGAAATCGGTGCGTGGCTTTCTTCGTTACCGATTCGTACCTTGCGGGTGGAATCGGCCCATATGGACTTTGAAGTGTTGTTGGGTGAAAAACGCAAATTTATTGCGGGCGGTGGGTGCAATGTGCCGTCGTTTGAAATTTTCACCTCGCCGGATTGGCGCGGTACCAAGGGTGTTTATTTTGCCGATTTGTCTTCTTACCGCAGTGGCAATTATGTCAAAGGCGTGCGTTTAGAGTTTAACAAAGGGCGCGTCGTAAAATCTTCTGCCGAACAAGGTGGTGAATTTGTCCGCAAAATGTTGGCTATGGATCGTGGTGCGGCGCAAATCGGCGAATTTTCGCTGACGGACCGCCGGTTTTCCAAAATTACCAAATTTATGGCCGATATTTTATACGACGAAAACTTCGGCGGTAAATACGGAAACTGTCACGTAGCCGTCGGTGCGAGTTATGCCGATACCTATTCCGGCCCGCAAAAAGAATTAACCAAAGCCTTAAAACAAAAACTTGGCTTTAATGATTCTTCGCTTCACTGGGATCTTATCAACACCGAAAATAAACGCGTAACGGCTAAACTCGCTAATGGTACAACGGTGACGGTGTACGAGAAAGGCGAATTTAGTTACTAGGCCTAGGCCGTATAGGTCCTTTGGCCCCTTGTTTTTGTACCAAAAACCCCTATAGTATAAGTATAGGGTTTTTGTGTTGATAAGGAGTATGAGTATGCGTGCGTATAAAAAATATCTTGTTTCTCTGTTTAGTTTACTCGTGTGCGCGACGGCTTTTGCACAGGAGTTAGAGGCAGTTGTCAAAGCGGGGAAACGGGTAACCGAACTCGGAGAGAAAGGGGCGGTTGTCAAATGGGTATCAGCGGCCGATAAAGATATTTACAAGGCCGTTGAAAAAACATTGGGCTCGGAGATTAACAATGCGCTTTGGCAACAAGCCGCCTCGCGCCAAATCGGGCTTACGCCGCCGATCGTTTCTTCCGCCCAAGTTAGCGAACAAATTGTTTCTCAATTAAAAGAAACGGCTGCTGTAAAACCGAGAATTTCATCGTTTTCGGCAAAATATGCGCCGGGTTTATCAACTAAATATCTGGAAAATTTTAAAGGGCTATCGCATCAACAGGCATTGCGCGAGGTGGTTGCCGCGCGCGGTGCGCAACTGCCCAAGCAGGAACCTTTCCCTAATTCGCGTGTGTGGTTTGAGTTTTCTCCGGAAGAATTTAACCAATTAACCGTAGGGAAATCCCGCCGTATAGAACTAGACTATTCAACCGCGGCTAATATAATGCTTTCTACAACTGTGCACGAAGCCGGAGGAGTCTATAGATGGGTGCCAATCCCCGATTTCCCGGTACCCGGAAACGGCCGCCGTTTGTTTCGCGGTATGAGTTTAAGGATGGACAAAATGAGCAACATCCTTGAAAACGGGCTTCGTCTTTCGGATGCGGAGAAATACGGCACGGAAACGGCCGGGAACTTGGATCTTTTTTTAGGCAGTGATACTCGTAAGAAGTTGCTACCGGATGTTAAATCACTCATCTGGGTTACTACGACTCCGGGTGCGGCGGCTTCGCATGCGGAAAAATACTATAACGTCGGGATGAGCCCCGTGGTAGTTACCATCAATCCAAAATATACTACACTGGCTGAACAAGGCAGTCCTATCGTTGCCAAGCACCCGGGACCCGGTTACTATACGGTGGCGCAAGATATCCCGGCAAGCGATATTAACCATATGTATGTGGTGGTAAAAGGCCCCGGGTGGAATTTTAACGCCCCGCTGGAACAAAACCAAAAAGCAGTCCATAATTTTATATGGTGCGAAATTAAGTTTGACGGGAATCGTGTTTTATTATCCCCGTTGCCTTTCCTTAAATAATGCTCGTTTTATAAAACCCCGGCTATGCCGGGGTTTTTTATAGTGGCCCAAGAAATGGCGAAAATTGCTAAAATATCCTTATGCCAAAACCTGCTTTAACTCCGCTGATGACGCAATACTACGAAGTGCGTGCTAAATACCCCGGGATCGTGCTTTTTTTCCGGCTAGGGGACTTTTATGAAATGTTTGATGAACAAGCCAAAGAAATCAGCGCACTTTTGGGGCTTACCCTCACCGCGCGTAACGGAGTGCCTATGTGCGGGATACCTTATCATGCTGCCAACAACTACATTGTGCGTCTGTTGTCGGCCGGTAAAAAAATAGGCATTTGCGAGCAAACCAGTTCTGTTTCCGACAAAAACAGCAAACTATTTGAACGTCGCGTAACCCGTATTATTACGCCCGGCACAGTGATGGAAGACACGCTGCTTAATGCCAATCAGGCTAATTACCTGGTCAGTATTTCTATTTCTAAAACGGAGTGGGCACTAGCCTGTGTGGAAGTTTCTACCGGCGAGTTTTGGGCCAATCAAAACGAAACGGATGGTGCGCTTACCAATTTGGCGGCTACGCTAGCCGCTATCAATCCGGCTGAAATTGTGGGGGATAAAAAATCACTGGAACTACTCAAACAAAAAGTGATGCTCCCCGGTACTCTCACCCTAACCGAACAAGAACCTTTTGATGGTAATTATGATATCCCGGCACAGTGGCCGGCAGTTAGCGCGTGGGGTAATAAAAAGGCCGCTTTGGCGTGTGCCTTGCAAATTGTTAACTATCTTAATGTCACCGAGCCGAGTTTTAATAAAGTGCTTGTGCCGTCTTACCGGGAACTGAAAGATTGTTTACAAATTGATGAAAATGCGGTAGAGGCGTTGGAACTTGTCAAAAATCAAGATGGTGGTCGGCGCGGCAGTTTGTGGGCGCATTTGGACCGCACCCGCACCGCTATCGGAAGCCGCAAACTCAAAGATTGGCTACTTCACCCGCTAATGGATGTGAGCGAAATCGGTGTGCGCCAAAACTGCGTAGAAAATTTTATTAAAAATCAAAGTGCCCTTGCCGATTTAAGTGCACTGTTGGAAAACATTTCCGACGTGGAACGCATCATGACGCGTACCGCCACGGGTACCGCTTCGCCGCGTGATTTGGCCGGACTTCGCACGTCACTACTGAACGTAGAGCCGCTTTCGCGTTGGTTTGAAAATTACCCCGGGGTTGCGGCGCATTTGGGGGCACTGTTTACTAAACACGTAGCCGTTTTGCGCGATATGGCACGGCTGCTTTATGAAGCCATAGAAGAAAACCCACCCTTGCGTTTATCAGACGGATTTGTCATCCGGGCCGGGTATAATGCCGAGTTGGATGAGTTGCGTTCGCTCAAACAAAACAGCAACGCCAGTATGGAAGAAATTTGCGCTCGTGAACGTGCCAATACCGGCATTTCTAATATGAAAGTCGGGTTTAACTCGGTATACGGTTACTATTTTGAAGTTTCTAAATCGCAACTTACCAAAGTTCCTTACTCGTTTGTGCGTAAGCAAACGCTGGTTAATGCCGAACGTTTTATCACCGAAGAATTAAAGCAGTTAGAAAATAAAATTTTAAATGCCGAACAACGCATTTTGCGTTTGGAAGGGGGGCTGTTTGATGAAGTCCGCAAAACGCTTTCGGCCCAAATCGGACACGTAAAAGCATTTGCGCAAATTGTATCGGAATTAGACGTTTATATGTCACTTGCGTTGTGTGCGTTAAAAGAAAATTATGTTAAGCCAGCCGTGGATAATAGCACACAAATCAGTTACACCAACGGTCGCCATCCGTTGGTGGAAGCCCACCTTCCGGCGGGTAGTTTTGTGCCGAATTCACTTAGTTTGGGGGCGACGGATAACCAAATTATGCTTATTACCGGGCCGAATATGGGCGGTAAGAGTGTGTTTTTAAAACAAACTGCCATTATTGTTATCATGGCGCAGATGGGCAGTTTCGTGCCGGCCGAGCAAGCCCATATCGGACTTGTGGATAAGATTATGACGCGTATTGGCGCGCATGATGCGCTTAGCCGCGGTAACTCTACTTTTATGGTGGAAATGAACGAGACCGCCCACATTTTAGCATCCATGACATCGCGCAGTTTAATTTTGTTGGATGAAGTAGGCCGCGGAACGTCTACGTTTGACGGTATTTCCATTGCGTGGGCCATTGTGGAGTATTTACACAAACCCAGCAACGGGCCGAAAGTATTATTTGCCACGCACTATTTTGAACTGACCGATTTGGAAAATAAATACGAAAGCGTGAGAAATTTCCATGTAGACGCTAAAGAATATAAAGACGCCGACGGAAAAAGTAAACTTGCGTTTTTGTATCAGATTTTGCCCGGCGCAGCAGATCGCTCGTATGGGATACACGTAGCCGAACTGGCGGGACTCCCGGCGGCATGTACGCTTCGCGCGCGAAAAGTATTAAAAGATTTAGAAGCCAAAAAAGGTGCCAAGATTTCTACCAAAGAGAAAGATATAGTGAAAGATTTATTTTCTTCGCCGATTGTAGAAGAAATCAAAATGGCCGATCCGAATAAGATCAGTCCTTTAGAAGCGTTGCAGTTAATTTGCGAATGGAAGAAACGTATCAATGAGTAAAATACACGTTCTTGACGAAAAGACAGCCGGTAAAATTGCCGCGGGCGAAGTGATTGAACGTCCGGCGGGTGTGCTTAAGGAACTGTTGGAAAATGCCGTTGACGCCGGTGCTACTGCCGTGCGTGTGGATATAGAAGGCTCCGGCAGGGATCTTATCCGTGTAAACGATAACGGCTGCGGTATGGACGAAGAAGATTTGAAAAACAGTGTCTTGCGTCACGCAACAAGCAAAATTAACCGATTTGATGATTTGGAAACTTTGCAAACGTTCGGTTTTCGCGGCGAGGCACTTTATTCCGTGGCGGCTGTTTCGCGCGTAACGCTGACCAGTTGTACCGGGGCAAATGAAGGACACCGCTTGGAACTGCACGCCGGAAAAATGATTGCATTTAGCCCGGCTCCGGCTATCAAAGGCACAACGGTGGAAATCCGTGATTTATTTTATAACACACCGGCTCGGCTTAAGTTTTTGAAAAGTGATTCTTATGAACGGGCGTGCTTATTAAAAGTAGTAGAAGAAAGCGCGTTGGCCAATTTAGCGGTTGCGTATAGTGTGCGTATAAATGGGCGAGAAGTGTATAATTTGCCCGCGCAAACCGGTCCGTTGGAAATATCCGCCGTGGAGCGTGCAGAGGATATTTTAGGGGCCGAAGTAGCCCATAGTTTGATATACAAATCTTTTAACAAAATGGGCCTGCATTTATTTATTACGCCCGACGATAAACTTGTCAATGTACGCGATATGCAATACGTATTTGTCAATCGCCGGCCGATTGATTCTAAAACAATACAGCAAGCCATTTACAAGGCTTATCAAAATGCCCGCCCCAAAGACCGTCACCCTGCGTTTATTGTATATATGACGCTTGCGCCCGGCGAATTTGACGTAAATATCCATCCGCAAAAACGCGATGTCCGCTTTATAAACGAAAACGAAGTGTTTGGTTTTATGATGAACGCGGTGGGAGAAACGGTTTTCTCGCACACAACGCCGGTTGTGGCGGAAATAAAAAAGCCCCTTTCAGTGGATTTGCCGGCTCAAATAGCGGGGGAAAAATTATGGACACCCGTTTCTGTTTCTCAACCCAAACAACCCGAAGTGATGTTGTCGGGGGAGTCTTCCCCGCTTTCTTACCATCATCCGTGGGAAGAAAAAAATACATTCGCTTTACGCGAAACAGAAACACCGGGTGAGTATCACGCGTCTTTGGATAAAGAATTAGCGGCTCAACAACATGCGGACAAAACTACCCAGCCGGAGTTGAAAACTTCTGCCGATCCTTCGTGGTTTGTGGGGCCGTATCATTATTTGGGACAACTGCACCGCTCGTATTTACTGTTTGAAAACCCCGACGGACTTGTGGTAATTGATCAGCACGCTGCGCAAGAGCGGGTGCTTTTTGAGCATTATTTGGATGCCTTTGATAAGCGTCAAGTAGTCATACAAAAATTGCTTTTCCCGCTACACGTGGATTTACCGCCTTCTAACGTGCAGGCCCTGTTGTCTTGGACGGATTTTTTGAAAACGGCCGGGTTTGAAATTGCACCGTTTTCCGCTCGCACGGTACAGGTGCATACACGCCCGCATATGATTCGTTTTGAGGAAGATGAGTTAAAAGATTTTATTGTTTCCTTGGCACAAGTAGTAGGTGATCCGGTCAAATCTACCGAGAAATTAAAACGTAATATGGTGGCTACGCTAGCGTGTAAAAAAGCCATTAAAGCCCACGACGCAATTTCCGCAGCCGAGGCCGAGGCACTTGTGGAGAATATGAAAAAATGCAAAGACGGCATGCATTGCCCGCACGGACGGCCGTGTGTGGCGCAAGTGCCGCTAAAAGATATTGAAAAATGGTTTGGTAGATAAACTTTTAAATGTTTGATGACAAAAACACGCTCCGCTGAAAAACGGAGCGTGTTTTTCTACCAGCCCAATAAGTTTTTATCGGTTCAAGGCCGAAAAGCAGTCTGCCCCCTCTTTATTTTCCGCCTAAAAAAAGATATCCTATATGTATATTCTTTTAGGAGGACGTATGGCTGAACAACAGTTTTTGGAAAGAGTATTGTTTTCGGAAGAGCAACTCGCCAAGCGCGTGAGCGAACTCGGGCGTCAAATCTCGGCGGATTACCGGGGTAAAAAACCGCTTTTTGTGGGCATTTTACGCGGGTGCATTTTGTTTTATGCCGATTTAATTAAAAACATCAGTGTAGATTGCACGTTAGATTTTATGTGCTTGTCCTCTTACAGCGGCACCGGCAGCACCGGGCACGTGCGTACTATGCTGGATTTGCGCGAAAGCATCCAAGGCCGTCATGTAGTGATTGTGGAAGATATTGTGGACACCGGGCTGACGATGGATTATTTAATGCAGCAACTCAGAGACCGCGGTGCGGCCAGCATTGAAATTTGTTGTCTTTTGGATAAACCCGCCAATCGCAAAGTAGAAGTGACTCCCAAATATATCGGGTTTAGCATTGAAAACGAATTTGTTATCGGGTATGGGTTAGATTATAACGAACTGTACCGCAACTTACCTTACATCGGAGTATTTAAGAAACAATGAAAAAGAAAAATCCGAACAACCGTTCTATTATTTCCGTCGGGCAAATTATCGGTTGGATAGTTGTATTTGTGCTGGCCGTTTTGCTTTTTAATAAACCGGGAGTCAAACAAACCACGTTAGATTATTCGGACTTTAAGCAAAAAGTGGCTGAAGCGGCGGTATCGGATTTGACAGTTTCTCCGGATACAATTAGCGGCCTATATAAAAATGAGGCCGGGCAATTTGTGCCTTTCAAAACGGTTCGTATGGAAGATCCCGGCCTTGTGAAAGAATTAAGCACTGCTAAAATTAAATTTAAAGCCGAGCAAGACCGCAGTTGGATTGGCAACATTCTATTCAACGTGTTGTGGATATTTTTGCTTATCGGCTTGTGGTGGTTTATTTTCATCCGCCCGCAGCGAAGTGATGGCAAAAGTGCCATGAACTTCGCACGTTCTAAAGCCAAAATGCAGGATCCTTCCCAACAAACCGTTACGTTTAAAGATGTAGCCGGTTGCGATGAAGCCAAAGAAGAATTGGAAGATATTATTAAATTTCTTAAAAATCCTAAAAAATTTCAAAAGTTAGGTGGCAAACTTCCCAAAGGGGTGCTCCTTTACGGCGCGCCCGGTACGGGCAAAACCTTGTTGGCAAAAGCCGTAGCGGGGGAAGCCGGTGTATCGTTTTTCTCGGCGTCTGCCTCGGAATTTGTAGAAATGTTTGTGGGGGTGGGCGCGGCTCGCGTGCGCGACCTTTTTGATCAAGCCAAAAATAACGCCCCTGCCATTATCTTTATTGACGAATTGGATGCAGTGGGCCGTCGGCGTTTTGCCGGTATCGGCGGCGGACATGATGAACGCGAACAAACGCTTAACCAACTCTTAATTGAGTTAGATGGTTTTGAAAGTAAACAAGGTATTATTTTGATGGCGTCTACCAACCGCCCTGACGTGTTAGATCCGGCACTGATCCGTCCCGGACGGTTTGACCGGCACATTTCCGTTCCCGCGCCGGATTTAAAAGGGCGTGAGGAAATTTTAAAAGTACACGCTAAAAAAGTAAAATTAGGCAGCGAAGTAGATTTAAAACAAG
The DNA here is from genome assembly GCA_002309715.1 of Candidatus Avelusimicrobium cornigerorum. Lineage (GTDB taxonomy): Bacteria > Elusimicrobiota > Elusimicrobia > Elusimicrobiales > Elusimicrobiaceae > Avelusimicrobium > Avelusimicrobium cornigerorum. The sequence continues at coordinate 259,817 of DBXW01000005.1, forward strand.
TGGCCAAAGGAACCCCCGGTTTTGTGGGAGCCGATTTGGCAAACGTTATTAACGAAGCGGCTATCTTGGCCGCCCGCGCCGACAAGGATGCGGTGACTACTTCCGATTTAGATGAGGCCGTTGAACGCGTGCTCGCCGGGCCGCAAAAAAAGAGCCGCATTATTTCTAAGCATGAGCAACACGTCATTGCTGCGCACGAGTCCGGACATACGATTGTAGCAAGATTGACCAATCACTCCGATCCGGTGCATAAAGTTACCATTATCCCGCGTGGTCAGGCACTCGGCTACACGCTGCAGTTGCCGCTGGAAGATAAATTCTTAACAAGTAAATCAGAACTGTTAGATAAGTTGTGCATTTTGTTAGCCGGTCGTGCAGCGGAAGAGATTGTGTTTGGGGAAATTACATCAGGTGCAAGTGATGATTTAAATAAGACGATGGCTTATGCACGTAAGATGGTGATGGAATTGGGCATGAGCGACCGACTTGGACCGATAGCCTTGCCCAATGGGGAAGAAAATGAAGTATTTCTGGGCAGAGATTTATCCCGTCACACCACCATGTCGGATGAATTGTCGCGTACGGTAGACGAAGAAATTTTGAACTTGATTAAAACTTCGTATGCCCGGGCGAAAGATATTATTATCAAACACCGTGAAGGATTTGATAAACTGGTGGCCACACTTCTTGAAAAAGAAGTTGTGCAAGCCAACGAGATTGACGAGATTTTGGGCTTGGCTCCCGTTGTTAAAGAGGGCCAGCCGCAACCCACCACACCAACCCCCGTCAAAGAGGAACCGAAGGCGCAGCCGGCCGTTAGGCCCAATGCTCAACAGGCGGACCTGTTTGAATAAAAAGTGGTTATAAGTGGGTATCTATACACAGGTAGGAGAAGTTTTTCCTACGGAAGGAAGGTATATGGGAAAGTATTTTGGAACAGATGGAGTCCGTGCTATTGCGGGGCAGTTTCCATTAGTAGATGATTTTATTCAAAAACTCGGTTACGCGGCTTTGCGTGAATTGCAAATACGTAACAAACATGCGCGTTTAGTGCCCCAAGTGATTGTTGCCCAAGATTCTCGTGCCAGTGGCCCGGCCATTTTATCGGCTTTGCAAAAAGGCGTGTGCGCCAGCGGAGCAAATGTCATTAGTGTTGGTATTGCGCCCACCCCGGCCGTGGCGTATTTGGTTAAAAAAACAAATAGTTTATGTGGAATCGTTATTTCCGCCAGCCACAACCCCGCCGAGTTTAACGGTATTAAATTTTTCACCAATCAAGGTACAAAACTTCCCGAAGAATTGGAAAATACAATTGAGCGGGAAATTGATTTGTTGACCGCCGTTCCTGCTCCTATCGGTACCTTTACACAAGATGAGAGTTTGGTGAAACAATACGAACAATTTTTAATGTCTACGGTAGATGCGTCTGTTTTAAAAGGCACGAAAGTGGTGTTAGATTGCGCCAATGGGGCAAGTTACAAAGTGGCTGCTAATGTGTTTTCCGGATTGGGGATGGATGTAACCGTTACCGCCGCTAAACCTGACGGAACCAATATCAACAAAAATGTCGGCGCACTTCACACCCAGTTTATGCAAGATTTAACCGTTCAAGAAAATGCTTTTATGGGTTTTAGTTTTGACGGGGATGCCGACCGGGTGATTGCATCTGACGAAAAAGGCCGCCAATTAGATGGAGATAATATCATTGCCTCGTCTGCATTGTGTATGAAAGAGCAAGGTGTTCTCAACTCCAACAAAGCAGTACTGACTATTATGGCTAATTTAGGTTGCATCAATTACCTAAAAGAAAACGGTGTAGACGTTGCCCTGACTACGGTAGGAGATAAATACGTTTCCGAGGCGCTTGAAAAAGAAAATTTGTCTATCGGCGGGGAAACTTCCGGCCATATCATTTTTCGGCAGTTTTCCAATACGGGCGACGGTGTTCTTTCCGCTTTGCAATTTTTACAATTTGTAAAAAAATCCGGTCATCCGGCCAGTTTTTTTGCCGACCAATGGAAACGTTATCCCAGCAAATTAAAAGCGGTGCAAGTCAAGCAAAAACCGCCGCTTGAAAGTTTGCCCGGTTTTTTACCGGCGGTGGCGGAATTGGAAAAAAGTATGCACGGCAAAGGGCGTATTGTAGTGCGCTACAGCGGCACCGAGCCGAAATTCCGCATTTTAGTGGAAGGCGAGCAAGAAACGCTGGTAGACAAAGTTATACAAGAAGTGGAAAATTTATACAGACAAAAGACGGAGGTGCTCAAATGAGTTTAAAATTAGGAGTTAATATTGACCACGTCGCAACATTGCGTCAGGCTCGTCGGGAGATGTTCCCCGATCCGGTGGACGCCGCGGCTGTTTGTTTAAGCACCGGCGCCGATTTTATCGTGGTGCATTTACGGAAAGACGAGCGCCATATTAACAAAAAAGATTTAGCACAATTATGTAAATATTTTCCCGGCAAAATTCATTTGGAATGTTCGGTTGATCCGGCCATGGAAAAAGCGGCTCTTACCTATAAACCGCACTCGGTGTGTATCGTTCCCGAACAACCCGGCGAGATTACGACAATGGGTGGACTTAAATTTACCCCGGCAGTTACTAAACGGATTGCTCAAATGATTGAGCGTTTGCATAAAAAGAAAATTTTAGTCAGTTTGTTTGTCAGCCCCGATCCTACCGATATTCGCCAAGCGGCCAAATTAGGCGCCGATATCGTGGAGTTGTGTACGCGCGACTATAGCGAGTCCACCTCGGCAGCACAGGCTCGCAAACGCTTGCAAGATTTAGCGCTCTCTACATTGTTGGCCAAAGAATTGGGGCTTCAAGTACACGCCGGGCACGGCCTAGATTATCACAACGTGCTTGCCGTGGCCGATTTAGGCGGCGTTACGTGTATGAATATCGGTTTTGCTATTATTACCCGCGCTTTGTTCGCCGGCTTGCCTACTGCGGTTAATGAAATGAAAGGACTTTTATAAGAGGAAGTTATGTGTGGAATTATCGGATATGTAGGGAAGAAAAACAGTGTTCCCTACATTATAGACGGGTTAAAAAAATTGGAATACCGCGGGTATGATTCTGCCGGTATTTCTATCTTACAAGATGAAAAGTTGATAACCGTTCGTGCGGTTGGTAAAGTGGCGGAGTTAGAAAAAGCCGCCTTGCAGATTAGCCCAAAAGGTACTACCGGTATTGGGCATACCCGTTGGGCTACCCATGGTAAACCCAGTGAAGAAAACTCCCACCCACATACCGATTGCAGCGGCGAAATTGTTGTAGTGCATAACGGTATTATTGAAAATTATCTGGTGTTGCGTGCCCAACTCATTTCATTAGGTCATAAATTCAAGAGCGAAACGGATACAGAGGTTATCGCGCATTTAATAGAAGAAAATTTAAAACATATCCGCAACGGAAAAGAAGAAGATCGCTTGCTTAAGGCTGTGCAACGCACCAATAAAGAAATTGCCGGTGCGTTTGCGTATGGGGTAATGTGGGCAAAAACGCCGGGGCTTTTAATCGGCGTCAAAAACCAAAGTCCGCTTGTTATCGGGCTTGGAAAAACGGAAAGTTTTTTGGCTTCGGATGTTCCTGCTTTTTTAGAACATACCAATAAAGTCGTTTTTTTGGATGAAGGCGAAGTGGCTCTTTTACGTGCCGGTCAAGTAACCGTGTTGGACAAAAACGGCACCGAGCGCAAAATTAAATCGGTCAAAATTTCGTGGGACAGACAAACGGCCCAGAAGGGCGGTTATGCTCATTTCATGCTTAAAGAAATTTACGACCAACCGCAAGCCATAGAAGATACTTTGCGTACGGCGCGGGCAGATTTTGGCAAGATTTTAGGGCTAGATACTCCGTCGCTACGCGGCCTGCAAAACGTACACATTGTTGCGTGCGGCACGGCTTATCACGCCGGGCTAGTGGGCAAGTATTATATAGAACAATTTGCCGGAATTCCCGTAAGTGTAGATTTAGCCAGTGAATATAAATACCGTGCGGTTCCTCACAAGGCGAAGACATTGGCAATTGCCATTAGTCAATCGGGAGAGACAGCCGATACAATTGGCGCTGTTAAGAAAGCCAAAGAATTGGGCTTTCGCACGTTAGCCATTTGTAACGTGCTTGGTTCCACGCTGACGCGTATTTGCGATAGCACTTTCTTTACGCATTGCGGGCCGGAAATCAGCGTGGCTTCCACGAAAGCCTTTACCAGCCAAATTACGGCGATGTACGCGTTGGCTATTTCGTTGGGGCTTGCCAACGGCAATATGAGTAAAACATCGTTTGATAAACTGCATCGTGAACTGATGCGTTTGTCTAAAGCAATGGGGCAAGTCGTTAAGATGGAATATCCGATACGACATTTAACCCGTAAAATTTATAAAGCCGACCGCTTTATCTTTTTAGGACGGCACGTTCATTTCCCTATTGCCTTGGAAGGCGCTTTGAAACTAAAAGAAGTATCTTACCGAAGTGCCGAGGGTTTTGCTGCCGGGGAAATAAAACACGGGCCCATTTCTGTCATTGATAAAAGCACTCCTATTTTTATGCTTATGCCACAAGGTCCGTTATTTGAAAAAATGCTTTCAGCTTGCCAAGAATGTCGCGCACGCGGCGCTTTTGTGGTTGCCATAACTACGCCGGATGCAGCGCAACAAGCCAAAAGCGTAGCGGATGAAGTTTTCTTGGTACCGCAAGTGAGCGAATATTTACAACCGATTTTAATGGTGGTGCCACTCCAATTTTTGGCCTATTGGATTGCCAAACGGTTGGGGTGTGATATTGATCAACCACGTAATTTAGCAAAAAGTGTGACGGTAGAGTAATCTGTATGGATAAAATCACTCGTGAAGAAGTTCTTTCTTTATTGCCCAAACGCGATCCCAGAGCCTTTAAGGGCGTGTTTGGACGAGTATTAGTGGTAGCCGGCTCGCGCGAAATGTGTGGGGCTGGGCTATTGTGTTCAAAAGCCGCTTTGCGGATGGGAGCGGGGCTTGTATATTGGGCGTTGCCGGCTAGTATGCAACCTTCTTTTGCTGCAGCAATACCGGAAATTATTACAATCCCTTTGCCCGAAACCGAACGAGGTGAAATCGCTCGCACGGCGTGGCCTGTGTTGACTGATTTTATAGAAAAACAACACCCTACATTGGCTGTTGTTGGGATGGGTATGCAAAAAAGTCCGCTCCTTGCGCAGTTATTGCAAGAGATTCAACTGCCGCTGGTGGTAGATGCTGACGGACTTAACGCATTAAACGAAATGCCTTCCTTCCGTTTTGAGAAACCGGCCATTGTTACGCCTCATGCGGGAGAAATTGCTCGCTTGCTCAATACAGCCGTGGTAGTGGATGAATCTTTCCGCATTTTGCAGGCCGCGCAACTGGCCGACCAAACCAATGCCATTTGTGTGTTAAAAGGACCCGATACGATAGTGGCTGTTTCCGATGACGGGAAATTAAATTCTTGGCAAAACCCGACCGGCGGGCCGGCACTTGCTAAAGGCGGATCCGGTGATGTCCTTTCCGGGGCGATTGCCGGTTTATGGGCACAATTTTCTGCGCAAGGTCTCACTACGGAGAATGGCTTGCAAGCGGCAAAATGCGCCGTTTATATACACGGCTTGGCGGGTGATATGGCGGCTGAAGAATTATCCGATTACGGGGTGTTGCCTTCGGATACATTAGGCTATCTTCCCCGGGCAATCTGCCGGATGATTAAGGGGGATAAATGAGTTCTGTTTTGTGGATACTTCTTATCAGTTTTTCCGTACTTGGAGTCGTGGCGTTGATAACCGTGTTGGTTTGTATGCGTGTAGCCAAAAAGGTACTTCACCCTGTTTCCAAACGCAAAGCGCTAGACGCGTGGCCCGATCAGTTTGGCTTGCCGTATGAAAATGTCACTTTTAAGACGAAAGATAACGTGCAACTCAAAGGCTGGTTTATCACTTCTCCGGAAGTTTCGGATAAAACGATTGTGCTTATGCACGGTTGGGGGATGAACCGTTCGGATATTTTAAAAAATACTTATTTCTTGCGCGATTTGGGTTTCAATTTATTTTATTTTGATTTCCGTGCGTTAGGAGAAAGCGGCGGCAAAACAAGTTCTATTGGATATTTGGAATTAAAAGATGTTGCGGCCGCTATTGATTTTCTTAAACAAACCCGCCCGCAATTTTGTGCTAAAATCGGGTTGTATGGCTTGTCTATGGGTGGGATGGTGGCTATTTGTGAGACTGCCCACAACCCGGAAATTGCTTGCGTGGTTGCCGAAGCCTCTTACTATTCGTTTAGAAGAGTCGTTTCGCGTTGGGCCTGGGTGAACCGCCGCGTGCCGTATTTCCCGTTGATGCCTATAGTTTTGCACTATATACGTAAACAATTAGGCGTAAATCCGGAACGGTTCAGCCCGAAGTATAATATCCCTAAAATTTCACCGAGGCCGATATTGTTGATTCACGGCCGGTATGATAATTTGGTACCGGCTGCACAAGCCAAACTGCTTTATAAACACGCCGGCGAGCCCAAAGAACTGTGGTTGGTGCCGGGGGCCAAACACAATAAATGTGCCGAAGTGGGTGGTTTTGAATATAAACAACGGTTGGCGGATTTCTTCCGCAAGTATTTATAACGCATAAAATGCCCCTCGGTTTTATACCGAGGGGCATTTTTAGACAGTCTCGTCACATTTGCTTATTTAGTATCTTTTTTAAATAAATCGCGCAAGAAGTCTTCGGCTAAATTTTTAGATCCAAGCCCCACGCCGATAGCAAACGCCAGCCCCAGCGAAGATAACACAATAATTACAATGTTATTGACTAGTTGCGTAGCGATGCCGACATTTTCTATGGCGAGTAATGCACAGAAAAATACGATAAATGCATTGACTGCTTGGGCGATAAAAAAACCGCCTTTTAAATTGTTGGCTTGCGAAGAATTTTCAATAATTTTTCCAACGAGTTTACCAAACAAAAGCCCGGCAAATAAAATAATTAAAGAAACAAAACCCGTCGGGATGAAGGTTAAGAATTGAGTGAATAAGGCACGTATTACTTCCAGGTGTAACACTTCCGCGGCCAATACGATGGCATAGAAAATGACAGCCCATGCCAATACAAACGCAATAATATACGTCGGTGATTTGCCTAATCCAAAGCGCATGCATAATTCGTTGACGCCCAGTTTGGATGTTTTCTGATCAAAAGAGATTTTATTTAATACTTTTTTGGCCAAAGAACTTACCAAGCGAGAAATGTATAAGCCAATTACCATAATCAGTAATGCTGCAAATAGGGCAATCAAGATTTTTAAACTGTTTTGCCCCAGCGTAAGCAAGTTAGTGCTTATTTCTTGCGAAATTGTTTCTAATGTTTCCATAAACAGCCTCCTTTTTTAAAATTGTAGCATATCACAAGCCGGATTATTTGTAAAATAAAGTAAGTTATGCCTATTACAACGCAGATTCAATACCTAAAGGGCATTGGCCCGGCCAAAGCCAAGTTGTTTGAACGGTTGGAAATTGCGACGGTGGAAGATTTGCTCCACTACTACCCGCGTACCTATCAAGACCGCCGTTTGGGCGCGGCTCCTAATGAATATAATTCGGATGCATTGGTCGTTTTTAAAGGGCGAGTATTACGCACCCAAACAGTACCGGCGCGCAGTGTGCTGATTTTTAAGGCATTTTTAGAAGATGAAAAAGGTAATCAAATTGAGTGCACGTGGTTTAAAAAACGCACGTTCGGGCGATACAATTTTGATCCGTTCGGCACGCTTAAAAAAGATTTTCATCTAAATAACGAAGTATGGGTGATTGGGCGTCGCGAAAATAAAAATAATTTCTTTGGCAATAAAATTACGGTAGAAGAACAATATCCCGCCGGAGATGTGCTTACCGAACTCCATGCCGGACGGTTGACGCCGATATATGCGTTAACGGAAGGGCTGACCAATAAACAGTTTAGGCTTTTTGTATACGAGGCACTGCAAACGCCGGCGTTAGCGGCTGAACCGGAAATTTTGCCGCCTGCGCTATTACAAAAACGTAAACTGTTAAGTGCGCCCCAAGCGTTAAAAGCCATCCATTTTCCCAATTCGCCGGCCGAGTTAGAGAATGCCCGTGCTCGGCTTGCCTACGAAGAATTTTTGTTACTGGCCACGGCATGGGGGATTAAGCGTACGCAGACAAAAATTCTGGCCAAAGATTATTCTTACGAGATTAAAAAAAATCTACTCACGCCTTTTCGCCAAAATTTGGGATTTGAATTTACAGGAAGCCAACGAAAAGTAATCAATGAAATTTTTAATGATATATGCTCTCCTCGCCCGATGAACCGTTTGCTCCAGGGAGATGTGGGTTCCGGAAAAACGGTGGTGGCTCTTTGTGCTATGTTGTTGGCTGTAGAAAACGGCTACCAGGCTACTCTTATGGCTCCGACGGAAATCTTGGCGGAACAACACTATTTTACATTTAAACGGTTGCTGGCGGATTTGCCGGTGAACGTGGCTGTTTTAACATCTAACACAAAAGCCGCGGCCCGTAAAAAAATTTTAAAAGAACTTGCGGATGGCACTTTACACATTTTAATCGGTACGCATGCGGTAATACAAGATAATGTGCAATTTTGTAATTTGCGTTTAGCGGTTATTGATGAGCAACACCGTTTTGGCGTCAAACAACGTAGTAAACTAAAAGAAAAAACCGCTAAATTAGATTTGCTTACTATGACGGCAACCCCTATCCCGCGCACTTTGGCACTTGCGTTTTACGGTGATTTGGAAGTATCCACTATTAACGAACTTCCGCCGGGACGCCAAATTATTCGGACCGAAACGGCTACTTCTAAACTAGCCTATGAGCGTGTGCGCGAAGAAGTGTCCCAAGGGCGGCAAGCATACATTGTTTTCCCGCTTATTGAAGAGAGCGAAAAAGTAGCCGCCAAAGCGGTAAGTGAAGAGTTTGAAAAATTAAAAAAAGTGTTTTCGCAGTTTCGCTTAGCCATGTTGCATGGGCAAATGGCTCAAAGTGAAAAAGAACAAATTATGGCGGATTTTGCTGCACATAAAACCGATATATTGGTAGCCACTCCCGTTATAGAAGTCGGTATTGATGTTCCCAACGCGACGGTAATGGTTATAGAAAATTCCGAGCGGTTTGGCTTGGCCAGTCTGCATCAATTACGCGGACGTGTCGGACGCGGACAATATCAAAGTTATTGTATACTCGTACCACAGCATGCAGGGAGTGTGGCCAAAGAGCGGATGGATATTATTTGCTCCACACGAGACGGGTTTAAAATCGGCGAGCGTGATATGCAGTTGCGCGGGCCGGGGGAAATTTTGGGAACGCGGCAATCGGGTGAGTTGGAACTGAAAGCGGGGGATATTTTTAAAGACCGCTCTATTTTATATTGGGCTATAGAAGATCGTGATGAGATCTTGATGCAAGATCCGGGGCTCTCTCGCCCCGAACACGCGCTTTTTCGCCGTAAACTCCAAGAACTTTATCAACAAAATTGGCATTTGATAGATTTATCGTAGCGGTAAGTAGCGGTAAAATAAAAATGTTTTTATAGCAATAAAAAGCCCCCGGTCCAAAAACCGGAGGCTTTAAATTTATACTACCGCGTTATTTGGTTTTGATTTCCAATTCTACGCGGCGGTTTTGGGCGCGGCCTTCGCTGGTTTTATTGGTGGCAACCGGTTGGGAAGCACCGTAACCGATGAAGGAAACATTTTCCGCGGAAACGCCGTTTTGAACTAATTGCATAGCAACGGCTTTGGCGCGGCGTTGGGACAAGTCCACGTTATAGTCGGGGTCACCCAACGAATCGGTGTGACCGGCTACGCGTACGTGAGCGTTGGGATATCTTTTTAAAACGTTCGCGGTTTTGCGGATTTGAGTATAAGAAGCGCTATCAATTTCGTCGCTATTATGGGCGAATTTGATGGGTTCTCTGAAAGATAAGACAGCGCTTTTGTCGGCTTTGTGGCTGACGGTGGCTACTTCGGACAAGTCTTTGTCTTCGGTTACTTTGGCAACCGGTTTGGCAGCCGGTTTGTCGGCGGCTTTGGGGCAACCTTTGTGATGGTGTTTACCCTGGCAAGAGGTTGCTTGCGCGCACGTGTTAGAACGGTTGGGCGCGGTTGTGCATTTGGTGCAATGGCAGGCGCCTAAAAATAGAGCGGCTACCAAAATAGTCAATACTTTTTTCATTTTTTCTCCTTAATTTAAAAATATAACTGCTGACACCTATATTTTACAAAATCTGGCAAGTGGGTGCTCCTTTTTTTTTCATTAGTTCCCGGTAGAGTTGATAAACCGGTTTACCCAGTTTTGGGTGCACATATTCCGGCAATAAGTATGAAAGCGGTTTAAGTACAAACTCCCGCTCTGCCAAGCGCGGATGAGGAATAAATAACGGGTATTTTTCATCATCTTGTGCGATTACTTGGTTGCCGTAGAATAGAATATCTAAGTCAATCATACGCGGCCCGTTACGGAACGTGGGCACACGACCGAGTTTTGTTTCAAGTGCTTTTAATTCCCGCAACAGTGCCATAGGTTCTAAATTCGTGTTCAAAATGGCTACGGCGTTTACAAAATCGGGTTGGTTTTCAAATCCTTCCGGTTTTGATGAAATACAGGGCGAGATTTGTTTCACTTCGCCTAATCTGGCAAGGGCAGCAATGGCGCGGTCTATATTTTTCTTGGCCGGGGCCATGTTGCTGCCTAGTCCGATAACTGCTTGAGCGGTGGGAGCAGTTTCTACGGTTGGGACTTGGTATTCCGGGGCGAGTGGCTCGCCGGAAGGGGGGAGTGTCAAATCTATCGTTTGCGCCGGTCCGCAGGCCATAAATTCATCGGAAGATTTAGGCGCTGTGAGAGCGGAGTCTTTTTCATATTCCACCCAACGGTCGGGTTCTTCTGCCACGCGCACGCGGATAATTTGCGCAAATTGTTTTTGTACGGTTTTAAAAATCCAAAGAGCGATATTTTCCGACGTTGGTTTTTTAAAAATGGTATTTAGGTCTTTGCGGTGTAATTTTTCTTTAATATGTGTTTGTAGGAAGGCCTGTACCTCGCGAAAATCAATTAAAAAACCTTCACTGTTAATCGGCCCGTAAAATGTAACTTGATAAGTAAATTGGTGCGGGTGGGCCGGTTCGTTTAATTGACCGTCGTGGGCGTGGATAGCGGTAAAAGTGCCGCATTGGGTTAAATAGACATTTCTCATTTGGGTTTCTCCAGTTCCTTCCAAAAATTAAGCAGTTGCTTCGTTTCTTTTACGTCGTGCACGCGTAAGATATCCGCGTCTTGTTGTAAAGCAATTAGGTGCGCGGCCAACGTCTGCGGTAAACGCTCTTGCGGTGTGTCACCCGCTTGGCTTAAAAAACTTTTGCGCGAAAGCGCGACCAGCAACCTTATATCTAAATCTTTAAAAAATTTTAAGTGTTTTAGCAAGTGGTAATTTTGGGCGCGGTCTTTGGCAAAGCCGAAACCTACGTCTATAATGAGTTGGTTTTTAGTAAGCCCGGCGGCGGTGGCTTGCGAAATTTTTTCGGCTAAAAATTCTTTTATCTCGCCCGGTAAATCGGTATAATCGGTTTGCGATTGCATGGTTTGCGGCGTGCCGCGCGTGTGCATTAGCACCAGTTGGGCTTGATGTTTTTTGATGAGCAAAAACAGTTCTTTTGTAGGGTTGCCGCTTACGTCATTGATAACTTGTACGCCGTTTTCAAGCCCGGCGGCGGCCACGGAAATGTGGCGCGTGTCTAACGAAAGCGGTACTTTTACACCGCGCGCGTGCAAGGTTTTGATAAGGGGTAGCACGCGGGCGAGTTCGGTTTGTTCGCTAATGGGGGCTGCACCGGGGCGGGTGGACTCGCCGCCGATATCCAGCACGTCAGCGCCGTCTTTGATGTACGCTTGCGCGCGCGCGGCGAGCGTATCCAACGTATTAGCCGGGTTTCCGTCATAAAATGAGTCCGGCGTGGCGTTAATAATTCCCCAGAGTTGCGTGGTCATTATTTAATCATTTCCAAAAATTCGCTGCGTACTTCCAACTTCTTAAATGCACCGCGTATGGCACTTGTTACCATGACGGCGTTATGTTTTTCAATACCGCGCGAACTGATGCACATGTGCTTGGCTTTGCACACCACCATTACGCCGTGCGGGTGGAGCGTTTCCATTAAACTATCGGCAATTTGCGCGACGAGTTTTTCCTGAATTTGCAAGCGGCGCGCAAACACTTCCACCAGGCGCGCGAGTTTGGAAATGCCCAGCACGCGCCCGTTGGGCAAGTAGCCGATACTGATGGTACCGAAAAAGGGTTGCAAGTGATGTTCGCACGTGGAGTAAAACTCAATATCTTTAAGCACGACCATTTCTTCGCACGAGCCTTCCACAAACGTTTTTAACACGTCTTGCGGTTTTTGGTGGTAGCCGCCGAATAGTTTTTTCCAACTTTTTACAATGCGTTTAGGGGTTTCCTGTAAACCCTCGCGCGACGGATCGTCGCCGATATAGGCAAGCATTTCGCGGATGTTTTGCAAAATTTTTTCTTCGGTTATTTGATGTTTATGAGTTTGTGCAGTTGCACGCTTAACCGTGCTGACGGGTGTTCTTTTACCAGTTTTACGCATAGGGTGATATTCTCCTCTTTGTTGCTTTCGGGTTGTAAATAAACCGTTGTTTTTTCGTTTTCGTAATTATAGTATTTTTTCAAATCTTCCAAATCGGTTTTTTCGTTGACGACGATTTTGATGACGTCTGCTTTTTTAAGCATATTTTCGCTGACGTATTTTTTGGGAGAAACGCATACAAAATCGGCCTTGCTTACGTCGCAATCGTTTGCACCGTTTGTTTCAATATGCACAATATGCCCGGCAGATTTTAACACGCTAACCAGTGCGGGTAAATCTTGTTCTGTCGGTTCTCCCCCGGTTACTACCACCGTTTTGCACGGATACTTGGACAATTCCACCAATACTTCCAAATTATTCATCTCTTTCCCGCCGGCTAGTGCATATTTGGTGTCGCACCACGCGCACCCCATAGAGCACCCGGCCAAACGCAAAAATACCGCCGGCATGCCGGTATGTTTCCCTTCGCCTTGGATAGAGTAAAAAATTTCGCTAACCTTCCACAATGGCTGCGGCATTGTCGCTCTCCCAAATTTCAACGGTTTTTAAAGTTAAATTTTGTTTTTTCAGTTCCGCGCTGGTTTTATCAAATAAGTATTGCGCTAAATTTTCAGCCGTCGGGTTAGGTACCAAATCGTTTAGAAATTGGTGATCGGGCAGGAAACTGTCCAATAGTTTTTTGACCACTTTAAAATCGCACACCATGCCGTCGGCTTTGACGGGGCCTTCCAACACAAAAACGGCTTTCCACGTATGACCGTGCAAATCGTGGCAGGGGCCTTTGTACTCGGGCAAGCGGTGCGCCGCGCTAAACGAACGGATAAGTTTAATACGCATTTTTTCCCTCCGGGACTAGATTAAAAATTTGCTGTACATAAATGATACATAAAATCAGTTGCGCTAATGGGAAAAGGGGAATATCGTACCAAAGCCGTATATACCACAAGACACTCAAGGGCCCTAACAAGAAAACCGCCCAACGCAGTAACACGCGTTGTGGCAAATGACGGCGCGTTAAAATGTTGAAAAAGAAACATACGGCTCCGGCCAGGCAAAAATTAAAGAGAAGTATCAGCGGGATAAACAACAAAGAGGCCATAAAAATAAACGCCCGCAAAATTTGAACAAAGGATGATTTGTGTTGCGCCAGAAAATCTTGAGAAGTAGTTACGGATAAAGTGGCTGGTAATTGATAGGTCTGTACGGCAGTGGCCGAAGGAGTGTAAACAGTGTTTTGCATAAAAAGTGCCAATAGATTGTTTTGGACTAATTCTTCGGCGGTGGGTGGTGTTTGGCGCGAGGCGTCAAAACCGATTTTAAAGTCACTCTGCGGTAAAAAAGCATATACCGGCGTTGACGGAACTGTCAGCACGCCTTTTTCAAAAGTAACTTGCGGAAAGTTTTTTAAAAAAGCCGATACATTTTGCTTAATAAAACTGCCGGAAAACCAGTAAAACATAAGTACCGAAAGCAAGGTTAAATACACTAAAAAACCGAACAAATGCCAACGGCTTGCATAAACGAGCCGATGATACACACGAAACGAAAATAAAGTTCGTAAATGAATCCACAACATAGTCTTATTATATCAATTTGGGAAAAAGGCTATTTGTTTAACTTGGCTTTTTTGTCTTGGCAAGTTATTTGTGAGCCTAAAAAGTAAGTTTGATTTCTTTTGAACACGCAAGATAATTTTTTGGAAACGGGGGCCTCTTGGGTAGATCCCGGTTGCGGGATCAGGCAAGCAATACGTGTGCAAGAGTAGGTTTCGCCGCATTCAGGAAAAGACGACGAGGGAAAATTGGAAATAAACCACGAAAAATCCAAATTGTAATTAAGTGCCGCCAAAAAGTGTTCACACGTTAATTGTTCAAATGTGCAAAGCGGTTCTGCGGTAGTTTGTTCTTCCGTAATCGTTTGATCTAAAAGTTCGTAACGTTCTTTATCTACCGGATCGCCTTGTACGCGGTATGCGTCAAAACACGTATATCCCGGAGTTTGCTCTTTCGTGCATGTAAATTGCCCGAAGATATCCTGTCCCGGGCACGTGTCTTCTACGGACGAAGCCTGTGTGGTTAAATATTGCGCTTGCCCGCGAACGGTAACCGGTTTATAGGTAGACGCCGTTAAACTGCATACGCAAAGCAAGGTTAGACAAAACCGTTTCATACAGTGTATAGTAGCAAATTTAGGGTACGTGTGGAAAAAATGTCTTCCCAATAAAATGACTATAACCGGTACCCGCGCGGTTGTGCGCGCGTTCGGGTTGTATTGCAACAAATGGCCGATTTATGTAAGATATAACCGTATATCCCAATTATAAGGGGGAGGAGTATGGCTAAAAAAATTTTTTCTTTATTTTCTAAACAAAAATCCGCTTCTTCGGCACTGAAAAGCGTCTCTTCGGAGATGTTGGCCTTTTTGGAAGAGTTGCCTACGTCCGTGCTTTTGGTGGAAAAAAGCGGTTCTATCGGGTATGTTAATGCGGCAGCCGCTCACTTGTTACAACAAGAAAAATCAGTTCTCATGGGGCAAGATATAAAAAAGATCTTACACTTGACCGACGAGCAATTCGCCGCTTGGCCGGATAATACTACCAAACACACGGCTTTGGTCGCTCTGCCAAAAGAGAGGGAGATTTGTTTACAGGCCCTGGCAAAAACCGTATGGGATATGCCATTACTCATGGTTACGTTGGAAGAAACGGCGCCCAAGACAGTAGATTTGACCGAAGTGTCTGCACAAAGCGTGTTGGACTCTTTCCCGGATGCTATTACCGTACAAGATGAAAATGGGCATTGTTTGTTTTGGAACGCGCAAGCACAAAAACTTTTTGCCAAAGAGGTAACTCCCGCTGTTGGCAAGATAATTTACCAATTATTTCCTAAAACGTTATCTGCCGTTGTATATGGATTAGACGAAGAGTTTAAAGCCGGCAAGATGCAGGCTGAGCCGGCGCGCATTTCCTACCAAAAAGATTCCGGACAAACAGGGATGTTGGCTGTTACCAAGAAACAGATACGGGGTAAAAACGATAACGAAAGACTTATTATTTCACTGTATGAAGATGCTACCGCCCGTTTGGAACATGAGCAAGATTTAGAGCGAAGCCAAAAATTATTATATGCCGTATTGGAAAACATTCCGCTCGGTATTTATACACGCGATTGTGATAAAAAAGTGACATTTATCAACAAACAAGGGTTGTCCATTTTGAACGAAACGCCCAATTCGTTAGAAGCCAAGCATGCCTATCAGGCCAAAGAAGAATCAGAAGGATATACCGATCGTGAGAAATTGATTTTGCGAGAAGGAAAAGCGTGTGAATATCCGGAGGAAGTGTATGTGGATTCTTCCGGTAAAAAGCGGATTGTACACATTATCAAAGCTCCTTTATTTGATGCCGGCCCCAAACCTATGGTGTTAACTATCGTAGAGGATATCACAAAACGCTACGAACAGGAACAAGAAGTGCAACGGGCCAATGCCTTTTTATCCGCTATTGTGCAAAACGCGCCGCTCGCTTTGTATGCTCGGTCCGAAGATGGACGTATGTTGCTACGTAATAAACAGTGTAATGCATTGTTCGGCGGGGACAGTGCATCCGGACGTTTAGAGCATGAAACAGAGAAGCAAGTGGAGTTTTACTTCCAACGTGAACGCGATATTTTGCAAAAAGGGGAAACAATGGATATCCCTGAAGAGACTTATATTACTCCTAACGGAGAAAAGCGGTTGTTGCACTTAGTAAAAGCCCCGGTGCAAGAAAGCCACTGTGTGGTTACTTTGGTGGAAGATATTACGCTTCGCAAAGCGCAAGAACGGGCGCTGGTGGAATCTAAAAATTTCTTGCAGACGGTGGTGGACCAATTACCGGTTTCGTTATCAGTCAAAAATTACGATGGAAAATATATCTTATGGAATAAGAAAAGTGAAGAACTTTTCGGTGCTGCTGCTAAAGATGTTATCGGTAAGAGCGCGTACCGCTCGGATCTAAATAAAGAACAAGCCGAGTTTATACGCGAAACGGATTTGCGTGTGTTTGAAAGTAAAAAAGAGCAAAATATTCCGCAAGAACTTATTTCTTCGGCCAACGAAGGTATCAAAATTATGCATACCGTTAAAACGCCGGTATTTAATGAAGACGGTACGCCGAATTGTTTACTGATGGTTTCGGAAGATATTACCGCTAAAACTAAAATGGAAAAACAAATCCGTGAAGCCAGTGATAAAAACACATTACTTGTGGAAAAAGCCCGCGAAGGGGTGGTAATGGTGGAAGACGGTAAGATTATTTATGCCAATTATGCATTTTGCGAGATGTTGGGCGTTGATACATTGGAAGAAATAAAGGGCAAAACCTTGTTGGAATTTTCTACGGAAAATCACCGGGTGTTTTTGAAGGAAAAATACGAAGCGGTACGTTCCGGAGCGGATGACGGTAAAGAGGCCATAGAAGCGCATTTCTTGCGTAAAGACGGCACGAAATTGGAAGCCAAGTTTGTTGTCATGCTAGCCAAATATATGGGGCGGCGTGTTGTGCTGGGATTTGCCAGTGATATTACTTCGGAAAACCGTGTGCTGCGTGATTTGAAAAACGAGCGGGATAATTTCCGCCGCGCATTTGAAAACAGTGTGCTGCCGGCTTTTATCTTGTCGCCACGCGGCTACATCTCTTCTATGAACGAGTCTTGTCGCAAGTTGTTGGGTTTTACTCAAGCCGATAAAAAATTCTATCGCAATGTGTATGTCCGCCCTGGCATAGCGTTATCGGTGCGTAAGGCAATGAAGGAAGGCAAATCTGCCCAACTTAATTACACGCTTGATTTTGATAAGTTGGCCCAAAAATTCCCCGGTCGTATCACGAAAGAAGGATTGTTAGACTTGTCGGTTTCGTTTGTGCCGTTGTCTAAACGGGATGCTAAAGACGGCTCTGTAGAAGCGGAATATATGGTTTCGCTTCAATCCAAGGAAGCGGAAACGGCCGCACCGGAGCCGGCAGTTGTTCCGCAAGCACCTGCCGAACCGTTGCAAGCCCCTCAAGAAGAAATCAAATTTGCCAAAACCGCTGATGCGGCAGAATCATTGCCACCGTTGCCGCCTTTCTTGGCGGCCACTCAAGCCAGACGGCAAATAGACCGTGTGGTGCTGCCTAACAGCGAGCCGTACGCACTCTGTGATGATAATTTCTTTATTATGGAGTGTAATGAACTGTTCTGTTCGTTGTGCGGTTTGCAAAAAGATGAACTGACTGGGCAAGACATCCGGCACTTATTTCATCAAGACGAAAAACCGCTTATAGAGCAAGATTTCCAACTGCTTAAAAAAGAAGGGAAACTGTCTAACCGGGAATATACCATTAACCTGGGTAGCAGTTTGGAAACGTGCAAAGTGCGATTGATGGCCGTAAAAGAAGAAGAACACGGCGGTTACTTATTTGTGCTACACAGTTTGGCGTTTCATGGGCAAATTATGAAAATCTTGGAAGAACGTTCGGCCCACTACAATGCCTTAAACAGTGCTACCAATGGGGCCGTGCTTCGGGTAGATTTTGAAAACGGCAAATTAGGTACGTTGGAACAACTAAATAATTGGCTTTCTGCCAAAACGGGGTATCTGCACGAAGAATTAGCCAAAATGTCTTTGGGTGAATTATTTGCAGAACCCGAGAGCGAACAGCCTATGTTGGCGTTTACACTCACTAACGCAGAAAAGCAATTGGCAACTACGGGGAAGGCCTCTTTTGTATTGCCGTTGCGTAAGAAAGATGGGCAGGTTTTCCAGGCCCAAGTAACCTTATCTGCCATGGACATACCGATGCGTCACGATATATTGGCGGTAATTACGGATTTAAGTGCCCAACAGGAATCGTTGGGGCTTGTTTCCCGCGAAGCGCAGGAACTTTCCGGTTTGCGTCAAATGTTGCCGGGATTATATTTGCGCGTAGATGAGAACGGTACGGTGCTGGAAGTGTCCTCTAATTTGCTAGGTTTGAATAATGATCAGGCACAAGCCCAATTCTTGAGAAAAACGCCAGACATGTTTTGGCCGAAAGAAGCCGCTGACCGGGCCTTGTTTATGACCAAGGAAGCGTTGGGCGTTCATACTACTTCCAATTTCTCTTTTGAGTGGCCTAGGGAAGGATACTCCGGTTATTATGAAGCGGATGTGATTCCGTTAGAAAATATGCCTCAAGCCGTAATATGGGTAAGAGATGCGTCAGAAAAACGTGTTTACGATAACCGTTTGCATGAGTTATATCACATGTTTGAGCAAACCGGCCTGACGATTACCGAACAGGTAGACCGAATTTTGGAAATGGGTAAACAATTCTTCCAAGCCCAAGTCGGTTTTGTGTTACGTTTTCAGCAACGTAAATCCCGTTTGGAAAGCGTGGTGTTATACACATCCGACAATCCGTTCTCTATTGAACGGCATATGGAATTTCCGGTAGAGGAATGTTTGCGTGATGTGTTAGACGGTTCTTTGACCTTGCTGCCTGATTTAGAAGGCCTTTCGTGTACGCATTGTATACACCGAGAGAAGAAATTAGGCGCTTTGTTGGCCGCTCCGTTAGTTGTGGATGGAAAAATAGAAGGTGCTTTATGTTTTGCTTCCGCTACGGCGCGCGGTCGGTTTGATGTAGGGGCGGAAGAACTGTTGGGGCTTATGGCCCGGCTGCTTGGTTTGCGCATAGAATTGCGCCAGGCGGACAAAATGTTGGGTGCAGCCAGCCGCGTTTTTACGCGCACGTTGGATGAAGTACAAGTTCCGGCTTTGCGGTTAGATCCGGATTTTACCGTTACGCACGTCAATGATGCTTTTTCTCAATGGAGCGGTCGCACCAGAAGCAGCCTGTTGGGCAGAGACTTGTTCCAGGAAGTTTCCCGTTATGGGGAAACGGCCCGGCGTTCGTTGCAATCCTTATCGGAAAAATCATCCGGATATGATTCGTTTGTGATTAAAATGGATATCTTGCTACCTACCGGTATTTACCAAGAAACATCTTGGGATGTGTTCCTTTGCAAAAACACAGAGGGGAACGACGACGGATATGTACTAGTGTCTAAATCCCGATAAAAGCACATACTTGAACGGAAACGCTATTTAACTCGCCGACTTGTAAAGTTAAGCGGCGAGTTATTATTTATATAATCTCCAATAGCCTGTTTCACGTAACCAAACCTTTAATACGTCGTCTTGGGGATAGGAATTCCACACACGATAAAGCATTTGAGCCAGTGCTACCTCTTGAGCCTCTTGGCGGGTATATTCATTGGGTTTTAACAACTTCCCGTCTCTGAAAATTCTAGTCCGCGGTAATAAACCGTTGTGTTTTTCCCTAAAAAGTTCCAATTTTTGTTTGATTAGTTCCGAGTTCGGTCTTGCCATAGCCGGAGCACTTTCCCACAATTCAAGCAAATCTTGGTAAGTTTGACTGCCGGGATCGCCTTGTTTTAGCGCGGTAGAAACTTGTTGGTGTAACTTTAGTTCCTCTTTGTCTAAAATAGATAAATCTTTTTTTGCTTGATGAACTTGCCCGCGCGGACGGCGGAGATTTTCCTTAATAAAAGCGGATAACTCCCGGGATAATTGGGGAAAATTAAAAATGATCTCCGGTTCCGGAGCCAGTTTGGGTTCCGGTTTAGGTTCCGGTTTAGGTTTTTGTTTTTTCCCATATAACAAACTTTTTATACCGCGTATAACCAGATCCTTTGGATTACCGTCTTGAAGAACCTCTTTGACACGTGTGGCTAACGCCAGTTCGGCCAATTCGTATTGGGATAATTTTGTTAGGTCTGCATTGTGTCTGAGGCGTGGCTTTCGGTTATAGGCCTTTCTAAAAGCAGACAGACGGTCCAACACTTGTTCCGGGGTTACCAACGCATCTAACATCTCTTGTTCAAGGTCGTAGACGGTTTGGGCTTGTTGGACTTGTCGGGACTCAAGGTCACGGTATATTTGGTTAATGGCTTGTACTTCCGGGCTGTTGACATCATAATTATTTAAGATGTTTTGCACACGCGTAGCCAGAGTGGATTCATCTTGGGCCCCTTTGGCAAAACTGACACGCGGCTTATGCCCGTTTGTTTCTACAAATTCTTTTAAATTTTCTAACGTGATTTTATTGAATGTTTGAAAAATGGAAGAAGAAACATCCAAGTGTTCGGCTATTTGCCGGCAGGTTCGTGCGTTGGACAAGCGGGCATCAACACTTTGCCTTAAATCAAGCCAAAAATCAGTGGTGATTTTACCGGCGTCTTCCTGCAGTAAGTTGTAGGGATTGTATTGTTGTAAGAAACGGCTTGTGTTTTCGGATAAAGTCACCGGTTCTGCGGCGACTCTTCTTTCCACGTCAATATCCAGAGTCACCTTGGCTTGATCCATATATTCTTTAATTTGTTTCCATTGGGCAGCCAATTTAACATATTTGCCTTCGGGTGTTTTTTCCAATAATCGTATTTTGGCCAGGGATTCCACTTCCTCGTAACGGCCCAAGTTGATAAGTGCGCGCGTGGCAATCAAATCACTTATACCGGCAAGTTCTGCGTGAAATTGGCTTGCCGTATTTATAATGGCTTTCGCATCTTGCGCATTGCCAAATAGCCCTAAATCGGTAATGAGCGCCATGGCCTTTCCCCATTTGCGTAAGGAAAAGGGTTCCTTGTCCAGTTTTATTAAACGCGTGCGATAATAGGAAGTGGCATCGTGAAGTTGAAAAGTGGAAGGGAGAAATTTTTCTTCCAATACCTGTTCGGGGAATCCAATCAAATAAAATTCATCTTGTTCTTTTGTGCCTTGAAAAGAAGGGCGCCCGTCCGTGTTTGTCAAAATATCTTTGACTTTTTGTTTAGGAATAAACCGTTCGGTTTGTGAGAATAAAATTGTTTTTTCCGGCCAGGATAAAGCGGCTGTTTCGGCAATTTTTTCTTGGGAAACAACCCAGCGTTCAATTTGAGCGGCGCGCGAAAAAGAGGTGGCTTGCGGTACTAACAATTCTTTTTCAAAAACATTAAAAAAACCTTTGGTCCCTTTGTCCAACTCATTTAGTTTGCTGATATTTTTTACTACGCCTCTCATATAGAAACCTTGGGCAACTGCGGGAGTAGCGCTCATTAGGCTGACAATTCCCAGACAAATTCCTATTATTCTTTTCATTTTTATAACTCCTCTTATCTCAAAAAATCCTATCTTTATTTATTGTAAAATTATTGTTTTTTGTAACACAAGGACCAAAAGACCTATTTTTCCGGGTATTTAATACCTAGAAAATCAGGGGTGCAAACGGTATGTTTTAACGGGTGCCTGTGCTGCCGAAGCCACCCTCTCCGCGGGTGGTTTCACTCAAGGTTTGTGCTTCTTCAAAAGAAGGATACAACGTCGGAAGTACGACAAGTTGCGCAACTTTTTGCCCGGCTTCAAAAACAAATTCGGTATCGTTTAAATTATACATACAAACAATCAATTCCCCGCGGTAGGGCGCGTCCACGAGCCCGGCCATGGCCTTAATACCTTTACTTTCAACGGAACTTTTACCCCAAATCACACCGGACGTCTGTTCCGGCAACTCCACACAAACCCCGGTATGTACGTGCGTAACAGCATGGGGGGGAAGAACAGTGCGTGTAAGAGCAAACAAATCGGCCCCGGAATCTGTGGGATGCGCACGCAGGGGAATCTTGGCTTGGGGATCTAATTTTTTTACTTTAATTACGTTAGACATAAATTTTTTACTCCATCAATTTTTCAATTTGGCGCAACGCATTTTGCGCATAAGTTTGTTCGTCAGGTGTACCGGAGTTGGCCAATGCTTTTAGCGGTGCAATCAGGCTTTTAAGCAAGTGGATATCAAATGCCCGGTCCGACGAATAAGCAAATGCATCCGGGTTAGAAAGCACATTTGCCATATAGGCCGCTGCACGGGCGGCGTTGATATGGGCTTGCGTGTTCGTGCTTAAAAGATTTTGGCGTAACGCATCTATCGCGTTCCCGGTCATAAAGCCAAGTGCCAAGGCGCACGTGTTTGCGTACGGAGTAGTATGTTTTTTGCGAAGTCCGGCAGTCACTTCAGCCAAGGTGTTTTCCCGTTGGGATGCTAACCCTGTTGCAATGGCGGCTTGTACGGAAGAGGCGGTTTCTTTTTTTGCCATTTTTAAGAGTTGTTTGGCGGAGTTTGGTGTATGCAAAGTCCCCAGCCAAGTGGCGGCGGCGGCGCGGATTTGTTCATCCGTAGAAGCAGACGCTTGCTTGAGTGCTTTAAAGGGCGTTTTTTCCGAGCCGTTTAATACGTTCATCGCCCGCGACGCAAAGGCCGGATCAAAAATATAAAGTCGTACGATATCTTGTGTGTGAGAGGTGTCTTGCGGGTGAATAATGGCGTACGCGGCAGCGGCATAGGCACGCAGTACCGGATCTTTGCCGGTAAGCGCCTCTTGTAAAACAGGCGTTAATTCTTCGTGTACTTCCCCCATTGCGGTAATAATAACCGCGGCAAAAGTTTGGCGCAAAGCATCCGTAGAGCGCATTAAAATGCTGAAAAGTGCAGGTTGTTGAACTTTGGCAGGGGGCGTTTTGACTAAACTTGCCCCGGCGGCAAAAATGATTTCCGGATTTTTGGAAGTACGGAACAGTTGTAATACTTTTTGGTTTTCTGCGGCGGTGCGGTTGTTTTTTTGCAAAACGGGCATCACACGGTTTAACGCAGAAGGGCCGGCTTGCGCCACTCCCAGACAAACGGCTAGCAAAGCGATGGTTGATAATAATTTTTTCATATAAATCCTCTTTTTACTATTATACCATTTATTAAAGAGCCATTTCTTACGATAATACTAGTCAGAGTCCGCCCGCAAATGCTACAATAAAACTATGAAAAAATGGATATTACTTTTCGTTTTAACGGTTTTTTCTTCTCTTTTATTTGCCGAAGAAGAAACTTTGCTATTTACTCACCCCGGACGCGAAACGGTTGTCAATTTTCCCTCGGCTTCTTTAGGAAATAAATATACGGTATCGTTTTTCTTGCCGGAAGATTTTGTGCCGATGAGCAAAAGTTATCCGGTGGTGGTGATGTTGGGGCTCGTGCCCAAAGATGATGCGTCGGCCGTTGCCGCGTATCAAAAAAATAATCCGGCGATTGTAGTCGGCATCAATTTTACCGAAGAAGATTACACTCAAAAATCTGCCCAAATTAAAGATTTTCTTACCCGGGAATTGTTCCCGTATTTGGATACAAACTATTTAACGAAAACCGGTCCGCAAAACCGTATTTTAGCGGTGCGGGGCGAAGGTGCCGCGGCTATTGCATTGCGGGCGGTGAATCACCCGGAAGTATTTGGGGCTTTGGCCTTGATTAACCCCGGCAATGTGTGGGAACAAACCGCGTTGCCGCTCGTACGTACGCTGGTAATCGGCACTCAGGAAGAATTGGCCCTGGCACAAGCGGCACTTGAGCGCGGCGGCAAAACGTATGGGGCTGACTTTGCGATGCGATATGCACCGCAAGGTAGCGTGTGGTTTGACGGTGTGGATACGCAATACTTATGGGCGCCGGCCAATCAGGTAGCCGTGAAATATCTTAAAGCAGACGTATCAAGAAAATTTATATCACTGGCCAAAACAGATGAAGTTGCTTTGCGGGTATGGGCGGTATTAAACAATGAGGGACTTTTTCATTACGTGCCGCCAACTTTACGGATTAGCCCGCCGTTCTTGTTTTGGGATTCTCAACAAGGCACATTGCGGCCGTTGTCCGGTGCTACCGCCGGCAAGGTTCGTATCGGCAATGTTGTGGATAAACCGGTCTTTGCGGTTAAAATTAGGCTGAAAAAACAATAAAAAAGCGCAAAAAACGCGTTTTTATGCAAAAAAAGAAGAACTTGTCAACAGTTTTTTAAAAAACTGTGAAAAAATCACCTAAAAAGGAATAGTTCCAATTTGCCGTCGGAGAAAAATAAAATTTCCTTGATTTTTTAGCCAAAAAGGATAAGTTATCCACAGAAAAGTTGAGTTATCCACAGCCTTGCCCTTGAAAATGGCCTGTTGTTAAAAAAGAGGTTGTTAGAAACTGCTGAAATATAGAGTAAAAGTGGGGGTTATCCACAATTTATCCCCAGTATGTGGATAGTTTGTATAAATAGATTTTTCAGTTAATAGCGAAATTCTTTTGCTATAATAAAACCAGGAGGAATTAGCATGAAAATCAAATCTTTTTTGTTATTATTGAGTGCTCTTACTTTGGTGGCTTGTGCGACAAATCAAACTGAGGATGATGACTTTCGCCCGCGCAAAGCCGATCCGGCCATTGCCGAGCAGAAACAACGCAACGAAGTCTTGGCTAGCCAGCCTGCTAAAAAGTGGGGGAAAACCAAAAAATTGCCGTCTATTACCTATGAGTTTGACTCTGTCCGCCCGCCGGAAAAAGCCTATCCTATTTTAGATAAAATTGCGCAAGTGTTGGAAGATGATCCTACGTTACACTTGATTATAGAAGGCCATACGGACGTGTTGGGTTCTCAAGAATATAACTATTGGTTAGGGGCTTCTCGCGCGGCGGCAATGAAATCTTATTTAGTCAGCCGTGGTGTCAATGCCGAGCGCATTCGCATCCACTCCTACGGTAAAGACCGCCCGATTACACTTGACGGTTCTTCCGAAGGCCGTGAAGCCAACCGTCGCGTGGAGTTTAAATTGACTACGCGCAAGTGGCAGTCTATTTACTAATGTTTTGTTGTAAATAAGGGATATTTACGGTACGAAAAACCCGCTCTTTGCGTATGGCAAGGAGCGGGTTTTTTGTTTGGTTGTTAAGGCTCCTAAAAAGTGCGTTCGTAAAAAGTTTCGCGCGGTGTTTGATCCATATCCGTTACCGTGTAAGGCACTTTGGCAAAGTTAATTTTTGTTAAGTCCACTTTGCGGATGGCCGAGTTATACATAGTGCGGTAATAGAAAGCCGGGTGTGTTACATCGGAAACGGCAGTCCATTGTGTGGCACTGGGCATATCGGGTATGTTTTCGCCGGGGGCATATTCGGCGCCGATAGGCAAATCAAAATTATTTAAGATATGAAAAGCCTGTGTAACGGCCGCGTAGGTATCCGGCGGAACCGGTGCGCTGTGCAAGAAAAAGAACGCCCGTACCAAGCGAGAGGGCGGTGTTAAATCACCGGGCAGCCCCATTAAATTCGTGCCGCCGCCAAGCGAAAACAAGTGAACATCCCCTATCATTTTATCGGGGGTTTCCCCACCGGAGAGATGAATATAATTGTTTAAATTAGATTGGTGCCACGGGAAACCCGGCGAATTGGTAAACACGCCCAAATTATTTTCGTAAATGTGACGTTCTCCGCGGTTGGTGATTTCCAAAATAACACTTTTGCCCGAGGCATCACTGATGCGCCAATGCCCGGTAGCGTAGTGGCCGCTGGCGTCGGGCTTGCCGATAGGTATAATTTCAATTTGTTTCAGCCCTTCCAATACTTCGTTTACGTTGGCAAAGTTGGTGAGCATATAGCGCACAAGTTCGCCGTCACTGACAGATTTTTTGGCGTGTTTGGCTTGGTAAGGGGTTAAACTGCCATAATGCGAGAAGTAAAAAATTCCTACATTCAGCCCCTTTTCGTTTACACCTTCGGTGACAAAGCGCGGTTCCACGGTGCTGGCTCCTACGGCCCCATATTTATTATGCCATGTTTTGCCGTTTTCGCCGGTCGGAGTGAGAGCGATATTTTTCATACCTTGCGGCATGATAATCAATTTGCTGTTTAGATTGCCGCCTTTCCACTCAATGGTGCGCGCAAGTAGCCGCGTACCGTCTTGTGCTTTGATCGCAATACCGGTGCAAGCGTGCGTTTGCGGTGCGCTCAAAAATCCTGCCGCCAACACGGCAAGAAGTATTTTGTAACTTATTCGTTTCATACACAACCTCCTTAAAAGATATTTCCATTAGACTATATTTCGTACAAAATCTCTTTCTGTAAAAAGGGTTAGTTTGGGTATAAAGTGAATTTTCTCATAAAAAAACCGCCCTCGGACAGATGGGGGCGGTTCTTACAAAACTTAATAACGGATTAGCGGTAATACGGTTCGTAGAAAAGGGGTTCTTTGCCTTCCGCGTATTTTGATTTCCGAAGGATTTGCAACGCATTAAATCCTTGATTATCCACCGGCCGCACGTCGGCTCCGTTTGAGATAAGCAGCGTCATAACTTCCATATAGCCATAGCGAGCCGCATACATTAAAGCGGTATTACCTGCGTTGGTTTTTATGTTTACATCCGCGCCTTTGCTGATTAAAAACTCTACCATTTCGTAATGCCCTAACAGGGAAGCGGTTATTATGGCGGCGGGATTGTTGCCGATACTTGCGTTTAGATCTGCTCCATGCTCATACAAAAGTTCAGCCGCTTCTACGTTGTTTTTTACGGCGGCCACCATTAAAGGTGTTTCAAAGCGTGCATTTGTTTCTTCGGGGTCGGCTCCGTTTTCTAACAGCGTACAAACGGTTTGATTATCACCCGCTTCAACAGCCTTGGTCAGTGCTTGGGCATTTGTATAGGACGGAAACAAAATTCCGGCAGTTAACAATAAAGCCGCTAACATAATTTTTTTCATAAATGTTCCTCGTAAAATTTTTATTGTTTGTGGATATAAAAACTCCTTACACTAAATAGTATAAAGTACCAAGCAAGGGGCACAAGGGCCGTTGGACCTAAATCCCCGGGCCTTTTGGGCCTATATTCCTTAATAGTTAGACCATTTAAGGATTGCCGCGTATAGACGGTTTTTTGCTATAATTGGGTATATGGAAAAGAGAGTAATTTTAGGAGTTTTTTTGTTTTTTTCTTCCGGACTTTTCGTCTATGGACAAGCCGCCGATCAACCCGGCGAGCCGACGGGGTCCGTTACCGTTACTACTAATGACGCCGCCCAACCAACCGCCAAATCGGCTTTGGCTGCGGCACGCTTTGAAGGCAATCTTAATCAAGCGGTTTTATATAAAACGGTTTTAGATTATTCCTTGCCGGACGAAATTTCTACCCTTACCCAAAAATGCGTTTCCACGGGAAGTGACGAGTGTTATATTGCCCTTAAATCGTACGAGAAGGATTCTCAAACGCAAGTAACTGCCGCGGCTAATTTGGAGTTGGCGGTATTGGCCATGCAGCGTGGACAAATCAAGCAAGCGTTGCGCTATATAGAAAAATCAGCCGAGTTAAACCCGGACGATCCGTTTATCCAACTGACACAGGGGTGGCTACTTTTAAGTGCCGGAAAATACAAAAAAGCACGCAAGGCTTTTGAGAATTTATTTTATTTAACGGCTGATTTTGAATATGTGTCATCGGCAAAATTAGGGGATGCGTTGGCGTGGTATTTTAGCGGGAATAAAGAGAAGGCCGCCGCCGAACTACAATATCTTTACACGTCAAATCCGTATGTAATTTCGTTTGTATCGTATATGTTAGGGCGTATCGCAAATGAAATGAAAAATGGCAAAAAATTGGCCCCCGTATTTTTACAACAATCTCTTTCTCACGATAAAAATAATTATGCCGCGGCGGAACTGATCGCCAAAATTTCCGAAAAAGAAAAAGATCACTTGCCGGCGTGGCAGTATTATGCCACACTCTACGGCTTGGATCCCGATAATAAAACATTAGCCAAAAAAGTAAATACCTATTTGCAAGAGTTTGGCGATAAAAGCATTGACTATTTGTTTTATTTGCGTTTAGAGCAACCGATTGTTCATGTGATGGCTTCCACCAAATCACCGGAAGTGAAAATGGCTTTATATGCCAACCGCTTGCAAGAACCGCAGGAACTCATTTCTGCCTCGGTGGTTGGTTCAGGCATTGTCATAGCCAGTGACGATAAACTAGGCGAAATTTTACGCGTGCCTTCTTATATTGAAAAAAACATTTCGTTTAATCCCGTAACATCGGGGGTGGATGTAAAAGATGCACGCGGACATGTGGAATTTTCGGCCAAGCGACCTTTTACGTTGTCTTTGGATAAAGACAAATATACTTTGTTAGTGCGTAATGTGCGGGCAGAGAATATTTTTGCGGCTAACTTAAGCGATAAGGAACTAAAAGGTTCTTTAACGATTATCCCTACCGAGCACGGATTTAAACTGGTCAATAATGTCCGAACGGAAGACTTAATACCGGCCCTTTTGGCTACGCAAGCCAAAAATAGCCGGGAGGCAGCCTCTTTAACGGCCTTGGCCGTCGTATTCCGGGCGGCGTTGACGGATGTTGTGCGTGCTAAATCCGACCAACCTTACCATATTACCGATAATGACGATACGTTTCGTTTTGATGGTATAAATTTGATTTTCAAAGAGGCGTTAGATGCTTCCAAAAAATCTACTGTTACCAGTTTAACACAAGCCCAAGCCGGCTTTTATGCCGGGTGCGGTATTGTGACGGCAGATCGTTTGGAAAACACCGCTTCTAAACCGGGTTATGTTTTCTCACCCGCTAACGTCAGCAAGTACATCTTGTCTAATCCCCCGGCGGATTTATATTCGCGCCCACAGGATCCCACCCATTGGGCCGGTATTAAATGGATGTATTCTTACGACGCCAAAGAGATTGAAAACCGCTTGTCTTACAAACAAAATATCGGTCGTTTGCAGGCTATTACTCCGCTTACTTACACGCCTACCGGGCGTGTGTTGACCGTACGTTTTGTGGGCAGCAAAGGCTCTTATGAAACTCAAACTCCGCAAGAAACTGCATTTATTTTGAGTGCGGGTACCATGCGTTCCAACCTGTTTGATATCGTGCCATTATACAAGGGAAAAAATATCAAAAGTGTCTTGGTACGCGGTTATGATACGGGGTTAGGTAATGGGCTTTGTTTAAGCGGTGCGGAAGGACTTGCCCGACAAGGTGCGGACTATATGGCCATTATCAAATATTATTTCCCGCAGGCCCGCATTTTGAATACTGCTACAGGAAAGGTTCACTAAATGGAAAAAACAAAAATCTTATATTTTATCACCCGTATGGATCAGGGTGGTGCACAAGCCAGTGTGCTGTATACGATGAAAAACCTTAACAAACAACAGTTTGAAGTGTTTTTGGCTACCGGCCCGGGCGGCCGATTGGATGGGCGTATAAAAGGCGATAATACCCACGTGTTTTTTATCACGGCGTTGCGCCATCCGGTTCACATTAAATATATTTTTCACGATTTTTGGGCGTTGCTCCAAATGGGGCGCGTGCTGCGCCGGGTAAAACCCGATATCGTGCATACCAATGCGCCTAAAGCGGGTGTGTTAGGGCGTTTAGCGGCGCGGATTTTTTGGCGCAAAGCCAAAGTGGTGCATACTTTTCACGGGCTTGGATTTGCCAAGGAGCAAGGTGAAAGGCAATTTAAATTTTTTGTAATGGTGGAAAAATTTTGCGCCAAAATGACCGACGTGCTTGTTTTTGTTTCTCGTAAAAATGCCAGCGAGGCCAAACAGTTGGGTATTGTTAAAAGTGTGCGAACCGAACTCATCCGCGCGGGTATTAACTTTAGTCCCATTTTACCGCTAAAATTTGATCCGGTGGCTAAAAAAGCCTCGCTTAAAATTCCGACTAACGCCAAGGTGATTGTGGCACTAGCCAATTTTAAACCGCTAAAAAACCCCATCCATTTTGTGTTGGCGGCCTATAAAGTGCTTAGCCAAATGAAAAATGTTTATTTCATTTTTACCGGAGAAGGCCCCCTGAAAAAGACGGCTGAAAATTTAGCCAAAAATTTAAGCATTGAAAAGCAAGTTTTATTCCCCGGTTGGCGCAATGATCCGTTAGAACTTTTGGCCATTGCCGACGTATATGCCAGTGTGTCTTTGCGGGAAGGTTTGCCAATGTCTCTTTTGGAAGCGATGGCGATGCGTGTACCGGCTGTTTGCTACAATGTAGATGGCATTAGTGAAATTATTACCAACAACAAAACCGGTTTTTTGGTACCGGCTAATGATATCAATTTGTTCGCCGAAAAACTCAAAGTACTTTTGCGTCATACGGCCTTGCGTACCCGTTTTGAAGCGGCCATTGACCACCGTGATTTTTCGGAATTTACCGTTTCTACGATGGTTAAAAAACAAGAACGGTTGTATCGTAGTTTAGTGCCGCCAACCAAAAAAAACGGCGGTAAACGACGCTTTTTCCGTCGGCGCCGGATGTTTAAAAACCACAACAAAGGGGGGCAACAACGTGGATTACGCCATTAACGAATTGGAGCGCGAGGTATTAAATACCAGCCGCGAACTTGTGCAGAAAAAAATCAAGCCTTTGCGTGCCGAAATGGACGCGAAAGAGGAATTTTCGTATCAAATGCTAGACGAGTACCGCAAGTCCGGTATGTTTGGGTTGTGGCTGGCGGAAGAATACGGAGGAATCGGCGGCGGTATTACGTGCTTGGCGCTGTCTTTTGAAGAACTCTCCCGCGGGTGTGCGGGACTTGCCCTTACAACGGGAACTTCGGCCCTGGGTGCTATCCCAATGTATCTGGCCGCTACCAAAGAACAACGCGAAAAATGGTGCCCCGATTTGGCAAGCGGAAAAAAATTGTGGGCTTTCGCGCTTACCGAACCGGAAGCCGGTTCGGACGCTACTGCTTTAAAAACGACGGCCATTAAAGACGGTGATTATTACGTGGTCAACGGAACAAAACACTTTATTTCTTCCGGTAAGGAAGCCGATTTTTACACGGTAGCCGTTAACACAAACCCCAGCCGCGGAGCACGCGGCATTTCACTGCTTGTTATAGAAAAGGGTACCCCCGGTTTTTCATTTGGGAAAAAAGAAGAGAAAATGGGGATCCGTTCTAATCCGACGTACGAACTTATTTTTGAAAATGTGCGTGTGCCAAAAGAGAATCTGCTGGGTAGCGAAGGCCGTGGGCTATTGTATTTGCAGGAGACGTTGGACTATTCCCGCCCGGGGGTAGCCGCGCAAGCGGTGGGTATTGCACAGGGGGCGTTAGATGTAACGATCCCGTATTTGCGCACCCGCAAGCAATTCGGGCAGCCGATTATTACCTTTCAAGCACTTGGCCATAAAGTAGCCGAGTTAGCCGCCAAAACCGAAGCCGGTCGCGCGCTTGTTTATAATTTAACGCACCGGATGGATGATGAGTTTTTGCCGGCTGTTAAAAATGCAGTTACCAACGGAACGGTTATACACGATGAACTTAAAAAATTAAAAGGGGCGCGTTGGACTAAATACAGTGCCGAGGCTAAACTTTTCTGTTCTAACGTGGCTATGGAAGTGGCCGATGAATGTATGACCTTGTGTGGCGGTATTGCGTATATGCGTGATTTCCCGCTGGAAAAATATATGCGGGATGCCAAAATTACGCAAATCTACGAAGGTACCGTGCATATTCAGAAGAACGAAATTTTAACGGCCCTTATCAAAGAATATGCCGCTAAAGAAAGCGAGGAATAATATGCATATCGTAACTTGTGTCAAACAAACACCCAAATCTGACAATGTTAAAATTGATCCGGCTACCGGATGTTTGATCCGTTCCGGTGCACAAAGTGCCATCAACCCGTTTGATGAGTATGCAGTGGAAGAGGCTGTCTTACTCAAAGAGCAATTAGGGGGGCGTGTATCGGCATTGACGATGGGCCCGTCGCAAGCGCAAGCGGTTCTGTGCGACACAATTGCCCGCGGCGCAGACGATGCCTACCACCTAACGGACAAAGCCTTTGCCGGTTCGGATACGTGGGCCACCAGTTATGCGTTATCAAAGGGGATAGAAAAAATTAACGCACGTGAGAAAGTAGATTTAGTCATTTGCGGTAAACAAACCAACGACAGTGATACCGGCCATATCGGTCCGCAAATTTCGGCGTGGCTAAATTGGCCCAATGCCGCGTTTGTTAAAAAAGTAATTTCCGTAGATGAAAAATCAATTCGTGTGGAACGCTTGACCGAAGATGGGAGTGAAGTGCTGGAGTTACCTTATCCGTGTGTGATTAGTGTGGTCAAAGATATCAACAATCCGCGCGTACGCAGCGTTAAAGGACGCTTGGCGGCCAAGCGGGCGGATATTACCGAGTGGACAGCGGCTGATATCGGTGCTGACGAAACAAAATTAGGCATAAAAAATTGCCCCACCCGCGTAGTTAAATCGTTCGTGCCCAAGCGGGAAACAAACGCTGTTCGGGTGGAAGGAAATAATGCCAAAGAACGCGGTGAAAAGTTAGTGGAACTTCTTAAGGAAAACCACGTTATTTAAGAGGATGAACTATGGAAGATTTTAAAAATGTATGGATTTTTGCTCAAACCGGACATGGAAAATTAAGCCCCACGGCGTTTGAGTTACTTACGGCCGGCCGTCAATTAGCCGATGCGCTCGGCGAGAAATTAGGTGCCGTTTTAGTAGGGAATAATGTATCGTCTTTTGCACAAGAACTCATTTCGTGCGGGGCAGATATCGTTTATGTATGTGAAGCGGCTGAATTGGAAAATTACGTAGATGATACCTACGCGCGCATTTTGGCGGAGATGATAGAAACCTACAAGCCCAATAAATTTTTACTCCCGGCTACCAATTTGGGGCGCTCTCTATCGGCCAAAACGGCTATTTTCGCCAAAACCGGCTTAACGGCCGATGCTACCGCAGTCGTTATCAACCCGGAAGACAGGCAACTTCACGCCACTCGCCCGACATTCGGTGGTAATTTGATGGCGACTATCACATGCGCCAATACCCGCCCGGAAATGTGTTCCTTGCGGCCCATGGCATACGAAAAAGCCACGCGGCAAGAAGGACGTAAAGGGGAAGTAGTAGAGTTTTTGTTTGATTTAAAAAAACACGCGTCATTGGCCCGGTTTGTGGAATTTATCAGCAGCGGAGCCGGTGAAATGGATTTATCGCAAGCCGAAGTGATTGTGGCCGGCGGGCGCGGCGTAGGCAAAAAGGAAGGATTTGAACTGCTTAAAAAATTAGCCGAGCGTTTAGGTGGTGCGGTGGCGGCTAGCCGTGCGCCGGTGGATAGTGGTTGGATAGATTACCGCTATCAAATCGGGTTGACCGGACGTACGGTAAAACCCAAGTTGTATATCGCGTGCGGAATTTCCGGACAGATTCAGCATTTGGCAGGGATGAGCGGATCTGACGTAATAGTGGCGATTAACAAAGATGCACAGGCCCCCATTATGCAAGTAGCCAATTTTGCGGTGGAGGGCGATATGTATGACGTTATCCCCGCGATGCTTGAAAAATTAAAATAAGGTTTTTGTGATTGGTTTTAAAACGCACAAGGCATTTTTGTTTTGTGCGTTTTTTGATATTATGCAAGGCTTGGTATAAAATATAAGGTCCTTGTGCATCAAATTCCTTAAGTAAAAAAATTATTTTTCCGGATTGTTGGCCGGGCCGATGCGCCTAGCCAACGGGGTGTTTATTATATAAAATATATATAAGAGGAAATTTATATGCCTATTACCAAACAAGACGTAGAATTAGCCGGAAAACTAGCCAAAATGCATATCAGCCCCGAAGAAAGTGATATGTATGAAGCCCAGTTAAAAGAACTTTTTAATTGGGTGCAAGAACTGTCGGCCATTAACACCGATAACGTAAAATTAACCAATGTCAATCAAGCGGCGCATATCCGCCCCGACGTACCAACGTGCAACGAAAATTTAGCCGCCCAATTACGCGCGGAATTTGCCAATCAAGCGCAAGATTGCGCCAAAGTAAAGAAGGTGCTTTAGTATGATGACCGTTTCCGAAATAATTAAAGTTATCTCAAACGGCGAAAAAACTGCCGAGCAAATTACCCGCGAGTCGCTGGCTGTTATCGCGCAGAAAAACCCGGAAATCAACGCCTTTGTGGAAGTGTTTGAACAAGACGCGCTTGCCCAAGCCAAAGCCGTTGACGAAAAACGCGCCCGCGGCGAAAAACTAGGCGCGCTTGCCGGAGTGCCGGTGGCTATTAAAGATAATATTTTATATAAGGGCCACAAAGCCACGTGTTGTTCTAAAATGTTGGCTAATTACGTGGCACCGTACACTTCTACCGTCGTGGAAAAATTATTGGCGGCGGATGCGGTTATTATCGGGCGCACGAATATGGATGAATTTGCCATGGGCAGCAGCAACCAAACTTCGGTTTACGGCCCTGTGAAAAACCCGGTAGATACCGAGCGCGTACCCGGCGGAAGTTCCGGCGGAAGTGCCGCGGCAGTGGCGGCGGGGATGGTGCCTTTAGCCCTCGGTACCGATACGGGGGGATCGGTGCGCCAACCGGCCAGTTTTTGCGGTATCGTCGGCGTGAAGCCCGGTTACGGGCGTATTTCACGTTACGGAATTGTGGCGTTTGCTTCCAGTGCCGACCAAGTAGGTGTGCTTGCGGCTAACGTGGCAGATGCTGCTTTGTGTTTGGAAGTTATCAGCGGTAAAGACGTACACGATTCTACTTCGTTAGAAGCCCCCGTTCCGGCGTACACAAAAGCATTTACCCCGGACTTAAAAGGGCTTAAAGTGGGCCTTCCCAAAGGATTTTTAGACGGCTTGTATGAAGATATTAAAGAGCGTTTATTGGCGGCGGCGGAAGAACTAAAAAAACTCGGCGCCGAAGTGATAGACGTTGACGTGCCATACGCCAAATACTCGGCTCCGGTGTATTATATTGTTACCAGTGCCGAGGCCAGTTCCAATTTGGGACGTTTTGACGGAATCCGTTACGGATACAGCGCGCAAAACGCGCCGGATTTAAATGCGTATTACGAAGATTCCCGCGCGTTGTTTGGAGTGGAAGTCAAAAAGCGTATCATCATCGGTACGTACGCACTGACGTCTAAACGCTACGAGGAGTGCTTTCTGAAAGCCATGAAAGTGCGCGAACTTATCCGTCAAGATTTCAAAAAAGTATTTGAACAGGTAGACGTGCTTTTGACGCCAACTTCGCCCACAACGGCATTTCGGTTAGGCAAAAACGGTAAAAACCCGATTTCTTTATACTTAGCCGATTTATATACCTGCCCCGGCAATATCGGCGGGTTGGCGGGCATTAACGTACCGTTTGGACTAGACAAAAAAGGTTTGCCGGTGGGCGTGCAATTCTACGGCCCGATTTTACAGGAAGAAAAAATCCTTAATGCGGCGCATTGTTTGGAGACGCGTGTATGATCGTTTCGGAATTTTCGTGTGGCGGCGTTGTCTTAGACGGGAAGAAAGTACTTCTCGTTCAAGTCAAAAATATGAAAGGCAAAAAGATTTGGACGTTCCCCAAAGGCCATATTGAGGCGGGGGAAACGCCCCGGCAAGCCGCGTTGCGCGAAGTGTTGGAAGAAACCGGCTACAAAGCGGGTATCATCCGCCCCATGATTCGCGTACATTATGCGTTTACGTTTCAAGGTAATCACATTAAAAAAATGGTGCAGTGGTATTTGATGAAAAAATTGGGGCGTATCGGCAAGCATGACGCTTCTGAAATTTTGTCTATACGTTGGGTGTCTTTGCCTAAAGCGCATGAACTGGTGCAGTACCCAAGCGACATCCGCCTGGTAGATATGCTCATGGCGTCTATGCATATTGTGCCGGCCGCTGCGGCGGTGGAAGAAGAAACGGAAGCGGACAATACTTCCGGCGAAGAATAAGCCGTTTTTTTACGTTAATAAACACCCCCGGCATAACCGGGGGTGTTTCGTTTGCTGAAAACCAACGAATCGGCTTAGAGTAATTTAGACGCCACGTCTGCCAGGTGGCTGCGTTCCGTTTTGGTAAACGTAATATGTCCGTACGATTTTTGACCTTTGAAGCGGTCCACCAAATAGGTCAAACCGTTGGATTGTACGTCCAAATACGG
This sequence comes from Candidatus Avelusimicrobium cornigerorum, assembly GCA_002309715.1. Classification (GTDB taxonomy): domain Bacteria; phylum Elusimicrobiota; class Elusimicrobia; order Elusimicrobiales; family Elusimicrobiaceae; genus Avelusimicrobium; species Avelusimicrobium cornigerorum. Next base: position 296,292 of record DBXW01000005.1, read on the forward strand.
CGTATCAATTTGGTACGGGTCACCGGTGATAACGACTTTGGTGCCTTCGCCCGCGCGGGTGAGAATCGTTTTGATTTCGTGCGGGGTTAAGTTTTGCGCGTCGTCTACAATCATGTATTGCCCCGGTAGCGAGCGCCCGCGCATGTGCGTAACAGAGGCAATTTCAATTTTGCCGCTGTCTAATAAATAGTGGGCTTTTTCGGCGCCTTCTTCCGGGTTTTTGCGGTCGGCCAAGAAAGACAAGTTATCGTAAATGGCACCCATCCAGGCCTCTAATTTTTCTTCCTTAGTGCCGGGCAAGAAACCCAAATCTTTACCTACCGGTACGATAGAGCGGCATACCACCATGCGGCGGTAGGCGTTTTCGTCCATCGTGCGTTGCAAGCCGGTGGCTAGAGTGACGAGCGTTTTACCGGTGCCGGCAGTGCCGACTAAAGTAACAATGTCCAGGCTGTCGTCTAATAAAAGTTCCATGGCAAAGCGTTGCTCTTTGTTTAAAGGTTTAATGCCCCAGGCAACCGGCTCTTGCGAAGAAAGCGGGTGTAATACGCAGTTCCCGTCGTTGCTAATGCGCCCGATGGCTGATTTTTTACTGCCGTCGTTTGTTTTTAAAATGACGAATTGGTTGGGTAGATAAATGGTTGGGTCCATGGGCAGTTGTTTTTTTTGATAAAACGTATCAATCTGTGCCGGATCTACTTCGGTTTCCGTAACGCCGGTGTAAAGTTCGTCTATGTTTACTTTATCACTGGTATAATCTTGCGCATCTAACCCAAGCGCCTCGGCTTTTAAGCGCATGTTAATATCTTTAGTTACTACAAAAACCGGGCGGGCGTTCTTTTTATAAGAACCTTCTTTTTTCCCTAAAGTATAAGCAATGTTCAAAATAGCATTATCGGCTTTGTTAAACGCGAGCGACTCCGGTAGCGAGTTGGGTTTGTCCAATTCAATTTTAAGCGTTCCGCCAGTGGGCAATTTAACCCCTTCGTTTAATTTGCCTTGCGCGCGCATATCATCTAACGTACGGGAAACCATACGGGCATTTTTGCCGCGGGTGTCGGCTTCGTTTTTAAAAGTATCTAGTTCTTCAATGACCGCCATGGGGATAATGATGTCGTTATCTTCAAAGGCGTGTAAGCAGTTGACGTCGTGGAGCAAAACGTTGGTGTCTAAAATAAAAGTTTTTTTCATGCGTGTCTCCGTTGAGAAATGATACAACTACCCATAGTATAAACTTTTGTGGGCGAGTAAATCAAGCCCTTTCTGCCGGGAAGTGAAACAAAAAATCATTAAAGGTCATTTCTTCCTATAAAAACCCCCGGAATTTCGCCCGGGGGGATAATTCGGTAAGTTTAATTTAGTACGCTTGAGAATGTACGCCGGCGATATTGTTTTGGTACAATTCGTCTTGTTCGTTTTCTTCTTCCGCCGGGATAAATGAGGATGCTTTTTCCCGGTAGCGTTTGTCCAACAAGGCGAGCACTTCATCATATTTTTGCTGCAGTTTGTTGTTCAACTCAAAGCGTAAAGTATTTACTTTGGCAGAAGCCCTGGTGAGTACGGAATTGTCCGTAAACGAATCAGGCAAGAGATTCGGTAGCGACGTGCTATAGTGTTGACGGATTTCTCGCATTTCGTCGGCGAAGGTCTCTGCCTCTTCCGGCGTAAGCAACCCATTTGCGTTCTCAAAGAGATTGGCTAAATGCTGTAAGTGGTAATATGTAATTCCGTCAATACCCACTTCCGCCGCAATGGTTAATAAACGCCCTTTTTCTTGCGGGGAGAGTTGTTTGACAAAATCATTGCTAATGGAACGGTCTACTTCTCTACGCGTTTCTCGGTCAAGATCTTGTCTTTTTTGCTTTATTTCTTCCAGTGTCATTTCTCCCAATAACGGTTCCCAACTTTCAATTGTTTGCAAGGCTTGCTCGTTAATTTCTATCACGCGAGCCAGTGATAAGTCTTTTTCTAAGTCGTTGGTGCGCGTACCATACGCGGCTATCAGTTTGTCAATGCTTTCACTGAAATCGTATTTAGCCGATTCTGCTTCAAACAGCACGGCGCATTTAGTGGCATAGATTTGATTTAATTGCGAAATTTTGTTGTCGTGCTCTTCTTTCAAGCGCAACAATTGATCCACTTGTTCCGCGGCGCTGCCGGACAATTGGTTAATATCTTTTTCCCATTGGTCTAATTCGGTATAGATATTTTGTAAATCTTGGGCAAAAACGGTGGGTGCGTCGGGCAAGGCTCCGCCGTAGGTTGCGTAGTTAAGGCTCTTTACAATGGCCCGGATATCGGCTACGCTCGTTAAATAATTGCCTTTGGTTTGTTCCACAAAATGCTGCTCGGTGGTTTTGTTCATTACCTTGTCGGTATTTTTTAGCACGTTGGCAAAGGCATCGTTTTTGTCTAACGCTTGTTCCACCTGTTGCATTTGTTCATATATTTGCATATCGGGCGTTAAGTTGGTTCCAAATAATTTGTCCGAGGCATACATTCCCCACTCTATAGGAGCGGTAAAGACATCCGCCTCGTGATGAATAGGATCAAACAACGGATTTTTGGCAGCCATAACCGATAACATTTTGTGCAACGGATTGGGCAATTTTATCCCGGTTTGTTGCATTAAGGTACTCCATACTTTTTCCACTCGCGGATTACCGATTTTTTCAATGGCTTCTTGTTTTTGTTCTTCCGTTATTTGATTGATATAAGCGTTGGTAAATACGCCCGCAATGGGGCTGTAAATCAAGGCCCATTTGGCAAAGAATCTGGCTGTGCCTGACAGAGAAGCCCATAACGTTCCAAGGGTTCCTCCCGTTACCCATTCTTTTAAGAGCATCTCTTGAGGAACAAAGCCTTTATCTATCATAGCGTTGGCCGCGTCCATAGAGAAAGTGCCTACGTGGTCCACTCCCGTTTCGTACAAGGTGGCCGCTTGGAAATCTTCTACCAATTCTGTGCCAGCAGGAGTTTTGACGCGCATCTCGCCTAATCTTACATTTTCTCCCAACATAGAAACTTCGTTTGCATTTATCCCGCCGGGTTTGGTAATTCTGACACGCATATTTTCCGCCAGCGATTTAGACGTTTTTCCCGCAGCAGAGTTTCCACCACTTAAGGCTTTGGAGCCGGTGGTTTTTGGCGAGCGCAACCGGACTTCGGGCTTTTTGATAAGTTCCAACGTTTTACCTTCTGCGTTGGTAATCTTGCCCAAATTCAGCAAGGCTTCCGGCTCTTTTTCAAGCGCGCTTAAAACGCGTTGCCCTTCTTGGGCACTGACGCGACTGTAAGTTAATCCGCCGTCAGACGAAATCCACCAATCTACCGATTCGGGGTTGGTGGCCAGCGCCCGTTGGTATTGTTGTTGCTGCATAAGTAATTCGCGGGTTTCCGGGCTCACGCTTAACCGGGGGCCCATTGCGTTGCCCCCGCGCGCGCCCACGAGTTTGGTGAGATCACGCTCGGCTTGTTGGAGTGTGCGGGCATTACGCAGGAGTTTACTGCCTTGGGTAGCGCGCGCTACTTCGGTATCAAACCGGATAACGCCTTCACCGGGTATGCCTATTTCGGTAGAGAATTTATATTGAAAAGGTTTGTGGAATATGCGGTCTCTTAAACGCAAATTATCATAGACGGTCGCTTTTTCCACCGTGGGTAACGTGGTTTCCCTTACCACGAGATTCTTTGTATCATTTAGGCGGAAAGTCGTTTGCGGTTTGGCGGGTTTAAGGTAGCCGGGCTCAACGCTTGTTTGATAAACGGTTCTGCCTAATTTGGCATCACTTTGGACCGTGGCGGACACTGCCTTGTTAAGGTTGCTATATTTTTCCAGTTGGCTGATTTTGGTAGCCCATTTTTGGTTAAAGGCCTTAAAGAACGAGCGCACGCCGGGTGCCCGCGTGAAAGTTTGGGCGCTCAATGAGACTTCGCGGAACGCGGAGGAAATACGCCCTAACTCTTGGGCCATGGTTGGGTTTCCAACCGCAATTTGATCAAAAATGGTGGCCAATTCTTCCGCTTGTCGGGCCGCTAACACATAGTCGGCTCGCTGTCCGGTTTTACCGGCTTTTTGCAAAAGTTGGTTCGCTTCTTGTACCCTTTTTTCTATTTCCGGCCCTAAAATTTTAATTTCTTCGCCAAATTGTTGCGTGGCGTTTAAGGCATTTTGCCACCGGTCCATCTGCAAGGCTTTGGTGGCCATGTTATCTAATTCGGCAGCCGCACCGGCCAGTTCGGCTGATTGGCCGGACACCTTGGCACTCCGCAAAGCGGTAGCGGCTTTTTTGGCATCAATAGCCGCTTGGGCATATTTGCCGGCTTTAAAGGAATTGTGGGCTGTTGTCCACAGTTCAGACGCTTTCGGAACCGCATTACCTGCGGTAGCCATCGCTCGTTCGGTATTGGCCAAAACTTCTCCGGCGTTCATAGTTGCGCGAACTTTTTGTGCGGCATTGGTAACACGGGCCACCCTAACTGCCTTAGGTATGGAAACTACAACACGTCCGGCCATGCGAAATGCTTTGACAAATACGCCTGCTACCCCGGCTATGACCGGCGTAAGTAATGCCCACAAAATCGTTTCACCCATAAATGTAAGAACTTCCAAATCAAGTTCTTTTTCTTGTAAATACGTGTTGGGGGGATTGTGGTAGTAAATAGGACGTAAAAGAGGATCCCCCGAAGGTGTGTAATAAGAGGTGTAAAAATAACTTGCCTGTTCGGGGCGCTCATTACCGGCCCGCCCCACCGATTCTACAGTCGTTGTCTTAACGGTTCTGGTATTAGCGTCAAAATAACCTCCCGGAACCGGACATAAACAATCAATAGAAAAGGCCAACCCGTCTTGGAACGTTTGAAATTGGGTAGAATCTAAATCGTAGTAACTCCGTTTATGCGCTTCATAAATGATATCCATGGCATATCTAACCAATAAATTGCGGTCTTTTTGCGTAAAACGATAGGGGGCATTCGTATCGTCGCTCCTATAGTTGGGCGCACGAGAGCCGGCAGCCGATAACGAAGGCGTGGCCTTTTCATTTGCGGAGTAAAACTCGCCCGACTCATTTACGCGCAAATCGTTTATCGTAGCGGCGGTGGCAATGGCCAAGACGCTTGTTTCTACGTAGGAAGAATGGGCCAGTTTGACCAGCAATTTTTGCACTTGCTTGACGGTCAAAGGGTCCGCTTTTGCCGTTAAAAAATGTTCAATAATCGTATCAAAAAATACGGCCCGGATTTCGGTAAACGGGCGTTCCATTTTGTCTTTATCGCCATCGTTATCGTAGAGTGCAAAAATTTTTTCCAATACTTCGGTTTGCTTGGTTTCCAATGCATATTTAACTGCGTATTGCATCAAGACACTTACTTTTCCTACATCCACATCTTCAGCCTCTTCCTTGTTGCGCAACACAGCAAGTTCTTTTACAAAATCGTTCATGAAGTTTTCAAAGAGTTTTTCGTTGTCCACTTCTTGCGTTTGTACTTCATAATCAATATGTTGTATTTGGAAGTCGTAAGGAACTAGCGATAACGAAGTAAAAGGCACTAAATTTTTGGGCAAACAAGGCAGCGGATCTAAGGTTATTGTGTTTCCCATTTCTAAAGGCCACGTTAACGAAAATGACTCCGGGCACGCCCAATACGTAGTAGTGCTTTGGGTAACCGGATAATGCATCATGGGGTTGGTTTTTCCCATGGCTTTGTAGAGTTGGTCAATTTTAAACAAAGCGGTTCGCAAAGTGCCTATTTCCATGTACGCGGTTTCGTCTAAATTTGCCTGCTTGGTTAAGGAGTCTAATTTATGCTCTATACGTGCTTCCGCTTGCGGCAATAACTCTAATACCACATTTTCCAAATCGGGGTTAAAAGCGGCGTATTGGTTGGTTAACTCCAGCGAACTCAATAAAACTTCGGTGGCGTAGGTGGACACATAGCGCGCCTGGTCTTGATTGGCTCCGTACTTTTTCCATATCGGGTCTATCATTTCCATATACGTGTTCATTTGAGCCAACCACTCGTCTAACGTATCCGGGTTTTGGTTGGAGTTGGCCAAAAATTCTTCCCAAGCACTTTTGGAGTTTTTCATTTCGGCCATTACTTTCTGAAACTCTTTTCCCGACGCGGAAGTATCCTGGAGTTTAGGATTTATTTGATTAAAATTTGCCTGGATTGGGTCAAAATTCAGTGCTGCCGAGCGTGTAAGCGTGTCCGCCTTTTGGAGAATTTGTCTTAAGTCTCCGTAACTTTTGGCGGCGGTCTGGTCATCAGACGAGAAATTTAATGATTCGTAGCGTTGGGATAATTCCAACATATTTGTTACATATACAGTTTCCATCTCTTCTTTAGAAGGGCGCGACGTGGCCTGCTGCGCGCGGAGTAAATCCGGCGCAATCACGTTAAACGTGAAAACTAAAATTAAGAAACGACACATCCATGTAATCATAAAATCTCCCGTGGGCAAAAAACTTCATACTATTATTATATTGTTTTTGATAGTAAAAACAAGGCCTATCTTGGTAAGAAAAAATACCCAGATCAAGTTAGGCCTTTGGACCTAGAAAGAGATTAAAAAAATAAAAACAAAAAAAGAATCAGCAAATGTGGCTCAAATGGGTTATAATACATATATGAAATATCTTTGTATACACGGCCACTTTTATCAACCGCCGCGCGAGAATGCTTGGCTGGAAACCATTGAACAGCAAGACAGCGCTGCCCCTTACCATGATTGGAACGAACGTATTTGTGCGGAGTGTTATGCACCCAATGCACTGGCGCGACTTTTAGACGGACAACAAAATTTAATTCAACTTACCAACAATTATTCCTACATCAGTTTTAACTTCGGGCCCACGCTGCTTAGTTGGATGGAAAAGAAAGAGCCGGAAGTATACCAATCTATTTTGGAAGCCGATAAATTAAGCCGCGTTCGTTTTGGCGGACATGGAAGTGCTATCGCCCAGGCTTATAACCACATGATTTTGCCTTTGGCTAACGATAAAGATAAAGAAACGCAAATCAAGTGGGGTATTGCCGATTTTACCCACCGCTTTGGGCGCGCGCCGGAAGCATTGTGGCTGGCCGAGACGGCGTGCGATACGCCCACTTTGTGTGCGTTGGCAGATGCCGGGATGAAGTTTGTAATTTTGGCCCCCGGTCAGTGTGCGCGTATCCGCAAAATCGGGGAAGAAAAATGGCAAGAAGTCGGCGCGTCGGTAGATCCTAAACGCGCGTATCAATGCAACTTACCTAACGGCAAAAGTATTGCCCTGTTTTTCTACGACGGGCCCATTTCGCAAGGAATTGCTTTTTCGGACACGCTTTCATCGGGTGAAAAGTTTGCCTCGCGCTTGCTCAGCACTTACAACAACAGTGAAGAAGCACAGTTGATGCACATTGCTACCGACGGTGAAACATACGGTCACCACCAAAAGTTTGCCGATATGGCCTTGGCGTATTGTCTAAAAAAAGTGGAAGAAACGCCGGATGTGGAACTGACCGTTTACAGCGAGTTTTTGGAAAAATATCCGCCGCAGTATGAAGCGCAAATTGTTGAAAATTCTTCCTGGAGTTGCTGCCACGGAGTAGAACGTTGGCGGGCAAACTGTGGGTGTAATTCCGGGCGGCCCGGTTGGCATCAAAAATGGCGCGGGCCTTTGCGTGCGGCGTTAGATTTTGTACGGGATGAACTTATCCAAACTTTTCAGACCGTCGGTACGGAATATTTTAAAGACCCGTGGGCCGCGCGTAACGATTATATAGATTTAATGTTGGACCGCAGTTTAGACGCGCAGCACCGCTTTTTCTTGAAACACGCTACCGAGAAGGCTTGGAACGATCGCCCCGGGGCACTGATGTTACTTGAAATGCAAAAAAATGCATTGTTTATGTACACCAGTTGCGGATGGTTTTTTGACGAAATCAGCGGATTGGAAACGGTGCAAATTATGCAATATGCCTGCCGTGCGTTAGAGTTAAACCGCTGGATGACCGGCAAAGATATAGAGCCGGCTTTTATAGAAAAATTAGCCCTTGCTCCCAGCAACATTAAGGAACTTAAAAATGGGGCCAATGTCTATGAACGGTATGTTAAACCGCAAACCACCCCGGTGGAAAAAATTGCCTTAGAACATATTATTTCGCTTTTGGCCGATGAGACAGCCAACCCCAACCGGGCGTTTTGTTGGGAAGTGTTGAATTTCAATCCCAAGAAACTTCTGGCAAAAAATGCTCGTTTGTGGGCGGGGGAAATTACGTTGAAATCTACGATTACCGTGGAAGAAAAAACGGTACGTTTCGCTGTTTTTCGTCAAGGCGCGGCTGTTTTTACGTGTGCGGCGCAAGTTGCAGACGGGCGAGATTGTGCCGCCTTGTTGGGCGAATTTGAAAATTTATTTAATACGCAACAGTACGAATCGTTGCAGGAACGTATTTTGCAAAATTTCTCGTACACTTGTTTGGTGTCCTCTATGCTCAACGATGTACGTCGCCGGGTAATGGAAAGCACATTTCGCAAAATGGACAGCCAAACCGATCAGCAGTTTTCGCAACTGTTCCAAACGCAGTATCCGATGGTGCGTGCGCTGCAACTAATCGGTGCGCCGATTCCGCCCACCTTTTTGACAGTGGCTTCGTTTGTGTTAGCGGAAGATTTAAAGGCCGAAATGCGCGCTGCGGAAATTAACATCGGGGCCTTGGAAGAACTGATGGAAGATGTGAAAGCGTTGGGACTTACCGTGCCGGATAGCGTCAACGAAGTAGTGACCGAGCGCGTATCATCTTTAGCGTTTGCGTTTGCGCGCAATCCGTCAAGCACGGCAGCCGCTATGCAGTTGGTGGAGTTGTTAAATTACGCGGATATTTTCGGCTTCTCCCCTGACATTGTAAAAGCGCAAGAGTTCGTGTTTTTAGGAATAGAAAATTTAGGCGACGAGGCCCGTAATAAAGATATTTTGCGCGCATTGGCGCGTAAATTAAAAATAGCGTTGTAATCCTGCTCTTGCTTGTCGCACGGCCCCCTACCGCACGTTGCACGCCGCCATCTCGGGGATGACATATAAACTGTCATACCGCAAGGCTGTAATGCGGTATCTCCCGCTTTTACGTACGCAAGGGAAGGCCGCAACCGAAAAGAAAATCGGGAGATGCCGGAGTCCTTGCCGGACAGGCAAACCCGGCATGACACTGTCTTATAGTCCGTTTCCGTTTAGGTTGTTTTTGTGCCGGTAAAATTTCTATTGATTTGTTTTTTTATATAATGATTTTGTCGGAAATTTACTTTAGGAGAAATAAAATGAAGAATAATTGTTGTAAAAAGGGCTTTACGCTCATTGAATTACTCGTAGTAGTTTTAATCATTGGTATACTCGCCGCTATTGCTATGCCGCAATATCAAAAAGCGGTAGAAAAAGCGCGCGCCGCGGAGATGATAACTTTTGTCGGTAACGCCAAAAAAGCGTTGGCGGCATATTATTTACAAAATGGTTTTTCTGGTGATAGCAAGATGCTGACTTCCGGAGTGTTAGATTTAGATTTAACTTCCGGATTAACCTGTGATGAAGGTGGTTGGTGCTACAGCAAATATTATGCTTATTCTATCGGCGGAAATTCGACGAGTTTTTCGATATCAGCTTTTCGGACCAAGGTTCAAGGTGATACCGATCAACTATATACAAAGGGGAATATAATTACGACGGATATGAAAACTTGGACAGATGATGTTCGGGCTTATGAAGAAAAATTTGCCCAAATACCTTGTAAGGCATTAGCGGAACAGGGAAATAACACTTCTGCTTGTAATGTTAACTGATACTCACTAAATCTGTTTAAAAATTACCCCGAGCCAAAAGCCCGGGGTATTTTGTGCGTTAAAAACCCCCGGCGTATAACCCGGGGGTTTTTAGAAGATAACAAGTTGTTATTTCTTTTTAGCAAGCACGTCTTTGGCGGCGGCTTGAGCAGCAGCCAAACGCGCTATCGGCACACGGAACGCCGAGCAAGACACGTAGGTAAACCCTTCGCGGTGGCAGAATTCCACGCTGGCCGGGTCCCCGCCGTGTTCGCCGCAGATACCAACTTTCAAGTGCGGTTTTTGTTCGCGGCCTTCGCAAACGGCGTGTTCAATAAGCATCCCCACACCGCGTTGGTCCAGCGTTTGGAACGGATCGTTTTCCAAGATACCTTGTTTAAGGTATTCGGGCAAGAACGAGCCGATATCGTCGCGCGAGAAACCAAACGTCATTTGCGTTAAGTCGTTCGTACCGAACGAGAAGAAATCCGCTTCGGCGGCTACTTCATAGGCCAAGACGGCCGCACGGGGAATTTCAATCATTGTGCCCACGGAGTAGTTGAGTTTTTTAACTTTCGTTTTGGCAACTACTTCTTCATAGGCGGCGCGGATGAGTTTTTTCTGGGTGATGATTTCGTTTACGTCGCAGGTAAGCGGGATCATCACTTCGGGTTGGGCTTTTACGCCTTCTTTAATAAGTTCGGCCGCGGCTTCAAAAATCGCGCGCGATTGCATCGTGGTAATTTCCGGATACGTTACACCCAAGCGGATACCGCGGTGTCCCATCATCGGGTTCACTTCGTGCAGTCCCGCGGCGCGTTCTTTAAATACGTTCATAGAAATACCGAGCGCTTTGGCAAGTTCTTGTTGTTTTTGCGGCAAGGTCGGTACGAACTCGTGCAGCGGCGGATCCATCAAACGAACGGTTACACCAAAGCCGGACATAGCCTTCATCGTGGCTTTGATTTCCTTTTTCATGTACGGGAACAATTCGTTGACGGCGGCTTTGCGTTCGGCTTCACTGCCGGAAAGAATCATCTTGCGCAAGATGAAGAGCGGCTTATCGGAATTTTTACCGTAGAACATGTGTTCAATGCGGAACAGCCCGATCCCTTCGGCACCGAATTTGCGGGCTTTGATAGCGTCGTCTTCCGTATCGGCATTGGCGCGAACTTTGAGCGTGCGGACTTTATCGCACAGGGCTAAAAAGTTGGCCAAGTTTTTGTTGCCTTCGCCGGCGGCTAACATTTTGAGTGCGCCCGCATAGACATACCCTTTCGTACCGTTTAAGGTGATTTCATCACCTTCTTTATAGGTTTTGCCACCCATGGAAACGGTTTTCTTGTTCAAATCAATTTCCAATTCGCCGCAACCGACGATGCAGCATTTACCCCAACCGCGGGCAACGAGTGCCGCGTGAGAGGTCATACCGCCGCGTTGGGTTAAAATACCCGCCGCCGCGCGCATACCTTCAATATCTTCGGGGTTGGTTTCTTCGCGCACTAAAATGGCGTTGATACCTTTTTCTTGCATTTCAATAGCGTCTGTGGAATTGAAAACGATTTTACCGCACGCACCGCCCGGGCCGGCAGGTAAACCTTGCGCCACCGGTTTGGCACCGGCTTCGGCTTTCGGGTCAATGGCGGGCAGTAACAGTTCGCCCAGTTGCGTAGGCGTTACGCGCAAAACGGCTTCTTCTTTGGTGATGAGGCGTTCTTTTACCATATCTAACGCCATTTGCACCGCGGCCGTACCGTTGCGTTTGCCGACGCGGCATTGGAGCATCCACAAGCGTTGGTTTTCAATCGTAAATTCAATATCCAACATATCGTGGAAGTGTTTTTCCAATTTCTTTTGAATTTGGTCTAATTCCTTGTACACTTTGGGCATTACTTTTTCCAAGGTGGGCAAGTTTTTGGAGTGGGCGTTTGTGGACCATTTGTTCATCGGCGAGGGAGTGCGGATACCGGCTACCACGTCTTCGCCTTGGGCATTGATTAAATATTCGCCGTAGAAGTGGCTGTCGCCGTTGCCGGGGTTGCGGGTGAAGGCCACACCGGTCGCGCTGTCGTTGCCCATGTTACCAAATACCATGGTTTGCACGTTTACAGCCGTACCCCAATCGTGCGGGATGTTTTCAATGTTGCGGTAGGCAATGGCGCGTTTACCGTTCCAAGAAGCAAATACCGCGCCGATAGCACCCCAAAGTTGTTCCATCGGATTATCCGGGAATTCTTTTTTGAGCACTTTTTTAACGGTCTTTTTAAATTCTACGCAGAGTTTTTTGAGTTCTTCCGCCGGAATTTGCGTATCGTCTTTCACGTGCAATTTGGCTTTGACATCAGCCATCATGCCGTCTAAAATTTTACGGATACCTTCGCCGTCTTTGGGTTCAATACCGGCGGCTTTTTCCATAACAACGTCGGAGTACATCATAATGAGGCGGCGGTAAGCGTCGTATACAAAGCGGGCATCGCCGGTTTTGGCAATCATACCCGGGATGGTCTTTTCGGTTAAACCAATGTTTAAAATGGTTTCCATCATACCCGGCATGGAAGCACGCGCCCCGGAGCGAACGGAAACGAGTAACGGATTCTTTTCGGAACCAAATTCTTTTTTCGCTTTGCGTTCTACTTCTTTTAGGTTGGCAAGCACGTCGGCTTGTAAAGATTTCGGATAGGTGCGTTTGTTGTTCCAATAGTAGGTGCAGACTTCGGTGGTAATGGTGAAGCCGGGGGGGACGGGCAATTTTAATTGGCCGGACATTTCCGCCAAGTTGGCGCCCTTACCGCCCAAAAGTTCCTTCATTTTGCCATTGCCTTCGGCTTTTCCGGCACCGAAGGAGTAGATGTATTTTACTGCTTTTTTAGCGGTCGTTTTGGCCGCTTTTTTTACGGTTTTCTTTACCATATTTCGGTTTTTTCTCCTAGATGAAATAAAACTGCTGCGGGTTTTGATACCCGGTTTTTACTTATATATTGTAGTAAATTTGGAAGTGAAAAGGAAGTTTTTATCTATCTTAAATGGCACTTGAAAAAATTGCGCGCCCGGTAAGAAAAATATACAATAACCAGATACTTGGACAGACGCATCAAATGGAGCAATATGTTATTTAAGGGTAAAAAATCGGCCGGGGAGTCGGTAGTAACGGCCAAAGAACACGTTAGTTTAATGGCCCGCGGGCTTACGCTTCCGCCGGCGGCTATTTTGTGTCCGGTAGTCCCTTTGGCCAAAATGGCGGTGGGGAAAAACTATCTCCTTAAAAATGTAGGGGGAATTGAAATTTACGTTTTTCCGGAAGAAAAATTTTGTATGGCAACCGGGTTTGGCTGCGGCGGTCCGGCCGTTGCGATGGCAACGGAAATTTTAGCCGCGCTCGGCGTTAAAAAAATTATTTTAACCGGGCTTGCCGGGGGACTTCAAGAGGAAGTTTTACCGGGGGATATTGTGGTGTGTGACGGTAGTTTTTGCGCCGACGGTACTTCGGCTTGTTACACCGAAAAGGAAATGGTTAAACCGTCTGCGTCACTTTTTGCGCAACTTGTGCGTACGCTACGCGAGAAAAAAGAGAATTTTCATATCGGGTACAATTGGTCCGCAGATGCTATTTACCGCGAAACAAAAACACAAATCAAACACTATCAAAAACAGCGTGCTCTGACGGTAGAAATGGAAACGTCTGCGTTTTATGCGGTGTGTGCGCGTTTGAAAATAAGCGGCGCGGCGGTGTTTGTGATAAGTGATTCGCTACACGCTTTAAAATGGCAACCCGATTTTAAAAACGCGGCAATCCGGCAAACTTGGCAACGGGTATTTGCCAGCGTGCGTGATGCGATAAACGCAAAATGATATAATAAGTTTATGGGACTGGAAGAACTTGAACAGAAAGATTATTTTTCTATCGGCGACGTGAAACGTATTACGGGCGTGCCGGAGTATTCCGTGCGCTACTGGGAAGCCGAGTTCGGGCTTATCCGCCCCATCCGCTTGGAAAGCGGGCACCGGCGTTATACCAAAGAAGATGTGTATACGATTTTGAAAATCAAGGACTTAATTTATAAACATAAACTTACTTTGGAAGGCGCCAAAAAGCAACTTGCTCACTACCGTTTACCGGTGGTCGGTGAAGAAAAACGAACCCATATTGGCACAAAACTTCTGACGGAAATTAAAGAAACGCTGGAAGAATTGTTAAAATAATGATAAAATATATGGGTAGCCGCAGAAGTGGCTGCTTTTTTCGGGGAGTGGCTCAGAGGTAGAGCGCTCGCTTGGGGTGCGAGAGATCGCGGGTTCGATTCCCGCCTTCCCGACCATTTGACTCATTGATTTGCGCCGGAAACGGCGAGTATTTACGGGGCGTAGCGCAGATGGTAGCGCGCACGGTTCGGGACCGTGAGGTCGCTGGTTCAAATCCAGTCGCCCCGACCATTTTTCTTCTTAAAACACTTTAGTTCGTTGTTGCTCGTTTAGTCGGATACCTCCGCGCTATCGCGCGCGTCCCGCCAGTATTCCTCCTAAACTCGCGCCTAGAACTAAAGTGTTTTTCTTTGAAAAATCTCTCTGTTTCAGATTTTTCGTTTAACACCGCAAAAGGCAAAGGCGAGCACCGCGAGCCCGGCCAGAAGGAAAAAGCCGTCAGGTTTTTTACCGGAAGGCAAATCCAGTCGCCCCGACCATTTAAAATAGAAACCGCCGAAAGGCGGTTTTTTTATGCTTGCGGGAAATAAAAATTTGTATTATCGGCTTATTTTAGTTATGATAGAAATATACTCTTTTTAAGGAGATAAAAGTATGATTTCTGCCCGAAAAATTGCATTAGTCACCGGTGCTAGCCGCGGAATCGGTTTGGCAATTGCCAAACAACTGGCGCAAGACGGTTTTGATATTTGGTTAAATTATCACTCTAATCACACTGCTGCCCAAAAAGCACAAAAAATAATAGAAGACTTGGGCGCGGCGTGTACGTTACTCCCTTTTGATGTGGCCGATATAAAATCAGTGCAAGCCGCTCTTAATCCGTTGCTTGAAAAACAAGCCCCCTATGCGCTGGTTAATAACGCGGGCATCCGCAAAGATAATTTGCTTATTTTTATGAAAGATAACGAGTGGAATGATGTGTTATCCACGGTGTTGGGCGGTTTCCATAATGTGACTAAAACGGTGTTGGCGGCTATGATTCACGCTAAAGGGGGGCGGATTGTCAATATCGCATCTTCGGCGGCGCACGCGCCGGTGCCGGGGCAAACCAATTATTCTGCCGCCAAAGCCGGTATTGTGGGGGCTACGCGCAGTTTGGCGGCCGAAGTGGCTAAACGTAATATATTGGTTAATGCGGTATCTCCCGGGTTTATTGAAACCGAAATGTTACAAGGCCTTCCCATAGATAAAATTTTACCGCTTATTCCGCTACGCCGGTTGGGAAAACCCGAAGAAGTGGCCCATTTAGTATCCTTCCTTTGTTCGGAAAAAGCCTCTTACATAACAGGGCAAGCGTTTCAAGTTAACGGTGGCATTTGTATGTAGAAGGTGGCTTGTAAATTGATATAATACGAGTATGGACGATTCTAATACGGTAGTCATTACAGGGATGGGGGCGGTTTCTCCTTACGGGGCCGGTGTAGCGGCTTTGTGGGAAGGATTGTCTTCTCGTAAAAACTGCATACATACCGTCAAGGAATTGGAAGATTTGCCCATGGTAAATACCAAAGTGGCAGCGACTGTTCCCGAAACTGATTATTCTTTTATTCCACGTAAACACCGCCGTAGTATGAGCCGCATGGGGTTGTATGCTTATTGCGCCGCACAAGAAGCCCTACGTCATGCCGGGTATGAAACGGCACCGGAAAAGTTGGGTTTTTTTATGGGCTCCACACTTAACAGCATTTCGGTATGGATGGAACTGGCCGGATACAGCCAAGGCGCGCATTTAGAACTTATCAAAACATCCGATTTTTTACAAATTATGAATCACTCGCCGTTAGCGGCCGTGTGTCAGGCTTTAAAAATTAACGGCCCTGCCATGGGCGGTAGTGAAGCGTGTGCGACGGGGCTAATGAATATAGGTCTTGGATATATGGCCATTCGCCAAGGGTTGGTAGAACAGGCTATATGCGGCGGAACGGAAGAATATCATCCTATGTTTAGTGCCTGCTTTGATATTATGCAAGCCACTTCCAAAAATTCCAACGATAACCCGGCTGCCGCGTGCCGTCCGTTTGATGCCAGCCGTACGGGACTCGTCGTTTCCGAAGGATGTGGCTTGGTGTTTATGGAAACCAAAAAAAGCGCACAACAGCGTGGCGTTCCGATTTTGGCCGAAGTGCTTGGTTTCTATGCCAATACGGATACGGATAATATGGCATATCCGTCGGCGGAAACGCTTCGTAAATGTATGGCAGGGGCCTTGGAAGCGGCGCACATAAAAGCGGAAGAAGTGAATTTGCTTAATGCCCATGCTACCGGTACGGTGGCCGGGGATATCGCCGAAACTCAAGCAGCCCACGCGGTGTTTGGGCCGAGTTTAAAGATCAACAGCCTCAAAGGCCACCTGGGACATACGATGGGGGCCAGCGGCTGCTTGGAAAGTATTGCCTGTGTGAATATGCTAACCGCCCAACAGATTTTACCTACTAATAATTTAACGCAGGTAGACGAACGTTGCGCTCCGTTGCACTATCAAACTCAAGTGAGTAACACCCCTTTAAATATAATTATGAAAAACAGTTTTGCCATTGGCGGCAATAACTGTTCTTTGCTTTTTAGGAGACCCCAGTGATTACACGAGAAGAAATTATTAAACAAACCAACGAAGCTCTTAAAAAAGAGTTTGAGTTTACAGATGAGCAACTTATTTCCACAGCCCAACTCAGAGATGATTTAGGTTTAGATAGTTTGGATGCGGTGGATATGGTGGTGGTGCTAGAACAAAAATTTGGCGTTACGTTACGCCAAGGGTATGATTTACGTACAATCGTTACCTTAAACGACTTGTATGATTTTATTGAAAAATTAGCCCGCACCCATCAATAATATGGCGTGTTTGCGTACCTGTTTTAATACGGTTTTTATTGGAGGGGCTGCGATTGTTTGGTTGGCTGTTTCTACGCTTATCGCGGCTCCTTTTTTGTGGTTTAAATCGGCGGGACGCGATAGAGCCGTTCGGCGGTTTGTGTATATTCAATCGCGCGGAATTGTTTTTTTTATGCGTCTGGCCAGTAACGGCCTGCGGGTAGAAACGTGTGCGCGTCCGGCGGAAAGTTGCGTAATAGTTGCCAATCACGCTTCCGCACTTGATTTGTATACGATAAGTGCGTTTGGATTTGATAACATTGTTTACATTACAAAAGGATGGGTGTTTAAATTGCCGTTTTTTCGCTACGTGATGAACGGGGCCGGGTATATAGATGCGGAAAAAACATCTCCCGAAGAGATTTTAACGTTATGTAAACGCGCGGTAGAAAAAGGGTGTGATATTATGTTCTTCCCGCAGGGTTCGCGTAAAGATCCGAACGCCCGGTTTAAAAGCGGGGCTTTTTATTTAGCAGAGCAATTAAATTTGCCCGTCGTGCCGGTAGCGATTGCAGGCACGCAAAAAATGCTCCCTGCCGGAACTTTTACTATCAAGCCGGCGCGTGTGGTGCTGAAAAGTTTTCCGGCTATGTATCCCAAAGATTATGCCGGGGAACTGGGGCATTTACACATGGCACAAACTGCCAAAAAACAGATTATGGATTTTGTGGCACAGCAAACCCAAGATAAGTGCCACTAGGAGTTTTGTAAGTAACTATGACCACCTATCCCGAAGTCGTTTCGCTTTTACCGCATCGCCCGCCCATGTTACTGGTAAACCGGGTAGTAGATGTGCAGGAAAAACTCGGCAGTGCCGAAGCGGTTGTGGAGCCATCGCATTTATTTTTACGAGAAGACGGCACTTTATCACCGGAAGTGATAGGCGAGTTGGTGGCTCAAGGCTTTGGTGTATGTGAAGCCTGCCGGCGGTTAGATAAAGGGTTAACTATAGATGGTGGCGGGTATTTAGCCAATTTGCGTGATATGGAAGTTTTTGCCCCTATTTGCTTGGGGGATACGCTCATTATTAAAACCGAGAAGATAGACGAATGCTTTAACACGCATATCGTGCGCGGTGAGGTGTTTTGTAACGAACACAAGTTAGCGCAAGCGACGGTTTATATTTTTATGTGGGAAGGGGAAGTCCCTGCACAAACGTTATGAGATATTATTTGAGTTTGTTGCTAAGTATGTGTTTTTGTTTTTCCTGGGCGCAACCGGAAGAAGCACGCTTGCAAACGTATGCCCAAAAAATCGGTACCGTGCAAACCTTGCAAAGTGATTTTGTAGAGGAAAAACATTTGTCGCTACTGGATAAACCTATCCAAAGTCGGGGAACGCTGACGTTTGATAAAAGCGCGGAGAAGTTGCGCTGGCAATATCAGCAACCGTTTGTAAACGGATTTTTGATTGAAAAAGATAACGTCTATCGGCTGCAAGGTGCGGAAAAAAAACCGGTTAAGCAGGCGGCCGGCCGTATGTTTCTGGCAGAAATGGTGGTTTGGCTTACGCTTGATTTTGAAGCACTTAAAAAAAATTATGCTATCACGCTTCACGATACGGAAATTACATTTCTGCCGCTGGCCAAGGAACATAAAGTAGTCAAAGAAATTACCGTTTGGTTAGACAAAAAAGATCCGCGTGTGGTTACGCAAGTCAAAATGGAAGAACCCAGCGGCGATTTTATTGTGTGGAAGTTTAGTAATACGCAACTTAATCCCATCCTTCCCGACGAGGTGTTTTAATGAGTTTTTTGCGCCGCCACGGCAAGTTGATGGGTTTTGCCGGTCTGATGTTGCTGGGTATATGGGGCCTGTCTAATGGAGTAGTAGAAGAAAATATCCTGGCGTTAATACCGCGTACGATTAAACAACAAGTTTCTCTTTTTGAACACTCGCCTCTTAGCCAAAAATTGATTGTTATCACACAATCCCCGTCGGCAACACAAGCACAACAACTTGCCCAAAAAATGGAAAATGCGCTAGCCGAGTCCGGCTTTATTACGCCCAGGTTGCCAACCGATACATATAATTTGCCCGGGATCCTTTCCGCGTTGCCTGAACTTTTTTCACCGAAACTGGAGCAGGAAACAAAACAAAAAATTTCTCCGCAGGCAGTGGCTCGTCAACTTGCCCGCTACTATGAAGAATTATTTTCCTTTCAAAGTGTTATGGCCGCCGAGCAGATTAAGCAAGACCCGTTTAATTTAGCCGAACTGGTATTTAAACGGTGGGCTGATATCGGCAAAGGCGTGCAGACGCTTCAATATGCAGAAGGTTTTCTGTCCGATGATACGGGAACTTTACTGGCGGGTTTATATGATNNATACCCAAGCCGCTGTTTCGGATATAACAACGGCGAGGCAACTTCAAAAATTTTTTGAGGAGTTCCGGAATTCTTGGGCAGGTGACGCCCGCGTTTTTTTCATGGGGGGGCTACGCTACACGCTTGAAAACGTTTTGCTTATTAAACGTGATTTAACGGTGGTTACCGGCGCAGGGCTTGCGTGTTTGTTAGGTGTGTTTATTGGCTTTTTCCGTACGCGTCGTGCGCTGTGGGTGTATATGCTGCCGTTGTTGGTACTTCCACCGGCCGCGTGGGTAACGCAAGGGGTGTTTGGTCACATTAGCGGCATTACGCTGGGGTTTGGTAGTGTGGTGGTGGGGTTATCGGTAGATTATGCGATTTACATTTATTTTGCCTTACAACAAACCGAGATGGACACGAAGGTGGCAGTGTCTAAAATAATGCCCCATTTATGGTGTAATTTTTTGACGTCGGGGCTTTGCTTTATTGCTTTGTCATTTTCCAGTATAGAAGTGTTTAAGCAGATAGCAGTTTTTGCGCTTGTAGCGTTGGGATTGGCATTTCTTATATCGGTGTGGGTGTTCCCCGGGTATTTTAAAACATCCGAAAAATCCCGTGTGAAAAAAATGACCACGCATATAACTCCGTTACCATTTAATTGGGCCGTAACGGCGGGCCTTGTTTTGATCGTGTTTGGCGCGTGGGGGGTAACGCACCTTGCATTAAATTCAGATTTGTCGGCGTTAAATTCTACCTCGGCGGTTTTTGCCCGGGATAAACAAACGGCAGAAAAATTATTCCCGTCTAATAGTGGGGCCTTATTATTTGCTTTAGGTAAAACGCCGGATGAGGCCCTGGACAACAATGAACAATTATCTGCCCGATTGCCGGAAAGATTGCCGGTGAGTGATTTGTTTGTATCCGATAAAACGCGTCAGCAAAATTTAAATCGCTGGACGAATTTTTGGAATTTGGCGCGGCAAAAAAACTTGCAAAAAGAGTTGCGGCAGGCCGGCCAAAAACAAGGGTTTACTGCCCGGTCGTTTGATCCTTTTTGGACGTGGTTGCAAACCGCCGCTGCGTCTTCAAAAATAGATTTTTCCAACTGGTATAATCCGCTTGTCCGATTGGGAGACAGTTCATACGCAGTGGTAAATGTCGTGCCCAATCAATCTGTTTACGCCCAATTTTCCGACGGGATAAAGGCGGTTTTTGTTTCTGTTTCCGGGTTGCAGGCGGAGTTAACCCAACGTGTAAAAAACGAAGCATTGTATGTGGTTTCGCTGGCGTTGCTTTTCAATTTAATAGCCGTGTGGCTGCTATTTAGAAATATCAAAGAGACGCTGCTTTGTTTTGTTCCGGTGGTGTTGGGCGGTGGTTTTTTATTTGGTTGTTTGGCACTGTTGCGACTGCAGGTCAATTTGTTTGGACTTATTTTTCTGCCGTTACTCGTTGGATTGGGGCTTGATTATGCTATTTTCCAACTTATGAAATTTCGCTCAAGCGGGCAAGAGCCCTCGCCGATTTATCCCACCCGGGCCCTTGTAGCGGCGGGACTATCTACGCTGGCCGGTTTTGGGGTGTTGGTATTAGCCAAACACGCGGTTTTATTTATGATGGGGGTATGTGCCCTAATAGGTATTGGAGGAACGGTGCTTGTGTCGCTATTTATATTGCCGGCTTTGTGGGAGCGTTACGTATGCAAAAACTCGTAGGGATAAGTTTAATTTTTCTGTTCGGTTGTAGCGCGCAGTGGGTGTATGCTCCGGCGCCTAATGAGCCGATTGCTATGGAAAATGCTTCCATAGCCAGTGGGGTGCTTGAGCCGCAAAATTTTTATTTTACGCTTATTAGCCATTACCAACCAACTCAAAAAGCGCGGGTTGTTATCATGACGGAACCGGCTATCAAGTTGGCCGATTTGACGGTGTCAAAGCAACAAATATACGTACACGCGCGCGCCCCGAAAGTTCCCGGTTCGCTTATTAGAGCATGGGGCCAACTGGTACGCGAGCGTTTTTTGGTCCCTTGTCCGGACCGGAAAATAATTCAAAAAGCGGCTGATTTACGCGGTACATTTACGATGGAAGTAACGGGAGGTATATGTCAGTAGAACAAGCAGTTAAGCGGTGTTATAAGGGGACTACTCCCAAGGGGTTTTTATATGAATTGTCTCCTGATTTTCCGGCTTTTAAAGGACATTTTGAGAAATATCCCTTGTTGCCGGCAGTATGCGAAATTTCGTTTTGCAGTGATGCGGCCGGCCGTTTGCTTCAAAGCCCGGTGGAACTAAAAGCCGTCAAGCGCGGTAAATTTATTAACCCGGTTTTTCCCGGTATGCAGGTAGAAATTATTTTGACACCCCGCCCGGATGGTTGGTATTTGGCGGAGTTGACCGACACTAAACAGCATAAAAAATTATGCCAAATTGTTGTGCAATTTGCGCGGAGAGCCCAATGAAAAGGTATACCTATTTTAAACAAGAACCGACAGATCCCACCCCGTTGGAAAAATCTATTTTTCATACGGTTCGTTTCCACGAAATAGATGTTATGAAAATCGTGTGGCACGGCCATTATGTGGCTATGTGCGAAGATGCCCGTATGGCACTTGGCGACGCGTATGGGGTTGGCTATAAAGATTTTTTTGACCACGGCGTTCTCTTGCCGGTGCGTCAAATGCATTTAGATTATTTAGCGCCGTTAACGTACGGGCATACGTACGAAGTAAAAGCGCGGTTGTTTTATACCGAAGCCGTACGGCTTAATGTAGATTTTACGGTTTTAGATGAACAAAAAAAGGTAATGGCACGTGGGTATAGCGTGCAACTTTTGATGAATAAAGATCAACAGGTCCTTTTTGAACGGCCTGCTTTTTACGAAAAAATATGCCAAGCATGGAAACAGGGACAACTCAAAGCCAACTAAAATTTTTAGTCGTTATCCCGCACTATAACCACTTAAAAACTTTGCGGCAAGTGGCTAAGGCGTGTCGCGCCGTTTGGCCCGATGTGCTGGTGGTGGATGACGGAAGTGAAGGTTTTTCGGCGCAGTTGTTGCAAGATTTAGACGTGTCGTACATTTGTCAAACCCCTAACCAAGGCAAAGGCACGGCTATTTTGGCCGGAGCCGTTTGGGCGCTTGAGCACGGATTTACACACATAATTACTATTGATGCAGACTCCCAACACAATCCCCAAGAAATCACCCGGTTTGCGGAAAAATCCATGGCTTGCCCGCGGGCGCTTGTTATAGGAGTGCGGAAGTTTGATGACACCGTGCCGTTTGCCTCACGGTTTGGGCGTAAGTTCGGTAATTTTTGGGTGCACTTTCAAACCGGTAAAGCCGTACAAGATATTCAAAGCGGCTACCGGTGTTACCCGGTGAATTTGCTCACCGCGCTAAAATGGTGGACAAAGCGCTATGCTTTTGAAGTGGAAGTGGTGGTGCGGGCTTTGTGGGCCGGATTTTCCGTAGAAGAAATCCCTGTCTCCGTTGTTTACCCGCAAGAGCGTATTTCCCATTTTAATCAATGGAAGGATAATTTTCGGTTAACGGTGCTCAATACATATTTGACGATTCGTTCTATGCTTCCGTTAGCGCACCGCCAATATGAGCAAGTGGAAGGAGATTTGGTTAAAAAAAGTTATTGGCAAACGCTGAAAGATAATTTAGCGGCACCGGGTAGCGTTTTACGCAACGCTTTGTCGGCCGCGTGGGGGATATTTTGCGGCTCTATTGCTTTTATAGGAATTAGGCAAATAGGGTTGTTTTGGGGAGCCGGGTGGTGGAATTTAAACCGGCTGCTTTGTGTGAGTTTTGAAAAACTGTGTGTCGGCCCGTTGGTGCCGGCACTTTGTATTGAAGTGGGATATTTTTTACGGCACGGACATTGGCTTACCGAGTTTACGTTGACTACACTTGGCAAACAAGCACTGCAACGAATTTGGGAGTGGATATTAGGTTCACTCTTGGTGGCACCGTGTTTGGCCGGTCTGGCGTTTGTGACGGTGGGCACTGTCGGTTGGGTGTTACGTAGGAGTTTACATGAACGTGCATGAGGAAAAAACAGGCCGCAGTATCGCTTCGCGGTTTAAACATCAATTTGTTTACGCGCTTATTGCAGTAGGCGGGCGTACGCTGGCGTATGGCTTTTTGTATCCGTTGGTGTTAGTGTATTGTTTGCATAAATCGGTGCGGGATAAATCGCGTGCGTATGTGATGCGGCGGTTTTCGCCAAAAACAAAATGGGAGTTTTTTAAACATACATTTTGGCTTAACCTTACTTTTGGGCGGACATTGGTGGACAGGGCCGCCTTGGGCATTTTGGGAAAGGCCCATTTTGAATATGACTCGCAGACACGCCAACTGTGTAAAGAATTATTACAGCAAGGGAAGGGGCTTTTATTACTTACCGCGCACGTGGGGTGTTGGCAAAGTGCGGTAAATTGTATGCAGTTTTTGAATAAACCCATGCATGTGTTATACTATCGCAACGCACAAGATAACGATAAAATGGTAGCCGAACATAAAAAAGGCGAGGCGGCATTTGCACTTATTAATCCCGCCGGGCCGATGGGGGGCGTGCCGGAAATGATGGCGGCTCTAAGGCGCGGAGAAATTGTCTGCGCTATGGCCGACCGCGTATTTGGAAATCCCAAAAATTGTGTAGAAGTAGATTTTTTAGGCGGAAAAATACACGTGCCGTATAGTTTTTACCGTTTGTCTGCCGTTACGCAAGCCCCAATTGTAATGGCCTTTTTCCCGTGGACAGGCAAAGGGTGTTTGTCTGCTTGGGTGTTTCCGCCGCTACTCGTAAAAGATAACGGCTCGCGGGGGGCGGCTTATCAGCCGTACGCACAACAATTTATAGACGCGCTTGCTCAATTTTGTATAAAATATCCGTATCAGTTCTTTAATTATTTTAATTGGTGGAACGACTATGCAACAACAAACGATAGATGAAATCAAGACGTTAATTTCCCAAAACATTGATTTAGGCGGCAACGATATTTCCGGTTTTGGCGCGGAAGATGCTATCTTCGGTGATACCGGGCTGTGTTTAGACAGTTTGGATGCCGTTGAACTCATTATGCTCTTGCAAAAAAAATACGGTATTTTGATTGAAAATATGCAACAAGGCCGCGAAGTTTTCAAAACATTGGGGACCTTGGCCGACTATATTGAGAAAAATCGTAAGCAATGACACTTTCTGACAAAGTATCCGTAGCCGGTATGGGCTGTTTGTGCGCGTGCGGCAATACGCCGGAACAGGCTTTTGACGGTGCATTAAGCGGGGAAGCCCTTTTTACCTTGCCTACCGGGCGCGTGGAGAGTACCTACGCGACCAAATATCCGGTGTTTCTCGTATCGCAAGCGGTGTGTAAGGATAAACCGGCCGATCAAACACTCAGTCAATTTTTCTTCATCAAAGCCTCCCGGCAAGCATTTGCCCAAGCCGGTATTTTACCAAACCAACTTGAGCCCAAACGGGTGGGTGTTATTATCGGCGCTTCTGTTCATCCTTCGTTGCACTGTTTTGAAATTTACAAGCACTGGAGAAAAAAAGAGTTAACCGCATTAGATACGGCGGGACTTAAAAATTATTTGGCTACACCGCTTGCCCAATGGGTAAGCCGTTATTTCGGTTTTGAAGGACCTTTTCAGACGGTAGCCACCGCTTGTGCCAGCGGTACAGACGCTATCGGACTGGCCAAAAATTGGATAGAAACCGGTTTGTGCGACGCCGTGTTATGTGGCGGAACAGATGAAATTGCGGAAAGCCCTTACGACGGATTTATACGCTTGCTTGTGGCTACAACGGAAAGATGCCGTCCGTTTTGTAAAACACGCAGCGGCATCAATATTGGGGAAGGCGCGGCGGCTCTACTGCTTGTCAATTCACAAACGGCTGAAAAATTTAAATTATCTTGCCAAGGCTATGTGCTGGGATACGGAAATTGCTGCGACGGTTTCCATCCGACGGCTCCGGATCCGACAGCCATAGGCTTGCAAAAAGCCTTGCGGTTTGCTTTGGCTGATTCCGGAAAAACAGCCGATGATATGGCTTTTGTTAATGCACACGGTACGGCCAGCCAGGCTAACGACAGTGCGGAATCTGTCGCATTTAAAACGATACTTCCCAACGTGCCGGTGTGGGGCTCTAAAGGCGTTACCGGGCATACGCTTGGTGCAGCCGGAGCCATAGAGGCGGTGCTTGCCTTGCAAGCACTCAATACGCATACCTTGCCGGCTACGGTCGGATTTACAACGACTGATGATGCTTTGCAACTCGTGCCTACGACTTCTCAACAGACGATTTCCAAACGATTTGCCGTTTCCGATTCGCTAGCCTTTGGCGGGTGTAATGCGGCGGTTGTGCTGGGGGCTAAAGATGCTGCCTAAACTCTTTATAAACGGAGCCGTTTGCTTGACGGGAGACGCCGCCCCGGAAGATTTTGCGCCTTTTATGGATGTGCGTAAATTGCGTCGGGCAGAGCCTATTTCTAAAAATGTTTTATGGTGTGCGTTTAAGGCATTAGAACAAGCCCAATTAAAAGATACTTCTTCAGCCAATTTAGGTATTAGTTTGGCTATGGGGGCGGGGGCTTTGGAAAGTACACTTAAATTTATGGACAGTATTGTGCAGGATGGGGACGAACTCTCTTCGCCGACGGCTTTTGCCAGTTCTGTGCACAATTCAACGGCGCTTTTTCTCTCTATGCTTTTGGGGATTCACGGCCCTTGTGTGGTAACGGGGCAACTGGATGCTTCCTTTGCCGCCGCGTTACTTACCGCACAACAATTTTTGGCTAAAAATATGTGTGAGCAAGTGTTGGTGGCAATAACAGAAGACGTTAACCCGCTTTTGGCAGAACAATTGCAAAAAGATCCGCAAATCTTTGCTCCGTTTATCTATCAGCCTTCTTTGCCGCCAACGCGCTTGGCCGGGGCACTTGCGGTAAGTGATAAGCCGACGGCGGCTACGCAATTTGTGTTGGATACGGTTTCTCTTTCCAACACGTCTGATTTGCAAACGCAAAGTACTCCTTGGGTGACTACTTGTTCGTGCGCCCATAGTGCAGCGTTGCTAGACAGTTATTTGCGAAAAAAAGAACCGTTCGTTTTACGTGAACAATTTGCCGGAACGATACTTGAAATAGCGGGAGAGCCGTATGTTCAGCCTTGAGCAAGTCGGTTATATTGTTTACGATATTTTTTCAACGGAACTGGTTAAACAGCGGCGCGATACGTTTGCCTTTTTTGATACGCAATCATCTTTAGACTTGCGTCAAATTCCTTCACAAGTTCGCGAGCAAGCAACCGAGCAGGTAGGACTATTTTTTGATTTTAACCCAGAGCCGTTTTCTTCCCTAGAGCAGTTAATTTTACAGGCTCATACTGCCTATCAAAAAAATAAATTTGTTTATTTGTCCACATCGGGAAGCACCGGCCAACCCAAACAAATTTTACACACGCAGGAAATGATGGAAATTGAAGGTAAAAGCGTGGGATATCATTTCCGCAACGCTAAACGCCTTATTACACTAACCCCGCGGCAACATTTATACGGCCTTTCGTTTGGGGTGTTTTTTCCGGTGGTATACGGTACACCTACACTTCCGCTTGCGCCGCTTCCGATGCAACCGTGGCAAACGCTTTTGCGCGCCGGAGACGTGGTGGCGGGGTTCCCGTTATTTTGGGAATATTTTTTAAAAGGGGGAAACTCCTTGCCGGCCGGTGTAACGGCGGTGACTTCTACCGCGCCTTGCCCCAAAGGACTTTTTGACCGATTAAAAAAAGCCGGGGCCGAGCAAGTTTTTGAACTGTATGGGGCGACGGATACGGGCGGAATCGGCGTGCGGAGTGATGAAAACGCCCCTTTTCAAATCAACGATTTTTGGGAAGTGGACGCCGAACACCAACCGGTTTTAATTCGTCGCAAAGGCATTGATAAATGGCTCCCCTTCCCCGACGAAGTAAAATTTGTGTCTCCGCGCGGAATTTTTCCGTTAAAACGTACCGACCGCATGGTGCAAGTAGCGGGCGTAAATGTGTCGCTTAACCGAGTGGAAAAAGTGTTGCAAGAACACCCGGCTGTAAAAACTTGCCGCGTGCGTTTAATGCGCCCGGAAGAAGGAAAACGCTTAAAAGCGTTTGTTGTATTAAACGCGGGGTATGACGAACAAATTTTGCCGCAACTGCGCGTATATTTGACCGAGCAATTATCTTCACATGAAATGCCCCGTGCTTTTACTTTCGGTAGCGCACTTCCCACCGGTGCTATGGGGAAAGACAGCGATTGGTAAATTAAGATAGGGAACTTTCCGTAAAAAGATAAAACCTGTAAGCGTATCTATCACCAAACAGGAAATTACATAAATCACTATTATTTTGCTTGACTTGGAGTTAACTCCAACTGCTACAATATCTTTATAGGAGGAGTTATGACTATTTCTGAAGCAAGTCAACGGTGTCATGTTTCGCCCGATACATTACGTTACTATGAAAAGGCAGGATTGTTATCTGACGTAAACCGTACTGCCGGCGGAATAAGAGATTACACGGAACGGGACTGCGCCCAAATAGAGTTTGTCAAATGTATGCGTAGTGCGGGACTTTCCATAGAAGTATTAAAAAAATATTTTGAACTCTTTAAACGTGGCAAGCGCACGCTTAAAGCCAGACGGGATTTATTAGCTACGGAACGTCAAGCACTGCAAGAACGTTTCGTGAAATTGCAAGACACGCTTAAACGGTTAGATTATAAAATTTCCGTGTATGACAAGGCCCTTAAATCTAAAACAAAAGAACTTAAATTCTAGGAGAGTGTATGATTAAAAAGATACTTATTGCATTACTTATTTTGGCCGTTCTCGGTGGGATAATGGCCCTGGCACATCACGTGCGGGTAGCCCAACGCAATAAAAAGGAACTCGCCAATTTTGCTCAAGAAACACCCTATACTGCCAAGTTGGGCAAAGTGTTGATAATTTACTATTCTTGGACGGGACATACGCAAGACATTGCCGAACAAATTGCCACCCTTACCCGGGCAGATATATACCGCATCCAAACGCAGGAAGAATTTAAAAGTTCTCCTGCTTTTTATGCGCGGATCAAAAATGAACTCAACAACAAAATCTATCCTGCACTGGTTGGTAACTTGCCGGATGTGAATAATTACGACGTGGTATTTGTAGGTGCCCCGGTATGGTGGTACACCATGGCTACGCCGCTTTATTCCTTTTTGGGACAGGTAGATTTTAAGGGGAAAAAGGTAATTCCTTTCTCTACCCAAGGCAGTAACCCCGGAACGTTTTTGGAAGATTTTAACGCTACTGCCAAAAACGCCCAAATGGGTAATTATGCCAATTTTAACAACGTGGGCCCGGAATATAACAAGGCCGTGCATAATAAAATCGTGCATTGGTTAAACAATTTATAGGAGAAAACTATGAGTAGAAAAGTGTTAATTATATCAGCCTCACCCCGCAAGGGCGGCAATTCCGATTCTTTGTGTGACCAATTTCTGTCAGGTGCCAAAGAAGCCGGACACAATGTGGAAAAAATCTTTTTGCGTGACCATAAAATCAATTATTGTCTCGGTTGCGGCGTATGTAATAATACGCACAAATGCGTGCAAAAAGATGATATGAAAGCGTTATTGGATAAAATGGTGGATGCAGATGTAATTGTGTTATCTACTCCGGTTTATTTCTATACTATGGATGCACAATTAAAGACGTTCATTGACCGTTGCGTGCCCAGATATACGGAAATTTCCAACAAAGATGTCTATTTTATTGTGTCCGCTGCCGATACCGACAAAAACAATTTGGCCCCCACGATAGAAGGCTTGCGCGGCTTTACGCGTGATTGTTTAGACGGTACAAACGAAAAAGGCATTATTTACGGTACCGGTGCCTGGCAAGTCGGCGAAGTAAAGGAATTGCCCGCCTATAAACAGGCGTATGAGATGGGCAAAAAATGCTAAAAGGATATAACATGAACAAAAAACTATTATTATTAGGAATAATTTTACTGGGAGGCTTTAGTATGGTAAGTGCTAAAAGTTGGGATAAAGTTTTCGCAAAAAGTGATAAGGTAACGGTCAAAAAAGTTCACTTTAAAAACCGCTATGGGATTAAACTAACGGGCGACTTATATATGCCTAAAGGAGTAGCCAAAGATGCCAAACTCCCCGCCATTGCGGTTAGCGGGCCTTTTGGGGCTGTAAAAGAGCAAAGCAGCGGCTTGTACGCCCAAACAATGGCAGAGCGTGGCTTTATTACCTTGGCGTTTGATCCTTCCTATACGGGGGAATCGGCCGGAAAACCCAGAAATGTGGCTTCGCCGGATATCAATACGGAAGATTTTAGTGCGGCGGTAGATTATTTAAGTACACGTAACGATGTGGATGAAGATAAAATCGGTATTATCGGCATTTGCGGTTGGGGCGGCTGGGCATTAAACGCTGCTGCTATGGATACACGCATTAAAGCCACGGTTGCATCTACCATGTATGATATGACACGTGTGAGCGCAAAGGGGTATAACGATTCTGTGGATGAAAATGCCCGTTATGAAATGCTTAAACAATTAAATAATCAACGCACCCAAGATTATAAAAACGGCACTTATGCCGGGGCCCCGGGATTGCCGGAAAAATTAACCGGGCAAGAACCGCAATTTGTGCAAGATTATTGGCATTATTATAAAACCCCGCGCGGGTTTCATAAACGTTCCATCAATTCTAACGGGAATTGGAACACTACTTCCGCGCTGGGACTTATCAATCAGCCCGCGTTGCAACGCAGCGGCGAAATACGCAATGCCGTACTCGTAATCCACGGAGAAAAAGCCCACAGCCGTTATTTTGGGGAAGATGCTTTTAAAAAATTAAAAGGCGAAAACAAAGAATTGCTGATTATTCCGGGCGCAAATCATGTGGATTTGTATGACAATATGGCAAAAATTCCGTTTGATAAAATAGAAAGTTTTTTTAAAACAAACTTAAAATAAGTTGCGTCCAATTTTCTATATCATGGAATTAAGCAGGGAAATATACATTAGTGAGAATAAATAATTATGAAAGTATTACTTATTAACGGAAGTCCACATCAAGCAGGATGTACCTTTACGGCACTTAGCGAAATTGCCAATACCCTTAAAAAAAACGGTATTGAAAGCGAAATTTTTCACATTGGCGTAAAGCCGATTGCTAATTGTATTGCTTGCGGGAAATGCCGCGAAACAGGCAAATGCGTATTTGACGCCGACGGTGTTAATGAGATTGGCGCACAAATAGATGCGTTTGACGCCATTGTGCTCGGCTCGCCTGTTTATTATGCGGGGCCATCCGGTCAACTTTGTTCGTTTTGTGATCGGCTATTTTTCTCTAATTCTAAAAAAATGGCCGGCAAATTAGCAGCAGCAGTCGTATCATGCCGCCGGGGGGGAGCAACGGCTTGTTTTGACCGGCTGAACAAGTATTTTACCATTACCAATATGCAGGTGGTTGGCTCCCAGTATTGGAATATGGTGCACGGTTTCACGCCGGAAGATGTACGCAAAGACGCGGAAGGTTTGCAAACCATGCGCACATTGGCACAAAATATGGCGTGGCTACTCAAATGTATTGAACTGGGCAAAAAACACGGCATTAACAAGCCGGAATATGAGCCGATAAAATTTACGAATTTTATCCGGTAACTTAAAGTTCCGTAAGATAGCAATAGCGTTTTAGGGCAAATGACCATATTTTGCTATAATAACTGTAATGAAAGGCCTTCTTCTCTCTCTTGATTTGCTAGGCGGTCTAGGGGTATTCCTGTTGGGCATCAAAATGATGAGCGACGGGTTGCAGAAAGCCGCCGGAGACCGTTTGAGACGGATTATCGCCCGCGCTACCACTAACCGATTTACAGCAACCTTGTCCGGTATTTTAGCCACCTCTATTATTCAATCTTCTTCTGCCACTACCGTCATGGTAGTGGGGTTTGCCAGTGCGGGGTTGCTTAGTTTATCCCAATCGCTCGGCGTTATTTTCGGGGCCAATATCGGCACTACCACTACAGCCTGGTTAATTAGTATCCTTGGCTTTAAAGTCAACATTTCCGCGTTTGCTATGCCCATGATCGGCATTGGTTTCTTCTCGCAATTTATTAAAAAATGGCCGTTAGCGCGTCGTATCGGAGAGGCCATGGTGGGTTTTGGGTTGCTGTTTTTGGGCTTATCGCTTATTCAAGGGGCGTTGCCCGATATGCAAAATTCATCTGCCGTGGTGGAGTGGATTGTAAAATTTCGGCCCGATACGTTACTTTCATTATTGGGAGTAATCGGCGTAGGAACGGTGCTGACCGTACTGCTCCAATCTTCCAGTGCAGTTATGGCGGTTACGCTCACTTGTGCTGCTAAAGGGCTGATTGACTATCCCACCGCTTGTGCCCTTGTGTTGGGCGAAAATATTGGGACCACCATTACCGCCAACATTGCCGCTATCGGCTCTCCGCGAATTGCGAAACGCGCCGCGTTGGGACATATGCTTTTTAACGTACTGGGGGTAGTGTGGGCGGTGGCATTTTTCCATCCTTTTTTAGGACTCATTGATTGCTTTGTTCCCGGCGAGACTACAGGCACCAACCCCGAAGTGCTTTTGACCAGCATCCCCTACCATTTAGCCGCTTTTCACACCACGTTTAACATTATAAATACCAGTATCATGCTTATGTTTATAAAACCGTTTGAAAAACTGATTTTATTTCTCTTGCCTGTTCAGCGTAACGAACAAAACCAAACCGAACTACGCTATCTAAAAGTTGGCGTCACCACTACGCCGGAATTGTTCATCGGGGCGGCACGTAAAGAAATAGATATTATGGCCGGTATGGCTACTTCTATTGTGTCCAAGTTACTACACGTGTTGAAAGCCGATACCGACGCGCTGTTTGAAAATCTTGTACAAGATATATATGCGCAGGAAAAAGCCAGCGATACATTGGAATATAAAATCACAGAATTCTTAAAAAATTTAACCCACGAGCAACTTTCGCGTGATATGGTGAGTGAAATAATGCACCTATTGGATCAAACAAGTTATTTGGAAAAAATAGCCGACCATGGGGAACGAATTGCCAAACTGCTTACTAAAGCGCACGATATTAAAGCATTTAACGCGCAAGATTACGAGCGATTGGAAACCATCGGACAACAAGTGCGTAAAATTATTAAACACATGCGTTCCACTATTTTGCCCATTGAACAGTTGGATAAATCAACAGTTTTGGACTATGCCCGAAAACAGGAAAACATACTAAACGATATGCGTCATGAACTGCGCGAAGAAAAGACATCAAATGACTTTGAAAAAAAACAAATTTCCCCTGCCGGGCTTACTATTTACGCGGACATTTTAACCAGTTTTGAGAAAATGGGCGATTACGCCTTTAATGTGGTAGAGTCCAATACGGACCAACCCAAACACGTAAAATAAGCGGAATGTTTGCGTTTTTATTCAAAGTTGTGAATAGTTTGTCCAATATATCGCCACGGTCTATTGCTCCACGCACTGTCCCGAAAGGTATGAAAATTTAGAACAAAAGAAGATTATAAAATTATGAGTACACAAGAATTAGAACTTAACCGCGAAAAAATCATTGTGAAAACCAGTATCATCGGTATTGTTACCAATATACTGTTAGCGGCTTTTAAGGCAGGGGTGGGCTTTTTGTCCAACTCCATTGCTGTTATATTAGATGCCGTCAATAATCTCTCCGATGCGTTGTCCTCGGTCATTACGATTATCGGCGCCAAACTGGCCAACCGTGCCCCGGATAAAAAACATCCGCTGGGGCATGGGCGTTTGGAGTATATTAGTTCTATGTTGGTAGCGGCCATTGTACTATATGCCGGGGTGACGGCGTTCGTGGAATCTGTCAAAAAGATATTTCATCCGGAAAATTCTGAATATACGCTCACCGCGCTACTCATTATTGCGGTGGCGGTAGTGGTAAAATTGGTATTAGGCCGCTATGTAAAAGGACAGGGGGAAAAGGTTAACTCCGGCGCATTAGTGGCATCAGGTTCGGATGCTTCTTTTGATGCTATTTTATCGGCCTCGGTGTTGGCTTGTGCGATTATCCATATGCATTTTCATATATCGTTAGAAGCGTATATGGGTGTAATTATTTCAATTGTTATTATCAAAGCAGGCATGGAAATGATACAAGATACGGTGCACGATATATTGGGCAAACGCGCAGACGTACAACTTTGTAAAGATATCAAACAAATTATTAACGGAGAATCCGGAGTACGCGGTGTGTATGATTTGCTGATTAACGACTATGGCCCGAATAAGCACTATGCTTCTGTGCATATAGAACTACCCGACACAATGACCGTGGACGAAGTGGACCGTTTAACACGGCAAATAGAAGAAAAAGTGTACCATAAAACGGGCGTCATTTTAACGGGCGTAGGGGTATATTCTTATAATACCAAGGATGAAGAAGCCGCGCTTGTGCGCAATAACGTACAGAAGATAGTCTTGACGCACGATTGGGCGTTACAACTACACGGATTTTATGTGGATATTGCCGAAAAGAAAATGCGCTTTGATGTGGTGCTTAGTTTTGATATTGCCAGAGAATATGCCCTTGATAGGCTAACGCAAGAAGTACAAGCGGCCTATCCCGCCTATCAGATACACATTACCCCGGATGTGGACTTAACGGATTAGCGTACCCAATACAGCCACTCTGCAGGGGATGTGGGCGGTTTTTCCGCAAACAATTTATTGCTTAAATTCGGCCCTTAAATTCAAAACCAAGAGCCTCTACGGTCTTTTGTACTTCTTCGCTAGTGGGAGTTCCTTTAACGTGGGCGATACCGTCGCTTAAATTTACGGTAACTTCTTTGACAGATGGCAACTTGCTGATTGCGTTGATTACGGTGCTTTTACAATGGTTGCACCGCATACCGCTGATTTTAAAAGAAATCACGTCATTATCTTTTGTGTTTTCCATAATTTTTTCCTTTTTCTTGTTTTTCTTGAGCCACATGGCATTGATAAAAAGCGCAACAAGTATCAAGGAGCAAATCATTTTAAAATAGTGAAAGCCCCCATGATGATGTACGGCCGTTACAAAATGAGACACATCAAACCAACCGGGCGGTAAAAAGTTATCTATAATCAGGCCGCAACCCATGGCCCCAATAATAAGCGTGGTAAGATAAAGCGTAAATGTTTTTTTGCCCAACACCTTGCCGATAACAAGCATAGAGGCGATATTGGCCGCCGGCCCCGCCATGAGAAGTACAAGTGCCGTTCCGGGGCTCATCCCTTTCATCATAAGCGCGATGGCTATGGGTATAGAACCCGTCGCACACACATACATGGGCACGGCTACCAAAAGCACCAGTAACATAGTCAAAATCGTATTATTGCCAAAGAGCATAAAGAAATTATCCGGCACAAAATAGGTAATTAGCCCCGCAAGCAGTAGGCCGAATAAAAGCATCTTGCCGATATCTTCCATCATTTCTACATACCCATAATGGAAAGCGCTTTTTAATTGCTGGGCAAATGAAAGTTTTTCAGTCGGTTGACTACTTGTCTGCGTAAGGGAAACAGGTGACTTTTCGTTTAACGTAAAGACGTTGGTTGTAATCCCCGCAAACAGGGCTGTGCATAAGGCAACTACCGGGCGGATGAGAGCAAAAGGAAATCCCATTAGGGAATAAGTCGCAATAATGGAATCTACCCCTGTCTGCGGAGTGGCTATTAGAAACGCCACGGTGGCCCCCTTGGATGCCCCTTCTTTATAAAGGGCCATAGCGGTAGGGATTACCCCGCACGAGCACAAGGGAAGCGGAATGCCAAATAACGTAGCATAAAATACGGATGTCCAACCGCTTTGGGATAAGTATTTAGAAAATAACCGTTGCGGTACAAAAGCGTGCAGGATTCCGGCAAACAGAAAACCCAGGAGTAGATAAGGGGACATGGTATTAAATATTGAAAAAATGACGATGGCTATTTCTCTTATAAACTGCATTTTTCTCTCTCGTATTATTTTTGAATTTGTTGTATGGTAATAAATTTCTTTATTTCTTTACACGACATCATATTTTGTCTCATTATCAACAATAATATCATAATTTTATTTACTTATTAACAAAAAATGGAATAAAGCGGCAATGTGTTGTCCTTTACTTATCTTTTTGATTGCCGAAAAGTGTAAAAACGCGGGTGGGGGAAGGCGATAAAGACGGTAATATGCCAGGCGAGCGGTACGGTTGCCGGTGCGGTATTGAGTGGCTGAGCGAGAAGGAAATGACTGCGGAAGAAAAAATAGCGGCAGTGCAAATAGATTTTAGCAAAAACAATATATTACCTTGGCTCAATCATGAACAATTAGAAGTATTGGGTAGTAAGAGTAAACCCGTGCTTTTTAAGAAAAGCACTCTCGGGCGTAATGCGGGGATTAGACATAAAGATATTTTGAAAAGCGAATATGATGAACTGTTAGGGGTTGCACTGTACAGCCCGGCTTTTCCACCAATAAAAGATCCTGTGCGGAAAAACTATTGGCATTTTATAGGGAAAGCGGGTAAATATAATTCGGTTGTTCTTTTGGATGTAGAAGATAAAAAAACTCATTTTGAAATAGTGCACTTAATCAAAATGAAAGAAAGGGGGATAACTAAGCTTTTGAGGAAAATAAGAAGACTAACCTAGGAGGCCTGCTAACTCTCCATTGTAATCGCAGAAGCGAAAACGTCAGTGGAAGCAGAAATCTCTGAACTTTAGGTTAGTCCTACTTACAGTATAGGTGTTTTTTGGGAAAAAATCAAGGGGTAATTTGAATATGAAAAAATTATTGGAACTGATGTTAAAACAAAATATACTCCGTGCACCGGAAGGTGCTGACGGAGCAGATGGCGGTGCGGACGGGAAAACGCCCGATTTGGCCGCCCAGGTAGCCGAATTAAAGAACCTACCGTTTGGGCTATTTGTTGCCAAGTGTAGTGTCTGATATTTTGTCATATCAAAACCTGGCTAATTTTATGCTGTGCGAACTTATGAATCTCGTTGCGAGAAATACGTTGCGACACTATGTTGTCGCGCGGGTTTGTTATCCTATAGGTGTAGTAAAAACTAGATAGGAGAACAACTATGGCTGAACAAAAATACGAATGTAGCAAATGCCGTCAGATGTTTACGTTTACTTTTCCACCTGCCGGGATGAAATGCCCGTCTTGCGGTGGGCCACTCTATCGTAGAGGGTAAAGTAGATGCCCCGGTCATCACGGGGACCGGGGCTACAAATCGTTAATATGTGGTATCATAGGTTTAAGAGGTGCTTATGAATTTATCCAAATCACAATACACAAAATACCGCAGTTGCCCTAAACGCTTGTGGCTGTCCCGCAATAAAAAGGAGGTGCTAACTCCGCCAAGTCCCGCTTTGCAGAAAATCTTTGATAGAGGACACCAAATCGGCGAACTGGCTTGGAAACGCTTTCCGGGTGGGGTGCTGGTCAAAGACGGCTACCAAAATCCGCAAGAGGCCATTAAACGCACGCAGGAACTCATGGCGCAAGGTGTTCCGGCTATCTACGAGGCCGCTTTTGCCTATAACGGTATTTTGGTATTTGTGGATATTTTGGAAAAAACGCCAACCGGATGGAATTTAGTGGAAGTAAAAAGTAGCGGACGCAAAATTGATCCCATTTATGTGGACGACATCTCTATCCAGCGCTATGTGCTTACGCATTGTGGGGTTACGCCGGAGAATTGTTATTTAATGCATATCAATAGCGACTATTTTATGGAAACGGACGAGCCGGATATAAAACAACTTTTCCTTTTAACACCTATGGATAGCGAACTATTTTCAGATGAGAATATTGAGGAAAATTTAGACGCTATTAAGAAATTACTAGCGGGCCCTGAGCCGACCGCCGAACTGGATAAAAGTGGGTGTGCGGATTGTGAGTGCCACGACTATTGTTGGAAAGATATTCCGCAAGATTCCGTGTTTGCCTTGTTACGCGGCAACCGGGCGCGGGAATTTATGGCGCAGGGAATTGTGCGTGTAGCGGATTTGCCGCCGAATAGTTTTGATAATGAAAAATGTAACCGTTGGGTAGAGGTGTTACGCACCGGGAAACCCTATATTGACCATGCGGCGGTGGCGGCGTGGCTTAATAAACTGGAGTACCCGCTTTATTATTTGGATTTTGAGACGACGCAACCCGTTGTCCCTTTGTGGAAATACTCGCGGCCCTATCAGCAAATCCCGTTCCAATTCTCGCTCCACGTGCAACGCGAGCCGAACGGTAAATTTGAGCATTATGAGTATCTTTCTATTGGTAAAGAAGATCCGCGCTATGGTTGCGTGGAGGCCTTGCTTAAATATATCGGCAATAGTGGCACTATATTGGCTCACTTTATGACTTTTGAGAAGGGGCGTATTAGCGAAATGGCGCACGACTTGCCCATCCCCGAAAAGGATGCTAAACGGCTTTTGGACATGACGGAACGCTTTATGGACACCGGCACTCCTTTTAAACAGGATTATTTACACCCCAAAATGCATTGTAGTTGGTCTATCAAAAAGGTTTTGCCCGCCCTTGTGCCGGATATGACTTACGAAGGCATGGCAGTTGCCAACGGTGGGGATGCCATGGATGCCTTTGACGTGTTATACGCGCAGAAACTGCCACCTGCCGAGTTAGAGCAACTACGCAAAGATTTGCTTAAATATTGCGAGCAAGACACATGGGCCATGGTCAAAATCGTGGATGTGTTACGGGATAGTGTCGCATAATTAGGAAATCTTAAGAAAATAATACCGGGTGACAAGGAAATTGCCACCCGGTATTATTCCATAGCTAATTTGCTTTGAATTATTTTTTTTCTTTCTGCGAATATACTTCCGATAGAGCTACTAATAATTCTTTCTTTTGCGTAAATTTACTCTCATTTTCTGAAATTTTTTTTCTCTTTGCATCGCTCGAAAGGAGATAATGTGCCAATCTATGACAAGTGGGGCATAGCGTGACTAAATCGTCAACAGAAGTAATAATCAGCTCATCAGTAGTATATAATGGAGTTAAATGATGGGCTTCTGTAATTTTATTTTGATATTGAAAGGCGCATTTGGGATTTTGGCACGTATACTTATCTATTTCTTTGCGTCGTGTAACAATTTTACTATTGCGTTTACGTGAGAGGATTCTAATTTCTTTACGTTCATTTTCTTCTCTCTTGAGTATTTCCCTTTGTTGTTCTCTTGAAATTTTTTTTCGTTCTTCTTCTGAAAAATTACTTCGATATTTGCTCCAAATTTCTTCACTTATTTTTAAGCATTCTTTGAAATTTTTGATATTCTTCTTTTTGAAAATAAATCTTTGAATTGCCGCATAGGATTTAATGTTTTCTGAAACATACTCATTTAAGGCTTCTTTTTTAAATACTGCGAGAATGGTGGTTTTTTTTATGTTTTGATAATGGAATGCAATTTTCCATTTGTACGATGCCCCTAGATCGATTTTATCAATTTTTTCTAATTCATTGTTTTGTGCAAATAGAATAATATTAATAATGTTTTGTTTTACCGTAGCAAAGGCAGATTCTGGAGAATTTCCATATTTGCTATACCAAGCATACTTGTCAGTATAGGTATATCCTTGTTTTTTATGTTCAGTTCCTATTTTTTGAGGATCTCGTTCATATACTCCAAATTTGAAAGAACTTCCACCCCAAATACTTCCCAATAATTCTAATCTTTTTTCAATCCAATAGGTGAATGAATTTTTATTACCAACGCATGTATATTGTTGAAGTGTCATGCTTTTTATTTTTTCTATAGGCCATTGTTTTTGAAATTCTAAAAATAATTCTTTTAGTGATTCTTCTTGCATATCTTTCTCCTTTTAATTTCTAATCTATTTTAATTATGTTATATTTGTTTGAATTGGGTGTGTCAACGTGTTATTTCCTCATACAGAACATGCTGTGGCTTGTCGATTCTACAAAGCATTCGATGTCGCCCAAATCGTAGCGGGCAATATTCGCTCCGGCGTATTGGGTAATCGTTTTAACTTGTTCCATTTTGATTTGGATTTGTGCCGCACCATATCCTACTCCGGCGGCCACAAGTAAGGCCAAAATTAAATAAATTTTCTTCATTTTACACTCCTTAAATAATCGTTTAAAACATCTTTTACACGTTTATGCATAGACGTGGGAGAAATTACCTTAATATGCGGTAGCCAATGCAAAATGGTGGGGAGTATTTCTTCCTCTTTGGCGGCTTTGCACGAGAGGATTATGCGCCCGTCTTTGAGTTCCTTTTCTAGCTTTTGCAACGGAAAATAGTTTTTTTGTTTAAAGAAATGCGCGCACTCGGCCGATACTTCTAACTGCACCGATAAGGGGCGTTCCTTTTCAAACCATACATTCGTACTTTCTCGCAGGATTTTATCTATATTTTTATCGTATTTGAATGGTTTATTTGTGGCTTTGGCTGATGTAATTTTTTCCAAACGGAATTTAAGGAGTTTGTCATCAGTGGTAAGAGCCAAAAGATACCAAAAACCTTCCACCCACATTAACTTAAGCGGACGCATTAAATAGTCGGCCATTTTACCGCCCTTGTAGCATATTGTTACCCACTCACGCTCACGTACACATTCTTCCAAAGTGCGCGTAATAGGCGTATCTTTATACATTTCTCCGCTGTTCATTTTGATAAAGAAAGGGTTATCTTGCGGAGCGGCCAATAAGCGGTTTTTAAGCATGGCAAATGAATGACCGAAATTACCACCTAACGAGGACGCCATATCACTCATAAGTACCAAAATAGATGCCTCGGCACTAGACAACTTCATTCGTTCTAACGAAAACCCTTCTTCAAATGCGTATACACCGGGATCAGGGTTCCACAGCGGGAAGTTGGCTTCTTGTATATCATTCATATCCCGCTGAATAGTGCGTACCGCTACACCAACTTCTGCCGCCATGTCTTTTAGGCGGATGGCCCCCTTATCCAGGGCGTTAAGTTCATACAAAAGGCGAGTCAGTTTGTTGTGCATTTCTTTTTGCATAGTTACCTCTATTTATCCTTTAAACCTTCTAAAACGTCTTTATATTCAATAATGACTCTTTTAGCTATTTTTATCGTATTACTGGTTTTTTCTTTATCTTTTTTAGAATTGCTGTTAGTCATATTATCTATCCTCTTACAAAAAGTATAGCACATAGCAGCGACAAGGTGTTGTCGCAACAGTTTGTTATTCTAATCCTATGACGAATAAGGAAATGGAGTGCATTATGCAGTTTAGTTTGTTTAAGTATTTTGACGCTATCTTGGACGGTGCAGAGCAAAACGGTCTGGCGGCGCTGGAACAACCGGAGGTAAAGAAAGCGCTTGCGGAACTAGACAGTTTTTTGCCGCCTTTGTCCGACGTAGCCAAACTGGTGTTTAGTTATTACTATGTGTACCAGTTAAAGCCCCAGCCGTTGTTCATTTCGCAACTTGAAAAGGACCTCAATGCGCCAACGCTATATTTGGAACACGAGAAAGTATGGCAAGAACTGGTGGATTTGGATTTATTGGTGCGGGTAATGGGGAGTGAATATCTCATGCCGCGTAGCGTAATAGATGCGGTAGCGGTCATTGATTTGGAGTATTATTGGCCCAACGACCGCGTGATTATTGCGCCCGAGCATAAGAAAGAAGTATTTTGGCGGTGGATACATGGCCAAAAATGAAATAATTTACGTGGCTAAACCCACTCGGTACACGGAGCAGACATACCCCGGACACACGAAATTTTATGAGCATTTTGTGTCGCAGTTGAGAGAATATCACGAAGTGCGCGCGCTGGAACTACCCGATATATGGGTGCGAGATTTTCTACCTGTGCAAAATGTGCAAACCGGAGAGCTATACCAACTCTTTTTTGACCCGCGCTATGCCAATTATACGCCTAAATTTACGGCGGCTATCCGCGAACAGGTACGGGGTGCTTTCCCGCGTGTTAAACCGTGTAATGTGCGTATAGACGGGGGAAATATCGTGCTGTCCCCTGGCAAAAAACGGGCATTTTGCTTGGAAAAACAAACGATTTTCCATAAATCAAACCCCGGGCAAAAGGAACACGCGGAGCAAGAATTAAAGCGTGCGCTCGGTGTGCAGGAAATTTTATGGCTACCACAGCAAAAAGGCGACAAAATCGGCCATATAGACGGGTATATCCAGTTTTTGGGAGATAATCTCATGGAAGGTGCGACAAACATTTTTGACGGAGATATTGCCCTTGAAACGTTGCTTGATGATAAATCTAGCAATTTGTTAGCTAGTTTTCATCATTTTAAGACGGTGCCTTTGTTATGCCGGATAGACGAAAATAATTGGCTAAGTGCTAAAGGCCTTTACGTGAACTTTTTGGAAACGTCCCGCGCCGTTTTTGTGCCACAATTTAATTTGCCCGAAGATGACAAAATTGTTACTATAATGAAAAAGCACATCCATAAGCCGCTTGTGCGCGTGGATTGTGAACAAATATCGCAGTACGGCGGTGCGGTGCATTGTTTAACGAGGGAATATGAAAGATCAACAGTTGAAAAATATTTTTGAAGATGCCTTAAGA
This sequence comes from Candidatus Avelusimicrobium cornigerorum, assembly GCA_002309715.1. Lineage (GTDB taxonomy): Bacteria > Elusimicrobiota > Elusimicrobia > Elusimicrobiales > Elusimicrobiaceae > Avelusimicrobium > Avelusimicrobium cornigerorum. Next base: position 338,130 of record DBXW01000005.1, read on the forward strand.
CATGAATTAAGGCCGGCAGTCCAAAAGAAATTGGCGCAGTTGTATCCTGATATTAAATATGAATATTTTGAAAAGGAAGTACGACGAATCGGTAAATTACGCAACAAAAAAAAAGGATTTAAGGATTTTGTGAGTTGGTATCTAGAACGTTGGGAAGCTGATGGAAGTGCTGTTTGCAAATACTGCGGCATTAGTGAAAAAGAATGTGCGGAAATTTTACAACCGCTTACCAAACGGGCTAAAACGCGCAGCCAGCATTTAGAGATAGAACAGAAGAGCGCTAATGATGGTTATAGTGAGAATAACTGTATTTTAGCATGTTATGTTTGTAACAATGCCAAAAGTGATTTTATGAGCGAGGATGAGTTTAAAAAACTTATTCCGGGTATCCAAGCGTTTTGGAAAAGTCAACGGGAAAAGAAAAAGCAAAATTAGTTTTTTTAAGTAGTTTTTTATTTCAAAAGACCTAGGTTTTGGCCTAGGTCTTTTTTGTGACTTTTGTTGCGACATAGTGCTGTCGCAAGGGTTTGTTATCCTATAAGTAATCTAACGAAAAAGGAGAACAAAATTATGGAATACACTTACGAACAATACGAGGCATTTTACTACCTACACAAGCTGTTGCCCTATCTGCAAAGTTTCGGCGATTTTGAAGATAATTTTTCTTGGTTTAGCCGGGCCTGTGGCCGTAAGCCTCTTATAGCATTTCGGCCCCTGAAAAAAGACACTCGGGAAGATCATATTAAATTTAATAAGAAGATCATTGAATTTTTGGATAAACACGCACCTTGCTATTTGGAACAACCGCTATCCGTTCCCCGGAAAAATGTACGGGAATTGAGTAAACTGTTTGGCCTTTCCTCTCCCGAAGAAAATTTGGTAGCTTTTTTTACCCTTGCGCGTAGGAACCGTTTATTCAACAAAACGCTGCAGCGTTTTCAGCATGATTATTGCGAGAATAGGGAAGTGCTGGAATTAATAGCCGAAAAGACAGGGAATAATATCGGTTTTTTATTGAAATCCACTGCTCCGCTTATGAAATTGGGTATTTTACAGCGTCGGGGATATTCTGCGGACTATGCTGCCAGCCCGTGGCTGGAAGAATTTGTGAATAATCCGCATAAGGATTACGATGCCGTTTGTACGAGCATTTTGGGGAGCCCGACGACGTGCCAGGTTGCTCTTACTTCAAAAGACTTTAAATATGTGGAAGCGGCCGATTTGGCTTTGCGGCTTATGAAGCAAGCCAAACATACCAAAGGGTTTAATATTCTTTTATATGGTGTTCCCGGCACGGGAAAGACAAGTTTTGCCAAATATCTGGCTCAAGCGGCTAAACTCCGTTTGTACCCGGTAGGAGTATGTAATGAGGGGGAAGAAGAAAAAAATTATCGTTTGCAACAATTTTACCGCAAACAATATTTGTTGGAAAAAATAGATAATACGTGTATTCTTTTTGACGAGGGGGAAGATATGTTCTCTAGTTTGGAAACTCGTACCAATAAAATAGAAATCAATAATCTGTTGGAAAATAATGAAGTCCCTGTTATTTGGACGACCAATAAAATTCATCACATGGATCCGGCCTATATCCGGCGTTTTACGCTCGCGGTATGTTTTAACAAGCCTCCAATAGAAGTGCGCCAAAAAATTTGGAATAAGTACCTAACGGAAAATAAAATTACATGCGGCAAGGAAGATACATTAAAACTTGCCAAAAAGTACGAAGTACCGCCATCCATGATTGCAGGGGCGGCGCAGGCGGCCCGTATGGCTAAAGGGGATTTGAATACAGTTAAAGACCACCTGTCTTTTATGACGCAAGCTCTTAACGGCGGCTACAAAAAGCCGGAAGAAAACAAAAAAGAACATGAATTTTGCCCGGCGCTTATTCATGCGGATATAGATTTAAACGCATTGACTTCTCAATTAAAATGTTTGGGCCGTCTTAATTTCTCGCTTTGTTTGTATGGGGCTAGCGGGACGGGTAAATCGGCTTACGCTCGGTATTTGGCCGATCAGTTAGGGTTAGATGTTTTGCACCGCAGAGCGTCGGATTTATTGTCTATGTGGGTTGGCGGAACCGAGAAAAATATTGCCGAGGCATTCTCTGAGGCTAAGGAAGCCAAAGCTATGCTGATTTTTGATGAAGCCGATAGTTTCTTGCGTGATCGTTCTACGGCATCACACTCATGGGAAGTGTCCGGCGTGAACGAAATGCTGACATGGATGGAGAGCCACCCCTATCCGTTTGTCTGTACGACCAATTTAATGGATACATTGGATCCGGCCAGTTTACGTCGGTTTAGTTTTAAGGTCAAATATGACTTTTTGACAAGAGAGCAGGTACAAGAAGCGTTTTCCTACTTTTTCGGCTTACATATAACGCCTCGGCAAGTGGCGGGGTTAGATAAACTGACGCCCGGCGATTTTGCCCTTGTAAAGAACAAAGCCGAAATTTTGGGGAAAACTTCACAGTTTGATGCCATCAGAGAAATGTTGGAAACCGAGCAAAAACTTAAACACAATTCCTATGGTAGCGGCATCGGTTTCCGCGTAAATTAAAGGAGAAAGAATTATGATAACAATGAAAGAACAAGCAGAGCAGTTCCGGAAACTTTTACACTATATGAATATGCCTAAAAAAGCAACCAATAATGGTATTGCAATCCCTTATGAAAACTTGGCAAATGCGTGCATAGAGTTCGCACCCGGCGAGTGTTATAGTTTCTTCGGCAGTCAAGATACAAATACATTGTCTTGTTGGAAAACAAACTTACTGTTGAAATTATTGCAAAATGGGGTATCTGTCTGCGTGTTGGAAGGCGGCGATACTTTCCGGCACGATTTTGCAGAACTGGCTTGTTTGCAAGCCAAAATTGATCCGGATATGATGTTGAGCGGACAGGGGGATGTGGAAGATTTTCAAGCGTTTACGCTTGGCCTTAAAGAAATCGCCCTATTCCCTATGGTATGGACGACGGATGAGGAAATTCCGTCAAACTTGAAAGGGCCAATGATTTGCGTAAAAAATATGACATTAGATGAGTGGCACGAGAACGCTGAAACGTTGTGGGTACAAGCCAGAGAGCGCAATGTGGTGCTATTTTTATTTGTAACTATACCACATTATGTGCCACTTAAATTTGATAGTTTATATCATCCGCATAAAATTATTGTGCCGGAAAATTTATCTTCCTATGTAGGGATGGTAAAAATGGAGCAAAGTGCCGGTTCCCCGTTAGAAAAGCAGCGGATGCAATTAGCACTTACTATCAAACAAACAGAATCTTTTACGGTAGAGCATTTGTATTTTGATATTGACTCGCATTCCCGAGAGATTAGTGTGGCTTCACACATATAGCCATGGGAAGACTATTATGAACAAATATCAAATGATCCGCAAGTGGAAACGCAGTAAAGAAGACGAAGATGTACAATTAGAGGCACTTTTTGACGCGTTGTATGCGCTTAAAAAGGTGACAGAGGATGATTTATTTATTGAGTTGCACCTTAAGCGGCTTAGAGATAGAGGATATATTTATCCCAAGAGGGAAGCCGTGCGGCACTTTATGTGTTATCAATTCGCCTACGAAGCAGAGCCATTTTTGGATAAAATGAACTGTTATCATCATAGCCCGATTGATTTGGCTAATCAAATTTATGAACGTATTTCCAAAGCCATTGAACACGAAGATGAGGGCGTAGCATTTTATACATGTACGGGGGCTCCTGCTGTGATGGGCACGATCGTGTGCATGGGCAAAATGCAAGACGGAAAGTATATCACTAATCCAACCGAAGGTGCGCCGCGCCAATTGGTGGACAAACTAACTCCCAACGATATTTTGATGTTTTTAACTAAATACGGCAAATGGCTCAAGGATCCGCTTCTGATGTTTGGCGTGTGGCGAACGTACGCTAAAAACAAGTATGGACCGTGGCTTATGTGCTTATGCCACCATTTGGGCACGGGCCGGCGTGAAGATTATTACGAGTATGCCTTTGATGCCGGATTAGATGCTATTGACTATATTGGCACGGAATTTTAAGTGTCAGTTTGGATCCTGCGAATTTGGTGGTTAGAGAAAAAGGCCCGAAATGGGCCTTTTTGGCGCCCATCTAAAAGCACTCTATGACCTAAACGGATAAAAACTGCGTAATTTTCCCGACGTGAGTGGGGAAAACTAGCCAACAAAAAAGGCACCTCCTACAAGATGCCTTTTCAAATGGTGGGGCAGAAATTTTTGATGGGGTGCGGGTTCTTAGAACGCAGAGTGGTAATGCGCAATTCCCTGTTTAACAGGCAATTAACAGGCAAAAAACAGGCATTAGCCGGTTTATCCTTTGGATTCCGGAGCCATGCTGATATATGTGCCTTCGTCTTAGAAATAGTTGCTGAAATATCCGCCAATTCCCTACGCAGAGAAACAGGGAAGGATCAGGGAAATTACAAAAACAAAGCAAGGAAAAGTTGCTCTATTGAACTTCCCTTTTCCAATGATCATAAATCGTTTTAATCGCTTGTGTTGATTTATAATCTAATTCATCATTTTTGGTCCAATCACTAGAAATTTTTCTAGCAGAAATAACTTTTTTCATTTCTTCCACAATTAACTTAGATTTTTTTTCTAAATAACTATGGAATCGAGCCCGTTCTTCGTCAGAACGGAAAATGATAATACGCTGATTTATTGGTTTGGTAAAACATTCTAATGAGCGGCTTATGGATTGAGTTTGAATAAATTTATTAAATAACCATAATAACGAGTTTTGCACGACATAAAAATATGTGAACCATTTTTGTTTGTTACTCGATGGGGCGAATTCTTGATGAGGTACTGCAATATGGATACGACCTCCATCTAAACTGACATGATATTCTGAGTGAATAATGTGATCGTAAACCTTAAAGTCAGCTCTTTCCCAAGTGGCATCTTTGTCAGGAAAAATTTTAGATAAAAAATTCTTATGGTTGGTTTCGTATCCTTCTAATGTTAGGGAAAATTCTGGCGCAAATTCATAATAATAACGGCCAGTATATTCATCACTTCTCATCCAGTGCTCCGGTGAAGAGAGATAGTATTCTAATTTCATTAGGGGAGTTGCATCTATACGAAAACGTTTTTTAAATAAATACTCAACCTTGTCATTATCAGCAGTGGAATCTATAGGTGTGTTGGAGTCTTGAATCCTTGTATAGATATTCCCTTCGTGAGCGCACTTATTTCCGTCGTTGCATTTTTCGCGGAGAACAAAAGGAGTATTGCGCGAATTTTTTATGGTTACCACATGTAGGGTTTTAGTGTTTATTGGGAGAGAATCAACAATTGTCTCAGGGCGGAAGTCCCCTACAAACTTCTTGCTACGTAGGAAGTCATTGAGTTGTTGCGTGTTCAATGCGTTCTCTGTTGTGGAGAGCCCGACAATTTGCGCGTTATCATTGACGCCAAAAATTAAGTAGGCGTCACGGTTTTCTAAATTATTTGATAGACATATAATATCGTGAAGTAATTCGGCTTTGTTATTATGCCACGTTTCTTTGAAATCCCAATAACCGCCTTCTCGTTTTTTTGCTATGAGTTCAAGTACAATTTGTTTTATGTTTGTGTTGGGCATTTAATTTATTTCTTTTTAATCTGTCTCTTCGGTGTAAAGTCCGGCAGGGAACTTTTGGATGTAACTACCTTGGTTCCGGTGGCTTCTTCAAATTGTAAACGCGCTTGTTTGGCAAGTTTGCCGCCTTTACGCCCGGCTGCTTTATTTTCTTGCACGCCTTCTGCTTGGTCTTTCTCCGCAATTTGACGGGTGGATAACTCAGCCAAAGCCGTAAAAAGCAGTTCTGCTTCACTCATATGCTCGCGCAGGTTTTCATGCTCTAACCCTTTTAACTTTTTGTGTTGGGCAACGGACAAATCACTCCACTCTTGGTGGATGACGTTTGTGAGCATGGCAAAATCGTCCGATTTGGTAACTCCGTGCGCTTGCCAGTAATCGGTTAGTTTATTGCGGGTTTCTTGGCCCGTCATGCGCTGTTGTATCCATTGTTTGCTACGGCCTTGCTTTTTCCAAGTTTGGCGCGCGCGATCCAGGGCCTTTGATGGGTCCGCGGTTTCCTGGATGCGCTCATAGCCCACTTTGGCCAGCCACAATTTAAATGGCTCAGCTTTGGGGCTAGGGATGGACTGGATAAGGCGTAAAAGCTGTTCCGGGGTGGCTACATCCGTCTTATAAAACTTGCCATCTGCCGCCTGTAATTTCAGTTGACTACAATTTGTAGCCAACTGACTTCCCTCGGCTTTTAAACGGGTTTTTAAGACGCTCCAATATTTTCTAGGGTTATTGCTTTGAGTAAGCGCATAAATTACATCCACAATAGAAAAATACCACGTTTCTGTCTTTTCGTCATAGTGGCGACGGATTTTAAAATCTTCAAAAATAGCAAGTGCTGATTTAGTCATATAATCTCCTTTAATTCATTCTCACAAGTTTGGCTAAAATTTGGACGGACGCGTCTGCCGGGAACGGCTCATATTTGGACTTATTGTCCGATACCAACCGGTAGGCGGGGCCGTTTTCGGTGTTGTACCGCCCAAGGCGCTTAATTTTGAGCCCGTCTTCGCGGCGGCATAATACCACACTTCCAACAGAGGGCAACTGGCTAGTCTTACGGAACATTAGCATATCCCCGTCACTAATAGACGGCTCCATAGAATCGCCCTTGGCCTTAATAAAAAACAAATCCTGCGTAGGGGTGGGCAAAAACTTAGTGGGCATATTCACATAGTCCACAATGTTTTCTTCGGCAAAAATGTCCGTATCCCCGCATTGGGCAAATCCGTAAAAGGGGATGGGGGTAAACTCATCCACGGGCCTGTGCGTGGCAATTAGCGCGTGCCCGTTACGCTCTAAAAAGTTTTCTTTAATCAGTTTGCGGATATGCACGTGCACGGTGCTGACCGATTTTAAGCCAACCACTTTAGCCAGTTCTGCCAAAGTGATTTGCGGGTTTTGTTGGACGAGTTCTAAAATTTGTTTTTGTTTTGCCGAAAGCATAGTGTTCTCCAATACAAACAGTATAACTTTTTTTACGCGTTTAGTCAATTTCTATTAAAAATAGAAAAAGTTGACATAAAATAGAAAATATGTTTTAATGTAGCGTGGGTTTTGCCGTTATCGGCAAAAAATAGACTAACTCTAGAGGGATAAAATTATGACGGAAACAAATAAAACATAACACAAGGAGCAGTATATGAACGAAAACGAAGTAAAAGAAGTAACCGCGCAAGCGGAGTCCACCATGCCCAAACAGTACGAAGTAGGGTACGGTAAGCCGCCCAAGAAAACGCAATTCAAGCCAGGCCAAAGCGGTAACCCCAAAGGCCGCACCAAGGGAAGTAAAAACGGTATCTACACCTATATCCAGCGTGAATTAAACTCGTCCATTACGCTTACGGACGGTTCTAAAATTACCAAAGAACAGGGTTTTGCAAGACAACTAACCAATAAGGCACTTCGTGGCGATATCCAAAGCCAAAAGCTATTATTTAACATCCACCAAAAAGGGCAACGCAAAGATAAGGCCGAGCTGTTTATGGGCCGCCTGATTAAAGAGGGGTACGTGACGGAAGAAATGATAGATAATTTCTTGTACCACAATAAAATCATATCATCTGCCAAGCCGTGCGACCCGATGAAGTGCGATTTGAACTTGAATGCTATGTTTAAGCAGATAGGTGGCCGGAAGGCGTTTGGTACCGCACTTATTCTGTCGGACTTATTATGCACGTATGCGTGCCTGTTTATTTTGGAAAACCTTTGGGAAGAAATATCCCAAGATTATTCATATTGGCAAGGTGTAGAGGACGCAACCGCTAACCTTGCCGAGGAACAAAAGGCAACGCTTTATCAAACATTAGCCGCAAACCGCCCCATAGCGCGAATTACAGATGAAGAGTACGAACAAATCCAAAAAGTAATAGAACTGGTGCGCGTTGGGTTTATGCGGCAATTTAAAGAATATATGGACCTAATGGCGGAGAAAAGCGAGTATACCACGGTTGAGTGGGAGTTTAAGCGCGGCGATATGCTAACCCAAGCGCTAAAAAAGACGCACTTTCAATGGGAAATGAAAGAACTAAACGGCAGTTACGAGCATTTCAAAGGAGTATATCAATCGGCTCAAACCTTACCGAGTGTCGGCCAATGTGCCAAGTATATTGACGAATTGGGCATTAGCGAAGAAGATGCCATGCAAACAATAAGGGAATTATTGATTCCTTTGTTTGCCAAACGGTAAAAATTAACAACCCGGCAGCAATATTTACTAGTATCGCCGGGTTAACTTAATCCTATTTTTTTTATACTGTCTTCATTGAAACCAGACTCAAGTATGTGTAAATTTCCATTTTTGTTCTGCAAATCAAACAAATCATACCATCCTTGTTCTATATCCATCATTGGTTTAAGGGTGACGATAAAAATCTCACATTCTGGATTTAATTGTGTTTGCAATACAAATCGTGTCGCTACATCTGTGAAGGGAATTGAGTAGCCAATAATATATAATTTGGTCGTTTGAGTTAAATTGTCTTTAAAAACATGCCATTGAAAATCTAGAAGTTTTGTTTTTAATTCAAAATTTTTAAGCATAGTTGGGGGGACTATTAAACATTGGAGTCCTTGTCGATATTCTGGTAAAGTATGGCTGGAAACGATTCTAACTCCATTTTGAAAATCCGGATCATATAACCAGTTAATGGAACCATGTAATTTATAAAGTTTGATGGATTTTCTCCAATAATCTCTAGCATCGTTATTGAAGAAGCTTGTGTTACTGTTATCCATAGTTTTTATGGTATAGATTGGATCAAAATCGTGGTTAGGATAGTTTAAAGATTGGGCAAGAAGATTTTCCAATACTAAATCATAATTAAAAGTGAATATTTCGGCTCGTTCATTATGTAAGCGTTTGGCAAAATTATGAAGCCAAGGAACTTGTAATATGCTCTTTTCTTGATTTTTTCTTTCGAAGATTTTCACTATTAAATCTGTGATATACCGATATAGAATTGCTTTTAGGTGTTGATCTTTGTAATCTTCATAAGCAAAATCCGAGGATAAGAAAGTCATGATATCTTCGAAATTGGATCGATTTTTATCAGGATCTTGTTCCTCGATTGATCGAATGTTTCCAATATTAGGTTGAACAATATATTGATCCCATATGTTTTTAATATCATTATCTGAAACAGACGTTATTCCTTCGGAAATTTCTTTTGTCAATTCATGAAGTAAAGGCATGCTGTTGCCTGCTATTGCTCGTGAGAAACCTGCTCCTAAAATAAAAATTTCTTTTTCTTCCATATTCTATTATTTATCCTCAAAGGTATATTAAACTGTATTACAGATAGAACATCGTGAAGATATTTATCTTCGTTATAATAGTATAACAAAATGAAATTATCATTGATATCATGAGAGAAAGATTTTCTTAAATTAGCTTGACTTATCGCCCGATAGTAAGCGTGAATGTAGTACGAAGTAAAAATCGCTTACTTAAGGAGATAAGTTATGAAGAAAAACACTAAAAAATCAGCACCCAAAACTACATCTGCAAAACCCGCAGTTCTGCGCGTGGTAAGTCCTATCATGCAAGCAGAAACTGCGCTTGAAAACTTGCCGGTCCGGCCACGCGATAATCGCTTGCCTGCGCCGGGTAGCATCATCACTAAAACCTACCGCGGTAAAACCATAGAAGTAAAAGTATTGGAAAATGGCTTTGAATATGAAGGAAAAGTATTCAAAAGCATCTCGCGCGTGGCGATGACGATCGTTAAACGCCAAATCAGCGGTTATGTGTTCTTTGGACTTACCAAATGACACCGCGCCAACTGCCACCAGTATCGGGGAGATTTGTAAAGGGCCGCTCGGGTAATCCCCTGGGGCGGCCTCCCCGAAATCTTTGTGAAAGAGATATTGTTTTGTTAGTCGCTAAATTTTTGGAAACTTTAGCCAAGGCCTATTGTAATCAAAGCCGTTCGGTGGAAAAAATCCGTCAGATTAAAGATATTTTGTCATGAGAAGAAAATGCTACTTGCCCAAAAGTTATGAAGAATTAAAAGAATTATCTCCCAAAGAACTGCGGTTTTATTGGAATGTTTTCTATCCCAGTCCTTTGCGAGGTGTTAAGGCCAAGCTACGCCCTTTGTGGTATGCCATTCAATGTGAATTAGGGCGTTGCAAATTGCAAGAAAAATACATCACGCGGCTTGATCGTTATGCGAGCAATCCCGACAAGTATATTGAGCATGCGCATAAAAAGCGTTATGCGCTGGCCGTGGGCACGATTCTTACAAAAACTTATAAAGGACGGACGTATCAGGTGACCGTAAAAGGGGAAAACGCCTACGAGTGGGAAGGGAAAACATATCCCAATTTAACAGCACTAGCGGAGAAAATTGTGCGGGCCCACGTTAGCGGCCCCAAATTTTTTGGGTTAACGCGTAAAAAACTATGAATTCATTGTCTGATTGTATATTGCAGATATAATATCGCATATATCTTGTATAGACAAAGTGATTTGAAATGTCCGTTTTTTATTTATGGGATTATAATCAGTAAAAGAGATCTTTTCTATATTTTCTTCTCCAATTATATTATCAAAAAAATGTCCATGGGCAACGGAATTTCTTAGATGTTTGAACAAAGCTTCACTTGTTCGTTTAGATATTTTTATTTTTTCTGTTATACGAGGTATTTTTATGTTTTTTAATAACTCTGTTTCTTTTTCTTGGGGCAATATAATAAGTCCTAAAAAAGAATTTATTATTGCTGTAACTTCCCATGGATATCGAGAAGGATTTCGCTTGTTTTGATCAATATAGAGATCTAAATTTTCTTTTGTTCTTTTTATAAAATCTTTTATCCCATCTTGTTTGCTGTATAACACTTGACTTATCTCCCTATAGTAAGCGGTAATGTGTATAGGAGAATTATACTAAATGGCAAAAATTAATTGTGCAATATACACCCGTAAATCTACGGAGCGCGGGCTGGAAATGGAGTTTAACTCGCTCCAAAATCAGGAAGAGGCGTGCAAGGCCTATATTCTCTCGCAAGCATTTAACGGGTGGGAGTATTATAAAACTTTTGAGGATGGTGGGATTAGCGGTGGCACGATGGAGCGCCCCGGCTTACAGGCTCTTTTGGGAGAAATCCGCGCCCGCAATATACAAGTGGTTGTTGTCTACAAGGTGGACCGTCTGTCTCGCTCTATTTTTGACTTCCATAAAATGATGCAGGAGTTTGCCAAGTATGAGTGCAACTTTGTATCTATCACGCAGTCTTTTGATACAAGCAATTCCATGGGTAAATTAACCCTCAATATGCTCTTATCTTTTGCACAATTTGAGCGGGAAGTATCCGCCGAGCGTGTGCGCGATAAAATTGCTGCCAGTAAGGCCAAAGGGCTATGGATGGGGGGTAATTTGCCATTAGGATATGACCTCAACGACAGGCATCTTGTGGTAAATGAGCCGGAAGCTGAGATCGTGCGGCAAGTGTTTCAAAAATATCTTGAAGTGCAAAATATGCTTGGAATGGCTGAATGGCTAAATAAACAGGGGATACATACCAAAAAATGGGTTACCAAACACAGCCAGCGTACGCGGGGCGGCGAACCGTTTAAGAAAAACACCGTGCAACGTATGCTGACAAATCCTGTTTACCTCGGCAAAATCACGCATTACAGACAAAATAAAATTTATAACGGAGTGCATAAACCTATTATTACGCGTGAATTGTGGGAACAGGTCCAACAAGTAATTCGGCGACGTTTTCATGATCCCAATGCGTTTAACCACTATAAGTTCCATAAAACGGTTTTGGCGGATAAGTTATACGATGATAAAGGGAAAAAATTCCGTTTTACTTCCTCAAAAAGTCACCGGAGAAAAATACTGTATTACTACAACGGTGTAGGCGGGCATTACTTGCCCGTGGAGCAGTTGGATGGATTTGTGCTTGATATGCTCCGGCAAACAGATTTGGAGGAATTAGAGCCCCTGGCCGATGGAATTGGCATAACGGATAAACAAATGCAGTCTTGGATTGTTAAGGCAACATGCCAGACGGCAGGGAAAGCGCATTATTTGACGATTCTTTTAGATGAAAAACAAATAAAAACCGATTTAATCAATTGCCCGAAAATAACGGAGAAATTAGAGAGAAAACCCCTTTCGCTAGAACGGATGGAAGGTAATTTATATGTGCGCGGGAAATTTGTGGTTGCCAATGTATCCTCTGTAAAATTGCGAAATGGCACAGCGCGCAATATTTTAACTGTACGGCAACTCAATGAAAGTTTAGTTCGCGCCTTGGCACGAGGTTGGCAACTTAAAAAGATAAGCGAACGCGGCGGGGGAATGAGAGTTTTGGAAAAAGAAGTGCACATGACGAAACGCACGATTACGCGGTATATTAACCTATGCTATTTATCCCCGCGCATAGTAACTGATATTTTAGAATACAGAAATACAAATAATGTGACTTTACGTGAGCTTATGAATGTTGCGGAAGGGGAGGTGAACTTTGAAGATCAGGAAAAACGATGGATAAAGCAAGATGTTTAAGAGAACTCTGCAGGGAAAACTGTGGTAAAAGATAGGACATATTTATTAAAATAACATAAAGCCCTATTTTGGCACCGAAATTGGGCCGATAGGGATAGGAATAGTTATGCAATTACAAAATAAAAGCCCATACAGTGCTTCTATGACAGGTTGTGGTTTCATGTTAGAAGAAATGAACCGTATCCTGCCGTTACTTATGGACCCAGCTTCAGACACCTTGTTGAAAAAGGAAGTTGTTGAAAATTCCTACTTAATGATCAATACAGAAAACACCAGAAAAAGAGCGGTGGTCGAACTTGTAAAAAGATATCAGTCTGTACCACAAGAATTTTGGAAAGAATATTTGTCTTTTTCCAAAGAGGCTCAGTGTGTAGCTATGTATTTTGTAAATTTAAAGTGTTATCGTCTCTTTTTTGATTTGCATTTAAATCTTGTTCTTAAGAAATGGCATTCTATTCGCCAAACATTGACTAGAACGGATGTATTGATGGAAATAAATGCAATTGCTACCCAAGATGATTTCGTAGATAGTTGGAGTGATAATACGAAAATCAAAGTGGCAAGTGCCTTCCTGTCTTTTCTACGTAAAGTTAAATTTTTGGAACCAAATGGGGAACAACTTAAGCCGATTTCTTTGACTGATGAAGAATTTGCATTTTATTTGAAAATACGAGAAAATTGGTTCTTGGAAGCTTGTCTCCTGCAGCCGTATGAAATTGAGCGTATTACAAAGGTGCTTGTATGAAAAATATGAGTTTAAAAGAATTGGAAGAAAAATTGCGTAGCAATGAGTTCCAAAATACAGAAAATGATATTTTTTATAATTTTTTTATCTATCTGTATGATCCGGCTGATGAATATATAATGCGAGCACAGATACGTGAGTTTAAACAAAATCTTTTGCGTCCTGTTGATTATGTAGATGTTTTAACAATAGATATTTTCGAGGAACTATGTAATTTTTTGAATAATCAACCGTACGGTAATTTTAATTCATCTTTATTGCAATATTTGCTTGAAAAAGATAAAGATGATCATGAAGCGGTGCTTCGACTATTAACAGGAAAAGCTAATTGTTCGGAATTCTATAAATATCTTGATAAGCACATTAAAGAACACATCAGTATTAGTGACGACAAAAAGCGGCCCTATGTATTTTTATATGGACTAGGAAAAATTTTCCCGTATATGAGAATAAGTACGTTGTTGGCTAATTACGAGCAATACAACAAAAGCAGTCGTTATAAAATAATTGTATTTTATCCCGGGAATAAAGAAGGTAATAATTACCGACTTTTTAACATTTTGGAAGATCATCATACATATCGTGCAACTTTAATGAATGGGTAAATCATATGAAATTGGAAGAAATATATCTTAAGGACATTACAAGAGCTGTTAATCCTGCGGTATCTGCTAGCGATTTGGCTGAAGAAACTGCAAAAATCGAAATAGATGAATATGTGTTTACAGATGAAATTGTAAATAGCCTGTATAAGATTTTGTCGGCCATCCGGAAACGTCAGTTAAGTCATAATGGAATTTGGATTAATGGATATTTTGGCACTGGGAAATCTCATTTTTTGAAATATTTGGACTATTGTTTAGATACGCGTTTCCAAGAGAAAGCTTTAGGACGCTTGGAAGAAGCTGTCAAAGATTTAGATCCTTTTAAGAATCCTACGAATAATTTAGATGTTTCTGTTAGTGAGATGCACGATCTGGTTTCATGGATTAAATCAGCAAAAGTAGATACCATTTTGTTTAACATTGGCACAGTGAATAATATTCGAGGAAATGAGCAATGTGTCTTTTTGGATGCCTTTTGGCATGAATTTAATTCATTTAGAGGATATAATCGCTCAAATTTGGCATTAGCTCGTTATTTTGAAAAAGTGTTGGATGAAAAGGGAAAATTTCTTGAATTCAAACAACAGATAAAAAAACAATTGGGGTTAAATTGGGAACAAAGCGGAGCTGATTTAGCTATTACAGAATTAGATACCGTACTTAAAATAGGCAAAGGAGTCGTTCCATCTTTATCAATTGATTCCATTAAGAAAAGAATTGAAGATGATGATGCATTGGTCAGCGTAGAAAGTTTCTGCGAAGAATTAAAACAATATCTTCAAGAAAAAGATGATAAATACCGCTTGATTTTTCTTGTAGATGAAATCAGTCAATTTATAGACGCCCGTCGAGGATTATTACTTCAGCTACAGGAGATTGTTACACGTTTGCATGAGAAGTGTAACGATAAGATATGGATTGCGGCTACTGCACAACAGGACTTACAAGAAATTCTTGAAAGTTGTCAAATTAATGCGACCAGCGAAGACTATGGAAAAATCATGGGACGCTTCGAAGTCAAAGTTTCATTGACGGGCACCAAGTCTGAGTATATTACTCAAAAGCGTATTTTAGATAAAAACGGAGCAGCGGCTATAAAACTTGGGGAGCTCTATGATAAAAAGCGTAATGCGATCGCGGCTCAATTTCAATTGCCGCCTTCTTATAATGCGTTTGCAAATAAGGATGAATTTATAAAATTCTATCCTTTTGTGCCTTATCAATTCCGATTAATTGAGCAGGTCTTTAACTCCTTCGAGCGTTTGGACTTTGTAGATAGAGAAGTGAAAGGAAATGAAAGATCTATTATCAAGGTTACGCACAGTACAGCTAAAAAGGCAAAAGATTGGCCTGTAGGAAGCTTTATTCCATTTGACTCCTTCTTTGGTCCAATGTTTAAGGGAGCTCTTGTCGCTAAAGGACAAAGAGCAATAAGAAATGCCAATAATGTGATTGCCGAATATTCAGATAAAGAAATGGGGCAAAGGGTGGTTAATATCTTGTTTATGGTCTGTAACTTATCGCAGAATGATAAGCTCCTATTCCCCGCAACGGTTGATAATATTACATGTTTGCTCATGAATGATGTGGATACTCAAAAATTGACCTTAAAAGAAAATGTACAAAAGGCTTTGGACTATTTGATGGATAGAAATATTATCAGAACCGAAGTTTCAAAGTCAGGAATGGTGTCTTATGCGTTCTATAGTGAAGATGAAAGCGAAGTAGCCTCTTTGATTAAAAATCAAAATATAGATAATAATACGATGGCAGAGGAATTGAAGGAATTGTTTATTAATTATATCACTCCCCAGCCGCGAGAAACTTTTGAATCCAGTAAATTCACAATAGGTGCTAGCATTATGGAAAAAAATTTCTTGAGTAATAATGCAGATATCACCTTAAATTTTGTTATGGAATCTGCGGAAGATTCTGCTGAGCAATTTGCATTTACCAATACTCCCAAAGTCTTAGCATTTTTCATGGCGGAGGAGTATAAGAATCAGAAAGAATTACGAAATAAGTTTTATTGGTATTGTCAGGCCCAGACATATTTAAGAAATAATCGTGCAACCAGTGAGGAACGAGCTAAAACTTTGCAAGAGTTTAAGCAACGTGCTGCCGATTTATATAGAAGCAAAATTGAAAAGGGATTTCGTGATTTGTTTGATAAAAGCACAGTAATATCCGGTACTACAGTATTAGACATAGGAGCCAATAAAGGAAAAACTCGTTACGAAATGGCTTTAAAAAAGCACTTCCAAAATGTGTTTCCGCAGGCTTCTTTAGTTGCTGATTTGCCGGTTACTTCTACTGATTTGAATCGAGAAATATTGCAACCTAGTAAAAATGTTCAGCTTACGCCTGTTTCAGAAGCTGAACAGCGGGTAAAGGACTATTTGATTAAACATCAGCCGGAAGTAAATGTAAATGATATTGTGCAGAACTTTGCAGCTGCTCCATATGGGTGGAGTGAAATATGTACACTCGCTATTCTTAACCTACTCGTATTAAGAAATGAATATATGTTTCTGTACAACAATAATCCACATGTGGAAAGACAAGTGGTTGCTCAAAAAATATGTAAAGAAAAACAAAAATTCACAATTAGAACAGCAGAGAAAATATCGCAAGAGCTTATTAACAACTTTATAAATAGCTGGCGTACCATTTATAACAAAGTAGCTACTTTTGTACCCGAAATGGATCCTCGTACAATTTACGAAGAAGCGCAGTCTCAATTAGCTAACGAGGAATCTGCTTTGGATGATGTGTATAGGAAGATTCGGGATTATCCCTTTGGCAAAACAGTGCAAGATTTACGTCAATTAGTGGATACATGGCGGCAGAAACGTGATATACAAGAATTCTTTAAGCAGATTATTGCTGACGCGGCGCAGGCCCAGCAATTAGAAGATAAGTATAAGCAAATTGTTGAATTTTGTGCCGATCAGTTTGCTCGCTATCAAGAGTATTTGCAATTTATCCGGGATAATGAGGCCAATTTCGAGCAACTAAGTGGTTGCGAAAAGGCAGTAAATGCCATGTTGGCACTTAAACAAAATGCATGGCCGATAGATGATATGCCTAGTTATAAAAAATTGCGTGACGAGTTGCAAACGCAATTGGAACAGGTAAAAAAATCTCTTCGTCAACAGATTGCGGATGCTTATACGCACGAGATTGAGCAGTTGCATTCGTTAGCCGAGGAAAACCAGGTGCCATATAATAAAACCGCTAACGATGTTATTGCGGATAAAACTAAATCGGATAATATTCTCGTTTTAAAGAATGTGTTAAATGAAAAGAGTTCCTTCTATCAAGAGGAATTGGATTCTATCTTAAATCACGGGAATAAAGGTGTTGTTAAATTCGTTAAGTTAAATACACGTAATTCTACCCCTATTACGAATGAAAAAGAAGTGGATGCCTATTTAAATCAATTAAAAGGGCAGTTAATGGAACACATTTCCAAAGGGGATAAGATAATCATTTCGTAAAATTATGGAAACTAGCCAAATAAAGAAATTCGCTCAACAAGCAAGAACAATATTAAAACAAGGAATACAAAATAAAATATCTTCCTTGGGTTTTGATGCTAGCGGTCATGTGCCGGCAGATAAAATGCCCATAAAGGGGCAAGATCATGTTGTATTCATGGGGCAAGTTATTGAAGATGTTTCCTTTTACGATAAATGGCAGTCGTTGTATACCCATGTAACAGAAAAGGGTATTGCACAGGTATGCGAGGAAGCAGCTTACACTTGGTTTAACCGCCTCGTGGCTATTCGTATTTTAATGAAAAATAACCTGATAGAGCCTGTTTTAGCGTATCCCAATCCATCTTTACGTATTCCACGCATTGTAGCAGATGCCCGTCGCGGTATTTACCCACAAATGACAGCCTACGACCGCAAACAACTTAATCAATTGCTAGATGATGATACCAAAACAACGGAACAATTTGGGTTGCTGATAGTGAATTATTGCCGAAATAACCCTGTGTTAGCGGCTTGTTTTGGGGATATTAATGACTATACAGAATTACTATTGCCTATTAACATTTTAGCGGCAAATGGTTTTGTGGATTTGCTTAACAACACTACTTTTATTACGGATGAAGATTATAAACAGAGTGAACTGATAGGCTGGCTGTATCAGTTTTATATTTCCGAGAAGAAAGATGAGGTTTTTGCTTCTAAACAAAAACGTAAACCGGAAGATATTCCGGCAGCTACCCAAATTTTCACGCCAAATTGGATTGTAAAATACATGGTTCAGAATACGTTGGGGCGAATCTATTTAGACAATAATCCCAACGCACAGAGTATCAAATCCCAAATGAAATATTTGGTGGAACCGGGTGCTCCCAGCCCTGAAGAGTTGATTTTCCATTATACAGATGTACATCAACTGACAATTGCCGATTTAGCGTGCGGATCGGGCCACATATTAAACGAAGCTTTTGATTTGTTGCTTTCCATTTACATTGAGGAAGGATATAATCGCCGCCAGGCCATTAAGGAGATTTTTGAATATAATCTATTGGGAATAGATTTGGATACACGGGCCAAACAGCTGGCCATGTTTGCACTCTTGTTAAAAGCATGTCAAAAAGATAAATCCTTTTTAGATGCCCAAACATTGCCCCGTGTATTGGATATGCATGTAGCGGACCTTGTAATTGAACTTAATGCTAAAGCCAATTTGTCAACTATATTGAACGAATTTTTTGCCGGAGCGAATGAGACCACCCTCAAGGAAACAATGGTGGCTCTGAAATTGCTTGAACAAGGGAAGAATTTGGGCTCTATTATGCGGTTTGAACTATCGGACTCCACCCGTGCGGCTATTGCTATGCGGTACCAAGAATGGAAAGGAAAAATCGTTAATCGGGAAATAAAAATACTTTTATCCGCTTTTGAAGTAATATTGGCTTTGACGGATAAGTATGCCACTTTGGTAATGAATCCACCATACATGCATAGTAGCGATATGAATGTGGATCTTTCCAAGTATGTTAAAGAAAACTATTCTGACGGAAAAGCTGACCTATTTTCCGTATTCATGCTCCTTTCTAACAATTTATTGGCTCGGAAGGGGAAATATGGCATGATAAGTATGCAAGGATGGATGTTTTTATCTTCATTTGAAAAATTACGCAGTTCCTTGCTTACACAACAACATATAGATAATTTGCTTCATCTCGGTCCGCGTACTTTTGATGAATTATCCGGAGAAGTGGTGCAAAATGTGGCTTTTGTTGTTAGTAAAAATAAATATTCCGCAAGTGGTATCTATTACCGTCTTGTAGACGGCAAAAATTGTTCTGATAAAGAAAGGATGTTTTTAAATGCTGAAAATCTTAAAGGGGTATATTATCCTAATGTTAATCAGAAAAATTTTGAAAAAATACCCGGTTGCCCGTTGGGGTATTGGGTTAAATCAACCGTTTGGCAAATGTATGACACCAATCCAACTATTGGAGAGATTGCTCAACCAAAAGTTGGAATGCAAACATCAAACAATGACAAATATTTACGTCTTTGGTTTGAGATAACATTTAATGAATTTAATGGAACAAGCACAGGATTAAAATGGATAAAATATCTTAAAGGTGGAACTTTTAGAAGATGGTACGGAAACATGGAGCACCTTCTTTGGTATAACAAAACCCCATCATTTGTATTACAACAAGATAATGCAAGAGTTTTGGAATTAGATTTCTTGGAAAAAAGGAAATGCACATGGAGTGATATCACTTCGGGGAAAAATGCATTTAGATTTGCTCCGGCAGACACATTCTATGATATATCAGGTCATTGCTATTTCCCATCTAAAGATAATCAATACTGGACTTTAGGCGCTGTTAATACTCCCGTTTTCCATTTGTTAAAAAAAGTTTTTAATTCAACATATCATTGTCAATGTGGTGATGTTGCTAAATATGTGTTGCCGACATTGAAAGAGGATGAAAAACAAATAATTTCAGATCTTGTTAAGCAAAATATTTTCGTCAGTAGAATTGATTGGGATGCTCATGAAACTTCTTGGGATTTCCAAGAGAATGAATTGTTACGTTTGAGCAAGGAACATCCTGCCTATTCTTTGGAAAAACTGACGGAAGAGTATCAAAAATACTGGGCAGATAAGTTTTTAACACTTCATAAAAACGAAGAAGAACTCAATCGCCAATTTATTGATATTTACGGCTTGCAGGACGAACTGACACCGGATGTGCCATTAGATGAGGTAACCATTCTTCAACAAGGTGAGATTACCATAGAAAATAATGAGTTAAAGTGGAACAAAGACGAAATTGTAAAACAACTTATATCGTATGCAGTAGGTTGTATGATGGGGCGTTACCGCTTAGATAAACCGGGATTGCACATTGCACATCCCAACCCAATAGACGAAGAAATATCTACCTATTCTTATAACGGCCAATCGTTTAGTATAGACAAAGATGCTATTCTGCCATTAATGACGCGGGATAGTGCCTTCTCTGACAATGCCACTGAATGCTTTAAGCGTTTTCTTAAAGTGGCGTTTGGAGCCGAAAACCTAACGGGAAATCTTAATTTTATAGAATCTGTTCTCGGTAAAGATATAGAAACCTATTTTGTGAAGGACTTTTGGAAAGATCACTTAAAACGTTACCAAAATAGGCCCATTTACTGGTTATTCCGTTCCGATAAGGGGGCTTTCCAATGTTTAGTGTATATGCACCGCATGAACCCATATACAGCGGAGCAAGTGCGTACGCGCTATTTATTGCCACATATAGAATATTTAACTACCCGCCTGGCAGAATTAGAAAGCCGTGCCGCTGAATTGAACAGCCGTGAACGCCGCTTAAAAACTAAGTTTGAAAAAGATTTAGTGGAATGCCAAGAGTACCACGATCGCTTACATCGAGTGGCCGATAGACAGATTGCATTTGATTTGGATGACGGCGTAGTGGTAAATTATGCCAAATTTGAAGATGTACTTGCTAAAATAAAAAAAGCAGAGAAGAAATAAACCATGAGTATTCAAACGAATATATATAACTATTTTGACAGGAATCCCGAATTAAAGGTTCTTTTTGTATTTGACCCTATGATCTGTGCTGAATTGACAGAGGCCGAATGGCAAAATGGCTATAAAGCTATTTTTTTTGACGGCGCGTGGTTTAGGACCAAATATGCATTGGAACATGATTGGAAGGATCTAAAAGTAATATTATTGTTTGATTTTATTCGTCCCAGCAATTTGAGTAAGTTCCCGCTTGCCGGTGAGTTGGCTGCTAATATGGAGTATAAAGCGGAGGATTACGAGGCTTTCCTGCAACAATATAGACTAAGTGCCGAAAAATTCGGTTCCTATGTCCGGCGACATATTGGCGAACTACAATTATCCAAAATAGACAAAATTTTGCACGATTATTATACTTCAGATGCCTTTAGCATAGATGTGGCTAATAGAGGGTTTATTTGCGCCTATATGGGGGAGAGCAAGTTGCTTGAATGGAATGAGATTATTATCCGTCTTATGATGCTTGCCCTACCGGAAGATAAAAGGAAAGAAACCAGTTTTTATGTGGCTTTGTGTAAAAACCAGGATGCCAAAGATGCCCTACAAGAACAACTAAAGAGAATTTTTAATCTTTCGTATGAGGAAAATTCCCTTTCTAAAATGAAGAAAATAGTGGAGTGCTTTAAGTATAATCTGATAACCTCCAATTTGGTGGCTGTTGCCTCTGACAACTACAAAGATTATAAGATTACTAATTCCGTACAATTGGAATCTATGCAAAAGTTGCTTTCGACCGGGTTAAATCAACTGCCGGCCAAACGAGGAAGATTTTTGCAGGTTTTGGATGTTGTGGGTGCAGATATACATGTGGAAGAGATTGTTCGTGCCTATGGAATAGAAGCAGATTTCTTTTATGTGCCCGATTCTCTTTGTATTCAAATTGTTCAAAAGGCACTGGAAGATATTTCTGTGACGGATTCTATGCTTTTACAAGACAAAATGCGAAACTTGCTACTACAACAGCAAGAATCATCGCTTGTGCCGGCTATAGAATATGTGATTAGACTGATAAAATATTATGATAAACGCAAACAGATAACATCTTTTGTGAAATCCACCCCACAGGAGTACATTAAACTTTATCAAGAAGAATATTATTTGTTAGATATGTACTACCGGCAGAGTTTGGAATATTATTTTCAAATAAATGTAGAAAATGAGTCTTTTAATGAAAGTTTATCTTCCGCTAAAAGAGATTTAGATGCAGATTATGCCTATTATTGTCAGGAATTAAACAGAGAGTGGCTAAGATGTTGGAGTGAGAAAGGGAACACTTATAAATCATTGGGAATAGTACCTAAACAACAGGATATTTATACCCAAGAACGCAATCCGGGGGTAAAACAAGTTTTTATTATAAGTGATGCATTCCGTTATGAACTAGCGGTAGAGTTGTTAAATCGTGAGCTATCCCAAGAAAAAAATATAGCAGAATTACATTATGCCGTTGCAATGTTGCCCACTGAAACGAAATATACTAAGCCGGCACTTTTGCCTCATCAAACCCTTGAACTACAGGGGGCAGATATGGTGGTAGATGGGCAAGTTCTCAATACAGTAACCAAACGGATGCAGCATCTAAACAAATATGTTAACGGGGCTGTATGTGTTGATTACAACGACTGGGATCAAAAAACCAGAGAAGAAAAGCGAGAAATTTGTAAGAATCCTCTTGTATATATTTTTCACAATACTCTCGATAAGGGTGGTCATGATGCCACTGCTAGAGAATTAACGAGGACTTGCCAAGAAGCTATTGCGCAACTTAGAGACCTGATTACAAAATTACATTCCACTATGCATGTGACGGATGTGGTATTAACCGCCGACCATGGCTTTCTTTATAATGATATCGTGTTTGCCGACAAAGACAAACAAATTGTAACTGAAAATGTATTGGAACAGAAAACCCGTTATTATTTGACAACGTCTAATGTTCCTATTATGAATGTAGTAAAATTCCCATTAAACGAAGTATCAGCCATGAAAGGGGATTGTTATGTAGCGGTTCCTTTTGGAACTAATCGTTTTAATGCTCCCGGTGGTGGGTATGATTTTGCTCATGGAGGGGTTTCGTTGCAAGAGATGATTATCCCGGTTCTTCACAGCAAGCATAAACGAGTAGAGACCAAAGAAAAAGTAGGAGTGACATTGATTTCTACGGATTTGAAGATGGTTTCTAGTAGTTTGAAATTTCAAATTATTCAAAGTGATGTGGTATCTATGGAAAAAACACCACGTCATATTGTATGTGCTGTTTATGTTAATGACAAACCTGTCACAACATTAAAAAAACTATTCCTAAATAGTACGGATTCAACGCCTGCTAGTCGTATTTTGGAAGTGGAGCTTGTTCTCAATACATCTGTTAATACTAGTATCATGGAGCTGCGTATTTATGATGAAAATGATATGCTTAATCCTCTGATCAAACAGAATGTAAAGAATAACACTTTGATAGAGAGAGATTTTTAGGAGATTATATGCCATTACAAGAAAAAATAATGAAGTGTTTTGATGGAAAAGTGGTTCGCAAAGATTTGGCTTTTTTAATAAAAGGTGGACTGCCTGTCCCTACGTTTGTATTGGAGTATTTATTAAGTCAGTACTGCGCCAGTGACGATGAACAGGTTATTAAAGAGGGAGTGGAACAGGTAAAACAGATAATACAGGAAAATTATGTCCATAGAGCCGATGCTGAGGCGGTCAAAGGTAAGATCCATGATTGTGGTAAATATAAAATTATTGATAAAGTAAATGTTTTTTTAAATGAAAAATCAGACGAATATCAAGCATCTTTTGCTAACTTAGGCTTATCAGGAGTCCCAATAGGGGCAAAATACGTGCAAGAAAATCCAAAATTACTTTCTGGAAATGGAGTATGGTGTATTGTTTCATTAGGATACATAAGTGGGGAAGATGTACGTGTTCGTTGGGATATTCAGACATTAAAGCCAATTCAAATTTCTAATATCGATTTGGAATATTATATTGCTCAAAGAAAGAATTTTACTACCGAAGAATGGATTGATTTTCTAATCCATACAATGGGATTAAATCCAGAAGAATTAAATAGAAGGGAAAAGTTTATTACGTTAGCTCGTCTTTTACCTTTTGTAGAAAATAACTTTAATTTTGTAGAACTTGGGCCTAAGGGAACCGGAAAATCTCATGTTTTCCAAGATTTGTCACCGAATGGGGTGCTAGTTAGTGGTGGAGATGTGACGAGTGCTCGATTGTTCGTTAAAATGAGCGGTAATCGCGAAATCCTTGGGTTAGTTGGGTATTGGGATCTTGTGGCTTGGGACGAATTTGAACAACAAAAAGGGCGTTCCATAGATGCGGTTCTTATAGATACAATGCAAAACTATCTTGCCAATAAGGCATTTAACAGAGGAAAGTCGACGCATGAAGCGAGTGCTTCAATGGTTTTTGTCGGTAATACGAAGCATACTGTTCCTTACATGTTAAAAAATACTCATTTGTTTGAATCTATTCCCGTTGCATTTATTAAAGGAGCTTTCTTAGATCGTATTCATTTGTATAATCCCGGTTGGGAAATAAGAATGCTGAAAAAAGGAAGTTTTTCTCATGGGTATGGTCTAATTACAGATTAT
The DNA here is from genome assembly GCA_002309715.1 of Candidatus Avelusimicrobium cornigerorum. Lineage (GTDB taxonomy): Bacteria > Elusimicrobiota > Elusimicrobia > Elusimicrobiales > Elusimicrobiaceae > Avelusimicrobium > Avelusimicrobium cornigerorum. Next base: position 362,809 of record DBXW01000005.1, read on the forward strand.
ATTGCTGCAGTACTTCATGAATTTAGAAATCAAGATTTAACCAATTGGCTCCAAAAATATGCTAAATTTGACTCGTCGCTATCGGAAAGAGATCATTTAGCAATCCGTAAAACATTTTCTGGAATGATAAAATTATTGTATCCCGATGGTAATATTACTGATGAAGAGGCCTATGAATTGGTAGATTTTGCCGCGGAAGGACGTAAGCGTGTAAAAGAGCAACTTTATATTATAGATGGGACATTTAAATTGGAACCGGCAGTATTCCAATATATTAATTTGAAAAGCGGAGAGAAAACAGAAATAGAAACATTAGAATGTGTTAATTTTGAGCATTCTACCCCGTTGGTATTGCCTTCGAATCAAAAGTCCGAAATAGGACAAAAAGAGCAAGAATCTAAAGTTCCTAATGCGGAAAAGAAAAAAATAGTATTGCAAGAAAAACGATTACCTGTGCGTATGGGGCAAACAGGCATTTCGTACGAGACACTATTTGCTGATTATTTAAAAGGAGCCAACAAAATCGTTATAGAAGACCCCTATATTCGAACATTTTGGCAGATAAAAAATTTAGTAGAATTTTTCTCTATGCTTGAAAAGACACGCCCGGTCGAGGGGCTTGACGTCCATTTAATTACCACGAAAGATGAGACTGAAGAGAAGATAAATAGATTGCTGGAGGATTTGGAAGCAATAAAATCAGATGTGAGTAATGTAGGTATAAATTTTACTTATGAATTCAATGAATTCCACGATAGATGTATTAAAACAGATACTGGATGGATTATTTCATTAGGAAGAGGATTAGATATTTTCGAGCCCTGTGATAAATTCTCTTTAAGTGCTTTGGATCAAAAACGTCGTAAATGTAAGGATTTTAGTGTCATTTACTCTCAAGGAGACCCTGACAAATTGCCCTAACTTTGGATCTTGCGAAATTCGCAGTTAGAGAAAAAGGCCCATTTCGGGCCTTTTTGACGCGTATCTAAAAGCACTCTATGACCTAAACGGATAAAAATCACGTAATTTTCCCGACGAGCGTGGGAGAAATAGGCCAACAAAAAAGGCATCTCTTACAAGATGCCTTTTCAAATGGTGGTCCGCGCGAGACTTGAACCTGTGACCTTCTGGATTTTTCTCTCGTGTAAGAGGTGTTGTGGGGGCAAATCCGCCCAATGTGGGCTTTATAGAGTGGGGTGGGTATAGGTACCCGCAGAAAAAATCACAGAGACAAATGTTAAGAGTAATCCTTCAATTCCCCGAAGGAGGATAACTCCCATGTTAAGATTAAATGTTAAGCAACTTTTTCCGTTATCGGCAAAATATAATTATTTATTTATAAAATATAACTTGATTTATTGCCGATAATGAGTTATACTAGTAGTAACAGGAGGGGGTTATGGAATATATCTCGGCAGTACAAGCGGCTAAAAAGTGGAAAATTTCGGAGCGGAGCGTGCGTAATTATTGTGCGCATGGCCGTATTGCGGGGGCTTTTTTAACCGGCAAGACATGGAACATTCCAGCAGAGGCCTCTAAACCTATGCGTAAGCCCAAACAAAGCAAGCACGCTAATACCTTACTTAATATATTAAAAGCCGAGCAATCTTCCAAACAACATGGCGGTATTTATCATAAGATACAAATTGACCTTACTTATAATTCCAACCATATAGAAGGCAGTCAACTCACCCATGACCAAACTCGCTATATTTTTGAAACAAACACGATTGGTGTGGAAGATAATACCGTAAAGGTAGATGATATCGTAGAAACCGCAAACCACTTTAAATGTATTGATATGATTATTGATAACGCCAACTATAAACCCAGCGAACATTTCCTAAAAGAATTACATGGTGTGCTTAAAAACGGGACGTCGGATAGCCGCAAGGCCTGGTTTGCGGTGGGGGATTATAAACGCAAACCCAATGAGGTGGGGGGACATCACACCACGCGCCCGGAACACGTAGCGGCCAAAATGAAAGAACTGATTACAAAGTATAACCGCAAAAACAAACACACCTTTGAAGAACTATTGGATTTTCATTACCAATTTGAAGCCATTCACCCATTTCAAGACGGGAATGGACGTATTGGGCGGCTGATACTGTTTAAGGAGTGTTTGCGTAATAATATCGTTCCGTTTATCATTACGGACAAGATAAAGATGTTCTATTATAAAGGACTTAATGAGTGGCCGAAAAATCACGAACGCTTAACTGATACTTGTTTATCAGCACAAGACCAAATGAAAGCGGTGCTAGATTATTTTAAGATTACCTATTAAAACAGTTTGATACCGCGCAGGACTTGAACCTGTGACCTTCCACGTATTAGTAAAGAAAAAAGCAAAGCCCAAAAGTGGATCTTGCGATTTTTGCCGTTAGAGAACTAGGGCCGAATTATCCGTATTTTTTGCAAGGGATAAAGCACTCTATGACGGGGAAGGATAAGAAATCAGAACTTTTCTCGTCGGTAAAAGATAAACTTAAATACAAAAAAATCCCCGTCTCTACGACGGGGAAAATCAATTTGGACCGGAAGGGACTCGAACCCCTGACCTCCTGCGTGTAAAGCAGGCGCTCTACCAACTAAGCTACCGATCCGTAAAACTTTTAAAGCGATACTTTATTATATCAAATTCATTTCAACTTATACAACTTATCCTTTGTATCGCAACGATTATTTCTCACACTTCCCTTCGCAACAAGCACATTCGCACGAAGTTTCCGCTTGGGGTGTTGTTCGGGCCCATTCGTCGGCTTCCGGCCCCCATTTGGCGCGCACGGCATCCGGCAATTTGTAGAGCAAACTTACGCACTTGGCTGATACTGTTCCGTCGGGCAAAATAATTTCGCCTTCTACTTGCGCGCGAGAACCGCCTCCTTTTATCAGCCGTCCCACGGCTCGCAAGGGCGTATTTGTCGGAGTGTTGTGTTTATAGACTACTTCCATTTTAAGCGTAACCATTAAATTGTTGAAATTGTTGTTAAGTAACACCGCGCGGCCGGAAGTCTCATCCAAAATCGTAGCGATAATACCCCCATGTACCGTGCCGGGATAAGAACAATAATTATCTCCCAACGTAAAAGTAGTTTCTACTTGTTGCTTTTCATCGTCGTTAAACCATTCCAAGTGCAAGCCAAAGGGATTATTTTTGCCGCACGCAAAACAATTTAATGAAGTGGGTTGACGTAATTTTTTCATAACTCCTCCTACTTATATTATACTTTTTTGCTAAACTAAACTTATGAGTATGGAAATAGAATTTAAGTGGGAAGCCAATATGCCGCGCGCTTTTTATAAGATGCAACGCGCTGTTTTGTTATCGGGAATATCTATATTATCGGGACAACCTATAAGGATAACCGACGTGTATTTAGACACACCTACCCGCGATTTTGAAAAACAAAAAATTGCATTTCGCGTGCGCAACACAAATCAAAAATGGGAAGCCACTTTTAAAACACGTACCCAAGTGATAAACGGCAAAGCAGTTCGGCGCGAAGAAACGCTTTTGCTGCCGGGCGTAAAAAATTTGCCGCAAGCATTGGATTTTTTGCGACGTAAAAAAACATGGAAAAATCTTTGCATAGAAAATTTAAAACCACTTTTTGTTTTGAAAAACCGACGCCAAATCCAGGCAATTAGTTGGCATAAAATGCAGGCGGAACTTGCGTTTGATGCGTGTGAAATTTTAGTTTATGGCCGGCGGGTGCGTTTTAAGGAAATTGAAATGGAACTTAAAAAAGGTTCCGCTCAAACACTTGAAAAATTAGCCGAGCAACTTACTCAAATAAGCGGGCTTAAACGAGCAACGATTTCTAAAGTGAAAACAGCATTGGCTTTGCGCGTATTATGGGGGGGAAAATGACGCCCGTGCTTGCGCTTTTTTTTACGCTCATCGCCCCCGGAAGCGGACATGTGTTGACGGGGAATTATACGCAAGCCGTTGTAATAGGTGTATTGTTCGCGCTTGGGAAAAGTGCGTTCTTGCCGCTGGCCTTGCGCGCTTTTCGGGTGCAAACTTTAAAGCGCACATTGCAATTTTTTTATGTGTGCAATTGGTGCTATATAGTGCTTATTTTTTATGCGTTAATCAGCGCGTTTTTTTGCGCACTTAAAACACAAAAATTATTTTTATGGCAAGCAATTTTAGTTGCGCTTATGCTGATTTTGATGCAAAAGAATACGCAAAATAAAAATATTTTTTCCGCGCTGTGCGGACGCGCAGGTGTATGGGAAATTATGCAGGGGATGTATAATTCCCCGACGGAGAAAAAATAAATCAATGGGTTTGTGACGAAAAAAAACAGACTTGATTTTTTGTTAAAAAATATTTTAAGACGGAAAAAAAGTTGCATTTTTAAAAAATTTGTGCTATTATTTTCTTGAGGTTAAAACTAGTTGTCTTAGGAGAATAAACATGGCCGTTAAAAAAACCGTGAAAAAAGTAACGAAAAAAGTAGCCGCTAAAAAACCGGCTAAAAAAGCCTGTGCTAAGAAAACTTGCAAAAAGGCTTGTGCGAAAAAAGTAACCGTGAAAAAAGCCGCTGTTAAAAAAACAGCCAAAAAAGTAACCAAAAAACCGGCGAAAAAAGTAACCAAAAAAGTTGCTAAAAAACCGGCGAAAAAAGTAGCAAAAAAGAAATAATTTAGTACCAACAAAACACCGCCCGGCTTAATCGGCCGGGCGGTGTTTTTTGTGTTCGCATTTTCCTTTTTAATAATTATCCCGCCGACATTTTACAGAAAAATAGGCCAAAAGACCTAAACAACAATAGGTCTTTTGGTTATTTTAGACAAGGGCTAAAGACCTAACTCAAATTAGGTCTTTTGGCCGTTGCGGCCCAATTTCATTATGTTTACAATGGGGGTATAAGGGAGTTTTTTAGGAGCGATGATATGAAAACAAAATTAAGTATCAGCGTTATTGAAGTAATTAAAAGAAGCATTAGTCTAACCCTTGCCTTTATTATGCTAGGCAATCTGATGGCCGAGGCTATGCCTAAACAAACTACGGCTGTCCGGCATCAACAAATTGTTAACGCTATTGAACAACAACTTCAACTGTCTCCGACCGAAAAACTACGAATTATAAATGAGCAACTATTAAAAGGTTTTACTGATTCTTCCGAAAAAACTTCCGAAACGATAGATAAAGAAACCCAAGAAATTATTGCCGCGTTTACCCCAAAAAGCAGAGAAGAATTTTTAAATGAGTATAAAAAATTGGCGGATGATAGTTTGGCTAAAGAACAAAAAGCCCTACAGGCCGAGTACAATAAACAAATTGAGGCGCTTCAAACTTCCCTGGACGAATCTTACGCACTGGCCCAACAGGAAGCATTGGATGAATCCGGCAAAATCGCGGATGATAAAGTTTTACAACTTGGCATATATAAATCCTATTTAAAAGACGAGCAGGAAAAGAATTTGGCCGAACTAAAGGCAAATTTTGAACAAGCCCAAAACAAATTAAATAAAGATTTTTCTTCCTATATAAACGATGGAGATAATGCTTATAGAGAGTATTTGGACTCTTTTTCCCAAGCCCAACAAGATTTTCGTAGGGCGGTCAATGAACAACTTAATGCGTTCTTGCAAGAGGCTATTGATGCCTATAAAGAGGTTTCCGATACTGCCCAATCCTACAGCATTTCTGCGCGTACAACCGATTTAGAAAAGGTGAAAACGGCTGCCCAGGCTATGGAAAATTTTCTATCCATTATCACCGTTTTGGCTTCCATAGAAGATCATGAGGCCATTTTTCAGGGAGTAGATTTGGCGTATATTCATAAATTTCTCCAATCGTTTATTAAAAACGGAGCGTGCAGTACACACCAAGAAACAACGTATGATCCTCAGGCCGACTACAATACATCCTCTTATGCGCCTATCGGCGGGAGCCCAAGTGCCGCCAAAATGTATGCGGTACAATCGGCCAAACGATATTCGGTTGAACTTGATAAACCCAAAACTTGTGAATATGCATTGACGGCGTTAATCCCTTACGGTACGTTGAAAGGGGCACCGGCCGTCGTGGCGGAGTTTGTAAAATCGCACTATCAGAGCGCCACATTTGCCACGGTACTTTTATTCGGTACCCGGTCTTTGTTACTATCCAAAGAGCCGCAACGCGTTGCCGTACTTAAACCGATTGTTGAAAAGAGTATTCGCTTAGAAAATGATGCCCGCGCGGGCAAAACCGGAAGTTGGACTGATTCATTACACTTTTTAGACTTTTTACAAATCGGTTATTGGACACGCAAAACCATTACTGACGGTCCTTATGTAAATCACAACGTGGCGGCTTCGGGACAGCAAGCCAATGGAGAAGATAACCTGTGGGAAGATTTCGCCAAACTTTTAGCGGGGGAAATGCACCAAGGCAACCAAAACGCCAAAGAAATTTTAACATTATCGGTTAACCAATGCGAACTTAAAACATCCGGCGGTTATTCGTGGTTCGGTCAGCAAGATAATAATAAACAATGGCTGGAATGCGGTGGTATTTATCCGTTCTTATTCGGGGTACTAAGATACGCCCCCGAATTGGCGGAAAGTTTAAAAGTACATTCTTGGCCCAATAAACCGACGGTGTCCGGGTATGCTATGGGCGGATACAACGGTAAATCTCGTTATGTTACTCCGGAAGAAGCCGATGCAAATAAACAATGGCTCAAAGAGCATGATATCTTGGAAAAATTTACAAAAGCCGAAGTATTGGCCATGGATTTTTACAGCAAGGTTTTTGAAGGCCAAACTATGCTTGAGAAACAGCGTATTGATAATATCATTGCCCGTTCCAACATTTTGAACAAACATAAAAAGATGCTCCCGTATAAAAAAGGGGACGATACCTATAAAAGCATAGAAAGACTTACCAATGTGGGGCTCGTGCTCAATGCGCTGGCAGATTATGCCGATCAACTTATCGCGTTGGTGCTGTTGACTAAATTAGGCGCGAGTGCGTTAGGTAAAGTTTTTACGATATTCAAAACGCTGACTAAAGCCAAGACCATCCGTGCGATGATTCTGTCATTTAAACTAATTCCCAATTTAAGTTTAGCAAAAGGTGTTAAAATGGCAAATGCTTTTAAGGCAGCCGGCTTAAACCCGCAAATCCTTCTTAAACTAAATGCGATTCCCCAAAAGATCAAACAAATCAAGCGGTTCAAAACTAAAACATTGGCTAATTTCAGAAGTGCTTACGCAACCACCTATGTTTTCAAGCCGTTTGTGACGGTAAAATCGGTTAATAGTATGAAAGGAGCCGTCGGTTCGGTCGGAATAACTAAAGTGGCGGGGGCCACCAAATTGACCGGCGTATCCGGGGCGGTTTCGGAAGTACATACGGTAGGCGGCACGGCTTTTTGGGGCGGAAAGGGCCGGATTGTTCGGCCTAAGCCGTTAACCCGGGAAGCGGCCCAAAAAGAAATTCCGCTGTATGGGAAAGGGAGTCCGGCTTATCCGTGGAATACAAAAGAAAAAGCCAATTTTGAATTAAATAAAGAAGGCGTAACCGCTCAGTATTTTGCGTTGGAAGTAAATGAAGACGGTACTGCGGTTAAACGGTTGGTGGAAATCAAGGACTTAGGTTTTAAGGACAAAGTGCTTTATATCAACGGGCAAATGGCAAAAACTTTTAAGGCCTATATCCCGATGGACCAGTTGGAAAGCCTATCGGCCATTGCCAAAGACAGCGGATTTGGGTTTGATTTTAAGGGAGTATGGGTTCGCTTGTACCGGGAAGGAGAATTGCCCGAGGATATCAAAACATTTAGCGAAGTCAAACAAACGGCCGGAAATGTGGGACAAATTGCCAGAGCCAAGAAAATAAAAGGAGTCAAGAAAAATAAAGGAACTCCTATTGAGCCGGATGAAAAAGTAATTCCGCTCAAACAAAAAGAAGACCTCGGCTTCTGGGGTAATTTACGTAAAAAATTGAAAACCAGACATGAAAAACGTCTTTCCTTAGACGAAAATACCTACGTTGTACCGTTGTACGATGAAACCGGCACCCGGCAAATTCTCGGAGTGGGATTAAACCCCGGCGATAAAGTACAAGCCGTATTGCTTGAAAAGTTGGATCCGAAAACTTTTAAGGAATGGAAAGCGGCTAAAGATTCTAAATGGTTTAGGAAAAAAACGGCAAAAGTGGAAGATATTGTTCCCGATGCTAAGTTAATATACAAAGACGGTAAAATATTTTTACAAGAAGGTAAAAAATTAAAATGGTTAGAGGAATACAAAGGCGTGGGTATTCCGAAAACGGTTTTCTCCAACGTAACGGACATTCGTGAAGTAGAGAAAGTTCAAGCCGTCAAAGAAGCCAAGGAAGCGGCCAATGTGGCCAAGGCTACCAAATTTCTAAATCAATTATTTGCGTTGGGCGGTGCCGAAGGTAAGGGTGGGCTCATTTTGTGTCAAACAAAAGACAAATTGGGCTTTGCCAAAATGCTCAACGTGCTTAGTTACAGCGCAGCGAGCAGTGCCTTAATGATGACGTTGGAAGCGGACGTAGGGCCGTTTATCAGTACAGCAGTCGGTCTCGGGTTGCCGTATATTTCCGCGTTTTTGGCTCCGATACTAGCCCCCTTTGTGGAGCGGTTCGGCGCGCGTACAGTAGTGTTGGCATCTTTAGGTTTGGCGACCGCTTCGCTGGCGTATGTAATGTTGTCGGGTTGGTATGGGGATGGCATGGAATGGAACGAAAAAACCGGGAAAAAGGATATTTTGAAGGCGTCAAAATGGCCGCTTATTATCAACGCTTTTCTGACGGGTATAGCGGCTACCGGTTTGCGGGCTTCTTCCAACGCGATATTAAAAGCGTATGAAACTTCTCCAAGTACGTTAGTAGGATCTATGGTGTGGAAGAGCGTCGGTGCTTTAACGACAACGGCTCTGCCGTTAGGGTGGTATTTATGCGCCGGGCTTCGGGAAGATAAAACGGTGGATTTCTCTTTCGCGTTTCCGATAATGTTTGTCCTTACAGTAGCGGCGGCGGCCGGGATACGTCTTAATTTCCCGAAAAAAGCCAATCCCGCGGCCGAGATTACCGCTCAGACAATAAGAGATTCGTTTGCGTACATACGACCGGTTTGGTGGGGCTTTTGGAACGGTGAAGCCGGAAAAGTAGGGCCCTTGGCGCGCAATGTATGGGGTATGATGTTGATGAGTTCCATGGAAGGTTATGTATATTTCAAGGCGATTTCTGCGGTATACCGCGACATTGCCAAAGGACAGTTCAGTTTAGATGATACCCCAGCCAAATTAGTTGCAGCGGTTGCCTCGGCTATTCCGCAAGTATTTGTAAGAAGCAGTGGTTTGGGCAAAGTTAAACAAATTGAAAGAGCCAGTAATTTTAAGTTGGGGGTGGTTAATTCCATCGCTCTTTCATTAGCCGGGACACTGCTTTATATGTTGCCCTTGGATAATGCTGATAACGGAACGAAGATTTTTCAGGGGTTGCTCAGCGGGATTTTACTGGGGATGGGTACGGCCAATATCTTCCAATACACCCAAAAAGTAACCTTGAACCGCGCCGACTTGCTAGGTATTAAACCGGCGCATACTACCACGGTATTTTCTGTAGCCAATTTGGGGCTTGCGTTGCCACTCTTTCCGGCTGCCTTTGCGAAGAGTCTGAAGGAAAACAAAGGATATTCCGAGGCGGAAGCCAACCAAAAAACCTCAAGTATACCGCTTGGTTTTTACTTATTCGGAATGATGTTATTCGGGATGGGTGAAGGCGTAATCGGAAACGTGTTTAGACCGGTAGCCAAAGCGTTGAATTTGGGTTGGAAAATAGGCGCAACCGGCGATGCGTTAGACCAAGTTAAGAAATCGGCAATACCTGCTCCTGCGGTGGATCCTTACACTACCTCTCCGATAGTCCCCGGTTTCGGGACCATTAAGCGCCCCTTGTTAACGCCTCAGGAAATAGACGATGCGTTTTTGGAGCAGCAAACGCAAGAACAACGGGATACGTTTGTTCGTTCTGTCCAAGCCAAGCATATGCAAAGTTTCTTTGGGAACAGTTTCCTCAGCCGCTACTTGGACTTGGAAAGCGGCGAGGTGAAAAACGCAGAACAGGAACGTGTAACGGAAGAAAAACCGCTTTACGAGCGGTTGTATGAAGCGGAAGTGGAACGACAAAATCAAGCCATACGGAACAAAATATACTGTGGGCTGCTATTATACAATCACTTCAAGATTCTTTTTCCGGGAATCGGCCTGACTGCTTTAATGAAAGCGGCAATTGATTCACGGAATTCGTTTCATCCAAAGTTTTCCCAGTCAAAAAGGGAGCCGGTGTTACAAGGTGCTAATTAACTTTTCCCTAAAACAACCTACTCTGTATCCCCCGGTCTGCCCCGGGGGATACTTATTTTAGCAAAGCATATCACGGGAGAGTTCTTCCTTTCGGATGGCCGAAATACGCCCGCTTTTAATACAAATTTCATATAATATATGAAGTATGGGAATAATTTTACTTTTCCTAACCAATTTAATTTTTCCGCTGGCTGCGTTAGGGGTAGTGCTTGGTTTTTTGTTTTCCGGGCGCCGCGGGTTGCTTGCTCATTTGACACAAGAATTGCGCGAACGCTTCGGTTTGGAAAAAGAAAACGAAATCATACAAGATGCTGTTTGGTTCCACTGCGCTAGCGTAGGGGAAGTGCTTTCCATTAAAGAAATAATTTCTCGTTTTAAAGAGATTTACGGCCGAGATGTGCTTATTACAACTTCCACCCAAGCCGGAAAAGAAACGGCCCTTCAAAATCCGCAAGTCAAACAAGCCTTGCTCGTGCCGCTTGATTTTTATCCTTCTTGCCGCCGGTTTATCCGGTTAGCCCGTCCGCACCGTTTATTCGTGGTGGAACGTGAAATTTGGCCCAATTTGTTGGAAGCGGCCTACCAAGCCAAAGTGCCGACGGCTTTACTCAACGGGCGCATTTCGGCCCGTTCGGCGCGTGCTTATATGCTTATCAAACCGCTTTTCTCGCGGGCGTTTAAACACCTGGCTTTTGCCGCGCTTCAAACGCAGGAAGACGCATCCCGATATATACGTTTGGGCTTGCCGAAAGAACATTGCTTTGTATGCGGTAATGTGAAGTACGATACCTTAACCGATACTCCTATTAACACGGATCAAGCCGATGAACTGTTTAAGAAATTAGGTTGGGGGGGCAAACAGGTAATTGTGTTGGGAAGTACACATCCGCAAGAAGAAACGATGCTTCTTCGGGCCGCGCCGGAGTTAGTAAAAAAAGATATTAAAATTGTTTTTGCGCCGCGTCATTTGGAACGTATGCCGGAAATCCGCGCGACATTACGCCAAAGCGGGCTGATTCACGCTTTTGCCAGCGATGAAAAATTGGTTAAAAATGCCGAGATTTTATGTGTGGATAAAATGGGTTTGTTATCGGCATTTTATTCACGTGCCACATTAGCGTTTGTAGGCGGATCGGTCGTTCCGCGCGGAGCGCATAATTTGTTGGAACCGGCCATTTTGGCAAAGACCGTTTTGTTTGGTAAGTATTTTTATAATACGCCGTATCCGGCGCACTCTTTGTTGGAAAATGGCGGCGGGGTATTGGTGGATGAATATAATTTTAAAGCGATTGTGTTGCGTCTATTGGCTGATAAAGAGCAATTAAATAATATGTCTCAAAAAGCACGCAATACCGCATTAAGTTTTAAAGGAGCAACCCAAAAAATTATAGAAGTGGTAGAAAATTATGAACGAAAATCTTACTGAAAAACAACCCAATGTTTTGGTGATTCGCCTATCTTCTTTAGGCGATATTGCACTTACGTCACCCGTCTATAAAAATATCAAGGCGGCCTGGCCCAATGCTCGTATTACCCTGTTGGTTAAGCCACAGTTTGCCCAGGTATTGGCGGGGCATCCGGATATTGATGAAATTATGGTGGCTAAACCCAGTTTGATTTCCAACATCCGCCAAATTCGCGCGGGGGGATTTACCCACCTACTAGATTTGCATTGCACGCTTAAAACGATGCTTATGAGCATGTTTAGTCGTGTGCCTAACCGGATTCGTTACGATAAAAATTCGTTGGAACGCCGCTTGTTTGTGCGTTTTCGTAAAATGTCCCCGGTGTTGGAACGCCATACGCTAGACAAGTATTTAAAAGCATTGGAAGCGTGGAACATCCCGGTGAAGTACCGCGAACCCAAAATGGGGGATTGGGCCTATAAACACGTAGAAGGAAATGGAAAGAAAGTAAACACGATTGCCATTTTCCAAACTTCGTTTATCGGCGACAGTGTGTTGACAACACCGTTAATTCGCAAGACGGCAAAACTTTTTCCGGAAGCCAAAATTGTAGTAATCACGCGTCCGCAGACGGAAGATATTTTCCGTCCGATGAAGGAAGTATCCCAAATTATCCTAAACGATAAAAAAGGGTGGAATAAAATTGCCGGTGTGTGGAAAACTGCCAATGCCATTAAAGCCACGAAAGCGGATATTTTGTTAGTGCCGCACCGCAGTTTTAGAAGTGCTCTTATTGCGTGGCTTTCGCGTGTGCCGGTGCGTATTGGTTTTACTTCCAGCGAAGGGCGTTTTTTATATACAAAGACGGTTCCGTTCTCTTGGATGATACACGATGCCGAGCGCAATTTGTCTTTATTGCAAGGAATCGTAAAAGAAAAATTTACTGCTGAAAAATTAAACATGGACTATGCTTCCTCGGCTGAAGAAAACGTGGAACGCTTGATGAAAGATTTTAATTTGGAAGGCAAAACGTTGGTCGGTATCCATGCCGGCAGCGCTTGGCCGACTAAATGCTGGCCCATGGAGTATTACGTTAAACTCATCAGCCGCCTTCAAACCGAACTCGGTGTTCAGGCCGTTCTCGTAGGGGGGGGCAAAAAGGATACCGATTTGGGTGAAAAAATCTGCCAACTTTCCACCGGGCACGCGGCGAGTCTATGCGGTAAAACCAGCCTGGCGGACTTGATGGCGCTTATGCAGCATTTAAAATTATTTATTACTAACGATTCGGGGCCTATGCATATTGCCACTGCGTTTGATGTGCCCACCTTGGCAATTTTTGGACCGACCACGCGGGAATTGGGTTTCTTCCCGTATGGAGAAGGGCACCGTGTGATGGAAGTGCCAAACTTGTCTTGCCGGCCGTGCGCTTTGCACGGGGGAAAGAAATGCCCCGAGGGCCATTTTAAATGTATGCGCGATATTTTGCCGGACGATGTGTTTAATGTAGCAAAAGAAATGTTGGAAAAAAATAACGCGCTTGAAAAGAAGTAAGCAATCGTTTGCAGTTATAAAATATCCCCCGAATTTTTATCCGGGGGATATTTTTGTGCCGGGAAGGAAAAAGTTTAATGCTCTTCTACCTTTTTTTGGATAAGCCACAAACTGACAAATACTAAACCCATCCCGATGATTTCCGCTTTTAACGGGATTCGGTGACGAAAAATCATATCCGTTAGCATGGCTACAATCGGGGTAAAATAGGTAACAGAGGCCATCCGCGTAGCTCCCCAGCGTTGGATAAGAGCCACCATCAGCAGGAAAGCCACTGCGGAAGAAAATACGCCGGCCACAACAATAGAGACAATCACTTTCCCCGAGAACGCGCTTAAAGGCGGTATCGGTTCGGCAAGGGTGGCAATAATCAGCAGTGCCCCGGCCGAAAGTAAGTATTGATAAAACGTATTTGCTTCCAACGAAACAGCGTTGCTGTCCACCATAATTTTTTTGGTAAGTACATTGCCTAGGCCATACGACCACGCCATAATAAGCAAAGCAAAACAACCATATAATGCCATGGGCGAAGTGTTAATTTGCCGGGCAGATAATGTCGGGCTAACAATGACGAGTAGGCCGATTAAACCGATCGTTACCCCTAATGCACGCCGCCATGTAAAGCGGTCCACTCCTTTTAAAAGGATAGCCCCGGCAATAAAACTCCATATCGGTACCGTTCCGTTAAAAATACCCCCCAGCGTGGGATCTACAAATTGTTGTCCCCAGGACAAGGCCGCAAACGGCAGTAAAATAAGCAGTAGCCCAATCGTGCCGGGCCGCCACAATTCTTTGATGGGGCATTTTAAATTTTTCCGGCGAACGCCGTAGAAAATGATAAAGAAAAGTAACCCGGCCATTACCCTAAAAAAGGTACTCCACCACGGCGGTAAGGCCTCTACCATATTTTTTGAAGCCAAAAAGGCAGTTCCCCAGCATAAGGCCAGACAAATTGCTAATACATAACTCATACAATTCTCCTTTTTTTCATTATAATAAATTTCTGTCTGGGCCGTTCGTGAAATCGTATAATATATAGTGATGAAAAAAATAGTTTTTTGGGTAATGATAGCAGTAATATTAGCGGTGGTTGGCGGATATATTTTTAAGCCGTCGCACTCCGCTCCGGCGGTCTCAGGGCTACAAGTAGTGGCTTCCGGCTATGTGCCGTATACGATAGCCAAGCAGATGGTGGGGGAGCACGCGCAAGTGTCTATGCTTTTGCCGCCAAACGCTGAACCGCATGCTTTTGAGCCGACGCCGGGCGATATGGTGGCGGTGCACAAGGCGGATGTTTTTGTGTATGTTTCCGATGATTTGGAACCGTGGGCTAAAGACGTGCTGGGCGGTGCCGGTGCGAATACACGCGTGGTGCAGTTAGCGTCAACGTTGCCTAAGAGTAATGATCTACACGTGTGGATGGATTTTGATAACGTACGAACTATGGCGCGCACGTTGGTCGGTGCATTAGCGCAAGCGGATCCGTCACAGGCGCAGGTTTACCAAGACAACTTGGCCCATTTTGAAGAAGAAATCTCGTCGCTGGATAATGAATTTGCCCACGCGTTAGCCAACTGCCAAAGCCGTGAAGTAGTACATGTGGGCCATTTAGCCTTTTCGGCGTTGGCTAAACGATATAATTTAAAACTTTCTGCGTTAGCGGGGGCTTCGCACGATGGGGAACATTCCGCCCGTAAATTGGCCGATTTGGTCAAATACATTCGCGCTCGCAACGTGAAAGTGGTATTTACCGAAGAAGCCGTTTCTCCCCGTCTGGCGCAAACGGTGGCGGTGGAAACGGGTGCATCTTTATTGCCGCTTTATACCATTGAACACGTTTCCAAAGATGATTTTAAAAAGGCCGTTTCCTATAAGGAACTAATGCGTCGCAATTTGGAAAATTTAAAACAAGGATTAGTATGTCAGGCGTCATAGAAGCGAACCATATTCATTTTGCCTATACGAGTGCTCCGGTGTTGGAAGACATTTCTTTTACGGTGAGTGCGGGTGATTATATCGGTCTTATCGGCCCTAACGGCGGGGGAAAAACCACCTTGCTTAAAGTTCTATTGGGTTTGGAAAAGGGCCGCGGAGAAATTAAATTATTCGGCACACCGCTTGGCGAGTTTACGGGCTGGCACAAAATCGGGTATTTGGCTCAAAAAAGTCCGGTGGCACAGAGCCGTTTTCCCATTGCGGCCGAAGAAGTAGTGCTGATGGGGATTCCCGGTCGCGGTGCGCGAGTAACACGGGAAGAATTAAAAGAAGTGTACGCGGCGATGCAACAAACCCGAACGCGCCAATTTACCGGAAAGATTTTTAACGACTTATCTATCGGACAACAACAACGTGTGCTGTTGGCGCGTGCGTTGGTGAGCAAGCCGCAACTGTTAATTTTAGACGAACCTTCCACTGCGTTAGATGCCGGCTCGCGCGAAATGTTTTTTGATTTACTGGGCAAACTCAATAAACAAAACGGTACGACGATTTTGCTTATCACGCACGATACCGGTGAAGTGGGAAAATATATTTCTAAATTTATGTACGTGGATAAGAACTTAGTGTTTTTCGGCACAAAGGAAGAATTTTGCCACTCACAAAAAGTGGCCGAAAAATTGGGGCCGTTTGCCCAACATACCATTGATCACCTGCATAATACACACGGACATTGTCCGTTAGGCGCGTCTTGCCGGGAGTGTAAGCATGATTGAGTTTTTAAGTTATTCCTTTGTGCAACGCGGACTTGTGGCCGGCAGTTTGGTGGCGGCTGCTTGTGCGCTACTGGGCGTATTTTTGGTGCTCAAGCGTTTGTCGCTTATCGGCGATGGGATGAGCCACATTTGTTTGATGGGAGTGGCGGTGGCGCTTCTTACTTCTACTAACCCGGTGTATATGTCTATCCCGATAGTAGCGGTGTCTTCGTTGGGCATTATGAAGATTTCCCGGAAATTTAAAATTTATGGGGATGCTGCTATCGGTATTGTCAGTGCGGCGGGGTTATCGGTGGGGTTACTTTTAACGGCGTTGGCCGGCGGTTTTAATACCGATTTACTCGGCTTTTTGTTTGGCAGTATTTTAACCGTCAGCCGTGGCGAAGCAGGGCTTTGTATGTTGTTGTTGCTAGTGGTAGTTGGCGGTATTGTCAGTTTTTACCGATTGTTGGTGGCCACTTGTTTTGATGAATCTTTTGCCCGCACGCGTGGAGTAAAAACGCAATTGGTTAATGCGGGCCTTGTGCTTATTACGTCGGTAGCGGTGGTGCTTTCGTTTAAGGTGGTAGGGATATTTTTAATTTCTGCACTTATCATTATCCCGCCGGTCAGCGCGTTACTTGTTTCGCGTACATTTAAACAAGTGCTTTGGTTGGCGACCGGGTTTAGTGTAGTCAGCGTGTGGTTGGGGGTGTATGGCTCTTTTGTGTTTAATATCCCGTCAGGAGCGGCGATTATTTTAGTCAATTTGGTGTTTTTATCCGGCTGTTATTTATATAACAAAAGGGGGCACCGTGGGTAAGGGGAAGAACGGACCGGAAGTATTACTCAAAGAACTCAAAAAATTATACCCCAAGCACGTTATTCCGTTGCACCACAAAAACGCGTGGGAACTGTTGTGTGCGGTTATTTTATCCGCCCAATGTACCGATGCACGTGTGAATTTGATTACCCCGCATTTATTTAAAAAATATCCTACTGCATACGATTTGGCCAATGCCAAAATTCAAGACGTGGAAAAGATTATTCATTCGGCAGGTTTTTTTCATAGCAAGGCGTTGTCTTTAATAGAAACCTCTAAATGTTTATGCGAGGTATACGGCGGTGAAGTGCCGCAGACAATGGAAGATCTGCTGACGTTACGCGGCGTGGCACGCAAAACGGCCAACGTAATGTTGGGTGATTATTTTAAAAAGCCTGCCGGCATTGTAGTGGATACGCACGTTAAGCGGTTGGCTTTCCGATTAGGGCTGACGCGCAATACCGATCCGGTGAAAGTGGAAAAAGATTTAATGAAAATTATTCCCTACAAATACTGGGGTTGGCTGGCGATTGCACTTATTTTACACGGACGTAGCGTGTGTAGTGCACGCAAGCCGTTATGCGAAAAATGCACGCTTCGGCCGTGGTGTGCCCAAAATAAGGTGTAGGCGCAATGAGCGGCCCCGTCTGGCGGCTTTTTGCCGGGGAAAAAGCCGCTTTATTTATCTTCCAAACGAGGGAAAAGCGGCGGGTATTTTTCAATTTTCCCGGCTTGTAAGCGACGCGCCATTTCCGGGCCGATGGTGGGCATAAAGGGCGTGAGCCATTTGGCTACGTAGCGCAAACAGGCCACAAGTTCTAATAATACTTCTTGGGCGGCGGTTACGTCGGTTTTGGCTAACTCCCACGGTTTTTTCTCGTCAACAAGTTTATTTAAGTCACCGGCAAAGCCGTAGATTTGTTCTAACACTTTATCAAAAGCCAGGTCCTCATAGGCTGCGTCAATTATTTTTTCTATTTCACCGGTTTTGGCAAGCAGTTTGTAATTGCCTTCAATTTTTTCCGGTAACTCGCCGATATTTTTGGCAGCCATATTAAGCGTGCGGGAAAGCAAGTTGCCGACATTGTTGGCTAAATCGGAGTTATAGCGGTTTTTAAAACTTGTCATAGAGAAATCCCCATCTTGTCCGAAGGGCACTTCGCGGAATAAAAACGCGCGTACCGGGTCCACGCCGTATTTGGCGGCTACTTCGGCGGGGTTTACAATGTTGCCCATGGTTTTGGACATTTTTTCCCCTTCCACGGTCCACCAACCGTGCGCAAAAACTTTTTTAGGCAGCGGTACATTGAGTGCCATTAAAACAGCGGGCCAAATTACCGTGTGAAAACGAAAAATTTCTTTGCCTACCATGTGCAAATCAGCCGGCCATAAATCTTCAAATTTGTCTACGCCGATTTTTTTAAGTTGCGCTTCGTGTTCCGTTTTATCATTGCAAATATGCGTACCAAAACCCGCACCGGAAATATAGTTAATAAGAGCATCAAACCAAACATAAATAGTATGTTTGGGGTTACTGGGTACCGGGATACCCCACGCTACCTTGGTGCGAGTAACGGATAAATCTTGCAAACCTCCTTTGACAAAATTGATAATTTCATTGGCGCGTGTTTTGGGACTTAAAAATTCCGGGTGTTCTTCGTAGTATTTTAAAAGCGGTTTTTCATAACGCGACAATTTGAAAAAATACGTTTCTTCGTGCACTTCGGTCAAAGGGCGTTTATGTACGGGGCAGAGATTGCCTTCCAAAATTTCGCTGTCGTTATAGTATTGTTCGCACGAAACGCAGTATTTGCCGGTATAAGAACCTAAATAAATATCCCCTGTTTTGAGCAATTTTTCAAAAATGGCTTGTACGACGTGTTCGTGGTACGGGTCGGTGGTACGGATAAAATCGTCGTAGGAAATGTTTAACGTTTTCCACATGGCTTTGTATTTGGCGGCCACGTCATCGGCCCATGCTTTGGGAGTGACGTTGTTAGCAGCGGCGGTTTTTTCAATATTGGCACCGTGTTCATCGGTACCGGTCAAATAGTGTACGTCAAAACCTTGCTGGCGTTTGTAGCGGGCCAGAATATCCTGTGCAATAGTCGTATAAGCATGGCCGATATGCGGCACGGAATTTACATAATACAAGGGTGTGGTAAGATAATATTTTTTAGACATAAGCATTCTCCGTATCAAAAATGGGTAATGATATCCCGTCTAGACTCATTAAAGCAGTTTCTACAATAAGTGCGGGGGAAACATTACGCGATAAACTGCGTTTATAGTTTTCAAATTGTTTTAAAATTTGCATATAGCGGTGTTGGTCCGCCTTGTCGGCCCGAAGCCAACTTTGGTGTAGGGCCATTAGCAGTACGTCTAAAATGGCTTGGGCTTCTTGTCGGCCTGTTGCTAACGTGCGGCTCAATCCGGTAGCCACGGCAGCCGGGCCTTGTGCGGAACATCCTTTTTGATTAAATCCGGCTTGTTTAAGTAGTGTAAGTGCCCCATCGGCTTTCAATGCGCCGGATACCGAACCTCCGCTATAAGCCGCGCACAGGGAAGGGTTTTCTGTTTCTAATTGGTTGTCTTGTAAAATTTGTTCTATATGTTGGTGTGAAAGGGGGGCAAACGCAAGCGGTTGGCAACGCGACAAAATCGTACGCAACATAGCCGAGCGTTTGTTAGTAATCAAAATCCATACGGTTTTGGCAGGGGGTTCTTCAATAAATTTAAGAAGAGCATTGGCCGCTGCCCCTTGCATAGATTGGGCTTGGTCAATAATCATTACCTTGTAGCCATTGCCCACGGCCTTTTGTTGGGATTTAGCCGCTACTTCGCGGATAGTGTCTACACTTAAGTGTTGTTGTTTGGCAAGTTCTTTTTCCAATTCTTCTTCGTAGCCGGAAGCAGAAAAATCTTTTTTTATTTTTCGTCTTGCTTGATATAAAAAATCGGCAAACAGTACATCCGGGTGGGTTTGTTGGCCGATGGCTTTGCAAGAAGCACATACGCCACAGGCTTGCCCGGATTGTCGGGCTTGCGGATCTAAACAATTTAACGTTTTGGCAAATTCTAAAGCGGTTTTTGCCTTGCCTACTCCGTCGGGCCCGTAAAACAACAAAGCCCCCGGCACGCGTTTTTTATTGACGAGTGTTTGTAAGTAAGAAATGGCTTTTTCCTGGCCGAGGATTTCAGTAAACGGCATTTAGATTTGATGTTCGGCCAACAATTCCCGCACGTTGGCTTGTATGTCCATAATATTTTTATCCGCATCTATCAGGTAAGCGTTGGGAGTGCGTTTAATCATATCCAGATATCCCCGGCGCATTTTTTGACGGAAGGCTAAATCTTCTTGTTCCAAACGGTCGGAAAACAGATATTCTCCGCGTTGCGTGAAGTACTTATCCGACATTAAAAACACAAGCGTAATATCCGGCTTGAGCCCGACGGTTGCGATGCGGTTTAGGGTATCAATAATTTTTAAATCAATGCCCCGGCCATAACCCTGATAGGCACAGGTTGACATTGTGTAGCGCTCGCAAATAACAGTTTTCCCGGCGTTGATGGCGGGGATAATTTTTTCTTCTGTGTGTTGGGCGCGGGATGCTTCGTAAAGCAAAAGTTCCGTCATGGGGGAAACTTCCGCCCCCGGCTCCAGCACAATTTGGCGGATGCGTTCCGCGGTGGGGGTTCCGCCGGGTTCGCGGGTTAAGAGCACATCTTTGCCTTGCTCAATAAAATAATTTACAAGCATCTTGGCCTGTGTTGATTTTCCACAACGGTCAGGTCCTTCTAATACGATAAATTTTCCTTTCTTCATGCGAGACCTTCTTGCGAAGTAATAATTTTGGTTTCCGGTTTTTTGGGCAATACCCAACCCCTTTGGGTTTCTTCAATCAGCGGTTCCAGTTTGCCCTGGGCTTGCAAAATAAAATCTATAATTTCGCGATAAGCGCCGTCTCCCCCGTTTCGGGTAGATACAAAATGTGCGGCCCGTTTTACTGGTGCTACTGCACCCGGTACAGTAGCGGCAAAGCCGACAGATTTTAAGAGCGGCAAATCGGTAATATCATCGCCAATATAGGCAATTTGGTCGGCGGTTAATTTTTCGCGTTTTAAAATATCTTCCAGGGGGGCTAATTTGGATAAGAAACCTTGATAAATGTAGGTATAGCCTAAAATATCTGCGCGGCGCACGGTGGTTTCGTGGCGGCGCCCGGTAATAATGCCCAGAATCAGGCCAGCCTTACGGCAAAGAAGTGCTGCGATACCGTCTTGCGTATGGAAAGACTTAAATTCGTCTATGTGACCGTTTTCTGTCAGAAAAAAGTTTACTTTTCCGTCTGTTAAAATGCCATCTACGTCGGTTAGGATGGCTTTTACTTTTTTGGCACGTTCTAAAGCGTTTTGCATACAACTATTATAGCAAATTTTCCGGGGTTTCCTTTTAAGCGAAAATGGACTGATAATTTTTAAATTTGCGCGCGCGTGCGCGTATTTTTATATAATAAAGGTACTCATTTTTAAGGGGTATTTATGGCTAAACGATTTACTGAAAATGCACAAAAGATTATTTTAATTGCTCAAGAAGAGGCCAAACGTCTCAATCACGATTATGTCGGAACGGAACACATTTTGCTGGGCTTAAGTGCCATTGATGGCACGGTGTCGCACCGGATTTTGTCCGGCTTGGGAGTTACCTTTCGCAAGGTACGCCAAGAGATTGAAAAGATGGTAGGTATCGGCGATACCATTATGCTTTTGGGCGAAATTCCGTTTACGCCGCGTGCCAAAGCCGTGTTGGAGTTTTCGGTGGAAGAATCCCAAATGTTAGGGACCGAGCATATCGGTACGGAACATATTTTACTGGGGCTTATCCACGAAGAAGAAGGCATGGCCGGTAAGATTTTGGAAAATTTAGGTCTTACTCTAACGGTGGTGCGCGACGCGGTACTTAACTTTTTAGGCAATGCCGAGCCGGAAGATTTAGCGGAAAAGAGCACCGGCCCCTCGCAAGAGATCAATTTAAATGCTTTCCCAAAAGCGGAAGGCAAGCAAGCGCAATCCAACGCGAATAAGAAATCAAAAACCCCAACGTTGGATGAATATACGCGCGATTTAACGCGTTTGGCTGCCCAGCACAAATTGGATCCGGTCATCGGGCGCGAAGAAGAAATTGAACGCGTGGTGCAGATTTTGGCTCGTCGCACGAAAAATAACCCGGTGCTTATCGGCGAGCCGGGCGTAGGAAAGACGGCTATTGTGGAAGGCCTTGCCCAAAAAATTGCTCGCGGGGAAATTTCCGATTTATTATCCGGCAAGCGGTTGCTTGCTTTGGATATGGCCTCTGTAATTGCCGGGACCAAATATCGCGGTGAATTTGAACAACGCTTAAAAAATATCATTGATGAGATGGCGGCTTCGCAAGATGCTATTATCTTTATTGATGAGTTGCACACTATTATCGGCGCAGGCGCGGCGGAAGGCTCTATGGACGCATCCAATATGCTTAAACCTGCTTTGGCGCGCGGTGAAGTGCAGTGTATCGGTGCTACTACGTTTGACGAATATCGCAAATACGTGGAAACCGATACCGCATTGGAGCGCCGCTTCCAACCGGTTGTTATTGAACCGCCGGATGCCGAGGAAACGATTTCCATTTTAAAGGGCGTGCGTGCCAAATACGAACAGCACCACAAAGTAAAGTATACCGACGGAGCCATCCGCGCGGCGGCGATGATTTCCGACCGCTATATTTCCGACCGTGCTTTGCCGGATAAAGCGTTAGATTTATTTGATGAAGCCGGTGCGCGTGCGCGTCTTAAACACGCTACACTTCCGCCGGAAATTAAACAAAAACAGGCGGAGTATAATCAGGCTGTTTTGGAAAAAGACGAAGCACTTGCCAGTAAAGAATTTGAAAAAGCGGCCGCGGCCAAAGATACCGAAGAACGGTTAAAAGAATATATTGACCATTTGAAGGAAAAATGGGCCAAAGAGCACGCCAAAAACGTGCCGCAAGTAACGGAAGAAGACATTGCGCTCGTGGCGTCTAAATGGACAGGTATTCCGGTTACTCGTATGACACAAAGCGAAGCCGATAAAATTTTACACATGGAAGAACTCTTGCACGAACGCATTATCGGGCAAGATGATGCCGTGCGGGTGGTGTCGCAGGCTATTCGCCGTAACCGTACCGGTTTAGGCAATCCGCATCGGCCTATCGGCGGTTTCTTGTTTTTAGGGCCGACCGGGGTAGGAAAAACCGAACTCGCTAAAAGTTTGGCAACGTTCCTATTTGGTGATGAAGAAGCAATGATTCGGTTGGATATGTCCGAATATATGGAAAAATTTGCGGTTTCACGCTTAATCGGGGCGCCGCCCGGCTATGTGGGATATGAAGAAGGCGGCCAACTGACCGAAGCGGTGCGCCGCCGTCCGTATAGCGTGGTAGTGTTAGACGAATTGGAAAAAGCACATCCCGATATCTATAACATTTTATTACAAGTGTTGGATGAAGGGGCACTTTCTGACAATTTAGGTCACAAAGTCAGTTTCAAAAACTGCGTGGTCATTATGACTTCTAACGTTGGGGCGCGTGAAATTACAAACAAGGGTAGCCAATTAGGGTTTGCCGCGCGTCAAAGTGAAGAAGAAGATTATAAAGATATGCGCCAAAATGTTATGGACGAAGTAAAAAAGACGTTCAACCCGGAATTTATCAACCGCATTGATGAAATTGTGGTTTTCCACTCGCTTACCAAAGAAAATATTTCCGCTATATTAGAGGTTGCCCTTAAAGAAGTGGATAAAAAATTAGAAGAGAAACAAATTAAATTAGAATTAACGCAGCGTGCTAAAGATTTCTTGGTAGAGAAGGGCTTTGACGTTAAATTCGGAGCGCGTCCGCTTTTGCGCACGTTGCAGCGCGAATTGGAAGATCCGTTGGCAGAAAACATCCTGGTCAACCAATATCCCGCCGGTACAAAGATTGTGGCCGATTTTGATGAGCAAACCCACAAATTAACTTTTGCGGGTGCCAGCAGTAAAACAAAACGTAAACAGACGGTAAATGCATAAATTTGGAGGATATTATGGACGCAAACAAACAAAAAGCTTTAGATCTTGCCCTGGGCCAAATTGAAAAGGCCTTCGGTAAAGAAGCCATTTGCAAATTAGGCAGCGGCTCGGTGCAGAAAGTAGAAGCAATTCCCACCGGTGCGTTGTCGTTAGATTTGGCGCTGGGTGTGGGGGGGCTCCCCCGCGGGCGCGTGATTGAAATTTACGGGCCGGAAGCCGGCGGAAAAACGACGCTTTCTCTGCACGTGGCCGCGCAAACCCAAAAAATGGGTGGTACGGTTGCCTTTATTGACGCAGAACACGCGTTAGATCCGGTATATGCCGCGCATTTGGGTGTGAACGTGGATGAACTCTTGGTGTCGCAACCGGACTCCGGGGAACAAGCCTTGGAAATTGCCGAGAAATTAGTACGTTCCGGCGCGATTGATTTAATTGTAGTGGACTCCGTAGCCGCCCTGGTGCCGCAAGCGGAAATTGAAGGCGAAATGGGCGACGCGCACGTCGGTTTACAAGCGCGTTTGATGAGCCAAGCCTTGCGCAAACTCACCAGCCTACTTAATAAAACCAAAACAAGCATTATTTTTATCAACCAGTTGCGTCAAAAAATCGGCGTGATGTTTGGTAACCCGGAAACAACACCCGGCGGACTTGCGCTTAAATTTTATGCGTCTGTACGTATTGACGTGCGCCGCATTGAAAATTTGAAAAAAGGTGATGAGGTTATCGGTACGCGCGTGCGCGCTAAAGTAACTAAAAACAAAGTAGCCCCGCCTTACCGCCAAGCCGAGTTTACCATGATTTTAGGACAAGGTATTTCGCGCGAAGCGTGCATCATTGATAAAGGCGTGGAAGCCGGAATCATTGAAAAAAGCGGCAGTTGGTTTATCTATGGCGAAGAAAAACTCGGCCAAGGAGCCGATAACGCGCGCCAATACTTAAAAGATAACCCGGAACTGGCGGCCGAAATTGAAGATAAGTTGTATGTCAAATATTTGGGCCATCATTACGACGGAAAACCGGTCGGGGAAGAGAAGCCCGCCGAAAAGAAAGCCAAGAAATAAAAACGGTTGTTTTACAAGGTGATGAATAGCAGGGCGGAGATTTGTTGCCGCCCTGTTTTTTTATGTAATGAAAAATAAGGAGAAGATCCCCGCACCCTGCGGGCCGCACGTTGCACGCCGCACCCTGCGGGCCGCCACCTCGGGGATGACATAATGTATGTTAATTGTCATACCGGTCCTGCGGACGGCGATAAGCCGGTATCTCCCGCTTTTACGTACGCTAGGGAAGGCCGCAACCGAAAAGAAAATCGGGAGATGCCGGAGTCCTTGCCGGACAGGCAAACCCGGCATGACACTGTCTTATAGTCCGTTTCCTTTTAGGTTATTTTTGTGTTGGTAAAATTTCTATTGACTTATTTTTTTTTTTTGATTTAATGATTTTGTCGGAAATTTACTTTAGGAGAAATAAAATGAAGAATAATAGCAGTAAAAGGGGCTTTACGCTCATTGAACTCTTGGTAGTAGTTTTAATCATAGGTATATTGGCCGCCATCGCGTTGCCGCAATATCAAAAAGCGGTGTGGAAATCGCGCGCGGCTGAGTTGGAAACATTGGCCGGCTCACTTGTACAAGCGCGGGAAATTTATATGTTGGGAAATAATACTTCTCCGGCGCATTTTGATGAGTTAGATTTGGATTTTCCTTGCACAATATCGGCGGAACTAACCGGACAATTGGGCAGTGAAGTATGCACGAAAGATAATAAAATCGCTTTAGTACTTGGCTCGGATGCGACGGGTGTTATGTTTCTTGATGGACCGTATGCCTATGCCGGATTTGGTGCAGTCAATGAAGATTCCGGTGATTTGAAAAAAGGCGTGTTGTATTGCGGAGAGTTTGGTGGGCAAGATTTAAATTTTTGCGATAAATTGTTCCAAGGTACATATTTGGGAACTGCCCATGGTGCCAAGTGGTATAAATTCCGTTAAGTACTGCTTTGATATAAAAAACACCCCGGGCATTTTTACCCGGGGTGTTTTTAAATTTTACTTCCTTTTATTTTACCGTTATTTTATAGGTAATGTCTTGCCGTAAACTGTTGTGTACGGGGCAAATTTCTGCTGCTTGGGCGTAAAAATCTTTTTGCGTCTTTGTCAGCGTTTCCGGAAAGCGGAACTCCAGCGCAAAAGAAGTAATGCGGGAGTGTTTTTCATCAAAGCCCGGTGTAACAGATACGCTTGTCCCTTCCACCTGTTCGCCGCGTTTGGCGGCTAAAAAGCCCACCATTGTCAGCATACACGCGCCCAACGCGCCGGCTAATAATTCGCCCGGATTCATATCTTCGCGCGGCTCGTTAAATGCCGTGCGTACGGCATTATCTTTGCCGGACAAGGTGATACTTGTTTGTAAATTAGTTGCTAGTTTGACGTTAATTTGGCTCATAGTTTCCTCCTTGTTTTATCGTACTAATTTCCCGGCCAATAAACAGTCTTTTTTTTAATTAGTTTATTCTGTCTGTGCCAGGCGCGCAAATAGATCTTTTTGTTCGCGCGTGAGCGTACGCGGTACGTCAATAGTCAAGGTAACGTACAAACTGCCGCGGCTGCTTAACCCTTTGCCGCTTAATTTTAATTTTTTGCCGTTATGCGTACCGGCCGGCACTTTGACTTTTACCGGGCCGTCTAACGTCGGTACAAAAATCGTGCCGCCCAGTGCCGCCGTCCACGGCATCACCGTAACGGGGATGTATAAATCGTCGCCTTCCAGGCGGTACATGGCGTGTGGGCGTATTTTAATAATGAGGTACAAATCGCCGTTTCCGCTGCGGGTGGGGTTGCCCATCCCTTTTAGTTTGATTTTTTTGCCTTCTCCTACCCCGGCAGGTAATTTAACGGTAACCGTTCTTCCGTTGGGTAGAGTCAGTTGCATATTTCCGCCGCGGTGGGCGTCTTCTAAATTTAAGGCAAGTTCGGCTTCCACATCTCCGGCGGCTTGGCCCGAGGCCGCACTGCGCCCGAAGTTTTGGCCAAACCCGCCAAAACCGCCACCCATCCCGCCAAAAATACTTTGGAAGAAATCGCTAAAATCTCCGCCGGAAAATCCACCCGAAAATTGCGCTCCGCCGTTTTGGAAACCGTCAAATCCGTTTCCGCCCGTGTAGGTATATTGTTGGTAGTTTTGGTACGGATTACCGCCGTAAGATGCTCCCCCGCGCGGACGCGCACTACCGCCGCCACGGGCATAATTTTGATAGCCTTCCTGGCCTACTTGATCGTAAATTGTCCGTTTTTGTTTATCGGACAAAACGGTGTAGGCCTCGTTTAAATCTTTGAATTTTTCCGTCCAGGCCGCCTTTTCACTTTCCGGGTGCATATCCGGGTGATATTTGCGCGCCATAGATTTAAATGCTTTTTTTATTTCCGCGTCAGAGGCGTTTTTGCTCACGCCCAGAATTTTGTAGTAATCTTTGTAATCTGCCATACAACCCCCTTGTTTCCATCATTATATAATTTATCTTGCGTGCGGGTATAGGCACATTCTTCTCGTAATTATTTTTTCTGTTCCCCTTTGCCGGTTAAATTGCTACAATACCTATAGTCCCTTTTTCCCAAAAAAGGGTGATTTTCACTACAGAGAGGTTGTTGTAAATGAGTAGTTTGTTGGAAGAACGTATACCGCCTCAAGCCATTGATGCGGAGATGGCCGTCTTGGGCTCTATGTTGCTTAATGCAGAAGCCGTTACAGACGCGCTTGAGATTTTGAAGCCGGAACATTTTTATAAAGAGGCCCATCAAAAGATTTTTGCCGCCGTTCAAGCGTTAGTGGAACGCGGGCAGGCGGTGGATATAGTTACGTTAAGCGAAGAACTTAAAAAGCATAAATTACTTACTCAAGTTGGCGGTGAAGTATATTTAACACAACTGGTGGATAAAGTAGCCACTGCGGCGCACGTGAAACATTATGCGGAAATCGTATACAAAAAATACGTCGTGCGTGATTTGATAAATACCGCTACCCATTTGGTGCAACGGGCTTATAAAGAGGAAGATGATGATCCGCAAATTTTAATTGATAACGCGGCTGACCAAATTTATAAACTCAGCCAAAAGCAAAAATTAACCGGGTTTGTTTCGGCCAAAGAGTTAGCCCCCGAAGTAATGAACTTGCTGGAACAGGCTATAAAAAATAAAAATTCCATTCAAGGGGTTCCTACCGGGTTAGATAAGTTTGATTATAAAACAGGCGGTTTGCGCAAGTCAGACTTAATCATTTTAGGCGCACGCCCCAGCCAGGGTAAGACGGCGTTGGCCTTGAATATCGCCCACCACGCTTGCGTGGAGTGCGGGATGCCGGTGGCTTTCTTTTCGTTAGAAATGACGAAACATCTTATTTTTGAACGTATGCTTGGTTCGGCGGCGATGGTAAAAATTTCCGATTTACGTAACGGGTGGATGGAAAAGAGTAAATGGGGCGATTTAATGCGCGAACTGGGGCGGTTGGCCGCGGCGCCTTTTTACATTGATGATACTCCCGGTATGACTATTACCGAACTGCGTATGCGTTCCCGGCGGTTAGCCAGCGATTTAAAAAAGAAAGGCCAAGAGTTGGGGCTTATTGTTATAGACTATTTGCAACTTATCCGCGGTGGCGAACGTCGCACGGAAAGCCGCCAACAGGAAGTGAGCGAAATTTCCCGTATGCTTAAAGATTTGGCGCGTACGCTTAATGTGCCGGTATTGGCATTGTCGCAGTTAAGCCGTAAAAACGAAGATAAAAGCCGTACGGATAACAAACCGCAACTTTCCGATTTGCGTGAATCGGGCTCTATTGAACAGGATGCTGACGTGGTCGCTCTTATTCACCGCGATGCGTATTACAAGCGGGATGATGAGTCTATTAAAAATAAAGCCACGCTGATTATTGCCAAACAGCGTAACGGCCCGGTGGGAGATATTGACTTGGCATTTTTTGGGGAATATGCTTTGTTTACCAATCCGGCTCCGGAGCAAGCGGAAGTAGCGCAAGTGACGGGTGGAAATACCCAACTTACATTACCGGAGTAATGATGAATATTCCGTTTTTACGTCCTACCATTGCCGAAGTAGATTTAACCAAGTTATCCGCTAACTTGGAGCGTGTGCGTGCTACGGTAGGGCCAAACGTAAAACTTTTAACGTTAGTAAAAGCCAATGCGTATGGTCATGGGGCTGTGCCCGTAAGCCAATTTTTACAAGAGAAAAACTTGTGTGAGTTTTTGGGCGTGGCCTCTGTAGAAGAAGGATTGCAACTGCGTCAAGCGGGGATAACGCTCCCCATTTTGGTATTGGGCAGTATTTACCCGTTTGAAGCGTTTGAATACGCTATTAAAAATAAATTAGCCGTAACAATTGCCAGTTTGGAAGCCGCCCACGCCGTCTGTCAAATCGCCGAGAAATTAAAACAACCGGCTTTTTGCCACGTTAAACAAGATACCGGCATGGGGCGTATCGGCACGCGCCGCGGCAAAGTGGTGGAAGTGTTGGAAGAATTATCAAAACATCCTTATGTTGTATTGGAAGGATTATATTCACACTTGTCCAGCGTAGATAGCGACGCTGCATTTACCGAGGAGCAAATCGGCTATTATCGCGACACGCTAACCGGTATGCAATTACGCGGTATTAAAGTAAATTTGCGTCACCTGGCAGCGTCTGCGGCAATTCATGCCCGGCCTGACGTGCATTACGATATGGTCCGCCCCGGTCACAGTGTTTATGGGTTGGAGAAAGGATATCAGCCGGTTCTGTCGTTAAAAACACGCGTGGTGTACGTAAAAGATGTGGCTGTTGGCGGCAGTATCAGTTACGGACGCAGTTTTATGGCAGACAAACCGATGAAAGTAGCCACCTTGCCGCTTGGTTACGGCGATGGCTATTTGCGCGCGTTATCCAATAAAGCCGACGTGCTTATTAAAGGCAAACGGTGCCGCGTTTTGGGAAATATAACGATGGATATGATGATGGTGGATATCACGGAAGTTTCCCCGGTAAATGTAGGGGAAGAAGTGGTCGTTGTCGGTAAACAAGGAAGCGAAGAAATTACGCTAAACGAACTGGCTCAAAAAGCCGGAACAATTGATTATGAATTATGCACGCTTTTGTCCGCGCGCGTGCCGAGGATATATAAGAAATAATGTTTAACGCTATCGGAAAATACATGATGAATTTGTTTGGCCAGGTGGGCGGCGCGGCCCGGATGGTGAGTTCGTCTTTGTTTTGGACGTTGCACGCTAAATTTGAGTGGCAACAAGCCATTGAGCAAGGAGTAACCATCGGTGTGGAATCGTTTGGGGTAGTGGCGCTAACCAGTTTGTTTACCGGTATGGTGCTTGCACTTCAGGCGGGAAATACGATTGGCAACATTTTCGGCGATCCGATTTTTGTAGGTACGATTGTTGCGTTTTCGCTTATCCGTGAATTGGGCCCGGTGTTAACCGGGGTTGTCATTTCCGGTAGGGCGGGGGCGGCGGTAACGGCGCAAATCGGCACGATGGCCGTAACCGAGCAGATTGATGCGCTCTATACGTTAGGCACTAACCCCATTCGCTATTTAGTAATCCCGCGTATGTTTGGCTTTATTTTAACTATGCCTATTTTGACGCTCTTTTCCAACGTGTTCGGTATCGTGGGCGGATATTTAGTGGCGGTGTATGCGCTGGGTGTTCCCGGGGAAGTGTATTTGACCGATATCACTACCTTTATGGGGGTAAGTGATTTTATGCACGGATTTATTAAATCGTTTATCTTTGCTTTTATGATAGGAACGGTTTGTTGTTATAAAGGTATCAGCACGCGCGGCGGGGCCGAAGGAGTGGGTAAATCTACCACCGGGGCGGTTGTTACGACGATTGTATTGATTTTAGTGTTAGATTATTTCTTGACGGCGATTTTGACCGCCTTTGGAATTTAAGTATGATTGAAATACGCAACTTACAAAAAAACTTTGGGGAGAAACAGGTTCTCAAAAACGTAAATTTGAAAATTGAGGACGGTAAAGTCACGTGTATTTTAGGCGGTTCGGGTTGCGGTAAAAGTACGCTCATTAAGTGTATGATCCGCTTGGAAGACGCTACAAGCGGCCAAATTTTAGTGGATGGGAAAGACATTACTAAAATTAACAGTGAAATTAAGATGGCTGCTATCCGCCGTCACTTCGGGTATTTGTTTCAAGAGGGTGCACTCTTTGACTCTATGACGGTGGGGGAAAACGTAGCGTTTGGGCTTAAATACTTGACCAACGTGCCGCTAAACGATTATCCCAAAATTATTCGCGAGAAATTAGCCCTTGTCGGTTTGAAAGAAGACGTAGCCAAACTCAATCCCAGCGAATTGTCCGGCGGTATGAAAAAACGCGTATCCTTGGCGCGGGTGCTTGCCGTCAACCCTAAAGTTGTTTTATACGACGAGCCGACCACCGGATTAGACCCGATTATGTCGGACATTATCAGCGATTTGGTATTAGATTTAAAAGCAAAATTAGGGGTTACTTCCGTTGTAATTACGCATGATATGCGCTCGGCCTTTAAAATAGCCGACTATATCGCGTTTTTGTACGAAGGACAAATTTTGCTTTACGGTACGCCGGATGATTTCCGTAAAACGGAAAATCCGTACGTCAAACAATTTGTGAGCGGATCTAGCCACGGGCCGATCCAAATGAAACTGATGCGGGAATAACCCGCCGCAAAAAGGGAGAATAAAATCCATGACAGCAGAAACAAAATTAGGTATTTTTACCGTTTTAGGACTGGCCGTATTCGGCTTTTCACTTTATTTTTTAGGCGGCCTTTCTGTCACACGCACGTATGATTTAAACGTCAAGTTTGAAGATGTTTCCGGTTTGCCCATTAAAGCCCCTGTTAAATTAGCCGGCGTGGAAGTGGGTAAAGTCAAACATATTAAAATTGAAAATGGCGACGTTATTGTGGTAGCGCAAATCAATAAGGATGTGCCCATTTACCGCGGTGCACAATTTTCCGTCGTAATGACGGGGATTATCGGCTCTAAATATTTGAAAGTGGTGCAAGGCAATACGCAATCTCCCGCGTATCAAAACGGTGATTATTTAGACGGTATCAACGAAGTGCCGCTGGATGTCATGGTTACGCAAACCATGTCCAGTATCAAAGATTTTGTAGATAGCGTGAATAATCAGGGCGCGTTTGGTTCGCGTTTAAATGACACGATGGCCGAAGTGCGCCAATTATCCACTAACTTAAACCAAATGGTTGCTACTCTGCGCCCGTATATGACGCGCACCATGGAAAATTTGGACTCAGCCAGCGTGCGTCTTAACGATTTAATGGCCAAGGCCGACGCGCTTATCACCAGTATTAACGAAGGGGAAGGCGTGATTGGCAGTTTAATTAAAGATCCGCAAATGAAAGAGGAAGTTAAAGAGAGTGTAACGGATCTTAAGGAAACAATGTCCGAAGTAAAAACCTTTGTAGGCAAAATGAGTCGTTTCCGTGTGTATTGGGATTACGATTATTTCTATATGCCCGACTCGCACGTCTCCACCAGCGATTTAGCACTTGAAATTTTCCCGGCCAGCGGATACACATTCTACCGGGCGGGTATATCTAACCTAGGTAACGAAGAAGACCGCTTGGGTAGCAAAGATTATTATGAACGTAATAAATTTGATTTGCGTTTAGGTTTGTATAATGACTGGGTTAAAATATCTGCGGGGCTTATCCGCGGTGGCGGTGGGGTGGCGTTGGAACTTACGCCATTTAAAGGAACAGATTTCTTGGAACGCTTTGCGTTTACGGGTGAATTTTACGATTGGGGCCGTGACCGCACTATCAATGGGCGCGATTTCAATAAACCGAACTTAAACTATGGGGTAGATTTCCGGTTTAACCGTTTCTTCTCTATGGGTGCGTGGATGCGCGATGCACTAGAGACACACGAAGTGGCTGTCAAAGCGAATTTATCGTTTAACGACCAGGATATTTCGTCGTTCTTCGGTTTAGCGGCTATGGCCGGTAGTCGGTAAGGGAAAATATGAAATTTAAAACGGTGTTTGTATGCCAAAAATGCGGGTATGAGTCCCCTAAATGGGCGGGCAAGTGCCCGGAGTGCGGAGAGTGGAACTGTCTGGTAGAAGAAGTCAAAGCGCAAGAGAGCAAAAAGGCCCCGGCGCGCACCCGCAGTTTTACCGATTTTTCTTCTGAAATAGTCAAACTGGCCGATAGCAAAGCCGTCAAAGAAACACGTATCCCTACGCGTATAAGTGAGTTTGACCGCCTACTCGGTGGGGGGCTTGTCAAAGGGCAACTTACTTTACTGGCCGGAGCGCCCGGCATTGGCAAATCTACGCTGATGTTACAAGTGGCGGCTGAACTTTCCAAAGATTTTAAAGTGTTGTATATTTCCGGCGAAGAAAGTATCAACCAAATTTCCGGCCGCGCGCAACGCTTGGGCGTCAAAGGCGAAAACATTTTTTTACTGTGCGAAACGGATATCCAAAAAATTGTGGAGACGGTTTCAAACGTGAACCCCGACGTGCTGATTTTAGATTCTATCCAAACGGTATATCATCCGGAATTTACGTCGTCAGCCGGCACGGTGGCGCAAGTGCGCGAGTGCACCAGCGAACTGGTGCGGCTGTGCAAACCTAAAGGCATTATGACCTTTGTTTTGGGGCATGTAACCAAAGACGGCGAGTTGGCCGGACCGAAAATTTTAGAACACATGGTAGATTGTGTGCTTTACTTTGATACGGAAAAAGATAATGTTTTACGTCTTTTGCGTCCGCATAAAAACCGGTTTGGTTCTACGGATGAAATCGGGCTTTTCCGTATGAGTGCAAACGGCTTAATTTCGGTAGAAAACGCCAGCGAGTGCTTCGCCGAAACGTCGCGCGAGCGTGCCTTAAAAGGCCGGGCTTATTCGCTGTCGTTAGAAGGCTCGCGGCCGCTACTGACCGAGGTGCAAGCGCTTGTTTCGCCCACGCGTTTTCCCTATCCGCGCCGCGTAGCGACGGGGGTTGATTTAAACCGTTGTTTAATGCTTTTTGCCGCGCTTGAAAAACATATCGGCTTGTCGCTAGATAACAAAGATATTTTTGTCAGTTTGGCAGGCGGGGTAAAACTCAAAGATCCGGCGTTAGATTTAGCCATTTGCGCGGCGGTAATCAGTTCGTGCAAAGATTACCCGATCGGACACGACAGCGTATTTATGGCCGAAGTGGGTATTTTGGGGCAAGTAGCCAAAGTGCCGCTTATAGAAAGAAGATTGGAAGAAGCCCGCCGGTTAGGTTTTAAAAAGGCTTATACCGCGTTAGTAACCAAGAACGAAAAATCAAAACTGCGCGATATGGAACTTATGGAACTTGGCGACTTAAACGATTTGTCCCTAAAACTTCGGTAACAGAAAAGTTATTTTATCGGTTCGTAATAATAAAAACCCCCGGTAATCCGGGGGTTTTGACTTCTTAAGATTTTTGTTCAACTATAGGGGCAAGGGTGGGGAGCGGGATCTCATCTTCCGGTTCGGGGAAGAGTTCCTCAGATAATTTTTTTACCGTTTCCAAGGCTTGGTTATATTCACTTGTCGCTTGGGTGAGTTGGTTGGTTGGGCGGTTGTTTTTATTATTTTTAGCAATTTCTAATTCTAATTTTGTTTTTTTAAATTCAAAATTCTCTATAGCCAATCGCAACATGATGCGATTTAATAATTGGGTTTTTTCCGCGTTGTTCATATCCGGGCAAGCGGCTAATGCTTCTTTGAGTTTGACTAAATCTTGCTCGGCTTGTTCGCGTGTGAGCGTTTGTAAAATCGGGCTATCAACCGGCAATCCCGGTACCGATACTGCCGAGGCCAGCGAAGCGTTACGTTCCGGCAGAAAACTATTTCCCACCAGCATTCCGCTCACAAACAGTAGCGCCATTGTAA
Organism: Candidatus Avelusimicrobium cornigerorum; assembly: GCA_002309715.1. Classification (GTDB taxonomy): domain Bacteria; phylum Elusimicrobiota; class Elusimicrobia; order Elusimicrobiales; family Elusimicrobiaceae; genus Avelusimicrobium; species Avelusimicrobium cornigerorum. The sequence continues at coordinate 397,651 of DBXW01000005.1, forward strand.
ATATATATAAAATCAAACGCATCATACTCTTTATATTTTATCAAAATACGAAGCCCGCGGCACACACGCGGCTAGCGGGTGGGTTTGTAAACTTTGCGTCCTTCGCTGACGTAGGAAGCAAGCACTTCTTCCCCGGCTTGTGAGGCTAAATTACCATATACCGTAATGCCTCGCTTTTTAAATTCGTTTAGCCAATCGGGCTTAAACCCTTCGTCAAATCCGGTAATTTCTTCCACCCGTTTGGAAGGAACTCCGTAATATACGGCTTTAATACCGGCCCACATAATACCGCCTAAACACATAAGGCAAGGCTCCGCTGTTACGTACAGACTTAAGTTATGCGGTGCTAAATCAAACGTAGCCAGTTTTTGTTCGGCTTGTTTAATTGCGTTCATTTCTGCGTGACAGTGACTGCAATTTTCTTGCACAACGGAATTGGCTGCCTTGGCAATTAAAGTGCCTTTTTCGTCATAAATAGCCGCTAAAAACGGGCCGGAGCCTTGCTTAATATGCGCTTTAAGTTCGTCTTGTAAGGTTAAAATAATTCGGATGGCCTTTTCCGCCTTTTCCGCTTGTATAGGTTCGTTGGCCAAAATTTCTTTATATTTTGAAAGCATAAACACCTCTGGTTGGTCCGGCCGTATCCCCGAACCAACAAGTATTATACAAAAAACAACCCCGGTTAGAACTTGCTATAATATAGTATCTGCAATTTTAAGGAGAAATATATGGCTTCTTTTTCTTTTTCTACCCAAGGGGTATGTTCGCAAGAGATACATTTTGAGTTGGATGCACAAAATCGGGTGCACCGTGTAAATTTTATCGGGGGTTGTCCGGGAAATTTAACGGCAATCGGTAAACTTGTAGAAGGTGTGCCCGCACAACAAGTAGTCTCTTTGCTTAAAGGAAATGATTGTGCCGGAAAAGGGACCTCGTGTGCCGATCAATTAGCCCGCGCATTAGAGCAAGCATTAGCGAAATAATAAACTAAACCCTTTCAAAAAAGGTAAAATACACTATATGTCCAGATACAACTACGTAGCCAAAAAATCACGCAAAAAAACAAAAAAGAAAACATCTTCCATCGCGTGGATGCGTTCTGCGTGCTATATTTTGGGCGCGGCTGTGTGTGTGTGGTTGAGTTATGTTTTGTGGATAAATGCCAGCGGAACGCTTGCACAACGCACGTCGTCGTATTTGTTCCAAATATTGGGGCAAGCGGCCGGCCTGATTCCGTTACTGCTCGCCTATTGGCTTATCCAAACGATTCGTAAAAAAAGCACGGCATTTTTACTATTTCTTATTGGTAGTGGTGTTTTACTTTGTGCTTGTGCCAGTTTACTTACCTGCTTGCGGCTTATTTTTACCGATTCTCAAATTGTCGGCGGGAAAATAGGGGAAAGTGTTTTTTATGCATTTAAAGGCGTAATGGGGCAGGTGGGCGCGGCCTTGTTTTCGCTGGCCTTTGCGCTCGTCGGGTTACAAATTTTATTTGCCATTCCTTGGGCAGTAGTTTTTCAAAAATCCATAGAATTTATAAAAGAAGATTTTAGCGGCTGGATAGATGCGCGCGCGGAACTGAAACAAAAAGTGGAACAAGGCCGCGCGACGGTAAAAGCCAAAGCGCAAGCGGCGCAAGTACAACAAGAGGCTTCCGTGGCGGCGGTTGCCGAAGAAATACACGCTATGCCCGAAATCCACCGTGCTAAACAGGAAGTCCGTCATCCCAAAGCCGAGCCCATAACGGCCTTGCCCCGTCGGGAAGAAACTGCCAAGTTGCCGGATAGTAAAAACGAACCGCCTACAGATGAGAACGGTGAGACGAAAAAATTTAATCCGGCAACGTTCCAATTACCTTCGTTAGATTTGCTTCACGATCCGCAAGTCGGTTCTGTGGTTGGCCCGACTGACGAAGAAATTGCCAAAGCCACCAAACGTTTGGAAGATACCCTTAAAAACTTTGATATCCGTGCGCGGGTAACGGGCGTTTCTCCGGGGCCGGTAGTAACCCGGTATGAAATTCAACCGGATGCCGGTGTTAAAATGGCTTCCATTACCGCGCTAACGCAAGATATTCAGGCGAGTATGCAAGCGCGTTCCATCCGTGTGCAAGCACCGATCCCCGGAAAAAGCACCATGGGTTTTGAAATTCCCAACGATCGTGCTGTTACGGTAACGATGAAAGAAATTTTGGAGTCTCCCGTATATGCTAATTCTAAAGCCGTCTTGCCTATTGCTTTAGGTCGCCACGCCAACGGGGAGCCGGCCGGTACCGTGGCTGAAAAATGGCCGCATATGTTGATCGCCGGGGCCACCAATAGCGGTAAATCTATTTGTGTGCATACGATTATTATGTCCATTTTATTTAAACATCGCCCCGATGAAGTCAAGTTTTTGCTTATTGATCCTAAACGTGTGGAACTTACCTTGTATGAAGGGATCCCGTATTTATATGATCCCAAAACTTCGTGTGATGATGCGGATATTATTACCAAAGCATCCGACGCGGCCAAGTCTTTGCAAATGCTTGTTAAAGTAATGGAAAAACGGTTGGATTTGTGTCAACTGGCCAAAGTTAAAAACATTGAAGGGTACAATCAATGGGCTAAACAGAATAACGAAGAAAAAATGTTCTATATTTTTGTTATTATTGACGAAATGGCCGACCTTATGCTCCAAACCAAAGCCTCTATTGAGGACTCTATCCAACGTCTGGCGCAAATGGGCCGCGCTATGGGTATCCATTTAATTTTATGCACGCAACGTCCGTCGGTAAAAGTGGTAACGGGTATTATTAAAGCCAATATGCCTTCGCGCATTGCCCTGCAAGTAGCGTCGGGGATTGATTCTAAAGTAATTTTAGATGGCGTCGGAGCCGAAGATTTACTCGGTCGCGGCGATATGTTGTTGTTAGATTCGTCTACGCAAACGCCGCTTCGTATCCAAGGGGCATACGTCGCGCCCGATGAAATTAAAGCCGTAGCCGATTTCTTACGCGCCCAAGGCGGCCCGGATTACCCCGTGCAAGTTGCCAGCGAGCAACCGGCAAACGGTATGCGTCCGCAAGATGGTTTGGGTACGACGCCCGAAGAACAACTCCAAGCCTTGCGGCTTATTAAAGAACGCCGCCGTGTCAGCCAAGATTTACTCAAAGCGCATTTTGGATCTTCGGCACGTGCGACCAATATGCTTAGCGTGTTGGAAATGCGCGGCTATATTACTAAACCCGAGGGCTCTAACCGTTGGGAAATTCACTACGATTTAATTGACCAGGGAATTGAAGAGTTGGAAAATCCGCCCTATGAAAAAAATTACGAGGAAAAGACGTATGAATCGGTCTATAAATAATTTTTGGGGTGCGCCTGTTTGGATACTGTTTGCTTGTGCTTGTGCCAGTGGCTCTTCTGCACAACAAACGGTCAAACCGGCAACCGTTACTCCGGCGGTGGTCCAACCCGTTCAAGTAAAAAAAGCAGAACCGCCCCAAGAAAAACCAATGGCCCGGCAGTCCGCGGTAGAACGCTTAAAAGAGTGGGATAAAAAATTACATTTTTTAAAGACCGATTTTACCCAAACAACTTCGTATGACGGGGTAGTTATCAGCCGCTCGCGTGGGGTTTTGTACTATGATCAGGGGAAAAACACACTTCGGCTGGATACGCAAGATGGTGACGGAACCGTGGTGCAGTCGGCCGTTACCGATAAGAAAAAAATTTTTATTTTAGATGACAAGGGCAAAGAAGTATCTCACCTTTCTTGGCAAGAATGGCAACAAGGCCAGCCCAATCAAGCACTTTTTGATTTTGGGAATTATGCAGCCTTGTTGGAACGCCACCATGTCAAGATGCCTCGCACAGATTTGTTAGTCTTAACTCCCAAAGAGGGGGAACTTTATACGCTGCACTTGACGTTACGTACAGAAGATTATTTCCCGCGCAGTATCAAATTTGTGTCGGGGGATATGACCACCCAAGCCGATTTGACAAATATACAACAAAACAAACCGTTGCCGCCGGCAACCTTTGGAGGATTTTTTAAATGATGACGCTTGCCAATAAAATTACGTTAGCCCGAGCGGCTATGTCTATTTTGATGTTCTTGTTTATTTTAATGCCTTTTGCGTGGGCACGCATTGTGGCGATTGTAATTTTTACCGTGGCGGCCAGTACCGATTGGGTAGACGGAAAAATAGCGCGCGAAACGCATACGGTTACTCCGTTTGGTGCCATTGTTGATCCGTTTGTGGATAAGATTTTAGTGATTGCAGCCTTTTTTGCGTTCGTCGGTATAAAAGAATTAGACGTGCCGATATGGGCGGTCTTTTTCATTTTGCTGCGTGAATTGTTGGTTTCCAATTTGCGCGCGATTGCTGCGTTGGAAGGCAAAGTAATGGCCGCAGAACGGTGGGGAAAATTTAAGACGGTGGTACAGATGTCGGCCATCGGTACGATTTTCTTCGTACTGCTTATGTATCATTTGTCGTATTTGTTGGGTGGTATCGGGCAGGAAATCAGTTTGTTTTTGTTCATCTTGTTGAGTAAAATCCCTTATGGTGCGACGGTAATTGCAGCAGTGATTACGTGGGTAAGTATGATTTCATATTTGCGTAATAATTGGGATTTGCTTAAAAAATCTTGGAGTTTGCCCGTATGCAACAAGTAATTCGTTGCTTGGCCACCGGCTTTTTTATCAGTTACCTGCCGCCGCTTATTTTTCCGTTTAAGAAAAATACGGGTGCCGGGTTTTTGGGCACGTTGCTAGGCATACCGCTTGTGTTGCTTTTGCCGCAAGATACGGTTTTATATGCTATTTGTATGTTAGCGTTTTGGGCATTTGCGGTGATGATCTGTAAAAAAGTAAAATTTGAAGGATATGTCGGTCACGATAACCCCAAGATTGTCATTGACGAAATTGCCGGTTATGTGGCGGCGATGATGGCGTTGCCCCGGTCGGGCGCGTATCTGGTGGCGGCATTTGTGCTATTTCGTACGTTTGATACAATTAAACCGTGGCCGGTGAATATATTTGACCGGATGGCGAACGCTTTTGGGGTAGTATTTGATGATGTGGCCGCCGGACTTATGGCTAATATTTTAATTCAACTTTTTATTATTTTTGTTGTTCGGGGATAACCCAAGGAGAATAGTTGACTATGCAGGAAAATACGTTGCGTGAACTTATTGTGGCAGGTGGGCCTGTTCTTATTTTGCTCATCTTGCTTTCCGTTTATTCTATTTCCGTTATTTTAGAGCGTTTTTTCCGGATGCGTTCGGCCATTTCGTTGTCTCGTAAGTTATTAGCGTATTGCTATCATCCGCTTCGTTCGGAAAATTACCAAAAAGTGGAAGATGCCTGCCGCAAAGAAAGTGTCAAAAATACACCGGCAGCCAGATTGCTTACCAAATTAGTCAATGCGCGCAACCGGCCGTTAGAAGAACAGGAAAGGATTGCCGAAGATGCGGTAGATTGGGAAACTACCCAACTCCAACGCCGTTTGACGGTATTGGGTACGCTGGGCAGTATCACTCCGTTTATCGGTTTATTCGGAACGGTAATCGGGGTTATGCGTGCTTTTAAAGATTTGGCGGCTAATACCGCCGCGGCCGGCGGTGCTTCGGTGGTGGCGGCCGGTATTGCAGAAGCACTTATCAATACGGCGGCGGGGTTATTTGTGGCTATCCCGGCGGTTATTGCTTATAACTATTTTTTGTCAAAAACAAGTTATTTTTCTAAAGAATTGGAAAGTGCGGCCAAAGATTTTATTTACCGTTCGCATAACGAGTAATTACGTATGAGTACACGCAGACACAGAACAGTTATGGCTGAAATTAACATGGTGCCGTTTATTGACATCACGTTAATTTTGCTGATTATTTTTATGGTGATGAGTCCGTTACTTGTGCAAATGCAACTGACGGTGGATTTGCCGCGTTCGCAATCGGTTAATACACAAGCGGAAGACGACGTCATCCGCATTGAAGTGGAAAAAAACGGGAAAATTACCGTTCAAAATAAACAACTTACGCTTAAAAATTTGGAGCGCGAACTTATTTTAAAGATGGGCAAGGCCAATAAAAAGACCATTCTTGTCCAAGCCGATAAGGATGTACCGATACAGCAAGTGGTTTCCGTATTTGATGTGGCCAAAAAATTAGGTGCTGCAAAATTAGGAATAGGAGTGCTTTCAAAGAACTGATGGATCGTTATTTAGTTTTTTCCGGTGGAATTCACGCGTTAGCCGCGTTAATACTGATAGCCTGTTTGGCCGCGCCGGCCAAAAAGGCGGCGGCTACGTATACGATTGATTTTATCGGAACGGGAAAAGTAGTTGCTACTACCGGGCAAGAAGCAGCGCCTAAAACGGGCGTACAGGTGCCGCAACCGGCACCGCAAGCGGTGGCCAAGCCCGAGCCGGCGGCCCCTGCTAAAAAAGCCTATAGTGCCAAGACGGAAATTGCCGAAAAACCCAAGCCCCAAAAAGCCAAAGCCAAGGCCAAAGAAGAACCGTTAGCCGCGCCGAGCGTGCTGGATGAAGCGGATGCTGAATCGGCCGAAAAACCGACTGAAGGGGCACAAGGCACGGAAGAAAATGCTTTTGGGGGCGGAAATATTCAAACTGATTTTGCCAATTTCCCATATCCGTGGTACATTACGCAAGTGCGCAACAGTTTGTGGATAGAGTGGGAAAAACGCCGGCCGGCCGGTAGCACGTTAGGCACGCTTGTTTCCTTTGCGATTGCACGTGACGGGAAAGTAAGAGATTTAAAAATAGATAAAAAGTCGGGAGATGAAACTTTTGATTTTGCGGCGACGTCTGCGGTCATCAACGCGGGACCGTTTGCGCCGCTACCGATGTATTACGAAAAAGACGAATTGACCGTAACAGTAGAGTTTAAACAGGAGACTTAATATGAATGGCTGGCATAGAGTTGGAATTTTAATTGTATGTTGTGTGCTGGTAATGATTTTATTTCCCAATTATGATCTATCGGGTTGGACGTTTATTGGGATGATGTTGCTCATGTGGACAGGGGCCATTATGTTGCTGTCGCTCATTGCCAATATGTTTGGTTTTTCCCGTTCGGATCGTTTTAATAAACTGCTTACGTTAGTGTTAATGGCGATGATATTATTTACGCTTTTGTGGTATTTCCCGCAAACAGATAAAGTTTCGCCTATTAACAAATTAAAATATGGGGAATATCCTACCAAAGCAACCATTAAAAAAGGACTTAAAAAATTAACCTTTAATTTTGATTTTAAACGTCGCAATGTGCGCCGTGATATCAATTATGTAAATCAGGATATCCCTTACACGGGCGCTATTCAACGTGCTAAAGAAACCGCAGCCCGCATGCGTGAACGTGCCGATGAGGCGATCTCTTACGGTGCGGAAGAAGAATAAAATGATTAACTATAAAAGAGCCTTTATATGAAAAATACAATTTTAATTACCGGTGGCAATGGTTTTATCGGGCGGGTATTAACCAACAAATTATTACAAGAAGGTTTTAATGTGCGGGTTGTTACGCGCAAGCACCCGGCCCAACAACCGCCTAACCCGGCCGTGACGCTTGTGCAAGCCGATTATGACGATGTAAAATCACTCAAACAAGCGATGGAAGGTTGTGTGGGAGTGTTCCATTTGGCCGCGGCTATTTTTGGGTTTAACAGGGCCGATTTTGAAAAAGCCAATGTGGCGCATACGCACAACGTGGTGCAAGCGGTTAATCAATCGGCGCAAATTAAGACATTTGTACACGTTTCAAGTTTGGCGGCCAGTGGCTTTGCGGCAGATATAAAAAACCCGCGTACCGAAGATATGAAACCAGCGCCGGTCTCCGATTACGGTATGACCAAATTAGGGGGGGAAGAAGCCGTTAAAACGCTTCGGCCCGGCGTAAAATGGACAATTATCCGCCCGCCAATTGTATATGGTAAGCACGACTCGGGAGTATCCAAAATTGCCCTGTGGGTTAAACGTGGTATTATGGTAAATACTTCGGGTAACGGTTATTTTAGTTTTGTACACGTAGATGATTTGGTGCAGGCTTTGTGGCAAGCCTACCAACGTGCAGATACGGCCGGTGAAACGTATTTTATTGCAGAAGAGGACACTTATAGTTGGGACTATTTTATTACAGAAATGGCCCGTGCTATGAACTGTCATAAACCTTTTATGCCTAACGCGCCTAAGTGGTTGCTTAACGTGGCGGCTTTTGCGTACGAAGCGGTGGCTCGCGTGAGCGGTGCGCAACCTGCACTTAATTACGACAAAGTAACCGAAGCCACTATTCCCGGGCATTGGATTTGTTCCAATCGCAAATGGACTTCGTTAACCGGGCAGAAGTTTACACCGCTTAAAGAAGGATTGGAAAAAAGTTTTACCGCGTAAGAGCGGACAAAACAAGCCGAATTTTGTTATAATATATCGGTACGTTTTGAGAAACATTTTGGAGAGGTGGCTGAGAGGCCGAAAGCGGCGGTTTGCTAAACCGTTATACGGGTTAATTCCCGTATCGAGGGTTCGAATCCCTCCCTCTCCGTAGAATTAAAGAAGGCTCCCGAAGGGGAGTC
>DBXW01000005.1:406243-406421 GCA_002309715.1 Candidatus Avelusimicrobium cornigerorum
CACCAACTGCTTGGTGTCACGTCGGGATTCGAAAGGCGGAGCGATGTTTTTGTTTGAGAGCGAGCCGTACAGGCGTAGCGCGAAAGGCAAAAACCGCGAGCCGGGCCTGCAGGCATTTTGCGTTAGCAAAATGACCGGAAGGCGAATCCCTTTTAAAGAAGGCTCCCGAAGGGGAGTC
>DBXW01000005.1:406431-478654 GCA_002309715.1 Candidatus Avelusimicrobium cornigerorum
CACCAACTGCTTGGTGTCACGTCGGGCTTGTATAAATGTTTTGCATAAAAAAGCCCCTCTTGCGAGGGGCTTTTTTATGCTACAAAAAAACTTATTTAGTAGGAGAAGCTGCTTCCTTTTTCCACGTGGTAGCGATACAAATCATAGCAATCACACACGCGTAGATACAGGAAACATATACGCCTTTCCACCCATAGGTTTCGCTGATGTAAGCGGCCCCTTTACTGGAAAGCATAGCACCGAAATACCCGAACATTCCGGTAAACCCACACGCGGCGGCCGCGGCTTTTTGCACGGTTACGCGCGAGGCCTGTACGCCCCCTGCTAAGTTCTGCGGACCGTCTACAAAGAAACCGATAAATGCCGCTAATACGGCAGTAGTCCAGAAGGCGTTGGGATCAGCCAGTTTATAGAATCCCCAGCAGCTGGCGGCTAAAATAATCAAATAAATGATGTTCATTTGCGTGCAACGTCCGCCAAACCAGCGGTCTGCTAAATACCCGGCTACGATACCGCCCGGCATGCCCAAGAACGGCATAGCAGATGCGGCAGACGCGGCTAACGCTTCGGGGAACCCCCGGTCTTGGTTTAAGAAAGTGGTGGCCCAGTCCAACGTAGCAAAGCGGACGTAATAAATAAATACGTACGAAATAGCCAACGCCCACAAGAAAGGGTTGGTCAGTACATATTTAATAACAATCTGAAATTGGGAAATATCTTCTTTCTCTTGTTTTACAGGCATAACGTCGTTTCGGTATACTTCAATAGCAGGTAGCCCCACAGAAGCGGGGATGTCTGTCATGTAGTAAAGCATAAAGATTCCATACGCAATACCCATAGCAGCCGGTACCAAGAACGCGGCTTGCCAACCGCAGTGCCAGTAGAGTAACAAAGAAATCAGTTGTGCTACGAAGAACGCCCCAAACGTATGGGAAGAAGACCACAATGTCCATTTGGTGGCTCTTTCAGAGGGGGAGAACCAGTGTACGAGCCCTTTGGCTACCGGTGGGAAACCCATAGATTGAGCTACCCCGTTTAAGCCCCACAGAAAAGCTGCTAAAGCAGTTATAGATACCGGCACCATATATTGAATTTGCGGCAAGAAGGCAAACAAGATGTTGATAACGGATGAGGAAATCAACCCCAGTGCCATAATAGAACGTATGTTGCATTTATCGGCGATAGTACCGCTTAAAAATTTTCCGATACCGTACGTTAAGTAAATCACAAAACCAATGGTACCTAATTGTTCTATTGTAAATACGCCATTGTTGATTAAGGTTGGCTTAATGATGTCTAAGTTTTTGCGGGTGAAGTAGAAAAGTGCATACCCGAAATACATGGAGAAGAACATCTTAATACGCCACGAACGATACAACCGTTTTATTTCTTGTTCATCCGTTAGTGGAACAGCGTTGGGCAACGGTTTAAACCAATTTAGTATTTTAGACAACATATAATCTCCTATTTTCTAGAAGGATATATCCCTTTTTCCGCGGAAAAACAGCTATTCGTAGCGTAAGAGAAATATCTTCCCAAGTTTTTTGTAAAACAGTAAGACACCTTTATTGTAACAAAAATACGGTTTTTTGTGTAGTCTGTTTTTACACGTCGTGGAAAAGCCCGGCCGCGGTTATTACCAATCTGTTTCTTTGCCGGTTTCTCCGGTAGGGAGCATTTCGCCAAAGGTAAATGTACGCGGCATTTCGTGGGCGGTAAGGTATTGATTAAGGTAAGAGCGGATTTCGCCGATTTGTTCCGGCCCGAATCCTTCATTTAATACGATAAATGCTTTTAAGCGGTTCCCTTCTTCCGGACGCATCAGGCGCACGCGGCAAGCCTTGACGGCCGGATGGGAAGACAGGGCAGCCTCTACCCGTTTGGGATAAACGGTTATCCCGGCAATTTTTACACCGGTGTCAAACCGTGTTGTTGGGTATAAAAAGCGTTCGTTTTTAATAGCGGCGTGATCGGGCAAATGTTGCCAAAAGTTCAAGTGTGCTCGTCGCAAGAGGGGTTCTTTTTCTTTTAAGGAAATATCCCAAAAGGGGAAAATTTCAAAAAGCGAATTAGGTTTTTCCCGCCAAGCCACGCTGCCTGTTTGGGTAGATCCGTAAATTTCTATAAAGCGTTCCGCGCCGGCGTTTAGCAAGCCGGTAACAGTGGAGTCCGGGCATAATTCAGTAGAAGACACGGCGCAAACCCCGGTTGGGAAATGATTATTTCCGCGTAGCCAATAGTTCCAGAAAAGCGGAATTCCTATCACCACATCACCGCTTTGTAAAAGTGTCTGCCAAGATTGCACCGGCAAAGCCGGTAACGTAACAACCGGAATTTGTAAAGCGTGTGGTAAAATGACCGCAAACATAAATCCGTAAAAATAATTAGTCGGAACGAGTGAAACAATACGATTGGCCGGCTTAAACAAAACAGATAGCGCGCGAGATTCATCCCAAACCATATTGGTGGTGTGTGTATATATTTTAGTAGCCCCGGCGGCATCTTTCATTAAAAAATTGATTTGTTGGTTTTTTAAATACGACGCGTACGCATAATCGGTCATACGTTCAAAGGAAGAAAAACTGCGCATCATATAACCAAAGATAAGGGCGGATTTTTCTTCGCAGATTAACTTGATGTCTTCCGGTAGGCTTTTCCACACTTGGTCATTATCTACATCAAAAACAGCCAGCGAGTCCGTTTGCCCGGTGGCTAATTCCGTGCGGAATAAATCATTAAGTATGCGGGATATATCATTGCGGTTTAACATAGTGATCTACGCCTTATATTATCGGGTTCGGTTGTTTTCCACAAATTCGGCCAACGTGGTTAATGTGTTGAAAGCCTCGCGTCCGTGTTGTATAGTTTCCAGCGCAATGCCGAATCTTTTTTGAAGTAGCAAGCACAGTTCCATGGCATCTATACTATCCAACCCTAGCCCTTGCTTGCTAAACAACGGCTCATCCGCACGCACGCGGCTAATATCAAGCCCGCCTAAGTTGATGCCGGATGCCAATAGGGATTTTAATTCGGAAATAATTTGTTGCATAAGATAATCTCTCCATTTATTTTATATAAAATTGGTTGGGTTAGTCTATGGGATAAATCAAGTTTGTCAAAGGGGACTAAATAACATAAAATTTATATATGCCAATACTCGTCAAAAGACCGCGCTTAAGCAAAAAATGGATGATATTTTCCGTTACGGCCAACGGGACATTTATGTCCACCTTATCGGCGGGCATTGTAAATGTGGCATTGCCTACCATGTCGCAGCAGTTTGATGTGTCGTTGGAAAGCGTACAGTTGGTTGTTAGTTTGTATTTGCTGGTGCTTACGTGTTTGTTACCGGTGTTTGGCAAATTGAGCGATTTATACAGCCGCAAGTGGATGTATTTGGGTGGATTTATTACTTTCGGTTTTGGTGCGTTATTTGGTGCGTTATCCACTTCGCTAACGACCATGCTTTTGGCCCGGGCCGTACAGGGGATTGGTTCTTCGGCTATGATGGCCACTTCGCAAGCCCTGATTGCGCAAGTGTTTCACGGTTCTTCACGCGGGAAGGCCTTTGGAGCGATCGGCGCAGTGGTGGCGTGCGGTTCTTTGGCGGGGCCGGCTATTGGCGGAGTACTCGTGCAAGAGTGGGGGTGGCGGTCTGTTTTTTGGCTGACAATTCCCATTTGTATATTAGGCGTATGGCGCGGTATTTATTTAATTCCGCGTTTTAACGGGAACAAACGCTTGCACATGGATTATGTAGGAGCGGCTTATTATACGCTGATGAGTTTTTCCTTTTTGTACGCGCTCAATACGGCAGCCGAAAAAGGATGGACAAATCCTGTTATTTTGAGTTTATTTGCGCTTTCTCTGTTTGTCTCGCTTTTGTTTGTGCGGCGGGAACACAGCAGCAAATACCCGTTTATCGGGGTTCGTATCTTTAAAATTCCGACGATTTTATACGGATATCTGGTGGCAGTATTGGGATACACGGCCTTATTTACCAATTCGGTTTTATTACCGTTTTATTTGGCGGACATTATGCATTTGGATCCCATCCGTATTGGTCTGTTAATTGTTCCTTTCCCGATTACTTTGGCGCTTGCTTCGGCGGTGGCCGGAGCATTGAGTGCTCGGTGGCCGGCCCGAGTATTAACGACCGTCGGGTTTGGTTTTTTATTATTGGCAACGCTGCTCTTTGCGTATATCGGCACGTCGCCGAGTTATTCTTATATTATACTCGCACAACTGATTATGGGAATTGGCAGCGGAACGTTTCAAGTGCCTAATAACAATACGGTTATCAGTGCCGCCCCGAAGGGAGAATTGGGGGTGGTGGCCAGTGTCAACGCCCTTTGCCGAAACGTAGGGATGATTTTAGGGATTGCCCTTTCGGTGGCAGTATTTGCAGCGGTACAACATTTTTGTTTGTTTCGGGGACTTAATACCCAAAACGCTTTTGTGGCGGGCTATCAGGCTGCTATGCTTTTAGGTGCGGCTAGTTGCGTGATGGGGGGAATTTTATCCGCCAAGCGGTAATAAAATTTTTCTGCTACAATAAAGTATTATTGGAGAGGCGCATATATGAAAGGAATTATCTTGGCAGGGGGGGCGGGAACGCGGCTTTATCCGGCGTCTCGTCCGGTATCTAAAATTTTGCTTCCTATTTATGATAAGCCGATGATTTATTATCCGTTGGCTACTTTGATGCAAGCGGGGCTTCGTGATATTTTGATTATCACCAACCCCGAAGATGATGCCAACTTCCGCAAATTATTGGGCGACGGTAGACAGTGGGGGATTTCTATTTCATATAAAATCCAACACGAAAAACGCGGCATTGCGGATGCCTTTTTGTTAGGGGAAGAATTTATCGGTTCTGACGCGTGTGCGTTAATTCTAGGCGATAATTTATTCTACGGCAACGGATTTGAAAGTTTACTCAAACGCGCTTGTGAAAACAAAAAAGGCGCGACGGTATTTGCCTATGAAGTGGGGGATCCGCACCGCTTTGGCGTGGTGGAATTTGACGCGCAAGGCCGGGCAGTATCACTGGAAGAAAAACCGGCTGCCCCCAAAAGCCGCTTTGCGGTAACCGGGTTGTATTTTTATGATAATAACGTCGTAAAATACGCCAAAGAATTGCTCCCGTCGTCCCGCGGTGAATTAGAAATTACCGATTTAAATAAACGTTATTTGCAAGAAAACAATTTGCACGTTATGACTTTAGAGCGTGGCTTTGCTTGGTTGGATACCGGTACGCACGAGAGTGTGTTGGAAGCCGCTAATTTCGTGCACAGTATGCAAGTCAATCAAGGCGTGGAAATTGCCTGCCTGGAAGAAATTGCCTTGGCCAAGGGGTTTATTACCGCGCAGGAACTTAAAGCGCAACTGGACACATTGCCCGACAATGTGTATTACAATTTTGTCCGGCGGTTAGTAACACTCAAATTATAAAATGAATCCGGGGAAAATTATTGTTCCCCGAAAAATTACTTTTTACTGCCCCCTTGCTTGGGGGCTGTTTTTTAGAACTCAAACTTCCATTTAGTCCTATATCACAAATAGGCCTTTTGCCCCCTTGTTTTTTAAAATAACTCCATTACAATATCAGTATGGGAGAATTGATTTTCTCAAATTTTAAGGAGAACGATTATGAAAAACCGAGGATTGATTTTTTGGTTAATTTTAGCTCTGGTCTGCACGGGGGGGCTCCCTGCTTTTTCTCAAGTGAAATTGATAAGTGAAGGCGCTAAAGTTGCAGTACGCCCGCCGGTACGCTCGGCCGAAGTCAGAGCCGCAAGCGAGGGCGGGCTAACGACTCGTGTATTAAAAACCACGGGGAAATTTAAGGGTTTGCCTTTTTACGAAAGGTTTAAAACTTTTTACCCGGGTGCGAAAGCCGCTTCCGTTTTATCGTTGGAAGAAATAAAAGAAATTGCCAGCGGGGAAGTTCCGCTAAAAAGTTTAACGGAAGTGGAAAAGAACGCTTTTATCCACAACGCACCGGAAGCAGTAATTTCCGGGGAAGTTGCTTTGGCCGACGAACCCAGACAACTTTTGGCTGATTATTATTTGGAGCAACTGTACAACAGAAAAAAAGATTCCGAAAAATTAGCCGCTACTTTAAACTTGGCCGTGTTTGGCGATTCGCAGGTTGCGCGTGAAATTTATGGGGTGGCCATCACCAGCGAGCCTATGTATGATGCTTTGTTTATCCGCTCTTTAAATGCCATGGGGGCTGAAGATTATATACAAAAATTACTTCGTTACCGTTTAAAACAAGAGAATCCTTTATCTCCTGCTTGGGAGAAATTTAAGTTATATGGAGAAGAAAAAGGAGTACATTTGGATATCCCGAGCGAAGCAAAATTTTCTAATGAAACGAATATTATGTTAAACCAGCTGGATTTAAAGATGTTTTCTCCCCAACCGTATAATGTTATCTTTTTGCTGGGAGATGACGTGGAACTTGCAACCGACTTAGTCAAAGTGCGTGAATCGGTATTAAATTTGCGGGCGGATGTGGCCAAAGTCCAGGTAGAACAAGCCGTCAAAAAGCGGCTGTTGGGGATTTCTCCAAACTCACTTGAAAAAATTTCCTTACTGGATCTGTCAAAACCGGCCGGCGAGATGAAAACAACGCCGAGTGTTGAGGAAGAAGAAATAGCCGCCGGTTTTTCTAAAGAAGAGATGGTTGCAAACAACTTATTGGCTGATTTGGAAGAATTTGTTGAGCAAAACGGTGGGCTTCCTTCGCGCACATCGGTGTATTCCACCGAGCGTCGCTTGTATAGGAGAATGGTGTTTTATTTATACAAATTTCACGGGAATGATCCACAGATTCTCTCTTTGGTGGAAAAGTACAAGGGCGTGTCTAACAATGCGCTGCAAGAGCAGTGGGATCTGTTGAACGAGTATATTGCATTTGTAAATGAAAATGATCGTTTGCCCTCTACCAAAGCCCCGGAGGGAAGCCGGGAAAGAGTCTTGGTTGAATTTGGAAAAACATCGGCGTCGTCTATGAATCGTGCTGTTCGCAGAGAGTTTAAAAAGTTCCGCGAACAATATAGTCAAGGCCTCAAACTAAAAACCGAAAAACGAGAGGCCGAAATGGAATATGGAAGAGAACAAGAAAGACAGGCCAAATATGAAGAGTATAAAACATTTGTAAAGGAAAACGGGCGCTTGCCTTCTCCTCGTGCTCCGCAAGGAAGTGACGAAAGGAAGATGGCTTTTTGGGCAAACAATATGTTGCACAAATATCCTGACGGCGAAATAGCCGAACAACTCCGAAATCTGCGGGAGAAGTATCGTCAGAAACCGGGTCCTAAAGCCAAAGCCCCTGTTGAAACCGAAAAAGCGGTGGTTTCTCCCAAAACCGCAACAGAACCGGCCGTTAAGCAGCCGGAGGAGGTTGTTGCGCCCGGTCCGGTCGCAAAGACGACTGTGGAAAAACCGGCCGTTCCCCACCAGGAGACCCGCCCGTCGTCAGTTCAGACCGAAGGGGTTTTTAAATTACCGCAGTTAGATGACGCGACCTATGCTAAATACCATGACAGTTTCTCTAAATGGTTGGAAACCAATGAAAAGTATATAATTACTAACTATAGAACCCAAAAGGCTTTTTCACTTATCAAGAGTGCCGTTAGTTCTAGACAAGATAAAAACCTTCAAAATATACGGGATATTGTGTATTGGTTGCAACGGAAAAGAGAAAAATACAGATTATATTTAGGACCGGAAGACGGCGCTTTTAAACGGATTATATATCGCGGCCGGACACCCGAAAAAGCGCAGGATTTAAACTTGAACGATTTTCACACGTATTCGGAGATAGCGGAATTCCCTAGAACGTTGGAATCGCGGTTGCCGGATAATACTGTATTGACGACGGATCGTCGCGGTAATCCGCTGTTAAAATTGCCGGAGAATCCGGCGCAAGCCAAAAAGGTTATAGAAGAATTATTTGAAAGTTGGATATCCAGGGGAGGGATAGTCCGTATGGGGGCCGACGAACTTGGCGTCAGCAATAAAGGGAGTATGTTGATAGACACCGGGTTTAGCACGGGGCATTTACACGTTCATTTTGAGTTGATTGGTAAACAGACCCCGAATATGAATCCCCACGACATTGGATATACCGTCAACTTAAGGGTAGATGTATCCGATAAGAAATCTATGACAGAAGTCGCCACTATGTACGAAGATTTGTTCTCGCCGTATTTTGGTGAAAATACCCAAAAGCAAGTGGATGCGTTCCTTAAGAACTCTGGCGAGAAACCATCCGGTACAAGTGCCACCCGCAGAAGGTAAAAAAGAAATAAGTTTTTTACTTATGAACAAGTGCCCCCGTAGTGCGGGGGCATTTTTTGCTGCCGAAATTGCGGCTTGCCCTTATGTATAGTAATTGTCATACCGGTCCTGCGGACGGCGATAAGCCGGTATCTCCCTCTTTTGCTTACGCAAGGGGTGTCCCCAACCGAAAATAAAATCAGGAGATGCCGGAGTCCTTGCCGGACAGGCAAACCCGGCATGACACTAATGGATGTTAAATAATCTGTCATACCGCAAGGCCGTAATGCGGTATCTCCCGCTTTTACGTACGCTAGGGAAGGCCGTAAATGAAAATAAAATCGGGAGATGCCGGAGTCCTTGCCGGACAGGCAACCCCGGCATGACACTGTTTGATAGTCCGTTTCCTTTTAGGTTGTTTTTGTGCCGGTAAAATTTCTATTGACTTTTTTTTGATATACTACTTTAAACGACTAGCCTAGGAGATTTAAAATGAAGAATAATTGCCGTAAAAAAGCCTTTACACTTGTGGAATTATTGGTAGTAGTTTTAATCATTGGCATTTTAGCCGCAATTGCCTTGCCACAGTACCGAAAAGCCACCGAACGTGCTAAAGCAACGGAAGCACTCGTCGTGCTTAAAGCGGTGATTCAAGGGGCCGAGACGTATCATTTGGCTAACGGTACGTGGCCCAGGAAATTTGATGAGTTAGCCGTGGATATCCCGTGGACCGGCAATCAAAAAGGCTATACCGGTGCTGCTACTCACCTAAAAGATACTCGTTCTAATAAAGATTGGTCGTTACAAATTTATAAAAGCCCTGGCAACAACGATCATCGGATTTATCTTACCCGTATTAACAATTCTCGTTACAAAGGGGCCATGTTTTTCTATGCTTTCCCTGGGGATTCTGCATACGAAAAAGACATTTTCTGTGCTGAACGTAAGTCTAACGGTGTGATATTTTCCGGAGATACAGGGGACTACTGTGCTAAAGTTTTACACGCCACACCAATACCCAATTCCACGGCTTATAAAGTAGAATTTTAGTATGGAAAAAAAGGGGGGATAGACCTATTTTTGCCCCCTCATCCGGGTTTTTATATACCCCCCATCCGCGCCCCCTAGTCAAAAGGGGGCGTCTTATTAGCCTTTTTGTTGGGGGGGGATAACGATATGGGGCGTTTCGCTTTGTGGTTTGTTCCCCCAATGCCGGTGTCCCCATGCTGCCCCCATTTACACCCCTTATTAGCATTTTCCATAGGGTTGATTGTTCTTATCCTTGCTCCACTTCTTTGTTGCGGCTTATACCCTATCTAAAATCAGCCTTCCTTAAAAACTCATCCTGCCCCAGAACGTTTTCCGGCATATCTCTATTACCCCCAATATCTCTTAAAATGGTTTTTATAACAATTTATAACCCTTTTTATTTATAAATAAGAAAAATGCTTAAAAATTAAAGACTTTTAAAAACGCGATATTTATTTTGCCACATATCCCAGGTACCCCCAAATCGTTCTGGGGCGTTTTAGTAGTTTTGGAAAAAAATGCAAAATCAGCATAAATTTTGCATTTTTGTGGGGGAGTTTTAAACAAAAAATCGGCTCGCATTTTAATATGTAATTTGTAAAAAAACACACTGTTTTCCGGACAACTTTTTGTTGCGCGAGTGCTAAAAAACAAAACCTATAAAGTGTATAAATTCATATATAAAAACATTTATAATTTAAGTATAAATCAAATATATATAATATTGTATATAGGATATATTTCTATTGGGAAATATCCGTTTTAGTTAACATAATAAAAATTATCGTTAGTAATGTAAACCTGTCAAATAGTCCCCCTTTTCCACTAAAAATAAGGGTTTTGATATTAACAAGTTCCCGGTTTATTGATTTTTATGTAAAATTAAAAATATCTAATTCTGTGACTTAAATTTTTATATAAAAATAGGGGAATTGTAAAAAGGGGAAGTTTAGATTGTTAACTAATCATTTTAGGGGAGTTTTTTGGTTTGCAAAAACGGGGGAACTACAGGGTTTCTTCCCCCCTTTTGGGCGGGGCTATACGATTTTGGGGTAGGTAACTTCTACAAGGAAACGTATTTAAAGGGCTATAAAAGCCCTTCCGCTTTCTTTTGAGCGAGTACAAAGGCGTGGGCCTGTCCGGCTGGGGTTAACTTATACAAACGGCTGCGTTTGATCCCCTCGCATTGCAAATAGCCCAGGGATATGGCAGGGGCAAGCAAACGGTCAAGACGGGGAATTGTAAACCCGGATTTCTCCAACGCACGGGATAGCCACAGCGCGCTAGCGCCGGATTTACCCAATAAAGCCTTTCTTCCGGCCGAAATGAGTAGGGCGGCTTGGTCGGCAGACAGGTGCATTTTTCGTCTAAGAAAAAGATAATCCCCCTCCTGTTTGAGTAATTGTTCCCACAGGTGGCCGTCGTAAGCCGGCGGTGTTTGGGGTATTTCCCGCGGGGAAAGGTGATTTTCCGTCGGAGATATTGTCTTGGCTGTTGGCCCGGCATTATTGTTTCGTACGCGTTCTAATGCGGAAAGATGTCCGATCACGGCCCGATCTTCCACAAATTTGTACGCGTTCGGGCTATCGGGCAATTGTTTTTTAATAAGCGTTAAAAAATAATCGCGCTGTTTTTCTACAAAATCAAGCGTTCCTTCCGCTTCAAATTCTTCGCCATTGGCAAATTTGAATCTTATTTTGTGAGTTTCTTCAGTCATGATTTCTCTCGTTTGTTTTTAAGGTGTTATCCGCAAGTTGTCAACACGTACAAGACATATAATAAGAAAAAAAATGTCAAATGTCAATATATGTATTTTTAAGACTTTTTATGTCAAAACGTGTGGAAAAGCCTTGTTTTCAGACGAGAAACAAAGAAATCGGCCCGCTAAAAACTGCTTTTGCGTATGAGAATTATGCCATTTTTTATGTCTAAAAAATCTAATATAACAATATGACTTAGATTTTTTGTTTCAAAGGTGCAACAAAACTGCTGGTAAAAAAGAGAAAAATTGCTTTTGGAGCAAAAAGGCCGAACTCCCCCCAAAAAATCCGTTTTGCAAAATCACCCCTGATTTTGCATTTTAAAAAATCCCCAACAACACACGCAACAAGTCCTTTTTCCAAAAATAGTAAAATAGAACAAATGACAAATTTTACACAAACACTGCTCAAGTGGTATAAAATCAACAAGCGCGACCTACCTTTCCGCGATACGCATGATGCGTACCGGATTTGGCTATCCGAAATCATTTTTCAGCAGACGCGCATTTCCCAAGGGCTTGCTTATTACGAAAAATTTATTAAACGCTTTCCCACCCCCCTTGCGCTTGCCAAGGCCAAGGAAGATGAAGTCCTAAAACTTTGGCAGGGGCTTGGCTATTATTCGCGCGCGCGCAACTTACACGCTGCCGCCAAAAGCATGAAGGGGAAATTTCCCACCACATACGATGGTGTGCGTGCACTAAAAGGCGTGGGCGACTATACCGCCGCGGCGATCTGCTCCATGGCGTACAATATGCCTTATGCGGTGGTGGACGGAAATGTCTATCGTGTGCTTTCGCGCGTGTTTGGGGTGCAAACTCCTATTGATACTACCGAGGGGAAAAAAGAATTTACCGCGCTTGCCCAAAAATTACTGGATAAAGAATTTCCCGGCGATTTTAATCAAGCGATTATGGACTTTGGGGCTATGGTGTGTACGCCGCAAACGCCCCGGTGCAAAGAGTGTCCGCTTGCCCAAAAATGCGTGGCCCGACGGGAAAATTGCGTGGACAAATTGCCCGTTAAAGCGCAAAAAACAAAAGTGAGCGAGCGGTTTTTCCATTATATATATGTAGAACAGGGCGGCTATACGTGGCTACACAAGCGCGGAGCGGGCGATATTTGGCAGAATTTGTATGAACTTCCCCTTGTGGAAACCGCAAAAGGCGGCGTGCTAACCAAAAAGCCTGCGTGGTGCGGGCGTGCTAAATTAACGCCCGTCGGTGGGCCTATTAAACACGTTTTATCGCACCGCATTATTTGGGCGCAATTATATAGGGTAGTTCTTCCCCCCGCCGCTAAAGTGCCGACGGAGTTTTTACGCGTGAATAATACCGCGCTTGAAAAATATGCCGTGCCGCGTCTGGTGCAAAAACTGTTGGAAAGAATTTAATCTTCCATGCCGGCATCTTTGGCTATTTTTTTAAGCATATCGGCGGAAGATTTAAGAGCCAAGGCTTCGTTGCCATCTAAAGAAATCGGCATTTGCAGTTCCACCCCGTTACGGCCCACGACGGCGGGCATACTTAGCGTGATATCACTAATTCCGTATGCACCGTGCATTAAGTTGGAAACGGGGAGCACCGATTTTTCGTCGCGCACAATGGCCTCGCATATCCGTTTTACCGCCATAGCAATCCCATAGTAAGTGGCTTTTTTGCGCTTGATAATTTCGTACGCGCTTTGTTTAACTTCTTCGGCAATTTTTTTCATTTGTTCGTCGTGGTTATGAAAACCGCGCAAACTGCAAAATTTGTGTATCGGCACACCCGCTACATTGGCGGTGCTCCAAACGGCAATTTCGCTGTCGCCGTGTTCCCCGACGATAAACGCGTGTACGCTGCGGCTGTCCACGCCTAAGTGATTGCCTAAAATTTCGCGAAAGCGCGCCGTGTCCAACACGGTGCCGGAGCCGATCACGCGGCTTTCGGGCAGGCCGCTTAATTTTAAGGCCGTATACGTCAAAATATCTACCGGGTTGGCTACGACGAGCAAAATGCCTTTGTAGTTGCGCTTTTTGATTTCCGGGATGATTTGCTTGAAAATGGCGACATTTTTTTGAACAAGGTCCAAGCGAGTTTCGCCCGGTTTTTGGTTGGCGCCTGCCGTGATAATAATGATAGCGGCGTTTGTGATATCGTCATACGTTCCGGCGTAAATTTTCATGGGGCGGGCGTACGCCTCTCCGTGGGAAATATCCATGGCTTCGCCTTCGGCTTTGTTTTTGTCGCTGTCTAATAACACCATTTCACTAAAAAGTCCGCTCTGCATGAGCGCAAACGCGCTTGCCGCGCCTACAAACCCACAGCCGATAACGGCTACTTTGCGGTCATCAATTTCACAATTTTTCGTCATAGATTTTCCCCCTTGCGGTATATATTATACGAAAAAAATACCCGCCCTTGCGGACGGGTATTTGTACTAAATTATGGCGCGTACTAGAACTTATAACCGAAGGTGAAGGAAATAATATCACTGGAACCATCGGTATATTTGGCGGGCAAGTTGCTATATTGCGAACTGGTAGTACCGCTTAAATCTTTAATGAAGATATGAGAATAGCCTAAGTCGGCACTCCATGTATCTGTGCGATATCCTAGACCGGCGCTGATAAGATGTCTGTCATCAGCGGGGACCAAAGTGTCCATGTAGTGGTCGTTAATAGGCGATTGGTCAAAGGTGTAACCTGCGCGCACTGCCCAATTTTGATTGAGTTTATATTCCGTGCCGAAGTTTACGCGGATAACATCTTTGTATTTTTTTTGGTTTTTGATATCCGGGCTGGTAAATTCGTTTTTATATTCAATCAAAATTTGGTCATAGGAACTCCAGAAAGTACCCACAAGGCCGGCTTCCAAGGTCCAGTTATCGGTTGCGCGGAAAGCGGTACCGAACGAAATACTGTCCGGCAAGGTAATATAACCTAACGCATCCGCATTTTTCATATTTACCGGGTACGTCGGGGCCGGGTAGTCATTACCGCTGCCAGTTTTTACATAACCGGAAAGTTCTTGTTTGACTTTTGTGCGGTACATACCGCCGAAAGACCAACGTTCCGCCCAGTTCGGACGGTAGGTGAAGGAATAATTCCCCCCCCAAGCCACACCGGTACCATGGATTTTAAATGAATCGGCTAATGCTTGCATATACATCTTTTGGGTGAAATCAATGGTCATAGCCTCTAATCCCATGGCTAACGACCATTCATCACTAGCGTGTACGGCAATAGTTGGTGTAATAGAAACAGTTTCCAAATTTACTTCGTAGGCCAAATTGCTGCCGGTCCATGTTTGGTAGTTTTTATATTTTCCGCCTAAACCATAGCGTGAAAATGCGCCAATACCAAAACTAATTTGGTCGCTGAGTTTAGCCGTGGCGTATGCGCTAGGCAAAAAGAAAGTAGAGTCTTCAAAAGAACTGGTACTGTTATTGATTGTGGTAGTGGCTTTTGGGCGTACCAATGTGGCTGATAATTGTGCCTGCACACTATCCAATTCGGTAATGAGAGACGGGTTCGTCGCCAAAGAGGCCGGTTCGGCGTCGCTTGCCATTACGGCTCCACCCATAGCGGTAGAGCGGCCGCTGTATTCATACAGCGCAAATCCCGCACCAAAGGCCGAGTGGGCCATCAGTAGGGAGCACATCAGTGTTACTAGTTTTTTCATAATTTTTTCCTTATACTACAAAAATAGAAAAACGGCCCATCCCCCCCTTTTTACTAGCGGGTAAAACAGGCCGTTTTTATTTTTTACTTCTGAAGTTGTGAGATTTTATCTTTAGCCAGTGTGCCAAAGTAGGTTTTAGTATGATTTTCCAAGAGATATTTGTAATTTTCAAGTGCTTGATCTTTTTGACCGGAGAGTTCTTGGCTCATAGCCAACGTCAAATAGGCTTGCGGCAGAGCAAAACTCTTGGAATTTTTTTCAATAAAGTTCTTGGCTACGCGGATAGAGCCTTCGTAATCTTTAGTGGCTTTTTNNGGGCTTGTAAGGCCGCCGCTAACGATAAGGCCGCTACTTCGCTGACGGTTTGATTAGACGAATCCACCAAATTCTTATATACGGTGGCGGCTTGCGCATAATTTTCACCGGCATATAAAATATCCCCTTTTAATAATTGGGCATATTCGGCTGCCGGGGTATTTTTAAAATTTTCGGCAACGGCGTCTAATTCTTTAAAACCTTTTTGCTCATCTTGCATAAGTACAAGTTGCGCGTTGTAATAGGCCGCCCATGAATTTTCCGTTATGCTTTTGCAGTGATTTACATAGACAGACACGCCGACAATAACCAAAATTACTGCGGCTAGCGCAATAAGTACGCGCGATTGATTGGCTTTATAAAAAC
The DNA here is from genome assembly GCA_002309715.1 of Candidatus Avelusimicrobium cornigerorum. GTDB lineage: Bacteria > Elusimicrobiota > Elusimicrobia > Elusimicrobiales > Elusimicrobiaceae > Avelusimicrobium > Avelusimicrobium cornigerorum. The sequence goes on from DBXW01000005.1 coordinate 421,859, forward strand.
AGATAAGTTTAGATAAACCATCAGTTAAAAAATCTTTTTCCGCCGGGGCGGTAGTTTGTTTGTTCATACTTATATTATAGTAAATTTAGCGCTTGCGTACACGCTAGGCCAAATCTTCCTCGGTGAGTTGCCGGCATTCAATACCGTTTTTCTGAAGGAAGTAAATGCCTTCTTGGCTGCGGTCGTACATATTTTTGTAGAACACTTTTTTAATGCCCGCGCTGACAATTACTTTAGCGCAATGCACGCAGGGCGACCACGTTACATATACCGTTCCCCCTTGGGTGGCAATGCCGTTTTTAGCCGCAAAGGAAATAGCATTTTGCTCGGCATGGAGTTCGTTTTCAATGGACCATTTTCCGTGCAAATCATAAAATGTGCGGCTGGCCATAAATTCTTCATAGGAAGGGAATTGGTCTTTGTAATTTTTTTCGTACACGGCACGGAAGTTATCTTCGCAGTGCATCTGCCCGGTGGGCGTACCGTTAAAACCAATGCTGATGACGCGGTTGTCTTTTACGAGCACCGCGCCGACGTGTAAGCGGCAGCAGGTGGATTGATCGGCCACCAATTCTGCCATTTTAATAAAAAGTTTATGTTTGTTTTTCATGGGAGATCCTTACTTACTCATTATATTTTGTTTCCGCCGTACTGTGCAAGCAAAAAAATGGTTTACCACTTTTTGAAAACGAAAAATACTGCCGCCACCAAACATAAAAAACCGATGAGGTGGTTCCACTTGAAAGTTTCCTTAAAATACACCATGGAAAACCCGGCAAACACGATTAGCGTGATGACTTCCTGCATGACTTTAAGTTGTGTGACGGTAAAGTACTCGTGGCCCCAGCGGTTGGCCGGCACCTGAAAACAATACTCAATAAAAGCAATCGCCCAACTGGCGACGATAATCGTCATCATAGACGCATTTTTGAATTTTAGGTGGCCGTACCACGCTATAATCATAAAAAGGTTTGCAATACACAGAAGAATAACGGTTCTAAGCATATATATATTATATAACTTCTGCAGGCGGTAAAATAAAAAGACGTTATTGGGCCTAGGGGATGATGCTTCATTTTATGCAGTTATAATGGGGGCATCCCGAACGTAAATTTTATGATTTGCGTACACAATGCATTAAGTCATACTTAAGTGCTTTTACGATACAGTGTAGCGCGTGTAAATCGTCCGAAAACGGTACAACGTCTTTGTCAAACTCATCCGGCAATCGGGTACGCAGGTTATCTAATTGTGCAAGTAGTAAGCCCAGGCGTTTTTCGGCTTCGGCGGTACTCCACAGGGCATTTGTTAGTTTGTCGGCTGTCATAATAGTCTCCCGATAACAGCCACAAAAAAACGGCTGTTATACCTGAGCCGAAGAAGTGACCCCAATATAACAGCCGTAGTTTGCCGCTCCGAAGAGCGGCAAACATTGGGTATAAACAAGCCGGGTAATTAGTCCGTCTGTGTTTATACCTAAACGGCTGTTTTTGGACTTCTTCGTGCCACAGTTTCCCATAGCTCGCTGCTTTCGCAGTTCCAAAAACAGATTAAATTTTTTAGCAGATTTTATCCTGCTTCTTTCATTATAACAAATTTGGTTTATTGCAATAAAAAGAGGACCTTGCGTGTTCTTATAGTAAGTAGTGTAAAAATCTAATAGGGCAAACGTCTGAAATTTATATAATAGTATTATGAAGAGATTTTGGTTAATTACAAGTAGTATCGGAATGTTATTTTTCTCGCCGTTGACATACGCGGCGGATGATTTGTTGCCGTCGGCCGGCTTATATGCGCAAGATGCCAAATCGTCGGAAATTGATCCGTTGCGTTTAACGCCCGCCCAAAAAGAGGAGTTGGATAAACTCCTTTCCGGCACACTTACGGTGGAAGATTGTATCCGTATTGCACTGGCGCACAGCCCCAAAGCCGTCAGCGCGCAACTTGCCGTACAAGAGGCGCAAATTCAAGTCAATTTAGCCAAAGGCGAGTTTTTGCCGACGGCTAAAGCAACGGCATCCCAAGGATATACGGTTTCCAACCCGGAAGGCCGCTCTACGTCAGACCACGGCTCTTCTAACGTATCGGTGCAAGCGCAATGGTCTATTAGCGGCATTACCGATAAAGTGCGTACCGTTAAAATACAAAAATTACAATTAGAACAAGCCCAACTTGATTTGAATAACCAAGTTAATTTAATTACCCGCAATGTTAAACGTGCGTACTATGCGTTGGCGGCGGCCTTGCGTGCGGTGGATATCCGTCAAAAATCACGTGATTTGTACCAAGAACAATACGACCGCACTTCTGAATTTTACAAGCAAGGTCTGCGTCCTAAAGTAGACGTAACCACGGCGGAAGTAAACTTAAATAACGAAAAACTGCGTCTTATCCGCGCGCAAAATTTGGTCAAAAGTACTTCGGCCAATTTGGCTAATGTTATGGGTATTACCACGCCCAAACAACTTACGGTCAGCCAAGTAAAAGGCATAGATAAGTGGGATATTTCTTTTGACGAGGCCGTCAAAACTGCCTACGAAAATAGGCCGGATGTGCTGGCGTCTAAGTCTAAAGCGCAAGTCGGGCAGATGAAAGTAAATCAGGCCAAAGCCGCTTATTTGCCGACGTTTTCTTTTTCCGCCGGGTTTAATAAATACGACGAAGATTTACATTTAGATAACGAAGAAACCCGGTTGTTGGCGGCGGTGGAGATTCCGCTTTTCAGTGCATTTAAAACGTATAACGGCGTCAAACAAGCGCGGCTTAATTTGGAACGCATTAACAACTCCAACCGCAGTTTGTTAAATGATGTTTTTTTAGACGTACAAAGTGCCTATATCAGTATGCAAGAAGCGGCCGAAAGCGTGCCGATAGCCGAACTTAACGTTACCAAGGCCAAGGAAAATTTGGACCTGGCCAAAGGCCGCTACAACGAAGGCATTGGAGATATTATTGAACTCAAAGACGCGGAAGTTTCCTACACGGATGCCGAGTTGAGTTTACTGACTGCACGCTATGATTACGCGTCTGCAGTAGCCGATTTGAAACAAGCAATGGGGACAAACTAATATGAAACAAATACTAATTAATATCTGGCATGGATTTTGGAATATGAGTTGGTGGAAAAAACTCATTATTCTGCTAATTTTATTGGCGGTAGCGTGGTGGATAAAAGGGCATTTTTTCAAATCTGCTCCTATGCCGCAATACCGTTTGGCCCCCGTCAAACGCGGGGACATTGTGGATATGGTGGAAGCGTCAGGGCCGATTAACCCCGTCAACACCACGCAAGTCGGCGCGCTTGTGTCCGGCGAAATTTTAAACATCTACGTGGATTATAACAGCGAAGTCAAAAAAGGCGATTTGATGGCTGTGATTGACCAAACCCAAATCTTGGCGCAACTGGCCGAAGCCAAAGCCAGCCTTTCGTCTGCCAAGGAAAATTTGGAATCGGCCGAAGTATCCTATCGCTTATCCAAGAAAAACTACGAGCGCTACGAAGCCTTATATAAGAAAAACTATGTTTCCAAAGTAAACTTAGAAGAGCACGAGTTGGCTTATGCCAATGCCAAAAGTTCGTTAAACTCTGCCCAAGCCAGTGTGGTGCGTGCGCAATCCAACGTGGATACGGCCGAGAAAAATCTCTCTAATACCAAGATAGTCTCCCCCATTGACGGGGTGGTTCTCACGCGTAAAGTCAGCGAAGGGCAAACCATTACCGCCGGGTTTTCCACGCCGGAACTTTTTGTGGTAGCGCAAGATTTAACCAAGATGCAAATTGAGGCCAAAGTGTCCGAAGCGGATATCGTCAAAATCAAAGCCGGACAACGTGCCGAATTTACGTTAGACGGTTACATGGGCGAAAAATTTAACGGTACCGTGCGCCAAGTGCGTACCAACTACGTGGATACGTCTTCTTCGGCTAGCGGAAGCACGTCGTATACGGTAATTGTAGACGTTAATAATGAAGACTTGCGTTTAAAACCCGGTATGACGGCCACTATGACCATTTTTACGCAAGAGAAAAAAGATGTTTTGACCGTGCCCAACGAGGCGTTACGTTTTTCCCCTTCTTCCAACAAAAAAACGTATGAAAACACCGGCGTGTGGAAAATGCAGCGCGGTAAAGCGCCCGAGCGTGTAGATGTAACAATCGGTATTATTGCCGCTAAAACCACGGAAATTGTTTCGGGTAATATTCAAGAGAAAGATATGGTTATTGTGGGTGAAAATAATTTGAAAGCGTCTGCCGGCACCGCTTTCGGCGCACCGCCCCGGATGGGTGGCGGCAACCGGCGCCGCTAAAAACAGGAGCCGCCTATGGCACTGATTGATACGCGAAATTTATACAAGATCTACAAACTCGGCGACGTGGAAGTGCGCGCGCTTAACGGCGTGAGCGTGTCCATTGACAAGGGCGAGTTCGTGGCAGTTATGGGACCGTCCGGTTCGGGAAAATCTACGTTTATGAACATTTTAGGGTGTTTAGATAAACCGACCAGCGGATCCTATATGCTTGACGGAATAGACGTTACGGCTACCGATTTATCCAAACTGGCCGGCGTTAGAAACCGCAAAATCGGCTTTGTGTTCCAAGGTTTTAACTTAATTAAGCGCACGACGGCTATTGAAAATGTGGAATTGCCTATGATTTATAACCATACCCCTGCGCGTGAACGGCGTGAAAAAGCACTGGCGGCCTTAAAAGCCGTGGGATTAGAACAACGCGCTTACCACTTGCCTAACCAACTATCCGGCGGTCAGCAGCAACGCGTGGCGATTGCGCGCAGTTTGGTGTGCGACGCACCGATTATCTTTGCCGACGAACCAACCGGAAACTTAGATACCAAAATGAGTATTGAAGTGATGGAACTTTTCACGCGGCTTAATAAAGAAATGGGCAAAACCGTTATTCTCATTACGCACGAGCCGGATATTGCCGAGTATGCCTCGCGGCTTATTAAATTTAAAGACGGCCAAAAAATCAGCGACGAGGTGAAATAATATGTGGGATTCTTTTGTAGCGATTTTCAAAATTTCATTAAAATCAATTTTCGCCAACAAAATGCGTGCCGCGTTGACAAGTTTAGGTATTATTATCGGCGTGTCGGCGGTAATTACGGTGCTTGCCGTTGGGGCGGCTACCAAAAAAAGCATTACCGACCGCTTTTCCAATATGGGTACGAACATTTTGTTTTTGCGCCAGCCGTGGGATTTGGATGAAAGCATTTCTTCCCCTAAAGACGTTACTATGGATGACGTGCGTGCAATTCGCGAAGTGCCCGGGGTGGACGCGGTTGCCCCGTATATCCAAAAAAGTTTTAACGTAAAATATAAAAATACCAGCGTGGGGTTAAGCGTGCTGGCTACCGACACCGATATTTTTAAGGCGTATGATTGGACGGTGGAAAAAGGACGCGAACTGACAGAGCGCGAAATCAACAACTACGGACAAGTGATGGTTATCGGGGCCACGTCGGCTAAAACGATTTTCGGCGACGTGGATCCACTCAATAAAACCGTTGTGTTAGATAACATCCCCTTTACCGTAGTAGGTATTACCAAAAAAACAGGCTCTACCGGTTTTGGGTTTAATATGGATGAAGGTGCGCTCATCCCATATACGACGGGTAAAGTCAAAATGAGTTCGGGCGGGTTTGGCGGTAGTTCTAACCGACGTGCGTTGGACCGGGTAGTTATCAAAGTGGCCGATTTTGACAACATTGAAAACATGAAGGTGGACATTGCTAACACCGTGCGTAACACGCACCGCATTCATCCGCTAGGTAAAGACGATTTCCAGTTAGATGATATGGCCTCGTTTGTAGAGCAAGCCAAAAGCACAGCAAGCACCATTAGCCTATTTTTGGGTGTGATTGGCGCCATTTCGCTGATTGTAGGCGGTATCGGAGTAATGAACATTATGCTCGTGTCGGTAACGGAGCGCACGCGCGAAATAGGTATTCGTATGGCGATTGGCGCGACCAGTTGGAATATCCGCATGCAGTTTTTGGGCGAGGCGGTTACGCTTTCCTGTATGGGTGGACTTATCGGCATTCTTATCGGTGTGATTTTTACGCTGTTTGTGTCTAAATATATGTCGCTACAAGCACATTTAAGTTTGTGGGCAATTTTGATCTCGGCCGGGTTTTCGGCGGCCACCGGGGTTTTCTTCGGGTTTTATCCGGCGTATAAAGCCTCTAAACTTACTCCGATAGATGCGCTTAGGTACGAGTAAAATTGATTCGTTTTTTTACCGCTCTTTGTAGAGCGGTATTTTTTTATACAATAAAAGTGCAATAAAAATTCTACTTTTGGGTTATATATATATGGACTCCATAGACATTATGCAAAATGACGATGAACTGGTCGCGTCGTTTTGTGAAGGAAACAACCAGGCGTTTGAGACGTTGGTATTGCGGTATAAAAACTCGTTGTATCAATATATACTCTCGCTTGTGAAAGATGAAAGTACCGCCGAAGATTTGTTTCAAGACGTGTTTATTTCGTTTTTTAAACACGCCAAAACATACAAGGCGGAAGGAAAATTTAAAGCCTGGCTGTTTTTGGCCGCGCGCAACAAAGTATTAAACTTTTGGCGCGATAACAAAAACACCGTGTCTTTGGATCAGACAGACGACGACGGAAATGCGTATTTGCAGGAAACGGTGGCGGATAATTCCCGCCCGGTGTTGGATGACTTGTCTTGGCAAGATTTCCAGGAAAGTGTCCGGCAGGCGATAGAGCAGTTGTCCCCCCGCCAACGGGAAATGATTTACTTGCGGCAGTTTTTATCGTTCCAGGAAATTGCCGATACCGTGGGCAGGCCTTTGGGAACAGTCCTGGCCGATTGCCACCGCGCCGTTAAAAAAATCAGGCAGTTAATGGAACAAACTGCGCAAGGAGAAACGCTATGAAACCGTGTGAACAAGTTTTGTTATACGCCGCGGGCGAGTTAAAAGCGCAAGACAAAGCCGCGTTTGAAAAACACCTTGAAACGTGCCCGGCGTGCCAAGGGGAACTTAAATTTTTAACCAAGTTGGATGAGGGATTGACTCCCCCCGCCGTGCCCGCGCACGTGATTACCCAACTGCTTGCCCGTACGACGCGTAAAAAATCAATTTGGGCGCAGTTTAAATGGGAGTTGGCGGGTATTGCGGCTGCTGCGTGCGGGGCCTTTGTGTGGATGTATCTGCCCGCGCACCAAGCATTTAACGCGCACGATTTGGTAGCATATATGAATATTTCCGCAGACGACGAATATACGGCGTTTGCGCAGGAACTAACCGATATGGAAAATTATTTTTAGGAGGCAACCTATGAAGAGCAAACTGATGTTAGCAGTACTGGCCGGCGTACTATTTGTACCGGCTTATGCCGAAGAAATTGCGGCTCCTGCCCAAGCGGAAAAAACCGTTGTGGCGGCTGAAGAAAAAGGTGAATTTAAAAAAGCGCAGAAGGAACACCGCGCTAAAATGAAAGCCACCGAAGAGAAAATGGAAAAACTCGTTAAAGAGTACGGCAAACTCAAAGGCAAAAAGCAGAATGCCAAAAAAGCAGAGATTGCTACGGAAGTGGAAAAAATCCACGAAGAACAATTAAAGTTCAAAGAGGAACAATTAGATAAATTTGCCAAGCGGTTGGAAGAAATGAAAGCCCGCTTGGAAGAAGAAAAATCTGCCGACGGTAAGAAAGCGTGGGTGGAAAAAAAGACCAACGAACTTATTGAAGCCCAAGGGGATGTAAAGGTCCTTTTTGAACGCCCGGAACACGGCAAATTCGGCCCCAAAGGCCCGAAAGGCAAATTCGGTAAAAAACACGGTAAGTTCGGCCCGAGAAAAGGCCAAGCCGATATGCAAGCCCCGCAAGGAGAACTTCCTCCTGCTGCGGATGCCAAGTAAAAGTAAGTAACTACTTCTACACCCCCGCCCAACGCGGGGGTTATTCTTTTATAATTTTTTCTTGTTTTTTGACGGTTTATTGACTATACTATAATAGGTGAGTCTCGGGATAAACCCGAGCCATAAAAGGAGCAAGATTATGTTTATACGCAGTAAAAAGGGGTTTACCCTTATAGAGTTGTTGGTAGTAGTTTTGATTATCGGTATTTTGGCGGCGGTGGCGTTGCCGCAGTACCGTAAATCGGTGCGCAAGGCGCGGCTGTCGCAATTGGATGTTATTATGAACGCGGCGGATAAGAGTATTAATTCGTACCTATTATCTAACGGCACTCCGACCGATACCGTGTTGTTATCCGGCGAAGGTAGCGTAGGGGATATAGATGTGTCCAAAGATTGTAGCGGCGACACTTGTTTTACCCGCGCAGGCGGTTTTAACATTGCGTGTGAAGCCGGCGGAATATGCGGCATGACATTAGATACAGCCCACACCAGCGAGTCAACTACGGATGACAACTGGTTGGACGGGGCCCGCATTACTTTATTACGGGATGCGAACGGGAATTGGTATTTGGAGTCAATAGAGTAGTTGTGAATTTGGTTATTAAACGGAGGTAACCTTATGAAGAAAATAACTTATATGTTAGCAGGCGTTTTGCTGGTGGCTTTGGTGCTGCCGGTGCACGCTGAAAAGAAGAAAGAGAAAAAAGGCGAAGTGTCCAACCCGGCTATGTTGTCTGTTTGTCAATGGGCGGCCGGACGGAATATCAGCGCCAATGAGGGCGTAATCAGCACGTGTGCCGAGTTGGGCGTGAAGTTAGGATCCAAACCGGCCGGCGTACCGAGCATTATGAGTGCAGCAGAATTAAAGGCCCGGTTTGAACAGGCGAGTGATGACGCGCAAGACGCGTGGGAAAAATATCTAGCGGCTAAAGCTGCTAAGGATGACTTAAAGAAAAAATTGGGAGCTGACAGCGGTAGTTTGCTAGATGAAACTGCTAAGGCAGTTAGCGAGGCCTGTATTAAAGAGTCGGTATGCCCCGAAGGATCCGGTAGTATGGCGAAGCACTTAACTGAGGCCGAAGGATTAAAGGCCGCGCTGGAAGAGAAGTTTAAAAAGAAATTCCAAAAGCAATTGGCTGAAATAGCCAAGTTACGGGCGGACGGAAAGGACGCAGAGGCCGATAAACTTGAAGCTGATATAAATAAAAAATGGCAAGGATCTTCCGATTATAAAAAATATACGGAAACGATTGCTAAACATCAAGATGAAGCTCTTGCTTTGGCAAATAAGATAGCGGGCGAATCCGGTAATGGGCAGTCTTATTATGACGCAGTGAGTGCGGCTGTCTCCAATTCCTCTGCGGTTCAATACTATACGGAAGTGGTTGCAGTTCAGTCCAATCCGGACCCGTATAAACAGGAAGCGGATGAAAATGAAAAAGAAACTTATGAGGCCTATAAAGATGCTGCAAAAGCGGCTGCTGCTGCCGGTACAGACGCGGGTGTAGAATATATCCCGCCGCATGAACAAGAATCGGAAGAAGCAAAAAAGTAATAAAAGCAGTTGCCCAAAATTTAACCCCCGGTTTATTTGTAACCGGGGGTTATGTTTTAATACGTCAGGCGCAAACTATTTAAGTAGGTTTGTTAAACTAAACGTTTTGACTTCTTCTAACATTTGTTTAATTGCGTCTTCTACTTTTAACGGTTGCGTGTTTGTGCCGTCTTTCAAGCGCAAGGTCAGCGTGCCGTTTTCCATTTCGTTCTTGCCGATAATCGCCGTGTACGGGATGCGTTGCATGTGCGCTTCGCGAATTTTGAGCCCCAATTTTTCGGGCCGCGTATCTAATTCCGGGCGCAAGCCTGCTTCGCGCATTTGGGCGGCAACTTCTTTGGCAAACGGGATTTGATCGTCGGTCAGCGTCAAGATTTTTACTTGCACGGGTGCTAGCCAGAGCGGGAACCACCCCGCAAAGTGCTCAATGATGACTCCCGTAAAACGCTCAATACTGCCAAACATGGCGCGGTGCACCATAATCGGGCGCTGGCGTCCTTCGGGCGCGACATATTCCAAGTCAAAGCGTTCCGGTAAATTGAAATCAAACTGAATCGTGGACAACTGCCACAACCGACCGATAGCGTCCATTACTTTGATATCAATTTTCGGCCCGTAGAAAGCGGCTTCCCCGGCGTGGGTGGTATACGGAATTTTGTTTTCTTCCAACACTTTTTTAAGGGCGTTTTCGGCGCGTTCCCACTCTTTTACGTCGCCGGTAAAATGTTCCGGGTGTTCCGGGTCGCGCGTGGAAAGTTCCACGGCGTATTTTTCAAACCCAAACGTCTTGAAAATGTGCGTAGCAAATTCAAACGCTTGTTTGACTTCGCTTTCCACTTGTTCGGGTGTGCAGAAAATGTGCGCATCATCTTGCGTAAAACCGCGTACGCGCAAAAGCCCGTGTAATGCGCCGGAACGCTCATAACGGTACACCGTGCCGAGTTCGCTTAGGCGCAAGGGCAAGTCGCGGTACGAGCGCAAGTGGGTTTTGTAAATTTCCACGTGGAAGGGGCAGTTCATGGGTTTAATTTGGTATTTTTCTTCGTCAATTTCCATGGGCTTAAACATACTGTCCGAATAAAACCCGGCGTGTCCGCTGATTTCAAATAAGTGATAGCGCGCAATATGCGGGCTAACTACCAAATCATAGCCGCGTTTTAAGTTTTGGTCTTTGATCCAATCTTCCAAAATTTTGCGCAGCATACCGCCTTTGGGGTGCATCAAAATAAGCCCCGGGCCAATGTTGTCGTTAATGCTAAACAAATCAAGTTCCGGCCCCAATTTGCGGTGGTCGCGTTTGGCGGCTTCTTCTTGTTGTTTGACATGGGCATTTAGTTCATCTTTCGTGTTAAAGCACAGACCGTAAATGCGCTGTAACATCGGGCGTTTTTCGTCGCCGCGCCAATACGCTCCGGCAATGGTAGTGAGTTTAAAACTGTTTACTTTGCCCGTGTGTTCTACGTGCGGGCCGCGGCAAAGGTCGGCATAATCGCCGTTTACATAAACGGTAATGTTGCCGTCTTCCAATTCTTCCAATAACTCTAATTTATACGTTTCGCCGCGTTTGGTGAAAAAATCTTTCGCCTCGGCCTTGCTCATCTCTTTGCGCTCAAAAGGTTGGCGCGCTTTGATGATTTCTTTCATTTTCGTTTCAATGGTTTTTAAATCTTCCGGTGTGAATTGCTTGGGGCAATCAAAGTCGTAGTAAAAACCATTTTCAATGGCCGGCCCGATACCGAGTTTCGTACCGGGGAATAATTGTTGCACCGCTTGCGCCATAATGTGCGCGCACGAGTGCCGTTTTACTTCCAGTTCGTTGTTTTCCATGTGATTTACGCTACGTGCCTGCCGGCCACCAAGACCGGGCCAGACAACGAAGGTCCTCAATAAGATATAATAATTATATCAAAATAAGAAGGAGCCCGGCAGATGACTCACAAACTAACACCCTTTTTTACCTCTTTTAAAACACATTGGAAATTATTGCTTATTTTATCTATCCCGGCGGTGTTATTAGGTATTTTCGGTTTGCACCAATTAGACCGCTTAACCGTGGCTAATGCCGTTTCGCTTACCCTTGTTAAAGGTTTGTGTGAGTTTTGTTTCTTGGGGTTTGGGCTGGCTGTTTTGAATTTACTTCGCATTAAAAACAAGTGGGTGTTGTCCGTTACCGGCTTTGTGTATTATTTTATGATGACGGCCGATTTTGTGCTTCTCGTCTATTTTCGCGAGCGGTTCGGTGCGAAGTATTTAGATACCGTGCAAGGCGGCGATTACAACTTTATGACCGATTGGCGGTTGCTGACGTATTTTGCGCTTGTGTTTTTATTTTGCGCGTTTGTGTTCCGCCGGTTTTTTACCCCCACGCCCGCCAAAGAAACGCTGCGCCGCGCGGCGGTATGTTTGGCCGGATTTTTGCTTTTAATGACGTGGTCGCCGCTAAAGTTACTTTCCGAGCCGGATGATTTTTATACCACTTATTTACTCCCCCCTTCTCTTGTATATACGTGGCAAACGGTGCGTGCTAAAACGCCGCCGGCGCTCTTTAGTTTGAATCAAACTACCGCCGCGCTGGCGAACAAATACAACTTGTTCTCGGCTAAAAATACCGGCGTTGGCAAAGAGTACACACGCGTGATTTTGATTGCGGTGGAATCTTTTTCCAACAAATATATGCATCACTTTAACCCCAATATTCCCGTGCAAGCCAGTGCGCCGCTGGACAAATTGTATGAGGAAAATCCGTCGGCTTCGCTTAAACACGTTTCGCTTTCCACACTATATGGTTTATCAGTTATCTTCACCTCGCACCCGTTTGTACGCGAAGTGGTGGAAAATGAGTATCCGGTGTCGTTTGTGCGTATGCTTAAAGAACGCGGATTTCATACGGCGTTTTTACGCGGTGCCAACGAAACGTATATGAGCGAAAATATTTTGTTCAAACAAGCCGGTTTTGATAGTGTTATCGGCGCGACGTATTTTCAAACGCGCCCGGATTACGCGCCGTATGTAAATTGGTGGGGTTTATTAGACCGCAAACTTTTTGATTTTACGCTTGAGTATTTGGAAAACCATAAGAACGAGCCGACATTTGTTACCGTGCTGACGGTAGACTCGCACGCGCCGCTGGGGCGGCTGGATTATTTGGACGAAAAATATACCGAAATTGACCACAAAGATTACCAAATGCCTACCTTGCCGCGTGCGTTTGCGCGCTTTGGGCAAGACGTGGAACGGTTTTTAAACGGCTTGAAAGAACGCGGCTTGTGGGACGATAAAACGCTCGTTCTTATTACGCCGGACCACCCGTCTTATTCCAATATGCCCACGGTAGATTTGTTTACCCCCTTTGAATCGGAGTATGATAATTTGCCGTTTATTATTGTAACTAAAAATAAAATTTCTGCTCCCGTGACCGATAACCCATTAGCCAGCCAACTGGATATTGCGCCGACGGTATTGGACTTGCTTAATATAGAGCCGCCCCAAGCATTTTTTGGGCATAGTTTGTTTGATACAAAGGCCACGCGCAGCGTATTTGACATTAAAGAAGATTATGCTGTAATTACAACCGAAAAGGAAAAACTGGTAGTATCCTTAACCTCTTCTCGGGAAGAGGATGCTCCGCTCTTGCGTTTGATGCGTACCTTTAAGATTTTATACAATAAAAATTGAATTGATCTAAGCCGAAATAACTAAAAGAGAGTTCATAATGAAAAAAGGGTTTACACTGATAGAATTATTGGTAGTGATTTTGATTATTGGAATCTTGGCCGCCGTAGCGTTGCCGCAGTACACCAAGGCTGTGGAAAAATCTCGCGCCGGCGAGGCGGCCGTGCTTCTGCGTTATATGCGCCAACAGGGTGAATTGTGCGAATTAGCAAATGGACGCGGCGGTTGCAATAATTTGTCTAATGGTGATGTCGGTATTGAAATGCCCGGCGGTATGAAATGCGTATACAGTGGGGAAGAAGAGACTTGCTGTAACAAATACTGGTGTTATTTCAATAACGGGTTTAATGCAGGTTCTGGGAATTCTTCTCCCAAAGAACCGGTTGCCCAACGTTACAAAGATACCACCGGAGTGGCAGAAGGCGACGATTCTGCACAAGCCAATTTTATGTATGCGCTTGAATATCATGAGGATGGGGAGATATATTGTTCCGAGGGATTTCATACTTCCTATTGCAAAATGTTCCAAGGAAGATACCGTTCGGTAGCAGATTTACCTTAATTTGGCTGGTCCAATTGTCGGATGCCCAACATTTTAAAATACAAAACGCGAACTTTTCCGGTTCGTGTTTTATGTGTATTGTGTTGTTACGTATTTTCCCCCATCCTTCCCGGCGTAAAATATGCTAAAATAATGAGGTATATTTATTAAGCGGAGGGTGTATTATGGAAACAACTGCCCAAAATAGCGGCATGTTTTTTTGGCTGCTGATGATGGCTGTGATGTTTATCGTTTTGATTTTTATGCCGGCCCGTGCGCAGAAAAAACGCGAGCAGGATTTGTCGGCTAAAGTCAATGCATTGCAAAAAGGCGACAGTGTAATTTTAGCCGGCGGTATCGTCGGTACTGTGGCCGGTTTTAAAGATAATGTGTTAGAAATTAAAATAGCGGAAGGCGTTAAAATTAACGTGCTCAAAACCGCTGTAGTAGGACTTGTAAACGATTTACAGGCCACTAACAACCAAGGAGGAGTGAAGTAATGTCTAATAAGCTAGCCGTAAAATGGGGAATTATTATCGCCATTTTACTCGGGTCGCTGTATTTGATTTACCCCAACTACAAGTGGTATTCTAAACCTCTCGCTGAACGCGAAACGTTAGATACCCTGGGGGAACGCCCCAAACGTATGCTGAACTTAGGCCTTGACTTACGGGGCGGGTCCAGTTTACTTTTGGAATTGGAAGTTGCTAAATTAAGCGGCAAAGAACCGCTTAACGAAGCCATGGCGCGTGCCATTGAAATCATCCGCAACCGCATTGACCAATACGGCGTGGCGGAAACTTCCATCACCAAACAAGGTGACAAATGGATTATGGTGCAACTGCCCGGTGTTTCTAACCCGCAACGTGCCGAAGAACTTATCGGTAAAACAGCCATGTTAGAATTTCGTATCGTCAAAAACGATACCACCGAAGCGCAAAAAGCGTTTGAGAAGTTGGAAACCACCGATAAACCGTTTGATGACGACGGAAACTTGATTCCTTCTATTGCTAAGTTAGTACCGGCCGGTATGCAAATTATGCGCAACAAAGACGGCGGGTATAGTTTAGTAACCGATACGGCATCCGTTACCGGGGCCGACTTGGAAAACGCTCGCGTAGTTATGATGGGCGAAAACGGATACCCGGAAGTATCCTTTACCTTCAATGCGGAAGGGGCCAAAAAATTCGGACAACTTACCGGCGCTAATATCGGTAAGCAGTTGGCTATTGTGTTGGATAACACGATTCAATCCGCTCCGGTGGTGCAATCGCGCATTACCAAAGACGGTCGCATTTCCGGCACGTTCTCTGCCGAAGAAGCGCGCGCGTTAGCCATTGTGCTTAAAGCGGGTGCTTTGCCGGCTCCGGTCAAAGTCATTGAAAAGAAAACCATCGGGCCGACGCTCGGGGAAGACTCCATTAAATCGGGTTTATCTGCCTCGTTCTATGCCTTGGTCTTAATTTTGATTTTCATGGCTGTTTACTACAAAGCCGCCGGCGTAATTGCCGATATTGCGCTACTTTTAAACTTTGTGTTTACCGTAGCGATTATGAGTTATTTTTCCGCTACGCTTACGTTGCCCGGTATCGCGGGTATGATTTTGTCTTTAGCGATGGCTATTGACGCCAACGTGCTCATCATTGAACGTATGCGTGAAGAAAAACTGCTCGGCAAACCGGTATACGAAATCATTAACTTGGGTTACGATAAAGCCTGGTCCGCCATTTTTGACTCCAACATTACCACCATTATCGTGGGAGCATGTTTGCTTCAATTTGGTACCGGGCCGGTAAAAGGTTTTGCCGTTACGCTTATTATCGGCTTAGTGGTCAGTTTGTTCACGGCCGTGTTTGTAACGCGTGCTATCTACGAACTTATCTTAACCTCTAACACCAAGGAGATCAGCTTATGATGAATTTATTTCCCAAAACACATATTGATTTCCTCAAATACCGCAAAGTATATTTTTCACTCTTTGGCGCTGTTTTAGTGCTTGGGGTAATTTGTTTCTTTGCAAAAGGCTTCAACATGGGGATTGATTTTACGGGCGGAACAATGGTACAAGTCCAGTTTAACGCCCCGGTGGATATGGCCCAAGTACGCAGCGCGTTGACTGCTACGGGTGCGAACTCCGAGTTGCAATCCTATGGAGATAATACTTTCTCTATCAGCGAGAAAAGCACCGAGCAAGAGGTAGGAGTCGTGCAGGCTCGTATTGAAAAAGCGTTGAATACCTTGAAAGTGCCGTACACGGTACAGCAAACCAACTCCGTAGGGCCGGCCGTCGGCGAAAGCATGACGGAAAGAGCCTTGTGGGCGATTTTGCTGTCCTTGGTGTTCATCATCATTTACGTAGCGTTCCGCTTTAGCAACATTTTGTGGGGCGTTTCGGGGGTGGTGGCCTTGTTCCACGACCTATTCGTGATGGCGGTAGCGTTTTCGCTGACCGGACGCGAAATTGATCTTGTGGTCGTGGCGGCATTTTTGACGGTGGCCGGGTTCTCTATTAACGATACGATCGTTATTTTTGACCGTATGCGCGAGAATATCCGCTTGCACCCCAAAATGAGTTTTGCCGAACTCATCAATACGTCTATTAACGAGACGCTTTCCCGTACGGTTATCACCACGCTAACGGTGTTGTTTGCCTTGTTGATATTATATTTCTTCGGCGGGGAAGTGATCAATTCGTTCGCGTTTGCTATGTTAATCGGGTGTATTTCCGGTGTGTATAGCACGATTGCTTTAACCACGCCGCTGGTGTATACGTGGAGCCATGGGCAGTTTAACGACGGCTCTAAACCGGCTAACGCGCAAAATGTGGAAGCGTTTGTAAAAGAACAAAACAACCGTAACTATAAACGCAACCGCAAAAACAAAAGACGTTAACTTTTAGACGGAGCCCCCGTTGCGGGGCTCCGCTAACCTTTTACGCCAACTGCTCTTGGCAGTTTACGCGAACGGTTAGAAAGTATGCGAAAAATCAAACGTTTTAAAATTACCCCTCGCCAGAAGGAAATTTTGCGCCGCTTACTACGCGGCGGCGGTCTGTTGCGTCAAGCGGGGTTTACAACCGAATTAGAAGTAACCAAGTACATTTTAGAAGGTTTTTCCGCTATCAATCCGGGTGTCGTGTATGAGTTTAACCAAGACGCGCACTGGGAACTGGATGCGGACAGTTCCGTTCACAAGGAAATGTTTAGCGCGTGTGCGGTAACGCTGGGGCCTGCGCTGGAAGCGTGGGTAACCACCGCCAAAGCCCACAGCCCGGCGCGTGAGATTGTAGCCGGCACGGTGGCATTTGAATTTCTGAAAAGTGCGGTTAATTTTGTAACCGATTTAGTGCGCGAGCAAGCACAAAAAGAAGAATACGAGGCCTTGGATCCGCAATTTATCTATCTGCCGCCGTTTGGCACGTTTGCGGTGCCAAAATTACTGCGCGAATCGGTCCGGTTGGAAAAGACACTTGCGGACAAAACATTGCCCATCATTTTAGAAAAATTAAATGCGGATAAAGTAGAAATTGCACTTATGCAGTCGCAGCAAGCATTGACGCCGTTTTATACGGCTGTGTTTTTGGTCCCGTGGCAAAAAACCCGCAAGAAAGGAAAAAAATAATATGGCCCGCAAAAAATATCCGCAATATAATGATTGGAAACATACGCTTATTTCGGCGTTTGCGTATTATTACACCCTGTTTTTAGGGTGGACCACGCGTGTGTATTGGTTTAAAACCCAAGAAGCCGAACAAATGGAAAAAGAAGGTCGTGGCATTATCTACACCATTTGGCATAACCAACAACTTTTCTTGTTATATCCGTATCGCGGGCGGAAAATTGCCGCGCTTATCAGTCAATCCAGCGACGGAGAATATATCGCCCGCTGCTTGCCGAAATTCGGAATGCTTGCCGTGCGCGGTTCCAGTACGCGCGGTGGAGCGCGGGCGTTGATTGGGCTATTGCAAGCCATGCGCAAAGGATATTGTCCCATGCTCACGCCCGACGGGCCGCGCGGACCGATTTACAAAGTACAGCCCGGTATTTTATTCTTGGCCAAAAAAACAGGTTGGCCGATTATTCCGGTTGGTTCCGCATTGAGCCACAAATTTAAAGTGCACTCGTGGGACAAAATGCGTGTACCGTTGCCGTTTGGCAAGACTGCCTTGTGTTATGGAGAAGCGGTATATGTAAAGCCGGACAGCGATTTAAAACAAATAACGGCGGGGTTGGAAAAACAACTTAACGATATGACGGACAAAGCCGAATGGTTTATCAACAAAAAACATTTTAATCCGACGGAAATATAATTTAGAGAAAAAAGTTTTGAAACTTTAGCGGTGTTTCTTTTTAAAGGGATGCCGCTTTTTTTGCGCGTGCACAGGCTTGTTTTCGGCGTGTTTGATTTGCCGTAACGTTTTTTTACTCGCGCCCACTTTTACCGTGCGAAAGGATTGAAACGGTTTTTCTTCTAAAACTTGTGCGGCCTTAACGGCTTTTTGAAAAGTTTTTACTTTTTTGGAAACAGCGTTTTGTTGGGCCTGGCGGGCTTTTTGCAGTTCCTCGCCTTGCGGCAAATATACTTCGCCCGATTGCAATAATTCTTTGGCGCGCTCGGTGGCTTTAGACGGGACAATTTTACGACGGCGGTTTTTGGCGTGCGCGGCTCCTTCTTCCCGGGCTATAAATTTCGGTGCGGGCAAGGGCTCAATTGTTTTTTGCACTACTTTAACCGGGGAAGAAAATTTAGTAACCTTGCAAATAGCCGCCCATTTTTCTTCATCTCCGGCGATAAACGAAATGGAATTTCCCACCGCGCCCGCGCGGCCCGTGCGCCCGATACGGTGGATATAATCTTCGGGCGATTGTGGCAAATCGTAGTTAATGACGTGGGCGATATGCGGTACGTCAATGCCGCGCGCGGCTACGTCGGTGGCTACCAAAATACGCACCGTTTGGTTTCTAAAAAATTCCAACACTTGGCGACGGCGATTTTGGCGCAAATCGCCGTGGAGCGCGTTGCATTTTTGACCGTATAATTTAAGTTGTTTGGCCAACCGTTCCGCACCGTGTTTGGTGCGTGTAAAAATCAGCACCGAGCCGGACCGCGTATTTAATTCGTGCAGTAGTTGCGGCAATTTCTCGCGGATGTCCACGCGCACGATTTCCTGCAACACAAATTCTGCCGGTTTAACGACCGAGCCGATTTGTACGCGCACGGGGTTATTTAAAAATTCCTGCGCCAGTTGTTTTACTTCATCGGGTAACGTAGCCGAAAAAAGTAACGTGTGGCGCGGCGCGGGTAATGCGTGGACAATGCGGCGCATATCGTCAATAAACCCCATATCCAACATGCGGTCGGTTTCGTCTAAAATAAGTGTATGTGTTTTACGAAAATCAATACTCTTGTGTTGCAGGTGGTCTATCACGCGCCCGGGAGTTGCCACAATCACACGCGGGTGGCGGCGCAAATCCGCAAATTGTTTGTGGATATTATCCCCCCCGATAATCAGTGCGGCCGGAAGATTTTGCCCGTCGGTAATTTTTTGCCACTCTTCAAAAGTTTGCTGGGCCAGTTCACGCGTAGGCGATAAAATAAGCGCGTTTGCGTCCGGGCGCACCCATAAGCGTGCGGCAAGCGGCAGTAAAAACGCCAGTGTTTTGCCCGTTCCGGTTTGTGCCGTGGCAAGCGTGTCGCGCCCGGCTAATATGTCCGGGATAGCGGCTGTTTGCACGTCGGTAGGCGTTTTAATACCTTGCCGGGCAAGTGCGCTTTGTAAAAAATTAGGCAACCGAGAAAAAACATTCATATTAACTTTTGAGAGCTTGCTCGCACTCCTCGTTTAAACGCAGCCACTCTTCTTCTATGTCTTTAATTTGCGCGTTGAGTAGCGCCAGTTCAATACTGCTGTCTGCCGAATAGGCCTGAACTAATTGTTCTTCTAAAACCTGTTTACGCGCGGTCAGTTTGGCAAGTTTTTCGTCTAACGCGCGAATTTCTTTTTTCAAAGGAGCTACACGCGCCCGGCGGGCGGCGGCCTCTTTGCGGGCCAGTTCTTTAGACGTCATTTTATCACTGGCCAAATCGTTGCGGTCGTTATTTTTTAAGAGTTGCGCCTTGTAATCATCTAGGTCGCCCATAAAATTTTGGCACGTACCGCGCCGCACAATCCACAACGTATCGCACGTGAGTTCTATTACGTGCAAATCGTGCGTGATCAGCACCACCGCGCCGGTATATTCGTTGAGTGCCTCTAACAATGCTTGGCGCGATTGCAAATCTAAGTGGTTGGTCGGCTCGTCCAAAATAAGCAAGTGCGGCGCATCTTTGGTAATAAGGGCGAGTAACAGGCGCGATTTTTCGCCGCCGGAAAGTTGCCCGATCAGCGTATCGGACTTGGCTTTGTTAAGCCCAAACGCACCCAGTTGCGCGCGGATTTGCGTTTCGGTAGCAAGGGGCATAACGGCGGAAAGTTGCTCGTACGGTGTTTTTTCTACGTCTAATTCTTCCGTTTGGTGTTGGGAAAAATAGGCAATTTTCATTTTTTTCGCCAGCGTCATTTTCCCGCTCATCAGTAGCAAGCGGTGCGATAAAATTTTAGCCAACGTAGATTTTCCGTTTCCGTTTGCACCCAGTAGCGCAATTCGGTCGTCGGGCTCAATGCGTAAATTTAAATTTTCAAGCACGGGCTTATCGTCATATCCCGCCACACCGCCTTCAATGGTAACGAGTGCATTTTGCAGACGCTCCGGCGAAGGAAACTCAAAATGCGCTTCCGGGTCTTTGGGGATTTGCGGCGCCGCGCCCAGTTTTTCAATCATTTTGATACGGCTTTGCGCCTGTTTGGCTTTGGTGGCTTTGTAGCGGAAACGGTCCACGAACGATTGCAAATGTGCCACTACGCGCTCGTGCTTGGCGGCGGCGAGTTTGGCCCCCTCTATGGCCGCGGCGCGGGTGAGCTCGTAGGTGTCGTAATTGCCGTTATAAAGTTTTAATTGGGTGTCTTCCACGTGGATGATTTTATCGCACAGCCGGTTTAAAATGTGGCGGTCGTGGCTGATGATAAAAATAGTTTTGTCTAAACGTGTGAGATAATTTTCCAGCCACAGGGCGGTTTCCAAATCTAGGTGGTTAGTGGGCTCGTCTAACAACAGGCAGTTAGACGGCGCATACAGGGTGGCGGCTAAATTGGCGCGCACTTGCCACCCGCCGGAAAACTCTTTCAAAGGACGGTTAAAATCTTGGTTTAAAAACCCGAGTCCGCTTAAAATAGCACTGGCGCGGGCTTGTGCGCTGTGCGCGCCCAAAAACTCCAGTTTGTCAAACACTTCCGCCATACGCTCACCGGAGATGGTTGGGTTTTCCAATTCTTTTTCAAGGCGGGTAAGTTCTTTATCGGCGGCTAATACATAGGGCAGTAACGGAACCGACGGATCGGTAATATCTTGTGCCACAGAAGCAATTTGCGTGTTGTGTGAAATGACAATTTTTCCGCCGTCGGGTGAAAATTTCCCTTCAATTAGTTTAAACAGTGTACTTTTGCCGCACCCGTTGGGGCCGACAAGCCCCACCTTCTGCCCGTCTTGAATCATGACAGACGTATCTTCAAACAGGGTACGCAAACCAAAATGAAAGGAAAGATTTTGTATATCAATCATTATTTATATTTTACTAAATTTAGCGCACCAATACCGACGGACACAGAAAGGCAGAAATTTTGGCTTGATGAGAAATTTGATAAAATTAAAAAAGGAGTTTTTATGACCCGCGAATTATTATCCCTTGATTTTTACGGTAGTGAATTGGTAGCCGCCCGGGCCGTATTTGACGAAGAGGCCGCTACCATTACAATAAACCGTCTGTTACGCCAACCCTGCCGAGGTTTTTCCGGCGCGCGGGTGCTTGATAAAACTAAAGCGCAGGAAGAACTATCTGCCCTTATAGAAAATTTAACACAAGAGGCTACAACACCGGTATCGGTGATTGTGGGCGTGCGGGGCAGTTTTTTATCGTTTCGGCGTGCCAGCGGGTTCTCCACGGTGGCTTCGCGCAATTATTTAATTGGTATCAAGGATATAGAAAACGCGTTGCATAATGCCGTTCCTGCGTCGGTAAAAGATCGGTTGGAAGTGGTGGATATTTTCCCCCAGTCGTATACAATTGACGGGAACGAAGGCATTGTAAACCCCAAAGGGAAACCCGGTTGTACGTTAGAAGCGGTTACGTTTTTATCACTTGCCGAGCCGAAGTATTTGCAAGATTTGCGTGATGTATTCAAAGCGTGCGGATGTCCGGAATTTCACGTACTGCCTTCGGGAATTGCCCAGGCGGACCGGTTGCTGCGTGCTAATGAAAAAGAAGCCGGGGCGCTTTTTATAGATATCGGTACGCAAAGCACTTCAGCGGTAATGTATTTTCAAAACACGCTGGTGGATACGTGGGAAATGCCGCTTGGTAAAAATAGTGTAATACAGGCCGTAGCAGAGGTATTACAAAACGATTTGGAAACAACGGCAGACGTTCTTAAAAGTTACAAGCCGGGCACGGATGAAATTATAGATGACGTGCTGGAAGAAGCCAAAAATAAATTAGTAAATACTATCAAAAAAGAATTGCAACAGTCTCTTTTATATGTGCAACACCCTTGTCCTTATATTGTGTTAAGCGGTTTAGGCGCAGATAAAAAAACATTGGGCGAGTATAAAAAAGCGCTTTCTGCGCGCAAAGCACGCTTGGCGGAAACGGACCGTTTAGCGTTGGCTTCTTATCCCAAGGAGCCGCTTGTGTGTACCGGGGCCTTGTCGCTGATTGCGCACGCCCTTGTGCGGGAAGTGAGCGAACTAAGCACGTTGCAGGAAAAACCGGCCGGGTTTATCGGTAATTTGCTTGATAAAATCGGCCTGGGGGAACTGTTTTAGTATGATAATAAAAGGCTTGAAAAAAGGCGGAAAATTGTTATACTATTAGTAAGGGAGTTTATATTCTAAATAAAAGGAGAAACATTATGAACAAAGGCTTTACGTTAATTGAGCTATTGATCGTAGTGCTAATTGTCGGCATATTAGCGGCCGTTGCTTTGCCGCAGTATGACGCTGCCATTGAAAAATCGCGCTTGTCGGAAGGGCTGCTAGTGGCCAAGGCCATTACGGATGCGACGGAGCGCTATTTTCAGGCAAACCCGAATGAGACCAGTGTAACGCACAAATCGCAAATTGCCGATGTGAACTTGAAAGGCGGTACGTGGACTACGGATGCCGATGGTGATATTTTCAAGACCAAAAATTTCCAATACATATTAGGCGGTAATGACGGCCTGGTGGAAGTAGCCCGGATGTCCGATGGAGAAGACCCACTTTATGTGTTTTGGATGAAGCCGGGTGCCAGCGGGGCTATTTGCTGTTCCCCTGCAGATGATGACGCGGCAGCGTCTTGCAAATTGGCTACGGGTAAAACTAATTTTGAAAATTGCGTAGATTTAGAAAATACGGGGAGTTCTTCCAACGGAGGTTCTTCCGGCGGTAATTCCGGTGGAGGTTCTGGCGGATCTTCCGGTGGTGGTTCTGGCGGTTCGGGTGGATCTTCCGGCGGTAGTTCCGGCGGATCTTCCGGTGGAGGAACATCCGGAGTTACATTTTGTAGATTCTGTACATCTACTATACAAGCGTATGCAGCCTACCACGCTTCTAAATATTAATTAGCAGTTTAGCAATTTGTTTAGCCGCCGTTAGCGGACTTGGGAGATTAAGATGCTCATAACCCAACCGCATGGCGGCTAACTTTTGGCCTTTTGAGAGTTCGTCAAAAGCGTTTCCCAGCGTATCGGTTAGTTGGTCGTTATCTTCTACCAATGCCGCACAAGCGGCATCTGCCAAGATTTTGGCGTTGTAGAATTGGTGGTTGCCCGCCGCGTGCGGAAACGGCACCAGTACCGCGGGAAGTTTGCAATAAATCAGTTCGGCCAGCGTGCTGGCTCCGCTGCGGCAAATGGCCGCATCTACCGATTTCATCAGCGCATAAATTTCGTGGCTATAAGGAAATACCGCTACCCGCGGGTTGCCCGCGTGCATTTCTCGCACGGTGGTGTACCAACGCTCTCCGGTAATATGAATAAATTGCCACCGGGTATTTGTTTTTGCCAAGTGCGCTACGGCGGTGTTTAAGTTTTTAGCCCCTTGGCTCCCCCCCACCACAAGTACGGTTTGAACAGTCGGATCCAAGCCTAGGTCGCGAAACAATTTTTTGCGATCGGCGGGTTCCTCAAATTCTTGCCGGATGGGGGTGCCGGTCAGCACCGTACCTTTGCGCGGCGAAATAAGCGGCAAGCCCAGCATAAACAAATCGGCAAATTTTCCGCAAATGCGGTTAGCCAAGCCTAAACAGGCGTTAGAATCGTGCACGGCCGTTTTAATACCCATTAAGTGTGCGGTAA
The DNA here is from genome assembly GCA_002309715.1 of Candidatus Avelusimicrobium cornigerorum. Lineage (GTDB taxonomy): Bacteria > Elusimicrobiota > Elusimicrobia > Elusimicrobiales > Elusimicrobiaceae > Avelusimicrobium > Avelusimicrobium cornigerorum. Next base: position 445,957 of record DBXW01000005.1, read on the forward strand.
AAATAAGCGGGAAGGAAATATAGCCCCCCATGCCTAATGCCACGTCTGGGTGAAATTCGCGCACGATGCGGCGTGTTTGAGAGAGCGATTTGAAAAATTTGGTGGCAAAGCGTAAATGACGCAAGGGGTTAATAGAACGGGGCAGCCCGGTAAAATCAATTTCACGGTATTGCAGATGGTGGGCTTCCAAAATTTGGGCGGCCGGATCGTTTTTGCGTACAATAAAAAGCACGCTACAACCTTGCTCGCTTAGAGTTTCTCCGATGGCTAGTCCGGGATAAAAGTGGCCCCCGGTTCCGCCGGAAGCAATCAAAAAGCGTTTGTTCATAAATTATTTATTCCTATTTCTATAAGTTGTAATATCTTCGCGCGTATTATTTTTAGCATTGTCTACTGCGGCTAAATTGAGAATTATGCCCATCATCACAAGCGTCATTACGACGGAAGATCCGCCATACGAAAAGAAAGGAAGCGCAATCCCTTTAGTGGGCATAAGCCCTATCGCCATGGCCATATTAAAAAACGCTTGCAGACAAATCGTAATACTAAGCCCAAAAATAACTAAACTGCGAAAATGCGATTTAGCAACACAGGCTAAACTAATTCCGCGCACCAATATCCAGCAAAAACCGAGTAAAATTAGTACGATGCGAAACAGGCCAAACTCTTCGCACATGACGGAGAAAATAAAGTCCGTATGGGCGGCGGGCAGATATTCCAGTTTTAGTTCGCTGTTGCCTAGCCCCTTACCAAACCAACCCCCCGAGCCGACGGCCAAAAAAGATTGGACTAACTGATACCCTGTTCCCCCCTCACTGGCAAACGGATTTAAAAAGGAAAAAATGCGTTCGCGGCGGTATCCTACGAAGAACAGTTGGTGCACAACGAGCGGAGAAATGAGTATCCCCGGCACGAGAATATGCCAAATGCGCATCCCGGCCGCGAGCATCATACATACAAACACAATCCCCATCAAAAACGGCGTACCAAAATCCCGCTCGGCCAAAATGAGCCCCAGTGTTATTCCGGCCACGGCCATGGGCTTAAGTAGCAAACGCCAATTTTTGGCCAACCGTCCGGCGACACTTTCCAAATAATCTGCTACATAGATTACTAGGGTTACTTTGGCAATTTCCGAAGGTTGTAATTTGAAAAAACCAAAGTCAATCCACCGGTGTACATTGGCCTGGGTGCGTGTAAACAGAACCGCTATCAAAAATACCCAGGTAATATACATTAAATAAATGGGTTTGCAAAGTTTGAATTGTTGCAGTTTTCTGTAGAATTGCGACAATATTCCCGCGAACATAAGCCCCATCGTGTCAAACAGAAGTTGGCGTTTGAAAAACGAAGAAGAATCAAACGCACTGGAAGAATAGGTAAATACAAGCCCCGTCATGACAAACGCCAGCGTAATAATGACAAGGCGCTTATCAAGCCGCAACGGGCGCCACGCCGGCCCTTCGTTTTGACGATGGGTAGCCGTGGCGGATTTGCGCAATAGTGTAGTGCGTTTACGCGCCGGAGCGCGAAATAGTGTAACCATAAATTATCTAATTTTTAATGACGCTAACGCCAGTAACATCAGCATAGCCCCTACAATCCAAAACCGTACAATCACTTTCGGCTCGGCAATGCCCATCAGTTCAAAATGGTGGTGAATCGGTGCCATTTTAAATAATCGCTTGCCGTGAGTAAGTTTGAAATATCCCATTTGTAACATGACGGATAATGTTTCCAATACGAAAATACCACCGGCAATTGGTAGCAGGAGTTCTTGTTTTACGCATAGAGCGGCTGTTCCGATTACTCCGCCTAAAAATAGAGAACTTGTGTCTCCCATAAATACTTGAGCCGGATAGGCGTTAAACCATAAAAACCCTAAACACGCGCCGATAAGTGCCCCCATAAAGACGGTAATTTCCCCCGCCCCGGGCACGTAAATAATTTTTAAGTAATCGGCAAATTGTATATTGCCGGCTAAATAGGCAAATATCCCGTACGTAGCCGCCGTAAAGACCATACATCCGCTGGCCAGACCGTCCAAGCCGTCGGTTAAGTTGGTGGCGTTGGAAGATCCCACAATGACCAGCATACCAAAAGCAAAATAAAATACGGACAAATCAATAAACATTTTGCTCATATAGGGGATAATCAGCGACGTGGCATATTGGCCGTTAGGCGGATTGACACCTAAATAACCTACCACTACAAAAGCGGTAAACAATTGAATGGCTAGTTTGATAGATGACTTCATCCCTTCCGGGTTCTTTTTGACGAGTTTTGTGTAATCGTCTAACACGCCGGCAAATCCTAACACTACGGTCGTGAATATCATCAGCCAAATATAAGCACTGTCTAACCGCGCCCATAAGAACACGCTGGCGATAAGACTGGCGAAAATTAAAATGCCGCCCATAGTCGGTGTGCCGCTTTTGGACAAGTGCGAGGCGGGGCCGTAGTCGCGTTCAATTTGTTGTATTTTGTACGAACGTAATTTGGCTACCACCCGCGGGCCGATTAGTAGTGTCAAAAAGAATGCTGTAAAAATGGCCGCACCCGTACGAAATGTAATATAGTTGAAAATATTAAGAAAACTAATATCGTCTTTAAACAGGGATAAGTAGTAAAACATGATTAAATCTCCTTAAATATATTTTCAAAATGCATGGAGTGAGATGCTTTTATCAAGCACGTTCCGCCGGAAGCAAGTGCTTTTTTTAAGCCCGGTAACCACGCTGCCGGCGCTTGTGCGTAATGGGCTTTTATACCGGGAGCGGCTTTTAACACTTCGTAGGCGTTATGCATTTCCGGCCCGGCTAAAAAGATTTCATCAATCTTATTATCTAAAACTTGTTGGGCTACCGTGCGGTGATAGAAGGAAGAATCTTTGCCAAGTTCCTTCATATCTCCCAAAACAGCAATACGCGGTGCGTCGGGCTCGCGGCCTAAAATTTCCAATGCGTTTTTCATGCTGGCCGGGTTGGCGTTATAGCAATCTAAAATAAAGCGTACGCCGTTTTTAACAAACCGCTCTAAACGCATAGGCATTGGAATAAAGTTAAGAAGCCCTTGACGGATATTGTTCATATACAACCCCAAGCAAATGGCGGCAGGCNNTGGCAGCCGCCGCGGCCGCAGCGTTTAATTTATCGTGCCGTTCAAAATGCTTCGGTATTGTATAAGTTTCCCCTTTGTAGGTAAACGAGAAATCATCCGTCTCCAAAATATGCAAGTCAGCATCCGGAGAGAATCCAAACGATAGTTTTTTACCTTTAAAATCTTGTTCAAGGCGTTTTAGGAAGGGATCATCCAGATTGTAAACCAAGGTACCCCCTGCATTTAGGTGATGGGCAATTTCGGACTTGGTTTTATAAACGGTCTCCAAATCGTGGAAAAATTCCAAGTGAGAGGCCGACACGTTGGTAATTACGGCTACATCCGGCACTGCCAACCGGGCGATTTCATCAATATCTCCCGGGTGAGAAGCGCCTAATTCAAATACGCCAAACGCGTGTTTGGGTTGTATTTCCAAGAGTGAAAAAGGTACGCCGAATTGGTTGTTAAAATTGCCCACATTAGCAACGGTTTCCCCAGCCGTTTTGCAGATTGCGCAAAGCATTTGTTTGGTAGTGCTTTTGCCGTTGGATCCGGTAATAGCGGCGAGTTTAAGGGTATGTTGCAAGCGGTGATACCGGGCGAGTTCCTGCAAAGCGCGTAACGGATCTTTGACTAAAATAAATGCAGCCGTTGTGTGGGCGGGAACGGTAAATCCCTGTTCTTGCGCGATGATTACGCGTGCCCCTTTTTCAAGCACTTGGGGAATAAATTGGCGGGCATCAAAATTTTGGCCTTTTAACGCGATAAATGCGTCGGAAGCGGTAACAATCCGGCTGTCGGTAACAAAGGAAGTCACTTTTTCTTCCGGGTTTCCACCCACGAGTTTACCTTGCATAATTTCCGTAATTTTGCGAATTGGTAAATTTAATTTCATAATGGTTTATCCTCTCTATAATATATTTAATCAAAATCTAACTGATCCGGCTTGACTCCTTGACGCGCCAACAGGGGCTGGGCAATTTCTTTAAATACCGGTGCGGCGGCCGTTCCGCCAAACGTGTATTTGGCAGGGTTGTCTAAAATTACCAAAATAGTAAACTGCGGTTTGGTGGCCGGCACAAATCCGCAGAAAGATACGACGTGGCTACGCTTACCGTATCCCCCTTCTTTGCTTAATTTTTCGGCGGTACCTGTTTTTCCGGCTACATTATAGCCCGTAATTTGCGCCCGTTTACCCGAACCGTTTTCTACGACGCTTTGTAAAACTTTAGTCATAGTGGTGGCCGTATCGGCTTTTAGTACGCGGCGTATTTTGATGGGTTTGGCGCGTTTTTCTATTTTTTTGTTGGCATATTCAATGCGGTCAATAAGATGCGGCTGCATAAGCACTCCGCCGTTGGCTATGGCCGAGTAAGCATTTATCAGTTGTATGGGTGTAACGGCAATGCCATAGCCGTAACCTTTGGTGACAGTATCCACTTTGGTCCACTTGGTATACATAGTTACACTGCCTTTAGACTCCCCATTAAAATTGATATCGGTTTTGGAACCAAAACCAAAGGCCTTGATATAGTAAAACAGATTTTTGGCTCCCAGGTCCAGCGCAATTTTACCGGCCCCAATGTTTGACGAAAGTTGCATAATTTCCGGGATGGATAAGAAATCTTTTTTATGTTGATTGTCCTTGACGACAAATCCTTTGGCTGCTTCCCATTGGCGCCCTTCCATATCTACCGCGTCGGTAATACTGGCGCTTCCGGCATCTAACGCGGCGGCAATGGCAATCGTTTTAAACGTGGATCCCGGCTCATAAGTAAATTGAAATGCAAGCGACTGTCCGTCTACTACCGGATAAGAGGCCGCTGCCAGAATTTTTCCGCTGGCGGGTTCTTGCACAACGGCTACGCCGTGCTCGGCGCCTACTTCTTCAACGGCTTTGTAAAGGGCTTTTTCGGCGTAATATTGGGCCACTTCATCTATGGTTAAATAAATGTTGGCCACCGACAATTCTTCTTTTAAGTTTCTGTCGTAAATGATGGCTCCCCTGCGGGCACGTTTGGCGCGTTTCTTACTGATATCTTGGCTTAGTTCGGAGTTGTACATTTGTTCCAGGCCCGAAAGTCCCCAATTTTTAGAATTGGCCGTTCCTAATAAATCCAATGCGCTTGTATTGTAGGGGTGGATACGTTCATATTCCGGGGTTAATTCCAACCCTTGCCCCAACGGTGTACGTAAAATTTCGGCAATTTTAATATAATTATCCGGTTTGATTTTTTTCGCTACGAAGAAAAACGGTGTATTTTGTTTCCATTTTTCTAAAATTTGTTTTTTAGGCATATCAAGCGTTTGAGCCAAAAAATCTACGGTTTTATTTTTATCTTGCACGTAGCGTTTACTGATACCACACGAATGTGTACGTACCGATTCGGCCAGTGCGCGACCATTCACATCTAAAATTTTCCCGCGCACACGGTCCTCGGCTAAGTAATTGTAAATAGTGCGCTCTGCTTTAGAAGAAAATTCTTCGTGTAAGAAAGTTTGCATATAGAACAAACGTATAAAAATAATCAGCGGAATTAGCAACATCAGTACCCCCATCACACGCATACGTGCTTTGAGAGTAGATACCATAGATGCTGAAACGCTTCTTCTAAACATAATTATTTATCCAATACCACCACATGGGTGGGATCGATGGGCTCAAACCCGAATTTTTCCTTGGCTTGTTGGGAAACAGTATCCGGATTTGATAAACGTAAAATTTCCAATTTTAAGTATTGGTTACGTGCTTCTTTAATTTCCACTTCGTTATGCAATTTGCCGATTTCTCTTCCGGAGCGGTCCACTTCCGTGCGAATCCACACAACTAAAAAGGCTAAAATAGCCACTAAAAACATAATTCTGAAAATAGGCATTATTTTTTCCTCTCTATAACGCGTAATTTAGCGCTACGGGCGCGGCGGTTTTGGCGGATTTCGTCATACGCCGGAGATAAGGCGTGTTTGTTTACCAGTATCCAGTTTCCGTTTTGCGCCAGTGCTTTAAAGTGATTTTTTACGAGCCGGTCTTCCAACGAGTGAAACGTCAAGATGGCTGCTCGCCCACCGGGACGAATCAACTGTTCCAGGGTATTTAACGCGGCTTGTACGGTGTTTAATTCGTCGTTGCACGCGATACGCAAGGCTTGAAAGGTTTGCGTGGCGGGATGTTTTTTGCCATACCGTGGCACAACGCTTTCCACGATTTGTTTAAGTGCTTGCGTAGTGGTGATGGCTGCTTCTTTGCGGGCCTTCATAATGGCAAGGGCAATTTTGTTTGCTTGGCGTTCTTCCCCATATTCTTTCAAAATATATTCCAACCGGTCTAATGGCCAGGTGTTGACAATATCGGCAGCCGTCAGCGTGGCTGACAAGTCAAAACGCATATCCAACGGTCCGTTTTGCAGTAAACTAAACCCGCGGGCCGGATTATCTAATTGATACGAACTTAAGCCTAAATCAAATAATGCTCCATCGGCCTTGTCAATACCGGCTTTGCGTAGCACTTCCGGCGCTTGGGTGTAACTGGCGTGTACCGGATAGAGACGTTTGTCGGCCACGCGGGCTTGGGCCATGCGTAGGGCGTCTTCGTCTTTGTCAAATCCGAAAATGCGCGCTTTGGGGCTTAAGCGGCTTAAAAATAAACGCGTATGTCCGCCTAATCCCAGCGTTCCGTCTATATATACGCCGTCAGGGTTTAGCAAGAGTAAATCGGCAATTTGATTAGCCATAATGGGAATATGTGTCCAATTTTCACTCATGGAGTTCTCCCCCAATATTGGTTAGCGTCAACGGTTTCCAACTTGTTAATTTTAGTAGTTTTCGTCGCCGGTTTTTGGGGTGCAGCCCCCGTATTCGGTTTGGCTGCCGATTTAGCGGGTGCCGCCGGCGCCATCCCGTCGGCAGGCGGAATTTGTTTAACTTGTGGCGGCGGGGTTTGGAAAAGCCGTCCTTCTTGATAGTCTTTTTGCAGATCGTGCAACCACACGTTTTGCAAAACGCTTACTTTGTTAAAAGGCATCCCGTAGGCTCTATACAACGCCTGATAAAGCGGCGTTTTGTTTTTGAGTTCGTTACAAAATTTGTAAAACTCGTCGCGCGTGCGATTATTTAATAAATAATCTACCACGCTATAGGCTTGTGTGTACCAAAGTTCCGCGCGAGAAGTATCGTATGAACTTAAATCTTCGGTGGTGGTCATTTCGTCAAACGGGATAATTTCCCCCGATAAAATTCGGCGCAAACTGTGATCCACCCACGAGGGCTTTTGTTTAGACGCATAGATTTGCATATAAACAGCCATCCCTTCACTGAGCCACAAGGGTGAAAGCGTGGGCAGAAAATAACCGTCAAAATACAGATGGGTTAATTCGTGTACGGACAGCGCATAAAAACTATTCCCTTCTATCACATACATAGTATCTGCCTGCAAATCAGAAGAAGCACCCGACCAAGACGGCAAATGCGTAAAATCGTGGTAACTTTCTTTGGTGGCAAAAAGCATCACTAGCAATTTGTTGGGTTTTATGATGACCGTAAACGGCGTTAAGTCAAGCATAAGATTGCCGTGGATGGTGTCCAGCACCGATTTGATGCTGGATGTTACTTGGTTTTTTTCCCGGTAGATAAGATAGTTAAATGTATCCGCAGTGAAAAATCCGGGAGGCGGTGGCGCCCAACGTACTTTATGGGCTGCATCTGCCGGACGGATAGCCTGTGTGGGGATGGCTTCTATGCCGGGTTGTTCGGATGCCACTTGTGAAATACGTTCCAGCCCGGAAATCATTTGCGTAAAATCTTTTTGTTCTTGCGGTTGTTTTTGAGATTGTGCTTGCGACGCCGGTTCTGTCGGTTGTGCCGGCGGCGGAACATTGATATCCGGTCGCAACTCTTGCGCGCGGCCGCGTTGGTATTCTTGATTGGGCTGTGACGGAGAAGCAATTCGGGGTTTGTTGGCAAAGAGTGCTTTCATTACATCACCCAGTTCCCACGAACAGCCGATGCTCATCCCTACGGCGACAATCAGGACAAGTACCAAGAAAATTTTAAATAAACTTTTGCCCATTATAAATTATCCTTTTCAAACCAAACTAAATGCCGAACGGTTTTATCAAACGGCAGTTGATAGTTGCTTGCCTGTAAAAACGTTCCCCCGTATTTAGCGGCGTTTAACTCATCGGCTAACGAGTTTTCCCCTTGATAGGCCATAAATATGCCGCCGGGCTTAACTGCGCCCAAGCAAATGCCTAAAATATCGGGCAGTTGCCCCATAGCACGTTCTGTAACAAAATCGGCCTGTAAATCTTTTTTTTCACCCAAACGCACATTTTTAACTTGCACGTTTTTTAAGCCCAGTTGTAAAATGGCCCAATTCATAAACGCGCAACGTTTCTCAATGCTTTCTACAAGCGTCACTTGCGTACCGGGTAACGCGGCGGCTATGGTTAAACCGATATATCCCGCGCCGGAGCCCGCATCTATAAGTGAAAAATTTGCTAATTTTTTTTGCACGGCCAGTTGTTGCACGCACGACGCTCCTTGCAAACCGTCGCAAATATGACGCGTTAGTACTTCGCGTAAATCAGCCGCGCTTGTTAAATTTAAAAAGTCTTTTTTCTGCCACACAAGGCCGGCATATTGCACAAGCGTTTGTGCTTGTTGTTCGCCGAGCGGCAAGTTAATTTGATGCGCAAAATCAGTGAGAATCTGCCACATGTTTAAGTCTCCTAAACCGCTCAATGTGTACGGCTAATAACTGAATATCCGACGGAGTTACCCCCGGGATACGGCTGGCTTGCCCGAGCGTCTGCGGTTTTACTTCGCGCAGTTTTTGCGCACTTTCAAAAAGTAACCCACGTACAGACGAAGGATCAAACCCTTCGGGAATTTTAATTGCATCTACTTCGGCAAGTTTCTCGGCATCTTTTTTGTTGCGCTCGTAATAGCCCTCGTACTTGTGGTGAATTTCCGCGTGCTTGCGCGCTTTTTCAAGCGACCACGGGAATAAGTCCGGCTCATCGGTAACCGGGGCATTTAAATTGGCTTTTAACGCGTTGCACAGCGCGCGGTATTTCTCAAACGCGGGCTCGTATTTTTTGTCTAATAGCCCGAGCCGGAACGCGTGTGGCATTAAACGCAAATCGGCGTTGTCGTTACGCAGTAAAATGCGGTATTCGGCGCGCGAGGTAAACATACGGTACGGTTCGTTGACGCCTTTGGTAACGAGATCATCAATCAAAACGCCGATATATGCTTCGTCTCGGTGTAAGACAAACGGCTCTTTGCCTTGTACTTTTAGTGCGGCGTTGATACCGGCGATAAGTCCTTGTCCGCCGGCTTCTTCATACCCGGTTGTGCCGTTGATTTGCCCGGCGCAAAATAAACCGGGCACAATTTTGCTTTCCAGTTGCGGGTATAAGTCCATGGGGTTGGAACAATCATATTCCACGGCGTAACCCATGCGTGTGATAGAGGCATTTTCCATGCCGGGCACGGATGCAATTAAAGCGCGTTGGACATCTTCGGGCATACTGGTAGAAAAACCTTGGATATAAAATTCTTCGGTATATGCGCCTTCGGGCTCTAAGAAAAGCGGGTGCGAAGTTACTTCCGGAAATTTTTTGATTTTATCCTCTACCGACGGGCAATACCGCGGCCCTTGGCTGTGGATATTGCCGCCGTACATGGCTGAGCGTTGGAAATTTTCGCGCAAGATTTTATCGGTAGCAAGGGTGGTATGCGTGATATAGCAACTTAAAAATTTCCGATTTTGTTGCTCGCACTCGTCGGTAAAATGGGAAATCGGCTGCAAGGGGTTGTCCGACGGTTGCAATCGGAATTTGGAATAATCTAATCCGCGCGCGTTAATACGCATAGGCGTGCCCGTTTTAAAACGCATGAGATGCAAACCGAGTTCTTCGCTTAAATTTTTGGATAGTAAATTAGACGGCATGTCGTTGTACCGCCCACCGGGCGTCATGACCGTGCCGATGTGGATAGTGCCGCCCAAAAAGGTGCCCGTGGTCAAAATAACGGTTTTGGTCTTATAAAGCGTATCGCGCAAGGTGAGTACGCCGTCAACTGCGTTGCCGGATGTGGTGATTTTGACGGCTTCGTCTTGCATGATATCTAAATTAGGTTGCAGTTCCAAAAAATGTTTGAAGGTAAATTGATAGACTTTTTTATCGCACTGTACGCGCGGGGAGTGCACGGCCGGGCCTTTGCCCGTGTTTAGCATGTGATAGTGCAAGGCGGAAAAATCGGTTACGCGGCCCATGGCCCCGCCCAAGGCGTCAATTTCGCGCACGATTTGCCCTTTGGCAATTCCGCCGATAGAAGGGTTGCACGACATTTGGGCAATCGTATCTAAATTTTGCGTCAGTAGTAAGGTTTTAGCGCCCAGTTTGGCAGCCGCCAATGCCGCTTCGCACCCGGCGTGTCCGCCGCCAATCACAATCACATCATATTGATTCGCACAAACAAACATTTTTACTTCCCCATACAAAATTTGGAAAAAATCACGCCCAGCACATCATCCGGCGTTACTTCTCCCGTTAAATCTTTTAAGTGCGTTAAAGCACCGCGCAAATGTTCGGCGTAAATTTCGCCGCCGGCATTTTGGGTTAGTTGCATTTGCGCGCTTTCCAATTCCGTTTGCGCGCGTAATAATTCTTCGTAATGGCGCAAGTTGGAAATCATCAAACCGTCTTTTTCCACGTCGTTTAACGGTGCGGTTAGGGCGTTTTTCAAATCGTCTAGGCCGTTGCCATTTTTACACGAAACAGTGAACTGCTTGTACGACGGCAAATTGTCCAAATCGGGTGTGGAAGCCACTGGTTTATCGGATTTGTTAAGCACGATAAGCGTGCGTTTATTTTCTTTGCGGATATCGGCCCACAACGCTTTTTCTTCCGGCGTAACGGCGCGGGAAGAATCTAACACAAACAAAATCACGTCGGCACTTCCCATAGCGCGTTTACTGCGGCGCATACCTTCCTGCTCGGCTACGTCTAACGCGTGGGCGCGGATACCGGCGGTGTCTGTTAAAATAATTTTTTGACCGTTTACTTCTAATGTTTCTTCCACGGTGTCGCGTGTGGTGCCGCATACGTCGGTAACGATTGCGCGGTCAAAGCCGACCAGCGCATTGAGTAAACTTGACTTGCCGCTGTTGGGCGCGCCGACGATGGCTACTTTGAGGCCGTCTTTAATCAAACGCCCGACGGAAAATGTGTCTGTCAAATTTTTAATGTGGGTGAGTACGGCAGAAATTTCTTGCTTGATAAAATCGGCGGACAGCGGCGTCATTTCTTCGTCAACGTCGTCTAAACGCACTTCAATTTGCGCGAGTAGTTCGGTTAGTTTTGTTTTGATTTCGGTGAGTTTACCGCTTAATTTGCCGTCTAAAGAACTCATAGCCAAACGGTGCGCGGCTTTGTTCCCGGCGGCGATTACGTCGCACAGCCCTTGTGCTTCCACCAGGTCCATTTTTCCGTTTAAAAAAGCGCGTTGGGAAAATTCGCCGCGTTTAGCGGGAACGGCGCCTACCTTGCACAACAGTTCCAACAACCGCCCGACAATATAGGGCGAGCCGTGCAAGGCAAATTCCACTACGTCTTCCCCGGTAAAAGAATGGGGCGCTTTGAAATAGGTAATAAGTGCTTTGTCCAGCACGTTTTTCCCGTCGTAAATCGGGCAAAAAGTTTGACGCCGCGGCTCTAAGAGTTGCGTTTTGGAAATAAGCGTATGCGTAATGACAAGCGCGTCCGGGCCGGATAGCCGCACAAGCGCCACCGCCCCCCCCTGTCCGCTCGCCAAAGCACAGATGGTAGAATTCATACATATATTTTAACAATTTTGGGGTGTTTTTTGGGGGTTTTTTCGGGTTACTTTTACGATATAAAAAACGCCCGGTTGGTGCCGGGTTAAAAAGGGAGTTTTACAAATAAAACACCCCGGGGTATTAGCCCGGGGTGTTTTTCTAATAACCAAAAACTTATTTGGTTTGGGTAGAATCGTTAGACACGCTGGCAAAAAGCGGCCCGCAATCACTCGTCGTGTTAGACGCATTTTGCGGAGCGTTTTCCGGCGTGTTGTTATTTACCGTTTGAGCGGCCGAATCAGTAGTTTCGGTTTTCGTTTCGGTCGGCACCGGTAACGTTTGGACCGTTTCTACAATGCTAGTTTGGGCTACCGTTACGTTGTTGTCGCAAACGCAGGTTTGCGTTACGGTTTTCACGGTGGCAGAAACAGCCGCCGGTTGCTCGTTAGCGGCGGTTATCGTTTCGGTAGACACATTATCTTGCGTGGTCGGTTTGTCTTCGCCAATAACGCCGGGCACAAAATCAGCAGGGGCTTTGTTTGTGTTTAGGAGTTCGGCTACTTTTTCCGTCGGGCGGAGAGTTACCTTACGCCATTTTCCTTCCCCTTCAGATGCGGTCGTTACATATTCGTTGCCTTCAATAGCGCGGTGGATATAGCGGCGCAGTTGTGCCGACATCGGGCGGAAACGGAACACGCTGTGCCCGCTCTTAATAAGCGAAATGCCTTTTTCAATTTCGGCGTTGAGTTTATCTTCCGCTTTGCGCCAATAGTTTTGCGTATCGGTAATGACCGATATCGGTTTATCAAAATGACGGCTTAACGCCAGCGTAGATAAGTATTGAATCGCTTCTAACGTTTTGCCTTCTTTGCCGATAACAACGGCCGGATGGTCGCAATCAAACGTCAGTAAAATGCGTTGTTGTTTTTCGTCCCACCAAGCGTTTAAATTTTCCACTTTTACGCCCATGTGCGTAAGCACTTGTTGTAAGTATTCTTTGGCTTCGTTCATGGGTGCTTGTAAGTTTTCCGGGATGACGGCGTTGCGGATTTCGTCACACGGTAAAAGTTGGGGCTCGTTGGCTTTAGGGGCTCTTTCGGCGCGCGGGATACGGATTTCCAAATCTTCCGTGCGGCGGCGCATTTGGCGGCGGCCGTGGCCGTTTTTGCGGCTGTTTCGCCCACCTTTACCCGATTTGCGTTTGGGGATGTCCATATAAATTTGGGCATCTAAATCGGCGGTGCTCCAGCGTTTGGCGCGAAGTTCTACAATGGCTTGTTTGGCGCCAATTCCCAAAAATCCTTTTTTGGGATGTTGTAAGATGGTAACTTCTACTTGGTCTCTGCGAAGGCCGAGTTTTCTTAAACCTTTAGTAATTGCGTCAGAAACTTCTTTGGCTTCAATTTTAATTTTAGTTGGCATAAATAATGTCGCTCCTTTTTAATTGGCTTTGCTTAGCCGGCGGTTGATAACTGTTTGGATGGCAAATGTAAGCAGACTATTCGTCAGCCAGTACAACACAAGTCCGGACGGGAAGTTCATAAACAGCAGCGTAAATATCAACGGCATATATTTAAACATCGCCGCTTGTGCCGGGTCTGTACCGGCGGGCATAGAACTGCGCTGTTGAAAGAACATTACGGCGCCCATTAAGATAGGCAAGATATAGTACGGGTCTTTGGAAGACAAGTCCGTAATCCAGCCCACAAACTTAGCCCCGTGTAACGCCCACGACGTACGTAAGGCATTAAATAAGGCCAAGAAAATCGGTAACTGTATCAGTAACGGCAGACAGCCCGAAAGCGGATTGACGTTGTATTTACGATACAGATTTAAAGTTTCGCGGTTAAGAGATTGTGGGTCCCCTTTGTATTTTTCTTGAATACGTTTCATTTCCGGCTGAATCTTTTTCATCTGCGCGGCCGATTTTAATTGTATAACGGTAAAGCGCAGTAAAATCAGTTGGATAAGAACGGTCATCAAAATAATGGCTACCCCGTAGTTGCCCGTCCAAGAATAAAACCACTCTAACACGTTGCGGGCGAGTTTACCCAGCGCACCGAAGAAACCAAATTCAATGCTGCGTTCAAAATGATACGGCAGTTGCATAAACAGTTGGTAATCTTTCGGGCCGAAGTAAAAGTCCGACTCATACGAAAGAGATGCCCCGGGTGCAAGCGTTTCTCCCTTCATGGCAATCTTTAATTCGGGGCCTTTGATTTCCCCTTCGGATAGTCCAAAAAGTTTCTTTTGCGAGCCTACTTTCACACGCTCGGTATTTAGCGGCCCCGGAGTCCACCCTTGCGGAATAAGTACGGCTAAAAAGTAACGGTTTTCAATACCGGCCCACAACCAGGGTAACGTGGGTTGTTTGCTTTTTTGTTCAAAGGTTTCCAAGGTAGGTTTGCGCTTGTCCGATTCTTGCACTAAATAGACGGCTTTGGATTCGCGCTCGTTGTCTTTCATTTCGCTTTTTACCGTCGCTAATCCGGGACCGAAGTTCCATTTCCAATCGGTCAAGGTTACTTCGCGGGCGGTTTTATTATGAAAGGAAAGACTTAAGTGGTTTAACCCATTTTCGTGGAAGGTGTATGTTTTGCGCACGGACAAACCGGGGATAATATCTCCGGTTAGCGTAAGGGAATTTTGGGTGCGTGCATATTCGGTAAAATCCAATCCTTGCAAGGTGGCAAAATAGCCGTCACCTTCGTAAGGAGTCAAATCTACATCTCCCAAATCATCTTTGAATAAGTAAGTTTTAATTCCCCCGCCTTTGGAAGAAAAAGTCACATCCGCCTGCGGCAGATTTAAGGTAAACAATTCTTCCGGCTTGGGGGTTGGGTTTGTTTCTTTGGTTACAAACGAAGCCGTGTCTTGTGCGAGTTTAACGACACTTTGAGCGGCTTGTTCCTGTTGTTTGAGTTGCGCTTGGGCGGCCTGTTTGGCGGCACGTTCGCGCGGAATGACCACAAACTGGTTATAGCCGGTTATGAATAACAAGCATAACATCAGTATGGCCCAGAACTGTCTGTTCATAAGAACTCCTCTATACCCCTAATCGGGTGATTAGGTAAGCGGGAGAGTCTCAGCCGGAAGGAAAATTCTAGGGAACCGGGTCGTATCCGCCCGCGTGAAGCGGGTGGCATTTAAGTAAGCGCTTAACGGCCAGATAACTACCTTTGCACACGCCATGTTTGCAAATGGCTTCTTTGGCATATTGGCTGCAAGTGGGTGTAAAACGACACACCCCGCGCGGCCCAAGCAACGGGCGCACAACCGCTATGATAATAGTTAACAGCCAAAGCGTCATTTTTTTGCCGTAAAGCGAAATTTTTTGCATTTACTTTTTCCCTTTTGGTGCGGAAACGGAACTAAATAACGCGGCCTTACCGCATAGTGTCGTGAGCGCCAACTGCGCTGCTTGCACATTACTTAGTTGTGTGGCGTCTTTGGGACTGACCACTATATCCACCCCGGGTACTAAATTTTTCCGAATTTGTCTGAACGCTTCCCGCAGCAACCTTTTGGTGCGGTTTCGTAAAACCGCGGGTCCTAATTTTTTGGACACTACCACCGCAAACCGTGCCGGACGCTGGGCGTTTGTGTACCCATACCAGCATACAACCGAGTTGTATTTTAATTTTGTGCCGCCCAGGATAACACGTTCAAAATCGCGTTTTAAATGTAGGCGGCATTGGTGCGGCAGACCGTTAGGCTGCATAAAACTTAGGCTCTGATTAATTCATGACGGCCTTTGGCTCTGCGAGCGCTGAGCACTCTGCGTCCGCCGGCGGTAGCCATACGGGCTCTAAAGCCAATGTGTTTAGCACGTCTTCTTTTGTTAGGTCTGTATGTCGGTAACATATGTCTTTATACGTTAATTCTGGCCCGGTAAACCGAACTGGAAAAAACGTATCTCCTATAATTAATTTAAAAGGGTTTTGTAAAAAACCACTATCTTATTATATATTTTCTTTACGGGCTTTGCAAAAAAATTATCAAGTGGGCCGGGTAATTTGCTATATTTATTATATGATATTTACAGACCAAGGGATTGTTTTGCTGCGTCAACCGTTCCGGGAAGCCGACCGCGTGCTTTCAATTTACACACAAGAACATGGGCGAATTAACGTGCGTGTGCCCGGTGTAACGCGTCAAACCGGAAAGTTAAAAGCAATAAGTGAGCCGTTTGTCTGTGCGGATATGCGTATCTACGTGCGACGCGGTGGTGTGATGGGAACGCTGACCGGTGGTAAAATTAACAGCGTTTTTCCGGCGGTGCACGGTGATTTGAAACGATTAGCCCTTGCGCTACACTTTTGCGAACTTATGCTGCGTTTAACCCCCTTGCATCAGCCCAGCCCCGGTAAATTTAATTTGCTGTATCAGGCTTTACGTGACCTTAATGAACACGGTGCCAATCCGGCTTTTCAAGCGGCGTTTACGTTGCGGCTGATGGCTTTGGCCGGTTTTGGGTTGGATCACCCGGTGTTGCAAATTACGCCGCAGTTTTGGCAGCGTATGCATGAGGACTCGTTTTCCAACCTTTTATTTAATGAGCCGCAGGATTTGTTGTTTTTGGCACGGTGTAATACCGTGTGCCGGCGGTTTCTCAACCAATATTTAACTTACCCCCTTCATACTACGGAAAATTTCCGCTTACAAAACGAAGAAATTTCAACCTTGCAAGAAACCGCGGCAGCGGCTTTGCCGATCCAATAGTCCTATAGCGCAAGTAGGTCCAATAGCCCTTGTATCAAAAGGTAAAAATTTTTATAAAATATAATAAAGAGTAATTTAATAAGGAGGTAATTATGAAAAAAGTAACTACTATTAGTTTAGCAGTAGCCGCTGTGTTAGTATGTGCGGCCGGGGCGCGTGTCGTTTCGGCAGCGGAACGGACATCGTCTGAACAGGATTATAAAATTGTAAAGACCAACGACCAGGGGGAACCGTCGTGTTCACAGGAAGAAGCGTGGAAACCGAAGTTTATGAAAAGCATTGACGGACGAAAAATAAACAAAACTTGTTACGATCCGGGATCCGTTGGACTTAATAACTGGAAACGGGCGGATGGCTCTTTTGATCGGTATATTTTTCACGCATCCCCCCAATGCGCGTTTGAGGCTGCCAAAGAAGGAAATTTGGAACGGTTGCACGCGAGTATCCACAGTTCCAAAAATTTTCGCTTGGATATGGTAGATAAGTATGACCGAACGCTCTTGGTAGTCGCTATCCGTGGGCGCGGAGATGATAAACTTGCCCATCCGGCCGTAGTAAAGAAAATTTTGAACAATGTGCAAAAAAAGGCGGCCAAGTCCGGTAACCAGTGCGACCAACTTGTCTATGATGTTAAACGGTACGTTAACTGGCCGGATGTAAAAGGCCGTACCGCTTTGTGGTATGCTGCGGAAAAGGATAACGCCAAAATCATAAAGATATTGTTGGAAAACGGTGCGGAAGTAAATTTAGGCAATTTGCCGGATGACGTTTATCAAAGTATGCAGAAGGAGAACGGTAAAAAGATTTTGAATTCCAAACGAAAAACGAAAGTTACCGTTTTGATGACAGCGGTTCAGCACGCCCAAAAGGATGATCCTAAAGTGGTTAATTTGTTGCTTGCCAAAGGCGCGGATGTGACCGCAGCCAGCGAAAAAGGCAATACGGCGCTTCATATGGCCGCTAAAAGAGGATATACCGAAATTGCCAAGGCACTGCTTAACGCCTGCCAGGATAAAGAAAAATGCTTAACCGCGCGCAACGAAAAACAGTTGACACCGTGGATGATGGCTAAAGTCAATAAACAAGATGAGATGGCTGATTTCTTGAAGCAAGAGGCGGCAAAAGCCGGGCTTGAAATAACCGAGGCAGATACGAAAACGGCCAAAGAAATTTCGGCCTATCAAACCAATGATAAAGAAGACTAACCGATAAGCGTATTTTCTTTGAAGAAACTCCCCGGGCTATAAACCCGGGGATTTTTATGTGTTGTGCCCCCAAGCAGGCTGGTTTTTTCAAATTCCCCCTTGTTTTTTTTAAGTTTGTTCTCTATAATGTAAGAGTAAGTAACTTATTTTCAAAGGAGTCTCTTATGAAAAAATGGACAATGCTAGTAAGTGTAGCCGTAACGGCCGCTTTGTTGTTTTGTTTGGGCAATAATGTTTTGGCTCAACAGAAAAGTACTTCAAAAAAAAGCACTTCAAATAAAAGTACTTCAACTAGTGGTGCTAACAGTACTACTCAAAAGTATGCATTTCAGACTGGGACTGATGGGTACCGGGTGTATCCTGCCGGCGCATGCGAAGGAAAATGGACACATAGGCCAACTCGTAGAGAAGGAACAGATTCTACTAAAAATCAGGGAACAACTTTTAACACTACCGGTTTTTATGCCTATGAACCCCTTAGATCGTACGGGGTTCCGTCTGTATATAAACGGGTTGAAGTCGGTCAGGTTATAGCATTAAAAAATGATATCACTAGGGGACGGGAGAATTCTCAAATTGATCCTGATGTAGCGGATAAATACGACACAACTCTTCTGACTTATGCTGCTTGGGGAAGAAGGAACGATCTTACGGCTGTTCTAAATGCAGTTTTAGATGTGATTAATACTGCTGCCCGAAATGCAAGAGGAAAAAATCCTTGTTTGCGTTTGCGTAACGATCCTAAGCGATATGTTAACTTTCCGGACTACTATGGTAGAACCGCTTTGTGGTATGCTGTAGATAGAAATCACGAAAACGTAGTAGGTATTTTGCTAAAAAATAATGCCGAAGTGGATTGGGAAAAGATTCCTCAAGATCTTAAAATCCAAATAATGAAAAATAAAGAGGACCATTTAACGGCGCCTAACGGGGCAACGTTACGTGAAGTAGATGTCAACGGAGCAAAAATGTTGGCTTTTGACAAAAGACCGGGTTATGGAATCACTATTCTGATGGCCGGTGCTAGACGGGGGAATCCTAACGTTGTTGCTGCGCTTTTGGCCGAAAATCCAAATATTCTGGCTACAGATGATGCAGGAAGGACTGCTTTGGCCTATGCCATAGAGGAAAGGTATGCTACCGTGTTGGACCAGATGCTTTCTTATTGTTCTGACATCGGGAAATTAGATAAATGCTTCAGTACGCTTGGGAAAGGGAATAATACATTGGTCTTGCAGGCCGTTGAAAAATTATTGCATCCGGATAGAATATCAGAATTAGATGTAAGAGAAGCAAAAGAGGAATCTATCGATATTGAATCTAAAAAAACTGAGAAAGAACGTGCCGCGCGGGAAGCGCGGAGTTTGGAAGTCCTTAAAAAGATTCTTGATAGAAAACCCCAAGATATCTTTAAGAAGGATATTAAAGACAACTTATCCGTGTTTGATAAACTTATAGACGGTAAAAAGGCAGAAGCGTTGGCCTATGCGTTGCAGAACGGTTGTTTTGATCAAGGGCGGTGCATAAACTATCGCGATGACCAAGGAAACACGCTTTTGATGCGTGCGGTGCAAAAAGCGGATATCAACACGGTAAATGCTATCTTGTCTGTACCGGTGGATGTTTTGGCGGTAAATAGACAAGGTATCAGTGCGCTTCATATGGCAGCAGCCGACGGAAAATTGGATATGTTGCACACTATGCTCTGCAAATGCGGCGGTAGCCAATGTTTACAAAAATCGGCGGTTCAAGGCCGAACGCTAAAAGATGAGTTAATCGGTATGGCACAATCAAGAGGGCGGCAAAATGTAGTGGCCTTCTTGCAAAATCCGAATATTGTGTGTCCGCCACCTGCTGCTAACGTTCGCAGATAATCGTTGCAAATAGTTCTAACCAAAAACATCCCCGGGCGATAAACCCGGGGAGTTTTTTTCTAAATCACAACGGTTAACTGACCAGTTCGTCCATATCCGGATAAATGTCTTTTAACGAGTGATACACCTTAAATGCGTGTTCGCGCACAAACGAATCGGGTTGTTTGATTTGCGGTACCACGCACACACGCATACCCGCCACAATGGCCGCGGTGGCTCCGGCGATAGAATCTTCAAAAGATAAACACTCTCCCGGCGTTGCGTTTAAGTGTTGGGCGACGGTTAAATAAATTTCCGGATCGGGCTTTGGTTTTGCCACGTCGTCGGAAGTAACAATCACACTAAAAAAATCTCTCACGCCTTTTTTAGTAAGCAAATAATCTACCCACCGGCGTATGTTAGACGAGCCAAGTGCCAATGTAAACCCGCGTTGGTGGAAAAACTCCACCGCCTCTTTGGCTCCCGGACGGAAATCTACATCCCCCCCGTTTCGGATATATTCTTCAAAAAGTTCATACGTGCGCCGGTACAATTTTTTGACGTCTAATTTGCCTTTAAAATAGTTATCAATCAGTTTAGCCGAATCGGCTGTGCTCATCCCCACACACATTTCAAACAGTTCAAACGTAAAGTTAAAACCGTCTTGCGCGGCGGCCTTTTTATAGCACTGAAAATAGATAGGTTCCGTGCTTAATAATAGCCCGTCCATATCAAAAATTACGTGTTTAATCATTATGTATATTGTATAAATTTCCGCCGCTGTATGTGTCCTTTAGTATGCGTTATTTTATATAATATAATTACCTATGAAATACGGTATGAATTTTCAAGATATGATTGCTGCTTTGAACGCGTATTGGACCAAACAAGGGTGCATCCTTGTTCAACCTTACGACGTGGAAAAAGGGGCCGGTACTTACAACCCGGAAACTTTTTTCGGTGCTTTGACGAGTAAACCTGTCAACCGCGCCTATGTTGAACCTTGCCGTCGCCCTGCCGACGGTCGCTACGGCGAAAACCCCAACCGCCTGGGCAAGTATTACCAATATCAAGTAATTATGAAACCGGCTCCGGCCAATATCCAAGACCTTTATTTAAATTCGCTTAAGGCAATCGGCCTAGACCCCAAAGAGCACGACGTACGCTGGATTGAAGATGATTGGCAATCCCCCACATTAGGCGCGTCCGGCGTGGGTTGGGAAATTTGGCTAGACGGTATGGAAATTACGCAGTTTACGTACTTTCAAAATATGGCCGGATACGCCTTAAACCCTATCACGGTAGAAATTACCTACGGGCTAGAGCGCATTGCTATGTATTGCCAAAAAGTGGATAACGTATTTGACTTGCGTTGGAACGATACGATTACTTATCGCGACGTTCACCACGAAAACGAACGCCAATTTTCGCATTACTATTTTGAAGAATCTAACGTGGAACACTTGCGCCGCTATATTCAAGAGTGTGAAGAAGAATGCTTTGCCCTTTGTAAAAAAGGGTTGTACCTTCCGGCGTATGATGACACTATGAAACTCTCCCACTATTTTAATATGTTAGAAGCGCGCGGCGCTATTAGCGTGTCCGACCGCACGAACAACATTACCAAGATCCGTAATTTGGCTAAAGCGTGTGCCAAAGCGTATGTGGACAGCGTAGAAAAGAAAGAGGAGGCCGCGAAATGAACGCTTTATTAGAAATCGGAGTAGAACATTTGCCGTCGCGGTTTATGGTACCCGCGCTAGCGCAGTTGGAAAAATTAGCCGCTGATTTACTGACGGAAAAACGAATTTCGTACGAGCGTGTGCACGCGTTTGGCACGTACCGTCGCTTGGTGGTGGAAATTGTCAATATCGCGGATAAATCGGCCGACGTACAAAAAGAAGTCAAAGGGCCGCCCGCCAAATTATTAAAAGACGCTAACGGCAATTTCACGCCGCAAAGTGCCGGCTTTGCACAAAAAAACGGCATTGCGCCGGAAAAATTAACCGTCGTAGAAACCGACAAAGGGCCTTTTATTTACGCCAAAGTAAAAATCAAAGGCGAAAAAACGGCTAAACTTCTGCCTGAAATTTTTACGCGGTTAGTAACGGGTTTAGAGTTTGCTAAAAATATGATTTGGGAAGAATCGGGCCTTCGTTACGGCCGCCCGATACGCTCGCTAATCGGTTTATACGGAAATAAAATTATTAAGTTTACCGTCGCGGGTGTAACATCTAACCGCAATACCTATCCGTTGTCTTCCTTCGGGCGTAAACCGATTAAGGTAGCCACTGCCGACGCAGCCACGTATGCGGAACTCTTGCGCAACCAACCGCAACCGATTTTGGTGATGCCGCAAGAGCGCAAAGACGCGCTTATCAAAACGGTTTCCAACGAAGCCAAAGTACGCGGTTACCGGGCCGATTTAGACGAGAATTTAGTGGAAGAAACCGTTTGGTTTACCGAACACCCGGTGGCTGTCAGCGGGGACTTTGAAATTAAGTTTTTGACACTGCCTAAAGAACTTATCACTACCGTCTTAAAAAAGCAAATCAAAATGTTCCCGGTGCTTAACGCCAAAGGCGAACTGGAGCCGTATTTTATTGCCGTTCGCGACGGTATTTCGGTCAACCAAAACGAAGTGCGTGACGGGTTTAAAAAAGTAATGTCCGCGCGTTTGTCTGACGCTGTTTTCTTCTTTGAAAATGACAAAAAAGAAGGCCTTGAAGCCTTTAAAAATAAACTCAAAAACATTTTATTTTTAGAAGGGCTGGGCTCTATGTACGAGAAATCCGACCGCACGCGGCAACTGGCGTTGTGGTTGTGTGAAAAGACCGGGCAGACTGCGCTAAAAGATACAGTAGATTACGCCGCGTCGCACGCGTATGCCGATTTGGCTAGCCACGTGGTATATGAGTTTCCCGAATTGCAAGGGTATATGGGCGGGCAGTACGCCGCGTTGGAAGGCCGCAAAGACGCCGCCAAAGCCATGGAAGAATTTTACTATCCGCTGACAAGTACCTCTGCCTTGCCGTCGGATAAGGCCGGGCAGTTGGTGAGTTTGGCGGGTAAAATTGACACACTCGTGGGCAACTTTTTAATCGGTCAAATTCCGACGGGAAGTGAAGATCCCTTTGCCTTGCGCCGTCAAGCGTTTGGCGCGGTGCGCATTTTGTTGGAAAACGCGCTGCCCGTTTCTTTAAAAGAACTCGTGGAAAAATCCCGTGCGCTATATCCGGCGCAAACCGACGACAAAGGATCCCAAGAATTGCCCGCGTTTTTAAAAGCGCGTGTGGCACTTGTGCTTGAACAACGCGGACACCAAGCCGGCCTGTTAGAGGCGGTTTCTAACTGGTATGAAATGCCGCTTACGCAAGTGGAAAATCTCGTCAGTGCGCTCGCAACCGTCAAAACGGATGCGGCCTTTGGTGCCGTGTTGGAAGCGGCTAAACGCGTAAATAACATCTTGAAAAAAGCCGATTCGGTGCAAACGCAAATTGACACGTCACGTTTTGAACTTCCGGCGGAAAAAGCACTTTTTGAAACGGTGGAAACCGTGGAAAAACAAGTGGCCGCTTTACCGCAAACAACGGATAAAAACGGTTATTTAAACCGTCTAAAAACGTGCACGGCGTTCCAAGCACCGCTGGAAACTTTCTTTAAGGAAGTGATGGTAAACGCCGAAGACGCCGCCGTTCGCCAAAACCGTTTGGCCTTGCTGGCGCGCGTACGTGCGTGTTTAGCGCAAACGGGCGCGGATATCACACGGTTGTAAAAGAAGTAAATTCCCTGTTCCGGGAGATTTGATATGAATAATAATCGTGGTAAAAAGGGCTTTACGCTCATAGAACTGCTTGTGGTTGTTTTAATCATTGGTATTCTTGCCGCGGTGGCTCTGCCGCAATATAAGAAATCGGTAGAAAAGGCGCGTGTAGCGCAAGTGATTCCCTTGTTAAAATCGGTTGTCAATGCACAGCGTCGTTATTTTATAACCAACGGGAAATACGCCGAAAAATTTGATGAATTAGATGTTACTATTCCGTGGACCGGTACCCAAAAGTGGAACACGAGCAATCCCACAGATACGTTGTCTAATGGCGATTGGTCGTTACAAATGCATGCAGGAAATGACGGAGGACATGTTAGAATCGGTCACTTAAAAGGGGCATATAAAGGAGTCGGACTACTTGTTTATCTTCACTACACGGGCCCTAGCGGATATAAGGACAACCAGATTTATTGTGTGGAACCCAAAAATAGTGCTAGTTATGCTGTGACGTGGAGCGGAGCACAGGGCGAGTATTGTAAAAAAATGTTTCCGGATAGTATATTACATACACCCGTGCGTTCCAATAATCCGTTTTTTCTTGTGCCCGGCGCGTGGTAATTCCCGTCGGTAAAATGGCTTTAAAAAACGCAATAAAAAATTTTCAAAATTACCCCTTGACAAATTTCAGTTTTCCATTATACTATTAGTGATGGTTGGACATCCGCAGGTCAGTTTGGGTGTCGCGCAGTGGCCGTAGGTGGTTCGTAAGATAGCCACTATGCAGTTGGGTGCCTGGTCCGGTTGGTTCGGTCGGTGCGCTTGTCCCGGGTGTGTTGCTGACGGTGTTGGTCGCGTGCTTGGGTTAGGTGTCGGCGGGGCTACTTGGAGTGTGGCTGGGGTGAAGGGTTTTCCTCGGTTGCGTGTGGGTACCTGGTAGGAAAGCGGACGGTAGGGAGCGGCGGTTGTGTTTGCCGTGTTTGCGGGTTCTGTGCCCGGTTGATATCAATGCTTCGGCTGGGAGGAGAACCGTAGAGCGTGACGTAAATCCCGCTGTGGCCTGCAATGAAGTAGTGTAGTAAGGAGAGAAAATGAAGGTACATAGTTGAACCCCCTCGGTTGGATAAACCGGGGGGCTGTTTTTTGTCATAAAAAATTTTATTCTTCTAAAATGCTGGGCGGCGGCAAGACGTCTTCGTCTTCCGGCGGCACGCTTTGGGCAGATGTTTCCCCGGAGTCGTTCTCGTCTTCTTCGTCTTGTAAGGGCGGTAAGTTCATTTCTTCGTAAGATTCATCCGTAAGAGAAAGTTCCAAATCTTCCATAGTGGGCGTTGGGTTAGTGTGCAAGGTTTGGGGCGGGTTTTGCGGTGTTGTCGCGACCGGTTTATTCCCCCCCGCAGGTTGACGTGGTGTCCACCAAGCGGGCATTTCCGCGCACGCGGCTAACAATGAAAACGTAAACAAAATTCCCCAAAGTTTTTGCATAAAATTATTATACTTTATCCGCGGACAGTTTTGTATGTAGTAACGCGGCCCGGTAAAGCGCGCCCGCGCGGTAACTGCTGCGTACAAGCGGCCCGGATGCAACCCCCTTAAACCCTAAAGACAAGGCATATTCTTCCCACGCTTTATATTCGTTGGGTTCGGGGTAGCGCGCTACCGGGTAGTGGTTGGCAGACGGTGCTAAATACTGCCCGATAGTAATTAAATCTACCCCGGCGTTGCGTAAATCGTGTAACAAACGGCGTATCTCCGGCTCCGTTTCGCCAAGCCCCACCATAAAGCCGGACTTGGTAAACACGCTCGGCGCGTATTTTTTACTGTTTTCAAGTACTTTCAGCGTGCGTTTATAGTGTGCGCCCGCGCGTACGGAAGGATATAAACTTTCCACCGTTTCTATGTTGTGTGCAAGCACGCAAGGGCGGGCATCTAAAATAGTATGTAGCGCGTTTTCATCCCCTTTCAAATCGGAAATCAGCGGCTCTACAAGTACGTTTGGCGTAAGGGTGTGTATGGCGCTAATCACGTGGGCAAAATGGGTGCTACCGCCGTCGGGTAAGTCATCACGCGTAGGCATCGTTAAAACGGCGTAACGGATGTGCCACTCCTTAACGGCTTGTGCTACGCGGGTGGGCTCGCCTTCGTCGGGCGGGAGTGGTTTTTCACGCGACACCGCGCAAA
This sequence comes from Candidatus Avelusimicrobium cornigerorum, assembly GCA_002309715.1. Lineage (GTDB taxonomy): Bacteria > Elusimicrobiota > Elusimicrobia > Elusimicrobiales > Elusimicrobiaceae > Avelusimicrobium > Avelusimicrobium cornigerorum. Next base: position 471,603 of record DBXW01000005.1, read on the forward strand.
ACCGGCAACCGCGCGTACAGCGTTCGCCCAGTACCATAAAGGTGGCATCCCCGCAGTTAAAACATTCTCCCCGGTTAGGGCACTTGGCCGCGTGGCAAACGGTATGAAGGGCGTGATGCGAAATGGAATCTTCCGCCGCTAATGCCGCCGACGAGCGCAAAGCCGCCTTGTTGCGGCCGACCATGGCTTTTAACCACGTGGGGATGGGTGTTGTCATACTTCTATTATACTAAAACAGGGCCCGACGAGAATATGATAAAATAAACGTATGCGGCGTTTTATTGTTTTTCTTTTCGTTGTGCTGATGACGGGGATTTTTTCTTCCCCCCGTTTGCGCGCGCAATCTGTCCAAGAGACTACGGCTGAAAAATTAAAACAAGCCGCTGATTTGTATTTTTCGTACCAACCAGAAAAAGCGTTAGACGCGTACATCAAAATTTCTAAAGAGACAAACGACCGGGAAGCCTTTCTAAATGCGGCATTTATTGCCATGGAGCAAAACAATCCCAAACTGGCGGTGGATATTTCGGCGGCGGCATACCGCTTATATCCGCAGGATAACGAAATTGCCCAAACGGCCGCCGAAGCGTATTTGGCCGACGGACAATATGCCAGCGCGGAAATTTTGCTTTCCCAAATTACCGAGCCAAAAGGCCGGGCCGAACTGCTACATATCAATTTGGCCCGCGCGCAAATGGGGCTTAACGAGAAAAAATTGGCCAAGTACAATTTGCGCCAAGCCACCCGCGGCAAGGTGCATACGGCGTTGTCTAATTATTTGCTCGGGCTTTTGTACGAAGAAGAAAAAGATTTTAAGGCCGCGGCCAAACATTTCAAAGTGGCCTCGGAATATGACCACCAATTTATTGAAGCCAAAATGCATTACGCTAATGCTTTAGAAAAAACACGCAACTATAATGAGGCATACCGTCAATACCGTATGATCGGTGCCCTTGAAAAAACAAACCCGGCCGTCAAAGAGGCACTGGCCCGGCTGCAACCAAAACTCACCCGCACAGAAAAAGAACTTACCGCCTCTAAAACGCGTAAAGACCATACGCTTGTTAAAGTGCTGACCGTTCCCCCCGGGCATAAATATCCGCAAGAAATTAAAGTGGGCCTTGGGATGCGCGCTGACGGAAAGCCGGCCGTTCGCACACAAGTGCAATTTGTGCCGTCGCACGCGTTTTCGGCCACGGATGACAAAGGCAAAGAAATTTTGCGCGGCAAGGCGAAAGAATTATGGACAGTGCTACTTGAGAAAGGGCATACGTATTTAGTCTCGCCCAAAGGGCAGAAAACCGCGTTCCAAAAATCGGTTACCATCCGCCCGGTTTCGCACACGCCCGGCGAAGGACACACCATTATCGTTAAGCAACTGATGAGCGGTGCCGGGATGACGTGGTCCAGTTTAGACGATAAAGAATATCGCGGGAAATTACAAGTGCTTCACAATACGCGGTTAAATACGCTTGTACCGATTAACGTAGTAACCATGGACGAGTATTTACAAGGGGTTATTTCGTCTGAAATGCCGACCAAATTTCCCATGGACGCACTTCGCGCGCAAGCCGTTTTGGCGCGCACGTATGCGCTTAAACATTTAGGCAAACATAAAGCATACGGTTACGATTTGTGCGATACGCAAAATTGCCAAGTGTACGGCGGCGTCAGTGCCGAGAGCGAACGCGCTAACGCGGCGGTAGAGTCCACCACCGGGGAAACCCTATCCTATGGCGGCAAACCTATAGAAGGGGTATTTTCGGCCAACTGCGGCGGAATTACGCAAAGTTCCAAAGAGGCCGGTTGGAGCGATACGCCGTATTTGCACCCGGTATCTGACTATAAAGATTTTGATTTTGATAACATCCAACCCTATCATTTTAAAGGCCTTTTGCAGTATTACCACGACGCGTATAGCCGGTATGATAAAAACGTCAGTATGGCGGCGTTTAGGTGGGTGCGCGTGGTGGAAGAAAAAGAATTGCGTGATGTTATCAAACGTCAGAAAAAGGATATTGGGCCTATCAAAGCCATTATTCCGTTGCGGCGCGGCAAATCGGGCTATGTGAGCCGGTTGCTGGTCAAGGGAACGAAAGGCAGTGTGACGCTTAATAAAGAAAACGTCATCCGCAACAATTTAAGTTTGGGGATGCTGCGGAGCAGTTATTTTATCGTGCAGCCCAGTTACGAAAACCGCCAACTTAAATACTTTGTGTTTTACGGCGGTGGTTGGGGGCACGGCGTAGGGTTTGACCAAACGGGTGCCGCCGGACGTGCCGAAGCCGGACAAGATTATAAGACGATTTTGCACCATTACTTCCCGGAAGCAAAATTTGAAGAAGAAGTAGAAAAGTAATTTTGGGATAAAAAATAACCCCCGGTTATGCCGGGGGTTATTTTTGCGAAAGTAAAATTATTTACCGGTTTGGGCGGGCGCCGAGGCCGGAATTTGTACTTTATCCAACACAGACGAAGACGATTTTTTGTTAGACGCAATCGTCAACACGATAGACGTGGCCATCAGCACGGCGGCCAAAATAGCCGTAAATTTATTGACGGCGTTAAAAGCAGTCGGGCTGGCAAACAAGTTATCTGCCCCAGACGCACCGAAAATACCGGCGGCCGAGCCTTTGCCGCTTTGTAACAAAACGAGTAAAATCAGCAAAATACAAACAATAAAATGAAGTGTTAAAATTAAGCCGTACATAATTTCTCCTTATTAAGTGATACTCTATTATAGCAATTTTTGCGGTATGAAACGAAAATTTTACGCAAAAAAACGGACAGGAACGGGTAATTCCTGTCCGTAGTTGTTACTGGTCAAATGTGGAAGAAAGGCAACAAGTTTAAGCGTTTCTGCTTTGTAATTTTAACCTTCTATGCCCAATTCTTGCATAATCAAGCCCAGGCATTCTTCCTCTCCGCTGCATAAACCCGCCTTTTCATACGCAACTATCGTATCGTAAGCCGCTTGCTCAATATTTGCAACCCCAGATTCTTGGTAGATAGCGTTTATCTCGTTTTCAAGACTATTATACTCTGCTTGCAGGGCAGCGCGCTCTTCTTGCGTAAGGGCTTGCTCACGCAAACTGTTCAGTTGCGCCGTGACTTCAGCTGCGCCGCCTGCATAGCCACTACCATTTCCAACTTGTTCAGCGATCCAGTTAGCTTCCTCTTGCAGAGCTTGATAAGTCTCATCTTTCTTTGCGGCTTCACGGGCTTTTTCCATAGCCGTTTCAATACTTTGTTCCAGTGCTTTTATTTCGTTGCGGGAGTCTTCCGCTTTTTGTCGCAATTCTGCCGCATATTTAGGATCTTTTCCCTCTACCTCTTTGGCTTCGGCTTCATATTTTTCTATGTCAGTTTTCAAGTTGGATATTTGGGCTTCCAAACCGGCTATGTCTGTTCCGGCTAATTCACGCAGTCGGTCTTCCATTTGTTTTTTGATATTAGGCAAGCCATAGTGTTCCTCAACATCAGCTATATAGTCTAAGATGTATTCTAGATACTCTATATCATGTTGCAAGTTACTATCTTCCCAAAGTTTATTCCCGATGGCATTACGTTTTTCATTTAAATCATCGATATTCAGCCCCATGTATTTCTCCCACAATTCTTTTAACTTGTCCATAGCGTTTTGGGCCAGCGTTTCCACGGATAAGAATATACCCGTTGAGCCTTCCGGCTTTTGTGAGAGAGATACATTTACTGTGCCACACATAGAGGTGACTTGTTCGCTTCCGGACAAACCACTGTTTAACGCCCACAGACACACGCTTTTCAGTGTCGCTTTGCTGAGCTCGCCCTTCTCTGCTTTTGCGGTAACCGGCACCGTTAGCAAGGCAAGTGCGAATAAGGCACTTATCATAATAGTTAGTTTTTTCATAATAAAATTCTCCTTAATTAAAAATTACAAAAATCCCTACTTATAGTATAAGCGTTTTTTTGTTTTTGTCAACCCCGTTTGGGCCGTATTTTTGTGTCGGTAAAATTTCTATTGATTTGTTTTTTTTTTTTTTTTCTACAATGATTTTGTCGGAAATTTACTTTAGGAGAAATAAAATGAAGAATAATTGTTGTAAAAAGGGCTTTACGCTTATTGAATTATTAGTAGTCGTTTTAATTATCGGTATTTTGGCCGCGATTGCTATGCCGCAATATCAAAAAGCGGTGTGGAAATCGCGTGGTGCGGAACTAATGACGCAAGCAAAAGCTCTTTATAACGCGCAGCAAACTTATTTTATGGAACACGGTCATTTTGCCGATTCTATAGATTTACTTCCCATAGATTTTAATTCGTTGACGCGCAATACGGCACTAGCTCAATCTTATGGGCTTGAAGACGGATATGTAAAGGGAGATGGTGACGTTTTTGTGTATATCCATCCGGAGTGGGATGAAGGTAACGGTAGAGATCATGGCTCGTCTGGTGCTGTTTTTGGTAAAGGACCGTATGCTATGTGTGGGTTTGCGATTCATAATCAAGGGGGTTCTCACTGCGGCGGGGTGCCTTTGCCGGATGGAGAACTACTTTGTACGGAAAACACCCCGGAAACGACGGGTTTTTGTACGAAATTATTTAAGGGAACTCTTTATGGCGATTGTGGAGATCATCGCCACTATAAAATACCGTAAAAAAGAGGAAAGTTTTTTGAAATCAAAATCAGCCCCGCCTTACGGCAGGGCTGGTTTGTGTCGTATGACAAATTTTCAAAAAGAACGTGCCGGCCTACTTCGCTAACGCTACGAGTCCCGGCAGTTCCTTTTTGACGAAAAATAGACCGGGCCTAAACGACAGGCCCGGTTTGTGTCGTATGACAAATTTTCTAAAAAGAACGTGCCGGCCTACTTCGCTAACGCTACGAGTCCGGGCAATTCCTTTCCTTCCACAAACTCCATGCTTGCACCACCACCGGTGGATACGTGCGAAAATTCTTTGGAGTTAATTTTGCCTTTTTTCAGCACGTTTACACTGTCGCCGCCGCCGATAATGGAAATCGCACCGTTTTTGGTGGCTTCAATCATCGCGTTGGCAATGGCAAAACTGCCTTTGGCAAAGTTCGGAAATTCAAATACACCCATCGGGCCGTTCCAGAAAATCGTTTTGCATTTTAAAAGTTCATCTGCAAATAATTTTTCCGTTTTCGGGCCGATATCCATAGATTCCATATCTGCCGGAATTACATCCACTTCCGTAGCGGTAGCGGTTTCGGAAAATTCTTTGGAAACGCGGAAATCAATCGGCATTAACATTTTAACGCCTTTGGCCGCGGCTTTGTCCATAACTTGTTTGGCTTCGTCAATTTTCGTATCGTCTACGAGCGATTTGCCGATTTCTATGCCTTTGGCTTTGAGAAACGTATACGCCATACCGCCGCCAATTATAAGCACGTTGACTTTATCTAACAAATTGTTCAAAAGTAAAATTTTGTCAGACACTTTCGCCCCGCCGATAACCGCCGCAAACGGACGGGCCGGGTTTTCTAGCGCTTTACCCAAAAATTCTACTTCTTTTTGTACTAAATACCCCGCACCGCTGGGCAGTAAGTGCGCCACGGCGCTGGTGGAAGCGTGCGCGCGGTGGACCGTACCAAACGCTTCTTGCACAAAAACTTCACCGTGTTTGGCCAGTTGTTTGGCAAATTCAGCGTCGTTCTTTTCTTCTTCCGGGTGGAAACGCAAGTTTTCCAAGAGAGCAATTTCGCCGTTTTTCGTTTCGGCTACTACTTTATCGGCTTCCGGCCCGACGCAATCTTTGGCAAAGTGTACCGGCACGCCAAACAATTTTTCCACTTCCGCGGCTACGGGAGCCAAACTAAATTCCGGGCAAACTTTGCCTTTCGGGCGGCCCAAGTGCGCAATTAAAACGACACGGCAGTTGTTATCCAACAAGTGTCTGATCGTTTTTTCCGTCGCTACAATGCGTTTGGCGTTATCTACTTTGCCGTCTTTAAGCGGTACGTTGTAGTCCACACGCACGAGAACTTTTTTATTTTTAAGGTCCATATCTTGCATTTTTTTAATGCTGTTAAAATTCATAGTCTGACTCCTTTTTTAAGTTTCGGCTCTTCGCAGAACCGGTACAACTATATTTTACAAAATTTAGTTTAGCGGCGTTTGGATTTACCTAGTAACTTTAAAATTTCAATGTATAGCCATACAATCGTTACCAAGAGCCCAAACCCGGCGTACCACTCCATATATTTAGGTGTTTCCGGGCGGGAAGCCATCACCGAAATAAATTGGAAATCTAACATCAGGTTAAACGCCGCCACCAGGCAGATTACCACACTTATAACGATAGATAACGGCGAAGAAGATGTTAAATAGGATATATTCCCCCCAAATAACGAGAATATCCACGAGCCTAAATACATTAGCGCAATGGCAAAGGTGGCCGATACAATAGCGGTTGCAAACCCTTGCGTTACTTTGACAATGCCTGTTTTATAGAGAAACAACATGACAAAAAACACGATTCCGGTTATTAAAACCGCGCTAAGCACAATGCCGGGAAATTCGGCGTTATATGCGGCGGAAATAACACCCAGCAGTAAACCTTCTATCAGCGCATAAATGGGCGAAGTGAAAGAAGAAACTTTTGGAGAAAAACTAGTCCATATCGCAAGAATAAAACCACCTATAGTTAGTAGCATCCACGCACCGGAAGGCATAGAAGCGGCTTTTGTCCAACCGATAAAACCGCCCAGTGCACATAACATTAGCAGCACAAACGTTTTATTGATAGTGCCTTGCAACGTCATTACTTGGCTGCTTGCGGCGGTGCGGTAATTGGGAACAAATCCTTGTTGTTCCATGAACTCGTCTTGGCTACTCACGTGCGCCGGATGGACTTGCTCGTTGTGGGCGCGCTCAAAGGCGGACTCGCTTAACATTGGGTTTCGGGCCATATTCTCCCCTCCTAATATATTTTCTTCTATTTTATAATATTCGGTTTAGGTTGGGGAGAGGTTTTTTGATTAGAAAAAAGAAAAGAGACGAAACTCGCCCGAGTTTCGCAACTCGTCGGTCGTTCGGCTCTAACCACG
>DBXW01000005.1:478792-481330 GCA_002309715.1 Candidatus Avelusimicrobium cornigerorum
CTTTCTAATTTTGGACGTGATCGGGATCGAACCGACGACCTCCTCGTTGCGAACGAGGCGCTCTCCCAGCTGAGCTACACGCCCGTAAAACGGTTTTCCTTTACAACATACTTATTATAGCAAATATTTTTTGAAAACAAAAATCTTTTGTTCCCGTTGCCCTTTCTCTCATTAAAAAGATAAAATAGAAATATACTATCTTAAAGAGGTTTTTTATGTTACACAAAATTCGCGTTAATGAAGTCGGTCAGTACGTCGGCCGGGAAATCACTTTGCACGGCTGGCTCTATAATAAACGCTCCAGCGGTAAACTCCATTTTTTACAACTGCGCGACGGCAGCGGTATCATCCAATGCGTTATGTTTAAGGGCGAAGTTTCCCCCGAACAATTTGAAATCGGCGATAAAGTTACACAGGAATCTTCCATTATCGTTACCGGCACCGTGCGCGAAGATAAACGCTCGCCCTTGGGGTTTGAACTTGGCGTGAAAAATTTAGAAGTAGTCCAAATGGCGAAAGACTACCCCATTTCCCCCAAAGAACACGGGCCGGACTTCTTAATGCAAAACCGCCACTTGTGGTTGCGCTCGGCGCGCCAAACCGCTATTTTGCGCGTGCGTGATGAAATCATTTTCGCTATCCGCGAATACCTGCACAAAAACGGGTTTATTTTGTCGGACTCCCCCATTTTAACCCCCGCCGCGTGTGAAGGTACAAGTACCTTGTTTGAAACCGATTATTTCGGCGAAAAAGCGTTTTTGTCCCAAAGCGGGCAACTCTACGGAGAGGCCTCTGCTATGGCACTTGGAAAAACGTATTGCTTCGGGCCGACGTTCCGCGCGGAAAAATCTAAAACCCGCCGCCACTTAACCGAATTTTGGATGGTAGAGCCGGAAGTTGCCTACAACGATTTAGACGATAATATGGACCTGGCCGAAGATTTTATTAAATATATCGTCGGGCAAGTGTTAAAAAACCGCGCCGCTGACTTAAAATTATTAGAGCGCGATACGTCTAAATTACAAGCCACCGTGGAAAAGAAATTCCCGCGTATTGACTACACCGACGCCATTGAAATTCTCCACAAAAAAGGCAACGATACCCCATGGGGCGGCGATATCGGCGGCGACGAAGAAACCTTACTCGGCGAAGATTACGACACGCCTATTATGATTCACCGCTATCCTACCGCGATTAAAGCATTTTATATGAAACGCGATCCGAAAAACCCCAAAGTCGTTTTGGCCGTTGACGTTATCGGGCCGGAAGGTGCCGGCGAAATTATCGGCGGTAGCGAAAGAGAGGCCGATTACGAAACCTTGCTTGCACGCATTAAAGAACAAGGGTTGGATCCCAACGGTTACGATTGGTATTTGGACTTGCGCCGTTACGGCAGCGTGCCGCACGCCGGGTTTGGGATGGGCATTGAACGTATGGTGCGTTGGGTGTGCGGACTTCAGCACGTGCGCGAAACGATTCCATTTGCTCGTATGATGGATAAGATACACCCCTAATCGTAAACAAATTGAAAAACTAAACCCCGGGCTGAAAACCCGGGGTTTTTGTTCAAAAGTACCTTGATTAAGGTTTGGGGAAAGCGTGGCCGGTAACGGCTATGTTGCTTAAATAATTGACCACCTGTTCGGCAGACAGTTCCGGTTTAACGTCTCCGGCAATGCCGTGGGCATAGTAGCCGTGCGGGTGACAGCCCGATTTGGAACCGGTTACTACTTTGGTGGACAAACCGTCTTTAAAAACTTGCATGGCTAATTCATACGCGTTGCCGGCTATCGTGTTAAAATCTGTCATCACCAAGTCATAGGATCTGCTAGGATCTTTTAGGAACTCGCGCCCCTCTTTTATGCTGTTGGTGGTTTCAATAACTAATCCCGGGGTTTTCCCTTCCGCTTCCAAAACTTTGTTTATTTTATCATTGGCGCGTAAAATTTCATCAACGTATATTCTATCATCATTGATGAGTAGTACCCGTACATTTTTTGCACCGTAATTGAAGGGGGTGTTGAAGGTCCTGTAATCGTAACTGTAATTTTCAAGGACAAAGTCCGGCTTTTCTTTGGCCCATTTTATCATTAATTCTTCTCTAAGTTCTTCAGAGTTGGCAAGGTCTATTCCCTGTTCCTCTATATAAGCATCAAAACGGGAAGGAACTTTTTTTAACATGTTTTCCGTTACAGCAATCAAGGTACTTAATTCTTGATAGGAAAGGCTTTCCATCTGTTCGGTAGGAATTCCAATGTTTATCGCCATACCTTCTAATTCGTTTCTGCTGGGTTTGGATGTCGCATATGTAGCCGGTTTAAGTATTTGGCGTTGTTGAGTTTCTCTTGCCGCCTGTAGTTCTTTGGCTTCTTGCGCTATTTCCCAATCATCTCTTCTAAAACTTGCAAAAGGGCTTTCGTAACGAGGGGCTTTCTCTATGACCTTTTCCTTTTGCGCTTCACTACGAACAGCGGCGCCGATATCTTCTTTTATTTGCGCCTTTCTTATTTCTTCTTGTACGTGTCCGCGCAGTTCTTT
>DBXW01000007.1:0-6402 GCA_002309715.1 Candidatus Avelusimicrobium cornigerorum
TATGTGTACGCGCCTTCTACCATCGTACCGCCTACCAAACTAAACGTACCGTTCGCAACAGACGGATCAGAAAATTCTACTAACTTGATGCCGTCGCCGGTGGTTTCTTGCGCGGAAGAACCTATATTGGTAGCACTGATTTGTGCGTTACCGTTATACGAACTTTGCACCGTTAACTTATCCCCTTCTTGGTTTTCCAGGTCAACGCTCATATTAAATACAGCGCCGTTGGCAGACAGATTTTCAGCAGACAAGGTATTTCGGCTTGAGGTATATCGTGTGTAATCTACAACGGTGCCGGAAAGCATGGTATTACCAACGAATTGCCCTGCGCCACCGCCCAGACTAATGGTACCGCCTTGGGCGGTAAGTGTATCGGCCACGCCACCTCCTTCCAACTCCATTTCACCAGAATTAAGCAACGTGTTCACAGCAGAACCGCCCGCCGAGATGTATTGATAACCGCCCGCGTTGACGATAAAATTACTGGCAACGCCGTTAGAAATTGACAGGGTTTCGCCGTTTTGGTTGGTACCGGTAACAGACGTAGTAGCACCGCCGCTCAAGCGCGTGTTGATATTTCCGCCGGACATCTGAGTAACATCCATGGAAGAAGCATTGTGATAAATCGTTTGCGTACCGCCGGAGTTAACCGTCGTACTCATAACAGTCCCCCAAACAATCTGGGTCCCTCCGGTTTCAATCGTATTATTTTGCGCAGACGCATTTGTTAAAACAGTTTGCGAGCCGCCCTCTAAAATTTGCGTACCGGTTGCCGAAGCACCACTGAAAAGTTTTTGTTCACCACCGGATTGTATGATCGTATTGGTAACAGTTCCTCGACCTTCTTGATAACCACCGGACACAATAACTGTATCCGAAATCGTAGCATTTGCAAAAAAACTTTGTACTCCCCCCACAGTGGTACTATTGGCTGTAGCATTATTGCCAACCTGTTGATATCCCCCCGTCTCTATAATGGTGGACTCTACTGTCGTATTAGCATTTAGAATTTGGGAACCGCCGGATAAAATTTGCGTACTAGTAACAGTGGCTCTAGCAACAGTTTGTATTCCCCCGTTAATCACAACACTGGTAAGTATCCCGGATGCCGCGGAAGTACCGGAAACTTCTTGCGAAGCCCCTTCGTTAATAATGAGGACATTGGCCGTTGCCCCGGCCATACTTTGGTAGGCCCCACTATTTAGAGTAGTACTTATAACCGTTCCGCCTTTAGAAACCATTTGACTTCCGCCTGCTTCTATAACTGTATTAAAAGCACTACCCAGGCTTGCTACATTTTGCGTACCACCCGCAGAAATGGTCGTATCACTGGCCACGGCATATTTGGCAATATTCTGTGTGCCAGTGACGATTTGTGTATTACTGGCCACCGCATAACTGGTAATATTTTGTGTCCCCCCGCTAATTACGGTATCAAGAGCTACACCCAAAGAAGTTGTCGTGCCAGAAAGAATCTGAGTTCCCCCTTCGTTAATTGTGGCCCCTACAGCTATACCCCCACCGTATATTTTTTGTTGCGCGCCGTTATTAATGGTAATATTGACATCGTTTCCCCCGTTGGAAACGAGTTCGCTACCCGTTTCATTCAATATAGTATTAACGGCCACGCCGCCGGACAAAACCTTCAAAACGGTAATATCCCCACTCATCGGCATAACAAGCCCGGTAGACTCTACCCCGCTACTTACCACCGCACTACTTGCTGCCGCCAACGCGTCCGGCGTTAAGTTCTGCACCATCATCGCGGCCACCGCCGCCGTATATACGGCTTTGCGCCCGCCGTCATAAATGCGAGACACCACCCGCGCACCCAGCCCTTGGCTGGATACCAAACAAGAAGACACCACCGCCGCGCTGCAACTGGAGCAATACTTTTGCTCTAACGCTTGAACCACTTGACTGGTATAAATATCTTCCTGGGAGTGGTGGTGTTTGGACATTTTATTTCTCCTTTTTTTTATCGTCCTTGGGGGCGGTTAATTTATAATCTTGCATCAGTTGCTTAATGTGGCCAATAACTTGTTTACCCGTAATCAAGCGGGTGCACTCGTATTGACGGTCTGTGTCTTTAAATTTCGGACACCAAAAATAATCGTAATGATCAAAATTGCAATTCACATCATCCCAACAACCATTACAACCGTGTGAGTTAAACACGCGGTACGGCGTGTAAAATTCACAAATAGGCAGCGTAAAACCGCTGATTAGAACTATCGGGATATGTGTACACCAGGCAAGCCACGTTAAGCCCGAAGACAACCCAATAAAAAAGTCAGCATGTTCCAACAGTTCAATACGTTCTTGCAACGGTTTGGCTCCCGTAAAATCTTCCACGTCGTGCGGCATACGGTTCCACGTGTATTTAAAACCCGTTACCGGCTCCTTATCAATACAAATGACGCGGTATCCCAACTCTTTTAAGTAGGCCACTACTTGTTCCCACCCATAGCCGTTATTCCAAAACTTCGCTTGGGAACTTGATTTGGTGGCAATACAAACATATCTTTCTTTGATTTTGCGTTTACTGCCCAGTTTAACTTGCGGGGCTTCTTCACGCGGGTCTACGCCCAAAATATATCCTGCCGTTTTATGCAAACCGACTTTTCTAAAATCTATCGGTTGGTGTGTAGTGTTCCCTTTAAAAAACAACCCCAACATATAACTGGCATACGGTTTAGCAAAACGTACTTTGCCGGGCAAGTGGGTGAAAAATAAATTGGGATATTGGCCTTCAAAAATTTCCGCCAAAAAATGGCCCATTGTTATTTCCGCGGCACATTTGTGCTTTTTTTGGAAACGGTCCGCATACGTCATCCACCCAATGGTATCCCCTAACGTACCAACCGGAAATTTAATTTGAACTTCTTTGCCTTTGAGATCTAACGTATGATTTAAAATCGGTTCTTTCTCGCCGCGCACCCATACGCGGATACGGAACGGAATATAGTATTTCTTGGTACTAAGCACCCATCCTTCGTCGGCATCACACGCAAAAATAATGTTGTCGGTTTCGTCGTCTTCAATTTGTACGTGCCATTTGCCCTTGGGAAGTAACACACGTGCACCGTCGTTAAAATCGTAACGGATACCCATAGGGCCTTCTTGGGTGGGAATAGCCGGAGCATCTACCGCAAACGGATTTTTAACCGGGACTTGTTGCGAAGATACATTAACCGAAGCCGTTACCTCTTGTGGGCCTTGCGCGCCCGAAACGGCAGCCGCGACGCCTTGTGTTTGAGAAGTAGTCTCTTTAGGTTGAGAAGAAGAATTGAATAAAACAGTGCTTGCGTTAATATCTGGGGTACTGGCTACCTGGCTGTCCGACATGATGGGATATCCTCCGTATATAAAACCGTCAGACTATATTATATCCCTTTAGAAGCCTTTTTACAAATACAAAAGTTTAAATCCTACGCCTAAACTCCAGTCTTTGCTATGCCAGTTTCCGCTCGCGTGCGTACTGCCGTTAATATAAAAAGCCGTTCCTTCGTTGACTAAAGTCCCCAATTCCAACTCCGGTATAAATTCCATTTTCCCGTCGTTGTAATAATCCTGATAATAATACCAGTTTGTTTGCACCCACCATTTGTCAGGTGATAAATAACTGATGTTAAGGCGGAAACGTCCGTAGTTAATATATTCGCGCGCGCCATCTTTCAAAACAGAAGTATATTGCTTATATCCGCCGGCTATATAAACGCCGCTATCCAGGCGCCATACAGCAAACACAGACGGGCTGGCTTGCAAAGCACCGCTTCCTAACCGCTTATCGGTGGCCGTCGGAACAAAAAATTCCAACTTTGCCCCGTAACTCAAACGATTCGCACTTTCCGGGAGCATCCACGTTACATTAAGTGCACTGTCCCCCACGCCACTGACGGATTTTTCCGGAGATTCATAACGCGAAAGCGGCACTTCCACCCCCCAATTGAGATTTTCATTTATTACGCGATAAGTTTTAAGTGTAAGTGAAGAAGTAGAAATTCTCCCGCTATCATCCGTAACCGTTAAAGCGGGGTTTGCCTCTATAGTAGTAATATTTTCCGTCGGTAATACACCATAACGGCACGAATGCTGAATTTGCCCCCAGCCCGGCAATGTTAACAGCAAACAACAAAATAAAAGGCTGTAGCGCATGATATTCTCCTTACTAATAAATTATTTACATTGTATTAAGAAAAAGATGTACTGTCTCGGATAAAAAATAATTAGTTTTCTTCCGGACAAATTTGCCGGCGAAGTTGTTGGATAGATTGTTGTAAGTCGTTTTCTTCTTCCAAACTGAACGGAGAATTGGCCCCTTGCATAATGTGTAGTGAAAGTGCCCGTTCATACCAAGTAAGCGCCTGTTGGGCATCCGGGGCGGTGCCGTGGCCGTTTTCCAACATTTGTGCGGCTTGACGCAAAATGCGACAATCTTCTCCCTTGTAGGCTTGGTCCAGTGTCCACTTAAAAACTAAAGGATAAAATTTTTCATCTACGGTAGGATACAAAGCAATCAAACGGTAAATTGTTTCCAGATCACCGGCCTGCGCTTGTTTTTCCCAAGCACAATATTTGGCTTCCCGTCTGGCAGAAAAATCTAACAGTTTTAGAAATTTTTCTTTGGCATCAATAAGAGAAAAACCCATAACACGCTCCCGGGTAGTTTTAATTTTATTACTCACCTTACTATACCATTTTTTCCAAAAATCACATGTATAAAATTTTCCACACATAAAACCCACAACTATCTACCCCCCGGGCTCAAACCCGGGGGGTTAACAAACCTATTTATTTTTGCGTAAAGTCTTGTGCCGGTTTTTTGCTGGACAAAATCGCCCAACTCAAAACGGCTAGCAACGCAATCACAACCACCCAGCCCAGTTTACCAAGCGGGGTAAAGTCGTTGTGGTAGTTTACAATGATAGGCGCAACAATCACGGCTACCATGTTCACTACTTTAATAAGCGGGTTGACGGCCGGACCGGCAGTATCTTTCAAGGGATCGCCCACCGTGTCACCCACTACGCTGGCTTTGTGGCGTTCGGAACCTTTGCCGGTGTTGGCGGCAATATCGGACGGTTCATCTTCTACCACTTTTTTGGCATTATCCCAACTGCCGCCCGCGTTAGACATAAACACGGCTAAGAGTTGCCCGGAAACGATAATACCGGCTAAAAAGCCACCTAACGCTTCCACACCGAAAGCCAACCCTACAATAATCGGCGAAACAATACCGAGTAGTGCCAAAATAACCAATTCTTTTTGCGCGGCTACCGTGGAGATATTAACCGCACGGGTATAGTCGGGTTTGGCCTTGCCTTCCAAGACGCCCCCTTTAAATTGGCGGCGTACTTCCTGCACAATTAAGGCAGCGGCGCGGCTGACGGCGTTAATCGCAAACGACGAGAACAACCACGGCAAAGCCCCACCGATCAGCATACCCACAAATACGACCGGGTTGGAAACCACAATGCCTACGTTAGACAAAAGTTCCAACGCTTTGCCATCGCCCGCGGCGGCCCACGCGTCGTTTAAGAGACGTTGCACGTTGCTTACGTCTACCATATAAGACGCAAACAAAGAAACCGCGGCAATGACGGCTGAACCGATAGCCACCCCTTTGGTAATGGCTTTGGTGGTATTGCCTACACCGTCTAAGTCTGCCATAATTTGGCGGGCTTTTTTGGTTTCGGCGTCGTCGTGACCGTGCCAACTCATTTCGCCGATACCGTTGGCGTTATCGGCAATCGGGCCGAACGAGTCCATAGCCACATTGTTACCGGTCAGCGTGAGCATACCAATACCCGTCATGGCTACACCGTAGAGAATAAAGTTAAATTTCTCTACCGGGCTTAACCCGTCAATCGTGCCGAACACAACTACGGACAAGAAGATAGACGCCGCAATTACCAAGGTGGTCCACACGGCACTTTCAAAACCAACGGCAATACCCGACAAGATCGTCGTAGCCGATCCGGTAGCCGTTGCCTTTTTAATTTCCTGCACCGGCTTGCCTTCCGTGCCGGTAAAATATTCGGTCAAGCGGTCAATACAAATAGCCAGCAAAATACCAATGGTAGTAGCCGCAAACGGACGCCACCAACCGCCGGGCACGTCAGCCATGTAATAGTAAGCGAGTACGCCGAAAATCGCCACGGAAATGGCGGCGGAAATGGAGTACCCTTTGAAAATGGCTTTCATCGCATTGCCCGCGGTGCGTTTGGAATCTTTCACTGCGTACGTACCAATGATAGAGCACAGCACGCCGATACCGCGCACCAAAAGCGGATAAACGATCCACTCGTGGTGGCCGGTAATGCGCCACAACGCAATACCTAAAATTAAGCCGGACACGATCGTCACTTCGTACGATTCAAAAATATCGGCTGCCCC
>DBXW01000007.1:6460-80706 GCA_002309715.1 Candidatus Avelusimicrobium cornigerorum
TCAGCGGCTTTGGTATAAATACCGCCGCCCACGCGCATAAAGAGCGCAAGGAGCGTGCCGCCGAAACCGAAACCTAACAAAGCATCCGGCGCGGCAATACCGAAAATGATAAAAATAATCGTTCCGCCGAAAAGCCCGAGCCCGTCGGTAAGCATACCGGTTACGGTACCGGCGCGGTAGGCAATACGCAAGGCGTCGCCGAAACTGCGTTTAGACGCCGCGGCTACGCGCACGTTGGCATCAACGGCAATGCGCATACCCAGTTGGCCCACCAGTAGCGAGAACACCGCCCCCAAAATAAACGCACCCGCGCGCCCGAAAGCGGCAATGAGTTTTACTTTGTCAGCAGAAAGTCCCGCGAAACGTTCCATGGAATCTTGCGAAACCGGGACAATGTAAACGGATAAAAACAGACAGATGGTTAAAAGACCGATCAACGGCAAAATCGTTTTTAACTGACGTTTCAGATAGGCGTTGGCACCTTCTTCAATAGCACTCCATACTTTTACCATTTCCGGGGTGCCGGTATCTTCACTCATTACTTGCTTGCGCAAGAATAATGCGTACAACAACCCTAGCACCGCAATTAAGAGCACGCCGAAAAGCGCGTACTGCTCAAAACAGCGTAGGGACGAAATTCCATACCACATGTTTTCTCTCCTTGTTCTAAAATGACTGCCAGACTACCTACATTATAAAAATCTCTCGTGAAATGTGCAAGCAATTTCTGCTAAAATTTTAGAAAGAATTTTTTTAATTTTTCGTAACCGTGTATTTTCCCCGGTTATAAAGGAGACTTGTATGAGATATTTCGGAATCACGTTCATTATCCTGTGTTGCGTATTTTACCGGATATTTGTATCGTTAACCTCGTTGACAAGCGGAATACTGCTTTTAGGCATCTTGCTGCTATTTACGGCCATCTTAACACTCACTCGTAAAAGCGCATTTCAATTCGTAATATGGGGAATAATTGTGCTGATGAGCGGCGGTTTCCATTTTTTCCATTTAAGCAAAAGCACTCAAACCGTATCCGCAGATTCCCCCACCGCTTTAACCCAAAATACCTTTGCACAAAAACCGCTGCCCGCTGACAAACCGCAAGCCGCGCCGGTTTACACAGGGCCGGAAAATCTTAAACAAAATGCAGCCTTATTAACCGCCATTAAAGAAAATAACCCGGCCCGCGTTAAAGAACTGCTCCGTTCCGGTGCCAACCCTAACGCCAAAACAACCGATGGCCGCCCCGCCATCAATGAAGCATTTATGTTTGTAGGTGAATGGACCCAACCTATTTTAGAAGCCTTGTTACAAGCCGGGGCGGATGTAAACAGTTCATATCACACATTTACTCCGCTAATGTTAGCCACTTCTATGAGGCAAGAGAAATTGGTTGATTTCTTGTTGGCTAACGGAGCCGATGTAAATGCTCAACAGGAGCGAACAGCCCTCATGTTGGCCGCCGAAAGCGGGAATATATCCATTGCGCAAAAACTCATCCAAGCCGGGGCCGACGTCAATAAAAATTACCGCAATTATACAGCCTTGCAAGAAGCCATCCATAAAAACAATTTGCCGATGGTGGAGTTTTTGGTTAATAATGGAGCCGACGTAAACTTTGAAAATACGTGGGCCAAAGCACTTTTATGGGGCACACCGGATATTATTAAAATCCTTGTCAATAAAGGGATGTCCGTACCGCAAGATTCCCAACAACTTGCGCTAAAAGCATATCAGGGGGATTTGGACTTTATTAAAACGTGGTTTACCGGCGTCACTACCGAAAAAAACGGAGTACGGCAATTAGATTGGGCTAAAATCGGGAACGAAACAACCGCCGTATACGCCTTGTTAGATTGGGCCATTGCCGGCGGACAAACTCAAACAGCCCGCTTTATATTAGACCAAGCCGTAAATTTGAATTTACCAAACTCTTTTGAAATGGCCGGCTCGTATGGCCGAACGGAAATTCTTAAACAAATTTTATCCAGCAATGTATCGCTCACGGAAAAATCTTACTTAACTGCGCTGAAACGAGCCGTAGAACACGGGCACGCAGATACGGCACAAGTGCTATTGGAAAAAGGAATAAACCCCAACAAACCTGCACCCGACTCTTTTGGAATTAGTTTTCTTCAAATAGCCGCACGCCGCGGTGACGCGGCTATGGTGAGAACCTTGCTGTCTGCCAAGGCCAACCCCAACCAAACAAACCCCGTAGATAACGACACGGCTTTACTCAAAGCGGTGGAATCCGGCAATTTGGAAACCGTAAAAGCATTAGTGGAAGCAGGAGCAGATATCCGGATGAGAAATAATTGGGGACAAACTCCTTTGAAACTTGCCGTACAGACCGGCCAAAAAGAAATGGCCGCGTTCTTACGCCAAACCGGGGCTACGGAATAAAAAATTTAGCCCGATACCGTTTGCGTATCGGGCTTATAAAACATTTGTTTCTTGATTTGTGATGCAGGCCGATTATTTATCCGCCCCGCAACACTTTTTATACTTTTTGCCGCTACCGCACGGGCAAGGATCATTGCGGCCAACCCGAGGACCTTCGTGGACTACCGTTTCCACTTTCGGAACATCGGCCATCCCTTCGGCACGAAGTTCGGACTCGTGAGCCTTCATCCATTTTTTCATTTGGCGGATACTCTTAAAATCTACGCCGTCACGCTCCATACGTTTGGCAATTTCTACAAAGCGTTTCTTCACCTCCGGGTCTTTTAACTTACCCTTAAGGATGGCCGGTAACGCATCTATTTCCCGTTCAATGCGCTGCTCTATCGGCTCGTTCTTATCCGGATGAGAGACGGTCTCTTTTTCCTTTCTTTTAAATGGATTCCAAATCATACTTTCTCCTTCTATTTAGCAATCATTTGCTCTACAAAATTTTTAATAAATTCCGCCTTTTCAAAATAATGTTTTTCCCGTGGCAAAACAATGCGGTTGGGATGTTTCTCCCAAATCTTCAAAATTTTATCATCAATTTCAAACGCTTGTTGTAAATTTTCCGTACGCACGTTGGTAGATTGATAAAAATCTTTTTCCGGCGGCGGGGCTAAGTGAATAACGACATCATAACGGGCCAATTCATCTTCTAACGTGGAATTCATCGCCTTGAAAAAATCTTCCGGGCCGTGCGGCCAGTACACAGCGCCATCCAATGAACCGCGGTCACATACCATTACTTTGGCATCAGAGGTCCGTTCGGCCAATTCTTCCAATTGGTGAACCGTATAAAAAATAATATTTTGGGCGTGCTCAATATGGATAGGGCTGTTATCTTTGCGTGGAAAACCGCCGCTATACACAAGCGTAGCCGCTTCTTGCACGAGCGCAATCTTGTTACCGAACGTCTCTTTTAAAATAGAAAGAGCCGTAGTTTTTCCGCCACTGGGGCCACCTGTTAAAACGATCTTTTTCATAGTTTATCCTTTAATTATTTTATCTACAAAGTTTTTAATTGCTTCTGCTTTCTCCAAAAAGCGTTCCGTTCCGCCGATTACCAACCGATTGGGGTGTTTCTCCCAAATGTGCATAATTTTGCGGTCAATTTCAAAGGCCTGCTCTAAACTTTCCGTACGCACATGGGTGGATTCATAAAATGCCGGATTCGTGGGCGGGGATAAGTGCAACACCGCATCATAGCGAGCCAATTCCGCGTCTAACGAAGTATTCATCTGCCTAAAAAAATCTTCCACGCCACCGGGCCAATATACCGCCGCATCTACGGTTCCGCGATCGCAAACAATCAAAGGGGCTTGCGAAGATTTTTCCGCTAAACTTTCCAATTGTTTAGTCGTAAAAAAGATAATTTTTTGTGCCGCTTCAATGTGCGGGGTACTGTTATCCGTTCGCGGAAATCCACCGCTAAAAATCATCGTAGCGGCTTCGCGCACGAGTTCTACTTGCGGGCCAAAGGTTTCCTTCAACACCGATAAAGCCGTAGTTTTACCGCTGTTAGGACCGCCGGTTAACGCTATTTTTTTACGCTTCATGGCTATTTTCCTCCGTCGCGGCCGGGGGTTGAACGGCCGCATTTAACTCTTTTAAGTATAACTCTTTTAACTCTTCAAATTCTTGTTTTTTCTCTGCCGGCACATCCCGTACAGCAGAGTTACGATTTTTCATTTTTAAGAAATCCACAAATTTATTTTTTTCTTTAATACGAAAATCCAAATGCGGCCCCGTGGAAAGCCCCGTACTCCCAATATATCCCACCGTTTGGCCTTGTTTAACCTTGGCCCCTACCTTCACACCTTTGCCAAAACTTTTCAGATGTCCGTACATGGTGGTATATCCATTGGCATGTTTAATTTCCAGAAAATTGCCAAAGCCGCCCTTTTTGCCAACAAACTTGACCGTTCCGTCGGCCACTGCTTGCACCGGAGTCCCGACCGGTGCGGCGTAATCAATGCCTAAATGCGGACGGCGGATTTTTAAAATTGGGTGTAAGCGACCATAAGAAAAACGCGAAGAAATACGGTAATTACGAAAACTGATCGGCGATTTTAGGAACATTTTTTTGCTCATTTTACCGGTTTCATCATAAAAATCATCTTCAAAATAAAACGCGTTGGTTGTTATTTTATTTTCAGCCCCGGTATAGGAAGCCGCGAGTAAATCTTGGCTGGTAATTTCGCCATTAGCCGTATAATTTTCTTCCCACAACGCGGTATACTTATCGCCATTGCGAGTATCGGTATTAAAGTCTATTGTCCAAGAAAAAGCATCCGTAAAATCTAAAATTAGCGGTACTTGCAACCCTTGGGCTAACATAGAATTAAAGAGTGAGCCTTTTACCTCGCCGGCCGCTGTCCGAATGCGTGTTTTAATCTCCACATCACTCACGCCGGACACGAGTGCTCCGTCTACATTAGCGATAAAAAACCGCTTAAACCCCTGTGTTAAAAGCAGCATGATCAGTTGCCCGTTTTCCGTTGAAAGCGAGTACTCATCTTGCTTTTGGAGTTTACGGGTGTCCACAAGTGTACTTAATTTACTGACAATTTGTGCTATATCTTGCTTGGAAAGCCCGGCTTCTTGTAAAGCCACATAAATCGGCTTTTGCCCCACCGTAAACACTTCAACGGGAATATCCCGCGTATAGGCATTTTCGCGCTCCTGTGCATTTTTTTGTTGGGTAACACGATACGCAGCCGTCGCAAATACCACAATAACGGTTAATACCAACAGGTAAAAAAACACATCATGGTAACGGCGATAATGAGCCGATAAAAACGCCAAGAATTTCCCTTTCATCCTTAAATAGGGGGCGGAGGTAACTCCGCCCCGCGAACCTTATTGCTGATTTTTTAAGAAGGAACACAATGCAATGGCATTGAGTTTAACTTTCGGATCATCTGCGCGTGAAGGCAAAATGACCGGAATTTTCGGGCCGACAAGCACCGCCGCCGCTTCCATTTGCTCGCCAAAAAAGGCAAGGGCTTTGTATAACGGGTTGGCCGCGTCCAAGTCAGGCAGCATTAAAACATCGGCATCACCGGGTACTTTTTTATCTTTAATACCTTTTTCAGCCGCTTTTTGCGCCGACAAAGAAATATATAAATCATACGGTCCTTCCACCACACAACCGGTAATTTTCCCATCCGCATTCATTTGCGCCAAAGACGCGGCTTCCACCGTGCTGGGGATTTTTTCATTTACTTTTTCTACCGGGCACACACAGGCCACTTTTGGGGTTTCCACGCCGAGTTTATGCATCGTGTCTACGGCGTTTTGAACGATTTTAACTTTTTGCTCTAACGTCGGGGCAATAACGACTGCCGAGTCAGTAACCGCAAACGGTTTTTTATACTTAGGCGTGCTGAAAAGCACAAAGTGAGACAAGAGTGCTCCTTCCGGTACAAGGTGGGCTTCTTTATTCAAAATCGCTTTCATATAATATTTGGTATCTACCAAACCTTTAATTAAAAAATCACCTTTTCCGGCCAAAATTTGATCCACAGCGAGTTTGCACATGGTGGGCACATCTTCACAATCAATAAATTCAAACTTTCCCTCGTCTAAACCGACCGATCTCACCATTTCTTTTACGGCGTTAAGCGGTCCGATTAAAATACCGTGGGAAATAAGTCCGTTTTCGTCAGCCATTTTGATGGCCTGCAAGGCTTCTTGGTTATTAGCCCCGGGTACAACGACGCGGTTTGATTTACCTTTTACTTGGTTAATCAAATCGGCAAAACTATTGAATTTCATGGCAAGTCTCCTTATTTAATTAAAATAAAATCAAGCATACTGCTTAACAATTTTCGGATCCGTCAGCGCCCGCGTAGCGGCCACGCGCAAGGCATCTTTTTCTTCACTGCCGGGGAACACATACATAGGTGCTATCCACCCGACATAATATCCGATTTCTTGCGGGATATATTTGCTATACATCAACCCACCCGTCAGCGCAATAAAATCTACCTGGCCTTTTAACACTACCGCCATCGCTCCTATATATTTAACCATTTGATAAATCATCGCGTCTAGTGCTAATTTTGCTTTTTGCTGCGAACAGTTAATAAGTGAGCCGGGCCTTTTTTTCCCGGTGCGGATAAATTCTTCCAATTCTTTGACGTCAGATGTTCCCGTATAGGCAATTAGACCGCCTTTGCCGCGCAGTTTTAAACGGATGTCGCGCTCGGAAGCCCCCGGTACAAAACACATTTGTATAAGTTTAGCACACGGAATACTGCCGCTACGTTGGGGTGTCATAGGGCCATCCCCTTCGTAACCGTTTGTTACGTCTACTACTTTGCCTTGGCGATGCGCGCCGATAGAAATCCCCCCGCCGCCATGACAAACGATACAATTTAATTTTTCATACGGTTTACCGATTTTATCTGCAATCAGCCGCGCCACACGCTTTTGACTAAGTGCGTGAAAAATAGAAATGCGCGGATTTTCCGGCATACCGGAATAACGCGCGAGCGGTTGGAGTTCATCAATCACAACCGGGTTGGCAATAAAACTGGGGCACTTGGCGTAACGGGCAATATCGCGTGCCAAAATCCCCCCCAAATTACTGGGATGTATGCCGCCGTATTTGCCCGTTTCCAAATCATGTACCATCTTATCATTAACGGCATATACGCCGCCTTCTACCGAACGAATAAAACCGCCACGACCAATCACAGCATCAATTTCCGAAAGCGGTACTTTATGGTCCAGCAAATAATCTAAAATGAGTTTACGACGAAGGGGGAGTTGTTCGGTAACGTTTTTACCTTCGTAAGGTTCCAAATCGGCTATGGAATAGCGGACCGTAACCTCAAAGACAGGGGTGTCCCCTCGGTAATAACCGATATCGTCTGAAGTAGAGCCCGGATTGATAACCAGGATATTAAAGTCCACGGAACCTCCCTGAGGGTTTTCTATATTCTAACAAAATAAGAGCCGTTTGGCTGACATAACAGTTAGCGCATCCGTTGCGCCACACGTTCGGCTAACGATTTAGCAAAAAAGAGTTGGACTTCGTTAAGTGATAAATTGCTGACCAAACGGCGCAAAAATGCTTTACGTTGATCGGTAGTTAAATCAGGCCGAAGTTCAGCCTTGTCGCATAGGGCAAATAATTTGTCCACTAAAATTTCTCGTTGTGCATCTGTGGGCATCCCCGCAGCAAAACTACCTGCCGTGCGCAGCGGGGTAAAACCATTTCGCCGGGAAAGTTCATAACATGTCAAAATAACCGCTTGCGCTAAATTGATAGAGGGTTGTTTGGCTACAGTTGGAATATTTAAAACCGCCACACACCGCTCAATATCCTCACCGGACAAACCTGTTTTTTCGTTACCGAACACAAGCGCAATTTTCCCGTCCGGAGCCGCAGTTAAATGTTCGTTGAGCACCGGCAACGTAACAATTTTCTGCTCCAAATGGCGGTTACGCAAGGCCGTTGCCGCAAGCGAAAAAGAGGTATCAGCAAGCGCCTCATCCAATGTTTGATATTGTACGGCTTGCTTCATAATATCTTCCGCACCCACCGCGCTGACCGCTTCGCGCCAGGCCACCGCAAACGGATCCACTACACGCAAATCGGACAAACCGAAATTAGCCATTGCACGCGCCGCGGCTCCAATGTTATTGGGATCACGCGGGCGGACAAGTACTACGCAAAATGTTTTCATCGGGCCAGGGCCTCCGTCAAACTTTCCGCAAAAGTAGGATGCGCGAAAACCACTTGACGCAGTTGCTCCGTTGTCAAATGGGCTTCCAATGCCACGGCGGCCACGTGTATCAGTTCTGTGGCATGCGCCCCCACTACGCTTGCCCCCAACAGTTGGTTGGTATGAATATCACTTATCCACTCTGCATATCCTTCCGTTTGTCCTTGTGCTACAGCCCGACCATTAGCCAAGAAAAACGATTTATGGGCTTTGATTTCCATCCCACGAGACTGCGCTTGTGCACGAGACAATCCTACCGAAGCAATCTCCGGCGACGTATAAATAGCACGCGGCACTCGTTCATTGTGATATTCAGCCGCGCCGCCGCACAAATTGATAGCAGCCACTTCCCCTTGCCGCGTGGCAGCATGCGCAAGTTGCAGCAGCCCGGTCACATCTCCGGCGGCATATACATTATCGGTCAGTTGCATCGTACGCGGATTTACCGGCACCCCTTTACGTGTCCAAGCAACCCCGATATGTTCCAGGTGAAGTGCTGTTAAGTCTATCGTTCGGCCGATGGCTGCCAAAATGGCTTGCGTTTGCAAAATTTGCCCATCACTGAGCGTTATTTCAAAACCGTTTTCCGTTTTTCGCACGTCGGCAGCACTGACTCCGGTACGGATTTTGATGCCGCGTTTAATAAATGCTTGCGTAAGCACCCGTACCGCATTTTCATCTTCTTGCGGCAATAATTGCGGTTGCATCTCTACGATATTTACTTCCACCCCAAACGCCTGCAAAAAATCAGCCATTTCGCATCCGATAACGCCGCCACCGATAACGGCTATACTGCCGGGCAATTTTTCTATATTAAAAAAATTGGCATTATCATAAATCTGTCCTTTCCACCGATCAAACGGAGATGGATAAAAGGCTTCCGAACCGGTTGCTAAAATAGCACCGTCAAACGTAAGTTTTTGCTCGCCCCCATCGTTGCGTACAGATAGTGTATGATTATCCACAAAAGATGCTTCCCCGTTTATTACGGTAACATGGGCTTTTTTAAGCAGTAGAGAAATCCCTTGTTGTAATTTTTGCGTAGCGGCTTGTTGGCGCGCTTTTACTTTATTAAAATCACGTGCCGCAAATAAATTTTGCGCAATTTGTTGGGCTTCTTCCCCACCCAGTTCGGCGGAAGAAAGCACCGTTTGGAAACGGTGGGCTGCATCTAAAAATGATTTAGACGGTATACACCCGCAATTTAAACATACACCGCCCAGATGTTTTTTTTCTATTAAAGTTACTTGCGCTCCCAGGGCCGCCGCTTTCAAAGCCGCCGGATAGCCGGCCGGGCCGCCGCCAATTACTACTATTTGTTTCATATTTTCCCCCGCTTTGACGTATAATCTAATACTATTGTAGCATTAAAAACAGTATAATAAAAAAGGAAACTTTTATTATGAAAAAATCATCCACCCCTTTACATTTTGGACACCGCCACCGCATGAAACAACGATTTTTGTCTAACGGTGTTGACTCCTTTTTAGATCACGAAATTTTAGAGTTACTACTTACCTACGCCATCCCACGCAAAGATACCAAACCGTTGGCGTGGGAACTAATTAAACATTTCGGCTCTCTTTCCGAAGTATTAGATGCTGACGAAATGGCCTTGACGGAAATAAACGGAATCGGCCCGCATACAGCACAATTTCTTATGCTGATACGTGGCATTATTAAAAGATATATGCACGCCGATTTGCCCAAACAAATCCGTATGGCTAATCCGGAAGAAGTATTAAATTATTGTCAAGCCTCTTTGGCCGATAAACAAGAAGAATTTTTAGAAGTACTTTTATTGTCCATACGCTATACGTTAAAAAGTGCCAAGATTATAGCCACCGGAACAGTGGACAAAATTCTTATTGAACCCAAACAAATTTTACGTTGGGCACTGAAGGAAAATGCCGCCGCTTTGATTTTAGTACACAATCATCCGTCAGGCAATCCATTACCTTCTGCGGAAGATATCCGAATGACCGAACAAATCGTGGAAGCGGCTAAACTGCTCAATATCCAAGTGTTGGACCATTTAATCGTTTCTAAAGGTACTTACTACAGTTTTCTGGCCCACGGCATTATAAAAGA
This sequence comes from Candidatus Avelusimicrobium cornigerorum, assembly GCA_002309715.1. GTDB lineage: Bacteria > Elusimicrobiota > Elusimicrobia > Elusimicrobiales > Elusimicrobiaceae > Avelusimicrobium > Avelusimicrobium cornigerorum. Next base: position 16,735 of record DBXW01000007.1, read on the forward strand.
ACAAAAACGCCCGCAGCCCTAGCCACTAATTTTCCCGTGCGTATGTATAAGCCATTACTCGCTTGGCACCGGCGGCTTTGAGTGCGGCGGCGCACCCTTCCAACGTGGCTCCGGTAGTGGCTACATCATCTATTAGTAAAATTGTTTTCCGTTTAATCTTCTGCGGATCTACACATAAAAACGCTCCGGACATATTTTCTAACCGCGCCTGGCGCCCGAGTTGGGTTTGACTGACCGTATCGCGCTGACGAATAAGTGCTTTTTCTTCCAAGGCCATCCCCGTGTAGTGGGAAAACCAATGGGCTAACCGTTCGCTTTGATTGTATCCGCGCTTACATTTTTTGGTCGCAAATAGCGGCACCGGAATTATTATTTCCGCCGGCGCAAGTTCTGGATATTTGGAAAAATTTTGGGCCATTTGCAAGCCCATACTTGGGGCTAAATAATCGGCATAGGCATATTTAAGCCCGTGTACCAAGGCCCGCGAAGGAGTGTTAAATATCCAAGCGGAACGAATCAAACTACACGCATATTTTTTACCTTTACTGCCCCGACACGCATAACAATGCGCCCCACCGGAAGGCAAATTCACTCCACAACGCTGGCAAAATAATGGCCCCGGAGAAAGTAATTTTCCCGCACAAGCCGGGCATAAATAATCTTCTGCCCGCCAAGACAAATCGCAACCACACGCCACACACGTGCGAGGAAAGAAAAAATGAAGCATCCATTGAGTATATGTTTTCCACCGAAATTGCATATTAAAATTGCAAGGTCATATTCGCAGCCACGTTATACGCGGTATAATCTAACGTTTTCACATACGCGTGTTGCAAAAATGTAAATCCGCCCGAAAAAGTAAAACGCAAGTTTTGGGATAATTCATAATCTAAAGATGTGGTGGCATCGTATTTTTTATAGTTATCGGTTACTTCCACTTCGGAACGTTTATCGGAATAACTGAAATTAGTATTCCAAATCACGCGGTTGGTTGTGGAATAAATGCGATTAAAAAATGGTAATTTTAGGCCGTGCGGCAAGTTAAAGTCCCAGCGTAGGTTTAAACTCGGCACCGTCTCACGAGTGCTTTCGCTAATTTTTCCGTTCACTAACCATTTATCGTGCGAAGTGTACATCACTTTGGGCGTAACACGCAAACCTTTAATATAAAAGGAAGTCTGCACCGACATCATATTATCCCGGATGCGCTCCAAACTTATCCCCTTATGCAAATCATCTTTATCCGATTCTTTGGTTTGATACATTAGTACGTTATCAAAGTAATTAAGCAACATAAAACGAAGATCCGCCCCATATTGCACGCTATTTTGTTCGTCGGTGCCGATGTTAGTTTGTTCGGAAAGGTTATAACGTAATTTAAGGTTACTGTTGCTGATCCACTTGCCGGCTAGGAAAAATTTTTCCAAATCAGAAATAGAAAACGTTAGGTCCGGCAAGGTAATACTTTCCGAATCGTAAATGGTGCCGGTCTGATCATTTTTCTGAATTGTTTTACTCATATTACTGTTAATAGAAATTGTTTTAAGCGGAGCGGATATCCCGGTTAATTCATATTTGGAAAGCGGGTTCCACCGTTGGGTAGTGGTAAAGGTATCACGCAAAGTCATACTGCGGCGATACCCGTAACGTCCCACATCTTTAAATGATTTACGCACCCAAAGTTCTTTACGGGAATCAAACCCTTTATCCACATCACTCCAGGCGTCCGCATCTTGCATACGATATCCCGAAGAAATAACCAGGGTGCTAAACAGTTTGCTGCTCGGCAATATGTCCCCCCCGTTGAGGGTTAAAGAAATACCCCCGTCAGCACTGCGAGTAATGCTCTTTACCGCCCCATAGCCCACTTCTTCCGATACTCCCGAAGCCGTCAATGTTTTTTTAGTTAAGTTATTATTTTCTAACGTACTGACATTGTAGTTAAACGATGGGGCCAGCCACTTGGTTACACGCCACGTACTATTAAAACCGGCGCGTTGGGTTAAGGCTTTGGGATAATGCGATTTTTCGTCACCGTAATGAACCCGATCTTCGGTGCTTTTGCTTAAACTATACGACGGGATAATGTTAAAACTCTTGGTAGGTTGATAGGTGAATTTTACATTCATCTTTTGGGTATTTTCGTTGGTATTATAATAAGCATCCGACTCCGCGTGACGAATTGCATCATAATCTACAGACGAATCAGACACGCGGTATCCGGCCGTAATATTTTGAAAAGATCCTGTTGAGTGAGCAAGTGTCATCCCATAAGATTGACTATCATCTTTACGTTTCATCAGTTGGTAATCGGTCTGTCCGGTAGCATACTCCAGCCCGATTCTCGGCAAATTCTCTTTAATAAAATCTCCGCGTACCATGGCCTGTTGCCGCTCCACCTTTCCTTTATCCAACAACGACACCGTATTATAATTAGTGGTATCGGTAATAAGCGGAGTCGTCACTTCACTGCGCGTAAGGGTGGCCAGCATCGGGAACTCTTTGATACGAGTTATTTGCAATTCATATTCTTCTTCGGTAGTTTCCTGGTTTTTAGATATAGCCAGCGGCGTTTCAAAATTTCCGTCTTGATGTTTGTATTTTGCCTTGGCACTACCCCACCCATCCCACTTTACACTCACATCGGTTTCGTAGGCGTCGCCGGTAAGCGTAATGGCTTCGGCCAAGTGAATTACGTTAAGCCATACTTGGCCATTGGTTACGTCACTCCCGCCGGAAGGTTTTTGCACGCCGGCTAAAATCAAACTGATTTCCCGAAAATTAAGCAACCCGTTCGGCACGCGGTAATTAACCACTTTCACACCATAATTCGGGTCGGATGCTCCCGCAAAGGCATCCGGGATTCCGTCGCCGTTTGTATCCACCATTTTAACAGAGATAAGCCGCCATCCGTCAAAATCAAGCGGAACAATAATTTTATCGTAATTGCTTTGCGTACCCACTTTTAAAAAGAACTCCGCGCCTGCATTATCGCTGGCTTTGCTGTGCAAGAGAAACCTGAACTCGCGGTGTTGGGAAAAATCCATACTCTTAAAGTTACGGTTTGTAAAATGCTCCCCATCTAAAACCGCCACTGCCGGATCGGGATCATCCACTACCTCGGGCCAACCGGTTGTATTGAATTTGAGCCGCAAGGCTTGGTCCAATACGTTGGCGGAATCCAATGTACTGCGGTAATTTTGAATAGAGCCGTATAAATAATTAAACACCGTTTGGCCGTCTCCGGGAGAATTGAAAATCGGCTCATAATCGGTATCTTCTACGTTGTTGATACCGGATACGGAAAATTCATCCGGCGCGGCTGTTGTATTCCACGAAGTACCGGACAAAGCCACGTTGGCAATTTTAATTTGCCCTTTCATATTAGCACCTTTTTTAAGGGTAATACGCACATGGCGCACAGCGGTCCATTGGGATTTGTCCGAAATTTCAAACGGCATAGAGTACGTCTGCCATGTAGTATTCTGGCCCGGAGATTCTTGTCCGGGAGACAGGGCAATGGGTTGCCCCGCAAAACCGAAATTTCCCTCTACCGGGATATCTTCATCATCAAATTTTCCGTTGCCGTTTAAATCCTGCGTATCAATACGACCGTTGGGCTGTGATTCGGGATTGTAGACGTTATTCACAAACGGATTATAACGTTCTTCCGTTCCATCCGGATTGGTGTAAAGCCAACCAATATCCTCGTTTGGAGCCAAACTGTTACGGCAATAAACATCTTCCGTTTTTGGCACGTTGGTTCCACATTCCGTGTTCATACCGGTGGCATTGTCCGAATATTCCGAAATATTACCAAACGTAACGTTGATTTGCGGCCCTCCTGCTTCCCCCAACATAGTCAGTTCAAAAGAAGTTTTATCCGATAAATCTACCCCGCCTTTACTGATTGGATATACAATGGAAACTTCGTCGCGCCCATCAAAATCAACCCCTTTAGAGAAATCATAATTAATCAGCAAAACTTGTTGTTTATCTTCAGAAGTGGCAATAGAACGAGGGTTAATTTCCAGCGAAGGTAGGTCTTGGCTGTCCCACTGCACGGCCTCTAAAAAGTTGGGCTGATTGTTGGGGTTAGCGGCAATGGCCCAATCTTTAAAAAGCATAGAACCGCCCACTTGCTCGTTTGTATCGTTCATGCTATCAATCATGGCATAGCCGAACATATTTTGCTTTTTTTGGCTGTGGGCGATTTCCGCCCCGAAGCCTAATGTTAGCGGCTGGGCCAGTTTAATATCACGGCCGTGCACGTCGGCTCCGTAAACAAGCATTTCTTTACTATACGCGCCCACTTGCGGGACCGTGGTGGGCTTTTCACCGCCCTCTTGCAACATCGTTGCCCCCATAACGATTTTGTCAAACAGTTTGTAATCTAACCGACCGCCGAGAACTGAATTATTGGTATTAGAACCGGTGAGTGTATCGTATGAGATATCAATAACGGAATTTTCGGTGATTTCATCCCCTTTATAAAACGTAATAAATCCGGAAGTATAATCAATAAAATAATCGTTATTGCGTACAAGCGGTCGTCCGTTTAATTTAACCCGCTCGGATTGTACCACCATCCCCGCTTCTACAAAATATGTTTTAACCGTAGACTCGTATTGAATTTTAAACGCGCGGTTTTTAGAAGAAACAGGGGTAACATTATAAATACCCGGATCGTCGGTCATACGATTTTTCAGTTCAAAAATACCTTTATCAAAATCCATATCAATCGTAGAGGGATATACTTGCACCGGGACAGCACTTTCCCCAACGGCCTGACCATTTGCATCTAATAGCACTAATATAAAATTGCCCTTGCCGTTATCTTGCGTAATATTTTGGGCACCGATACGATAAAATGTTTTCATTTCCATCTTGTCAGCCGTCGTACCGCTACCCCACGGTTTATCGTTTTCGGTTTTGATTAACTTCAAAGTATCGGGAACACCCATTTGACTGAGTTGTTGCCCGTCGGTTTGATAATCCACGGCCAGCACACTGGCCGCCGAAATACTGCGTTTAAAGGTGACAATACCGCGGGCATAATCTACCGTATAATCTATACCGCGGTTAAGCCTTTCCCACTGTGCTGTATAACAGGCCGCATCACCCGGGCAAGACACTGACGGATTTTCCGTAAAATCGGTAGCCGAGGCCGGGAAGGGGACAAACTCTTGCGAAGTGGAAGAATTGTTGCCATCTAAATAAATTTCTTCCGTGCCCGGCGTAATAGGGGTTGTGATGAGCCCGCCGAAGCGCAAATCATAATAGGTACGACGGATGTAATCGGTATCTTTCAGGGAAACTATTTCCTTTACGCTGGAACCCACAAATGTTTTTTGTTTACTGGTACCTTTTGTTTGCGAACCGATCAAATACAAATTTGCATTTTTATGTTGCAAGTGCATTTTAGCACCGAAAAGTTGTTTTTGATAGGAAATAAACTCTGTACGAGGTAGTGCCAAATCAATATCGCCAAATTCTGCTAGTTGCACAATTTCGCCCGGCTTTCCACGGTACGCCACCGATAATGTTTTTTCTTCCTCACGCTGATCATCATAATCAATATCCACAAACACACGATCCATAATTTTACCTTGCATTTTAAGTTGCATTTGCTGGTTCATTTCTATGTTGTGTTGGTTTTTATTGGCATCGTTTCCGCTTTTGGAAGGTTCTTTGTATTTTTTCTGGGCCATTTTCAACCCGAACACATAGCGCCCGGTCAAGGCAATACTTGTGCCATAAAGCGGTAAAGAAAGCGTGGGGTTTAACAGGGTTAAATCAGGGATAGGTTCCGGTCCCTTGTCTAATTGGTACGCACCATCTACTGCCGTAACGGCTTGGCGCCAAAATTCCTCGGAATAATGCAAGAGAGCAGCATCGTCGGGCGGATCTTCCAAAGCGAGTTCGGCTTCTCTTCTGGCGGCTTGTTCTTCTTCAAAAATAGCATACTGCTCTTTATCCACCAAACTATACGGCAAAGACTCCGCCCCGGCAAGCGGAGTTAAACATAACTGGAGCGTTATTACCCAAGCAATAACGAGCCGCAGTATTTTCATAAGACGGAAAAATACCTCATTATTTCATTTTATAATATTTCCGCAAGCCCGTTGCCGGTAAAATTTCCCCGACCGCTCCTATTTTTGTTAAAATTATAATATGCGTATTAGTATCTTCACCCGTTATATTGCCAAAAGTTTACTGACGTTTTTTGCCGGTGTCGTCGGAGTACTGACGTTTGTAATCTTTATGAATCACTTTATCCGGGTGCTAAAAATTGCCATGACCTACGGCACTAGCCTGGGGTGGATTATTTCGTCACTATTAAACATTTTGCCCGACGTGTTTTGTTTAAGTGCCCCGATGTCTTTTCAAATCGCCGTGTTATTGACGCTTACCAATATGAGCGAGCAAGGTGAACTGATTGCCTTGCGTGCGGCGGGATTTTCGTTTAAAGAAATTGTCCGACCTATGTTAGTTTGTGCCATTGTCTTATCTTGTGTGCTACTTGTGATGGGCAATTGGATTACTCCGCGCAGTTATAAAAAATTTATCAATAAGCGCGAAGAAGCCTATAGTAAGATTACCAAAGTAACATTGGAACCCAAAACTTTTATTGATTTGGGAGATTGGGATTTATATTTAGAAGATTTAGATAAAAATTCCAATACCGCCCAAATGATACATTTGGTAAACAAAAAGGATTCCAAAGCCTTAAGCACAAAAGTCAATGCATCGTCGGGAAAAATCATCCTCACGGATACCGCCATCGGCTTGCAATTAAAAGACGGCCAAATGCAACGTGTAGATAGCCAAGATCCATCAGCCATTATTGCTGCCAATTTTGAAAATTATACCATGAGTTTGTCACTTACCAAAGAGCACTCCCGTAAATTGCGCGTGGGCGAAATGACTACTACCAAACTATTACGCCGCTTACGCCAGGACCCGCTCACCCCACAACTGGCCAACGAATTTCGCACCGCCATCAGTATGCGCAACGTGTTGGCGCTTTCTCCGTTAATTTTACTGTTTGTCAGTTGTCCTATTGGATTTTCACTTGGCAAGCGCACCAACAAAGGCTGGGGAATGCTACTAAGCGTCGTGATTATTTTTTCTTTCTATTTACTCATGACCTTGGGCCTTTCTCTAGGTAAAAAATATACATTTATTTCGTACCCGGGGCCGTGGCTACCGATAGTGGTAGGACTCATAGCCGGATATTATTTATGGAAGAAAAGATTAAACGTTTGATACCGTCTACGCTGATTTTTCACTATATCGCTAAGAAATTTTGGGTACCGTTTTTCTTTGCGATGGGCGTTTTTGCCGCGCTTGTGGTGTTGGGGGATACATTTGAAAAAATGAAGAACTTGGGCAACGGAGTGACCACTTTTGCCGACGTGCTCTATTATTCGTTGGTTACGTTTCCCAATTGGTTAACTACCATCATGCCGGTAGCGTGCTTATTAGGGGCGATTTCCGTTATTTCCGAAATGGTTGCTAACGGTGAGTGGACTGCTTGCGTAGCCGGCGGCTTTGCGCCGCGCCAATTATTCAAACCTATTGTGGCGTGCATTGTGCTGGTTTGCGGGTTAACTATGCTCGTGCAAGAATTTATTATCCCACCGCTCAACGTCAAAGCCAACTACATTTATTACACCCGCTTAAAACCGCGTCCCGATTATAACCAATATTTGCAAGCCGATGTACTTATCAAAATATCCCCCCATCAAATGCTTTATGCCAAAACGGTAGATTTATCTTCCGGTACAATGACACAAGTATCGTTAGATACCTACAATCAGCGTTGGGATATCGCCGATCAAGTAGTTGCGGAAAGTATGGTTTGGGATAAAGCCCAAGAAAAGTGGATATTTGTCAACGGTGTGCACCGCACTTTCCCGGAAGCCATGGAAACGAATGAAGAAATTTTCCAAACGTTCCCGGCACCGGTAGATATCCGGCCGGACCAAATGTCTATCGGGCGCGTGTCGGAAGATCTAATGAGCATACGCGAATTAACCAAACGCATCCGATTTCATAAACGTACCGGGATATCTTCTTACTCGGCCGAAACAATGCGGCAAGTCCGCTTGGCGGCTCCGGCTGCCACGCTTATTATGTGCTTACTCGGTATGCCTTTTGCCATTAGCACACGCCGTAAAAGCAAAATTTTAAATATCATTGCCTCTATGGTTATTGCGTTTACATTTTGGTGGCTTATTTCCATGAGCACTTCTGTCGGTCAAAACGGTTACCTAAACCCGTTCTTAGCCGGTTGGGGCCCGGTATTAGTTTTCGGGGCCGTGGTATTTTTTGAGTTCAAGTGGTTGAAACTATAACCCACATTTCTTTTCATAATTTATGCCGTGGTATAAAGATAAAATTTTTTGGACTATTTTTGTAGGGGCGGCCTTTATCAAAACGCTTGCGTTGCTTTGCTTAATACACGCCCCGTTAGGTGAGCAAGTCCTTGTGTTTCCTGATTCTCTAGGATACGTCTATCCTGCGCAAACGTTTCTTACTTACGGCCATTTTTGGGAAGCCGTTACTGCCACTCCCTTACTGCTACGCACTCCGGGCTACCCCTTATTTTTGGCACTTGTGCAATTTCTTACCGGCAATATGACATGGGCGGTAGCCGCCGCACAAAACTTGTTATCACTTTTCTTGTTAATCCCCGTCTATTTAGCCACTTTACACGTATCCAACCGAACTGCCGCGCGCTACAGCGCCGGATTTTGCGCAGCCAGCGTTCTTTATTTTTCCCTATCATTTGCGGTATTAAGTGAAATATGGTGTTTATTTTTACTGGCGTGGTTTGTGCAAATAAGTCTACGCTGGCTGGAAGACCGTCGTGGACAAAACTTATTTTTAGCCGTACTCTTTTTAGTGGCGGCCGTTTATGTCAGGCCGGTGGCTTATTATTTCGTATTTGTAGGCACATTGCTATTAGGAATAATGGCTTGGCGTGAAAAATCGCGCTTGATTTTAAAACAAACCGTATGTTATTTTGTACTGCCGGCGGTAATTTTGCTGGGGGCTTGGCACGTGCGCAATTTTTGGACAACCGGATACAGCGGATTTACAACTGTAGCGGCCTACAATCTCTATATTTGGAATGAAGATTTTGTGGCCCGGGAAAAGGGCCTTACCGTCGCGCAAGCGCACGACGAGTTAATAAACGCCCTGCCCGAAGATTTTTACCAAAGAACTCCGCTCCAACAAGTAAAAACATATCGGCAATTAGCCAAACCCTTACTGAAAAAATCGTGGAGATATAAACTTTCCCGCGTGCCGCTTTGGGCCGCTAAAACATTACTCGGCACCAACCACGTGCATACTCTCCGCCTAATTTTAGCGCGTGCCGACGAGCCGAAAAATACACTCAATCAAACAGAGGCATTGCCGCGGCCATGGTTAAACTCGTTATGGGAACGAATGATTTTCGTTTTATCCTTACTGCAAGTACTCGGGGTAGTAATAGGCGGATTTTCCGGTTTATGGATCTTGCTAAAAAAACGCCCGCAAGCCGCTTTATTTTTAACCGCATACGTATGTTATTTTTGGGGAATCAGTTCTACTTTTTTGGGCACGTATGCACGGTTTCGCGCGCCATTTGAATTTGTGCTGTGTATAACCGCAGGCATAGCAATTGCGACGTGGACCGAAAACCGCTCCCACCCAAAAAACGCATAAAAAGGCGCAGCCGTTAGGCCTCGGCTAACGCTTCAATGGCTTCTTTCTTTTTAATATCTTCCGGATTGGTGCGGTCTGCCAGATTAACAGACATCACTTTAGACACGCCGCTTTCTTCCATGGTAATGCCGTAAAGCATACGCGCCGCTTCCATAGTACGTTTGTTGTGCGTAACAACAATAAACTGCGTCGTTTTAGCAAACTCTTTGATTAAGTTTACATAACGCTCTACGTTGGCTTCATCTAACGCGGCATCTGCTTCGTCCATAATGCAGAAGGGCGATGGATTGTGTGTAAAAAACGCAAAGAGTAGCGACATGGCCGTAAGCGTTTTCTCCCCACCGGACATAGAAGTAATGTTTAGCAGTTTCTTTCCGGGCGGTTGAGCCAAAATTTCAATGCCGGTTTCCAACAAATTATCCGGCTGGGTAAGTACTAAATCGCACTCGCCGCCGCGGAAAAGCGTTTGATAGATGTTTTTGAAGTGCGTGCGCACTTGATCAAACGTGTAGCGGAAATTTTCTCGCGTGGTTTGGTTGATTTTACTGATGGCCGATTTCAAATCTTTCTTGGCACTTTCCAAATCGTTAATTTGCGTTTTCAAGAAGTTGTTGCGCTCGGTGAGTGCATCATATTCTTCCGGCGCAGTCATATTCACGGCTCCCATATTTTCAATACGTTTGCGCATCATTTTAACGCGCTCGTAATCTACGGTTTTTTCGCCATAATGAAGTTGGGCTTCTTCGGGAGTAATGTTCCAACTTTCAAACAAATTATTGACAACCGTTGTCCGTTGACGCCGCGCGTTGGAAAGAGCATTTTCCAAATCGTTCTTTTTGATAGTCAAGTCGGAAAATTCTTTTTTACACGCGTTAAGCGCGGTGGTTTTTTCGTTAAATTCTTTCTTAAGGGCTTCCACTTCCCCACGCATTTGATGCTCGGTGAGTTCCAATTGCGCCAGTGCATCCCGCTCTGTAGAAAGTTTGGCTTGCGTGGACAATTTTTCTTCGGCTAAACTTTTTAATCGCAAATTAGACGAAGCAATTTTTTCGTTACGTTTCCCTTCGCTATCCGTCAAACTGTTAAATTCAAATTCCGTAGATTTTAAATCCAACTCAATGTTATTTTTCTTAATTTTTACGTCGTATAGTTGTGTGCTCAATGCATTAAGCGTGCCTTTTAAGGTTTCGGCTTGGGCGCGCAAATCGGTTTGTTTTTTCTTTAAATCTTCTCCACGGTTTTGCAAAACCTGATGATTTTGTTTCAATTCTTCTAATTGTTTTTGCAATGCCGCTACCGTCTGTTTGCGGTTATCTACGCGCAAGGTAATTTCTTGCTTACGTTGAGCGGCACGTTCCAACTCCTGTTTGGTTTGGTCAATTTCGCGTTCTTGATTAGCACGTTCGTTGCAGATGGTGTTAAGTGTAACGGCCGCTTCCTGCAATTTGGCACGTAAAGTTTTCAAATCTTCTTCGGCTTTTTTAAGCATTTCATAATTGGAAATAATTTCACGCGAGAGTTTTTCTTCTTCGGCCGATTTAGTTTCCATTTCACTGCGGACCGTTTCTTCTTCGCCCCAATAGGCTTCCGGTGCGCGCACGCCTTCAGCCCCGCCCCCGACAAAAAACTCGTCTTGAACGGTTCCGTCTTGATACGAATATCCGCCAATAATATAATTAACTAAATTTTCCAATTCCGGCTTGTAGGAAATTTGAGACGTTAAAGCATTAGTCACCGGATTGGGGGCAGCAGCCGGCACTTGCGATAAAACAATAAACTTAGCCCGGGCTTTACCATGCTCTTTGAGTAATGTAACAGCCGCATTGACTGTTTTTGCGGTGTCGCAAAGCACCGCATCTAAATACTTACCAAAGGCTTCTTCCACCACAAGCCCTAATTCCGCCGGATATTTCAAGGCTTTACGAAGGGTACCTTTCACGCCGGTAAGCCCGCTTTTGCTCACGAGTTGCGCGCCCACCCAATACGGATCGTTTTTGCCTTGGGTTTGAATCATCTCCAATTTGGTTTTCAAGGCGGCAACCCCGGACTTTACCGCTGATAATTTTTCGTTTAATTCCGCACGCTGCTGCTGAAGTTTTTGCAAGGCATTTTCCGCCTGAGAAATTTCATCCCGCACTTTAGCAGATGCCTGTTGCGCCACTTCTGCGCGCGCGGTAATTTCTTTCAATTTTTCTTCTTGCGCGCCAAGCCCGGCCGAACGCGCTTGGCTGGCCTTTTCGGCTTGAATTAAATCTTCGTTTTCACGTTGGGCGGAAGATTCTTCCAAAGCGATGCGATTGGATACTTCCATTTGTTTTTGAACCAGCGCCATCAATTCGCCAGACGCACGCTGCAAATCACTTTCCGCTTGTATTAAATCTTGTTCTAATTTTTGAGCGGCAGCAGTTTGTTCGTTATAATTTTTTTGCAAAGGTTCTAATTCTGCACTTACTTGAGTTAACTGCTCTTTGAGTTTAGCAATCATCGGCGTTAATTCTTGCAAACGGGTTTGACCGCGCTGGGCTTCCGCCCCCGACGACGCCACTTGGGCAGTTAATTCAGCGGTCAAATTATCACAGTTTTTAATAGCCCCTTCCAGCAAACCGACTTGATACTTGCTGGCAGAAATTTTTTCGTTAAACTCCGCCATTTCTTTTTGTTTATGAGTTAAATTTAAATCTAATGCGGCGGCGGCGCCTTCTTGGGCGGAAATGCGGTTTTCCAAATCGGCTTGTTTAGAAACGATGGGTTCTAACTCGGCCGTGTGTTTGGCAATAAGTTCATCAGCCTCTTTAATAGAACAAACGGAAATAGCAATTTCACTTTCTTTAAGTTCTTCGCGGTACTTTTGATACAAACGCGCTTTTTTGGCTTCGCTGTCTAATTTTTTAATTTGCTCTTGGATAAGCGCCACCGTATCGGCCAAACGGGCTAGGTCCAAATCCACCCGTTCCAACCGGCGCACACATTCTTCGCGTTTGGCTTTATATTTAGATACACCGGCTACTTCTTCAAACATTTCACGGCGTTGCTCGGGAGAGGCAGAAAGCACGCTTTCCACACCCCCCTGGTCAATAATGGCGTATCCTTCCCCACCGATACCCGTATCTAAAAACAGGTCACGTATATCGCGCAAACGGCATTGCACCTTATTAAGGTAATATTCACTTTCGCCGGAGCGGAAAATTTTGCGTGTTACTGTAATTTCATTAAAATCCAGGGGAAGTTGACGCGAGGCATTGTCAAAAATCATACTGACTTGCGCCATATTTAAAGGAGCGCGTTTAGACGTACCGTTAAAAATAATATCTACCATAGACGCAGAACGCAACGCCTTCCAACTCATTTCACCGATGGTCCAACGTATAGAGTCAATTACATTTGATTTACCGCAACCGTTCGGCCCCACTACGCAAGTGATACCCGGTTCAAAATCCAGACGTGATTTATCGGCAAACGACTTAAACCCCATTATTTCTATTGCTTTTAAATACATAAAGTCCCCTTAGGTAGATATATAATTGATTATAGCATTTTCCCCATATATCATAGGTAAAAAGCCGTTTTCCCCCACCATACGCGAACGATGAAAAATCCCCCGAAGGAAACAAGACGAAAAAAAACACTTGCAAAACTTGAATTTTTTTATTACACTTGATTTGTACGTTAGTGTACGTTAATATTAACGACGATCCTTATAAGGAGGAGTTCAACAATGGCTGAAAAAGTATTGAAAGTAGGCATGGACCGCGAAGACGGTTTCTTGTACTACATTGATAAAGATGGCGATATCGCCCGTGTGCAAATGGCCCGCGGCGGCAAAAAAGGTGGCAAACCGAAAAAAGTCGAAAAATGCGGTATTAAAAAAGAAAAAGGATATCTCTATTTCTTAGACAAGAAAGGCGATATCTCCAGAGCCAAAATGGTAAACGCCAAATAAGTTTACGTTTTGCAAAACACCCCGCGTTATGCGGGGTGTTTTTTTATTGTAAAATTTATCCACTGTTTCTTATACTAGCGGTTTGTTTCCGCTAACAGTTGGCGCAGCATTTCCAACTCCCGGTTATAAATCTGCGAAGATTCTTGCGGAGTATGGGCAGTACGGTAGGTCCAATTTTCTTCTCCTACGGTACCGGGCGTATTGACACGATCGGTCGTGCCGATAATATCTTGCCAAGAGAACATCACCAGCGCCGATGCGCTGTCCAACACGCGGCGCAAGATAGCGCGTTGGGTATCGTAATTCCACGGCACATTGCCGTCGGTTTTTTGCGCGGAGATCATTTCCCAGATATTGGCTCTTTCGCCAATGTCCATAGTTTCCCACCAACCGCGTACGGTTTCCGTGTCGTGCGTAGACGTGGTGGCCAAAGACACGACGGGATAGTGGCGCGGTTCGCGGTAGTAGCCGTTATCTTCGCGTTCCCAGCGCAATACTTTATAGCCGGGGATTTTCAAATCCACCAACATTTGACGCACATAATTAGGGATAACGCCCAAATCTTCGCCAACGGCCAATTTTCCGTGTGCTTCTTCCAACACCATTTTTAAAAACGCATAACCGCGTTCTTTTTGATTTTGTTCGCCTTCCACATCAAAACCGCCGATGGTATCTTCCGGCCCGAAAACGTACGTGCGGAAAAAGCCGACCAAATGGTCCAAGCGGAAGACGTCGTACAACTCCGTAATGCGGCGAATTTTGCGCCGCCACAAATCTAAATGATGTTCGTGTTGATATACCCAGTCATACGCCGGGAGTCCCCATTTTTGGCCGCCTTTGGAGAATTGGTCCGCCGGCGCGCCGATTTCGTAGCCTAAGCGGTAATTTTCCCGCTCGGCCCAAACTTCGGCACTATCCAAATTCGTTCCAAAGGGGATATCGCCGAAAATTAAAACTCCTTGGCTTTGTGCGAACGCTTTGGCTTGGCGCAACTGGCCGTCTAATATCCATTGAACATACGAAAAGAACTGTACATATTCGCGGTATTTGGCTTCAAAAGCATCCACAGCGTTTTTATCAAAGCGGCGTAATTCTTCCGGCCATTGTGTCCACGTTTGCCACTTAAAAAATTCCTTTAATGCGCGGAAAATCGCATAATTTCGCAGCCAACCCGCTTGGGCGGAGCGGTAGGCCTCAAAGGCCAAGAAACGCGGGGAACGCGTGCTTTGTTCCCGGCTTAAAAAAGTTTGATATCCCAGCCATAATGCGTGCAATTTGGCTTTTTTCACTTCGCCGAAAGGGGCTTTAGGCGCGTTGCGCCAGGTGGTGATTTGCGGTTGAAGGGCGGTTATAAATTCCCGGGCGGTTTCGCTGTTGCGGACATCTTCCACCGCCGGGATATCCGCATACACCGGATCGGTAGCAAACGCGGTCATTGCCGAGTAAGGGCACGTAATACCGGGAGCCGTTTCTTGCAAAGGCAGTATTTGTAAAATTTTTATACCTTGTTTGGCTAAAAAAGAGGTCCACTCTTGCAACGAATTAAAATCACCCACTCCCCAATCGGTTTGGGTTTTCATAGAGGCAACGGGCAACAAAATGCCACACGAGCGCGATGAAAGCAGTTGATCTTGCAGCGTCATAATTATTTTTTTGCGATGGCTTCAATTTCCACCGAACTGCCTTTAGCCAAAGCCGCCACCTGTACGGTGGTGCGGGCGGGCGGATTTTCTTTAAAAAATGTGCTATAGACGTCGTTCATTTCCGCAAATTGAGTTAAGTCGGTCATATAGACGGTAGTTTTCAGAACATTTTTAAGCGAACTGCCGGCTTTTTTAAGTACGGTTTCCAAATTGGTCAAAATCAGTTCGGTCTGTACGCGCACGTCGCCGTTGAAAATTTCGCCGGTGACGGGGTCAATCGGCACAATGCCGGTGGTAAAAATAAAACCGCCTTCTTCCACGGCCTGGGAATAACAGGCAATTGGTTTAAGCGTGCTAACATTGATAACTTTTTTCATAATGCCTCGCTAGGTAAAATACAAAAGGACTCTCTTTATATGGTAGCAAGGCAAAAGGAGTATGTCAAACATTTTCCCCGGCGGCAGGAAATATTTTTTTGACGAAACATTTAAAAAACTGATATAATAAATTATTGCTAAAGAGAGCGGCAAGAAATTTTTTAGAAAAAATCTTTTACATACCGTTTTATTTTTAGTATAATAATTAAGTCGGGTTTAGTTGGCAGCAATTAAATTCCCATACAATTTTAGCGCTCGTAGCTCAGTGGTAGAGCATCCGCCTTTTAAGCGGGGGGCCGTGAGTTCAAGTCTCACCGGGCGCACATTTAGCCCTCTTCGTCTATCGGTTAGGACGTCGGATTTTCAATCCGAAAAGAGGAGTTCGATTCTCCTAGAGGGCGCCATTTAAAGGCCACGCGTAAGCGTGGTTTTTTTGTGGCCCGCTAGGTTTGAATCGAACTCCTACTTGGCCGTTAGTCCAAATCAAATAAGGACAACAAAAAAACACCCCGGATATCCGGGGTGGTTTTGTTTAATCTATATACTTATTTTCAGCATTTTGTACACTTTTTACACTTGTCGGCTACACATTGCTTCGGATCGGCGGCAGATTTACAAGATGCCTGACAGGCCTTACGGTCCGCCATACACTGATCATACTCTTCCTGACAAGTTCCACTACCGCTACCTGATTCCCCGCCGCCGGTGGAACCACTGCCGCTTTGCGCATTATTGTAATTCGTCTCTGCTTCACCCAAGGCGGCAGCAGCATCGTTATATTGTTGTTCCGCATAGTTATAATTTGGCGTAGCAACATTATTTAACTCATTTGTAAGTTTGTTTATTTCCGCTTGCTCATCCTCTGTCGGCGTATAAGGGGGGACATTGTTATACTCCTCTTGCACCGCTTGATATTCCGAATATATATAATCGTATTTTTCTTGAGCGTCTTTTGCCCATTGCTCTGCGCCAGATATCTTCGCGTCAGCTTCTTGATACGCCAACGTTTGGGCCATTTCGGAGTTCATATTCGCGGCGGTGTTCGCCCAGTCAGCTCCCTCTTTATCGACATTTGCCTTGTCTTGTTCTAAAGAGGCTACCCAACCTTGCGTTTCCTGAAGGCCCTTATTATACCCTTCGTAGTACTCCCAATACTGTTTTGCCGCCTCTTCATCTCCATCTTCTTTGGCCTTGTTATACTTAGCCAACGCTTCGTCAGCGTTTTTTTGGTAGTCCGCAGCCTTGGCTTTCCCCTCGTCTATCATTGACGAAATTTCGCTGGATTTTTTCTGAGCGTCTTTTGCCCATTGCTCATATTGATTTTTGTAATGACCCGCCATTTTTTCCCATTCTTCAGGGGTTAACTTATCTAACGAGTCTTTATATGCTTGAGCATCTTTGATCGCGGCTTTGGCTGCTTCCATATCTTTCTTTATGTTTTCTAGTTCTTGTTGCTTTTGTTTTAACTCTTCTAATTTCTTGTTTCTTTCCGGTCCGTTTTCAAGTTTAGAAATCTCCTCTTTTAGTCTATCCACTTCTTTACCGGCCTTGTCAAGATTCTGTTTACATTGATCGTAGTATTCTTGAGCTTCTTTCAATTTAATCTCGGCGTCAGACACAGTGCCATAATAAGACGAGGCGCTACCGTTAGGGAACACGGACACGGCCGTCACACCGTGCTGGGCACAGAACTCTGCCGCCTTCGGCGAGAACAATAGCGACTTAGACAACAAACCGCTACATAATACTTGCGCCGTGGCATAAGAGCCTTTCTTGCTCTCTTTCGAATTCTGTTCTTCCTTCTTCTGTTCTTCCGTCTTCTTTTCAGGAGCCTTCTTGTTCACGTCTTTTTGAGCGAGCGCAAAAGGCGCGGCCGCCGCTAGTAAGAACGCAGTCAGTAGGACTGCGACATACCGTCTATAATAGTAGTTCATAATAGGTTCCTCCTATAATATGTTTCTTGTAAATCCATACTCCCTCATTTATAGTCTAATGCATAAATGGAAAAAAATCAAGGCTTTTTTTGTAAAAATCTTCCCAACCGGGTTGGCCAAAAATAACCAAAAAAACAATTTGATTTTTACTTGCTATATTATACAATAAAACTATGGAAACATTTACAAAACAAATGATTAGCGATTTATTGGATGCCGCCCAAAAAGTGCGGGAAAATTCTTATTCGCCTTATTCGCATTTTAAAGTAGGAGCCGCGGTGTTGACTCCCGACGGCAAAATCTTTTGCGGCACGAATGTGGAAAACTCTTCCTACGGCTTGACCGTATGCGCCGAGCGCAATGCAATGTTCGCCGCCGCAGCCGCCGGATACCGCCGGTTTAAGGCGCTAGCGCTTATTACCCAAAAGTTACCCGGACAAAAATTTAACTCCCCTTGCGGGGCATGCCGGCAAGTCATGAGCGAGTTTATGGACTCCAAAACGCCCGTTTTTATTGCCGTACTTGACGGAAAAAAACGTATCGTTTACCGTAAAACACTGGGTGAACTAATGCCCTTTCCTTTTGATAAGTTTTTAGCCAAATAATCTATGAAGAATATTTTAGTTATCGGCGCAGCGGGGTATATCGGTTCTCACACCGTGCGGCAATTAGCCGCCGGCGGCTATCATCCGGTTATTTTAGACAACCTTTCCAAAGGGCACAAAGAGGCGGTAGCCGGATTTGATTTTGAACAGGGCGACTTTACTGATAAGGCGTGTTTAGAGCGCGTCCTTCAAAAGTACGATTTTGCTGCCGTTATGCACTTTGCCGCGTGCACGGAAGTGGACCGCAGTGTCAAAGATCCCGCCACTTTCTACCAAAACAATACGGCCGGCGTACTGACATTACTGACCACGATGCTCGCCCATAATATCAAGCGGTTTGTATTTTCGTCTTCCGCAGCGATTTTCGGCGAGCCACAAGCCGATTTAATAAACGAAAATCACCCCACCCACCCCATTAACCCGTATGGGCGGTCTAAACTGATGGTGGAAAAAATGTTGGAAGATTTTGACTTGGCCTACGGTTTAAAATCAGCCGCCTTACGCTATTTTAACGCCAGCGGCAGCGATGAGAGCGGCGAAATCGGCGAGTCACACTCACCCGAAACGCATTTGATTGCCCGGCTTGTGCAAACCGCCGCCGGAAAACAAAACGGGTTTACCGTTTTCGGCACCGATTACCCCACCCCCGACGGAACGTGTATCCGCGATTTTGTCCACGTCAACGACTTGGCCCGCGCCCACGTGCTGGCACTTGCTAAATTACTTAACGAATCGGCCAGTTTGCGTTTTAATCTCGGTAGCGGTAACGGGCATAGTGTGGCTGAAGTGGTGGCTACCGTTCAAAAAATAACCGGACAAGATTTTAAGGTTACGCACGCCCCCCGCCGCGCCGGAGACCCCGCCCGCCTGGTAGCAGATAGCACACGTGCTAAAGAAATGCTGGGTTGGCAACCAACGTATGATTTAACGCGTATTATTCAAACGGCTTGGCAATGGGAAACTCACCGAAAATATTGATTTGTTATTAGAAGTAAAAATTCCCCGGGCGAAAACCCGGGGAATCTAAAAACACGACTCGTAAAACTACCGGCTTCTTGGCTGCTAACCCTTCTATTTTTCTTCCGGGTTAGCGATTTCCAACTTCATCTTGAGAAACTTCTCTTTGCGCACATCAGCCTTTTTTTCATCTTTTACCTTGACGAATTCTTCTGCTAATTTTTCCGCTTTCATAGCAGATTTTGCCTTCATCATTCTAGCCGCAGCATCCTCTTCAATCTCAAGTGCCACCCCTTGCATAGCGCACGTTTCCGCTGGGCCGGGGCCTGCTTTGATTTTGCGATCTTTGAGCCATAAGCAGAAGTCTTTGGCCGCTTTGCTGTTTTGAATCGGCGCACCGAGTTTGTATTTAGGGTTTGACTCTTCGGCAACATACTCTTCCATTACTTCCTTTTCGTCTGCGTATGCGATCTCTTTTGCCTTCTTTTCCATTTCCAACTTTTCTTCGTCAAACGCTTCTTCTTTAAACTCTTCCTTTGCTACCTTTTCTTCGTCACCGACTTTCTTTTCCGCGGCCGCTTCGGCTTTTACTTCTTCCAACGCCTTTTTTACCGCGGATTCTTCCAGTACTTTTTCTGCAGCGACTTGTTCCGCCTTTTCTTCAGCAGCGGCTACTTCTTCCATCTTTTGCTCTTCTGCGACCTTCTTCTTTGCTTCTTCCTGCGCACGGGCAGATACCGCCAGCACGAGCAAGAAAGCACTAAGTAATACGGTTAATTTTTTCATAATACAACCTCCTTCAAAATATCGCTATTATAAGTATAAGCAAAAATGCTATTTTGTCAAGGGGTAATTTTATTCCTCTACATCTAGCGTATCTACGTACCACTCCCCTTTGTCGTTACGCAAGAAAACCATCCGCGCATTTCCGAGCCAATTATCATTGGAATTAGAAGAAGTGGTGCGCGAAGTATCTAACTCCACCCCACACACTCCGCCCGGCGTGCACGCCACGCTAAAAGCCCCCGCCTTGGAAAAGCACTCATCTCCATCACAAGAAGCCCCAATATCAATATCAGCCACGCTGTTTTCACCCGATAAAAACACCACTTCATCCGGTGTGTCGTTGGCTAACAAATAGGAACTGATGCTTTTGTTGGCCGTATTAAGAATAGTGTCCAACTGCGACAAACGCGCCTTGTTCGTAGCACGACGATATTGCGGCAACGCAACCGCCGCTAAAATACCGATAATTAAAACAACCACCAATACCTCTATAAGCGTAAAACCTTTGCGCATAGTTTAATTTCTCCTTTTTGCACTTTAAAAACGCAACGATAAAGAAGCCTCGGCTCCTAAACCGTAATGAGCATAGTTCGCGGCTAAACTTAAATCCAGATAAGATGGCAATTTGAAATTAAAACCAGCCGTCGCCCGAGGAGTAGACGCGTGGTCGCGCGTGGCCCGTAAATCGGCCGCTTGGGCACCCACTCCGTTGCCTACGTTAAGGGTGGTATAATCCACTCCCCCGCCAATGTACGGTACAAAATATTTAAACTTCATAGATAACACTAAACTGGCATTATAGTGCGTAGCAGAAAAATCCTGCGCGCTGGCACTATGTGCCGCTAACACGAGCATAGGTTGCAAAGAACCGAGCACCTCACTGGGGCGTGTAACCCCCCAACGCAGCCCTCCGCCGGCAATGGTAAGCCCGTCATAACTGCTGGCGCGAATAAAACCATCTAAACGAAAAGGCATCCCGATATCCGCTTGCAACCACGGGCTGACAAGCCCGCCGATTTCGTTGCGGTCTCCCAGCGCGGTTTGATTACGCGCCGCTTCGGTGGAGCCTTGGGCTTTACTCATTTTGAAAAGCATACTGGCACGCGGCCCAATTTGAAATCCCCCCCAACCCAAAATACGGCCGGTGGTGTAGGTACCCGAACCTATCATACCGCCCAAATCTTGCGTAAAGGCATGCACATTACCGGCCGTAACGTGAGAACCGAAATCATCCCAATGGCCCAACGCGGCCGCCGGAATCGTTGTAAATATACTAACAAGTAAAGTTAATACCATTTTTCTGATATTCATTTCTGTTTTTCTCCTGAAATAACTTGATTAAAATGATCCGCAAACAAGAGTTCATCCCCCACCCGCACGCGACCTTGCAAACTGCCGCCGGGCAATTCCAGCGTGTAGTGACTCCCGCGCACAAAACGTCCCCAACGCCAAGGTTTCATTTGCTCTTTAACATACAGCACTTTGCCGGCCTTATCACAAAAAACAGCGTCTATGGCAAAGCGCATAAAACAAGTATGAATTTGCCAACAAGGCGTTAGTAAAAGCCCGCACCCGAACGGCAATTCTCTACGAAACATAAGCCCCTTTAACCGCGCTAAAAACGAATCGGCCATCTCTACTTGCTCGGCGATTACCAACCCGCTGGGGCGTATCATACACTGCATACTATTTTTCCTCTTGCACACGTGCTTTGAGCAAGTCCTCTACCTGTTTCAGCCAAATTACATCTAACACTTTTACAGGTGTAGGCGGCACAACACTAAACTGGCCCTTTTTTTCAAATACCAAAAACGTAAGTTGCCACTTATCATCCACCGTCACATCGCCGATCCACATCCCGGGGCGCGTCTTGGCGGCACGCAACTGACTGACTTGTACCCGGCCGAACACGTCTTTTTGTTCACATATTGCCGGGCACGTTTTCAAAAAATCAAAGGTATCTTTGTCCAATACGCGCACATTGGCGTATTTTTCGCGTGAAACCGGCATAACCAAGTTTCCATCTTCCAAGGTAATACCGTTCACCCAAAACAAAGACCCATACTGCAAGTCAAACGCGCGCAGCCCCGCGGCACAAAACAAACAGCACAGACAAATAACTGCGCGCTTCATAAAAATTACGCTGCCACCCGTTCTACGTAGTTCCCGGTGCGAGTATCTACAAGCACGGTATCGCCTTCGTTGATAAAGAGCGGTACTTTAATAACAGCGCCGGTCTCTAACGTGGCTTCTTTAGTCGTATTAGCCACGGTATCGCCTTTGACACCGGGCACGGTGGATGCGATTTTGAGCGGTACTTTAATCGGTAACTCTACGTTAAAGAGTTTGTCGTTAATATAGATACCGGTTGCGTCCATATTATCTTTTAAATATTTGGATAAATCGCCTAATTTGCTAACGGGTACTTCTATTTGATCATACGTTTCCGCGTTCATAAAAGTAGCCATATCGCCCGACATATATAAATAGGTAAAGGGGCGTTTTTCCACTTCTACTTCTTTAAATTTATCTTCGGGGCGGTAAGACGTTTCAATGACAGAACCCGTGTTAATATTGCGCAATTTCACACGCACTACGGCGCGGGCTTGGCTTTTGCGGTGGTGTTGAAATTCAATAATTTCCACCAATTGTCCGTTTTCATCTTCAAAGATGAGTCCTTCTCTAAATTCGGTCGTACTTAACATAAATAACTCCTTTTATTTTTGTGTCAATTTTTTGGAACCGGTTTTGGTAACGAGGAAACTATCCTCTAGACGAATACCCCATTTCCCGGTAAAGTAGATGCCCGGCTCTACCGTTACAACCGCCTGATCCGGCAGCACCGCCGCCGAACCTGTACGCAAAATCGGCGCATCGTGAACGACTAGTCCAATACCGTGTCCGGTGGTATGAAAAAACTCCTTACCATATCCGGCCGCTTCTATTACGTCGCGGGCGGCTTTATCCACCGCACCGGCCGTTACGCCGGCACGCAAAACACCGATACCGGCTTGGCGGGCTTTATCTACAATGTTCCAAATCTTTGTGTACTGCGCAGGGACCGACGAACCGTGCCACCAACTGCGCGTCATGTCAGAAGTGTACCCCTCATAAAAACAACCAAAATCCATGAGTATCGCTTCGCTCTTTTTAAGTTTACGGGTTTTGGAAGGAGTATGGTGCGCATCCGCCGTATTTTCCCCAAAGCATACAATGTTAAAGGGCACACTGTCTGCGCCGCGTTTATGCATAGCAATCGCCATTAACACGCGTACTTCTTCTTCCGTCATCCCGGTTTTGATTTTGGGTTTTACTTCGGCAAAAGAATCAAAAGCAATTTTGCAAGCCTTGCGCAGTTTAGCGACCTCGTCGGCATCTTTGCCTTTACGCATTTCGCCGACAAGCCCTTCAGCGCGCACGCATCCGAATTTTGTCAACGTTTCACCCGTTTGAAAATCTACTTGGTCCGGATCAAACGCCACGCGTTTGAGTTTCATTTTTTTGGCTTTTTCAAGTGCACCGGCTAACATCGTACCGAACGGAGCGTCTTCCGTTTTTAAGAAGGCTTTAGCCGGAGCCATCTTGCTGACAATCAATTTTTTAGTAATACAATAGGCTTTAGCCGGTGTAATTAAAAACACCGCTTCGCCCGCAGACAAATCAATGCCGGATAAGTAACGTTGCTCAATCGTGCTTACGGTAATATAACCATCTAGTTTTGCGTCTTTAAGGACACGACGAAAAAGATTCATTCGCGTGGCAGACATATTTTTTATAGTCATATTATTTCCTCGTTAAAATAGTAGCGCCGGCTTTGCCCACCGCCACAGTATCTTCCAACCGAACGCCGAATTTACCCGGCAAATAAATGCCCGGCTCCACCGTTACTACATTGCCTATTTGCAAGCGTGCCGCGGACTCCGCACTGTTGCAAGGTTCTTCGTGAATATCTATACCCACCCCGTGCCCGGTGCGGTGTGTAAAATAATCGCCGTACCCGGCCGCCGTTATGACTTGGCGGGCATTGGCATCCACGTCACGGGTAGCAGCACCTTTGCGAATCGTTTTAATGCCCGTTTTACGAGCCTTATCTACTAAACTCCAAATTTTTTTATATTCGTTCGGCTCGCGCTTGCCATACCACCAAGAGCGCGTGATATCCGAACAATACCCCTCATAAATACAACCGAAATCCATCAAAACAGCCTCTTCTTTTTTGAGTTTGCGGGTAGTGGTTTGGTGGTGTGGATTGGCCGCGTTTTCTCCAAAAGCAACGATTGTGGGGAAGGAAGTTTCCGTTCCTCCGTTTGCGCGCATAAATTGTTCCAACATAGAAGCCACTTCACACTCCATCATTCCGGTTTTTAAGCGGGGTTTGACGTACTCGTATGCCAAATAAGCGATGCGGCAAGCCTGTCTTAATTTTTTTAATTCGGCATCATCTTTTGTTTCCCGCAAATCGGAAATTAAACTGGGCAGTTCCGCAAAACCTGCTTGACGCATTTGTTTCCCAGCCAAATATGATTCCTTGGCCGCGTCAAAACCTACACGGGAAATTTTCTTTGTTTTGACGTAGTTGATAGCCGCTTGCAAGCGATCGGTCTCGCAACCGAAAACTTCTAACTGTGCATTAAAACGGCGCAGTTGCTCGGTGTATAATTCCCGCACGAAACAGGCTATACCGCGAGGATGAATTATAAATACGGCCTCCTGCGGATAAAACGAAAAACCCGACATATAAAATTGGTCAGTGTGATCCGTCAGCACCAACGAACTTACCCGGTATTTACCCAGTAACTTGCGCACCGCTTCCAAACGTTTTTGTAAAATAGGTTGAGTCATTTAGTTTGTCCGATAAAAATACTTCTTTGCTATATGATATCAATTTTTCCCCCCATGCGACAATTAAAATTATACTTTTGAAAAACAAGCATCAAAGACGGCGTAGAATTTACTATAATAATGGAGTATGGCACGTAAGCCGTTTATTCAAACTTTATTACTGCTGTTCCTACTCGTTTGTGCGTCAACCGGGTGGGCGGCTTTGTTCGTCTCTAAAGATAACGGTTTCACGTTAGATATGCCTTCCGGGTGGAAACAATCTTCCAAATCACCGTTAGGAACCGTGTTGGCCATAGAGAAAGGGAACTCTACCATTGAAGTTAAAAAAATTGACTGTCCTACCGAAACGTGTATTGAAGGCAAAATTACCAACGACCTAACCGAACTGAAACGCAAAAAAATGCAAGTCGTCGGCAATTCTTACACCGGGGAAGATATCAAACGTATTGAATTCTCTACGGGTGAACCTTTTTTCTATATCAGTTTTTATACTCCTAAAAATGATTTTGGCGCCGGCTACTTTTTGATTAACGGGCAAGCCTATTCCATTTTAGCACGCAATTTAACCTACGCGGAAACCGATTTAATTTTCTCCTTTATTTCCCCCCGTGCTCCCCAAAAGGTAAGCCCCGGCGAAATGCAAACCTTGGAAATGGATTTGCAAGATCCGCGTGCGTACAACATTGCTGCCATGCCGGAAGTGGAAGAAGAAACCGTTACCGCGCCGGATGAAAACAACCTGGCGGCACAACCGAAAAACGCCAAAAAATCTGCCGCACCCAAAACACTTAAAAAACGTTTGGGGCAATTTCGCTTCAACACATTTATTTCTCAACGGATGCCGCCGTATATCCGCCAACTTGAACACGGATTTGATGCTTTTGTAATAATAGGATTGTTGTATATTTTATTGCTCGCGTGCGCGGCGGCTATACGTTTATGGAAACGCCCGCAAGTGCAACTGCCGGCCGCGAACCCCAACTCACTTTACCCGATTCGTTTTACCAGATTGTATGGTACCCCTTCACTTATTTTCCGCGCCAAAGACAATCAAGGGAACATCTTGATTTCCTTATCCAATCGGTGGGATAGTTTATTTTTACTTTCGGGCATTTTACTGGTGGTTTTTACCGGATTTTTACTGGCCGTTTGCGGCCTGTTGGAAAAAACTCAACTCGTAACGTTCTCTACTTTTACCTACGATACGATTTATTCTTTTTGCTCGCTACTTATTCCGTTGGGAATCATCATTTTCTTCTGTGGAATAATATGGTCGCAACTGGTACTGCGAGAAATAAGCCTGTTTGACCGCAAGGGCAAAAAGGCCGCTGTCGTTTTGCAAAAGGGCTTTGGCCTGACTTCCGAAAAATACGAAATTTATTTTGCACGCTCCAAGGAAGTACTCGTGGCCGTGCGGCGGCGCTTTGTGTTGCAACGCAGATGGCAACTGTTTAGCCATGACGGAAATTTATTGGCAGAAATCCGCGAACACGGTGCTTGGTGGCGCAGCGTACTACGCAAATTATGCGGGCATTTGTGGGGTTTCTTGCGAGCCGATTACGATATTTACGGACAAATGGATAGCACCGGTTCCATCCGCAATGACCACTCCGCTTTTGATAGTTTTACTTGCCAGTTGGACAAACCGCAAGCCATCAATGCACGCGACCTACTGGTAATGTCGCTTTTAATCAATATCCGCGACAAAGACAAATGGTATCCGTGGTTTAATTAACCTATGCGTATTCTCTTGCTTGGGGTATTATTACTTCCTTCTTTGCTAAATGCACAACCGTTGCAAAATTGGGTAGAAGAAAAAATCAAACATCCCGTTTTGCGTGGGGCTATTTGGGCCGGCATTGCCGTACCTTCCCAACAAAATCAAGGTCCGTTATTTGCTTTGCAAGACTCCACGCGACTCACTCCGGCCAGCACCCTTAAACTTTTAACAACCGCCGCCGCGTTGGAAACATTAGGACCGCATTACCGTTTTGAGACCAACCTTTATATGAAAGGAACACCAGATGGAAACGGCGTATTAAACGGGGAATTGTATTTACAAGGTGGCGGGGATATGACACTGGGCTCCACGCGCGTAGTCGGCGCAGAAACGTGGCAAGCAGTAGCCAAGCGTTGGGCAAACTCCGTCAAACAAGCGGGCGTGCGCCAAATTAACGGTGACCTAATTGCCGATGTATCTTTGTTTGAAGGCCCTACAATCGCTCCTAAAGTAAATTGGGAAAATATGGGCAACTATTTTGCAGCCCCCGCTTCCCCCCTTTGTTTTAACGACAATTTGTTTGATATTTACTTCAAGTCCGAAACACACCCTAACCGCAACGTACTCGTAGATCACACCCAACCGGATTTACCCGATGTGCATATTCAATCTTTTGTAATTACCGACGGAAAATCTAATAAAGATAACGCTTATGTATACGGTGCGCCCGGGCAATACGACTTAAAAATTTTCGGTACAATACCTACAAGCGCCAAAGGTTTTCACATCAAAGCCGCCTTGCCGGAGCCGGCACTTTTTGCCTTACAAGCGTTAGAGCAAGCCTTAAACGAACAAGGTATTTCCGTAAACGGGCAAGTGAAAACTTCATCTCAATCCCCCGACTATTCCGCTATGCAACGGTTGGATAAATATCTTTCCCCCGAGTTAAAAGACATTATTTTTATTGTAAATAAACGCAGTTTCAATTTATATGCGGATATGTTGCTAAGGCAATTAGCCGTTCACGCCGGGCAAAAAGGGAGTATAGAAAACGGACTAAACCAACTGAAACAATTTTTACTTACCCGGCATATTGCCGGCCTAAACGATACCGTGCTTTACGACGGTAGCGGTCTTTCGCGCGATAATTTGTTAACGCCCCGCGTATTGGTGGCCGTGCTTAATTATATGACACAAAGCCCATATTTTGAGTATTATTACAATTCGCTAGCCACCCCCAATGACCGTGGAGATTTATTAGTACTTCGGCGGTATTTGAAATCTAAAAAAAAGATTGAAGACGTACGCGTCAAAGGCGGCACAATTGATAACGTTAAAGCCATAGCCGGTTACGTGCGCGCAGAAAACGGACAGTTAATCTCTTTTGTACTGATGGCCAATAATTTAGCGGGCAAAGATGAAGCCCTTTTCCGCATACACGAAGATATTATTAAAGAATTATTGATGACGAAATAGTTTTTACGCACCGGTAATTTCTATTTTTTTCCACTTACCTTGCAGAAACCGCACTCCCATCAGCAACGCCGTCAGCCAAGCATAAAACGTCAGCCACGCCCACACCCATACAACCGACATTTTCCACACATACACAATTAGCCACGTTCCGGGAATCAAAAGTCCCCACGCACACGTAAGCATCACCGTCATATAAAACTTTGTATCTCCCGCACCGCGCAACGCTTCGCCAAAAATTAAATAGGTTGCGTCTCCCACTACAAAAAAACTCATCAGTCGCATTAACGGATATGTCTTAGCGGCAATTTCCGCCGAATTTACCGATTCGGGCGAAATAAAAAGTCCTACAAAAAAGGGTGTTAAAAAAAAGAATATAAGCCCCACGCTTACCGCATACGTATAACCGATTTTGCACGCATTTTTTACCACCTGAACACTCAAATCAGGGCGTTTGAGTCCTTGATATTTGCTAACGAGAATTTGTATTCCAATGCCTAGTCCAAGCACCAGCATAAAAACCACCGGTTGCATAGACATTACCACATTGCTTGCCTCCAGCGAAACCACGTCAATATGTCCCACCATAAACGTAAAAAGTGTAAAAGACATAATATCCATTAAAAACCCAAAACCGTTAGGAATGCCGAAACGTAGAAGCCGCGAAAACACCGGTTTATAAAACCCGGCTAACTGCGTAATACGATATTCTTTACGTATACGCGCCCCCAAAAGTAACCCGATGTAAATAAGCGTTATAGATAGCGAGCCTAACACGGTAGACCACCCCGCCCCGCTAATGCCCATTTGCGGGAAGCCAAGTTTTCCAAAAATCATCACATAGCCTAAGATGATGTTTATCGTATTGCCAATCAGCGCGGCATACATCGGAATTTTTGTTTGTCCGCGCCCGCTAAAAAAACTTGACAGCGCATTATTGACCACCACAAGGCCCGCAAATAAATTCAAAATAGTAAAGTAATTGATTTCAAGCGCAGTCACTTCCGGGCTATGATGAAACGCACGGATAAGTGCATTGCCCACCGGCGTCAACCCTGCAAGAACAACGGAAGATATGACTGCCACCAGCACGCCTTGCCATAGAGAAATGGTAACGGATGCAAATTTCTTTTTCGCATAATACTGTGAAATGAAAACCCCGGTGTAACCGGCCACGCCCATAAAAAGACTGGCAAACGTTAACGCAAGTGCGCCCGCCGGCACACATGCCGCTAACGCTTCGTGCGAATACCACGACAAAAACATGCGATCGGCAAATTGCATGACCACTTGAGCCGCCATCGTAATAATCAGCGGATAGGAAAGTGTCCACAATTCACTTAAAGAGGCTTGCGCGTATGATTTTTTGGGTTTCATTTTGTCTACAAAAAAAGAGCCCCTTGCGGGGCCCTTTGAAAAGTCTTTCAAAACTTATAGTTTGACGACTTTAACGGCCTTCGGGCCTTTTTCAGATTCTACGACTTCAAATTCCACTTCTTGACCTTCGGCCAAGGTTTTGAAACCGTCGCCTTGAATTTCTTGATAGTGCACAAAGAGATCTTTAGAACCATCTTCGGGGGTTACGAAACCGTAACCTTTTTGATCGTTAAACCACTTCACTTTTCCTTTAGGCATGTTACTTATACTTCCTTACTTTAATTAAATTAGGCATCCGGTAAACCGAAGTACCTATAAGTATTATACTATAAATTTCTATAAAAAACGCAAGTGATTTTTCTACTTTTTACGCACCCTGAAAAATTTTATAATAAAGATATGCAAATTATAGAAGCCGTACCCAATATTTCCGACGGAGAACACCCGGATATTATCGCCCGGGTAGTTGCTGCCGCCAGCGTACCCGGGGCACATGTGTTACATGTGGACAGCAATGCTGATGCCAACCGAACTGTCATTACAATAGCAGGTAATCCGCAAGCCGTGGCGGAAAGTACCTTCCTTTTAATACACACGGCCAGTCAACTGATTGACATGCGTACGCAACGCGGCGCGCACCCGCGGCTGGGCGCAACGGATGTTTGCCCGCTTGTACCCGTACAAGATATTTCCATTGAAGAAACATCCCGACTTGCGGAAAAATTAGCACAAAAAGCGGCAGATAACTTACATATTCCCATTTATTTATATGAAGAAAACGCGCGCACAAAAGAGCGCCGAAATTTAGCATTTATCCGCTGCGGAGAATATGAAAGATTGCCGGATAAATTGCGCACATTGCCGCCGGATTTCGGCCCCAAAACATGGAACGAACACGTCGCAAAAACGGGAGCCACAGTAATCGGTGCGCGTAAATTTTTAATTGCATTTAATATGTCTCTTAACACGCAAGATGTTACAATCGCGCGCGAAATTGCCACACAACTGCGCGAAAAAAACGGCGGATTAAAATGCGTCAAGGCGATCGGTTGGTATATGCCTGCCTACCGTTGCGCGCAAGTATCGTGCAATTTAACGGACTTTACCCAAACAGGTTTGTCCGAAGTTTTTGAGACGTGTAAAAAATTAGCCGCCACTCGCGGCCTACAAATTACGGCGGGAGAACTGATCGGTCTAGTGCCGCAAGAAGCACTTATCAAAGCCGGCCATTTTTATTTACCCGAAGAAAAAAATACCGCCACGCTTATAGACGCGGCGGTCAATAAATTACTTCTAAATAATATCCTACCTTTCAAACCTAACGAACGCATTTTAGAGCGTGTATTAAATTCACTTTATTTATAAGGCGGCATATATAACTCTTGGATATACTGCGTTACTTCCGGTTTTAACAGTAACGCGGTAATGTTTGTATCCGGGTATTGTTGCACCATTTTATGAAAGAAAACTGCCAATTTCCCATAATCTATCACACTGTTCACGTTCGGATATTTTACTTCCGTCATTAAATCAATCCCCATCACTTTTTTATACAAGATATCTGCCAACATAATATCTTGCACACTATTCGGAAGTTCCGTTAGCACATACACCCCTTCCACGGATTCTAACACTCCCGGAAAGAAATTTTGCACGTGTAACAACTCGTGTAATGCACACAACGCTATCGGAAAATAGGCTCCTTTTTCTTTTGAAAAAATCGGAGACAAAACCACTTGCACATTCCAATTATTGTAGTGATTATCCAAATCGGAAATAAACGTCACGCTCCGGAAATCTTCCATCAGCGCATCTTGCATAAAAAGTGTCATCCATTCCCTAGACACCCCCAACTTTTCTTCACCCCGGCTATATAACATTTCCCAAGCCATCGGCTCTATTTTGTCACGAAGATTCAACGGTAACATCTTAAACCGATTGCCGTCATATAATTTTTCGCTCAACCATCTATACGCCCAATTTTCCCCGAACTTCTCTTCCAAATCCCTGAAATCAGCAGCATACGCCCCCAAAATATTGGAATTTTCCGCAAAGTAGGAAATACGGATACGCGGAATCTCGTTAGGAAAATACTTAAGCAGTTTATACCCGGCCAAATAGGCCTTCATCGTATTTACATCGTTGACATCAGGTAAACCGTTATTCAATTTTACCGTATCCAATTTTCCACGGTAAAAATCACTTTGCTTTTGCGGTAACTTATCCAATAAATTTTCCATACGCACAAAAACATCTTGCGCTTGTTCGGGCGTAGGTTGATAATTTTTGCCAACATACCGTTCCGGCCCTCCTGCCGCTCGTGAAGCCGCCATTTGTGCGTCAATTTCCCGTTGTATTTTTGCGGCAATGTTATCAGAAGCAACCGATTGCCCAACAGTAGCCCCTACCGGACGAGCTATTTTACCCACCATCTGCTGTGCCGACGCAGTACCAACAGCTATAAAAACACTTACGATAAACAGAAATATTTTTTTCATAGTTTCCCCTATACTTATAGGATACGGGTTTTAGTCGGCAGGGACAAGAGTCTTTAGGCCCAATTTACGACTGGGCCTTTTGGCACTTTCGGACAAGTTTTATATAAGTAAAACAAGTTTTACATACTCTTCCGGGGTAAGTTGTTCCGGGCGAACAGTAAGCGACAAATGTAAATTTTCCAACGCGGCAGAAATTTTTTCTTTATCGTATCCCCCCAAAACAAGCGCATTTAAGAGAGTTTTTCGGCGGTGTAAAAAAGCGGTGACTACCAAACGGCGTAATTTTTCCCACGGCACCGAAGGCGGAGTAATTTTTTCAAAAGCCAGCACGGCACTTTCTACTTTCGGTGGCGGCGCAAATGCACTGCGGCCCACTTTGCAAATTAAATTTATCCGCGCGCGAAGTTGGCTAAAAATACTTAACGGACCATAAAATTCATCTCCCGCTTGAGCGCGTATTTTTTGCGCGTGCTCTTTCTGAAACATAAAAACCGCGGTCTGAAAATGCGTCCACGCCAACACTTTATCCAAAATTTCCGCCGCGTCAATATAAGGTAAATTGCTGACAAACTCCGTCGGCACAGCGGGCAAACTTGCCAAATCAAACTTTAAAAAATTTTGCGCTACGATAGTAACTTGCGCCTGCCCCGGCAAATGCGCGCGTAAAAAAGAAACCATTTCCGGATCAATTTCCACAACGGTAAAATTGGTTAAGCCGCGTGCAATAAGCGCATTTGTCAGCGCACCTTTGCCGGGGCCGATTTCTACTATATTTTGCGCTCGCAAGAGTAACGCGGCATCCACAATTTGCGTGATAATGTTTTTATCAATTAAAAAATGTTGACCGTATTTTTGCATAGTTAATTATCGGTTAAAATTTTCAGATTGCGTTTCGCGATTTTATTATCCGGGGCAATTTCCAACGCGCGCGAATAGTATGCGCGGGCCGCGTCGTCGTTATCGGCGATGACCGCCGCTGTACCCAACCCAAGTTGCGCCAGTGCATCTTGCGGGCTTTGCTGGGCGGCCCGAGAAAAATTTTCCTGTGCGCCGGCAGCATCGCCTTTGGCCAAATCGGCCACGCCCTGAAGTAACGCACAGATATCTCCGGGCGGGCAAACAAATTCTTGTAAATCTTCCTCGGCTTCTTGGACAAACTTCAGCCACGTGCGGCCCATTACCCACAGCCCCATATCATTACCCACCACACGCGGATCATACACAGCCTTAGGCGGAGTAGAACGGTTTTGCGTGATAGCCCCGGTTGCCCGGTAATCAATGGTACGGCCCTGAAGTGATAAATTAACCGCGTAATCTTGCGGTGCTTGTGAAACGGCTTGACGCAACGAAGCCGTAAAATTTTCTATTTGTTTGGCGCGGGCAGTTGCGTCGGCGGCGGGCAAAGTAAAAGCACGTTTAAACGTACGCGGCGTGCCGGCGTCTGCCACCGAGCCGGACAAAGACGGCGAAGGCCGGAGTTTTTGATATTCCCGCTCAAAAGAATTACTACTACGGCCTTGTGGTTGATTATTTTGCGCGGGGGGCAGATATTCCAAAGAAACCTCTATTTGCACCGGTTTAGCGGCGGGCACTTTGGTAAGATTGTCCGCAAATTTTTCAATTTGTTTTTCAAAATCTTTCGGGGCGGTACCGCTAGCGCGGTAGGCGGCGTTAAGCGCTAGGCCGTCTTGATTAAATTTAGCAATAGAAAAAGATTCTTCCAAAACATCCCGGGCGTTTTTTTCTTGCCCCAGCCGCACGAGCAAAAACGCATAACGTAGCCGCGCCACATAATCGCCGGGTTTAGTTTTGACGGCTTTTTTATAAAATTTTAATGCTTCTTGTAACCGCCCGCGGCTTTCGTACAAAGCGGCTAAACTAAGTTGTGCATCTTCATAAGCAGAAAAAAAGTGCAAAGCCTTTTTGAAAGATTCTTCGGCCTGGCTGTCTCGCCCGAGCATTTCGTAAAGCGTGCCTAATTGATAATGGTATAACGGCTCACGCGGGGCGAGTTCACTGGCACGGCGGAAGTGTTCCAACGCATCTTCCAATTTATGTTGTACGGCGTAGGTAGAGCCCAAATTCATGTGGGTATCGGCCTTATTAGAATCTAAACGGTTGGCAGTTAAAAAATACTCTTGCGCGGAAGAAATATCCCCCTTCCATCCGGCGGCAATACCTAAAAGTTGGTAAGCCATGGGGTTATTGGGGTTTAAGCGCAAGGCCTCTTTATATTCGCTGATAGCGTCGTCCACTTTGCCGGCCCAATACAAAGACGCGCCGAGCAGCAAATAGGCCATAGGGTCTTTGGAATTTTTGACAACCGCTTTAGCAAAACTGTTAGACGCATCTTGATAGCGGGTTTGAGCCATTTCACTCATCCCGCGGCGCATATCGGAGACGGACTGCTCCGCCATAATTTGGTCCCATACAGTTTGGGAATAGTCGGTCTTGATAGTGGGCTTACTAAACGAAAAGGGAAAACGCGCTTGTGCGGTAGTGGCAAGCAGTACCGCAGACAGCGTGATAGAAAAAGCGCGTTTTTTATTCATAAGTATATGATAGAAAAAAGGGCACGACACGGGCAAATGCGGATAGCCGTAAAAGGGAACAAAAGGACAAAAAAATCCCCCGAAGATTTCTCTTCGGGGGATTTTGTAAGACTAATTTCTTGTTGAAGCATTGGTTGGTGTATTAACGTTGGGAATAGCACTTTTCTTCTTTTGCTCTTCAGTACGTTGCGGAACCTTCGAACCATCATCACACTTTGCGTATTCTGAGTGAGGTTTTATGTAGTTACCCTCTTGACACAACCGACTGATATACTCTAACACATTAGTTCTACTCACAGTGTCAGTGCTATTATAGCCACAGTCCTCGTCTGAGAACAGATCCCGATACTCATTTACGAACCGCATCCTAGACACATCATCTGTGGCCTCCGTACGCTCTCTTACAATCTTGTTACGCTTCAACTCGCGCAATGGCAGGCCAGCCCACGGGCCATTATTAATTTGGTCATCATACACTTTGGTAACTCCTCCGTGAACATACGATCCCCAGTGATAAATACTGCCGCACGGAAACCGTATATCTTTTCCTTCCCGTGACGAATTGCCATCTTTATCGATTCTGACATATTTCTGGTATGGGAAATAAACCATGTCATAGTCGATGAAGGCCAAGAACGCCCCGAACACGTTATCAAACGGCACGTCGTTCGCGGGATAGGAGTGGCTCGGATGGGCCGTCGGGTCAGGAGACGCACGCCCAATAGTTCTGCCTAACAAGCAAACCACATTGGCGGGGACTTTCCCCTTGCCCGGGTCAATATTGATGGCATCTATCACGTGCGCAATCGAAAACTGTTCCGGTTCCGGTAATAATAACTTGGCGTTTTTGTTGTCTTTCTCAAACTTCTCTTTCGCCGCCTCCATGTAAGCTATTACTTCCGCGTTCGGCTGACGCACCAACAACAAGCTTGTGTTTGTCAATTTACAGCTTTGGCCCCACTCTAATTTATCTTGCTGCTGCGTCTTGTTCAGATTCTCCTGATCCGGACGGAAATCCAATTCATACGGATTTGTTCGGTGCGGAATAGTCTTTACGTCCGAGTGCAAGTAGAATGTCTTTTTCGGCAATGTTACAACTTCGTCGTTTTCCTTATCTCCACATTGGCCTATAAACCTAACTTGCCAATCATTTTTGCCGCGACAAAATATTTCAACCTCACAGTCGTCCGAGAGTTTCCGCTTCTCCGGTTTGAAGTCTGCACAATCACAATCTTCTGTGATGATTTTTTCTTTTTCAATGATTTTTTCAACTTCAACAACTTCCTTGTCTTTTTCCTTGGAACAATCTTTATCATCCTTGTTCGCAACAGCGTGAACGAAATCCCAAGCGAGAAGACCGTTCTCTTGTCTATTACAAGTTACCTTGGACGAACAAACGCCATCTGCCTCAGGGTTACCCACTATTTGTGTGGAGCCTTCGTCGCATTCACGCGTGACAGTGATCACGTTGGATCCGCGACTATCATATTCACACTCGGCAGTGCCGACGGCTCTTCCATTGCGGTAAACTGTCCACAAGAAATAACCCCAACTATCTTTTTTTGTTCCTGCCGGGTTGTAGAAATAAAGACGCGTATTATCATTTCCGTCAGAAGGATTTACCGACATTTCGTGGCGTTTCGATCCTCCTTCACCACCTTCGCCATTCAAGTTCGCGAGCACTTTTACGCTGATGTTGTCTTTATCCTTGGAGAAAGAAGGATCCTTTTTCCCCATATACTTTTGTTTAAGTTTGACAATCGCTTGTCCTTGTTGGTTACCGCACATGATACGGACATGGCTGTCAAAGTAACATTTTTGACCCATCACGTAATCTTCGCCTTCCGTGCGATATTTACGTTTATCTACGTCCAAGCGTTTTTTGTCTTTGCCTTTACCTTCATTTTTTGCGGCGTCTTTTTCTGACCGCTTGGCTTGTTTTGCCGCCTTATCTTCACGTTTTGTTTTATCTTCGTGCTCGGTAAAGTATTTATTGTTCTCATACACACCGGCCGTATATGCACCTGCCGCCGCTTCCGTACCTTTATGTCTGATATAGGCATTATAGAAACGGTCATACGTCATCGGCAGATCTACTTGGTTAGAGCGGAAACCTAATTTATCTTTCGAGATAAACGCTTCCACAAACATAAACTCTAACGACTGATATGCTTTTACCGCTTCTTCATTATCCCCGAGTCGTTGGCGCAACATATCCAACACAGCCGAGTGGAAAGCTTTCGGCTCTAACGTGTCGCTGTTGGCTAAGTAGATTACGCAGGCATCGGCTTCCGATTCCTGGTCCAATTCATGTACGCTGGGCGACATGTGGTGCTCTTTATATTCGCTAGTGTGCGAATACTTTTCGGATCTTGTTTCGTTCGCATCTCCCAGTCCAGAATAGTTAACAGCGCCGCCACCCACATTGTGACTCGCGTTCACTCTTGTACGGTCGCTATCCGGCGAACACAAATATCCTACCGGGGACCCTGGCAACTTCATATTCTCCGGTAAATAGTTGCGCGCTACTACATATACATATTTGTTCCATTTGCGCGCGGCACCTTCCGGATTGACGCGGTAATGTTCGTTGACCATGTTTTGGCAGTCGGAAACTTCTGCCGCCAAACCAGCACCGGCACCTTTTATTTTACCGCCTAAGCATTTTTTGCGGGCTTGCCATCCGTTAATACGTTCACCGCCGCTTCTTTTATCAACCCAACCATCCGGGCAGGCATCTTTACCTACTAATGTCTGGTAATTCTTACAACCTTCTTTACTAAAATCCAAACCCGTTTGTTGTTTAATAACAGCTCCAATGCTATCCTTCTCTTTTCCGCAGCACATTACTTTATTGCTGCCACTGCCACCGCCGGAGCCTAAGAAGTTATCAATATCGCCGCCGGAATCACCTACCGCCAAGCAGTTAAACAAACCTGCTAACCAGTTTTGCACGAGTCCGGTAGCCCAGTTGATCCAACCCCATTTATAGTTGAATTTGGCTTCCCATTCCATTTGGGAGCGGCGTTTCATCATATCCCACCACCACGGTTCTTTGCCGTTGTAGGTGAAATTGCGTGCCAAATTGCCTAAACCGCCGCCGGGACCGCCGTAATCACCGGAACTTAAACCGCCGATACGGCCCGGTTCTACCGGTCTCATTTGGGCGTCCATCAACGCTTGCATCGCGCTAGATTTAGACATAGCATCTTTAGAACGTCTGGCTTCGGCCGCTGCACCTTGTCCGAACGCCACGCGGGAAGGTTTCCCCGCCGCTTGTAACGGTTGCAAAGACACCGGCTTGGTGCTGTTTCTCATACCGGGGCCGCGTACTTTGCTGGCCGCCGTTTTCATGCTACCGCCCCAGGGCGAAATACCTTTACCGCCGCTGCGGCCGGTAAGGCCGTCTCTGCGCAACGAGTTAATTTTCGTTGCGGCACGGCGGAAAGCCGCACGCGTTTGCGGAGCGGCATCTTTGCGGTATTTATAAATGTTGGTATTGTTGACTTCTTCTTCCGTCGCATTACGAGAATAGGCAGAAGACGTATCGGCCAAACCGCTGCGATAAATATCCCCCAGCGATTCATCCGTACCTTCTTCTTCTTCGCCTTTCTTGCCGAAGCCTACAATCAAATCCAAAGAATCACGGCCGGCTAATTGAGCGATTTGCCCATCCGGGTCGCCCGTAAAGTCAAAACCGGAACGATCCGGGTTGACCATAGCATCCTCGTAACCGGGGGTGATCATGGAAGGTTCTTCCGTTACCTGTCCGCTGTACTTATACAAGAACGGTAACAAAAGAAGCGCCACCAAAGCCGCGATAAAGAACGGCGCATCCCGTTTGGTACGCTCAAAAAGCGTCTGACGGGGTTTGCCGTCGCTCCCGATTTTGGAGGAAATACGGTTAGCAAAAGATTTAGAAGAGGTTTGTTTACCGCTTTTAATCTTATCGCTAAAGGTAAAACTATCCTTCTTTTTTTCCTCTGGCATAAATGCCTCCTGTTAAAATAAAAACTTCGTACTTGGGGTTTCCCCCGAGGAAATATAAACTTTACGATTATTTATACTTCCCGTTTTACTACTACTTCCATAATAAAAAGTTCGTTGTTCAGAGATGGACCCCCACTCTGTAACAACTTACCCTATAGTACTTCCTACTAATATTATAATGATTTTTCCCAAAATGTCAAGGGGTATTTTAGGGCAAGTTGTTTTTTACTATTTTTACTGTTTTTAAATGTTTTTAAACTCCTATAGTTTCCGGCCGGGGCAAACTCCGACGGGCTAATCGCCGGCGTTGGGATCCACCCACAAACTGTTACCCCAATCGGCACCGGGGAAATAGTCCCCCCCAAAATGGCCCTGATCATCAAAAAATGTATTTCGGACCACATTTCCCAAATCGCCGGAATTAAATGTTATATTCGGGTAGGCCGGATCGGCAAAATTGTTTGACGAAGAAAGCCGGCTGGCATTTCCCCGGCAAGCGAGAATATCCTCGGGGGTTGCGTCGGCCCCTAAATTATTACATTTTTCCATTTCCGCGTTGCAATACGCATCAAACGCGGCCGAATAGGCCGTTAACTGCACGGCTTGACATTTATTTTCCACATCAATTTGTATTTCTTTACATTCGTCTTTGACTTGTTGAAAAGAATGGCTGACTTGGTAGCAGGTGTTTGCCAACGCTTGCAATGTATTATTAAACGAACTATTGGCTCTGTCGCCGCACGTACTTGGGAAGGAGCCCGCCAGTGCCTGTATCCGCGGCAAAGCCTCTTGTTCCAAATCGGGCGCATCAGCCGAGCCGTTTTTAATAGCATTGCGGCATTTTTCGTCTAACTCCATAAATTTTTTGACACTTTCCACATCGGCCACGACATCATCTGAACTAATGGCCACGCCGGAAAATCCGCTTGCCGAAAACACACTGCGCGGCATATCGGCCCCGTCCCACCCGGCAGAAGCCAGCGTTTTTTTAAGCACCGGCTGTGGCGTACGGCGGGCGGCGCGCCCGGTCAACCACGCATAATACATATCGCGTTTAGCGCGGGTATCACCTAATTTTTTTGTATCGCCAAATTGCGCACGCACGGAGTTGGTGGCATTGAGTGATTTTTGTACTTCGTCTAAATTGGCTTCTTCGCGCACGCCTTTATCCACCAACCGGTCCAACCAATCTTGCGCGGATGCTCCGGCCACCGGCTTATTATTTAGTTTTTTCAACATATTGACCGAGTTGTATGCATCTTGTTTTCCGCGCTGTACGGCGGAAGAATCGGCACCGAAAAACACTTCGGAATTTTGGGTATTATTGGCTTGCGTATCGGCGGAGAAGGCATTTTCTTTCAGCACGACACCCGGTTTATTTACCGCGTCTTCTTCTCCGGGAGCGGCATTATAAGAGCCGGCCAAATCATCCCCTTGTTTTCCGCGGCGCGCCAAAGCGGCGTTTACGGAACGCACGTTAATGAGTTTGCTTTTAGACGCATCTGCGGATAACGACTCAAAACCGCCGGAATTAAAAACAGAAAATTCGTTTCCTTCGGCGGCGAGTGCGCGTTGGCGGCGGTCTTCATCTTTCCAAGAAAAAAGTGCTTTTAAGAAGGACAAGCGGTTTGCTTCGTCGGGTGAAAAGCCCATCGCATACGCCAAATTACGTAAAAACGGAATTTTGCCCACGGGCACCATCGTACCCACTCCCCACAGACACAAGATCACCGCCACCAAACTCCACAACCGGTTAGAGCGGTACCACGGGCGCGCTACCGGGCGCGCAGGCGCGGGCGGAACACCGGGTGTAGGCGGAACACCGGGCGCGATAGCGGCAGGTTTATCTGTTTTTTCGGCAGTTTTTTCTTTTGGTTTTTGGGGAGCCTTGCGTATCACGCGGGCAGATAACGGTTGCGGCGTGCTATCGGGCAAATCTATGAGCGGTTTTTTTGGCGGCACTGTTTCAACAGGCGTTTGCGGGGAAGGCAAGTCGTCTAACCCGGGCATACGCGGCTCTTGCGGATCTGTTGGTTGTGATGTGTTTGCCATAATTTTACTCACTGGGAAAATTCAAATCGTTTCTAATTTAACAACAAAACGGGAGAAGGCTTTCGCCTTCTCCCGCCATAAATACAACCTTAAGCCATATTATCCGTACCGCCGGAACCGTTGTCGTCTATCTTTCCGCCGCCAAGTTTCCGTTTACTTTCTTCATCCAGTACCTTGGACATTTTGTCATCCATAGCGGTTGTTACCATTTCTTTAACTTTGTTCTTAACAATAGCGCCTGTTCCGGCTAACAGTTTCCTGGCCACACCGTCGCCTTTACCAAAACGCAATTTGCCGGCAATTTCTTTGACTTTAGAGGCAATAGACTCGCCTTTAAAGAACGCTACCCACGCTGCGGCAATAGCAGCGCCACCCATCATTACCATAGCAAATGAGAAGCCGTTAAATTTGTGCGGTGAGTAGTCGCGCCAATACGCGGCCGACTTCCAAATTAAGGTCGCCCACGCGGCTGATAACCCAACCGCCGCGGCTATAGCCCCCGCAAGAGCCAATGCACCCTTTATGCCGCCTGAATTACTGGCGTGTTTAAGGCCCACAATCGCGGCTAAAAGCGCCGGAGTAAGGGCCAGCAATTTCTTCATCAAATCATAAATTTCTTGTGCTTTTTTATTACGTTCTTGTTCTTTATTACCGGTATCTTGGGCCCAACCTTCCAAATTACGAAACGCCACTTCGGATTTATCAAAGTCCGACGAAGATCCGCCGCCGGTATTAGCCGCATCGTCAAAACCCATACCGCCGGAAAGATTAGAACTGGCCAAGAACACCCCGGCCCCCGCGTTGGCGGAATTGTCGGCGTTGGCGGCAATTTTGCTGGAGTGTTTAGCCATTTGTCTAAGTTCATCTCCTTCGCCTTTGCCGTTTTTGCCTTTGCCGATAGTAGAGCCGCGGGCGCTCTTAAAGCCCGCACTTTTACCCTTTTGGGAACCTTTGAGCATAGAAAGAGGATCGGTACCGTCTTTCATTTTACCCGAAAATTCATAATTGCTCGAGCCGTTAGCACCGCCGTAGTTGGTGCCGCCGTACGACGAGCCGCTATACCCACCGCCCGAAGCACGCGCGATAGAGGCCGTTTGGAGACCGTTGCCGTCGCCATAACCGCCGCCGTAATCACTGCCGTAACTGCCGCGGGAACCGTACTTACCGCCGCGGGAGCCGCCTTTGCGGGCGGAAGAACCGCTCTCTCCGTAAGCACTATCCCCATACGAGCCGGAAGAACCATAGGAACCGCTACCGTTGTAGCCGTTTTCTATGATTTCGGTTTTGTTGGCCACCATACCTAACCCTTGGTCGCCCCCACCGAAACCGGCATTTAACGTACCGGTCAAATCGTCATTAGCACCGGCGCCGAATTTAGCATTACCCGCCTTTTTGGCATCCATAGCACGGCGGTCTGCTTCGTTGGCTACTTGCAGGTATTTCCCGCCGACGTTGGCAATTTGGATACTGCTTGCCCGGGCGTCGTCAGTTCCGGCGGAAATAGCCGTAATGGAGCGCATTTGCTCGGCAATGTGGGCTTTTTCCGCATCGTAAGACTTACTGGCCCCGTAAATAAGCAGTGCGCCTGCGCCGACCACCGCCGCCATTTGCGGGACACCGAACGTCAGTTTACCTGACTTGTTTTTCAAGAGATGAAATAAGTTCATAATGATGTCTCCTTTACTTTTTTATCCCGTCAACGGCGTTTTTTACCTCACTGCGCCCTTGTTGTTGCTGTTGTCTAAAGCGCTGTTGGTAGGCCGCCTTGCGCAAATTGCGCGCGTCTTGGCGGGCCAGTTCTTCCTGCCGTTGGGCTACTGCCCGTTGGTAGTCTTTAGGCATTACAAAATACGTGTAATACCCCCAAACTACAAACACACATACCAGTGCAATTAAAATAATTCTACCAATGAGTACTTTCTTTTTAAAATCCATAACTTTTTATCCTTACGATTTAGGAGTATCGTCGGAGCCTAGATCAAGTTGGCCGCCATCTCCACCCGTATTTCCGGAATCGAAACCCACATCTCCGACATTATCAGTAGCACTAGTAGCAGCGGTGGCACCAAGGGAACCTAAAGCGGCCAAACCTCCTGCTATACCGATTCCTGTCAAAATCGGGTGCACCGCACTATTAACATAAGTCACTACCCCTTCCCCTACCGCCGGGATCCAGCAAATGCCCAAAGCAGCGGTCAAGATACCGCTAATAACGTATGTTGTTGTGGACAAGGGATTGCCACCCCAATGCTGTTGATATTTTGCCGCCTCTGCTATTAAGAAACCTATGGCAATTAATGCCCCTACGCAGATAACCGCGGCCGCCGCCAGCATAATCGCGCCAGCAATAGCACCATAGACAGAACTTAAAGCCAAATAACCGGCCCCAATCAGAAGTGCCAATGGAAGGAGTAACGCCGCAATAATTGTAGTAGTCCAAAACAACATTTTGGACAATTTTTCGCGCTCTTTATACCGCTGTGTCAAATCTTCCACTACACCGTCTTCT
Organism: Candidatus Avelusimicrobium cornigerorum; assembly: GCA_002309715.1. Taxonomy (GTDB): domain Bacteria; phylum Elusimicrobiota; class Elusimicrobia; order Elusimicrobiales; family Elusimicrobiaceae; genus Avelusimicrobium; species Avelusimicrobium cornigerorum. Next base: position 59,707 of record DBXW01000007.1, read on the forward strand.
TCGCCGCTACCATACATCCAGTCGTTGGCAAGACCAATAGCCGCATTAGTAGCAGATGAAAAATCTTTAGAGCCTTGGCTTTGCCCGGTGGTTACGCTTTCTCCGGTAATCATCATACCGCCGGAAATTTGCTCCCCGGCCAAGAAAGGTAACGAGCCCGCGTTAGCCGCACGCGTGTTTATTGCGGCTATTTTGTTAGACATTTTCTCCATACTTGCTAACGAATCTTTTTCTTTGAACCTTTGAGCGGCCCCAATAGAGGAAAATTTGCCTTTGGCACCCAGGGCCAAGTCGGCATTTTTAAACTTACTGCCTTCCCCTAATGCACCTAAAGCCTGTTGACCGATTTGGTTTTTATCTACGTTTTTGCCGCTATTTTGTACCCCAAAGGACATCCCTTCAAATCCGGTACCGCCGGCAGACATACCCGAACCGCCACCAAAGCCGGCACCGCCGAAACCGGAGCCGCCAAAAGGAGAACCGCCACCCATACTGGCACGGGATGCCGCGGATGCTTTTTCCAACGTGCCGCCTTTGCCTTTTTTACCTTTAGCGGCCGCTTCCGTAGCGGAAGATACCGCCCCTTGAATGTTGGCTAAAGACGCTCCTAACCCACTAGCCATACCCCCGGCACCTAATAAATTCTCGGCACCGGCTTCGTTAGCACCCATGCCTAAACCTTCTACTGCGCCGTTATTTTGGTAGGCCTGTTCACGCGCGGAAGACGCGGCAACATCTTGGGCGATGCGTTCGTCTTGGTCTTGCAGATATTCCATTTGCGCCGTGTTTAAGGCTTGGCGGTCAAGCACCCCCAAGTTCTTGGCAGAAATGTTTTTGTAAGAACCGCCCTTGCCATCAGCCCCGGCACCATAATTGGCACCACCGTACGCGCCGGTGTTCGCCCCGGCTACGTAAACCACTTCGCCGGAATTGTTATATTGGTTAAGGCTGAAGGCGTTATCGCTGGGTTCCGGGGAACTTAAAAACGAAATCGCCCCAAAGCCCGCTACGCCGATAACGGCCGCGCCGCCGATCATTTGACCGACGGAAAGCGCTATTTTGCCGCTACGACTTAACAACTTCTTTAAGATATTCATAAGGCCTCCCTTAAAAATTATTTACTGTTCTTATACCAAATCTTATCAAAGTCTTCCTGCTTGGCATTACGATGAGTCTTTTGGTAATCTTTCCAAGCATCGTCATAATTCCAGTTATTACGGCTATAATTGTTGTTATTACGACCCGCATACCAGTTGAAGTCGTTTTCTCTGCCTCTAGTGGCTTCCCTGGCGGCTTGTACCGATACGCCATTATAGGTTAAATTATTATAAACAGAAGGATTATTTTTCCTTAAGTTGTCCAAGTAATTGTTCTTTTCGCGCCGATCCTGGCGGGCCGCTTTCCTGTCAGAAACCGACTTCGTTTCCGTACTGCCGGAGTTGTCGTCAAAAGCAGAACTCAAATCAACAGAAGATTCATTGCCTTCTATAAAACTGTCCTTAAATTGCCGTTCTCTTTCCGCTTCTGCGGCGGCTCTTTTCTGCCTGTCGTTTTCTTGGTTTTGCAAGAAAGTCGCTCCGCCATCTTTAAGAACGTCTTTGCCGGAACACCCCCCCATCGCACGGAGTTCATCTACCGATTTGCCGCTTATTGCCGCCATGCCGGCCAATTGTTCATCCGTGGCTTTGCTGACATCATCTATGTTCCAATATTCATCTACGGCAGCCTTCGCTACATCGTTACCGGCCGAGTTGGCCGCGGCAGCGTCTGCCGCGCCTTCCATTAACATATTGGCACCGTTACTTAATACTTGCATACCAATATCTATCAGCCCGCTGTAAAGTTGTTCCAACAGGCGGTCTTTTAATGTTTCTTTATCATCATCGTCATTATCGTTGGAATTGTCTTTCGCGTCATTAACGGCGTCGTTTAAGTCGCTGGGGTTAAAGTCCGACGAAGACGAAGGAGCGTTGGTATCCAAATCCAACCCGCTGGCTTGGCTTAAGTCCACCCCGTTATCGGTAAACGCTTCGCCGCCGGTAATGGTACCGCCCATCAACGCTTTTTTGGCGTTGGCCAATTTGCCTTCTTTTAACCCGGCCGCCGCACGGCTGCCGCGGGCAAATTGATACAGGGCTTTGCGCGCATCCTTGTTTTTCAGTTGCGTGACAGGGGTTTCCTTCCCTTTATTTTGACTCTTGTACGGCGAGAAATCCCCACGCGGCGCACCCCAACTGCCCCCTACACCGCTACCGCTGGCGTGGCCCATGCTGGCAGAGTCTAACCGACCAACTTGCGTTGCCCCGCCACCACCGCCACGGCTACCACGGTATCCGCCGTAACTGCGCCCGGAAGAACCGGAATAGGAAGAATCACTATAAGAAGATTCGGAAGAATAATCTTGCGATTCTTCCGACGCATATTCTTCGCCCGCTTGCGCGGCATCTTCCGCTTGGCGTTCTTCCTTTTCTTCCGCAGTATATAAGGCGGTGGAGCCGTTATTTTGCATATCCGGATATTTAGAGGCTAAAAGATATTGCTCGGCCTCGTCGCTTACGAAAGGCATTTGAGCCAAATCATAACCGCGGGCGTTAAAGGCATCAAAAGACTCATCATCCGCATCCCCCATAAAAGAGGCTAGCGAAATGAGCGCGATAATACAAACTACCACAATAGCACCTAACGTATAGGCTTGCTTGCGGTTCATTTTGTTTATCTTCTCAAACACGTTTCCCGGTTTTAGTTTAAACATAATGTTTCCCCTTACACAAATAATAAAAATTACTCTTGTTGACCTATCCCCTCCGGGACACTCAAACAAAGAGTTACACAGACTACTTCTACATAAGTATAGGTAAAAAAACCTATTTTGTCAAGGCCTAATTTTGTAAAACATTTTACCAAATAGGCTACTTGCCTTCGGGGCGTTGGTACGGCACCACGCGCTCGTTTTTACCTACGTATTTAATAACCGATACTTCCCCCCCCGTCTCGCATAAAAAGGCATAGCCCTTTAAGCACTTTGCATCGCGGTAGCAGACTTCGTCTTTATTGTAATTGCACAAAAAACGAATCCGCGGCGGCCGCGTATGCGCCGTAAGCGTAATGCGTGTCCACGTACCGGAGCGGGCAATATCCATTTTTAGTTTGCTGACACTTAAAAATTTGCGCATACCGGGGTTATTAAGCCCCAGGTAACTTTCCAATTTTTCTTGAATATCTTTCTCCAAATAACGCCTATCCCACGTGTTTTGGTAGTAGTCCGTTTCGTGCGACTGCAGTTGGAAACGGCGCGCCGCATAGTAGCCCGCAATCTCCATTTTTTGGCTGAGCACCAAAAGCCCGAAAATTTTAATGACAAATAATATAAAGATGACAAAGAACGGGAACAGCAACACTACCTCTGTAGTGGCTTGTCCGCGGCGCGACGAAAGAAAAGAAAAACGCTTTATCATCTATGGCTCCAAGGTAATGCTGTATTTAGGCACCGGATTAGGCCACACGCAGTTATTACCGTTGCGCGGACAAGAAAGCACCACCCGGTTACGTACGTACGGCTTATACTTTTGTTCCAAATTGATATTAAAATGGTTGCGCGGTAACTTAAAGGTTTGTTTAAGCAGTATCCCGTGCGCAAGCGATTTTAATTTACTGCGGCTGCCGCCGTCTAAATACGCAAATTGAAACAACTTTTCTTTTAAGGTCTTTTCGGCTTCAAAGTCCAAATCTTTCGTTCCAGTATTGTAGTCCCCTCTCGCACTCGCTTCCGACATATAAAAGCGGATCTTATTTAATTCAAACGGCTTGGTTTTTAAATTCAAAAATTGACGAATTTGCGACGCACTTTGCCGCGCGCAATCATCGCGCTTGCAATCGTTTACGTTTAAATAGTACGCTTCGCGAAACATAACGGCATTTTTGCTTACTTCTTTAAATACGTAATCCTGCGATTTGTAAATGGAACCTACGCGCAGATACGTTTCCAAATAGCCCACAATAGCGGCTTGCCCTTCAGTATCTTGCCCGTTCACCATAAAATACACGTCGCTGGTGAGTTTTTTACTCATCACCGGCAAGAAATCATCCCCCGGCTGAGAAGGAGTTTCCTTCTGCCACGCGGCACGCGTGGCGCCGTCGTCCAAATATTCCTTATCATAGTATTTCACATCCCAATCGTCCTGCTCCGGTTTTGGGGGTTTGTTTATCCCGCTGTCATGATCCGGCCCAATGCTCGGGAAAGCACCGCCTTTATAAAATAGGTCAAATATCGTCAAGTTATCCGGGATATCGGAACCTTGTTTTTTCCTTAACGGTTGGCCGTTATTATACCCGAGCATTACACGATATGGGAGCGGACCGTTAAGCATCGCCATAGCGTTTAAATACGTGCTGGCAGAGGACATTTGCGAATAGGCGGCGTTGTCCAAGGCAAATTGGTGACGCACTTTGGCCATAGATACTTTGGCCGTTTCAAACAGCAGATAAATTACCAATATGAAAATAGGCGCCAACAAAACCGAAGGCAACAGAATCTGTGCCTTTCGTTCTTTTAATTTGCGCCCGATAGAATAATTTATCATACGATTATGTGGTCAATAATTGCCCGATAAATGTGAATAAATAACGCACGATATGCTTGTGAAATGCCGTCAAAAATGCCGACAACACCACCACGATCGTGGCTAACATCAGCACGTATTCAATGGTGGCTTGCCCTTTTTGACGACACAACAATTGCTTTAAATGCGCTTTTAACCGCCGCAAGGTTACTCCTCGTCGTCTTCTTCCGGAACGACTGTCCCTTCCGAAGATATCAGCCCTTTCTCAATCGCTTTGACGACCGCTTCGGTACGGCTGCTGACACCTAATTTATGGAAGGCACTGTTTAAGTGATTTTTAATCGTTTTGACGCTGCAATCTAATTCTTTGGCAAGTTCTTTATTGCTGAGCCCTTTGCCCAAATAATCCAATACCTTAATTTCGGTTTTTGTCAAAGTAGATTGCGTAGGCAAGTTGCCATCCCCCATCTTGCGCAGACCGTGTAACAATTTGCCCATTAACTGTTGGGGAATCATCAACCCTTCACTGGTAAATGTTTTAATGGAATTAACCAACTCGGCCGCCGGCAACATTTTAGATAAATAGCCGTTAGCACCCGCTTGGATAGCGTCTAGCACGTGTGCTTCGTCTTCAAAACTAGACAACATCAGCACGTTCACCTCGGGGCACGCCGCGCGGATTTGGCGTGTAGCGTTAATGCCGTCCATTTTGGGTAAACGGATATCCATCAACACCACGTCGGGTTTGAGTTTTTTGGCTTTGGCCACGGCTTCCAATCCGTCAGCCGCTTCCCCGACTACGTCCAACCACTTTTCACCGGATAGAACGTCTTTTATCCCTTCACGAAAAAGCGTTTGGTCATCTGCAATCAGTACGGTTATTTTTTTCTTTGGCATTTTGAACTCCCTTTATTTTTAAATTTTTACGCGTTGGCAATCGGCAACGTAAAATTAAACGACGCCCCTTTGCCCAAGCCTTCACTATGTGCCCAAATACGTCCGCCGTGGTTGGTAACAATGTCTTTGGCAATAGATAGCCCCAAGCCCAACCGGCCGACACGATCCTTCGCGCCGACTTGAGTAAAACTCGTAAACAAATGCGGCGCCTGTTCCGGATCTATACCGTCCCCGGAATCTGTTACCGACACTTTAGCATTTTTTTCATCTATTTTGCTAACAACAATTTCTATTTCGCCACCGTCTGGGGTGTGACGCACGGCATTTTCCAGCAAGTTAGAGATCACTTGACGGATGCGTTTTTCGTCGGCAACCACCGGAACTGCTCCGCAACTTTCAAACGTAACTTGAATATTGCGTTTAGAGGCTTTGGCTTTAAAAATTTCAGCCGTTTTCTTTAAACTTTCCGTAAGTTCAAATGGGGTTTTTTCAATACGGAGTTTCCCTTTTTCAATAGCGGCCCAATCTACTAAGTCCTTAATCAAATGCTCAATTTGGCTGATGGACTCTTCCATAAACATCATTTTCTTCTGCTGGTCTTCGTCGGGATTTATTTTTTTGCGCAACATATCAAAACTCATTTTAAGCGTCATGAGCGAGTTAGATAAATCGTGCGACACAATGGAGAAGAATTTGGATTTCATATTGTTTAACCGGTCCAAATCCTCGTTGCGGGTTTTTAACTGCGCGAGTAATTCGCGGTTGCTTTCTTCCAAGAAATACTTGTCTAACGCGCGGTTAATAGTCCGTTTTAAATAATCAAAATCTACCGGCTTAATCAAAAAATCGTAAACCGATTCCTGCATCGCTTCCATAATAGCATTAAGCGAAGCATACGCCGTAATCATAATAATTTGCGTTTCCTTATTAAACCCACGTATTTTGCGAATGAGTTCCATGCCATTTTCATCCGGTAGGTTATAATCCATCAAAATGACATTAAAAAATTCCCCGGCGCACAAGTCCAAACATTCTGCCGCCGTGGATGCTTGATAGACTTTATATCCGTCCATCTCCAACAAATCCACCAACGTTTCCCGCAAGTTATTATCATCATCTACTACTAAGATTTTAACGGATTTCTCCATAGCATGTATCTCCCGGGTTATGATATATTTTTAAATAAATCTGGAAACAAGAACCTTCCCCTTCTTTACTCTTAATAAACATTTTGCCGTGGTGGCGCGCCACCGCTTTGCCCACGACCGCCAAACCTAACCCTGTGCCGCGGGCTTTGGTGGTAAAAAACGGCGAAAAAATCTTCTGTCGGATATCCGGCGGAATTCCGGGGCCCGTATCGGTAATGTAAATGCATACCATTCTGCGCCCCGAACGCGTGCCTACCATAAGCGCACCCTGATTTTGCATAGCCTCTACGGCATTGGCAATAATGTTACGGATGGCCTGTTTCATTTCTTCCGTATCAATTTTAACATTTGCGTTAGAAGCGTCTAACCGTTCGGAAAGTTTAATTCCGGGCGGGAACGGATAAGAGGCCAACACGTCGTGGACATAACTGTTGATTTCTATTTTATTTAAAATCAAATCGCGCGAACGCACGTACCCCAACACCTCGCTGATAATGCTATTGGCTTGCTTAATTTCCGCCTCAATAATACTAATTTGTTTTTCTATTTTTCCATCGGGATTTTTGAGCAGCATCTTGATCAACCGCGTCGCATTGCTGATAACCGCTAACGGGTTGCGGATTTCGTGACTGATAATAGATGCCATTTGCCCCATTGTAGCCAAACGTTCGTTTTTAACAAGTTGATCTGTAACCGCTTTGAGTTCACGGGTTCGTTCTTCCACGCGTTGTTCCAAATCTTGATTGGTAGAAGATAGCATCTTCTGGGCGGACAATAAATCGGCACGGCGCGTATGCAAACTTTCTGACATTTCCACAAACACTTCCGCCAAATCGCCAATTTCGTTTTTGGGAATATCCACTTCTTCCCGGCTGATAATTTCGTCTCCTTCCCGCAAGCGCAAGGCTGCTTTACGCAAACGCTCCAGCGGCCGGGTAATCGGAATAATAACCCAATAACTAACTCCCAAAATAAACAAAAGCATAATCAGTGCAATACGCAACACCCCACCATACGAACGCACCGTACTTTCTAATACTAATTTGGAAGTAATGTTAGCCGGTTGCCCGACGTACACTTTCCACCCGGGCAAAAATAAATTGGAAGAGGCTACTAACCACTTCCGGCCATTTGGCAATTCTACTTCCCCGGTTGAATTTTCCCCCAACTGCTCGCGCATGGCCAAAACATCTTGCTTTAACGCATCCGACAAGGTCCCCGTCATGCCATCGGGAACCCCATTGTAAGCAACTACTTCTTGGTTGGCATTGACAATAAAGGCTTCCATATCCAACGGATAGGCTTGTACTAACGCCTTCCCTAAAGGATGTAGATTGATTTGCGCTACTAAAATTCCGGCCACCTGTTTATCGCTTAAACTTTCATACACCGGAAACGCCATCAACGCCACCCACCCCTTTGCTTGTGTAAAAGCAACGGTTCCCCAATAATTTTCTTTTTGAAGAACGCATTTCCTTATCATATCCGCCAATTGGGCTTTATATTCTATGGTAGGGGTTTCTCCCGACGATAAAAGCAGTTGCCCCTTTTTATTTAAAAGGGCTAAATAAGAAATAGACGGATTTTTAGATTGAAGATAATTTAAATCTATTTGGTTAAGAAAAGCATGACCGCCAAACTCGGTATGTAAATCAATAAAGACAGAAAAAAACTCCGAAATATGCGTAACGTACGAATTAACAATGGCCGATAAACGGCTGGCAACAACTTGTTGTTTTTGGAAAATTTCGTGTTGTAACACGCGGCTGTTTACCTGGGTTAAATGCAGGCCAATAAAAACAAGCGGCACAAGCGAAATTAAACTTAGTGCCAAAACTGCGTTAAAAAACAATCCGCGAAATCTTTTCTTTACCATTTTTTACTATTCCCGCTACACCATTAGGGAAAACGGGGACCGGAGAAATAAGGCCCCAGTCCCCGCTTTCGCAATTAAATCTACGGTTAGCAACTGCCTGACGGAGCGGCCGGAACACCTGACGCGGCTGACGGATTAAAAAAACCGAAACCTTCCAATCGCGAAGCGCCGTCTAACCCCATCTGCACTTTGCCTTCCCAAACGACAGAAGGAGAAGCGCTAATTCCAAATTCTCTGGCATACTTGGCTTCTTCTTTTAAAAGTTCCAAACCTTCGGTATCAAATTTTTTCATAATCTTTTTTACATTGATACCGGCATCTTCCATGGCCTTATCCCAACGGCTGGAACGGTAATCTTTGTTGCGCAATTCCAAATACTTCCAAAATTTCTCCGGGTAATATTTAGCAATTAACAACTGACGTACATTTTCTTCCCATTCGCCGGAACCATGCAAACTGTTAAATCCCTTTTCGGGGGAATAGTCTACAATATAGCGCACGCGAACGGTTTTATCCGCCGGGAAAGTACCGTCTTTTTTGGCTTTAATGATAAATTCTTCGGCGCGGACACCGTAAGGACATTGTGACATGACAAACAAGTCCATAACGCCTTTTTGCGGCGCTTTATGATGAAATACGCCTTGGCGGGTTTGACGCGGCAAAATAATAAATTCATCATTTTCTTGCGCATAACCGTATTGAATAGGCTGAGCCATTTTTTCACGGAACGTTTTTGTTTTCTTTACCAAATAAAGCGGTAAGAAACTGTAATCTAATCCGGCCAATTTAGGATCCGCCGCCGCTTCCTTAACAGACTTTCGGGTAACCGACGGATTAGCCTCTAAAAATTCGCCAATTCCCATCGTTAATGCCACGTCTTCTTTTCCGGCTTCATACTCATCAGATTCAATAATGATAATCTCGGCCTTTGTTTTGGGTTTGGCTTTGGCCGCCGGCTTTTTAGCCGACTCCGCCGCCACAGCACTCCCCGCTAGCAGAAATGCCAATAACACCGCAAAAATTTTTTTCATAGTGCTTATTTCTCCTATATCTTATTTGTCTTCCAATTCCACGTGTATCCCACGAATACCTAATGCTTGCAAAGCGTTGTAGATGAACAAAAAGGCAACCGTTCCCAACAAGAACAAGAGCGTACCTTGAATAGCCCGCATTATTAAACCCATAAAATAGGCGATACCGAAGTTGGCATCCGGGCTAAAAAACTCAATAAACGCGCCGCACAACATCACTACAAATACGGCGAGCGGAAAAACAGAAAACAACACCGAACTAATATGTACTTTTTTAATTTCTACTTTCATACTTTTCTCCTCAAATTATTTTTCCGGCTCCAACACCAAAACAATGCGGTTCTTCCCGGCATCATCCGGCAACTGTACTGCTTTCACTACACATTGTACATTTTTATTTACTACTGTACCACGTAATACTTTGGTCGGGTTTTCCATAGCTTCCCCAACCACTTGAATAATTTCCTGTTGGCGGCCATCAAAGATATCCAACAAATGAACTTGCTTTTTGCCGGGGATACTTATTTCAAAGTTGGCATAAAGCAAATTATTATCTTCGTCTACCACCATCGCACGGCCCCCTTTAGGCACCATCACCGCAAACACGCTTTTCCACCAACGCTTTTCATTTTCAAGCGATAAAACTTCGCCGGTTTCCAAACTTTTGCGGTCTTCCCGTATTTTTTCCAAAAGAGATGTGATGGACTTGCTGACATCCCCAATTTCGTCAGAACGCTCCGGATATTCCAATATCAAATGGTTCATAGATACTGCTTCCACGCTATCTTTGAGTGCCCCCAACGGCCGGATGATTTTAAGAAGTAAAAACAGATATAAAACCCCGCCAATAAGCGCAATCATAATTAACGCTCCTATCGCGTAACGCACCATAGAAGAGTGAATTAGTTTTTTTGCACTTTCGCGAGAAACGGTTACATTGACCACTCCGGCCACCATGTTATCTTTGGCCAAAAGAGGAATTGCCATATCATAGTAGTCCCCTTTCCCAAACATAATCGCACGCGGAAGTTGGTCGCGGATGGCTTGTACTACACTGTTGGTATCAAAACCGACAGACGTATTGTAGTCGGCATAAGACATCCCCAAAAACTTGGTATTTTCATGCCACCGGATAGAACCGTCGTAATTTAAATAAACCAGCGTTTTGATGCGGTCATCGTTACGCACCAAACTTTTCATAATCTCCGCTTCGCGGAAGGTGGCTTCTCCCTTGGGGCGAGATGCCAATTGCTGCACCAAAGACGGGGCCCGATAACGCACCATTTCCACCATCTCGTTTTGAAGTTTTTTATCAAAAACAAACTTGAACAAATTATAATAGAAAAGTCCGCCAATTACCGATGCATAAACAGTTACTAATGCAAACCACAAAATCCATTTTGAAGTAAGTTTCATCCTATTCTCCCGTTATTTAAGCAGTTCTTCCACCTTACGTAAGCCCAAATCGGCATCCGTATTACCCGGATCCAACTGTTTAGCGACAATCCAGGCTTGGCGGGCGCGCTCATAATCGTCTTGGTTAAAGGCGTCTAACCCCTCAATATATTTGGCACGAGAAGCAGCGCTTGCCTCGGCCGATACGCGGTTAATACCGCCGCCCAACGTCGGCAATGTTTCGGAAGGATTATCCGCGCCCGGAATCACCGTTTGTCCGGGCACAAGCGTTTGTCCGGGCAAGGATGTTTGCCCAGGTACGAGCGACTGACCGGGCATCGGGCTAACACCCGGAATATCATCTATAGATACCGTTTCAATTTCTTCCGGTTTATCTTCTTCCTCGGCTTCTTTGGCTTTGGCCTCTTCTTGGGCTACCGCCGCCTCTGCCGCTTGTTGTGCTTGTACCAACCGTTGTTGTTGAACACGTAAATTGTTTTCTTTAGCATTACGGGCTTGCTTAATAAGGCTATCCATTGCCGCCGAATCTGCCCCCCATTTTTTCGCATTGTTCCAATAAGAAATGGCCTGGTCAAATTTATTGGAATTATAAGAACGATTCCCGGCGGTATAATACCCGGCTGCAATCTCGTTTTTAAGTTGTGACATATATTTTTGCACACGCGGATCACCGGGTTGTATTTTGGTAATACGCTCAAAAACAGCATACGATTCCACATACTGCCCTTTATTATAAAAATCCAAGGCTTGTTTCATATATTCGTCTACTTGTTCTTTACGTAATTTATTCTCCGCATCGGCAATTTTGGCGATCAATTTAGGATCATCCTTCCGCATTAAAAGCGCGTTATACCACGCATCCAACGCTTTTTTATGATCGCCGTTTTTTTCTGCCACATCACCGCGACGACTATATTCTTTGGCAATATCGTAATCAATTTTATGTTTCCACGATTGCGCTCTGGCATTACCGGGTTGTAAGGTCAAAATTTCATTGACTTTATCATTGGCTTCCACTAAACGGCCGCTATCATACAGACGAGCCGCTTCCTGAAATTTGGCTTCAATAACTTGTGCTTCCGAAGTCGTACCGTAAGTACCCATATTCTGCGCTTGTTTAGCAAGCGTTTGGGCCTGTTTAAAATTAGGATCAATACTTAAAATGGTTTGCGCCATTTCTTGCGCGCGCTGATAATCACCTTGTTTGTAAAGGGTGTAGGCGTTTTCGTATACCATACGCAACGTATAATTTTGGATACGTTGTTTTTCCAATTGCACGGTAGAAAGATACTGTTTGCGTTCTTCTACATCATTAAGCGTACCCATAGAAATTTTACCCAAATCTAAAAGCATACCGGCTTCTTTACCGTGTTGGCGCACCGGCGTTTCCCGTTGGAACGTATTAGCCGCTGATAATAACACAGCCGCATAGAGAAAAACGAACCCTGTGAATAATTGTTTTTTCATACTTGTACCCTTAAAATCCCATACCGCCGTTGACAAGGCCCATAATCATCGGCGCTAAAATTAAAATAAAAATCGTAGGAAAGATAAACATAAAAAGCGGAAATAACATTTTCGTAGAAGCCTGCGCGGCTAATTTTTCAGCCCGGTTTAAACGACGGGACCGGAGATCCGTAGAAAAGTTACGTAACAGGTCCACTAAACTCGTACCGAGTTCATCTGATTGAATAATTAAACCCACCAACGAACGTACTTCCTGTACTCCCGTACGGGCGGAAAAACGCTCCAACGCCTCGCGGCGTGAATAACCGAGTTTAATTTCGTTAATTGTTTTTTCCAACTCTTCTTCCAAAATAGTCTTTACTTTAGCAATTTTAATAATACGTTCAAAGGCTGTTAAATAATCCAAACCGGATTCAATAATAAGGGCGGCCAAATCCACGGTGGTGGAAAAGTTGCCTAAAATTTCCGCTTGGCGTTTTTGAATTTTACTTCTCAACAGTGCATCCGGCAAGTAAAAGCAGAGCGGCACTAAAATCACCGGCCAAATACCTCGGAAAAGTAACATAATCGCCACCGGTATCAGCAAGGCACACCAAATTTTACTGTATAAAATATCCACCGGCTGGGGGGTATCCGGACTGCCTAATTGCATGTGGATTTCTTCCAACGTTTCCTCAACATGAAAATTACGCAAGCAGAAATAGGCCAAACGGTCTATAAATTTTTCTTCCGGTTGTAAGCGAGCAAAACTGGAAGTAGATTTAAAGCGTTTGACCGCTATGTCCACCATATCTGCGCTTTTCTCTTTAGGAGCCAAGAGACCAAATACCACCGTAAATACACAAAACGAACCGATGGCAAGCAATATATTCAGCCCTAACGTAAACGATAAACTATTCATAAATTATACCCGCACCTCGCCCATTTTTTGCAGTACTTTCATACCAATACCAATCCAGATGATACAGAACACAAATACACAAATTCCTACCGGACTGGTGTAGAAACCGATCATTTGTTGCGGGTTGAAGATGAACATTACCAGCATCATCACAAACGGCATAATACTGACTACGATGGACTGTATTTTTTGCTGAGCCGTCATAGCGGCCAATTTTTCTTCCAGTTTACTTTCTTCGCGAATGTTTTCCACCAACCGCGCGAAAATGACGGTCAGGTTACCACCGACTTGCCGCTGAATAATAATCGCCTTCACAATATACGAAAGCATACGGCTTTCCACACGTTCGGTTAACCCGTCAAGTGCTTTTTCAAAAGGAGTACCTAATTGATAGTTTTTAACCACCAAACCGAATTCATCGGCAATAGGCGGCAACATATCTTTAGAAACCATCTCAAACCCTTGCACAATATCCATACCGGAACGCAAAGAGTTTGAAAGTAAAATCAGTGAATCCATTAGTTGGTTATTGATTTTGCGACCGCGGCTTTTCTTAAGCATATCCAACACGGCCATAGGCATACGAATACTGACATAACCGCCCATAAACAGGATAATCAGGAAAATAAACACACCTAAAAATCCGCCCGCCATTACCCCCAACGCCAAGCCGCCCAGCGCAAATATGCCTATCGTACCAAAAACAATATACTTAATATCTATCGTTACGAATTGCCGGTTAAAATCTTCAGCCCAAGCGGAACTTTTTTGTCTGTATTCTTCTAAAAATTGGGCAATATTTTCTCGTTTCCCTTCCAAGAACAGAAACACCGCTAACCCGGCCAAGGCCGAACCTAATAAAATCATAAATGTACCGGTGCTACGTTCGGCGCGGGTGGTGCGGTAAATTTTAGGATCCGGCACCCCGCCCGGGATGGGCGAACTCATAAATTGAGAAAACAAGTGATTGGCCAGCACCACAACCGCCATAACCGATTGCCGGTATTTGTCTTCCCGTTTGGATAGGGGGCTGGAAAAAGATTCAATGGTACTTAAAAATTCACTGTTGATGAGTTCCAACGTGGATAGCATAGAACGCGCCCGGCCTTCCATGCTGTCTTTCATAATAAGCATTTGCTTACCGCGTAATAAATCTTTATTTAAGCGGTCAATCGTGGCCACCAAGTTGTTGCGGTTTCCCACGTAACCGCGGGAAAGTTGGTCTAATACGATGGGAATGTTGGGATCTAACGATTTATCGGCCCGATCCAAAAACAAATAGACATTGGAAAAAGCCTGCCGCCACAAATCTACTTCGCTATATGTACCTTCGTTAGGGACATACACCACTTTATTGGAATCCATGCGCGTCAGTTCTTCGGGGAACCATTTCGGCATAATAATATCGCGCGGTTTATCGGTATTGGTACATTCTTTAGGCAGTTGGAATTTCTTTTTTTCGTTTTCCACACGAACGTCAAACATTTCTGCCAAAAAAAGCATTTTTTGCATAGCGCAACGGATTTTTATGCGGTCTTTGTCAGAAATACCGCGAGAATATCCGGGTTGGGCGAGTCCCAACAACATCACCCCCACTAATGCAAATATACCCAAACGACGCATATTATTCGTCATAAAATTTACGCTTTTGCTCCTTGCGGCGGGGCCGGCGGAGTAGGCGGAGTTTCTATCGTTTGTTTTGCCTTAATCAACTCCTGCACGGCACTTAAATCAGGATCTCCGTTTTCATCAAGCGGAACAGCACCTTTTGTAAATACCTCTTCCGGCACCGGTTGGCCTTTAGCGGCAAATTCGTCATAGAAAGACGGGATATTTCCGGTCGGGGCAAACATACCCTGCACTTTTCCGTTTTCATCCACCCCGGTCTGCACGTAACGGAACAAGTCTGTGGATTGGATTTGTCCGTCTTTTTGTCCGTGCATTTCGGTAATATAAGTTACTTTACGGGAGCCGTCTGAAAAACGAGATAATTGCACAATCATATTAACGGCCGAAGAAATCATTTCGCGAATAGCGAAAATAGGCAAATCAGCCCCTGTTTGCATACACATGGCTTCCAAACGGGATAACCCGTCGCGCGGTGTGTTGGCGTGAATGGTGGTCAAAGATCCTTCGTGACCGGTGTTCATGGCCTGTAACATGTCTAACGCTTCGCCACCGCGGCACTCCCCTACTACAATGCGGTCGGGACGCATACGCAAACAGTTCTTTACCAAATCTTGAATGGTAATAGCACCCTTTCCTTCCACGTTTGGCGGACGGCTTTCCAACGATACCCAGTGCGGCTGTTGTAAGCGCAATTCCGCGGTATCTTCTACCGTAATAATACGTTCGTTGTTGGAAATGTAACCGGAAATTGCGTTTAAGAAAGTAGTTTTACCGGTACCGGTACCACCGCACACAATGATGTTTTTGCGAATACGAACGCATTTTTCAATAAAACCCATACACTCGCGACTAATCGTACCGAACCGGTAGTAATCTTCCGGCCCGAATGGTTTAGACGAGAAACGACGAATAGTAAGCGTCGGCCCCGATACCGCGAGCGGCGCGATAATAGCGTTTACACGGGAGCCGTCTTTTAAACGCGCGTCAACGAGCGGCACGGATTCGTCAATACGACGACCTAGCGGCGCCACAATACGTTTAATAACCTGTACCACTTGCTCGTTATTTCTAAATTTGTATTTCGTTAAAGTCAACTTACCTTTTTGCTCAATAAAAATTTTATCAAAGGCGTTGACCATGATTTCGGTAACAGCCGGATCGCGCATTAACACCTCTAGCGGCCCCAACCCTAAAATTTCATCTAATAATTCTGACGAAAATCGGGTACGTTGTTCGCGCGAAAACTGTAAGTTAGGTTGCTTTTGTAAAATATCATCCACAATAGCCGCCACCCGTTTGCGCGTTTGTTCGCTGGCAGAACTCTCGTCGCTAATAGCGATATGTTCAATTTCCAACGTACGGACCACGTCTTTGTGAATTTTTTGTTTCAAATCGTCCCAGAACGAAAGTTTAGCATTTTCTTCTTCGTCTTCCGGATTCCCGATATGGTCGGCGGCTCCAGCCCCGCCTTTCCCATCATCAAATAAAACGGGGGACCAAATCTCGCGCGAAGCCTGGGTAAACTCCTCATCCGTTACGGAAACCGCCCAATCTTTAGGGGCCGGTTCCAAATCGCGTATTTTGGCTAACACCAAGCGCAATCCTTTTACCCACTCGGATTGCGGATTAGACATAATTTCCACTTCGCGACGGTTAGAAGCCGCCATTACATCGGCATCCCACGGTAAAAACACATCTACTTCCCGCCCTAATTGCGAGTAAAATTTTTCCATTTCTTCATAAGGGATGGAACCGGGCATATCATACCCGTTACAAATAGCACTGACGCGTTCTATGGGATAATGCTGCTCTTTATAATCGTTAAAAAGTTGCACGGTAGCATTAACGTGTGTACGCGTGGCGTTGGATACCCAAAATATTTTATCGGAAATATCAAATGCAAACGCTTGCATCGGGAAACTGGAATCTACATCCAAAAATATATCAAAAGTTTGAGACAAACGAGATAAAATAGGAATCAAAATTTTAGGGCTGATAGCCGAGACCTGCGCCCGTGTGTTACCCAACGGCAACAAACCCACACCCCATTGGGACATGGAAATTTTACCGCGCAAAAGCCCCCCCACCACTGCGATGGAAGTATTGCCAAGCACTTTGAGCAAATCAGACACGCTAACCGGGTTAGAAATGCCCAAATAAAAATTGTGCTCTTGGCGCGCAAGAGGATCAAGCGGCACAATAAGCACCGGACGTTTTTGAATACCGGCCCAGCCTAGCGCCAAATTAAGTACCAAGGTGGTTTTACCGGCACCTTCCTTCGGGCCGGCAAAAGCAATTATCTTTGCATCTTGTGGGGTTCTTTTTTCTTCAGCCATATTACTTACTCTACAATTTCAACTGTAATGAATAAGAATAACGAACGTTGTTCTTCCGTCACGTCTTTATTTTTGAACAAAAGCCCGATAAGCGGCAAGCGCCCTAAAAACGGCACGCGGTCTTCGGAAACGTTGCGCGCGCTGCTCTTAAGCCCGCCGATAACAAGTGTTTCACCGCTGTTTAATTCCACATGCGTTTCCACGTCGCGATTGGTAAACGAAGGGGCCGTGGCTGTACCGATAACCACCGTACGGGAATAGTCTACCGTAGAAACGGCCAACTGCACCTGCAAATCAATGATGTTATTGCGTTCGGGAATAATCGTAGGAAGCACGTTAAGTAAAATACCATAGTCTTCCATTTGAGAACCTACACCCTGGTTGTTCACCACCGGTATCGGCACTTTACCACCAACGGAAATCTTGGCACTATTCCCCGAAGAAGTAACAATCTTGGGGTTGGAAAGCACTTGTGCACGGCCTTCCGTCTCCATCAAACGAAGGCGCGTGGTGACAGCCGTTTTACGTTGGAATTCACCCAAAGATAAAATCCCCGGGATTTCCGCTTCCTCAAAATCAAACAGTTGGTTCCATGCAAAACCTTTAACGCTTTGCATAGTACCGCTGATTTCCACCACATCTGCGCTGACAGCCACCAAGCGTGTCTTTTTGGCAAAAGCCATTTCCGGCGACAAGACACCTAACAGTAACACCAGCAACGTTGTTTTTATAATAAATTTATTACCCATATTTATCCCATTAACTATTGAAATAATTTTTCAAAAGTGGCAATCTCCATAAGGTAGTTGTTCACATCACCATGCGAACGCAAGATAACCGATATGTCCCCCTCGGCCTGCGCCAATGCCAAGTACTGCGCATCGCGCGGGGATAGCGATAAGGCAAGCGTGGAGTTATCCGAATAAGCCGCAGCATCTTCATCTTTTGATTTCATAGCACTT
The DNA here is from genome assembly GCA_002309715.1 of Candidatus Avelusimicrobium cornigerorum. Taxonomy (GTDB): domain Bacteria; phylum Elusimicrobiota; class Elusimicrobia; order Elusimicrobiales; family Elusimicrobiaceae; genus Avelusimicrobium; species Avelusimicrobium cornigerorum. Next base: position 77,929 of record DBXW01000007.1, read on the forward strand.
GCGGATTTGGCATCCAAGCCTTGTCCCAAATCGGTGCCAACACCCAATACCTTCACATTCTGTAGCAAAGTCACCGCTACTTTACGGCGGTCGCCGCTTTTCATAACCGCTTCAAACGTAAGCAATACGTCTACGTTATCATCCGGTTTAATCATACTGGCGGTAGAAATCGGAATGTTAATCATATAACCGCGCATCTGCACCGGTATTTTGCTAGACAAACCCGCTTCCGGCGAAAGTGAGGTAATGGCATATTTAGAAATTTGGTTGCCTTTAGGAATTTGGATACGCGCAACGGCATTTTCAATAGCCTTAAAATCGGCATCCGTTGTATATGTAAAAGCATCTTTCTGCAAGTAAGCAGCCGGCACCTGGATAGGGCGGATGAAATCGCGCTTAATAACTTCGCGTTCCTTAATATCGCGAAGCGGCACAAATACTTGCTTAATGTTTTTAGAAGCCTCCAATTTACTCTTGGCACTGCTAACAATCATTCCATACACAACAGCCGCAATAATAGCGACCAGCATGGGCAGGAAAATTCCTTTTTTCATATTTTCTCCTTAAGACAACTTAAATTATACTTTCAAATCTATTTTTCGTCCGAACTGGCATACGCCTTTTCCACCGGCATACGCGTAACCGCTTTAATACGTCTAATACCTTCCCGGCGCGGTTCACTGGCAAGCACAAAACTTGTCCCCGGGAAAATCAAATGCACAGGATAATTTACTGTTACAACTACGTCTTCGTGGCGATGTTTTTTATACATAGGATCTACGCCGGTGGTTTCCACCTTCACGCCGACCGTTATACCGCCCGATTTGGTGCCAAATACTTTTTGTTTGGCTTGGTTAATCTTTTGTTGAATAACCGAACTGTCCGGCCGACCGCTGGGCTTTTTTACACCCACCAGCGAGCCGATACGCGCGAATTCGTAAGAAGCATGAGTCGCAATCACCGTGTGGTAAGCGATATTGCCGTATTCAAGCACAAAGAAAATCAGCAACATAAATACGGGCAATACCAACATTAATTCAACAGTAACCTGTCCTCCACGCTTCTTACGAAATTCAATCATAAATTACATTTCGCTCATGCTACCGGTAATTTTGGCTTTGATGTTTTCAAATAATTCAGGCATGAATTGTTTGATTAACACGCCGGCCAAACCGGCAACACCTACTACGACCACGAGCATAAGCACGTATTCAATCGTGTTCTGCCCTTCTTTTTGTTTCAAGCATTCAAACGCTTTGGTTTTGATGCTATTGATTTTATTTTGCAACGCAACGATTGCCTTCATAGTCCGTCCTCCTGATTTTTAAAAACTACTTTCCTGCATTGTATTCCTTCAAAATAATCTGTGCACCTTGTTCAAACTGTTGGGGTACCAGGTGCGAGTACAACACGTAAAAAGAAACAATAGCCGAAAACAACCCAGCCGCTACTACAATATATTCTACAGCGGTTTGTCCTTTTTTGTTAAGTAGCCCCTTTACTTTTTTTAACATACCTAAAATTGCACAGATAACGCCAACTGCTGCGACGTGCCAAGCGCTCCAAACGGCGTAACGGAGTAATCAATAGACGCTCCGTAACCAAACAGTTCGGAACTGTAAATACCAAACCCAAAAGACACGCGAGACGTTTCCTGCAAACCTACTTGTTTTACCCAAGAATCTTCCGTATTTTCCCCGGTATTTTCGCGGGTATAATACCCTACGCGCAAATCAAACCGAGCCACCTGAAGTAAATCTTCCGGTACGTGTACCGCTAAACCAAACCCATAGCGAACGTTATCGTCTTTATACTTCATATATTCCCCGGAAATAGTAAAATAGCGCGTATCCAAATCTCCGCCCAAACGCAAACCGTTAGGCATTTCTTCCTTATCGCCGATGTTAACCATTGCACCGCCGAGCCCTAACCAATTAAAGATGCGCAACTTGGCACCCACGTCAAAACCGACGTTATCATAATGGTTATAGCCCGAACCGTTATACAAACGCTCGGTAATATACTTAGCCGTACCGCCGATTTGTAATTTTTGGTTGATAAATCCACGCGCAATAGAAACACCGCCCACAAAGTTTTGCACCGGCACGCCGACTTCGGGCATTAAATGCCCCCATTCGTCGCGGAAATCAAAGTTATCCATATCCATATAATTTAAGGATACACCGATAATCGTTTTGCCAAGCGGTTGCAAATACGTCAACGTACGCGCCTTATACCCTTGCAAATAACTCATGTAGGAAAATCCTACTTCGCGCGTTGTGGCACTAGCCGCCCCGGCGGGGTTCCAATACAGGGCCTGGGGGCCTTCAGCAAGAGATACATACGCGTTACCTAACGCAGTGGCTGCCGGCGCACCCGCGCCGATTTTCAAAAACGCCGCCGCACTTGTACCGGCATTTTCGTTAATTCCGGCAGATGCCGGCATTATACCAAAGCCGACTGTCAAACAAATCAGTAGCAGTTTTATTCTAATATTCATAAATATATTATTTGTCTCTCCTTCTATAATTATAGCGCAAATTTATCTATACTACACTATTTTTTTACGGTATTAAAATCTTTACCACTTTTTGGCAATGCTCGCGCCCCATCTTCGCTTTAAAGTCCACCAACCCAAAATAGACTCCGCGCGCTACAGGCTTGCCGTGCTGGTTCGTTCGGTCCCACCGGCATCTGAGCGCCGCGTTGCGCACATTCCGGAACGCTTCCAACTGGTCCGCATCCATCCGCACTGATCCGTCAGGATCGTTATCCGGG
>DBXW01000011.1:0-32697 GCA_002309715.1 Candidatus Avelusimicrobium cornigerorum
CCGGACCGACTGTGTGAATCACATACTTACAGGGCAAGTTATAAGCGGCGGTTATTTTTGCTTGTCCCGTAGGGCAACCTCCCAATGTACGGCATTCTTTGAGCAATTCCGGCCCTGCAGCACGATGTATAGCCCCATCCACTCCACCGCCACCCAACAGCGTATGATTAGCGGCATTTACGATGGCATCTACTTTTAGTTTTGTTATATCATCTTGAATGACGGTTAGTTTAAGCATATCTATATTTTAGAAAATTCCAACATATTTTCGGTTTGTTAATATCTTTTTGGAAAATAACTATCGACGAGAAGTACTGAATTTCATAGAAAAACCTTACGAATAGCAACTATTCTCCCGAAAGAAGAGTTACTATGTTCCTACGACGCAAAGTTCGAGTTTGCGTTGTAAGGAGAACTGCAAAATGGCATTAATACAAAGATTCGGCGTTTACTATGCCGATTTTAGAGTACCAAACGGGAAACGTTCGAGGATATCCCTACAGACCACCAACTTAAGAGTGGCCAAGGATAAATACGCGGAGTTGGTAAGCAGACGCAAAAAAGCCAAAGAAAATCTAATTGTGGACATGGAGTGGGATGCTTTTAAAGACAGATTATTTCGTTTTATGTCTGCCGAAAGGTCTGAAAGTACGATTCGATGGACTAAATTGGCTATAAAACGCATGGAAGACTTTAATACACCGCGCTTATTACGGGATGTAACTCCCAACCTTTTACAAGGGACAAAGGAGTATATGATTAATGAAGGATTCGGTAAGCATAATATTAACCGTTGCATGCAAGCCCTCAAAGCCATTATGCGACTAGCTGAAAAATGGGACTTAATGCCGGAGCAGAAATGGAAGGCCGTTGGTAAACTTAAAACACCCAAAGGGCGCGTGGTATTCCATACGGATGAGGAAATAGATAAACTTTTGGCGGCCTGTCCTTCCTTGGGTTGGCGTATAGTGGTGCTACTAGGGGCCGATGCCGGACTTAGGAGAGGGGAAATAGCGCATTTACGATGGCAAGATGTGGACTTTGAGAATAATCAGCTTTATATTGCCCCTGATAAAACGGAAAACTTTAGGTTCGTTCCAATGACTCCAACACTGAAAGAAACCCTTTTACAGGCCCAAAATGGCGCAAAAAGCGAGTACGTGGTGGATGTGGGCCGGGAGTCTAGTCGCAATAGTAAGGATTTTCTGACATCCTACTACCCTAGGATTGCTAAAGCCGCAGGGGTTAAGAGCTTCCTTCACAAATTACGCCATACATATGCTTCCCAGTTAGTGCAAAAGGGAATTAGTCTTTATGAGGTATCGAAGCTATTGGGCCATAGCAGTATCCAAATGACTGAAATCTACGCACACCTAGTCCCTGCTGACTTGCAACGGGCGGCAAAGTGTATGACTCCACGAAAAATGCCGGAGTTTAACTCTTTGTTTGAATCCGGATCAGGAACTGCAAAATGAACAAGAATGGGGTGACTAGGGCCAAGAGAGGTCTAAAAGGGCACGTTGGGGCGGTTTTGGGGCTTTCTCCTGCCGTCTTAGCGATGGCACTCTTTTGGACACCTTTCGAAGAAGGTTCTGTGCACCCCATAGTCGATTTAGGGTCTTTTTGGGGCCTATTTTATGCGCTGTTAAAAGCCGAACTTGTCGAAGTGAAAATGACCTCAAAACATGTGTCTAAAATGTTAAAACGAGCTCCTGAAAAATGGTACACTATAGCGGACACGCTCTCGTCGAAGGTTCTGTGCTTGTTGGGCGCAAGACCTTAAAAAAGCCATTTCTTCGACGAGAAATGGCTTTTTCTTATACTTCCTCGACGTGCTTTTTTAAGCAACATAAGCAACAAGAACAATAATAAACTATAATAAGCAAGGACAGAGTTTGGACACTAGAATGTTTGAAGTGTCGTCGAGAAAATCAAAACTGTATTGCTTGCTACGGGAATCGAACTAAAATCCCCAAAATCCCGTTATTTTCCTCACATACTATAATTATTATTTCTCGTCGAAGAAGTATAAAAACTACTGAAAAAATTTCCGAAAACTATGAATATACTGGTCACAATTTGGACACTATAACGCATATCGAAACATCCGCAATTATACGACGAAATGTCCACTTTTTATTATGCCAACCTACATACTTTTGGACACTATAAAGTCACAATTATTTTGGTTAACTTTGACAACTTATGTATACTAAGCTATACTAACGCTCGGCAGAAAAATGGCAGAAAGTAGCGATTTGGCAAAAAACGCAAAAAAAGCAAAAAAGACAAGAAAGTGTATATTCTTAGTGGACCCTTATGGTACACTCTAACCAAAAAATTCGATTTTGGATATGTATTTCACACTATTTTGGGATGCTTTGGTAAATATTTTCTAGTTCTTTTTCAATTTCTTCCAAATATTTAGCAATACGAACAAGGAATACTACTTTGTGAACGATATGTTCAAAATTTACGTCTCCATTTAGACTAAAAGGGCAGAAATGCAGTATTTTGGAAGTAAACTTGTAAAAATAGTTATATTCTTCTTCGTAGCCAATACTTATTGCCATTTTTTTCATATCAGGCATTTTATTTGGTTTTTTATTGCCGTATTGTTTTAAAATTTCTGTCTGTTCTTTCGTATTTTCTGATTCGTAATTATCCAATCCCTTTAGCTCTGGAAAGAATTTTTCATCAGCACTAGGCCGGGCATTGCATCCTTCTAAATAATCATATCTATCTCGTTGGCAATAATCTATCATCTTTGAAAAAGTATTTGTTTGTGCTATATACTTTAACGTGATAAAAACCTCAAGCAACCTGCGGGCACATAAAAAGACAGAATCAATCTCATTCTCTGATGAAATATCTTTTAATTTGGTTACATATTCTGCTATAAAATACCCAAAAGTAACCTCGTATTTCCACGGTTCATATTTTTCCCCTAATAAATCCCCAAATTTTTGACACAGATCTTGAATATTTTTCCGTGTCCGATTAATTTTTTGTTTGGTACTTATATCCAAATTTTTGATTGCTGTTAAATGATCCATATTTTGGGTCCTTCGTCTTTATCTTCTTTTCCACAAATGACTAATAGGCCAACTATCAAAAGCTTTTTGTTGTTGTGGTGTCAGCTTTGAATAAATACTCTCTGGATGAGGTTGATTTAATAAAATAGCGATACCTAATTTAACAGGAGGATCCTGTTGCTCTCTTTGAATTCTTAATAGGGTATCCTTAATGTCCTTAGGAAGAGATTGAATCCTATAAACGATTTGGGCTTGATTGATAATGTTATATATATTATCAGGTTCATGCTTAAGCAAATATGTATTAACAGATTGAATTATCGTGAGTAATTGTGGATTCTTATTAAGATCATACGCATTTAGCATGGCAAGTAATGTCTCATTGAGGCTTTTACCATACATGATAGAAAAAGGAACTGAACATAAGTCTTGTTCAATAAGATTCCAAGGAATATTGCTCGCTTGTTCATATTGTTTTGCATTTACGATGATATAGCGACTGGATGGAATTTGTTGGTTTCCTGCTAAAATGAAAAATTTTCGATTTGGCAAGTTGAAAAAATTTTCTAAAATATAGATATTATCTTTGACATGTATAAACAAAACTAGTATAGATAAATTTGCTATCTTAACGAATTGAAGAGAAGCTTCTTCTTCCAAACGTTCCGGCAAAACTATTTGATGATTGGGTTCTGTTACTGCAATTGCTAGAGCATTCACATTCGCTAGACAAGAAGGGGTGAGTAAATTAAAATTAATTTCTTGATTAACACCCCAAAATTTCAATATTTTATCTAAATCCTCCAAGAAGGCTATCCGCTGCTGCAATTTCTTTGCTTTTTGGATTGGAGGTTGATCGGTAGTTATAATAACTCGTCCATTTCCTTCTAATGTTGAAGCCTTACATAGCTGATTCATTATTTTTATTGTTTGAATTCTTTCTTCAGTAGAACCCTTTTCTTGATAATCAAGTTTCATATTGGTTCCGTCTATTCGAATTGAAAGATTAGGTTGTATAGTTATATCTGCTTTGTTTTTGTTATAGATAGTTACTAAAACATTATTTGCGATTAGTTCGTTATTTGCTGATAAAGTGATTCTGCGCTGAATTGCGCGCACGCATCCCTTTGCCATTATCGGTATGTTTATAATTTTATTGTCAGAGAGTCGGTTCTGAGCATATAGATAATGCTTGGTGTTGAATAAATTTTCTAGCAAATGCTGAGGTTGAGAACGTACATGTAGACATGTAGAGAGAGACTTATTAGTAGCTTCCTGTAAAGTCATCATAACATCAGCAGCTTGTCCTCTTTGCAGATGTTCATTCATTATAAAATTAACGCATATATCTTCTAAATTTGGATGTCCATTTGGCAAACGCGCACAATGAATAGTCTTTTGACCAGTCTTGTTTTTTGTCTTTTTTAACAAGGGTTCTAAATCTGCAGGCAGTAAGGGAGCATAATAAATTTGTCTTTGGGTTGGTTGTTCAGAATTGATGAGGACTACAAACAAAAGTGTACCTTGAATGTCCCGGTAATTAACTAAATCAGATACATCTACAGAGTAAGGAATCGTTGGCTGAGTTAAGTCCTTTGCGAGCTTACCTTTAACTTGGACATGGACAAAACCAGACAAGTTTGACTTTGAATGTTTGGCGGTGTTGTATACTTCAATTCCTCCGTCCCAAGAGGGTATTTTATCAGCTGATTGAATACGAGGCTGTAAGAGAGAATATTTGAGGGCCTCATTGGTAATTGTATTTACTGCAATTTGCTCTATCCTTTCACTATCCATTGGGGTATGCCTCTATTTACTGTTCTCCTTGCTGTTGTTGCCTTAAGGCTTTGTAGATTTCATCGGTAAAAATACTCATAACCTCTTTTTTAAGATCTTCATTTTTCAGCAATAAGGAGAAGAAGTCCTGGTTTTGGGCCAAGCCTTCAATCAGCGCCTTATCAATCTCTTCAAAGTATGGAAAGCGGAAGTTGGCTACTGTATTGTTTTGAGCACTAGTTTTTAGTGTATCGGACTTTAATAAAATATCCCTAATTTGGAGCATGGACTTTACGGTCACATCCGTATCAAACTTCATTCCGGTCCTGCTGTTAATGTCCTCTATAATCTTGGATAGCTTTTCTTCCTTATCCGGTCCTAATACGCCGGGATCGACCTCTGGTAATTTTACCACCGGATTGGGTTTCAGACGGGTCTTTTCGATAGTTTCTTTCTTCTTTTGTACGAAGTTGGAGGCCTGTAATTTACCAGCTAAATTGTACCCTTTACCAGGTCGCCGGATGTTCACATAGGCCAGCAAATAGGAGATGAAGTTATACTTCTTGTGCAGCTCCACATCCTCAAAACAAGATACTTGGAGCAGGAACTCATAAAAGCGTACAAAACGCCGTAATAATGCTACTAATTCCCGCTGATCTTCCTCGCTATAGTTATCCATCTGTCGCTTTGCTTTACCTAGCAGAAAGGTAAGATCCTGGCGATCTTTATCGGTGTATTCCGGTTTATATAAGATCGTGTTAGCCTGTTTAATATCATCCGGGTTAAGAATCATATAGGCATCAATCTTACTCTCCAGTTCATAAATACTGGAAGTGGTAACTGTATTAGCTAGCAAGGTAGTTGTATAATACGGGGCAAACGCTTTTTGAATGTCCTCATAAGTATTTACAAAGTCTAACACAAAAGTCTTCTTCTCATAGGGGTAGCAAACCCGGTTCAAGCGTGAAAGTGTTTGTACCGCTGCTACACTCTGTAACTTCTTTAGGATGTACATGGCGCACAGTTTTGGCTGGTCAAACCCAGTTTGGTACTTGTTGGCCACAAGCAATACCTGGTATTCATCTGTGTCAAAGTAAGCGGGTAATTTATCCTCAGAAATGTTGTTCATTCCACTTTCTGAGTATTCTTGCCCGTTTAGTTTGACTTTACCTGAAAATGCTACCAACGCTTTGATATCCCCGTAACCCTTTTCAGCAATGTATTTTGTAAATGCCAGGCTATATTTTACGGCTTCCTGTCGGGAAGATGTTACCACCATGGCTTTGGCCATACCGCCCAGTTCGTTCATAACAGTGGTACGGAAGTGTTCCACGATGATTTCAATGCGTTGGCTAATGTTAGTTTCATGCAATGCTACAAAGCGGGCAATCTGCCGCTTAGCCGGGGCCGTTTTAATGGTTGGATCTTCCTTGATGCTTTTGTTAAGTTGGTAAAAGGTTTCGTACAGCGTATAGTTTTGCAATACATCCAAGATAAACCCTTCTTCAATGGCCTGTTTCATGGAATAGACGTGGAAGGCCTCATATTGCCCCTTGGGGTTTAGGCGGCCAAACATTTGCAGGGTGGTGGGCTTAGGCGTGGCTGTAAACGCAAATACGGAGATGTTGGGCTGTTTGCCGTGCTTCCGGATCTGGTCTACAATCATGTCTTCAGCGTCCATAAATTCTTCATCTCCACTGCCTAATGTTTGTGTGATGGCAATCATGTTCTTTCCGGAAGTGGAGGAATGGGCTTCATCGATGATCACAGCAAAGTGTTTATTCTTAAGGCCGGAGAGTGTATCCACAATGTAAGGGAACTTTTGGATGGTGGTGGCAATAATCTTTGTATTACCCTTTAAGGCATCTGCCAGGTCGTTAGAGGAACATTTATCGTCCATGACGCGGATGAGTCCGGCTTTGTGGTCCAAACTGGTAACGGCTTGTTGCAGCTGGCGATCCACTACTACACGGTCCGTTACGATGAGGATATTATCATAGATGATTTTATTGTTCGCATCGTGTAAGGAGGCCAAGCGGTGGGCCAGCCACGCAATGGTGTTCGTTTTCCCGCTTCCGGCACTGTGTTCAATCAGATAGTTCAGGGCAGACTTGTTTTCCTGTACATCTGCCAGGAGGCGGCGGATGACGTCTAATTGATGGTAACGCGGGAAAATGATGTTTTCCGAACGGGAGATCTTTTGTGTGTCGGGGTCTTTTTTCTCTTTATGTTCCACAAACACAAAGCGGCTGATAAGGTCCAAAAGGGTATCCTTCTTGAGGATATCTTCCCACATGTAAGATACGCTATATTTTCCGGGAAAGATGTCGTTTCCGGCTCCGGCCTCTACGCCAATGCCCCGGCCTCGGTTAAAAGGCAGGAAGACGGTGTCTTTGCCATGTAAATGGGTGGTCATGTATACTTCTTGCAGATCCATAGCAAAGTTGACTAAACACCCTGCCTTAAAGAGGAACAAACGGGTCTTAGGATTGCGTTCGGTGCGGTATTGGTAAATAGCATCCTGGTATGATTGTCCCGCCGTATTGCTCTTGAGCTCAAAGGAAAGGATAGGCAGACCGTTTAGAAATACCACTAAATCTACCCGTTCTTTGTCACTCGCCCAAACTTCTTCCATGACGGAAAATATGTTCTGTTCGTACTTTTTAAGCAATTCTGGATTGAAAGCGGTAGCGGGCTTGGTGTACATAAAATCCAGGTGGTAGTTGGAAATGTCCAACCCGTGCTTTAACAAGTTTAACAAACCGCCGGATTTGCTGGTTAATGCGTTGTTTACGGTGTTGGCCAGGGTTTCTTCCAGGCGTTCTTTGTAAATCTTACGTAGGGCGGCCCAGGTGTCCGGCTGGGTGTTTTGTAAGAAGGCAAAAAGGAGTTCTTTATCCATCGCCAGTAAGCGGTCAAACTGGTCCGCTGGGCGGATGATATAGCCGTTATCTTGGCTGAGCCGCTCCAGGATAAAACGTTGGAAATCTTTCCGTTCAGATATGATTTGCTTCATAATACTACACCTCCGGCACTTGTTTTTTGCCCGTAACGTATTCAAAAATGATGGCCTTCTTATACTGCTCCAATTCCTCTAATTGTTGCTGTTTGGCCTGGATAATCCCATCAATCCTAGCACACTTCTTGTCCAAATACTCCGCAATGGCTTGTTGCTCTTGTTTAGGTGGAATGAGCAATAAAGTATTTTCCAATGCTTCTGCTGGTAAGTCCCACTGTCCGACTCTAATACCGCCGGACAAACGCATAAATTCATTTTTGTAACAACTGCGAATTAAATAATGAAAATAAGATTTATTTAGAGCAGAATCCTTAAATCTGTACACATAATAAGCAGGACTTACGATACCATCGTAATTAGACACAGCGACCGACCCTTGCCACGCTTTCATTTTATTCACCACGAAGTTCCCTTTTTGGACATACTTGTATTTTGAAGTATCTTCCGAAGTAACGTTGTGGTTATCATCTCGGCTTGCCTTGGGAATTACACCTAATTCTCGGTACAACGATAAAACAGTAGCATCTCCTCTATTTCGCAATTCTCGTCTAATAAAGTGGTACTTGAATTTGTCTACAATCCAATGTTGAGGAATTGAACTTATCCATGGGATGCCGGAATCTTTCATCGGGGCGGACGGGTTTAAGCCCTTAGTAACAGTTTCGGTAATAACCGCCCGTTTGTACTGCTCCAATGCCTCTATTTGCTTTTGTATATTTTGGCTCAGTCTCTCCACTTCCGCACACTTTTTATCTAAATACCCCGCAATCCGCTGTTGCTCCTGCAAAGACGGTTCTAGGAGCGGCAATTTGGATAATTCTGCATAATTAAGTGATTGCCTTACGCCGTTGCCCATGTTATACAATACTTTTTCTACGTCGTAAGCGTGTAACAAATAATGGAAGAACGCCGGACATACCCGTTTTGACGGTTTAAGAGTAACATATGCGGAAGTGATAATGCCTCTCTCGTGGGACAACCCTGTACGTAAACTCCGCTTGTCATTTTGTAAATCCGTCAGGCGTAGTACAATGTCTAGCGGGTCAATGATGTTGTAGGAATTATAACTAGCTGGCAGTAGTCCTTCACAGGTGTTAATATCCTTCTTAATAATCTTACCGTAACTGAGGGATAATAAATTGTTTTCTTTGCCTCGTCTGTTAGGGCGATTGCGTTCCGCAAAATAATAATACAGTGGGTGTATGTCCCAATCCGAAGGGATTTTGTTTACCCACGCAATGCCGCTGTCTTTCATGGGTCTGCTCATTGGTGGCCCTCCGTAAGGATGATTTCTTTGATAAAGCGTTCCACCGCATCGGGTTTTTCCGTATAATCATAGTTCAGGTTGGATAACTTGAACACCTGTTCATAGAGAGGTTCCAAGTCAAGCAGCGAAGCTGTATTTACGACATAAACCTTTGGGTTTCGGTTGCGTAAGGCAGACTGGAACAGATATTTGACTGCTAAGTCCGTTTGTGGAAAAGAAAAACCAATAATGTATATTTCATCTGCTTCTCTTAACAATTGCTCTGCTTGTTTCCACAAGGAATGGATCGCAATGTGATTGTAAAAGGAACTTTTGTCCAATACAGGTGGGATAATGTAGGGTTTTAACCCTTCAGTAATGTTTGGAGACTCCGTATGGAGCCAGTTACGATAATACAATATGTCAGATGGACTCACTCCCGCCCAAAACCAGTTAGCAGAACCGTGAAGTTTCAGAATTTTGGGCACGGTTGGTTTTTTAGCTGTTGTAGCGAAACCGAAAGAATGAGTTTCTCTATCTCCAATCCATGCTATTGGATAAGAATAAAAATCGTAATGTGAAATTGTCATCCGGTTTGGCTGTCTGTGGCACATTTCCAACAATATCTGTTCTAAAAGCACATCGTAATTGAGTGTAATAAAATTACAGTTATTATTAGGTGTCAATACGTTGGCTGCAAATTGCCAAAAAATTGTATGATCATAATGTCTTTTTTGTTCCTGAAACGCATGAGCGGCAAAGATGTCTGATAATATGTGAACAGTGCTTGCGTATAGAGCCAAATTGGCGTACTTGGTAGTATCCGTCTTCCATGGAAAGTCTGTGCTAAGGTATGTCAGTAAACTTTCAATGTTTTGTTTAACTTGAGGCGGGATTTCGTCCAAGTGTTTACGCACGGATTCCTTTTCCAGTCGTTCAAACACTTGTTGAGTAAGTTCAGCCATCAGCGGGTAGTTGTTATTAACCGCTTTAGAGAACCCAGCTCCTAGAAAAAACACTCTCTGTGTCATTTCTTTAACTCCTGCAGGGACTTGTCCACCTGTGTTTGTAGAGTTAAGAACTCCTTTAAGTATTCTTCTGATGGATGAATCGTTTCGTACTTGTAGAAATAACGAGTAAAGGGGATTTCCGCTCCGGTCTTAATAACCGGTTTTTTTGCGTTAAGGTCTTCTTCCCAAAATGCCTTGGCATCCGGAATATGCGGTAACACCTCGCGGGCCATATATGTGTCTATATCCTCAGACCACTTTACAATTTCGGTGTCTTTGGTGTCTTTGTCGTAGATAATATTGCCCTTTTTGTCCTTTTGCACTTCCGCATTTTTATCCATAATGGATAATCCCTTGGCAATCTTTTCAATCAGTTTCTTGTCAGTAGTTACGGATTGCAAAAGGTCCGTTAAGTAGCGAATAAAGGGTTCCGGAGTATTGAATACTTTGTCGGATACATTGGCTTTTAAGGTGTTGATAATGCCGTCAAAAGTTGGTTTATTTTCCTTGTATTGGGCCAGTTTCTTGGCTTCTTTTGCTGACGGATTGGAAGTATTTTCCAATTCCATTACAGCTGCTTCATCGTATACGCAGTTTAACGTGCCCGTTTGGAGTAGTTCGTCTATGCGTTCCGGCGTGATAGCGTAGCTCCGTTGCAAGGGTTGCATGACGGTGTATTCTTTGTAAATAAACTCCGTATTGTCGTAAATTTTACAATGTTCGTTTTCCTTGAAGTCCGCATACAAGCGCGTGATTTTGACGCGGTCTTCCGGTGTGATTTCGTTACGTTTATCGCCCAAAGCTTTGCGTAATTTGTGATAAATGTTGGTGGCGTCTATTAGTTGAATCTTCCCTCTACGTTCCGGACGTTTGTTTTTAGATAATATCCAAATGTACGTGGCAATGCCGGTGTTATAAAATAAATCTGTAGGCATGGCGATGATGGCTTCTAATAAGTCGTTTTCCAACAGCCAGCGGCGGATTTGACTCTCTCCGGATGATGTGCTTCCGGCAAAGAGAGGGCTACCATTCTCAATAATAGCGGCCCGGCCTGTGTACGGATCCAATTTATCAATGGCTGATTGCACAAAAATCAGTTGGGCATCTCCTCCACCTGGTAATCCTGCACCCCAGCGACCGTTTCTTCCTTTATCATGCTCAGTTCGAACTGCGGCCTCTTGCCCTTCTTTTGCGTCCGCTCCAGCCCAAGGTGTACCAAAGGGCGGATTTTCTAATACAAATCGCATTTTAACGTTAGGGAAGCAATCTATCTTGAAGGTGTCTTTATTACGGAAGTTTTCGGCATTCTGCCCTTTAATCAGCATTTCGGCTAGTCCCACCGCATACGATTGTCCGATAAGTTCTTGCCCGAACAAGCGCACATCGGCAGTAGGATTGTAATGCTTGATGTAACTATAAGCCGTAGATAACATACCGCCTGTTCCACAGGCTTGATCGCATACTGTAATTACTTTGCCATCCTCAAAGATGTCATCGCATCCTTCCGATATCAGCACCGAAACGCACAATTTAATAATATCACGACCTGTATAGTATTGCCCGGCGTCTACGTTTTGGTAGAAACGGCCAATGAGGTTTTCAAAGATGTAACCCATTTTAATGCTATCATACGTGGCCGGAGTAAGGTCTAGTTCCGAAAATGCTTTTACAACGGAGAATAGACAACCGCCTTTGTCCATCTTACCGATGTGGGTAGGCATATCTAGTTCTTTCAAGATGTTTTGCACATTCGCTGAAAAGCCGTTAATGTAGGCATTGAAGTTAGCCGCTATATGTTCAGAGTCGTTGCAAAGTTCAGCCAAGGTAAATTCGCTGGTATTGTAGAACTGCATGCCGGAGATGGTATACATGGCTTTGGCCGGGAATGAGGGATTCTTTTTGTACTGTTTAACAACGGAATCTTTGGTGGGAGCAAGGGCACATTCCAGGCGACGGATGATTGTCATAGGGATAATTACGTCCCCATATTTGTCCGGCATATAAGTTCCACGTAGTTTGTTGGCTATACTCCAAATAAAATTGGCTTCATCGGTAATATCTACTGGATTATCATCCCACATTGTGTCAAACGGTTTCATAGACTCCCTCGGCAATCAAGTATTATACTGTTATTGTATCAAACCTAGTGTAATGTGTGTAGGATTTTCCTCTAGAATTTCATTTCCTTACATATCACTTGACTTCTCTCCCTATAAGAAGCGTGAATGTGTGTACAAGACATTTCTGATAGGAGAGGACTATGAGTGTACATAAAATTAAAAAAGGGCCGTACTATTACGCAGATTTTTACGATTTCAATGGGGTCAGAAGGCGCATTTCACTTCAAACCGAAAACAAACAGGTAGCCCTGCTAAAATATCAGGAGTTTATCCGCCGCAGAAATGCCGTCAAAGAACGTTTCCCCGTCAATATCACGTGGCAAGCGTTCAAGGATAAACTGCTCTACCATATGTCCGTGGAAAGATCGCGCAATACCGTTACTCATACCAAATTGGCTATCCGGTACTTGGAAGAAATCAAAAAACCACGTTATTTGCAGGATATTACTCCCGAATTAGTCCAAAAGTTCAAAGAGCACCTACTCACAAAAGAGATTGGCAAAAATCACATCAACCGTCTAGTACAATGCATAAAAACCGCCATGCGTATAGGAGAAAAGTGGAAATATGTGCCGAAACAGGACTGGTCGCTCGTATCCGAATTAAAAGTGCCACGCGGACGGGTTGTTTTCCATACGCCCGAAGAGATAGATAAACTCTTAAAGGCCTGCCCGAGCGATACTTGGCGGCTAGTCGTGTTATTGGGAGCCGATGCCGGACTGCGCAGGGGCGAAATTATGAATCTGCGTTGGCAAGATGTGGATTTTGCTAACAACCAACTGTATATTGCCCCCAATAAGACGGAATATTATCGTTTTGTGCCAATGACCGAGAGTTTAAGGAGTGCCATAGAACGGGCCAAAATCGGGGCAGAAAGCGAGTTTGTGGTGGATTTCGGGCGTACGCGCAACATAGACTCTCTGACGGCTTGTTACCACAAAATAGCCAAGGCCGCAGGGGTAGACAGTTTCCTACACAAGTTACGTCATACATTCGCCAGCCAACTCGTCCAAAATGGGGTAGAACTCTATACAGTATGCAAGTTACTGGGTCACAGGACCATCCAAATGACCGAGATTTACGCACATTTGGCTCCTGCTCATTTACACAAAGCGGTCATGAATCTGCCCAAGCGTGGAATGACGTTAGCGAGAGTAGAAGAAAAAATGGTCTGCGAGCCAAACAAAGCGTGTAAGCAAGTCGGCCTGGATTTTGGGGATTTGATAGGGAAATAAAGAAAGCCCCGCGTTTTGCGGGGCCTTTTTCTGCGTAAAAAACGGTTTAGAAGGGGTTCTTATCCGTAAACGACCCATCCGGCATTTGCCATACATGCTTGCCGTTAATCACATATACATTGGGTATCCCGTTCTTGCGGTTTTCTTCTTGCGCCTTACGTACAGCTCTGCTAGCAATACGGGTTAATTTAGCTGTTAAATCAGTCATAGATCCCTCTCAAATACAGTATAAAGGTTTTCAGCTAAGATTTCAACTTGTTTTCCTTTATCTTGTTGCGCAACTAATACAATATCATCTCCACCGTTATAATACAATACCCAGTGGTCCGCGAGATCCTTGTAGGTGTTCCAAAAGTTTTGTTTACTGCGACCAAAACGCCGTATAACATCTTCTTCCGGTACAGGATGGCCTCCATTCTTAACGCGGGTTTGGATGCGCACAATACACGAATCTGGGCCATCTACAAACGTGTAAAGAACTATTACTTTGTAACCTAGTTTATGGGCGGTTTCAATGGTCTTGATATGCCCAACACCAGACAACGTGCTTTCCAAAGCGAACGATTTACCTTTCCCAAACAATTTATCAATTCGGGCATGGAGTTCCTTACCCGCTTGAATGCGTACTGATTGCATGTTTTCGGGGCAAAGTTCCTTGGCAATATCGTCTGCATTTACATAAACGATATTTTCTTCCGGCAATAGTTCCTTAGCAATCGTGCTTTTGCCGCTACCATTGGCTCCGGCTAAAATAAACAAGGTCTTCATATATTTAATTATAGCAATTTACGAAATAAGACTACACTTCTAGACCAACAGTATGGCATACTGTTCACATGAAAGGAATAAAATTAAATCGAATCAGATGTAAATTCTGTGGAGATGTCATTACATCCCACTTTCGGCATGACTTCAAACAGTGCAAATGTGAACGTGTCGCTATTGATGGAGGGCATGCTTATCTTGGGCGGTGCTTCGTAGAAGAGGACGATTATGAAGAACTGTCAATCGTAGAAGATGTCGGTAAAGAATTACCACCTTTGCCACCCCAACGATCCACCAAATAACTGAAAATAGTATATAAATTACGACGAAAAGTGTCCACGTTTGGACACTAATTTTCTGCCTACAATTCCCCGTTTGCGCATCGAACTTCCGTCGAGGCTTGTCCAAATCATATAAAAAATGCTTAAATTTTCAGTACTTTTTGTATAATTTTTGTGGACAGTGTTTTGGACACCTCTCCGTCGAGAGTTCGATTCCTGTTGGGCGCATACTAACTTAAATACCCGTTCTCCGTCGAGAGCGGGTTTTTTTCTTATACTTCCTCGACGGTGTTTTTTGAGCAAAATTAGCAAAATTAGCAAAATCTTGTATATTGTTAGTGGACCCTGTATGGTGTACAGTAAGTTGCCAAAAAATATGATTTTCTCGTCGACAAAATCTAAATTATACGCTCTTTTTCTGCAAACTATATCCGCACAACCTAAATTCCCGAAAATTTTTGTCATACTATAATTATTAGTTCTCGTCGAAGAAGTATAAAAACTACTAAAAAAATTCTCGAAAACTATGAATATACTGGGCACAGTTTGGACACTATAACGCTACGCTTTTCTTTGTTGTCCTGCAAAATCCTTGCGGCTTTTATTATGCCCAAACTACATAAATGTGGGCACTATAAGTTAAAAAATAAACCCCCTACTTTTTGGGTAGAGGGCTTATCTAACAGAGGATTTCTATCCCCTAAAACTTTCCTGCGTTTTGTATGGCATAGTTGGCAGTATCATTAGCGGCATTTAAGAGACCTTGTAATAGAGTTTGGCCAAGACCAGTGTTGCCACTAGCTGCTGTCTTTGCTCTATATTCGGCAACAGCTAGGTCGGCCTTTTGTTGCTCTAGTGCTATGCGCTTCTTTTCCTGTGGGGTTAATTTAGCACCATTCTTTTCTAACAATTCCTTCTTTTCGGCTCCGCCACTCAGATAGACAAAAGCTAGAGGACTTAGTCCCTCGTAATCTCTAGCATTCACATCCGCACCTGCATCAATAAGAATTTGTGCGGCTTCTGAAGCTGCACTAAATAATGGTGTTCGACCATACATATTACGTACGTGGGCATCTGCTCCGGCCTTAAGTAATAACTTCGTTTTTTCGCTATAAGCTTTATCCCCATAGGAATAACAAAACAAAGCTGTAGAATAAGAACGATTACGCGCATTTACATCCGCACCAGCTTCTATAAGTGTTTTCATTATCTCTAAGCTTTGTTCCTTATCTGAGTTCGCCGCTTTTATTAAGGGCGTAAAATACCTTTCTTCATAGTGTCCGTTTGGATTTGCTCCTTGTTCAAGCAACTTCTTTACTTTCTTTAAGTTCCCCGCCTCAATAGCTCTATGGAGTTTTTCATCTAGTTTATGTTGTTCTTTAGTGGAAGCCATTGCCGCTTTAATAAGAGACTGCTTTCGACCTCGATCCACAATATTCCCACTATCCTGAGAAGCCGTTAAAGCATTGGCTTTCCAATCTCCACCCTGCCATGGGTCTGCCCCTGCATTAAGCAAGAGTTCCACAATTTTTGTGGAGTTTGGTTTTTTGCTATAAATAGCCGTAAAAAGTACAGGGTGCATTAACGCAATATTCACATCTGCTCTGTTTTTTAATAGCATTTCTACCGCACTTATATCGTCACTGGCAACGGCAAAGGATAGAGCAGTAGCACTTCCGTAAATAGGGGCAGCACTTTTCGTTGGTGTTTTGTTAAAAACAACCATAAGTTCTCCACAGGAACCTCCTCCGGTGTACCACCATTGCCCCTGTGATATGTACGCCACCGCATTTACGTCCGGCTTGGCTTTAAGTAATCTTGTACGGATAGTGTTAGCTTCCGGTCCTGTTACGGCAAAACTGTTTATTAAAGGAGTGATACCGTTTTCGCCTTTGGCATTTACGTCTGCTCCAGCATAGAGTAACATATCCACAATAGCGGCACTTTCCTTGGCTCCGTAGATAAGAGGTGTGTTTCCGGCCTCATCCGTAACATTGGGGTCCGTGCCTGCTTCCAATAGACCGCGCACTTGCGAAGCATTACCCTCTTTGGCGGCGTTAATTAAAGCACGCTCGTATTGTGTACTTGCTACCTTAGCATTACCCACTCCCACGAGCAAGAGTACGGCAAATAAACTGGTTACTAATTTCTTCATGTTCTCTCCTTAAAATTTCCCTGCGTTCTGTATGGCAAAATTAGCAGTATCCTGTGCGGCATTGGATAACCCTTGTAAAAGAATCTGACCGAGACCACCGCTATTCCTGTTTTCGGCTTCTTGTTGAGCTGATTCACTGGGCGTTGTTAGGTTTAGTTGCTGTCTCTTCTGCATAGTTGGCAAGAGCCGCTTTTCGTATGGGGTTAGCTTTGCGCCATACACTTGTAAAAGTTCTGCAGTAGAATGTCTTTTTGGGCTAACACTCACGTGAAATAGTGCACTTAACCCTTCATAATCACGTGCATTTACATCTGCCCCAGCCTTTATATACAATTTGATGTTTTTTTCTCCAGCTCCAAATAACGGAGTTCTGCCGTACATATTGCGAGCATTTACATCTGCGCCGGATTGGATTAGTAATTTAAACTTTTCTATGTCCGTATAATTGTAATGCAAAGCGGTAGAATAAGAACGGTTACGGGCATTTACATCCGCTCCGGCATTTATAAGAACTTTCATTATTTCTAGGGCCTGTTCGCCGTCCTCTGTATAATGCATTAGCGCAAGTAACGGGGTTTCATAGTACTCTCTAGCATCGTATGCTCCAAAATAATAACTATTTGGATTGGCTCCTTTTTCCAGTAACTTCTTTACTTGTTCCACATTCCCTTTTTTGGCGGCTTCATACAGTTTGTTATCTAATTTTTGTTGGGCTTTATCCGCTTGATTCATCGCTTTTTTAATAAGACCTTTTTTGTCTTTGCCTGAGACTTCTTTAATATCAACTTGCCGAGGATCTGCACCTGCTTTGAGTAAAAGCTCTACAATTTTAGCGGAATTAGGTTTACTGCTAGTAGCGGCAGACCTAATAGGAAATGCAATATTTACGTCTGCGCCATTTTTGAGTAAAGTTTCCACTGCGTTTACGTCATCAGAAGCGGCGGCAAGGGATAAAGCAGTAGCAGGATTAGGTTTACATTTTGGGTCTTTACCAAAAATTGTGTCTTCACCCCATAGATAAGATCCCCATAGGCGGTCTTCCGATTTACAACGCGGTAAATTCATCACCGCATTTACATCCGGCTTGGCTTTGAGTATTCTTGTACGAATGGTATTAGCTTCCGGTTCTGTTACGGAGAAACTATTAATGAGAGGAGTGATACCGTTTTCGCCCTTGGCATTTACGTCTGCTCCTGCATAGAGTAACATATCCACGATAGCGGCACTTTCTTTGGCTCCGTAGATAAGCGGCGTGTTGCCGTGTTCGTCTGTTACGTTGGGGTTGGTTCCGGCTTCCAGTAATCCCCTTACTTGCGAGGCATTTCCTGCTCTAGCGGCCTGTATTAAGGCTTTTTCATAACGCACTTTGGGATCCTCTGCTTTAGGTGTAGCATTTTGCTGGGCCTTCATCGCCTTATACGTTTTAATGAGGGCTTGGAGTTCAGGGTCGTCGGCATCTTGTGCTTGTACCAACCCTGCACACAATAAGGAAACTAAAATTAGTAGATTAAGTTTTTTCATATCCTCTCCTTGTAAAATTAAAAGTTATATCCGGACGTCGGACCAAATCTGCATAAACAACCTGCAGGTCTGCCACCCGACGAGAAAGCACTATAGCTTGCGGGTTGCATTAACGGACGACCGAAAGATTGACAGCATTGGTTACATTCCATAGAGTTACTGGGTTTATGGTTCACACAATACTGACATGTCTTACCGGAAAAGCGTACGCCCATATACGAGCAGAATTGATTAGCGGAATTTTGTTGAGCTTGCGCTTTATTCTTTGCGGCCTGTGCTTGGGCTTTGGCTTGTTCGGTGGCTTTTAGGGCTTTTTGGTATTCCATCTCCGTGGCTAATTCTCGGGCTTCCGTTTCTGCTTTTATCCTAGCATCCATCTCATCCAATTCTGCCTCACTTGGCAAACTCGCCTCGGGTATTTCCACGTTCCCATACATTGTAGGAACACCACCATAGCCATTTAACAAATTCTTGCCTTTGACAAATTCCTTATTAGCACCAAAGTCCTTACGTTTGGGAGTGTCCACCGTATCTAACTTTGCGGTTCCTTGCTTGGCAGGGGTTGCAGTAGCTTTTACACCTTCCGGAATCGTGGCTTCCGGTAATTGCACATCCGCACTGGGTTTATAACCTGCTAGTTTATTAACGGGTTTAGTTTCCGTCTTTTCTTCTTCGCAGGTGGTCTGTCCAGGCAAAGGTACGCACTTGGTTTTTATTCCATATTTAAGCGGTTCGGCAGGGATAATTACGCCATTGCCTGTCATTGTCGGCCCTGTGGGAGTAGAAACCTTTACGGAAGTACTACCTTTACCCGTTCGAGTAGGTTTGGTAGCTTTAGCAGGCTTTGGGGCTTTCTTGGCTTCTTGCTCTTTATTCCATTCCGCTTCCGTACACTTTACGGACTTCCCATTTCTATCGCAAAAGAATTCTACTTCATAATCTTTTAAATGCACCTTCTTTGGTCTAGCATATTTATCTTCCTGAACAGGAGCAGGGGCTTGCGTTACAGGCGTAGTCTGTATTTTTTTCACTTCTTCCGGTGTAAGTTTTTGTTCCTTGGGTGCAGGAGTTATGGGAGTTGTGGCCTTTACTGGCGTGGTTGCCGTTTGTGTCTTGGCTTTTACTTCCACCGCAGGTTGCGGCTCGGGTTTGCTAGAGGGTACCATAGGCATCGGTTTCCCTTTAGGCATAGCGACCTTCGGCGAGGAATTATGCGGAGTAACCACTTTGGCCCCACCTTGTAATTGCACTTCCTTGGGGTTATTAGTAGGGGTTACATTGGTAGGGACTCTTTGTGCAGGGACAACGGCTTGGGTCTTGGGCTTATTTACTTTTGTGCCTTTCGTACCGCCACCCACGTCCACCGCATCGCTTGGATCCGCATCTACGGGGTCGCTTACTTTGGGGACCACTACATCTTCTTTGTAGTATTTTTCATTCCCTGCTTGGAAGTATTGCACTTTATCTGCAGGATTATTTGCCGCCCACATACAAATAGGCAGGAGTAGTAAAACGAATAGCCCTAGTGTCTTACGCATATATGATTCTCCCTTTTGTTCCTACTTAGAGGTATTGTAGCACATATTGCGTATAGGCGACTAAAAAACCGCCCCTATTGCTAAGATCGCTGTTCATGGCTTTTATTATGCCTTGTGCGCTTTTTGGTCACAGTATTCTGCAAATATTTTATAATGGAAGTATGAAAAACATACCAGACCCCAACAAAGCGTTTCCAAACGAAAAGCTCCCCGACCTTTGTTATATTAAAAATGTAGTGAAGAACCCCAATATCATTATCGGCGATTATACCTATTATTACGGCGACGACGCCGACCAATTTGAGAAACATGTAACCCACCATTATCCGTTTATCGGGGATAAACTGATTATTGGCAAATTCTGCGCGATTGCCAAAGGCGTGGAGTTTGTGATGAACGGCGCGAATCACCGAATGAACTGCGCAACTACTTATCCGTTCTATATCATGGGCGGAGATTGGGGCAATGCGCTGGCCCCCGTAACAAAAGAACTTCCCTTAAAGGGGGATACTGTTGTTGGCAATGATGTGTGGATTGGGCAGAACGTTACGATACTCCCCGGTGTGCATATTGGCGACGGCGCGATTATCGGCCTAAACAGCGTGGTAACTAGAGACGTGCCACCTTACACCATTGTAGCCGGAAACCCTGCCAAAACCGTCCGCAAACGCTTTGATGATGAATTGATTGACCTGCTACTCAAACTTAAATGGTGGGACAAGAGCATAGAAGAAATCAATGCACTTATTCCGCTTCTCTCTTGTAGTGATTTAGCCAAAGTAAAGCAAGAAATTAAAGCCCTTGTGCATTAAAGCTACCCCGCCTACTTTTGGACACTATAAAAAAAGCCCCTTACCTAATCAGTAAAGGGGCTAATCGTAACAAGTAATTCTTACCAAAATAACAAGTTTAGAATAATTAATCCTTGTACCACGCAAGCAATTTCTAAATAATGGTGGATTTCCTGCACCCAACGTTTTTCAACCGCGTGGATATTAAAGGGCTTGTGAATTAAAAAAGTAGCTACAAAAATAATGGCAAAAATAATCATAGATGCAGTCATAATATACCTCTTAGACTATTGTAGCAATTATGAGGCAAATATTCGCTGTTATTATGCCAACCTACATACTTTTGGACACTATAAATTTAAGCAACATAAGCAACATTATGTATTATAAGCTATACAAACGCTCGGCAGAAAAATGGCAGAAAAACTTTCTGCCGTATTTTCTGCCATATCCTTAGGCCAAATAAGCAAGATTAAGCAAATAAGCTGTACGGAGAATGGACAGAGTTTGGACACTATAAAACCACCATTACTTTGGTTGACTTTGACAACTTATGTATACAAAGCTATACAAACGCTCGGCAGAAAAAAGGCAGAAAAATTCTTAAAGTTCTATGCCTAATATAATATCGAACCGCCATTTTTATAGTGCCCATTTTACATACTTATGAACACAGTAGAAACAGTAAAAAGCCCCGCGTTTTGCGGGGCTTATATTTGCGTTTCAATAAAAATTCACTCCGCTAAACTTGCGATATCCTTTGACAATTGTTCTTGTGCTTTTTTGTATTTCTTTTGCAAAGAAACAAACTCTTTCAGTTTTGTTCGCACAAAAGCTTGTTGTTCCTCATATGGAATGTAGTCAATATAGTATTCTTTAAACATATCTGGAGCAATAGTTAATTTTGACGTACCATCCGACAAGTCCGAAACTATTTGTTTCCTGATGGAAGCAAAATAACAATTATAAAATTCTAAATCCACCGGATAATTGGGCTCATTCTTACTTGTCAAAACAAGACAAAGATTGCTGGCAATAAATTTTCCTTTAACATAATGACTCCGCCCCAATGAACCTGAGGCACTGACAGCATATACAATAGCTTCTGTGTCAAGCGCATATTCCGTATGGGTTTTCCATTCTTCTCCGGCCGTTACGAAAGGATAATCCCCCTCGATATTACTTTCACTTGCCAGGGTTCCTTTCACGACATTAAAAAGAGTGCTTATCTTTACCATCTCATAATTACTATTTCGGCGGCATTGTACCCCCGCGCAATTAAGAAGTCCGTCTTTATATATTTTTTTCTTTTGACATACGTCTGGTATTTCTTTTGAATTGGATATAGTATCAAAAATGGTATCCTCAATGCTCTGCCAAGTTCCATTCTTATCAATGCGCCCTTTATGCTGTATACTTATGAAGCCATCATCTTCTAAATTATAAAAAAGGACATCATCAGATGGCATGTGTGGGGTTTTGGTAAATCCAAAAATGGATGTATTTACAGTTCTTTTTTGCTCTGAAAATAATTTATTCGGCATTTTGATAACATATTCAAGTCTTGCCATCGAAAGGACCTTTTCTGTTAAATTACCTTGATTATGTGTTAGAGTCGGGGTAGGCATAATAACAACAAGCTTGCCTCCTGGTTCAAGATAATTGAGCGCCTGAATAGTAAATTTAATAGGATTATTGTTCTCATAGGGTGGATTGATGATAACTCGATTCGGTTTCATTCCACGGATATATTTAAGAAGTTCTTTGTCACTATTATTTACAATACCCCCTTGAGTCTCATCTAATAAACTACTACGATATAACAAATTAGTTCGTCCATCTCCATGTAAGAACATGTTAGAACAGGCTAAAGCAAATAGAACAGGATCTATTTCAAAGCCAATGAGACATTGCTCTTTGATCTTAGAAATTATTGTTTCGTTTCCTTTAGCCATTGCAATCATCGTTTCCATAGCTTCCATTAAAAATCCGCCTGAGCCAGCGCATGTGTCCAATACTACACTATCTACAGAAAGACGAGCTAAACGAACCATAAGTTCTTTAATATGATCAGGAGTCAGAATAATGTTTTTATTATCGACTTTTCCGGCTCTAGATAAAAATATTTTATATGCACGACCTAAAATATCCTGTTTTTCTTCATTTTGAAAAGGATAGAATATCTTTTCCTCAATGATTCCTATAATTTTCTTGTAATCTTCAAGCGTGTAATCTACGTTCTTAATAAATGAAAACTTATCACGCCAACTAAATTCTTTAGAAAGACTATTAATTTTACTTTCCAATTCGGTAGTTATGGCTTCAAGAATGGCTTTATTCAGGTTATGGGCTTCAAGAACGGTTGCTTTTGTTGTGGCTACCTCTCGTCTTGAAGGAGCTTGGATATTTTTATATGTACTTCGAAAATTATTATTCTTCAATGCAATCATTAACCCAGAAAAGAATAAACTGCGGTCTGTATCGCGTATTTTATTTTTATCGTTGAAACGTTTGTTTAAATCTTTTAATACAGTAATGAGAGCTTCCGTAGTCACACTTTCCCCATATTTTAATTTTACATACTGTTTTCTAATGGAGGGCAGAGGAAGTAATGTGTTTTTTTGAGGGAACATCTTAATTTCAGTTTTTCCTGCAAGTTTCAAATAATATGTTACGAGAATATTTTCCAATGATTGCCCTGATATACTAATCCCTACGATATCTTTACGTATCTTGTTGTTTATCATATAATACTGCACTTCATCTTGGGCAGCAGCATGGTCAGTGGCTTTAGCCTCAACAACTATACAATAATCATCGTTATCATAAAAGAAATCAGGATACCCAGTATAAGTTGTCCCTTTTTTTGATGTAAAACCGTATCCTGATGGAATAGCTGATTTTTCTATAAAAATATTTGCCCCATAAAAATTACGAAAAATATTTTCTGTTACAGTTTCACTAATTTTCTTAGCCATATTGCCCTCAAATTGTATTATGTGTTCCTATATTATTTATCTTTCTTCTTTTTTCCACACTTGCGCCGTGATCCATTGACTAATATTGCTGTGTGCTTTTTTGGCCAATTTCTTAAGTTTTTCGTTTGTTTCCAAATCTACAGATATATTTCTTCTCACTCTCATAAATCATTCCCTTGGTAAAATATTTATACACACATTATAACTATATCGTGTGTATAAAATCAAGGGAGAATTATAATATTTCAAACGAAAGAGTTTCCTATGCACTTGTGAAACTCGAACTGAAAATTCTCGGTCTATGATAAGCAAAAAGAGTAAGATATTGTATAAAGAGCAAGGACAGAGTTTGGACACTATATCTTGCGTAATGTTCTATAATAACAATATGCCTAAGGAATTAAACCCGAAAGAGACGACTAGGGCCATTGCTTACGAACTTTGGCTCCAAGCGCCCAATCCCATGGTAACATTCTTTAAAACCATGGATGTCACTAATCTAGTTAAAATGAGCCAAAAGAAGAAATTAAAATTTAATATGCTTTTGGACTATTGTATTGGAAAGGCCTCCTCGCAGGTAAAAGAGTTTTTTGTCCTTCCGGTTGGAAATAAGTTAATGCAGTATGACACTCTTGCCGTAAACACGATTGTTAAAAACGAAAGCGGTGAAGTAAGTTCCTGTGATATTCTTTTTACGCCCGATTTAGAGCAATTTAACCGCGAATATTTGCAATATACCACCCGGGTGGCCAACTCCTGTCAAGACAGAGATTTATCCGCCGATAGCATGGTAATTGGTACATCTGCAATTATAGACACGGAAATAGATGGGGCCGTTGGCATGAATAGCGGCATTTTTAATAATCCGTTTCTAATTTGGGGAAAATATCGCAAAAAATTCTTTCGTTATTATTTACCCATTTCTTTTCAATTCCATCATACACAAATGGACGGGGCCCACGCGGGTAAATTCCTTGCTACGTTGCAGAACGAAATTGATAGTTTGAAATAGTACCAATCCACATGCTTTTGGACACTATAAAACCACCATTACTTTGGTTGACTTTGCCAACTTGTGCAACAAAGAGCGTACAAGCATTTGCAGAAAAGGAAATGCTAATTTAACTTGGCTTTGAAATTTTTATAAGCAGTGGCGGCCAAAACAAGTGCCATACCTAGCAAAATACTGAAATATTGCCAGAAAAACAAATAATCGCCGCCTTTTAAGATGATATTGCGGAAATTGGTACAGGCATACATAAGCGGATTTAAGTAGCATAGCCACCGGAATCCTTCCGGAATGTTTGCCACCGGGAAAAACACGCCGGACAGCAAAATAGCCGGAAGTAGTATCAGCACTCCCCCCATCATGGCTTGTTGTTGGGTATTGGCAATGGTGCTAATAAGCGTGGCTACGGACAGGGCGCAAGCGGCCAATGCAATACCATTAAGGAAAAATTGCCAAACAGTTCCCCGATAGGCAATACCAAATCCCAGAACTCCTATACATAGCATCAATGTCACTACCCCTATACCGATAAAGAAATACGGCAACACTTTACCTAGCAAAATATCTGCCGTAGAGGCCGGAGAGGATATCAATTTTTCCATCGTTCCCATTTCTTTTTCTTTGGTGATGGCCATACTCCCTACAATCATCAAAATAATAAAACTGGTCATGACAAGAAGGGCCGGCACCATAAAAGCCGCCGTGCTCATTTGCGGGTTAAACAAAATGCGTGTATCTAATACCAGGCGCGTTTGTTCACCCAGCAAATACCCGTGGCTGGCCGCTACGCGCGCTAAAATTTGACTAACATAAGCATTTACCTGTTGCGCACGTTGGGCGTTGGTAGCATTGATAAGCAGTTGAATAGGTTTATTTTTCCGCTCTAAGGCATATTCAAACCCTTGCTCGGGGGCCACCAATACCGCTTCTGCTTTATAAGTAGTAAGTAGCGTGGCGGGATCAAATACATTGGTTCCGTCTACGTGGCGCACTTGCTTAAACCAATGGGAAGCCACCGCTCGCGCTTGGATTTCCCGCGCGATGGCAGACGGCTTGCTGACAACAACCATTTCTATATTTTTTACTTCACTAGTTAAGGCAAGTCCGAACATGGTTAATTGGACTATCGGAACAAAAAAGATAGCCACAATCATTTTGGGATCACGGAAGATTTGAACAAATTCTTTGCGAATTAGCCCTCTTACAATGCGTTTGTGTATCATGGCTCCACATCCGTTTTAAAGTTTCGTACGGCCAGCGTAATCATCCCTGTCATAAACAGGAATAATGCAATAAAAGGAACAATGAGTCCGCTTATTCCCGCTCCGCTTAAAAACAACGCACGGCTGATTTGCAAAAACCATCGTTGCGGGAATAACATAGTTACATATTGAAAGAAGGCGGGCATATTTTCAATAGGAAAAATAAATCCCGAAAACATAAAAGAAGGGAGCAACCCTATTGCAAACCCAAACTGGATGGCAGATTGTTGTTGGCGCGTCATTACCGATATAAGTAGCCCAAGCGCCAGCGCTCCCATAATATAAAACAAACAAGCCGTTAAATAGAGTATAAAACTACCGCGGAACGGAATATGAAACACCAATAGTGCCAGCGCAAATACAAGCAGTACATCAAAGAAAGTGAGTACAAAATAAGGCAGTAACTTGCCGACTACAATCTCCAGCGGACGTAGCGGCGTAGAAAGCAACAGTTCCATAGAGCCGTTTTCCCACTCCCGCGCTACGGTTAGGGCCGTTAAAATAATAGCCAGAAATCCAATGATAACGGTACTCAATGCCGGAACAATAAACCAACGGCTATTAAGTTCCGGATTAAACAAATAACGCGTACGGATAGCCGCAGAAGGCGGCTCGTGCGAAGATAAAAGAGATTGTTGGGTGGACTGCACAATACCTTGCATATAGGTAGTGGCTAAAGCGGCCATGGTATTGTCTGTACCGTCTATCAAAAGTTGCGCGCGAGCGATCTCTCCATTTGTAAAGGCGGTGTGAAATCCGGGCGGGATAATAAGTAATCCGCGCATATGGTTTTGTTGAAGTTGCAAATCCGCTTCTGCCGGAGCATGTGCGGCAATAATGTCAAAATATCCCGCTGCGCTGGCTTGTGTTAAAAGTTCACGCGACGTATGGCTCTGGTCGTTATCGCGCACGGTAAGCGGAATATGATGATAATCCAGGTTAATTACAAATCCGAAAAATACCACAAACACCATCGGAAGCACCAACGCAACGGACAGCGTGAAAATATCCCGCTTGATGTGTTTGGCTTCTTTACTGGCAATGGCCATAATGTGTTTTGCTAAAGTGTTCATTTAGCCCCCGATATGGCTTTTAAAAACACGTCATCAAGCGTAGGGTCTACCGCGCGCGTGGTAAAATCGGCACGATGCTGTTGGCAATATTTTTCAAATGCCGTGTTATCTGTAACATTTACACGTAATTTACTACCGAAAACAGATACCTCTCCCAAGGACAAACTACGCATTTCTTGAGAGATAATTTGTTGATTACCTTGCGTAAAAGTAAGTTCTATGGGTTTTTGCGGAAAATAGGTTTTCTTTAAATTGTCGGGGGTATCTGTCGCCAAAATATGCCCCCGTTCCATAAGCACAATGCGATGGCAGTACTCGGCTTCGTCCATATAATGGGTGGTTACAAATACCGTTTTACTTTGCGAAGATAAACGGCGAATGAGTTCCCAAAATGCTTGGCGCGTTTGTGGCGAAGTACCGGCTGTCGGCTCGTCTAAAAAGATAATTTCCGGATCGTGCAAAATAGAGGCCGCCAACGCAATCATCTGTTTAGTACCGCCCGAAAGTTGCCGCACGGGCCCTTTTGGAATATCCGTAAGTCCGATAAATTGAAACAGTTCTTCCGTACGGTTAAGAATTTGCGTACGCGTCAGTTCATACAAACTCCCCGCGATATCCATATTCTCCGGCACGGTCAAATCAGGATATAGCGTGAATTTTTGGGACATATACCCGATATGCGGTTTGAGCACCGCGGTAGAAGCGGCCACATCTGTTCCGTTTACAAACACTTGCCCGGAAGTCGGATTTAAAATACCGCACAAAGTGCGGATGGTGGTTGTTTTGCCGGCCCCGTTAGCGCCTAAAAAGCCAAAAATCTCTCCGCGGCGAACCTCAAAGGATATATCATTTACCGCTTTAAAATCACCAAACGAAATGACGAGATTTTTTACTTGTATAATCGTATCATTCATGTTTCAAAAACAGTTCCGCAAAATTCGTAACGTGTAAATTTTCCATAACGCTTTGCGGTTGCCCGTCAGCAAGCAGTTTCCCATCTTGCAATACATGCACCTTGGCGCACCGCTCGGCCTCGTCCATATAAGACGTGCTTAAGATAACGGTCATTTCCGGGCCCGCCACATTATAAACAATATCCCATAACTCTTGGCGGGAAACGGGATC
This sequence comes from Candidatus Avelusimicrobium cornigerorum, assembly GCA_002309715.1. Lineage (GTDB taxonomy): Bacteria > Elusimicrobiota > Elusimicrobia > Elusimicrobiales > Elusimicrobiaceae > Avelusimicrobium > Avelusimicrobium cornigerorum. The sequence goes on from DBXW01000011.1 coordinate 27,940, forward strand.
TACCCCGATAGTCGGTTCATCTAGCAGCAAAAGCGCGGGATGGTTTAACAGCACACACATAAGTCCTAATTTTTTATACATCCCCCCCGACAATTTTCCGGCCGGACGGTCCTTAAAAGGGGCCATTCCCGTAGCGGCTAATAACTCTTCTGCCCGTTTACGAAAATCAGATTCGTTCAAATCGTATAAATCGCGGAAAAATTCCAAATGTTCCCACACGCTTAAATCGGGATATAAACTTGGCTCTTGCGGGAAATATCCGGTGCGGCTTATGGCCTCTTGCGCCGGACATACCTTGCCATGATAGATAAATTCAAAGGTACCTTCGTCAGGTTTTAACAGCCCTTTAATCAATCGTAATAACGTGGTTTTTCCGGCTCCGTTCGGGCCCACAACGCCGTGCACGATACCGGCTTCAAAAACGGTGCTCACCCCTGTCAAAGCCACGGTCGTATTTAGCGTTTTGGATATATGCTCTGCCCGAACTTCAATAGACATTAGTTGATGAACTCCGTTTCCAATGTCATCCCGGGCTTGATGGTTAAATTTTCATCATTTTCAAAGCGGGTTTTTACGCCGTACACAAGCCGCGTACGTTCTTCACGTGTTTGTACGTTTTTGGGAGTAAATTCGGATTGATCGTTAATCGCCAAAATGCGGCCCTTAAATGTTTTATCTGCTTCCGGCAAATAGCCGCTGACTTCCTGCCCGATAGATAAATTAGCCAGTTCATCATGCGGCACATATACCCACACATCCAGTTCTTTCAAATTGGCTACAGTAAGCATTTTCCGGCCGGCACTAATAAATTCATTGGGTTCATAGTATTTATAGAGCACCTGCCCGTTGAGCGGGCTGGTAAGCGTGCACCAACTTTGCTGCAAAGAGGCCTCGTCATATTGATGCTTTTTAAGATCATAATTTTCTTTAGAACCGGCCGTCGTTTTCAAAAGTTGGGCAGCCCGGTTAAATTCTTTTTGTGTAATTTCTTTTTTTAGGTTCGCCGCGTCACACGTCAAACGTGCTACTACTTGCCCTTGCGTTACCGGGGAGCCTTCTTCCACTAAAATTTCTTGAATAGTATCACTCAAACGTGCGGAAATATCTACGGACACGGCTTCGGCCACTCCGCTGTAATGAAAGGGCGTACTGCGAAAAAACGTCAATGCTACCGTTACTAAAATCAAAAGCACCACTACGGCTATGATAATTCTTTTTTTCATAAGGTCTCCTTACCTAAACTATTTAAAATGGCTAGTTGATTGAGTTGCTCCACTTGTACATCTGCCAGAGAAAGTTGGCTTTCCAACAAATCCAAATTGGCTCGGTCCACTTCAAAGAAAGTAACGGCCCCGGCCTTATACGCCTGATAAGTAAGGCGTGCTGTTTCACCGGTTTGTTTAATCATATCTTTGAGTAAATTTTCTTGCACTTGCAAACCGTACAAACGGTCTTTTGCCGCTAAAAATAAGGCCGTCAAAGTTTCCTGTGCATCTTGTTTTTCATAAGTTTTGGCACGCGATAATTCCTTTTGTGCCTTGGCCTGCTGACGGTCCTTTCCTCCCTCAAAAAGCGGCATGGAAACGGCCGCGCCCGCACGCCCCAAAAACACATGTTCGCGGATGGCTCCGTTGGGATATTCAAAATACGCACCGCCTTGGAGTGCCACACGCGGATAGAGAGCATCTTTGTAACTGTCGGCCAAATAGTTGTAATACCGGGCCATTTCCTCTAAAGCCGCTAATTTGGGGGAGTTTTCATCAAACTCGCTTTGACTGTACGGGCGGAACAATTGGAGTGTGTTTTCTAACGGGTCCGTATCTAATACGGCTGATGTTTTATTTTCTTCTTTGGCATTAACAAGCCGTTTATCCGTCGGATACGAAGGAACAATGCCATAATCTGTACCGGTTAACTTAAACAACGCACGTAATTGCCCGGCTAACGCACTGCGAGCCCCGCTCATAGCGGTTTGCGTTTTTAATACTTGTTTACGCGCGATAGAAACATCTAACTTACTTTTAGAACCCGCCTTATAAGCCGCTTGCACGTCGTCAAGTTGTTTTTGCGCAACTTCCAACTGTCCGTTTAACAATACCAACCGTTGCAAAAGTTGTTGTACGGAAAAATAGGCCTGTTGCACTTGTAATAAAATTTGTTTGCGGGCAAATTCATAAGACTGTTCTTGCGCATTAACTACTTTAGAAGCACTTTTTTTAAGGGAACTACGTGCCCCATTATCAAAAAGCACCCAACTGGCCGTCGGACCGACGGAATATCCCCACGTATCGCCGAATTTTAATTCTTGCCCGCCGAATTTGAGTGTAGGAACTTCCGATACCCACATACCTTTTGCATCCAACGATAAAGACGGGTACAGAGAGGAAGCCACGCTTTTTTCTTGCGCACGGGAAGCAAGCACCTGCGCTTGCAAGGCCTGTAATTGAGCCGACGAGTTCAACGCATCGCGCTCACACTGTGCCAAAGAAAGAAATGACACTTCCGCCCCATAGAGTCCGGTTGTTATGATAAATAGTACGAATAGCCCAAATAGTTTTCTCATAATTTCTCCCTATTATAATTTTAGCACATTAGGAGAGGCTACACTTCTAAGATCAAACCGTTGCTTTAGAGCATTATAAAAAAGCCCTCTACCAAAGTAGAGGGCTTTTTTAGTTAAGAAGATTACAACACTTCGTTTGCGGTTAAGAACAACGATTGGGAAAGCGCATTAAAGAAATTTTGATACGCTTGCGGGTCCGTAATAGCCCTTGTACCCTTGGAAGCATTTGCACGGACTAAAATACTATTGCCTTTAGGGCGGACACTTACCGTCATTGTAGTCTGGTTGGTAAAGGAAAAACCGGAAATAGTACCTATTTCTTTGTCGGCTTTTTCAATGACGAACCCTAAATCTTGCATCGTGGCTACAATGTTGTTCATAACATTTAATTTGTCCGTAGTATCAAACGAACGGGTTTGATAGTTACGGGTGGCTACCTGAGAGGTTTTTGACTCTAGGGCCGCCTGATTCGTACTGACGCAGGCCACTAACAACAGGGCCCCCAAACAAATTAAGATGTTCTTTTTCATACATTCTCCTAAATATTATTGGCGGTCAAAAATACCGATTGGGCCAATTTATCAAAAAACCCGGTATACAAAGCGGGATCTTCCAGTTTTTCAATTCTAACGACATCCCCCAAGTTGTTGTAAACAATGCGCGCAAAAGTGACTCTCGTTTTAGTTTGGCGTGCGTTCGCTTTTGTATTCACAATGGATACGTAGAACTTTTGTTTATCTTCATATACAGCACGTTGTCCGTTAAGAGCAGCCAAAACGGTTAACGCGGCTTTCCCGGCAGTAGAACCCGCTTCTTTATTTTTAGTAGCCGTAATTACACCAATATCGGTATCGGATTCCGTAATGGTATAATTCATATCCTGCAACAACTGGGCCGAGGCCACTAACAATTCTTTTGTATTTGTAGTGTCAAATACCCGCGTTTCTATGTTTCTGCGTTTCAGGTAATTGGCGTCGGGAACATACAAATTACTGTAAGAGGCACAAGCAGACGCCAAGCACCCCACAATAAGGATACAAATGAGTTTTTTCATATACTAGAAACTAGAAGAACGATAAGCAAAATCACGTACTTTGCCTTGTTCATCAAACTTAACGATAATAGTTAATGTCCGTTGGGATGATTTTGTAGAGGCCTTGCTTCCACCCGCTCCGACAACGAGTAACCATACCCCTTGAGAAGAGGAACTTCCGTCTACTTGCGTGGACATACGATCATATACCCACGTTTCGCGGCGTTGTTCATCGGTGGTAACCATATTAGGGCTTCCCAACACTTCTACCACTTCGGCAGATGACATACCAACCTTAATTTCTTTTTGGGCTTTTGCAACGGTTAATTTTTCATCTTTTTCAATCGTGTTGCCCGCAGAGGAACACCCGATTAAACCGCCCAAGCACATAAGAGCGGCCAATACTAAAGACAACTGTAATGTTTTTTTCATAATTTATCTCCTATTTGAACTGCTCATTTTATTATAGTAAAAGTATATTTGCAAAATCTATACTACTTGAGCACAGGATATATTTTCGGTCCCTATCCTACCCTATTTAATATATGTCGCTGCACATACCGCAGGGCACATTTTGGGGGATATTTTATATAACTCAGAAAATTCAAACAACCTACTAAATCTTCTTCACGACCACATTTGTCAATGCAAATAGGGCCAGCACGTTGGGGATAACCATAAGGTTATTAAACATATCGGTCAGTTCCCACACGAAATCGCTAGATACCAAAGAGCCTAACATCACAAAGCAAAGAGAAATTAACGTGTAAACAAAAACGGCCTTTTTGCTATTTTTCTTTCTAAACAAATAGATCGTGTTTATTTTACCGAAAAGATTCCAACAAAGAATAGACGAAAACGCAAAGAAACAAAGACAAACCGCCACAAAAACCGCCCCCGCATGAGCCCCCATAATACTCCCAAACGCATTTTGGACCAAATTAGTTTTGTTTAATATGCCCGTAACCGTTCCGGCATAACCATTTGCCAAAATGCCGTCAGAAGTATATAGGGTTGAAATAATAACCAACGCATTTAGCGTTAAAATAACAAACGTATCCACAAATACGCCGATCATAGCAATAGTGCCTTCTTCGTGTGGAGTTTTCACGCGAGCCAGCGCGTGAATGTGTGGGGTGGAGCCCATGCCGGCCTCGTTGGA
>DBXW01000011.1:32740-112281 GCA_002309715.1 Candidatus Avelusimicrobium cornigerorum
TGCCCCCGCCGATAATGGCTTGCGGTTCAAAGGCATATTTAAAAATCATTTTAAATGTTTCCAAGAGATAATTATGCCTGACGACTAAAACGAAAAATGCGCCCGCTAAAAATGTTACCGCCATCACAGGGACCAATTTTTCCGTGACAGAGGCAAGCCGTCGCACCCCGCCGATCAAAATTATTCCGGATAAAATCACCAGCACAACACCGACGATCCACGCTTGGACACTAAAAGCCGTTTGCATGGTGTAACTTATAGAATTAGATTGAACCATACATCCCATAAAGCCAAGCGCCAAGGTAATGGCTACGGCAAAGAATGCGGCTAGGAATTTACCCAGTTTTCCACGGAACGCTGTTCTGATATAATACACAGGGCCGCCTTTTATGTTCCCGTTTTCTTCAACTATTCTCGTTTTTACAGCAAGCGTGGCTTCCGCGTAGATGGTAGCCATGCCCAAAAAAGCAATAAGCCACATCCAAAAAACAGCCCCCGGCCCGCCCACCAAAATAGCCGCAGACGCACCAACGATATTTCCCGTGCCGACTTGTGCCGCTATGGCGGTCATAAACGCTTGAAAAGGACTTACGCTGTTTTCGTTTTTCTCACCGAATAAACTAATGCCGCCAAAGGAGTTATATAATCCTTCCTTAAAACAACGGATTTGAACAAACCGGGTTTTTATCGTGTACCAAAGGCCCACGCCCACAAGAAGAAATATCAATATATAATTGGACAAATATTCATTGAACTTAACAACGAAGGGGTATAGTATGCTTTCAAGGTTGGCAATCATATTAAATTTTATTTATAAGCAGACGCACTGCAAAAATTTTTGTATTGGAATTTTGGATCGGGCACGTATTAACCCATGGAATATTCATAGATTTATTGTACCACATTGAACGTGAGAAATGCCGCCCTTACAACCGCTTTACGCCTTCGGGCAGGCGTGATTTCATTTCTTGGCGGCGGTTAAAAAACTGTCCGTCGGCAAAGAAAGTACCGTCGCCGTTAGCGTGTAGCACGCGGCGTTCTTTTTTGCGTGGGTTTTCCCATAATTGCACGCCTTCCAAAACAAGTATCCCGTGTTTTTTCACATAATCTACCACCCGGCACTCTATAGCGGCTAAACAGTCCGCAATTAACGGGGCCTTTACTCGGGTAGGTTTTTGTTTCTTAAGATGAAAAAACTTAAATTTATCACATTCCGAAGCGTGCACCGTGCCGATACCGACCGCCTTATCCAACATATCCGCGGCGGGTATGCATAAAGTGCACTCTTTGGTGCGAATAATCGCGTCAAAGGAATCGTTCCAAGGGCCTGTGCAAATAGCAATCCTCGGTGTAAAATCAAGCACCATTTGCCACGATATCGTCATCACGTTTTCCTTTTTACGGTCGTGGCTTGTGACGAGCAAAACAGCGCCGGATTCCAAATACGTAAACGCTTTTTCCAATTTTCCTTTGCGCATAGTTATTCCTTGGTTGGCATGAGCGCGGAAATTTTTTCATGCAAGGCAGGCATATCTTTTTTTAGTGAAATGATTTTGCCGTTTTTAATAAAACAATGCACGGAAGAGGCTGTAGAACAAAGTTGGTTGGTCGTTTTATTAAAAAACTCATAAGCCAGTTCTAATTTCACCGCCGTGTACTCTTTCACAAACACTTTAATTTCCACTTCGTCGGCAAAGCGCACCGGGGATTTATATTGCACAGCCACACTGACCACGGGAGAAAAGATCTGTTCGTTTTCTACCTGTTTATAGCCCAGGCCCAATTCTTCCAAATACGCCAGGCGGGCTTCTTCCATCCATTTCACATAATTGGCGTGGTGAATGATTCCCATTTGGTCGGTCTCGTGATATTGTGCTTTTTTGGCATAAGTAAACATATTGCCCCCATACGATTTAATTCATTCTCAACACATTATATAAAAATATCTCAAGTGCTCTATCGTAAATCAAACGAAATATATACGCTTCTAATCAATTTACCCTCTGATAACAAAAACACCTATTTTGCTATACTACTTGTAAGGGAGGAAGTATGACAAATTTAGTTTTAGAAGAAAATATCCATATCCGCTATTCAGACAGCGAGTGCAACGGCCGTTTAAAACCGTTCTCGCTCTTGAACTTTTTTCAAGACATGGCAGCCGAAAGTGCCGAACGATTAGGCTTTGGCTATTCTGCCATCTATCCGCAAAATTTATTGTGGGTGCTGTTGAAATACCGCATTGAATTTTCAAATTATCCCGTCAACGTAAAACAACTGGCTATCAAAACAGAACCACGCGGGTATAACCGCATGTTTGCGTATCGCAATTTTGAGGTATACGCCGACGGCCAATTATGCGGCCGTGCTTCCAGCGTGTGGGCACTGGTGCGAGCAGATACGTTAGCGATTGCCCACGTGGGGGAAGTGCTCAAGGATAACGAAAATATGATTAAATTTGTGCCCGGGGAAAACGATTTGAAATTTACCAAAATCCCCCCGCTTACGCACGCAGATTATGAAGAAACTTTTACCGTGCGTTACAACGATATTGATATCAATATGCACGCCAACAACGGCAATTATATCGTCTGGGCTATTGAGCCGCTGCCATACGAGTGGAAACACGAAAAGAAACTTAAAAATATAGATATCGTTTTCAAAAAAGAAATCAAATGCGGCGAAGCGCTTATCTGTAAGGTACAAAAACTGGATGAGCATAACACCCTGCATGCGCTCACTCACTCCCAAACACAAGAAGAATTATGCGCTATTAAATGCGAGTGGGCATAGCAACATCAAGCCAAGGAGTCCCTATGAACGAAATTATTAAAGCCATGGAAAATCGCCGCAGTATCCGTCAGTTCAAAGCCCAAATGCCACGCAAAGAAGATTTGCAGCAAATCGTAGAAGCGGGGCTTTATGCCGCCAACGGGATGGGCAAGCAAGCCGTTATTACGTTGGTTGTCACCAACCAAGCACTCCGTGATAAATTAGCCAAAGTAAATGCCCAAATAGCCGGATGGCCCGAAACAAAGGATCCGTTCTACGGTGCGCCGGCAGTTTTAATTGTGTTGGCCGACAAAACCCATTTTACGGGAATATACGACGGAAGTTTAGTGATGGGGAATATGATGTTAGCGGCCCACTCGCTGGGGCTGGGAAGTATTTGGATACACCGCGCCAAAGAAGAATTTGAAAGAGACGAATGGAAAAAACTGCTTACGGATTTAGGCATACAAGGCAATTGGGAAGGTATCGGCCACTGTGCCGTAGGATATCCAGAAGGCGAAATTCCGCCTGCGGCCAAACGCAAAGACGGGCGCGTATTTTGGGTGGAATAATTTAAGTCTCCCATTATAAACGAAAACTGCCGGGCACTTTCGTACCTGGCAGTTTTTTAACGCTATTGAAACATCAAATACTTTATTTTTTTATCAATACGTTAGCAATTTCTCGGCTTAGGTCTGCCAATAACTCACTATACCCCTTTGCCAAATCGTCATACGTTTTGCCCAAAAGCACGGTATCGGCAAATTTTTGATGAACCACTACTTGGCCCGCCTTATCTTTAATAGTATACCAAGCCACCATATCCGCCTTATCACCCAGCACGGCATCCAGTTGAGTAATTTCCACCGAAACAGTTTTATCAAAATGTTCTCCTTTTAACTGATTCATTTTGATTTGTGCCGCCGGAAGGAGTACGCTTAAATCTTCCGTCAACACGCGAGTAGCCAACACGGAAGGCTGTTCCACCCAGCGGTTATATTCGGAAATCTTGATTTGGGCAGAATTTTTCTGCTGTGTCAGCATTTGCGGCCGGTCCACGTATTTAGGCAGTTGAATCCGGTTCACTCCCACAAAAGACGTATAATTTTGAGAAATAACCCCCATAGACGTAGCCGATTGTGTGTAAAATTTGGAACTTTGGCTCGTTCCGAAAATACACGCACTAAACAACAAGCAAGGTATAATAATTTTTATCAATCGCATATTACTCTCCTTTTTTCCCTTGAATTAAAGATTCCGGATGTCGCTCCAAATAATCGGTTAGATTTTGCACAGATTTAGCCGCATCCGAAACATCACGCAAGGCTTCATTTAAATTGGAAATGGTTTCATCGCTGCTCCCGGCCACCTTAGAAAGTGTTTTGTCTAAACTTTGGGAACTTTCTCTTAAAGCCGGCAACAAGATCGGCAGTTCTCTGCCTAACACTTCCGTCACGTTGTTAATGCGAGTAACCATCTCTTGCAGTTTGAGGCCGTCTAACCCGCGGGCCAGTTCTTCTCGTTTAGACAAAACCGTCGGGATTTGCGAGAAATTATTATTTTTATGTTTTTCTATTTTGGCTTCCGTGTCCGGCAATATGACTAGTTCTATCATGAGTTGCCCCGTTAAATAACTTTGAGTAGCAAGCCGCGCCCGCAAGCCTTTTTTAACCAGCGTGCCCAGTAAATTATCTTTCTTTCTAAATTTATCCCAAATAGATCTTTCGCTCATAATGTCTATCTGTTTTAAACGTGCATATACAACGACACTAAACTTTAGATCTTTTTTATCGGTTACCAACTGTACGCGCGTTACTTTTCCTACTTCCACCCCTTGAAATACAATCGGAGACCCTTCGGATAAGCCTTGCAAAGACTCATTAAAATACATCACGACAACATCCTTTCGGTCTGCGTATATTTTAGATAACACCGATTGCCCGATTAGCCCTAAAAATAGCGCAAACCCGACAATTAAAAATAGACCGATAGCCCTTTTATTTGGTTCTTTCCTCATCATGTTCTCCTCGTGTTAAAAATTCATATACTTGCTCGTTAGGTGGATTTTTTAAAAGTTCGTTTGGATTTCCCTTCGCCGATATCGTTTGCGTTTTTTTATCCAAGAAAATGCTGTTTTTCCCAATGGCAAAAATAGATGATAATTCATGTGTTACCACAATAATCGTAGTGCCTAATGTTTTGTTAATTTCCAAAATCAAATCGTCTAAATTTTTTGAACTGATCGGGTCCAACCCGGCCGAAGGTTCGTCAAAATAAACAATTTCGGGATCTAATGCCAGCGCACGCGCCAGGCCGGCACGTTTGCGCATCCCGCCGCTAATTTCAGACGGATAATACGCTTCATACCCGGCCAGCCCCACCAGCGCCAATTTAAACGCCACAATTTGGTTAATTTTATCCGGCGAATAAGACGTATATTGCGCAAGCGGCAGTGCTACATTTTCCGCCAGTGTCATTGAACTGAACAACGCGCCGCTTTGGTATAAAATACCGCTATGTTTGATCACTTCTAATTTTTCCTGCGGGTTGCCGTTTATAAAATCAGTGCCGCGTATCCAAATGCTTCCGGAGTGGGCGGGGATAAGGCCCGTCAGTGTGCGTAGCAGCGTGCTTTTTCCACAACCCGATCCCCCCATAATGATAAAAATATCGCCTTGGGGGATGTCAAAAGACAAATCTTTCATAATGATTTTGTCTTCGTAACCGATACTTAAATTTTCGGTGCGGATAATCATTTTTTCCTTCATCAGACCCCCAACCTTTGGCAGGCCATCGTAAGCAGGCCCGTCATCACAATCATCCACACAATAGAGTAAACAACGGCCTTGGTGGTGGCAGCACCCACACTATCGGCATTACGTCCGCAATGCACCCCAAAATAGCACCCGCACAAGGCAATAATAAGCCCGAATACAACCCCGTGGAAAACGCCCACCAAAAAGTTATTTAGGTAAAAAGAATTGGTGGTATATTTGATATATTCCGCCAGCGGGATATCCCAAAACAGCACGCAGACAAAGCATCCGCCCAAAATACCCATAAAATCAGCCAACAAAATTAAAATAGGCATAGAAAGCAGCAACGCATTCATGCGCGGTAATACCAAAAAATCCGTACGCGAAATACCCATGGTTTGCAAAGCGTCTAACTCTTCATTTACTTGCATAGTACCGATAGTGGCCGCGTAAGAAGCCCCTGTCCGGCCGGCCATAATAACCCCGGTCATAATGGCTCCCATAATACGTGTCATACCGATTGTAACCAAACTGGCCACATAGATTTGCGCGCCGAAGGTTTTAAGTTGTATCGCCCCTACAAAGGCCAAAATGAGCCCTACCATAAAACTGATAAGCGATACAATAAGAATAGATTTTGGCCCGCAATCCGCCAAAATCATCCAAAAATCCTTACTGCGGTAAACGGCTTTTCCGGCCAATTGTCTTGCCCAAGAAACCAAACACTCGTGGATAAAAGTACAGCCTTTTTTTACGCAGTGGGAAAAACGTATTCCTATATCGCCAACGCGTTCTAAAAAGGGCAATTTTGCGTGAGGGGTTTCTTTTTCTTGATGCGGGGTTTGAAAAGCAAGGCGTAACAGTTGTTCCATACCTTGCGGCAGTTGCGAATAGGAAATGTTTTCTTTTGGGAAGTGTTTCAATGCGTCAAAAAGGATAACGACAAAATCGGTATTCCACGATTCAATATTAGAACCGAGCAGTTGTATTTTTTTATTATGCAATACCCCCGGTATATTTAGCGGAGTTGTACCGGATAAAACGCCTTCTAATGTGCAAATTATCGTATCGCCTTGTGTTTTAACTTCAACCATAGAAGTATTTTAGCAGTTATGGGCCAAAAAAACACCCCCTTGCGGGGGTGTTTTTAAATTAAGACTTAAGTTAGTAAGTTACCGTTACCGTATAATTTCCCTCATACTCACCTACGGCTTGGCTGGCACCAACCGTCAACACACCGCCTACGTAGATGTCCTTGGAAGTAACCCCTGTTACATCGGTACTGCCCGTCAGCGCCACTGACATCGTATCAGAGTTGGCATTGGTAATAGTAACTGATTCCGGCACACTAACGTGATACGTAACACCTGTGTCCAAGTTACCCAACACAAAGTGGTCCGAACTCACCGGGTCAGACGTGCGCCCACCGATTTGGTTATCTACCGGAGTCGGGTTAGCCACAGCAGACAACGTGACCGTTCCCTCGTTTGCCCCCGGGATGATTGTACCGAAATCTAACGCCGCTCCGCTCGCATGGACAAAAGTAGCCGCTTGAATAATTTTGGCTTTAGCGGTACCTTGATCCGTTAACGTCACCGTTGCATGAGACATTACTGCCGCAAACATAAACACCATAACCAATCCAAATAATTTCTTCATAACTGCCTCCTTAAATACCTTGTAAAAACGACAGGCATACCCATAGTATAATGGAAAATACGAAAATGTCAAGGGGTATTTTTGACGGACTCCAAAAACAATTATCTTCGGGCCTTTCCTTTTTTTCTACGCGCCGATTTTTTGGAGCGTTTTTTCCGCTTGACCGGCTCCTTTTTTACCGTCTTAGGCGCGGGCTTGACCAGCAGCATATCGCGCACTTCATATTGTTCTATTTCTTCTAACGTAACCACTATTTCTTTTTGTTGTTGCAAATCCAGTTCAGCCGCTTGCGCCGGATCCAACCGGATTTCGTACTTTCCTAAAGCAATCTCCGGGAACGAGTAATACCCATCAAACTCAGACACTTTGTTGTTGACCAGCGTACCGTCTTTATACAAATTTACAAGCGCCCCTTTGAAAGGTTTACGTTGTCCGTTTTCATCTTGCAAGTAAACCGTGCCTTCTATATCTCCGGTTGCCACAACGGGGAACGACAGATACATCACCTGCGCCGGACGCAATTTAATACTACGCGTTCCGGCCGTATTTAAGAGTGAAAGCGTGTCATCAATTTTGCTTGTATCTACATTCACATCAATATCCCGGTAGGCCGGCACGTGCGTGAGCATAACGTCTCCGGTTGAAGTGCGTTTATAAGAATCATACACGTTAATACGAGGATTGGTGGTAATATCGGCCTTATCTAAGCGCTGTTCTCCTTCATCAAATGTTCCGTTGCCGTTCACGTCCATATAGGCAAAAGAAGACAACGCGCCCGTTCCTTGTACTTTACTGCCGGTAGCATACAAGTGCCGGTTGTGCCAATCCGGCACAAAAGAAACGTTGTAGCCGATAAATGCATACGAATTATGCCAATTGGATGTACCGCCTTCTAAAGAAATAAACCCATACTTCGTCAAATAACTTAAATTAGCCGAGTATACACTTTCGTATCTATGCTCTAATAAACTGCGCGATTGATAGGCATACCGCGCGCCGAGTTTCAGCCGGGAAGAAAGCGAATAGTGCGCGTCAAACTCCGTATTATACAGGCGGTCATACGTAAAATTATAGGTGGCTCCGCCGCGCAGTGTCCAGGGGCCGACCACGCGGTTGGCCGTCATCATGATTTGTTCACTGGGGACATTGCCGTAATAGTTATGGTTTTGATACTGCGCATTAACATAGATATTAAACGGCAAGGTTTGGGAAACCGAAACGGTATGTTCCGTTTGCGTATTGGTGTCGTGTAATACCGTAAAATGACGGAAGGAATAAGAAAGCGGCACCGTTACTTTATTAAATAGCAATAAACTTTTATTCAAGCGGAAAATCGTTTCCGAATCCATCGTCGTGCTGTGAAACAAGTTACGCGCCAAAACAGCATCCCCGTAGTGTAGGTGTTCAAAGGTCAGGTCCCAATCCCACAAAGAAGTCTGCGCGTAATAATCTAACGTAGCAACCGATTTGTCAAAATCTATTACAGTGCCGATACTGGAAAAAATACCATAGGCAAATAAAGACAAATCGCCCCCCACATATTGTTTATCTTTGCGATAGGAAGATTGCGGGGGCCACTCTTCATATAACTCCAACGAATCGGTCATGGCGGAAACATTGAGCGTTAAAAAGTCCGTTAGCCCATACCCCGCCTCTATAAGCGCCTGATGCCCGGCAATGGTAGAACGCGGCGAAGCATGCGTTTCTATTAAGTAGCGGTTTTTGTTGATGTAGTCCAAACGCAAACGCCCTTTGCCGCGATTGAGCAAATTACCGTTAAAGAAAATAACTTCTTCTTTTTCTTTGGTTTGCCCTTGCGGGCCGTAGAAAACAAGTTTAAATTTATTTTTACCGAGCAATAGCGGAATATCCGCAAACTCAAAATAACCGTCATCTGTTTGATTCCGGTAGCCAAGCAACTCTTCGTTGCGGTAAAGTTCCACCTGCCACCCCAACGGTAACGCATCGCGAAACGTATAGGTTTTATCATCCGGGGCCAGCGACGACTCTGTAGACATTTTAATACCGATACCGGCCACGTTAGCCGTATTTTCCGCGTTAGAATACCCGTACGTATCCCCCATTTCCAAATGCTTAAATAGCCCTAAAATACGGCCGGTTTCATCTTCGCGGGCCGTCTTAAAAGTAAGGATTGGAGTATCTTCCAGCGCAGAAGAAAAAGCATTAAATTCGGAATCAAAACCGCCTGTCAAAAAGGTGGCGTTTGCGCTGTAACTAAAATTATTTTTACTGGGGCTATTTTTACTTTTGGCTAAACTGTAGCGAGCGGATAAATCTAAAAAGGGCGGCTGCAACCAATCGGATTGGGTGTAAACATCTTTGTTGAGTAACGCTAACCGTGCGGCTTCTTTTTCCTGCGCCACTTGGTCAAAACGTTTTTGTTTTTGAAGGCGGGAAAGGGCCGCATCAAAAGGCAAATTCCCCGCGGATGTAACCCGCAACGTTTGGCCGGAAAAATCAAACTCACTTAAGGTATTTAAAATTTTATCAACAAGCGTTATATTCAAGTAAAGTTCATCTTCGTAATACAAAAAATCATCCGGAGCAAAATCAAACATATTTTTGCCCACACGCCCGGTATGCTTATCAAAATCTACCCACACGGTGTTGCCGGCATTTTCCAACCAACCGGTAAGTGCACGCTTTTCTTTATCGTAGGTAATGGGAACTTCTATATCTTGCTCAAAGTAGGTGACCGGGAGAAACAAACGGTCACCTTGGTAGAACGCTTCCAACGCGGAATTGATAATAACCGGGCCGGAATAGACGTGAATGATGATAAAATTATCTTGCGATTCTTGGGCGTGAGCCAAAGGCGCTCTTAACCAAACGGTTAAGAGCGCAAGGCACAACAAAACCCAAAATTTACGTAGGTACGACAAGAAAGTTTCCTCTTATTATAATTTTACTTCCGTCTGGGCCAACACTTTATCTTTTTGTACTTCCACCTCATCAGTTTGCGTGAATAATACTTTAAGTGTCTTGCCCTTGAGTTTCTTTGCGGACAGCGGCTTCCCCTCTTTATTGACTCCGACATGCGAACGCAAGGGAATAAGCGTTTCCAATTTTTCCGTCGTGGGGAGCATATAACGCCCTTTAATGTAACCAATCATATCATCTCCGTTCCAAACGGTTAAATCCCCCCGGGCAGAGGTGCGCTTTTCTTGCGCCTGACGGTTCATAACCACGCGTAAATAAATACCGTCATCTTTGGTAACAAGGCCGTTGGTTTCCAAGGAAACCGGGGCATTTTCATTTATTTTATAACGCACAAATATCGGAATAGAAAAAGACGGAATCGGCGTAATTTTAGCACTAAAAGCGCCGGGGGCTAATTCTTTTTTGGTGGCTGCTTTTTCTAACAATACTTCGGTAAAAGTAATATACCCCACATATTCACCCGGCTCTAAACCTTCCGGGATACGTTTCAAAACGCGAATCGTTTGGCTTTGAGACGGTTTCAGTAGGACCGAGCGCGGGCTGTAGCGCAGTAATTTATTCACGCTGTCAGCCGGGACTTCTTCCGTGGCGACTTCGGTAAAAGAACCGTCAGGGTTTTGTTTCTTGTATGACAACGTCACCCGATAGTTGGCACTTTCCAAAGCACTGGAGTTAATGAGAGTTACTTTTTCAGATTTAGTTTTATCATCTAAAAATAAATACTTGGGGTGAATCATAATCCCGGCACTTGCACAAAAAGCAATACTGCACAATGTAAACAACAGCACAACTTTTCTCATACGACCTCCTAATTAGTACGTAATTGATACAGGATACGTCCCCGTATATTCACCGATAGCCGCATTTGCAGGTACCGTCAACGTTCCGCCCACCTTAAACGTGTGCGTAAAATTTGACAAGACGCAAGAAACAGAACACGATGAAGTAAAATTGCTAACCGTCATGGAATTATTGCCATTGCTAATGGTAGCTGAAGCCGGCAACGTTACGGAAAAAGATTGTCCCGAATTCCCGGTAACCGTAAATGAGTCGGCCCGGGTGGCTGTAAGTTGGCAAAATGCGTTAGGAGAAGTGCCCGTACCGTTAGGATTTACGGTAATCGTTTGCTGTGACCGGGAACGGCAAATTTCCCCAAAGTCCAAGGCGGCCCCCGAATCATGGGATAACGAGAGATGCGGAGTTATATGAACAGTTACATTGATAGGAACATCTGTCCAATCGGTCTGTACAACGATTAATCCTTTAATTCTAAATTGCACCGGCCCGGATACGGTACCCGAAATCGTGCATGGTTGCGTTCCGGTAAAAGATTCCAGTTGCAATTTCGCTCCCACCGGAAAAGAAACCGAACTACTAGACGTAGCCGAGGCTGTTGTAGACGTAGATTCGTTGGTGGTAGTAAAATCACTAATTAACACGGAACCGCAACCATCTGTTGAAACGCGGGTGGTATTTGTATTTCGGTTTGTCTGAAACGTAACGGTTCCGCTGATTCTTTCCGCCCAACTGAAATTTCCGATACCGGCTGATCCGCTGCTCCCCCCGCTATGGCCCGTTAAAGGCCCACTTCCGCTAGTAGTCGCTGTTCCGCTAGCATGTTGTGTAATAATACTAAATCCACTGGTGCTATTTGCTAGGAATCCCACAGAACCGAAATCAATGGTAGGCGTTTGTACTACACTCCCCGAAAAAGCAATAATATCCGTTAGTAAGAAACAACTTACTAAAATAATTTTACGCATAACAATCCCATATTAAAGTATAGCATAAATACGTCATATTCTTGCAGTTTGACTCACATATATAAGCAATAAAATTTTCTACAATATATTTATGCGTAAACTGACTGTAATTAAAGGCGATATTACCCAACTTTATGTAGACGCTATCGTCAATGCCGCCAACCATACACTGCTTGGCGGTGGTGGAGTGGATGGGGCCATCCACCGCGCCGCCGGGCCCGAACTTCTAAAAGAGTGCCGCACATTGGGCGGATGCCCAACCGGAAACGCAAAAATAACTGCCGCCTATAACCTGCCTTGTAAATACGTTATTCATACGGTGGGCCCCGTATGGTACGGCGGTGCAAACCGCGAAGAGGAAAATTTACGCAATTGCTATTTGCGTTCCCTGGAATTGGCAGAAGAACACGCGTGTAAAACGGTGGCTTTTCCGTGTATTTCTACGGGCGTGTACCGCTTCCCCAAAGAAAAGGCGGCGCAAATCGCGACAAGTGCCGTACGCCAAGCCGCTCTTAATACCGTTAAAGAAGTTATTTTTGTATGTTTTAGTGAAGAAGATAAAAAAATTTACGATAAATTACTTGAAAAATAATTACCCGTCAAAAAAGCCCCGCGTTTGCGGGGCTTTTTATTTCTATTTATTTAGTTGACTATCAAAAAAATCAGCCACGATCTTATTTACCGCCGACGAGTCTTGGGTGAAACAGTGGTTAAAACCTTGCAGCGTTTTTAAGGTAGCATGCGGAAAGATTTTGCTATACTCCACTCCGTAACGGTAAGGGACTAACTCATCATCTTGGCTATGTACCACCAACACCGGGCCCGTATATCGTCGGGAAACTTCGTAAATAGGTAAGTGCTGGGTGGTTTCCAAAAACGCGCGGCCCACTTTTAAGCCGTTGGGCAACGTAATATATTCCGGCGGGTTTTGGGGGGCATACGTAACGCCAAACAACTCCCCGCGGGCCGTGTCTTCTTTTAACTCCGGCGCCGGAGCCATAAGCACAATACTTTTGAGCCCCTTTTCGCCCAACTCCCCGGCTAACATCCCGGTAATAACGCCCCCTTGCGAATGGCCCACGGCAGAAACAGACGTTACTTGCGGTAGTTTTTTTACATACTTATAAACACGCCGAGCGTCTTCCGTTTCGTTAGGGATAGTCATATCTAAAAAAGAGCCCTCGCTTTTACCGTGCCCGTTAAAATCAAACAGCACGGTCGCAATCCCGCGGCTGTTAAGTTGGGCAGATAAGTCGGTCAACAGCGGCATTTCTTTACTGGCATTAAACCCGTGTAAAATCATCACCAACGGATACGTTTTTTTACCGACCGGGGTGTGTAATACCGCAGAAAGTTGCCCGTGGTCTCCCGGTAATGTAAAAGATTGTGTGGTAGGGACACTCGCACAACCGATTAGTAATACTGCTACCAGTAATGTAAAGATTTTTCGCATCTTTGTAGTCTCTAAAAACTCAAACTATTAAAAATGTTTGTTCACCTGCAAGTGGAACGACATATAACTCATCTTACGGTTTCCGTCTCCTTGAATATTCACCGGCGAATCCCGCGTCAATTTGTCAGTATCGTAACTAAACGCATTGTAACGCGTTTCAAATCCTACAGCCCAGCCGCTATCCTTACCGAGGTCCACTTCCATACCGGCCCCTATAAACCAACCCAAAGAAGTATCGGTGGCTTTGCGGGAATAATCCACCCCGCTTCTGTGAACATTTAAATCTTGCCGGGCCGACGTTAGACCGATACCTACCGGCATATACAAGCGAAACAGATTTTCCGGATTCGCAATAAACCGAGCGGCCAGCATAGCGTTAAAAATTTTGGTTCGGTCATCCACTTTGTCACTGGAAATAAAGAATTCACCACCTTCAAAATCCCCGTAAGAAAGTTCTGTTCCTATACCGATATGCGGCGTCAACAAATAGTAATACGACAAGCCGCACTCCACCCCCAGCGTGCCCCAATCCACCCGGTCGTAGGCGGAGTAAGAAACGCCGGAATTTTCAAGTTGAAAGCCAAGCCCCAGCCGGGCGCCTATCAAATGCTGCCCTTGCTCCAGTTGTGCAAAAGACGGCACGCACAAAAACAAACCAACACAGGTAATAATTATTTTTTTCATTTTATATCCTATTTATTTTGGCGTCGCTTGATACGATCGCCGTAAATCGTTTTCCAATCGTTACGCATAGAAACACAAATCCAGCCGTACGTATCGCAATCTTTACGCATTTTTTCGGCTTTCTTTATATTACCGTACTCACGTTCTAAATCGTCACACATAAGCATAAATCCCAAGGCTTTATACTTATTGCCGTTAATCGTATAGTTAACCATACTGGCATCACTAAATGTGTTGCCAAAGGCCAGTACCGGTTGCACCCCGATTTCCCGTTCAATCAGGGACACTTTGTTCATCTGTAGATTTTTTACCAAGTTTTTACCACCTAATACAAGTTCATCACCTTTTTTAAACGTGTATACAAGGCCATCTTCATTGCCTTGTCGGCTGGATAAGATTGTGCTGTCCGAACCGAGAATTTGCCGGTTGGGGATATACGGCATATTTTTTTCAATCAATGGGCGCACCGTTAAGCGGTCCGTACCGCTGCAAATATAAACCGTAAATTTATTTTCAATAAGGTATTTGACCACTTCCAGCATAGGTCTATAAAAAATGTCCCCGCGTTTCATGCCCACAAAACCGGGTTGGTCTTCTTCCATAAAAGCGCGGACAAACCGGTAAAATTCCCGGAGCGTCATGCCTTGATAAGCCTGGGAAACCATTTTTTCGCGATTAGCGTTTAACGACGGGAAAACTCCCTCTTCGCGCGAAGCAAGTGCTGCCTTCAGTTGCTCATTGGTAGGGGTGTAATTCGGATCGTCTAATACGCGGTGTTCAAATAAAGCCCAGTCAAAATACGTGGGATCCGTTTCCAAAATAAGTGTACCGTCTAAATCAAACACCGCTACGCGGTTTTCCACGGGGATAAAATCAGGGGACTTTGGGTTGGTAACTTTTTGAACATAATTAACAAGGGCTTGTTTAGCCGGAGCAGTTTCGTTCCAAAGGGACAAATCATCCTTTTGCACATGGGCACACCCACCCGTCAAACATATACTGACCGCCAGGCAAGCAAGTGTAGTAAAAAAATGCAAGTATTTCTTCATAAAAACTCCTAAATGTGTAAAAAAATTGTAGCATTTTTATTTGATTTGTACGCCTTCTGCATTTTTTGATATATTTATCTTATCTGTAATAGGAAAAAAATATGAAAAAACTAGTTATTACTTTGTTATTAGCCGCAAGTTGTGTTGTACCCGTATGGGCAGATACTATTTCTACCGACAAAAGTGATTTTGCCCAAGTCAGCACGGTTATTGATGATGCCGTGTACGATATTCGGTATTATTCGTCTTACAATTTTACAGGGAAGCGGATTAACGGTTACAAAGCCCCGCGCGCTTATATGACCAAAAAAGCATTAGCAGCCTTGGCAAAAGCCGCCGAAGATTTACGCCAACAAGGCTACCGCATCTTAATTTGGGATACTTACCGCCCGCAAAAAGCCGTGGATAATTTTGTAGCGTGGATCAACAACCCAAACGATCCCGGCGACAAATCTTTCTATCCCACGTTGGAAAAATCCAATTTATTGGAAGGGAATTATATTATGGCCAAATCGGGCCACAGCCGCGGAAGCACCGTTGATTTGACGATTATTAAAAAAGACGGCGGTTTTGTGGATATGGGCGGCACCTTTGATTTATTCTCGGAAATTTCACACCCGGACTATAAAAAAATTTCCAAGAAACAAAAAAAGAATCGCGAAATTTTAAGAAAAGCCATGGAAAAAGCAGGTTTTCAAGGCATTGATTCCGAGTGGTGGCACTTTACGTTAAAAGACGAACCGTATAAAGACACCTACTTCAACTTTGATGTAGAGTAACATGGGTTGCTTATAGAAAAGGCCCCGTCGTTTGACGGGGCCTTTTTCAAATAAACCTTCTTAATTTATCTTTCAGCACTAATGGCTCCCACCGGGCAAACAAACCGGCACAAACCGCACCCCACGCAACGGGTTTTATCCAACGCAATATATCCGTCTTCCAAGCGCAAGGCTTGATGTTCGGACTCGCCGCAAATCGTTACACATTTGCCGCAACGTCCGCATTTATCATGCGCAATTTGGGGGTATGTGAGCGGCGTTTTGGGCAAATCTTTATGTGAACTGATGCGCTCAATGGCTTTATTTTTAAGGGCCGATAAACTCGTAAATCCTTTTTCTTCCAAATAAGATTGCAACCCTTTTATCATCGGGCCGATAACTTTATAACCGTTTAGCATAACTTCCGTACAAACTTGCACGGCGTCCGATCCGACGGCTATATATTGCACCGCGTCTTCCCAAGAAGAAATGCCGCCTTGTCCCAAAATAGGCAGTTTGCTGGCTTGACGCATTTGTGCCACGCAACGAAGCCCTATCGGTTTAACCATTGTTCCGGAACACCCGCCGTACGCGGTTTTCCCGTTGACGTTAAGCAGCGGCTCAAATGTATTTAGGTCTATCCCCATAAATCCCTGTACCGTATTGATAGCGGCCAAGCCGTCGGCATGAGCGTTTTCCACAGCCTGGGCGATAGTGGCGATATTGGACACGTTCGGGGAAAGTTTTACAAACACGGGTTTTTGGGCGACTTCTTTGACCCAGCGGGTAATTTGGGCCGATATTTCCGGGTCCGTACCGATTGCCATACCGATCCCTTTTTCCGGCATGCCGTGCGGACACGAAAAATTAAGTTCAAAAGCATCTGCCGGTGTATTATTGATGGTTTTTACTAAATCTTGCCATGCCTTTTTTTGGACAGGTGCCATAATACTGGCAATAACCACTTTATGCGGGTATTTTTGTTTTAAGAATTTAATACCGTCGCACCAATACTTAACGGTTTGGTGGCTTAATAACTCAATGTTTTGAAACCCGATAATGCGCTTTTTATCTTGCAAAACGGCATAACGCGGGCTGGCCTCGTTCATTTCCAAATCGTCGGGAGTAATCGTTTTAAGAACGGCCCCACCCCACCCCATTTCAAAAGCGACATCAATACTTTCCACCAAAGCCGTCGGCGGGGCAGACGCAAGCAAAAACGGATTTTCAAAATCAATTCCTAAAAAAGAAGTTCGTAGAATATGGGACATAAATACTCCTATTAAGTAATTTTATTTCATTGTAGCAATTTTACAATTTGCGGATGGCCCAATTTTTGGGATATAAATTGTTGGCTCTGTCGCCTAAATTTTTCATAAATCCAAGCGGATGGTTTTGATATGTCACCACCACAAAACCTTTAGGCGTTTTTTCAGGCAAAATGAAACTTTCACGGTGCAAATAACGGCGCGCTTGTTCCAAAGATAGTTCCACGCGCGGATATTCATCCGGTGAAAGATTGATAGAAAGCGCTTGTGCGGCAGAAGGAATAAGGTCTTTCCCTTTTTGTTCGGGTTGCGGCCTACCGTCGGAAAGCAAATGGATCAGCGCGTGCGCCTGGGCGTGTTTTCGGGCAGAAGAAGGCAGCAGCGCGCGCACGGAACTTTCCCCTTTTTTGCGAAGTATCGCCATAAAAAGTCCTTCGCTCTTCGTGGTGCCGGGGATAAAACGGTAAACCGGGCCGTTCCACCCGGCAAGCAAAGAGCCGGCAATTTGCCACGTGGGGTTTATAGGAACGGGTAAAATTTCCGCGCCCAATTCTTCCGCTATAAAGCGCACGTTTTCTTCGTTTTCGCAAATGTTAAACGTACACGTACTGTAAATTAAAAGACCGCCGGGGCGCAAACACGGCCAAATGTCTTGCAAAATTTGGCGTTGGCGTCGTTGGCAAAATTGCACATTGGATAAACTCCACTCGTTAACAGCCCCCTCATCCCGGCGGAAAAGCCCTTCGCCCGAGCAAGGCACATCGGTCAAAATCACGTCAAACATCCAATCCGTTTTGGCAAAATCGTGCGCGTAATTGTGCGTTACAAGTACGTCCGGGTGGCCTTGTTTAAGCATATTTTCAAGCAAAATACTCGCTCGGCGGCGGTCGGGCTCGTTGCTAACTAACACAGAGCCCTGCGGCAAGGCCGCGCGCATTAAAGTAGATTTTCCGCCCGGCGCCGCGCATAAATCTAATGCCAGCACCGGGGAAGTAACGTACGTGCGCAATACGTGATCTAAAAATAGCGAGCCCGCCTCTTGCACATAATATACACCCGCGTGAAAAAGCGGATCTAACGTAAAATTAGGCCGCTGACTAAGCCAATAACCCTCTTTACACCACGGCACCGGCACCGCGCCCGAAAAGGCCGTCTCACCTTGATATTTAAACGGATTGAAACGAACGCTAACCACCGGTCCTTCGTCAAAAGACGCTAAAAACCGTTGCCAACGATCGGTTCCAAAAAGTGCGGAAGTATAGGAAATAAATTCTTGCGGTAAGGGCATATAATTTTTTCGCTAGAATCCACCAAAAATATTCACGCACGGTTAATCGTCCAAAAACAGACACGCCCAACCGCGGTAATACCAACGTTGATAGAATTTAGGCAGTAGAAAACAAAAAGGATGACGCCAAAAATATCGTGCTATTAGTTTCGTCCAACCCCACACGCGGTTATCATCCCGGGGGATACGATCCGCCCACGGGCTTACACGCATTAAATCTATATACTCTTGCCGATGCGGGGCAAAAAAGTTCTTTTTCCAGGGTGCAAAATGCCGTATAATTGTTTTTTTCGGGGCTTGTATAATTTCGTTAAAACGCGGATGGTGTAAAAATAAATCGGGTTTATACAAATAACTTCTTACGTTATAATAATCGGGCAACATTTTCTTATGTTCCCGGCAGATAAAGTTGATAGCATCTTGGTCGGGATATTGCAATAAACTCGCATTTTTGACAGAGTAATCTAATAGTTTCTCAAATAAATTTTCCTCTCGCCATTTTTTATTGTTAATAAGTAATACGCCGGAATTAACATATTCTTCTACCTTAAAATCATCCCCAAAACGCTCTTTTAACCGGCCACGGAAAATAACATTATAGTCGGGCACGCCCGCTATAAAATAATCGGAAATATCCGTAGCCCACAAATCTTGCAAACTTTCGCGCACCATCACGTCGCAATCTAAATACAAGACTTTATCTTCCGGGATGAGTTTAGGTATTAAATAACGCCCGAAAATGGATAAGGTCCATTGGGCACGTTTAACATCGCATTGGGCAAATAGTTTTTCGTCTAACGGCAGATAGGTTAATTCAAACGGATGCGTAGCCCGTAACGATTCTATTTTCTTTTTACTGATGGCCGAGATTTTATTATCTAAAATGTAAAAATGGAATTTATCTTGCGGGGCGGCATTTTTTAGGACAGAAAAAATAGCCATTCCCATATAGGGGGCATAATTATCGTCGCAAGCCAAACAAATGTTTAATGTATTATTCATTTTTCTATTTTCTATAATATCATATTATAACAAAACAGTAAGACTCTATTTTATGGCATGTATTGCCTTCCCTTGGCATAATTATACCCCCGGATCTTTGACCGGGGGTATTTGATATTTTCACAATAACTTTAATTTACAGATGGCTCGGTAGCAAGTAACCCGCTACTTCTTGCTCCATCCGATCAATTTCCAATTGGGTGGCTCGGTACCATTCCGCAAAATTGTCATTGATGTCGGAAAAAGCACAGAATAGGCGGCGTTGCCGAATATCTTGTAGAGCCTTTTTCTTTTTATGTTTTTTCATGCCGGTACCTCCTTTTTTCTAATTTCTTTTGGCTTACTTGTATCTTATGCTTTTAGGAAAAATTCTCCAGGGCCTTTGGCTCTAGTTGCCCCGCTGATTTGGGCCCAAGTATTTGGCCGGCAAAGGCCTAATTTTTCCATTGGCTGCGGCCCAGAAACGGCTGGGCAAAAAGGCCTATGTTTTTGCTATACTGCTAATATATGACGACTGAGATTTTGAAAAAAGCCCAAGCCACGCATAAGTTAACCAAAGCGGAAATTATAAAACTGCTTTCGCTGCCAGATGCAACCGACCTATTTGAAACAGCCGACCAAGTGCGCCGGGAGTTTGTAGGGAACGGTGTTTATTTGCGCGGACTCATTGAATTTTCCAACTATTGTAAAAACAACTGTTTATATTGCGGCATCCGCGCCGGAAATACCCAAGTCCGCCGTTACCGTTTATCCCCGGAAGAGATTGTAAAAACTGCCGAACAAGCCGTGTCTTACGGTTATAAAACCGTCGTGTTGCAATCGGGCGAAGACGGGTGGTTTGATACCGATACGCTATGCAATATCATTCGGCAAATTAAAAATTTAGACGTGGCCATCACCTTAAGTATCGGCGAAAAAACGCGCAAAGAATATGCCGCCTATCGCCAAGCCGGAGCCGACCGCTATTTGCTGCGCATTGAAACTACCGATAAAATGCTTTATGAAAAATTAGATCCGGGTTTAAGTTGGGAAAACCGCGTACGCTGTTTGCAAGATTTGAAAGATTTAGGGTATGAGGTCGGCTCCGGCTCGCTGGTTGGGCTCCCGGGCCAAACATTGGAAAGTTTGGCAGACGATTTGTTATTTTTCCAAAAATTGCCGGTGGATATGGCGGGAATCGGGCCGTTTATCCCCCACCCGCAAACGCCGTTGGCGGACCAAACTACCGACGGTCATTTTGAACTTTCGCTTAAAATGATGGCGGTTATGCGTCTGCTGTTGCCGGACATCAATATCCCGGCCACAACCGCTATGGAAACACTCCACCCGCAAGGACGGCTACTCGCCCTACAGGCAGGCGCCAATGTGGTTATGCCCAACGCCACCGATACACAATACCGCTCGTTTTACGAATTATACCCGGGCAAGATTTGCGTGGGAGACAATGCCGAAAAATGTCGCCACTGTATAGAAGGCAAAATACAATCTATCGGCCGGCATATTGCTCCCGGCAAAGGGTTTCATGGGGACTATAAAAAAGAAAGTGTCTAAAAATTGGGTAAATTAAAAACCCCGCCGTTAAGCGGGGTTTTTTGCAAAACGCGCTACTGACTAAAACCCTTCACACGCCTTGTCGCGCAAAAAGGGAATCACGTCTTTGAAAGGGTTTTTCTTCATCCACCTTTCCACTTGAAAGGCCGACACAGAAACACCGGCCGCCGTATGATAGCCAAAATCATACACCAAGCGGTAAAGCGGAATATCTATATACCGCCAACGAAGTTCCCACTCTCCGTGATTGTACGAGTCCGGCTCCATACTAAAAATAAGTTTGCCGCCTTCGTCATCGGTAGTATAGTGACACAGGGCATTTTCCGGGCAATCGTTCATCCCGTGGAAATACCCGCCGATAATAACAAACGGCATCATACGTACTTCGTACGAACTCATTTCAAAAGGACTTTCAAGAGAAGCCGCATATTCAATATCCCAACTCTCTGAGAGTTTATGACGATAGGCTTCCCAAAAAGGTATTTTCTTTCCCGTTAAAGGATCTTGAAGGAAAAAATCCGGCTCTTTCTCCACTTTTTCTTGAATAGCCGCTTGTATTCGTTGGCGGATTTCAGGTAGATTTCGGCCCGCATCCGTGGCCGCCGTCCGCGCAAACGATGCAGTGCTTAAGGCACAAACAGCACATAAAACTACTAGGTATTTCTTCATTACTTCCTCCTTATCTTGCTGATATTTTATGGTAACAAACAACCAAAAATAACGTCAATAGAGCAAAAGCCCCATACCCGGCTTGGGCCTTTTGGCACCACAAAAAACGCCCCGGGCTGTTAGCCCGGAGCGTTTTTACTGTTCCAGATTATTACATATTTTCCGGCAGGGCTACCGGAGCAGATACGGCCTCAGCCGGCTTGCCCCCCCACGTAACGTGGTAGTTAATGCCATCTGCTTCCAGCGAAATTTTGCCTTGTTGATACAACGCACCTAACGCCAGATACAATACGGAACTGGACAGACGCAACATCACTTTTAACTGCCAGGAACTCACCGTATTATTTTTAGACAAATACTCACTGATTTGGTTAGTGGCTAATTGAATATTTTCTTGTAATGGAGTCATAATTATACCCGTTCAATGGCGAACAACGGCTCACCTTGTTTAACCGGCTTACCGTTTTCTACCAATACTTTTTTAATCACGCACGGAAATTCCGCCCGCATTTCGTTAAAAACCTTCATTGCTTCAATCAAACAAATAACGTCGCCTTTTTTCACGCGCGCGCCTTCTTTGACAAAAGGCGGAGCGCTGGGCGTAGAACCGCGGAAGAAAATGCCCATCAAAGGCGCATTTAAGACTTCTTTATATTGCTCCTGCAAGGCCACCGCG
This sequence comes from Candidatus Avelusimicrobium cornigerorum, assembly GCA_002309715.1. Lineage (GTDB taxonomy): Bacteria > Elusimicrobiota > Elusimicrobia > Elusimicrobiales > Elusimicrobiaceae > Avelusimicrobium > Avelusimicrobium cornigerorum. The sequence goes on from DBXW01000011.1 coordinate 55,050, forward strand.
CCACCGTTAGAAACGGCCCCGGCCGTACTGCCCACCGCTACCGGCACCGGCACAACCGCCGGTTTTGCCTTGACCAAGCGGACATACAACCCTTTTTGGTCGTACTCAATGGTATCCAATTGGTTGTCTTGCATAAAACTATAAAGTTGTTTTACTTCTTTTAAAATGGGAGATTCTTTCGCCGCTACTGCTTTGGCTTTGTTGGTTACACCTTTTTTCTGGGTAGTTGATTTTTTCATATAACCTCTGCTTCCGTAGAAAATACTACGAACTACTATTCATTTTACATAATTTTTAGCGCATTGTTGCATTACTTTGCGCAAGAAATAGTTGAAATTTCTCTTTTTGGCCGGAAATTTCTTCTATAATTTGAGTTAAATTGCCACTTATTTGACGTTCTAAAATTTGGCGCAACACGTTACCCTGTAATTGCGTATAGGCCGGAATTAACACCGGCGAAAACAAATATAACGTATGTTCGTTTATCCACCGCACCACAGAAGCCGTTCCCGGACGAGCAAACACTTCCCACCGCTTGGCCGAAAATTCGCCGATAGGTTTGTCCTGCCCGACGCGGCGCAACGTAAGTATCACCTGCGTGCATAGGCCGTTTTGCCGGGCGCCCACTTGCTCCAAATTGCTTAATGAGCCGTCACAATCCACCCGGGTCAATTTGGAAATCAATTTTACTTCCGCCGTAAAATTGTATTTATCTTTTATGTGTTGCACTCCGGCATCCGCCCGGGCAAACAATGTACCCAGCGCATCTGTCGCCGCCACCATAATCGCATCAGACACATCTAACGTAAAACCGTAGAGAGCGGCGCTATCCGGGTCCGAAACAGAAATTTGAGCGGGAATAATTTTATCGGATAAGACAAGTATGGATGCTTCTATCCGCTCCGGTTGCGCAGGCTGATTAAAAATACCGCGGCGCAAACGCCCGTGATACATACATCCCATTAAAGAAAATATTAAGAAAAAACAAAATAATTTTTGCAATAATTTTACTATAGCCAACATCTTTTCACACACTTCGTTACTTACGTATTTCTTGCATACGGGATAATTTTTTGTAAAGCGGCTTGGCAGCCGGCCAACCGTCTTTGGCTTTTTCCAAATACACCAACGCTTCCGTGTTCCTTCCTTGAGAAACACGCAGAACGCCCATGTGGTACGCAAGTTCCGGCTCGTTCATAACGACTTGGGCCGGCAAGGCTTCAAAAATCTGCTCGGCTTCTTGCAAGCGGCCTTGTTTTATATAAATCCACGCCAATGTATCTTGAAAGGAAATGTCCCCCGGTACAAGTTCAAGTGTTTTTTTACTGTATTGTTCAGCCTCATCTAAACGCGTTTCACGCTCGGCCAAACTGTAGGCCCATAAATTAAGCGCCGGGGCATTTTGCGGCCGAACGGACAAAATTTGTTGAAGTTGCGTTTCCATGGCCGCATATTTTTTTAAGCCTTCCAACGCATAGGCGTAATGCAAACGCGCTTGTAAATAATCGGGATTGGTTTGTAATATCTTCTCAAATACGCGGGCGGCTTTATGATATTGCTTGTCGTCGTTAAGCGCTAACCCGTAAAAAAAACCTACTTCCACATTGCCTTTAAATAATTTATACGCTTCTTGCAGGGTACGTAAACTTTGTTGTGGTTGCCCAAGCCGACGTTGCAAGAAACTGACGCGCAAGCGTCGCTCGTCATTGGTATTGTAGTCTTCCGCAGCCTGCAAGTAAGCAATGGCTTGCGGCAAATCCCCACGTTCTTCGGCAATAAGCGACAAAAAATGGTTGGTCAGCGAATCGGCCGGATCATCCTTCTTGGCCTTCAAAAAATACGCTTCGGCTTTGGGCAAATCGTGTACCACCAAAAACACCGCGCCCATCCGAGAAAATGTCCCCACATTACCATATCCGATTTTTTCAAGTTCTTCAAATTCGTGCAACATCAAAAAATGTTGACCGGATTTTTCATAAATTTCCGCTTTTTCCAAATACCCCATAGAATCGGCAGGATCCGCCGCAATGGCTTTGTCAAAATAGGACAGGGCTGTTGACCACTGCTTTCGCCGTTTGTAAATCCGCCCAATTTGCACATACGCTTTGGCTGCCGCATCCGAACGCTCAACCGCTAACTTGTGTAACTCGGTAAGGGCCTTATCTTCATCCGTAAGTAGCAGCAATGCCAAATAACGGGAAAACAACTCCATATCTTCCGGGCGGGCGGCCACTGCTTTTTGGTAGGCGTCTAATGCCAAGGCGGCATTCTCTTTTTCCACTTGATAAACCGCGTAGACCATCCAATCTTCCGCTTCGTTTTCGCCCATATTGATATAGTCAATATACGGCTCGGCCAGTTCCGTTTTTTCCAACCCAAGCGCTACCGATACCAACTGGCGGCGCAAGTATTTTGACTCCGGTGCCAACGTTAACGCTTTTTGCAATAATTTATATGAACGCAAGGGATTTTCGTCATAAGCATACGTGGCTTCTAAAAACGTGTTAAATAGCCGCGCTTCCGTGCGACCTTCATCGCTAATCGGCAAAGCCCGCAAAGATCCGGCAATCAACAGCAAACCTAAAATCAATATCTTTTTCACCAGGTACACCCCATAATCAAAGCATCTTCGTTACCCATATAAAATTTTTTCCGCACACCCACTTGTTTAAATCCCACTTTTTGATACAACGCTACTGCCGAATTATTACAAGCCCCCACTTCTAACGTGAGTTGTTTCCCGCCATGCTCCCGCACCCAAATAAGTGCATGATTTACTAATTCCGTGCCGATGCCCCGCCTTGCAAAAGCAGGTGCCACCCCCACGTTTAAAATTTCCCCGATATCCGCTGCAAACCGCAACGCCACAAATCCAATTACCCTATTTTCCGCTTGCGCACACCAAACACGGGCCGACTTTTCGGCCAATTCTGTTTGCCATCCGGTTTGCCCCCATTGAGCGCAACGCGGCTGAGCCTGTTCAATAGCAACTAACGCCGGAATGTCCGTTAAGACTGCCAATCGGTATTTCATTTTGGTGAAATTAGTTCAAAGCGCGCCGGTTTTAAATAGAGCGGCTCCAACGCATCTTTTTTAAATTTTTCTTCTTGTGATAAGGCCAAAAGCGCTTGCGGCCGGACTCGGCAATCGCGAATAGGCGCAAGCAAATACCGTCCTTGCGTAAGCGATGCCAAACTTTCCCCATTTTTATCTGTACCGGCCAATATAATCGGCGCCGGATAAGCAGATAATTTTTCCAACAATTCTTCGCGGGAAAGCCACAAGGGCCCGTTATTATTTTTATCAAAAATTTGCAAAAAGTATTCTTCGCGAAAAGCATGCAATACTACCCCCAACACCCCGACCGGGTTTTGTTGTTTAAAACGGGAGAAAGCAACCGAAGTTTCCACTTGACGACGGATAAGTTCAAAAACAGTCGCCCCATATACTTCCGCTTGGCTTAAGTATTTCATCATAGATGCAAACGTCAGCGCAATGCGTATGCCGGTAAAACGCCCCGGCCCGCGTACAATGCAAATGCGTTTTACTTCTTGCAACGTCGCGCCGACGGCTTGTAAAGCCGATTGCAACACCGGAAACAACAGACGCTCTTGCTTAATACCGGTTTTTCTGCGGGTTACACACTTACCGGCCGCTTCCACACTGACCAAAAGCGTCGGGCCCGATGAATCTATCCCCACCGTTACTATTGTGCTATTTTGCATAAAGCCTCCAAACGCGAGTCCGATACGCGCCCAAACGATTGAAGTTCAATTTCCCGTTCATCCCCTTCCTTAAGTATAAAATTCATCTCCAACCGGTCTTGCGGAAGCATACGGCTAATTGGATCGGGCCATTCCGCCAATATAACCGCTTTTTCATCTTCCAACATTTCTTCAAATCCTAAATTAAATACTTCGCCTTCTTCTAAACGGAACAAATCAATGTGAAACAAGCGATGTGATTTATTTTGATATTTTTTCATTAAACTAAAACTCGCGCTGGTGGGCGAACTTTTAAGTCCCAAAGCCGAGGCCAAGCCTTTGACAAAAACTGTTTTACCCGCGCCAATCGGGCCACGCAAAAAAATAATCTCACCGCCTTGTAATACTCGTGAAAAACGCGCGGCAATTGCCAAAGTCTGCTGACGGGAAGATGAAAAAATTTTACCTTGTTTCATTATTTTACCGTTTTAATACATACACGCCGGCCGTTAACCACTTGCCGGTCCTCGTTCATAGGGTCCAGCACGTCGTCGCCATCTACCACAAATACATATTTATATTCTCCGGCAGTTAAGGCCACGGAAGTTTCAAAATACCCTTTGCGATAGGCCTTCAGTTCAATGGGGTCCTTCCCCCAACGATTAAAATCAGCCGCTAATTCTACTTTCTGCGCGCCGGGGATAGTTAAATAAAATTTGCGATATTTTACTTCCGTATCGTACGGTTGCGGTTTTTTCTTGCGGCCCTCGCGTAGACTTTCCTTATTCAGCGGAGCAATAGAAGCCGTATTTTCAATTGTACCTGCCGCATAATCATAGTAATCGGAAGAGGCTACAAAAAACCACATCAATGCCAAAATCAGCAAGAATAGAAAAAATGCAAATAATGCCCCGGGGCGTTTAATGCTCTTCATCCAAAAAACTCCTTAAATAAAACTGCGCTCCGCACGCGTGGGCTATTTTTTCTACGGCTTGCGGATCGGCCCCGGTTTTATCCACACAACTCACAACTACCCGTTTAATGCCTTGTCGCACGCATTGGCGGATAAACTCAACTACATCCTCATAACCGTTTTCAAACTCTTGCGCCGGGCGAACGAGTTTCTTCCAAGTAGATGCATCTTGTGCGTTTAAACTAATGTTAACGGCATCCACAACGGCCGCCAAATCCGGCACAATATCTTTATGGTTAATCAAGTTACCCAAGCCATTGGTATTTAACCGGATAGCAAAGGGCGGATATTTGGCCTGTGCACGCCACCCTTTTAAGGTTTGGGCAACAAAAAGCAAAACGTCTAGCCGCATAGTCGGCTCCCCATAACCACAAAAAACCACTTCTTTAAAAGGGGCTTTGGAGAGTTCTTTCTCTAACGCTAACACTACTTCGCCCGAGTTAGGCTCGTGACCGACTAAATTGAGATTATTACCGTGAAAGTTCATATTCCATTTTGTCTTGATACAAAAAACACACAGGTTGGGGCAGCGGTTGGTTAGATTGATATAAACTCCCTCCCCAAAACGGTAAATAATAGCCGGGATAGTCTTATCCATAAAATACCTCTATTTGTATTATAGCAATTTCCGTATATCCAACCGGGAATGATTTTGCTAGGCAAGCGCGCAGAAAAATAATAAAATAGAGTATAGGGAGAGGTGGCCGAGTGGTTTAAGGCGTCAGTCTTGAAAACTGATGTAGGGGCAACTCTACCGAGGGTTCGAATCCCTCCCTCTCCGTATTTTAGTTTTGAATTTTCAGCATAAATCCCCGTTAGGATTAACTCCCGACGGGGATTTTTTATGCACCACTTTGAGCATGTGTTTTTTGGCTGATTTTTGGGAATCGTGATAGAACTTTTGTTTTTATGCTGACAAGGGTAGGTAGGAAGTCGTGCACTTGCTTATAAATATCTACGCATTCGCGCTTCTTCTAGGCCTAGAAGTCAAGTTGAAATACCCCGACACCACATCTGTCGCTCCATCGTGTTATGCTATATATAACACAAAAAGGAGAAAACTATGAAAAAATCAAACAATACGTCCAAATTACCGCAAATCGCTATTCCGCAACCTACTCCGTCTTGGTTGCAAAACTTTACCCCTCTTTTGCAACAGGCCCGTTGGTTTAGCAATAACGACCAAGACCAAGAGGCCCTGACATTAGCATTGGCCGAGTATAAACGGCACCCTTCGTTAGATGCCTTAGAACAAGCTTTTGACAGTTATTTAGTGCTGGAACAATTTGAGCCAGCTAAAGAACTATTAAAAGAAATGAAAAAATTGGGGGCCAGTAACGTTTTTCTGAACTTACAAAAAGTTACATATTACATGGCAACCAAAAAATTGATACTTGCCAAACGCTATGTAAGGCAAGCGCTCCAGCGTCAAAACCAGTTAGATACCCGCCACCGGGCTTATCTTTATTTTACACAAGGGACATTGGCATTTATCCAAAACAACCCGGAAACATTCCCTTTCACGCAAACATTACGTTATGATTATTTGCTAATGCCCAGTGAACGCGGTATGTGCTATTTGATGCGCGGGTTGATTCGTTTAGATAAAGGAGCCTACGAAGCCGCCTACCAGGACGCCCAAAGCAGTTTACATGTACGTCCTCAAAATGATGTAGCCCATTATTTACGAGCCATGGCGGGATATTACTCCGGGCATTTGACACATTTGCGACAAGATACGCAAAGTGTGCTCCGAAGCAAAGATGAACTTGTAGGTAAGGCCATGAAATCAAATATGAGACAACTTCAAAAAGCACTTCCCAAAGAACCCGTCGTAATTGATAAAGATTTTATGGAAAATTTACACCACCGTTTTTTTGATAAAGTGGATGACATGATAGATAGTGCTGAAACTTTGGATGAATGTTTGGCTATTTTGACCGGCACACGCTTTAAAAATGAAATGAGTGATAGTATCCAAAAAAGTATGACGTATTTACGGGAATCCTTGTCCAAACTAAACGCACCGGATTTAACCCAAAAATTAAGAGAAATTCAAGATTACTTGCAACTATGCGCAGACAGGCATTTTGCCCAAGTGTGTTTGGATCTAAAAGCCCCCACCGGGCCGAATATAACAAGTGCACAATTGCGCGCGTGGAAACAACAACTTTTGACGATTTTGGGACACTACGAGCAAGTATATACTGTGCTGACAAACAAATTGAAAGAACTAACGGTTTTATATCATATCCCGGTGTTTGTAGGAGAAGAGAAACAAGGGAAATCTTAAAATTTTACACTACGTAAAATGTATATTGGGCGGCTTGATAAAAGCCGCCTGATAATTACATTATAAAGACAGATTTTTAATTGCTTGTGGGACTTGCCTTTGCAACAACGCGCGCCATTTATCCACCGTAAAGAAACTGCCCGGATGTTTTACCGCCACACCTTTCATGGTATGGTGTAGCGTTTGGATAGTAAAACAGGGCCGTGGATAAGTACCATTGATTCCTTCTTTTTCCCAAGGAGTTAGGCCGGAAAGTTTCAATCCTGCCGGAAGTTCTGAAAGGTTGGAGATAGCGGCAAATCCGGCAAATACACATACATCAGGCCTTAAAATATCCACTACTATTGGAAATGCTTTCCATCCGTTCGCAAAATCTTGCTCGTTAGGGCGCTCATCCGGGTTATCCATAGGCCGTTGGACAAAGTTATAAAGCGCCACTTTTTCCCATAGCAAATTTACTTGCCCTTTTATAACCGCTTTGCTACTTAAACACGCGGACAAGTTATTAAAGGATGAACTCATCCACCGATTTGCGTCCATTTGCTCCGTCACAATGCGCCGCGTGAAACTAGGCAGCGCAAGGGCCTCTATATTATTGCGCTCCCAGTTAATGTAATGGGATTCCAATATTACAAGCACCCTACACGCTGCCGACTGATACTGCTTGCCGACCCACGGATACCACGCAATTTGCCCTGCTTTATGGGCAGCGGCAAATTGCGGGTCAAAGGCCGCAGATTGATATTGTGCAATTTCAGTTAGCGGAATCATCTTTACCCCTCAATTGGTCGTTGTTCCATAGGCAATTGAGGAAAGATTTCATGTGATAATTGTTCAAAATTATAGCGCCATTTCTCAAACTGCGCACACTTTTTTCTAAGTGCCTCACATTCTTCCTCTCCATTGCTTATCTTTTCTTCCATTTGTTTAATATAATTAAAGCATTTTGCTTCAAATTCGGTCGACTTAATAAAATCAAGAATTTGCCCACGATTATCCTCAAAATTTTTTATCATAATATCTTTAGTCTCTTTCAACCTTTTTTGCTTTTTAGCTTCAGCCAAAGCTTCCCATATTTCAAGTCCGATTCCGAGTACAGTAACTACGACTCCGCCATATTTTACAACATCTTTTGATATATTAACGGCTTCCCACGGTGCGAACTTAAAATTAGGGACGATAAAATCTCGCGCTGTTTTTATGGTATTGGCATCCACGCCTTTTATCCATTCTCCGGCTCCTTGTAACCATCCTTTTCCATAGGTTTGAACAAAATCACCCAATGCGTTCTTTTCATTTTCAAAACGCCCATTTAATGTTTCAAATGCCATATAACAAGAGCGTGTATTATTTTCAAATATATTATCCACATTAGCCGAAACGATAACTCCTTTGTTACCAACTTCCCTTTCAAAAAACTCATCAATGGTTTCTAATGAAACTCCTTTTGTTTCCGTGATAAGTCTGCCAAAATACTGTACGATTGCATCACGCAAAGCAACACGCGCCCGGCTGATTTCAGTTTTTGCATCTTCCATATCCGCTCGCAGTGCTTTACATATAGCCCGCAGCGCTTTTTCTTTATCTTTGCTTTCTTCAAATTTCTGATTTGCTTGAGGTAAAACCGTTTCCGTAATATCCCTAAGAATACTGCCTTGGGTTTGAATGGCAATTATTTTTTCTCCCCCCTGCTCCTTAATTTTATCGGTTGTCATATCCTGTAAGGCATTTATACGCGAAATTTTATCGTATTCTTCACGGTGTTCTCCCCAATATCCCAATCCTTTATTTTGGGGATTTGCCGACATCGCAATAACATGAATATTTTCCAATTTGGAAGATGAAATACCCGGCACTTCAGATAACCCCTCAAGCAGGGCCTGTTTCTTGACATCAAAAGAAAGAGTATATTCTTCCGGATCTTTTATATCAACAATATCATCAAATCTAGATAAGACAAACACTGTGCGTGGCAATAAATCTAAGGTTACGAAGAGCCAATGTAACTTTTCCTTATGGCTATCTTTAATGGAATTCTTGGAACTCATCACATAAATTATCAAATCGGACTTGCTTAAATACTCGCGTGTTTTGTCCTTATAATAAACCCCGTCAATGTCTTTTTTATGCCCGAATAGGCCGGGGGTATCTACCAACTCCAAATGTTCTGTTTGATATATATTTACCTCACTGGAAGATTCTTCCATAGCAATTTTAAATTCTTTTTCGGACGCAGCATTTATCTTACCTAACCAGCTAGCAATTAAAGTGCTTTTTCCTTCGGAAACACCTCCGACAAATACTACACGAAGTTTACGGTTTTCTTTCTTCGCTTCTTCTTGTAAATATTTGATTTTTTCCAACAAGTTATTATCTAATTGGATATCAAAGTCTTTACTCTGTTCCAACAAATCGAAAAGTTGTTGAATTTGCTTTGCTTTCCGCTCTTGTTCTTTCTGCCAGTATTGTTCTGTTTGGTTAGGTGTTTGCATATTTACATTCTCCTTAATTTCATGTTTTGATTGCTAAGAAAATCAATAAATTGTGTCATGCGCTCTTCTTGCGACTTAAAAACTAACGGTATCTTATATACATCTTCTTCAATAGAGCTCACCCTTTGTTTCACGGAACTCCTTATTTGGGATTTAATTTCCGGGATATACTTTTGTAACTCTTCTTTAAATTTTGCTAATACCTTCCCCACTTCCTTACGCTGGCGAGCCTTTTTCCCTTCTCCCCAAGTGTTATCCTTAATAAAATCATATATCCTTTTGCAAAGCCAGCACACAGCCATTGCAACAACAATAGCCGCTGCAATAGCCCATCCTCCTTGTGGTAACAACCATATTATTAATTTAATAGCCCCCCCTATAGTAGCTAATTTTTCTCCTAGACCTAATATTTTTTTAAAATTCCAATCAGTAGGTATTTTAAAATCTGCAACCGGCAAATTAGCCTTAATAGCAATTCGTGTATTATACTGATTAACTTGCTCCTTGATACGTTCTAAAATTTTTTCTATCTTGCCTTCATATTGCGTTTTCCCATATGTTTCAATATCCCGTTCTATTTCTTTTAAGGCCCCTTTGCTTGTCCGTTCCAAAGCTGTCTCCAGATCCTTCTTCAATTCCTTATCTCCAATCTTATTTTCTATTTTCTTATCCACTTGTTCATAAACTCTAACTGTTATATTATGACCTAATTCCCCTATCTTCCCGTTCGCATATTCCATAAACTTCTTTGTTTCTGCTTGAATATCTCTGCTTGCATCTTCTACTCTTTTTTCAATATGCCGTTTGGCTTCTCTCATTACTTTTCTATATTTCGTTGCTTCTTGTGCTACCACATGTAACGCACACATAATTTTGTATAAATTAGCCTTTTTTATTTTAGCAGGATCCGCTATTTTCCAAAGTTCTTCGGCAAAAATAGCCACCCTGCTTTCTTCCAACAATTGTGCACATGTCCACTCTTTAAGGAATTTTTTTTGTCTCTTTAGTACAATTCCTTCCTGCAAATATTTGGCTACTCCCAAAAAAGCGGGTTGTGCACTCATTAGGATATGCCCTTTATAATAAGTGCCCAAAACCTCTGCCATGTCTTGATCTAATATTTTCAAAACTCGTTTGTTTTTGCTACTTGAAAAGGGATCCCGCAATCTTTCCGTATCTGGTACAGAAGCGTTCCATATCGCATATACTTCCGCTTGATCATTTAAATGTTTCCTAATTTTTTCTAAGGTTCCGTCTGCATTTTCGTCCCCCTTCTGCGGAGACGTACATTCCCGGCTGATGTAGAACACGGCATGTGCGCGCTTTAAACTGTTATAGATCTCCTCTTGGACTTCACTTTCTTTGCCTTCTATTCCGGGCAAATCAAGCAAACGAAACATTTTATCATCCTTATAAAAGATATACGATTGAGTTTTACGGGTAAAGTCCCGCCGTCCATCCCCAATAATAGCCCCGTCCTGGCACAACTCAAGTTGAGTTTTAACAGAATGAATCCTGTTTTCTATTTGTTCTTTATCATTTTTAAGTTTTTCCGTCGATTTATTTATGTTTACGATTTGTGCATTTAAGTCAGCATTTCGTTTTTGCAGTGTTCCCTGGTTAATTAAAGTTTCACTTTTCAGTTGTTCTATTTGCTGTTTAATTTTCACTAATTTTGCTTCATTTTCTTTTTTCTTTCTTAAATAGCTCCGAATAGAAGATAAGGGTATAGTCCATACACTCCCCTCTTCTATTTTCCGAGTTGTAACATTTTTTTCATTTTCCAATACAAACATAGTATTGGACGAATTTACCTGCAACGCTTCCATTTGATGTTGCAAAGCTTGGCTATCCTCAACAACTTCTTTTCTTTGTTGGGCGTATTTATCAATTAAAACTTCCTTTTCCGCCAAATCCTCTGTTAAACTTTTTAAGTTCGTGGTTAATGCACTATACTGCTTATGTTCCCTTTTTTTAGTTTCTTCACCCAGCAATAGGCGTAAGGCTTCTATTAAAGTAGACTTACCGGCACCTGTTTCGCCGTAAAATGCCATCGTATAAGTACTCCAATCTGACTCATTGGCTAATGTCAACATATTTTTTTCAATTTCTTTACGAAAATTGTCGATTCGCCCCAAACTATAAATGGCTTGGTCGCGGAAGTCTTTTTCTTTGATACTTTTAACTTTTATATCCAATTCTTGCAATAAATCTTTTAATTCGTTAACAATATCGTTATAAATATGCAAAAATTGTGCTTTTTTTGCGTCCATTTTCCCATGTTGCATATTCATTCCTTCTTTGTCTTATATTTGTATCCTATCAAATCTATGCGACAACTCACTTGTCGGCCTACTTTGCTATCCTATATTTAGACGGACAAATAAAAAGGCGGCGCGTTACGTGAGCCTTTGGAATAACCCATATAACCGCCGCCTGTCCGTCCCCGAAGGGGATAGACAAGAACGATTATTTTGAGGATTCCAAAGTGCCGCCAGACAGGTCCGTCAGCTCTGCTTAGCCCCTAGCCAAGCTTCCTAAAATAAATCACAAATTCACAAGGGATAACTCCCTTACGCAAATTGTAACATTATTGGCACGGAAAAGGAAATAGAATATAATAGACTTATGATTAAACCTGCTACTTTACATAAATTCACCCGTATTTTGTATCTGCTTAACAAGTTAGATAAAGGCCGCATCACGCTCACGCAAGAGGCCAAAGAACTCGGCTTTTCCGCCCGCACTTTACAGCGCGATCTGCACGAAATAGAACGCGCCGGGTTTCCGCTAACCGAAATTGCTGCTGGGAGATATGGGTTTGTGGAAGGGTTTTCACTACGTAAAATGCCGCTTTCCGCGCGTGATAAAGCACTTTTGGCTCTTACAGGCCAATTAGCAGAATCATTAGGCCCTAACTGGCAAGCTAGTTTTAGACGACTGACGCAACAAGCAGTACGACCCAATCCGCAGGAGATTTACTTTATCAAAATGCCGCGCATGTGGCACAGCATTTCCCCTGCTATTTTGGAAAAATTAGAACAGGCCATTTTAAAACACCAGTATATAGATGTTTATTATAAATCCCAAACCAAACGGGCGTGGAGCCGCCAGGTACGCCCCTTAAAAATAGCCTTATTTGACGGATTTTGGTATTTAATTACCCTAAACAGCTGGAATACTTTTATGAAATTCTCGCTTGGGCGCATTGAACAAGTGCGCACACATACTCAAACCTTTGCGCCCGTTTCTATTGACGACAAGCTGCTCCAAACACCCAATATTTGGTTCGATAGTGAGCAAAATATAGAAATTAAACTGAAAATTGCCCCGTCCATTGCCGGCTATTTTAAAGAGGTAGAATTTTTCCCCTACCAAAAAATTGAGAAAGAACTAAAAGACAGTTCTTTGCTTATCTCGTGCAAAACAGCTAATTTCATGCAGGTATTACCGCAAATACAAAAGTGGCTACCGCATATCCGGGTAATCAGTCCACGCGAACTATCCCAAACCTTGCACGAACAACTTGAGAATTATCTAAGTAAATGCCCTAAATCATAGAGAACCCTAAAAACGCGGTAAGGGGCGAAAATAACCTGGTAGGCCACAACAATTCCTAAGACACTCCAATAATAATTACCCCATTTAGGCCATTTACGCATGCCAATAAGTCCAATCAAAACAGCAACCAATAATGTTAATATGTATTCCATAAACCCCTCCTATAAAAATTTTTGTTGCTTTTATAGGATAGCAAACCCTACCGACACTGTATTGTCGCAGAATATTTTGTAGCTATTGCTTATTTATCAATGCAAGATTTTTTCGTGAGAAAATGAAAATTTTCCCTGCTTGTTCCCTGTTCCGGGTTGTAGGGAATTGGAGGAATTTATACTGGGTGCCAATACAGAAAATCTTTAAAATTTAAAATAAATTCCTTACTTTTTCCTGTATTTTCCCTGTTTAGCAACAAAAAACCCGCACAAGGCGGGTTTTGTCGGAAATGGTGGACCTGACCGGACCCACCTTGCGACCTTGCGCCATTTCGGAGCGAAACAGCGCCTGCCAAATCGTCAGGCATATTCCAAACAAAAAACCCGCTCAAGGCGGGTTTTGTCGGAAATGGTGGACCTGACAAGGATCGAACTTGCGACCTCCTGCATGCCATGCAGGCGCTCTCCCAGCTGAGCTACAGGCCCTTATACATTTATTATAACAGTTTTTTTAATAAAGTGCAATTAACTTTTATTGCAATCCCAGATTACTCTTGATAATCTCGCAACATCTTGGCACGGCTGGGATGACGCAATTTGCGAATTGCCTTGGCTTCAATTTGGCGCACGCGCTCGCGCGTTACATTAAACATCTTACCCACTTCTTCCAACGTGCGGGGATATCCGGAATCAATACCGAAACGCAAACTGATAATTTTAGATTCACGCTCCGATAACGTCGCCAGCACATCTGCCACTTCTTGTTTACGCAAAAAATCTGCCGCGGCATTTGTTGGATCCGGCCCGTTCTTATCTTCAATAAAATCTTCCAAATTAGAATCCTCATCTTCACCAATCGGCGTAGAAAGCGAAATCGGATCTTGCATAATTTTGAGAATACTTTTCACTTTCTCCACCGATAAACGCAACGATTTTGAATAATCTTCCAACGTCGGCTCCTTCCCATGCGTTTGGCGGAAAGTGTTGGTAACTTTCGTCAATTTGGAAACCAACTCCTTCATGTGTACCGGGATACGGATGGTGTTGGCTTGATCGGCAATGGCGCGGTTAATACTTTGGCGTATCCACCATGTGGCATAGGTAGAAAATTTAAATCCGCGTTTGTACTCAAATTTTTCCACCGCTTTCATTAACCCCAGCCCACCTTCTTGAATAAGATCAGACAGTTCTAAATTAGAATTAACATGTTTTTTCGCAATAGAAACCACCAAACGCAAGTTGGCTTTAATGAGTTTAAGTTTATCCTGTAAAATCATGTCTTCAAAGAAAACAATACGGTCGTTAAAAGCCATAAACTCCTTTTCCGACATAGGCAACACATCTACCATGTGCGAATGACGCCGGCGGACAGACTCTATATTGGCTAACGCACGTTCTAGTTCCGGCAACGTAAATTTGGTTTTCTTTTTAAAAACCTTATCGGTAATTTTATGATTTTTTAAATCATTGACTAATTTTTTAACTTCGCTGTACGGACCAAAATATTCGTCAAACCGTTTCATATCGTTTTCGGCTTCGTGCAAACGGTCGGCCAAATTTTTAATTTTATTGGTTAAACGTTTGATTTTGTTTTGGTTCAAATTGAGTTTAGTGATACACGCAACCACTTCCTTTTGCTTGGCTTCCAATTTAGTAATGGCATTATTGCGACGTTTTTCGGACATTTTGTCCTCGCGCAGTTCTTTCATCAGTTTGGTAATTTCCTGCTCGCGCTTACTGATAAAGGCAGCGGCCAATTTAAGTTTGCGGCGCATATTGGAAAGTTCACGGTTGGTACGTTTACCGCGGGGCATCAGTTCCTTGGTGGTCATTTCTTCCTGATCCACCAATTCTTCCCAGTTGCAAATTTCGCGCATCGTAATAGGGGATTCTAACACCAGTTTGCGCAATTCTTTTTCGCGCTCGCGGATATTGCGCGCCAAGGTAATCTCTTCATCACGCGTCAAAAGCGGCACGCGGCCCATTTCGGATAGATACATACGGATGGAGTTGGAAATATCCAGTGTAGAAGACCAATCTTCGCTAATGGTTTCTTTTTCGGCCGCAGTAGATTTAAACTTCTTTTGTTCTACTACTTGTATGCCTAAATCGTCTAATGTGTCCATCACACCATCCACATCTTCCGCGCTCATATCGGCCTGCGCCATAGAGCGGTTTAAATCTTCCAGTGCAACAAATCCGCTTTCTTTGCCTTCCTGTACCAAATCTTTTAACGCTTTATTTCCAGATGCCATAATTCCCTCAATTATTTTTTTAGTTTCGTTTGCAACAACATATACTCTTTGATCATTTCCTGTGGTACATTGCCTGCACCAAGGCTTTTCATCCGGCGTTGGACTTCTTTGAGCCTTTTTTGCACGCCGTTTTGTTTCAATCTTTCCGCACACGTTTTGATATCACGCTGCGGTTCAAAATCTTCCGGAGTTTGCACAAGTTCCAACCTAACAAGTTCCTTTTGTAACGTGGGCACCTGCGCGGTGGCTTTTTCCAGCAAGGCTTGCCCGGTCAAATTTTCCTGTGCGCCCGCGCGTACTGCTTCAAACAAATGCCACGCGGCTGAAGAAGAAAAATCATCTTGTGTCAGTTCTTCACAGGCCGTTACTTGTTCGGGAGCCCGCAACAACCACGCTAACAAATCTTCTTCCGCCCCACTTAACATAGCGTTCGCCACCGGCTCCGGTTGGGCTTTTTTTATCTGTCCCCCTGAAGTATACGATACCGTTTTTTTCAGCCGTGCCAACACCAATTGCTCATCAACTCCAATATGCTCGGCGACGTATTTGGCCCACTCTTGCCGGACAATTGCATCAGGCTGTTGGGTAATAATATCCGTCAGTTCCGTAACAGCGCGGCTTTTATCTTGTGCGCTAACCGGTTGGGGACACATTTCCAATTGCCGGCGCGTATGAAATGCAATAAAATCTTCGGCATTATCCAAAATTTTCTCAAAAGTCTCTTTGCCGTGTTTCGTAATAAATTCATCCGGATCCAAATTTTCCGGCAAGGAAGCCACTTTGACAAATAACCCTTGGTTAATAAGCACTAGCGAGCCGCGGGCAGCCGCTTTGCGCCCGGCCTCGTCCGGATCAAATAACACGATAACATTTTGAGTATAACGCTTAAGCAACCGCGCGTGTTCCTCGGTTAAACTCGTGCCTAACGGCGCTACGGCATAATCAACACCGGCTTGATGGCAACCTATAACGTCCATATATCCTTCCAAAAGGACGGCATGCCCTACTTTACGAATAGCCGGACCGGCAAAATTTAGCCCATATAAAACGTGCGATTTGGTAAACAAAACCGTTTCCGGCGAATTGAGATATTTTGGCTCTCCTTCGCCTAAAATCCGACCACCGAATCCTACCGTATCGCCCCGTTGGTTAATAATGGGAAACATCAAGCGGTTCCTAAAATAATCCCGCGGGCCGTAGTCGGTCAACACGCACAATCCGGCCTCTTTCAAATCCGTATCGCTATGCTCGGCAGCCTTGGCCGCGCGGACCAAATTATTGGGCTCGTTAAACGCTAAACCTAACTCAAATTTTTGGCACGTTTCCTTTGTCAAATTGCGGCTTTTTACATAGGCCCGTGCGTCAGTACCCTGAGCGGAAAATAAATTTTTGTGATAAAAACTTTTCGCAAAATCCATCACGTTACGCGCACGCGCGCGACGTTTTTCTTCCTCGCTGAGATCTTGTGCCGGCCTATATTCCACTCCGGCAATACCCGCTAATTTTTCAAGCGCCTCGTGGAACGATAAATTTTCTATCCGCATCAGAAACTCAAAAATATCGCCCCCCGCTTGACAACCGAAACAGTAGAAAAGGCCCTTTTCGCTACTACACGTAAAGGAAGGGGTTTTCTCGTGGTGAAACGGACAACAAGCCTTATAGGTTTTACCCGCACGTTTAAGGCTCGGTACGTATTGCCGGATAAATTCCACAATGTCCAGTTTCTCTTTAATTTGCTCTACGGTACTGTTGTTCACAACACAACCTGCTTATCGGTTACATTATAAGGCAAACAAGGCAATAGCCCGATACTTGCGTAAAGGACTATTGCCTGCAGTGCAGTCTACATTAAAAACGTCTGCGTTTAGTACGGCGTGCGCGGCGTTGTGCTTCCTGCGATTTGATTTTGCGTTTTACGCTCGGAGGCATATACGTTTCGCGTCTTTTAATTTCGCGTAAGATACCGTTTTTTTCGCACTCGCGTTTGAAGCGTTTGATTGCTTCTTCCAAGTGTTCGGCGTCTCTGACTTTTACGAAAACCATTACGTTGTTCACCACCTTCTACAACCGTAGTTTAAGATAAAAAAATCACTCTTTATATTATACCTTATTTTTACCCGGCCGGCCACAAAAACCGCCGCCCCGCCATCAGGTGGAAGTGCAAATGATCTACGCTCTGTCCGGCCCCTTTGCCGTTATTGGTAACAAGGCGAAAGTCTTTGAGATCAAACTGCTTGGCTAGTTTTTGGGCCACAAGCAAGATTTTCCCCAATAAAAGGGCGTCTTTTTCGTCGGCTTCGGACAAACGCGCGATGTGTTTGCGCGGGATAATCAAAAGATGCGTCGGTGCTTGCGGGTTTAAATCTTTAAACGCCACCACGTCTTCATCTTCGTAGACAAGTTGGCTCTTTACCGAGCCGTCGGCAATACCACAAAATATACAGTTCATAATTTTATTATAGCAAAGCGATTGGGGTTTGCCTAGTCGCGCGGACCGTCATCTGGGGCGGCAAATAGTTCCCCCGCCTGTTGCGCAACCGGAAGCGTATTATCCTTTAGTCCGTTATAATTATATCCGGTCCGTTTTAACAGCCGCGCATTTTCTTTGGTAGGCGGCACTTCGTATATATTGACAATGCGTTGGGCTACCGGCAAAATGGCCCCTTTATTGCCGTCAATGTGTCCGCGGGCTACTTTGACGGACTCGGCCGCGTTGTTAATAGCCTGTTCGGCCTTGGCAAAATTCACCAAAAAATCGTTAAATTTTTCCATCAGTTTTAAAATATCTTCTTTTAGATCGTCCATATACTCGTGTTGTTTATCAATATCCCACAATTTATCCACCATTTTAAGCGTACTCATCAGTGACGTTGCCGACACGAGCGCAATATTATTTTTCCACGCTTCGCTCAAAATATCCGGATCGGCTTCCACGGCGGCAAGTAACGCGCTTTCGGGGTAAACAAACATCAACGTATAGTCCGGCTGAATTTTTTCGCCCTGATCTTGGAATTTTTTATAGTATTTTTTGGCACTTAAATCTTTGATCGTTTTTTTGACATCTTTGACGTGTTCGTTTAGCGCGTCTTTTTTCTCTTTGGGATCTTGCGCGTTAAAATAATGCACGTAATGGTTAAAAAGCGTTTTGGCATCCACCACAATCCACCGATCTCCCGGCAAGGCAATTTGCACATCCACGCGTTTGCCTTCGTCGGACACTTGTTGGAAGTAATCAATGCCTTCCTTCATGGCCGCCGCGTCTAAAATACGTTTTAAGGTTTCTTCCCCCCAACTGCCGCGCACGATTGATTCGCCTTTAATAGCATTGGTTAAATGCACGGCGCTTTGGTCAATTTTCTCGGTAGATTTTATCACGCCTTCCAACCCTTTTTCCAACCGGGCTTGGGCGGCGGTATGTTGGCGCTCCATATCGTCTACCTTCTTAACAAAATTTTCCAAATCTTGGCGCAAGGGAGCCAACACTTCGGCATTTTTGGTTTCCAGGCCTTTGGTTTTATCCTCTAAAATTTTGCCGGCCACCTCGCGAAATTCCGTCTTGTACGTGGCAGAAAGTTCTTTAAAATTTTTATCAATCAGTTCTTTTTCGCGTTTTAAACTGCGGTTTTCTTCTTCCAGATGGGCTTTATCAACGGCTAACGTTTCCTGGTTTTGACGCAACTGCATCAACTGCGGTTCCAAGGCACTTAAACGTACATTTTCCGCCAGCGCCGTTTTGGCACGCGCCGATTGCCATAAATAGACAAGTCCCCCACCTACTAATACTCCGATTATCATGGCTAAAATTATCATAAAAAATTCTCCTTTTGTTTATTGTACAAACTTTTTAGTGAGAAAAAATTTAAAAAGTTTTATAAAATAAAAGGGTATCTAACTTACTTATTAAAGGAGTGTTGTATGAAAAAACTGGTTTTATTATCTGCTGCTGCCTTGTGTGCCGGTTGTATGGCCACCGGGAACAGTTCCCAAGACTCTACCGCCAAAATGGCCGGGCAAACCATTACGCTGGAACAAGCATTGGAAAAATCTGCCCAAACCCGCGAAAAATTGTTGGAAGCCAAACAACAATACCAACAAGCCAAAATAGCGGCGGAAGTAGCCAGCGGCCAAAAGACAGCCTCTCAAGCCGCACAGGACCAAATCCAACAGCAACTTGACTCGGCTAAAAAGCAATTAAAAAGCGAAAAAGAAGCCTGGGCTGAATTGTTGAAATAAGTTTTTACATCTAAAAAATTCCCCCGGTTTAGCCGGGGGAATTTTTATTTTCATACTCTTTTACTTATTCAATCTGTCTAACCGGCTCTGGGCCCCGGAAGCCTGTTTACTGGTAGGGAATTGCAGAATCAATTTCTTATATATTTCTTGAGCCTGGGCAGTTTTTCCTTGTTTTTCGTAAGCGTTACCCAACTCATACATTAGCGGAGCGGTCTCCGGCTGACCGGGTGCCAACAAAATAGCCTTTTCCAACGATTGTGTATATTTCCCTTCGTCTTTTAAGCGTTTGCGGGCGATTTTTGCCGCTTCTTGCAACGATTGGACCGCCTGTTTTTTAGACAAGTTAGATAACACGGCCGCTTGGTGCAACACATTATAGGCTTGTTCATATTGCTTTGTTTTTAAATATATATCCGCCTTGCCGCGATAAGCCTCGTTAACGGCCGTTACATCTCCTAATAATTCTATGGCCTTATCGTAGTTAATAAGTGCGCTATCGTACTGCTTATTATTTTCATCTAAAATAGCCATGTGCTTATACACAATTCCCCGTTCCGATGATTTGGGATACAACCGCAATACCGTGGTATAAGCATTGAGGGCGGCGTCTGTATCTTTTAAATTATCGGCATAAATATCGCCGATTAAACGCAAACTGGCCGCCTTATAAGGGGAGTTCGGATACAGCGCATCCGCTTTTTTATATTGGGCAATAGCGGCCCAATAATTGCCGTTTAAGCGGTGCAAATCTCCGTACCAAAGTTCGGCTTCGTTGTTACCGGGGAAATCAGGGTAACGTACAAAAAAGCGTTCAAAGGCTTGGACGGCGGCCGGGTAAAAATTTTTCCCGCTTAATTTAGAAAACACGTATAAACTGTCCGCCTCTTGCATTTGCGGCATAGTGGCAATGGAGTTAACCCCTTTGTCAAAAAAATCCTTGGCCGTCTGGCGAGAATTTTTATCCAGTCCGTTTAAAGATTCATCCAAACCGGATTGCAGAGAAGCCACCTCTACTTGCGGAAACATATACCGCAGTTGAAGTAGCGTTACAAAAGCAGCGCCGTGCTCTTGGGCTTTGGCAAGTAACCGCGCTTGCAACAAGCGTGCCGTCGGGACAGAGCCATCTTTTTCGTGTTGCAACACCCACGTATTGAGTCCTTCGGCCAAAGACAAAGCGTACGCGCGAGTTTCCCGCGTACTTTTGACGGGAAAAGAACTAAGTTCTTTTTTATAAAAATTAAGTGCTTCTTGAGCATCTGCTGCCCACACATTTACACTAAAAACACCGAGTAAAATAATGAGTCCTAATTTTTTCATACACTTACCTGTAGTTCGTAAATTGGAGTTCCACCCCAAAATCTTGTCCGCGCAAAAGAGTCATCGTGTTTTGCAATTCGTCTTTGGATTTAGATGATACGCGTAATTGGTCTCCCTGAATAGACGCACTTACTTTCAGTTTTGCATCTTTAATGACTTTGGAAATTTGTTTGGCTTTTTCCGAGGGGATACCTTGTTGTATTTTAACGGTTTGTTTGGCATTTCCGCCAAGGGCCGATTCTATTTTTTGCGGGAGCATATTTTTAAGCGGGATACCGCGCTTAGCGATACGCGTAAAAATAATATCACGCAGGGTATTTACTTTGAACTCGTCGGCAGAAGCAAGTTTCAATTCGTTATCTTTTTGATTCAGTTCAATAGAAGAAGAGGTGCCTTTAAAATCGTAGCGGTTGGCAATCTCTTTATTCGCGGCGGTAACTGCCTCGTTGATAATGTTTAAGTCCACCTTGGATACCACATCAAAACTATAATCAGCCATAAGGCCCTCCTTATTTTTTTCGGCTTGCGCCGGAAGATTTCCTATATTATATCTTTTTTTGTACAATAGTTTTAGCGCGTAGCCGGCTTGCCCGGTGCGCAATTTAACGGAGGAGAACCTGTGTGTGCCGGTAAAATCGGTGCATATAAAAGCGTATGTATATTAAAACTCGTTTAACCGTCATGAATTTCCTTCAGTTTGCCGTATGGGGTGCCTATTTAACGTCTATGGGCACGTTTTTGGCAAGCGCCGGGCTGGCCGAGCATATTGGTTGGTTCTATGCAGTACAAGGG
Organism: Candidatus Avelusimicrobium cornigerorum; assembly: GCA_002309715.1. GTDB lineage: Bacteria > Elusimicrobiota > Elusimicrobia > Elusimicrobiales > Elusimicrobiaceae > Avelusimicrobium > Avelusimicrobium cornigerorum. Next base: position 76,822 of record DBXW01000011.1, read on the forward strand.
TTTGTTTCCTTGTTTATGCCGGCTGTCATCGGCATCGTGGCCGACCGTTGGGTTCCCGCCCAAAAAATGCTTTCGTTATGCCACTTTTTAGCGGCTCTATTTATGGCCGGGGCGGCTTATTACGGCTCACAAACGAGCATTAACTTTTCTTGTTTATTTACCTGCTACACCTTAAGTGTAGCGTTTTATATGCCCACGCTCGCGCTTTCCAATTCGGTAGCGTATACGGCACTTCGCCAACAAGGGTTGGATACCGTCAAAGTGTTCCCGCCGATTCGCGTATTCGGTACGGTAGGTTTTATTTGCGCCATGTTGACAACGAACTTTGCCGGCTTTCAGGGCAGTTATGTGCAATGGTATTTTTCCGCTATATTAGGCGTTATTTTGGCGGCGTATTGTTTGACGTTGCCGGCTTGCCCGGTGGCACAAGGGGAAGCCAAAACACTCAGCGAAGCGTTGGGATTAAAAGCGTTTGCGTTATTCAAAGAAAAGAAAATGGCGATTTTCTTTATCTTCTCCATGCTTTTGGGGATGTCCTTGCAAGTAACCAACGGATTTGCCGGACCGTTTATTACCGGGTTTAATTCTCTGGACGGTTTTACCGGCTCATGGGGTGCAAACAATGCCAACGCGCTGATTTCGCTTTCGCAAATGTCAGAAACGCTTTGTATTTTGTTAATTCCGTTCTTCTTAAAACGTTACGGTATTAAAAAAGTAATGCTTATCAGTATGTTTGCGTGGGTACTACGTTTTGGTTTTTTAGGACTTGGCAACCCGTCTACGGCTTTGGGCATTGTGCTTTTAGTGGCGTCTATGATCGTATACGGTGTGGCGTTTGACTTCTTTAACATTTCCGGCTCTTTGTTTGTGGACCAGGAAACCGACGCTTCCATCCGTTCCAGCGCACAGGGTGTATTTATGCTGATGACAAACGGTTTCGGCGCGGCGATTGGTTCTCTCGCGGCGCAGAAGGTGGTAAATTGTTTAGTCATCTCCCACCAAAACCCGGCACTGATGGTAAACGGGGTTTATCCGCCGGATGTTTCGCAAGTGATTATGCACGGTTGGAGTAGTGCGTGGTTTGTATTTGCGGGTTTTGCGCTGGTGGTGGCAATACTGTTTGCTATCTGCTTTAAATACAAACACGTTCAAGAGGCATAAAATACCCCCTTGAAATTTTTACGTTTTAAAGTTAAACTTTAATAGAAGGTTATGAAGGAGGACTTACGTATGAAAAAAGGTTTTACGTTGATTGAATTGTTAGTAGTTGTACTAATTATCGGTATTTTGGCAGCGGTAGCATTGCCGCAATACCGCCGGGCCGTTCAAAAAGCCCGCTTGTCACAAATAGATGTGATTTTAGATTCCGCTAAAAAAGCAACGGAAGCGTATATGTTGGCGCACGGTACACCAACTTCAACGGTTATGTTTACCGGGGTTGACAGTGTAGCCGATATTGATATTTCCCAAAATTGCGAAGAGGGTGGCTCACAATGCTATACTAAAGCGGGTGGAATTAAACTATCTTGTGAAAGTGACGGTTCTTGTAATTTAAACCTTGATACGGCTGAGACCGGTCCGGGTGCCAATGACCAATGGCTAGATGGAGCGTTTATAGAGTTTAAGCGCGATCCTGCTACCCATGCGTGGTACGTGGATAACATACAAGGTCTTGAGTAATTTTACAAACACACTAAAAAGCCCCGCGAGTGATTCCGCGGGGCTTTTTTACTTGAGTAAATTTATCAACCGTCTATTTCGTACTCGGTAGTACTATCCCCGTTTAACGGCTCACCCAAGGCTTCGCATATCCAATCGTATTTTGCTTCGCCTCCGGCCGCCGGGCCCTTAACACACGTCATCGTATCTCTGCCGTAAGTGTTATCCCCATAATAAAACCGGAAAGCGTAATAGCGATTATTCCCGACCGCACGCTGCGCTTGCACATACGCCGGGTCAAACGTATAACAAAATTTACCGATACAATCGTTCACATCCGCATCAAAAAAAGATACGTCTAATCCCTTTAACCGGGTAGGTGCCACCGAGGTGGCCGCTTTCTGCCGTTTGGCCGAGTCGTAAATACTTCTTAAACTCACCATCGCGTCTGTTGCTTCGGCGCGCTCAATAGACCGGCGGTACTGCGGCAACGCAATAGACGTCATAATACCGATAATAAGTACAACGGCTAAAAGTTCAATCAATGTAAAACCTTGTTTGTTTCTTTGCATAGTTTTCTCCTTTTAGTTAGTATATCGGTTTTTACCGTTTTTTTCAAATTTTTCCAACCCTATATGAAAAAGTTTACAAGTAATGAAAAAAAGATATAATGGAAGTAGTTATCCTATATATACGAGGTTTTTATGAAAAAATTAAGCCACAACCCAAAACACGCCGCCGGTTTTACACTGACCGAGTTGATGACGGTGGTTATCATTATTTCCATTTTGGCAATCGTCGGCGGTGGCTCCTATAAAAGGGCTGCCGAACAGAGCCGCTTTTCCGACGGGTTGACTGCGGCATCTAGCGTGATGGGCGCCGTGGAACGCTACTATGCGGAACATTTCCGCGAAGAAGACAGCACCCGCCCCCAAGCCAATCAGATAGATATTTCTTTCCCCCGCCAAGAAGCGTGCAGCGGCACAGGTACCAATAATTATTGTGTCAAAACAAAATACTTTGAAACCACCATTTACGACGGCTACGTGGAAGCCCGGCGCTACAAAGGCTCTACCCCGCAAAATTATGCGGCCCGTTCCTACGCCAGCACGTTCGGTAGCAACAAACTGCTAGGCAATGTGTGTGTTTATTTCCCCAATAATATAAACGAGAGAACGCAGGACACTTTTTGCACGCCGTTGGGATACACCAGTTGCGCCAACTGCCCGGGCACAAATAGCGACGGTGCCAAATGCTGCCAAAAGCCCTAGTTTAAGTAGGTTGATTTAAATGCCACGCCGCCCGAAGAAAAAAATCTCCGGGCGGCGTTTTTAAACAAGCAAAATTTAACCGATACAGTCCGGCTCTGCGGATTGCTCCTCTTCGGTAGGCAATAAACTAAATAAGATAAATGCACCCAACATTTGCAACGTAAACGAAAGCGAAATCACCACGTATTGAAACACTTTAACGTGTTCCAACGATGCGGCCGGTATGCACGCATATACCAAATTGCCAATCGTACGCACAAATGGGATGAAGGTAAAATCGGCATTGGTCCAAAGTGCCATCAACCCCTGTAAAACCGCCAACGCCCACACGTGACGCTCGTGCAATAAAATAAAAACAACTTGCCCGGCATATAAAATCAAAAAGCCCAAGTGAAGTTGCAACAAAACGCCATCGCGGGTAATATCCCGGGCTACTAAAACGATATTAGACAGTAACCCGATTAGGCAAAAGAAAAAAATCACTTTTACCCATATATTTAAATCTAAAAAACGCTCTACAATACGCATATTATCCCCGAGAAAACAACAACGCCCGCTTACGTGCGTGCACCGCTTGAGCGTGTTCAATTAGGCCATTTAAAATTTGGGTATAATTTTCCCCACACGCTTCAAAAAGTTGCGGGAACAAACTCGTCTCACTCATGCCCGGCAAAGTGTTAATTTCCGAGAAATAGAAACTGCCGTCTTTGTCCATCAAAAAGTCCACCCGTGCCAACCCGCTACCGTTCAACGCCCGGTATACCGCTACACTATCGGCCCGCATACGCGCGGCCGTATCTGCCGGAATGTCTGCCGGCACGTTGGTTTCGCAACCGCCTTCCACAATATATTTGGCGTTATAATCAAAAAACTCGCCCGCCAACATCCGCAGTTCCCCGCACGCTGACGCTTTGACTTGCGCTCCTTCCCCGTAGAGCGCGCAAAAAATCTCACGGGCGTGGTCCACGCCCTTTTCTACCATAACGTCTGTGTCAAACTGCAAAGCAAAATCAATAGCGGGTTTTAATTCTTGTAGCGTTTTGACCTTCCGCACGCCCACCGAAGAACCTAACCGCACCGGTTTAACAAATACCGGGAAACCTTGCTTTTGCACCCACATATTGAGTTGTGATTCATCATACGGCCGGCCTTGATGAATCGGATAAAACGGCAACACCGGCACGCCGGCTGTTTGGGCAATTAGTTTGGTAACTATTTTGTCCATCCCCATAGCCGAAGCAAGCACCCCGCAACCCACGTAGGCAGCATCTAATGTCTCCAAAAAACCTTGCATGGTGCCATCTTCGCAATTAGTACCGTGCATGACCGGGAAAAACACATCTATCTTGGCTTGCCACGAACCGTCTAACGCTCGCAAATTATAATCGGAAGCAATAATAGGAGAAATTGGCTTGTCGTCGGGCTGTTGTTCATTGCAAGTGCGTTGTAAAAACCAATAACCTTGCTTATCAATAAAAATAGGATAGATTTGATAACGTTTGTCTTGCGCCGACAATAACCTGCACACCGTCTGTGCACTGTGAACGGAAACTTCGTGTTCGGTAGATTTTCCGCCGTATAAAACGGCCACTTGTAAACGCGACATAAAAACTCTTATAAACCGCCCGTTTATTCCGGGCAATACTATTAACGGTCTTCGTTAAATATAGACCATTTAATCCGGCCGATAAAATTGCCGGTTTTCTCCAAAAAATCTTCTCCTTCGGCAAGCAAAGGATCCTCTTGTTCCGCCGGTTCAGCCACTCTGATTTCCGGCAAATCGGCAGAAGTTTGCACTTTTGTTTTAGCACGCTCGGTAATTTCCATCGGGCTTTCTTCAACCACTTGAGCAGGTGACAAAGACGTTTGTTCGGCCGGTGTTACTGACGAAGCGGCTTGCAGAACCGGCTCATTTTGTGCCACCGAATCCACCGGGGCGGCAGCGGCAGATAACAACGGAAGTGTCTCTTTAACCGGTTGCGCTTTAGGCTGAAGCGGTTGCGCTATTTTTTTAGCCACTGGTTGTGCCGTCTGGCTGGGCAACGGTTGGGATGCAGCGCGCACGATCGGTTTTGGCCGCAAGACAGGCGTCTTCGTCTCAGACGGAATTGTTCTGTTTTCGGTCAGTTGCTGTTCCAACTGGTTTTGACGACCGGTTAGTTGCCTGTTCTGTTTGGCGAGTTGCTCGTTTTGTTTACCCAACACGTCTATTTTTTGTTTTAATTGCTCAATAATAGCATCGTTACTGTTAATCTTTTCCAGCAACGTTTTGAAATTCTTTTCCAATTGCTCCTTCTCGCCACGCACGGCATCCAATTCATTTTGAGCCGCTTGCAACTGAATAGTAAGTTCGTCGCGTTGGGTTTCCAAAGATCGGATCGTTTCCGAAAAAATAGCCTGCTGATTCTGGCTTTGCAATGTATTTTCGGATTGCAACGCTGCCATTTCCTCTTTAAGCGATTGCAGTTCTTTTTCTTTCTCTCCCAAACGCACCAAGAGTTGTTCTTTTTCGGCCGCCGCTTGCTGTAGTTTAATATTTTCCGCACGCAATATTTCAATTTCTTCCACTTGTTTCATACAAGTATCGGAAATTTCTTTCAGTTGCGTTTCTAAAATATTGACGCGTTGCTCATACTCCTGACGGATAGAAATGATACGCCCCTCAAAATCAAACGACTTAAAACGCGCTTCGGCTTGCGTTAATTGTTCCCGTAACGATAAAATCTCTTTCGCTTGCTCGGCCGATTTTTTAAGCGCTTCCATTTTTTCCTGCTGTACTTTTTTAATTTCGCGATCCAACGCGGTATTAACGGCTTTTAATTGCGAGGCCTTTTGGTGCAAACTGGAAATAATACGTTCTTTTTCGGCTTGTTCTTCTTGCTGTTTGCGTTCTTGCGCTTGGCGGTACTGATCCGGCTCATACTGATAAATAGGCGCATGCGGTGCCGACGGGCGGGAAACCGAATCAAAACTGCGTTGCACGTCGGGTTCGCGGTAAGCAAAAGAACGGTCTTGTTGGGCACGGGTTAAATTTTCCACGCTGGCGCGCAGATTGGCAATAGAAAAAGAAAGATGTTCTAAAAAACTGTCTCGGTCTTGTTGGCGTTCAATATGTTCGCGGGTGTGGGCAAGTTCTGACAAAATCTCCTCGTTTTGCCGCGCGGAAACATCAAATTTTTCTTCTAATTCTTGTACTTTTTGTTCTAATTTTTCAAAGGAACGCTCGTATTGGGCCGCACGTTCGGCAGCCGTTTTGCGACGGCGAGGAGCCGGTTCGGTTGGCTTAAAATCAAAAGTATTTAAGTTAGGGTCTTTAAATTTTTCCAAAAATTGTGCGATATCGCCTTGACCGCCGGATTGACTGTTTTCTAATGACATACTGCTCCCCGTAAAATTAGGTATATTTTCATTTAACCACAATCTGGGTACAAATGTCAATGTTTTTTATGACGAAAAACGCGCCCTCTTTTTAGGCTTTCTTTAGTATTTTTTTTCGTACAGCCCCAACTAAATAAAAAGAGCCCGTGCATAACACAACATCCGAACGCTGTTTTGCTTGGGATAAAGCAATTTCTACGTCAGAAACGAAGCCCCACCCGGTAGGCAAGATCGCGTGGAGTTGCCTTTCTGTTGCCGCACGCGGCGAAGATACCGCCGTTACTATTCCCGTCTTAAAATGCGCCGAAAGCATAGAAATCATCTTCGTATAATCTTTATCTTGCATAAACGCGCAAAGCACCGCCGCGCGTTTTTGGGCAAACGGCGCGGTCTGCCAAAACGTAAGTAAATTTTCCATAGCGGGCGGGTTGTGTGCGCCGTCTAAAATAATTGTTTTTTCTCCGCACGGGAAAATTTCAAACCGCCCGGGCACACTTACTTTTTCCGAACTGTGTTTCAAAATCTCGTCGGGAATTTCTAATAATTTCCCCGCGCGGCACACCAACTGTTTATTTTGTTCTTGCGCGTTACCGGGGGAATTTTCCGCACAGACTATTTCTAAGGGAGCATTTTTTGCGCGGGCCGTTTCTTGCACCACGCGCAAGGCCTCGGGTGGCAAAAAGCCGCACAACACCGGCACGCCGGGCTTAATAATGCCGGCTTTCTCAAAAGCAATTTTTTCTAAATTATCGCCGAGCAAGTGCGTGTGATCCAAGCCGACAGAAGTAATGACAGACACAACAGGCATACACACATTGGTTGGATCTTTACGCCCGCCAAGGCCCGTTTCCAACACTACATACTGCGCGTTTTTTTCGGCAAAATAAACAAAAGCGGACGCCGTTAAAATCTCAAAGAAATTAAGCGGCTTTTGTACGTGTGCGAGCACTTTTTCCACTGTCTGTATAAAATCATCCGGCGTGATTTCCGCGCCGTTAAGTTGGATGCGCTCCGTCGGTGAAATTAAATGCGGTGAAATAAACAGCCCCGTTTTCTCCCCCGCCAGCGAAAGCGCACGTGCCAAAAGCGTACACACCGTTCCTTTGCCGTTCGTGCCAGCCACGTGGATAATTTTGTAATTTTGTTGCGGATTACTTAACCGCGCCAACAATTCCTTAAACGCAACCAAACCCGCGCCGCGGTTTTGTGCGGTGCGGGTTTGTAAATCAGTAAACCACGTATTAAAATTCATCTTTATCGGGGTTATAGCGGCGGATATTTGCCCCAAGCGCGGTTAGTTTTTCTTCTAATTTTTCATATCCGCGGTCAATGTGATAGACGCGTTCCACTTCCGTCTCGCCTTTGGCGCAAAGCCCGGCTATGACAAGTGCAAACCCACCGCGCAAATCGGACGATTGTACGTGTGCCGCGGACAATTCTTTTACACCCGTAACGCGCGCCAAACTTTTCTCCGTAGAAATTTGCGCGCCCATACGCACCAGTTCCGGCGCGTGCATAAAGCGGTTTTCAAAGATATCCTCATCCACTTCCGCTGTTCCGTTGCACAGCGTCATCAGCGTCATCCATGGCGCTTGCAAGTCCGTGGCGAAGCCGGGGTACGGCGCGGTGCGCACGCGCAAGGGTTTAATTTCCCCGTCGTAAGCGTGCACATGCACATAATCCGGGCCGATGTCTAACGCAAAACCGGCTTCTTGCAAATCTTCCCATAAAATTGCGTTATGCTCCGGCACGCAACCCGCTACCGTTACGTCGCCGCGCGTGGCCGCCGCCGCCAAGGCGTACGAGCCCGTCTCAATGCGATCGGCCACTACGGTATGTTCGGCCCCGTGCAAGGTTTTTACACCCGTGATAATCAGTTGGCCTTTATCGCCCACGCGGATATCGGCCCCCATATCGTTTAAGAAGGAAATTACATCGTCAATTTCCGGTTCTTTGGCTACGTTTTCCAAAATCGTTTCGCCCGCAATCAAACACGCACACATCAGTAAATTTTGCGTCGCACCCACACTGGGAAAACGCAACACAATTTTAGCGGCGTTTAATTTGTCCGCATGAATAAGCACGTTGCCGGCTTTTGTTTCACACGTCGCGCCCAATTTTTCAAACCCTTTTAAGTGGATATCCACCGGGCGCACGCCGATAGCACATCCGCCGGGGAGCGGAATTTGCGCCTCTTTAAAACGCGCCAAGAGCGGCCCGGCCACCCAAAAACTCGCACGCATTTGTTTGACAAGTTCATAAGGCAAATCGTTTTTTAATTTTCCGTTTGGCTCAATGGTAACGGTGCTATTTTGATACGTTATTTTTTTACCCAAATACTCCAAAATTTTAAGTGTCGTACGCACATCACGCAAATTAGGCACGCGGTGAATGACGCACGGCTCGTCGGTGAGTAACGTGGCTACTAATATGGGAAGCGCGGCATTTTTACTGCCGCTGATAAGAACCGTACCTTGTAATTTTTTACCGCCCTCAATTAAAAACCGATCCATAAAAACTCCTAAAATTTTAAATTTTTTGAGCCAGTACAAAACGCTCTATTCCCACTATATCTTTTTTGACGTTAGCCTGCCAACCGATTTCTTGTAGTCCCCGCGCCACGGCCGCGGCTTGCCCTTTACAAAGTTCCAACGCCAGCCACCCGCCGGGGTTTAAATAATCAGCCGCTACCGAGCACAACGGTCGCACGATATCCAACCCATCTTGCCCACCGTCTAGGGCAAGCCGCGGCTCGCACAAAACTTCACGTGTCAGCGTATCCACAATTTCGGTAGGAATATAGGGCGGGTTGGAAATAATTAAATCAAATGTACCCGTTACGCCTTCCCATAAATCACTTTGCAATAAATGGACTTGTTCGTGCAAACGAAATTTTTTGACGTTCTCTTGCGCAACCGCAAGTGCTTTTTCGCTAATATCCACGGCAAGCACCTGCGCGCGCGTAAAACGCTTGGCAAGCGCACACGCAATACAACCGCTCCCCGTACACATATCTAAAAAAGTAAGCGGTGCTTTTTTATCAAAAAGTGCGCTGACTATTTCCACCAGTTCTTCCGTTTCCGGGCGCGGAGTAAGTACGTCGGGAGACACAATAATATCCAACCCGTCAAACGGTTGATAACCCACAATGTGCGACAGCGGCTCGCCGTTTGCTTTGCGGGCAATATATTTTTTATATAAGGTGAGTTCTTTTTCCGTCAGTTCGTAATCACCGTGCGCCGGCAGCCACGTGCGCGTTACGTTTAATACGCACGCGAGTAGCCACTCGGCGTTGGGCTGCGGCTCGTCGGAATTGGACTTTGTTAAGTGAGCAATTGCTTTTGGCAACAATTCGGCAACAGTCATTAGATTTGTAAGTTTTTGAGTTTTTGCTCTACACGCCACGCACGCAAATCTTCCAACACCGGCTCAATGTTTCCGGCCATAATTTCCATAATGTTATGGTAGGAAATATCGGTGCGGTGATCGGTTACGCGGCTTTGCGGAAAGTTATACGTGCGGATCTTTTCCGAGCGGTCGCCGGTGCCTACCTGACTTTTGCGCTCGTCGTAAATTTCTTTATTACGTTTTTCTTCTTCAATTTGGTAGAGTTTAGCGCGAAGCATAGCCATGGCTTTTTCGCGGTTGGCACCTTGGTGGCGTTCCTCGCGGCAGGATACCACAATGCCGGTGGGTTTGTGCAAAATACGAACGGCCGTTTCTACTTTATTGACGTTCTGCCCGCCGGCCCCGCCGGAGCGGCACGTTTCCATTTCCAAATCTTCGGGACGAATTTGAATATCAATTTCCTCGGCTTCCGGCATAATGGCTACGGTAACAGTAGAAGTATGCACGCGGCCCGACGTTTCCGTATCCGGCACGCGTTGCACGCGGTGCGTGCCCGCTTCCATACGAAGCCACGAGTACGCGCCGTCACCCTTGATAAACATACTGACGTATTTGCAACCTTTTAACCCGGTGGGCGTATATTCCAATAGTTCCGTGCCCCATCCTTTGGTTTGCGCAAAATGTTGATACACGCGCAATAGTTCGGCGGCAAACAGGGCCGATTCTTCGCCACCGGCACCGGGGCGAATTTCCAAATAAATGTTTTTAGAATCGTTGGGATCGGGCGGAATTACTAAAATGCGAAGTTCTTTTTGCAAAGCCGGCAATTTTTCTTCCAATTCGGCAAGTTCATCAGCGGCCATTTTAACCAGTTCTTTATCTTCCCCGGCGTCAATCATCGCGCGATCGTCAGCAATCGCTTTTTCCACGGTGGCGATTTCTTGTTCTTTTTCAATAATGGGTTTTAAAAATGCATGGCGTTTGGCTTTGGCGGCTAAATCGGCCGCGGACAGATTCCCGCTGGAAAGCGCACTTTCCAACTCGTTAAATTCAGCAATATATTTAGATGTATCCATAGGATTCCCGTATATAGAAAAAGAGCAGACACTTTCGGTGTCTGCTCTTTTAAATTTGCTTAACTATTTAGTTTCGGCTTTGGTTTCTTTTTTAGCAGCCGCTTTTTTGGCCGGTTTTTTAGCAGCCGTTTTTTTGGCGGCTACGGCCGGTTTGCGGGCTAATTTGGCCTTGGCTTTTACTTCCGTTTTCGGTTTGCGGACCAAGGTTTTACCTTCCGTTTTGGCATAGCGTTTGTTGAATTTATCTACCATACCTTCGGTATCCAACAATTTTTGTTTGCCGGTGAAGAACGGATGGCAAGCGGAGCAAATGTCCAACTTTAAGGTTTTAGCGGTGGAGCGAGTCATGAATTTATTGCCGCACGCGCAAACGGCTTCTACAAATTCATAAGTAGGATGTATTTTTTCTTTCATTTTCTTATTCCTCTGAAAATTCTATATACATTATTTTACCATATCTGGCCGGTTTTGGAAACTAAATTTATTTTCCCGCCGATGTAGGCCCGTTTTAGAACGTTCCCAGTTCCATTTGTTTAAAGAAATCTTGGTTAGATTTCGTGGACGATAACTTTTCAAGCAGCATGGTCATCGCATCTACGGAGCCTAGCGGCGCCAAGACTTTGCGCATAATCCATACTTTATTGAGTTCATCTTCCGTTAAGAGCAAATTTTCTTTGCGTGTAGAACTGCGGTTAATATCTACCGCCGGGAAAATGCGCCGCTCGGAAAGTTTGCGGTCCAAGCATAGTTCGCTGTTGCCGGTACCTTTGAACTCTTCAAAAATAACTTCGTCCATACGGCTGCCTGTTTCAATCATGGCCGTAGCAATAATAGTGAGAGATCCGCCTTCCTCTATATTGCGTGCCGCGCCCAAAAAGCGTTTGGGTTTTTGCAACGACGTGGCTTCCAACCCACCGGTCAGCACGCGGCCGGAAGAAGGGGCCACCGTATTATACGCACGCGCCAAACGTGTCAGCGAGTCTAACAAAATGATAACGTCTTTACCTTGTTCGGCCAAGCGTTTGGCTTTTTCAATTACCATTTCGGCCACTTGTACGTGACGGTCGGCGGGCTCATCAAACGTAGAGGCCACCACTTCCCCTTTTACACTGCGGCTCATATCGGTTACTTCTTCGGGACGCTCATCAATTAAGAGCACCATTAAAACGGCGTCTTTGTAATTCTCGGCAATGGAGTGCGCAATGGCTTGCAAAATCATCGTCTTACCGCTTTTGGGCGGCGCCACGATAAGCGCGCGCTGTCCTTTGCCGATAGGCGCAATAATATCAATGATACGCTGGGTAAGCGAATTTTTATCCAACTCCAACGTATAGCGTTCGTTGGGGTGCAAGGGCGTCAAGTTTTCAAAAAGCGGACGATTGTATATTTTATCGGAGTCAACCCCGTTTACTTTTTGAACCTGGAGCATCGCAAAAAACCGCTCATTATCTTTGGGCGGGCGGATGAGCCCTTCTATCGTATCGCCTTTACGCAAACCGAAACGTTTAATTTGAGAAGGAGAAACATAAATATCTTCCGCGCCGGCTAAATAATTATTTTCTTCCGAGCGCAAAAAACCAAAACCGTCAGGCAAAATTTCCAATACACCGCCGCCGTACACAGAGCCGTTTTGCTTGGCCTGTACCGCTACGATGCGTCCGATAAGTTCTTGCTTGCGAAGGCCGGAAATGTCCTCTATATTATAGTTGACCGCTAATTTAGTTAACTCCGGCACGCTTAATTTATTAAGTGCGCGAGCATCCATAGGTTTAGCGCCGTTAGGTTGACGGGGCGGCACGTTGCCGTAATTCGGACGGACAGACGAGCGTTTGTCCGCCATTGAACGACCGGAACGCTCTGTGCGGGCGGCCGTTTCGGCAGATGCTTTAGCCGTTTTGGTTTCTTTGGACGTCTTTTCGGTTTTGTTAGAAGTGTTTGTTTCTTCCATGATTGACTCCTTTATTTATGCGTAAAAAGTGTTAAGCGCTTGGTACAAGTCTTTAATTTTAGCGTTTAATGCTTGTTTAGAACCGCGATTATAAATAACCACATCCGCACGGCGGATTTTTTCCTCTTCGGGCAATTGTATCTGCCGCCGGCGTTCATACGCCGCCAGCGAAAACCCCCGCTCTTTAAGCCTAGCAGGTAACGTTTTAGGATCGGCCACCACCAACAGCGTCATATCCATGCGGTCGTCCCAACTTTTTTCAAAAAGTAGCGGCACTTCAAAAATAGCCCACGGCTTAGTACAACCTGCTAATTTTTCTTGCGCCAAACGCCACACCAATGGGTGTAAAAACTGCTCTACTTTGCGCCGCGCCACAGCGGAACCAAATACCGCCTTGGCTACTTTAGCCCTATCAGCCGAGCCAAACCACTCTTCTAAACGCTTACGAACCTGTGGTTTTTGATACAACTCGCGCACGAGTTTATCGGCGCTAAGCGTTTGGGCTCCTAATTTTTCAAAACAAGATAAAACTGTACTCTTGCCACTGGCAATACTACCTGTCAGACCAATAAGATGTTTAACCGGGTTTTGTTTCCTCATAAAAGTATTTTTTTCATCTCGTACCAATTAGCCCCGGCTTTGGCCGTGGCTACCAAAGGTACTCGCAGTGTAACTGCTTGTTGCATTAACTCTTTAATATGTGCCGCAGTTTGGGTAAGTGTATCTTGCGGCACTTCAAAAATCAATTCGTCGTGCACTTGCATCGTCATTTGCACGGGAGAATTACGATACGCTTCAAAAACATTTAGCATCGCCTTCTTAATAATATCGGCCGAGCCACCTTGAACAATCGTGTTGATAGCAGCCCGTTGGGCAAACGAAGACATAGAACCGATCCCCATATTAAATTCCGGCAAGTAACGCACATGGCCCAACATGGTTTTCACATATCCGTTTTTCCGGGCGGCCGCGATATTATCATCTATCCACTGCCGCACTACCCGAAAATTTTTAAAATAATTGTCTATATATTCTTTTGCTTCGCGCATGGAAATGCCAAGCGCTTGGGAAAGCCCCATCGGACCCTGCCCATAAATGATACCAAAATTGATGGCTTTTGCACTAGCGCGCATTTCTTCCGTTACCATTAGCGGCATTACACCAAAAACTTGTGAGGCGGTTTGCGTATGGATATCCCCACCTTCCAAAAAGGCTTGCACAAGCGCCGGATCCCGGCTCTCGTGTGCGAGCACGCGCAAATCAATTTGGGAATAATCTACGCTAAGCATCATATTCCCTTCTGCCGCGCAAAAGGCTTTTCGCAACAGACGTCCTTTTTCCGTACGGACCGGGATATTTTGCAAGTTCGGGCTGGAACTGGATAAACGCCCCGTTACCGTGCCGGTTTGGTCTAAATAAGAATGAACTTTATGCTCTTCATCTTCCAATAAAAGTAAATTGTCCACGTAGGTAGATTTTAATTTAGCATTGGAGCGGTAATCTAAAATCTCTTGCGCAATCGGATACGTTTGAGCCAGTTGGTCCAGCACTTCTTCATCGGTAGAATAACCCGTTTTGGTACGTTTGATAAAAGGAATTTTCATTTGTTCAAAAAGTAGCGTGCCGAGTTGTTTAGGGGAGTTGATATTGACGGAATAACCCGCGCGGGCATCTATGGATTTTTGCAACTGTTCCATTTCCTGCTCTAAAATTACTTTAAAACCCTCTAGCCACCCGGGATCTATACGTAGCCCGGTAAATTCCATGGCAGATAACACGGACATCAACGGCAATTCCAAGGTACGGTATAATTCATATTGGCCGCTCTGTTGTAATTTTTCCGTCAACACATCTTGTAACTTCCAACCTAACCGGTTGTATGCACGCAGTAATTCTTGCGGATCTTCTTCGTTAATGCGGATAGAAAAATAATCGGCACACGCGCCTGCAAAACTTAAATCACCCGACGGGTTTAATAAGTAGCGGGCCAACCGCCCATCAAAACAATTCAAGAACTGCCCATGCACATTGATATCTAATTCACGCAAGGTAAGTTTTAAGTCATAGCCCAATTTTTCTATCGCATCATTTTGTACTAATTTTTGCAACGCATCTAAATCCCAGGGTTGCAAATCGGCAAAAGGCGTCAATGAAAACTCGTGATCGCTTAAGCCAAGTAACACATATTCTTCTTGCGCGTGCAAGAAAACACGCGGTTGCGTAAGGGCTTTTTTTAATGCTTGCGAAAGCGGAATTTCTGTTTCCGGCCCGGCAGCCGGCGGCAACACCGAGGAAGTGGCTGTGATTGGCGATGGCAAATAATCTAATAAATTTTTAAACTCATATTGCGCAAATAATTCTTCCAATACGTGAAGTTGCGGCGTACGCACCCGGTAATCTTCTAAATCAAACGGAATATCTAAATTGGAATCAAACACGACCAATTGTTTGGAAAGCAAGGCTAAATCTTCGTTATCCAAAATTTTTTTAGCCAAGGCCGGCTTCATATCGGGATTATCTTGGTGGGCCGCCCGCAAAATATCTTCTAAATGACCGAATTTTTCTATCAGTTCTATCGCACTTTTGGGGCCCACGCCACGCACGCCGGGGATATTATCAGATGCGTCACCCACAATGGAAAAATAATCAGGCAAAAACGCGGTAGATACGCCAAATTTTTCTTTGGCGGCTTGCGGGCCTTTAAAACCGTCTTTGCTTCCGGCCGGCCAAATATAAATCATATCCGTTAGAAATTGATATACATCTTTATCGGTTGTGGCAAGCACGCTGGGCACTTGCGCTTGAGCGGCTTTCCGGGCCAAAAAAGCCATTAAATCGTCGGCTTCAATACCGGGCTTGGCCACCATGGCTAAACCCAAACGGCTCACCAAATCCCGCGCTAAATTAAGTTGGCTCACCAACGCGTCATCCGGTTTTTTTCGCGTACCTTTATAAGTCGGCCACAAGGCTTTACGTCGGGCGCAACCGCCGGGCGAATCAAAACACACCGCCACGTACGTCGGATGAAACTCTTGCAACATTTTGAGTAGCCATCGCGTAAAACCATACAATGCCCCCACCTCTAAACCGGCCGATGTTGTCAGTTTAGGTAAAGCGTGGTAGTTGCGATGTAGAAAATTATGCGCATCTACCAAAAAAAATTGGGGAGAAAATTCAGTCATGATTTGTATGTATATAGGCGGGAAAACACCGCTGCGGTCTTAACCGCAGCGGTTAAACAAACACTAAATCAAAGCATCTAATTTCTCTTGCAAGGCCGATTTAGATTGTAATCCCACCGCTTGCGATACTACTTGTCCGTTTTTAAAAAACAAAATCGTCGGAACGGATGAAATGCGGTATTTGGTACTTGTTTCGGGACCTTGGTCGGTATCTAACTTGCACACTTTTACTTTGCCTGCATAATCAGACGCCAATTCTTCCACCACCGGGGCCAACATACGGCACGGACCGCACCACGTCGCCCAAAAATCCACCATTACCGGTTCTTTAGCATTAAGTACTTCTTCTTCAAAATTTGCATCTGTTACAATTACTTCGCTCATACTGCCCCCCTCAAAAATAATTACCTATCTAAAGGGTATCAAGTGCTAAAAGGCCTTGTCAAGCAGTTTTTATCTCTGTTTTTGACTAAAGCACCAAACGGCCAAATGTGCTACAATTTCAAAGACGGGGGAAACTATGTCTAACACCGAAAAAGAAAAAATCATTTGTATCGCTACGCCAACCGACCGCACCTACTACCGCGTGCAAACCGTGGCCAAAGAATTTATAGACCGCCAACAAAATGTCGTGCATACTACCGGCACGCTACCGGAAGGAAAAGTAAAAGAGTTTGCGGCATCTTCTTTGACTGTTAAACATTTTCACGAAGGGAAACTTGACGGTAAATTAGAGGTTATCAATCTGGCCGACGGAACTGTTTCTTTCAGCGAAGAATATAAAAACGGCGTACTGCAACAAATCCACGAACAAACGATTCCCCCGGTTTCTGTTCCCCAACCGGTAGCCCCACGCCACACAGGGACTACCCTTAAAACATCTAAAGGAAGCCACTCCTTTTATTGTAATGGCCAGGAAGTAGCCGAAGAAACTATTTCTTCCAGCGGAGCCTCGTTAGAGTTACTGGGCAAAATTCCCGACGGTGAAGTAAAAGAATTTAATGAAAAGGACCAAGTAATTACGCTCGCCCACTATAAAGACAATAAATTAAACGGTGCTTTGATACGTTATACGGACAAAGGAGAAGAACTCGTACGCGAAAATTACATCAACGGCCTTTTGCAGGGAGAAGCCACCTATATTACGTTTACTAAAAACGGTACGGTAACAGCCACCTGTTCTTATAAAAATTCCCGTTTAAACGGAGAACGTATTTTAATGCAACAAGACGGCACGTTACGTTGCAAAGAGATTTACAAAAACGGCCGCCTAGATGGGAAACGACAATGCTTTTATCCCACCGGCAGTAAAGAACGGGAAGAAAATTATGCAGAAGGCAAGTTAAACGGCCAACGGGAAATGTTCTTCCCCGATGGGAAAGTTTGGTATCGGGAAAACTACGTTTCCGGCCGTTTGGATGGCGAAAGAAAATGTTTCTTTCCAAGCGGGAAATTGTATTTAGAAGAATTTTATGCCGACGGTTTATTAGAAGGAAAACGCAGTGTTTATGATGAAAAAGGGCAACTGCTCAGCCGTCAAGAATATCACTGGGGTTCACCGGTGCAATCTGCGGAGTCTAAAAAATGACCACACATACCCGGTTTTGCCCGGCCAAAGTGAATTTATTTTTGGAAGTTACCGGCAAGCGCCCTAACGGATATCACGAGTTGGCCACCTTATTTGCCAAAATCAATTTGGGGGATACCCTGTCGCTGCAAGTACGACCGGCCTCGGAAACACAATTATCTTTAACCTTAACCGGCCCTATCGGCTCGCAACTACGCGCTGATGAAAGCAATTTAGTTTGCCGTGCCGCACGCGGATTTTTGGAACATTTTAATCTAACGGCCGATATCCAAATGACATTAGATAAACAAGTGCCCACCGGGGCCGGGTTAGGCGGCGGCTCGTCGGATGCGGCCAACACGCTGTTAGCCCTTTGTGAAATCTTCGGTAAAGACAAGCAGGCGCTTTTACCCTTGGCTACCAAATTAGGCGCCGACGTACCGCTTTTTATGTATGATGAACCTTTTTTAAAAGGGGAAGGCATCGGCGAAATTTTAACACCCATTGCCGCAGGCGGTTTATTACCTTGGCTAGTGTTGGTTTACCCCAATACATTTATTTCCACTAAAGATATCTTCGGTAGTTTTCATCTTCCCCCCGCGCCGGAAATTCGTGCTAACACCGAGCGACTTACCCGTCTAATTGATTGTATCCGGCAGGCGCAATCTATCACACAATGGAAACCTTTTTTATTTAATCGGTTGACACAATATGTAACGCCCATTTCCCAACCGGTACAAAACGCGTTAGACGATTTGGCGAAAAACGCAGAATCGGTTTTGATGTCCGGTTCGGGCTCTACTGTGTTTGCGTTGGCACAGACCAAACAAGAAGCCCTAAAGATTGCCGATAATATGCGCAAAACGGGAAGAATGGTTTTTTGCACGTCTTTTTACACCCCGAAAAAATAATTTTACTTTACACCAAACCCCAAATTGATGTAAAATATATATAGGTAAGCGCGGAAAGCGCTAACTGATTTAATTCCGGATGGTGAAATGGTATCACTACTGGTTTTGGTCCAGTCATTCTAGGTTCGAGTCCTAGTCCGGAAACCATATAAAAAGGAACCCTGAAAAGGGGTTCTTTTTTTATGGTTGCGGAGAGCGGGCAAACTGCTTTGCCCGCGTTAGGACGAGAAAGGCGGAGCGTTGTATGAGTTTTGCCGCTAGGCAAAGGCGAGTACCGCGAGCCCGGCCTGCAGAAAAATTCCGTCAGGAATTTTATCGGAAGGCGAGTCCTAGTCCGGAAACCATATAAAAAGCCCCGCTCATTTTGAGCGGGTTTTTTATAGGCCGGAAGAAGGCCAACTGCTTGGCCTTCGGCTAGGATGAGAAAGGCAACGGATAAGGGCTTAAATTGGGAAATCTAAAAACCCCCAAGGAAAATTTTCCTTGGGGGTTTTAAATACACGTTAAGCCAAATTATTTGGCTTGGGAAACGGCTACGGCAAGTGCCACCGTCGCGCCTACCATCGGGTTATTACCCATACCGATCAGTCCCATCATTTCCACGTGAGCCGGCACGGAAGACGAACCCGCAAATTGCGCGTCGCTGTGCATACGTCCCATGGTATCGGTCATACCGTAGGAAGCAGGGCCGGCGGCCATATTGTCCGGATGTAAGGTGCGGCCTGTACCGCCGCCGGACGCCACGGAGAAATACTTTTTACCGTTTTCGGTTGCCCATTTTTTGTACGTACCGGCAACGGGGTGTTGAAATCTCGTCGGGTTGGTAGAGTTCCCGGTGATAGAAACGTCAACGCCTTCGTGACGCATAATGGCTACGCCTTCGTTCACATCATCGGCGCCGTAGCATTTTACTTTAGCGCGGTCGCCTTCGGAAAACGCTTTTTCGCTGACGATTTTTAACTCGCCCGTTTTGTAGTTATATTCGGTTTCCACAGACGTAAAACCGTTAATACGGGAAATAATATACGCCGCATCTTTACCTAAACCGTTTAAAATAACGCGCAACGGCTCTTTGCGTACTTTGTTAGCGGTGCGGGCAATACCGATAGCCCCTTCCGCCGCGGCAAAACTTTCATGCCCGGCTAAAAAGCAGAAGCACTTGGTTTCCTCGCGAAGTAACATGGCCCCCAAGTTGCCGTGTCCCAAACCTACGGCACGTTGATCGGCCACAGAGCCGGGGATGCAGAAACTTTGCAAGCCCACGCCGATTTGTTCGGCCGCTTCGGCCGCCGTTTTCACGCCTTTTTTAAAAGCAATCGCCGCACCGACAGTGTACGCCCAGACGGCGTTTTCAAACGCGATGGGTTGGATGCCTTTTACAATGGCTTCCACATCTACGCCTTTTTTGGTGCAGATTTCTTTGGCTTCTTCCAACGATTTAATACCGTTTTCTTTAAGTACGGCATTGATTTTATCAATTCTTCTTTCGTATCCTTCAAACGTAATCATAGTGTTTTCTCCTCGGGCTTACTCTTTGCGGGGGTCAATAACTTTGACGGCTTCGTCAAAGCGGCCGTATTTGCTGATGTTTTTCTCGTAGGCCGTTTTGGGATCTTCGCCTTTTTTAATAGCGTCCATCATTTTGCCCAAGTTGACAAATTGATAACCGATGATTTCGCCGTTTTTGTCCAAACCGATTTTGAGCACGTAGCCCTCGGCCATTTCCAAATAGCGCGGACCTTTGGCTTCGGTGCCGTACATCGTGCCGATTTGGCTGCGGTGGCCTTTACCTAAATCTTCCAAGCCCGCACCGATGGCCAGTCCGTCATCGGAAAACGCACTTTGCGTGCGGCCGTAAACAATTTGCAAGAAAAGTTCGCGCATAGCGGTGTTGATAGCGTCGCAAACGAGGTCGGAATTTAACGCTTCCAAAATGGTTTTGCCGGGCAAAATTTCAGCAGCCATCGCCGCCGAGTGCGTCATCCCCGAGCAACCCAACGTTTCTACGAGTGCTTCTTTAATCACACCGTTTTTGACGTTTAAAGAAAGTTTGCACGCACCTTGTTGCGGGGCGCACCAGCCGATACCGTGGGTAAAACCACTCACGTCGGAAATTTGTTTAGACTTGACCCATTTTCCTTCTTCGGGAATCGGGGCCGGATCGTGCTTAGCGCCTTTGCAAACGCAGCACATATTCTGTACTTCTGTGGTACATTTTTCGCAACTCATGAAGTTCTCCTAATTGAAAATAAAAGTGTCACTATATTTTAGCAAATTAGTGTAAGTAACAAGATAGGAAGTTTTCCTTTTGAAATAAACCGGCTTTTTCTTACCGACAGCATAAGAACACATTGAAAATGCCCCGGTTACTCCGGGGCATTTTTTGCGTTTACGACTTTTGTTAATCAATCATGCCGCCGCCCAGCACAACGTCTTCATCGTACATAACAGCGCTTTGTCCGGCGGTAATAGAAAGTTGCGGCTCGTTAAAAACGGCTTTAATACTTCCGTCATCTTGCACAGTTACGCGAGCCTTGGCGGGCAGGTGTAAATTGCGGATTTTAATTTCACAATCAAATTCTTTGGCGGGCGGCTCGCCGGCTACCCAACTTAATTGATGCGCGCATAGTGAATTTTTATATAGCGCTTCTTTGGGGCCGATAATTACTTGGTTTTTGGGCGCGTCAATCTCCACCACATACATGGGTTCTGCAAACCCGCTAATGCCCAACCCTTTACGCTTGCCGATGGTGTATCCCCAAATGCCGTTATGGTGTGCTACTACTTGACCGTCTGTTGTGACGATATCGCCCGGTTTATTGGGGAAGTTTAACAAGTCGTTGTAATCGCCGCAATAAAAATCTTGGCTGTCTTCTTTATCGGCCACTTCCAAACCGGCGGCGCGGGCCACTTCGCGAATTTGCGGTTTTGTTTTCTCTCCCAACGGGAAAAGCACGCCGGACAGTTGCTTTTGGCCGAGCCGGTGCAAAAAATAACTTTGGTCGCGTGATAAATCGGCCGCTTTTTTCAGTTCGTATTTGCCGGTTTTCTCGTTATAACAAACGCGCGCATAGTGCCCGGTGGCAAATTTATCAAACTCAATGCCTTGCGTGCGTGCGGCACTTGGCAGTACGCCGAATTTGATAAAACTGTTACACAGTACACACGGGTTAGGCGTGCGTCCGCACGAATATTCCAGGCGGAAATTGTCCAAAACCACTTGGCGGTATTGTTCGCGGCAATCTACGCAGACGTGTTCAATGCCCAATTTTTCGGCAATCTTTTTGATATCCGTTAAATCTTCTTTTTCCGGGGATAAACACGCGTTTTTTTGATATTCCCCCTTCGGGGTAGGCAGGGAAGGATCCCATACGAGCATCGTGGCCCCTATAACGTGGTAGCCTTGCTCTTTAAGCAGTACGGCAGTGGCGGCAGAATCTACCCCGCCGCTTAAGCCGACAAGCACAGTCTCTTTTTCCATCATAACCTCACTAAAACAAATTTGTACTTAAGGTTGAAAGCCAAAAGGACACTTATATTTTAGTATTTTTGCGTTCTTCCCGCCATCTTGCATCCGTGCGCGTACCGGCAAGTGCGCAATTGAAGTTCCCTTGTCGGTTATTCTACGTTAGAAAATTTTTCTTGAGTTGCTTTGCGGGGATAAAACAGTAATACTAACCAAAGAAAACCTTTTTCAGGCAATAATAACGCTTTTGTTTCGCAAACGCTTTTTCACCTAGAACAATTTTATTTCGCTGGGTAAGTCAGCCGGTTTTTTGGATTGCTTATTGACGGAGATATGCGCGTATAAGCGTTTAACCGACGGATAGATTTTCCGAAACGCTTCCACAATGCGCGGGTCAAATGATTTGCCCGCTTCGTCTAAAATGTATGACAAGGCCTCTTCGGTGCGCCACGCTTTTTTATACACGCGGAACACGCACAACGCGTCAAACACGTCGGCCACCGTTACAATGCGCGCTTCTAACGGGATTTCTTCCTCGTGTAAGCCTTTGGGATAGCCCGAGCCGTCCCACTTTTCGTGGTGATACAAACTCATTTTGTGCGCCATTTGTAACACTTTAGAGTGCGCCCCTTCCAAAATGCGCCCGCCGTAAACGGTGTGCGATTTCATGGTTTCAAATTCTTCCGGCGTCAGTTTGCCGGGCTTAAGCAAAATACTATCCGCCAGTGCCACTTTACCGATATCGTGCAAGGGACTGGCGTTTTTAATAAGTTCCGCCTCGCTTTTACTCATCCCAAGCGCAAGCGCAAGCAAGTACGAAATAATGCTGATATTTTTTAAGTGCTGGCGGGTGTCTTGTTGGTCGCGGTATTCGGCGGTGACGGCCAGACGGTAAATCGTTTCCAACTGGGCCACGCGCACTTCTTGGTACAGTTTGGCTATTTCAATAGAGCCCGAGGCCAAAGTGGCCAGTAAGCGCAAAAGGCCTTCGTCGGTTTTATCAAACGGCGTGCCGTCTGATTTATTAGATACCTGAAAAACTCCCAACACTTCGCCGGTATTATTTTTAAGCGGCACGGCAATCGTGGCGTGCGTACGGAACGCGGTTACAATATCCACATCAATGGAAAATCGGGGATCTTCGTAGGCGTTAGGTAAATTGATAGTTTGGCCGGTACGCGCGGCGAGCGAAATAAAGCCGTCGCTGTTTAATGGGATGCGAATTTCGGTATGCTCTAACCCTTTCCCCTGTGCGATTTTGGACCACAATTCTTGCGTGTCTTCGTCTTTCAAATAAATCGCGCAACGCCCCACGTCCAGCATTTGCGTAATTTGCTGGGCGATGATATCCAGTAGCTTATCTAGGTGAAGTTCGGAAGAAATACGCGTGCCGAACTCTACCAGCAGACGGAGTTTTTCTTCTGCCGTCAACCTCTCATGAGCGTGCATAGGGCCTTGCATGACATTACCTGTTCACGTGTACGAAATGCGTCGCTTGTGCCGCCGGATAGAATTTTTTTAGCGCGTATGCTAATTCTAAAGCGGCAAGCCCGGACAACGTCACCACCTGTTTGGTTTGTGACCGGGCGATTTTTTCTACTGTTTTCAAACTCATACGTGTTGCATTTTTCGGTGCAACAAACGTGTAACCGAACGCGGGCGTATCCGCGTCCGTATAAAAACACTTTACAAAATTTTTTCCAAAAAGAATAGCAAGAATTTTTTCTGCTTTTTCAAAGGCAGGACCTTGCCGCTCAAAAAGAGCACTGTATTCCAATTGTACGGGCCCGGGGTTTTGTGTCGTTTTATCGTCGGTATTAACAGGGAAAATATCCGTTACAAAAAGCAAATTTTGGGCCAGGTTTTGGGCGCGTTTTTGCCACAATTTCCGACCGGAAAAAAGTTGCGGTGCGCGCTTTAAAAACAGATAAACATCTATGCTGTCGGTTAACAAGGGGAGTTTCCCGTTGCCTGTTTTTGCGTGTCGCGCAAGCAGTTTACGCAACATCTTGCGGCTTTGGCGCAAGTCCCCATACACGTATGGAAAGAGCCCCGTGGTTGTATTTTGCCAAGTTTCGGTGCGGTATTTTTTTTGTGCCAAACGCAACGTGTCTAACGCAATATCCGGCAAAATAAATTCGGCTTCCAAAGAAGGCAGATAAATTAACTGCGGATTTTCTTGGTTGGCTTGCACGTTGGCGTTGGCTAAAACTTTAGCCAAGGGGATAATTCGTGCGGGCAAAATATCATCCAAATGATTTATCCACGTCAACCCGGGCAAGTGTGTTATTTGAAGGAGCCACGCAATTTTAACTACCCATAGTCGGCGCAAGATAAGGGATGTTCGGGCAAGCACATTAAACAAACGCGGCTTGTTATCACGCAGTTGCAGAAAACGCTGCAACAGCCGCGGCAAGACACGCAAGCCGAGTGCGCGGCGCATCTCAAGCACATGCTGGGCGGTAGGCACTTGTGCGGCACATACCTCATTACAACGGCCGCACAATGTGCAAGAAACAAGCGCTTCATGCAAGACGCGGTTTTTCTTGTTTAATTTAATTTTTCCTTCCAAGCACAGACGCAAAATTTGATTGCGCCCGCGTGGTGAAAAATTTTCCTGATGATATAGTTGATACGTCGGGCAAACAGCCGCACAAACGCCGCAACGGTTACACGCGCACACGGAGTTATATAGGGTTTTGGTACCTAGCGCCGTTTGCAATTCGCTTAAGTGTTTCCGAGGGAAAAGTGGTTCTAAACAAGGATCATTAAACATGAACTTTTTTCTCCGGTATTTGCAAAAGATTTTTAGGGTCCAATTCTTTTTTTATTTGCTTGAACAACTCATTTTGTATTAGCGGCACAAACGCAGTAGCCGTTAGCGGGGGAGCCTTTACCGCGTAAATTTTAAACGTAAGTTCGGTAACTATCCCCAACGTGCCTTGGGCTCCGGCAAACAGACGCAGCAAATTATATCCGGCGGCATTTTTGGTTAATTTTCCGCCGTATCGCACACAAGAGCCGCTGGGCAAAAGCGCTTGCAAACCGGTCACATGCGCATAAAAAGCCGGATAACAACCTGAAGAAAACACTCCCCCCAACGTTTCATTTCCTTCGGGAAGCACGCTGTAAACGCCGTGTTTTTTTAACGCACGCGCCAGTTGCGTAAGCGTCACGCCGGCTTGTGCGGTAACGGTGTAATTAGTTAAATCAATATCCGTAATTTCATTTAATTCTTTAACGGAAAAATTTTTTTCTTGCGTTTGCAAAACAGCGTTCGTGCCGGTAACAAAAAATGGTTTTTCCTGCGCGAGTTGTTGCTTAAATTTCTGTTGGAAATCGTACAATTTATCGGCCTTGTTATCAGCCGCGCCGATTGTTTTTTCGGCATAATCAACGGGAATAATTTTGCAAGGGTTGGCCAAATTTTCCGGGTCAAAAGCGTGCTTGATATGACTAAACAAATCAAGGGTATCCTGATTATATTGGAGAGCCAACATACTGCGTTTTTCCACGCCCACACCATGCTCACCCGAGACAGTTCCCCCTGCTTCCAGGCACGTTTGCAAAATAAGTTTAGCCACTTTGCTGATGCGTTGTCTTTCTATGGAGTTACGCTCATCAAAAACGAGTTGCGGGTGAAAATTGCCGTCTCCGGCATGAAAGAGCAAACTGGCGGTTATGTTATTTTGTTCTAAAATTTGGCGTACTTTTTTAAGCGTAGCCGGCAATTCGCTACGCGGAACGGTGCCGTCGCACACAAGCACATTGGGTGCCAGACGTGCCATGGCGTTGTAAGCGTTTTGACGGGCGTGCCACCACTTAACGGCCTTTTCATCACCGGCCTTTTCAAATGCAAGCGCGTGATTTTGCCTGCAAACTTGTTGAACGATTTTTTCTTCTTTTCCAAGCGTCGCTTTTTCGCCGTCTAATTCCAACAGTAGTGTCGCTCCGGCATTTACCGGCAACCCGGCCGGCGCCATTTGTTCCACCGTTTGTGTAGTTAATTGGTCCATGGCTTCCATACAACGCGGGATAACGCCTTGAGCGGTTAAATCGGTAACGGTTTGCACGCAATCTTCCAATGTATTAAAAGAAATCAAAAAGGTGCGCACCTCTTGAACGGCGGGTAAAATTTTCAATTTAAGTTGCGTTACAATACCCAGCGTACCTTCGCTGCCGCACAAGAGTCCCACCCAATCCGGGCCGCTTTCTTGACGCGAAAGCGTTAGCGTTTCCCCGTTGGGCAAAACAAGGGTGGCTTCCAATACATGGTCCAGGGTGCCGCCGTATTTTAAACACCGTGCCCCGCTGGCATTTTGGGCCAAATTACCGCCCAACGTGCACACTTTTTGGCTGGCCGGATCCGGCGCGTAAAAAAAACCGAGTGGCTCTAATGCTTGACCGAGTTGCGCCGTAACTACGCCGGGTTCTACAAGTACGTAGCCTTCTTGCGTGTTAATTTGCAATATGTTGGTTAGGGCAGCCAAATTCAAAACGGCTCCGCCTTTAGGCGTGCTACAACTGCCGGCGTGGTTGGTGGCACCGGCGCGCGCTACAAACGGAATATGGAATTGATGTAGAATTTTGATAACACGAGCGACTTGTCCGGATTTTGTAATGTGAATAATTACATCGGGCCGCATACGCGAGAGCGAGCAATCATACGCATGCAGCAAGACAGAAACATCATCCGTACATACGTTTTGCGAGCCGACCGCGCGCCGCAAGGCACGCAATGCTGAAGTAGGTATATGCATAATAATCGCAGTTGTGTTAAGTTTTGTATACTATATTATAGTATATGCAAACATCCAAACGCGGAAAAAGACTTATTGTTGTAGGCGACGTGCACGGTCAATATACTCCGCTAGTAACCTTGTTGCAACACGCCGGGTTAATAGACGATAAATTAAATTGGACCGGTGCGCACGACCGGCTTATCCAAATGGGTGATATTTTAGACCGCGGCCCTAATGCCGAAGAAGCCAATAATTTATTAGATAAAATTCAACTGCAAGCCGCACAAGCCGGCGGCGAAGTTATCCGCCTAGTAGGCAATCACGAATTAGAAGTACTGCTTTCCAATTTTTCCATTTCCGGGTTAAACGGAGTAGACGCCATCCACTTGCGCGACAAATTAACCCGCCGGGTAGAAACCGGGCAAATGCGCGCGGCGTATGCGTATAAGGGGTTTCTTTTTACGCACGCGGGCGTAACGCGCAAACTGTATAAAATTTTCCAAATGCAGTTAGACGATCCCAACGCGTATAATATATCGGTACTTATCAATTTAATTTTCAGGGAATCTATTAAACACCAATTTTTCAAACACCCTATTTTTAACATCAGTTTAAGCCGGGCCGGTTCGGATAAGTTCGGCGGTATTTTTTGGGAAGATTTATTAGATTTAGTTAATTCGTTTGAACAAAGCCCGGTATGGCAAATTGTCGGGCACACGCAAGTAGAACGCATTATTATAGACCAAGTTTCTCACTTAATCGCGGTAGATGTGGGGCTCTACCGACGTATGCAGTATTTAATGATAGACGAAAACAACAAACTGCAAATCTGCGAAGTGCCTTCTGATTCCAACGCATAAAATCAAGCGGTTTTTACGCTTGATTTTACACTTGATTTATCATAAAACTTTTATTATACTAGGAGTACAAGCCATCGTGTAAAGGCGAAAGCGATTCGGGGCGTTATGCTCTGTTAAAACCTTTGCACGGTAGCAAATAAACGCCGGGAAACTTTTCCCCTGCGTTTAGGGCTGTTTTAAAGGAGGGACAGTATGCACCATCACAAGCGTGGGTTTACACTCACGGAGTTGTTAATCGTAGTTATTGTAATTGGGATACTTTCGGCTGTTGTGTTGCCGCGGTACAACAAAACGTTGGAAACGCGCAAAACGACGGAAGCGGAAGATATTTTGTCGGCCATCCGCACTGAGCAGGAGCGCCGCTGTACGTTAGGCAAGAAATATGTAACGGACATGGCCGGTTTATCGGGAATTGTGCCGAATACGGAAACGAATAATTATACATATTCACTTTTTTCGACCAATGCCGGCGGGCAAGGATTAAGTTGGCATACAGTTAGTGCCCGTGCCGTCAGCCGCGGAAGTTATGAATATGGTTTGTATATGTTCTCTAACAGTGACGGACGTATTTGTTGCCAAGGGCCGGATTGTACCAAATTGAATAAGGACTATCCGTTGTGTGAAGAATTAGTAACCCACACCGATTTACAAAGATCTGCTTTTGAAGAAGCCCGGGAGTGTGGTTTTGAGACGGCTGCTCCGATTCATGACCCGATTACGCCTCCGTCTTGGGAAGAACGAATTAATGGAGAGTTTGTATTAGATAAAGAACCCGGTGGTTCCGGTGGCGGT
This sequence comes from Candidatus Avelusimicrobium cornigerorum, assembly GCA_002309715.1. Lineage (GTDB taxonomy): Bacteria > Elusimicrobiota > Elusimicrobia > Elusimicrobiales > Elusimicrobiaceae > Avelusimicrobium > Avelusimicrobium cornigerorum. The sequence continues at coordinate 105,022 of DBXW01000011.1, forward strand.
GATGACGGTGGCGGGCCAGTATGTACGCCGGGAACAATTCAAGAAGGAGACCCGTGTGGATGTCATGATCTGTATAGAACAACACGTACATGCAACGCCGAAGGCACTGATTGGACTATTGATAATAGCGCTTGTAGGTCCTGTGAATGTGATGGTGACCGACAAGAGTCCTGCGGTTGCGATGGCCACGGAACAAAAACTCATAAATGTAATATGAGTACTTATCAGTGGTACACAGGTGACGCTGCGTATACCGAGTGCAAACGTAATGGTTCTACATGGGGAGACTGTGAGTGCTTTGGCCCTTCTAACGTAGGTTTCACCCCAAGTAACGGTGATGTATGTATGAGGGCACCTGTCAATACAGGCTCTCTTCATTCAACATACGGAGATAAAACATGCTACGATGGTAACTCCGTAAGATGCCCCAGTAAACTGATGCAGCGTGTAAAAGTTTGTGGTAATGATAAATTTTGGGAATCTGATACAATCCTAGCTTGTCCGTGCGAAGGTACAATGCGGAATGCAGCGCTGGCTATGCGGGATGCATATAGGGATGCCTGGAGCAGAGAAGATTCCACGGTATTTCCAAATGAAACCGGGGTAAGAAAATTCAAGAACATAGATAGAAGAGATGCCCAGATTAAGATATACCTGCAGACCTGGTTTTCTGCTTATAACGACGCCTGGATGTCTAATGACTATTTCGATTATGTTAATGGCCCACAAGGCTATACTTGCTGTTCGTATGGCGGAGTTGAACTGAGGTATCGGCAAGGAGCGAATATGCCCGCCTCATATGGCAGGTGTGGTAACTAATCAATCCTATAAAAACCCCCGGTTTATACCGGGGGTTTTTTATGGGATTTTTTAATATAAAAAAGTTGTCATCCCCGAGTCCTTGCCGGACGGGCAAATCGGGAATAACTTTTTTATGCCGTTAAAGCAGATGTTTATAACTACCGGTAGGAAAGCAGCCAGTAGGCGTAGTCCTTCCAAAAATTATTGAGCAGTTCTTCTAAAAAAATTTCTTTAAGCACTTCTTGCCCAACTAAACTTTTTACACTTACCGCCGTTTCTTTTAAACCTGCCGGCAAACGGTTGTTTACGTTTACCCCCACGCCTACCAATACCCAATGGTCGGCGCTTTCCCCGGCGGAAGTTTCAATCAAAATACCGCAAATTTTTTTCCACTTACGCGCATTTTCATCCCACGCCAACACGTCGTTAGGTTCTTTGATTTTTGTTTTCAACCCAAACAGTTCCGTCAGCGTTTTGGCTACCACTTTCCCAACACGTACACTTAACGACGCGTTGCACGCCGCCGGTTTATTCGGGCGTAAAATAAGCGTGAAATATACCCCCCCTTCGCCGGAATCAAACGTGCGGTCGTAGCGTCCGCGCCCGGCCGTTTGGCGGCACGCAAGCACCAATGTGCCTTCCGGCTCGCCGGAGAGTGCCAAATCTTTGGCTAAATTTTGCGTACTATCCACGCTTTCCAATCCGATTACTTTAGTCACTGATTTTACGGTAATTGTATCTTGCATAAATTTTTCCTTTATTTTAATTTCATCTGCCGAAGTTCAAACAAACGGTCACGCAGTTCGGCCGCCAATTCAAAATTAAGCGCATCGGCCGCTTCGCGCATTTGTTGTTCTAAATCTTTTTCTACCATTTTGATATTTTTTGCCGTGGGAACAGGCAGGGAATCTGCCAAAATGCCAAACGCACTTGTTTTGGCTTGTTGCTCAAATTCTTTCAGTTCCACTTCCGCTTTTTGAATGGTTTTAGGCGTAATGTGATGCTCTTTATTATATGCTTCTTGCAATTCGCGGCGGCGGTTCATTTCGTTTAAGGCGTATTTGATAGAGTCGGTTTTCCGGTCGGCATATAAAATCACTTCGCCGCTTGCATTGCGCGCCGCGCGCCCGGAAATTTGAATAAGGGTGGTCGTGTTACGCAAAAAACCTTCGTTATCCGCTCCTAAAATGGCCACCAAGCCAACTTGCGGGATATCAATGCCTTCGCGCAAAAGATTGATACCCACCAGCACGTCAAACTTTCCTTGCCGAAATTCTTTTAAAATTTCCACGCGGTCTAACGCTTCAATATCCGAATGCAAGTAGCGCGTTTTAATGTGATGTTCCGTAAAATACGCGCTTAAATCTTCCGCCGTTTTTTTGGTTAACGCCAACACAAGCGTGCGCTCTTTTTTAGCGATATGCTCTTTGATTTTTCCGACCAGATGATCAATTTGTCCGGCGGTAGGGTGTACTTCTACTTTGGGATCTACCAGCCCGGTCGGGCGGATGACTTGCTCTACAATGTTATTTCCGCAAACGGTCAATTCATACGGCCCGGGGGTAGCCGACACAAACACCGTTGACGGCATTAAACTTTCAAACTCTTCAAATTTAAGCGGGCGGTTATCTAGTGCGGAAGGTAAACGAAAGCCAAAATCAATAAGCATTTGTTTGCGGGCTCTATCGCCGTTAAACATTCCGCGCACTTGCGGCAAGGCCACGTGTGATTCGTCTACCATTAAGAGAAAATCATCGTATTTCTTAAAATAATCAACCAACGTAGAAGGCCGCTGACCGGGTTGGCGTCCGTCAATGTAGCGCGAATAATTTTCAATTCCGCTGCAAAAGCCGGCTTGCGAAAGCATTTCTAAATCATATTCCGTGCGTTGTTTAAGGCGGTAGGCCTCTATTTCTTTACCCTGCGCCAACAGTTCCGCGTGACGCACTTGCAAATCTTGGCGGATTTGTTCAATGGCGTTTTGGGTATCTTGGTCCGTAGCCACAAAGTGTTTAGCCGGATATATCCACGCCTCTTTTAATTCTGCTAGCACATTGCCGGTAACAGGGTGGATTTCGTAAATATGCGCAACCGTGCGCCCGGCAATTTCTATACGAATAGCATTTGGGCTGTACGGTGTCATCACGTCTATATTCGGGCCACGTGTGCGAAACCGGCCGGAAGTAAATTCCATTTCGTCGCGATGGTATTGAATTTTGATAAGGTGGCCGGAAAGTTGCGCGCGTGTCATTTCCATCCCTTGCTTGACGTAGATACGCATTTCGCGGAAACTGTCCGGCGAGCCGATATTATAAATACACGATACCGACGCCACCACAATAACGTCTTTGCGCGACGTAAGTGATGTGGTTGCTTTTAACCGCAGTTTATCAATGTGCTCGTTAATAGCAGAGTCTTTTTCAATGTATGTGTCCGTCTGGGGGATATATGCCTCGGGTTGGTAATAATCGTAATAGGAAATAAAATACTCTACGGCATTTTCGGGGAAAAATTGCTTAAACTCGGCATATAGTTGCGCGGCTAAAACTTTGTTGGGAGATAAAATTAGTGTAGGTTTATTCAGCCGCGCAATGACATTGGCCATCGTAAACGTCTTACCCGAACCGGTTACCCCTAATAACGTTTGGCGTTTTTTACCATCAAGTACGCCTTGTGTAAGCGCATCTATGGCTTTGGGTTGGTCTCCCGCCGGCTTAAAATTGGAAACGAGTTTAAATTTGTCCATTATGTCTTAAAAAGAACGGCTTAAGTCACTCTCAAAAGGCGTGTTTAGCGGGTAGCACCCGTATGAATAAAGGCTGTATCTAATACTCCGGGTAACAGTTGCGCTACGCCGTCAATCATAAATTGCATCGCAATCGCGCACAAAATCATACCCATAAAACGAATTACAATTTGCGTACCGTTGCGGCCGATTTTATCAAAAATGTATTGGGAACTCACCAGCACCGCCGCCACAATACCCGAACACAACAAAAGCACCAACGCCATCATCAGCGACATCAAAAGCGTTTCGCTTTTTTCCGCATACAAAATGACCGTCGTAATCGTACCCGGGCCGATAAAAAGCGGCATTGCCACCGGCACTAAAATATGACTTAAACTATTGCGCGCTTGATCAAACGTATTTCCGCTAAGCGCTGCGGTTTCTATACCGTGCTGCTCAAATTTACTCTTACCTTGTAACATGCGAAGGCCAATGAGCAAAATCATAATGGAACCCGCCAACCGGAACGCCGGTAACGTGATACCAAACATCGTCAAAATGCGGTTTCCGAACAAAAAGAAAATCAATAACAAAATAAACATGGATAGCGACATCAACAGCGCCACCGCCCGCTGCACACGGGGCGTTTCGTTTTCCACGTGTTCCAAAAAAATAGGCATATTGCCGATAGGGTTTAAAATGGCCAATATACCGATAAAAGCGTTGAATAATGTACTCCATTCCATACTATTTCATTCTCCTTAAAAAACCCAACATTTTTCTATCTATATTATAGTATATCAAATTCGCAGAGAGCCCATAGAACGGCCGTTGTTCATTTTATGTCAAAAATTTGTATAATATAAATGAGCCGAAGAAAGTTTTTAGGGCAGTTGGCGCAGTGCTTGTCGCATGAAGTTCGTCCGCAAGGGCGGACGCGCCAAGAAGAAATTTTTAGGGCAGTTGGCGCAGTGGTAGCGCGTCCGCCTCACACGCGGAAGGTCACAGGTTCGAACCCTGTACTGCCCATTTTTAATGGATGAAGACATAAAAATTCCGTTAGGAATTTTATCGGAAGGCGAACCCTTCAAGAAACAAAACAGATTTCAATAAAATAAAATTATGAATTTAGATTTACATTTAGTTTTAAACTTTTTTATAGCGATGCTCGCTATTTTAAACCCTATAGGGAATGTTCCTATATTCTTACAACATGTAAGCGAAGAAAGTCTTGAAGTTCAAAAAAATATTGCGCGCTTAATGTCAATAACTATTTTTGTTATTGCTGTATTTTTCTATTTTTTAGGGCAACCCTTTTTGGGATTATTCGGTATAACCATACCGGCATTTAGAATAGCCGGTGCAATATTACTTATGATGATAGGTATAAGATTATTGCACGGTAAATCTAAATTTGACGATTCTACTTTACAAACCCAAACACAAAATTTAAGCCCCTTTGTTCAAGCAAAACAGAAATTAAGCAATATCATTGTGCCAGTTGCAATACCAATATTTGTAGGACCTGGTGCTATTACAACGGTTATTTTATATTCCCAAAGAAGCGAAAGCGGACTAACAACTTTCTTTATGATTATGGCAATCGCCGCTGCTTGTTATATCATCGGAATAGTTTTATCTCTTTCACGTTGGGTAAGCAAAAGATTAGGCCATAACGGTATGCAAATTGTCTCAAGAACGATGGGTCTTATTTTGTGTGCAATTGCAGCACAATTTGCTATTGAAGGAATAGCACAACTTATACCAAACTTATTTGACCCGCAATTCGTGCATACTCTTAAATAAATTTAGCCATTAAAAAAGGCCTCTCAAATGAGAGGCCTTTTTTTGTCTGAATAAAACCTAGAACAAGAAGCCCAGTGTCAATGAGGCTCCGGCAGAAGTCGGTATATCGTTGCCGTCTATTTTGGCAGATTTGGTGCTGATAGCACCGGCTAATTCGACATAGAAATGTATCATATTAAAACCAATACCGGCAGTATAAAAAGGAGCCATATTTTCTTCGGCCAAGTTTTTATTAAATCCTATACGAAGAGGTAAATTAAATTTCGGCTTATTGACCAAATTAAATTCCGCACCTAAAGCAAGTTGGCGTGATTGAATTGCCTTTATCATTGTATCGTTTTCGGTAATATCAATATCGGCAGCAAGAGTCATCCATTTGGTTGGATTAACCGCTACACCGGCGCGAAGTTGCGGTTTTAACTGATATTTGTCAGTACGCCAATTTGCCGCAATGGCTGCAGGTGTTCCGGCAGGCAAATCAGGCCTATCAAATTTAGGGCCGTTAATATTGCGTGCTGTTAAACCAAATTGAGGATTCCAAAAAATATCTTTTTGTAATAATTCGGAAAAATTAACTAAAGCACCTAAATCAATGGCAACATTTGTAGTATTTTTCTTGTTATCTTTTGCCTGATCCAAAATATCTTCTATTTTCTGGTCATCTTCCATAATCATAACGCCGCTTTGCGCAGTATAACCGCTAATAACTTTTAAATTTGCACCGAGTTTTAAACCGGGGATGACCTTCGTACCGTAACCTAAAGAAACTTCACCGAAAGCAGCAGTATCTGCCATAGCAAGGGTTTCATTGTCTTTATAACTCCCAGTAGAAGAACCAGCCATAGAAATAATTTCCGAAGCACCGCCCATATTATCAATAGAAACACCGATTGCTTTGGCAATTTGTTCTTCCGTTACGCCGTAAGAAGAAGCAGCATCTATCATAGCGGTAGCAAGTTCCAAACTGTTGCTGCAAGTTGTTGCATTTAATAAAGTTTTAAGAGAACTGAATAAATTATGAGCGTCAATAGCATCAGCCAAGGCTTGCGCCGTTGTTTGATTTTGTGTTGATAAAGTCGCCGAGGGATTGCCTAAAAGTAATCCGGCAGAACCATTATTAAACTGAATATTTTTCGTATCAACAACAGGTGTGATTGAGCCTGTACTTAAAGCGCGCGCACTGACGGAGAAATTTTTAAATTTAAAGCCGACTCCGGCATCAGCATTAACTAAAGCACCCATATCTTTGCCTATCATTTTAGAAATATCGTTAAGCCCTTTAAAAATTGTGCTTATATCTTCGGCTGAAACAAGACGGTTATTATCAATATCATTTTTTAAGGCTTTATATTGATCGGACATATCCGTTAAATTGCTGACGCCCTCTAAAATATTTTTCGTTGTTTCAAGTTGAACACCGGCATTAATTAAAAAACCTGTTTCGTTAACATCCTCATCTTGGGCAAGACCTGCCGGGTTCCAATATTGGGCATCAGAGCCATAAGAAGTAGCCACACCGGCACCGCCCATACCCATAGCGCGCGGTCCGACAAATTGCCAAGACTGTGCACTAACAAAGGACACTCCCGCAAAAAGAAGTGCCATAGAAATTAAAATTTTTTTATTCATTTCTAAATACTCCTGTTAAAAATTTTTCTAACTATTATTATATAAAAAATAAAAATAGAAAAAGCCGAAATAAAAAAGGCCTCTCATTTTGAGAGACCTTTATTATTCATCAACTTCTAAAATTTATTTAGAAACTGAAGTCTTTGCTATATCAATGAGTTGTTTGAAAGATACGGGATCTTTAATAGCCATTTCAGATAACATTTTTCTGTTTAAGGTAATGTTAGCTTTGGTAAGGCCATTAATGAAGTTTGAATAATTTAAACCATGTTCGCGAACTGCGGCATTGATTCTGG
>DBXW01000012.1 GCA_002309715.1 Candidatus Avelusimicrobium cornigerorum
TTATAGTGTCCAAACTGTGCCCAGTATATTCATAGTTTTCAAGAATTTTTTTAGGAGTTTTTATTATTTATCGACGAGAGATAATAATTATAGTATGTAAAAAATCTTGGGAATTTAAGTTGTGCGGATATAGTTTACGGAAAAAGCGCATATAATTTAGATTTTGTCGACGATAAAAAGCGAAAATCCGAGCATTTACTGTACACCATACAGGGTCCACTAAGAATATACACTTTTTTGCTTTTTTTGCGTTTTTTGCTTTTGCAGACACCGACGAGAAAGTATAAGAAAAAAACCCGCTCTCTTCTGAGAACGGGTATTTAAGTTAGTATGCGCCCAACAGGAATCGAACTTGTATCTTCAGCTCCGCAGGCTGACACTCTATCCATTGAGCTATGGGCGCGGAAATTGTTTTCGCTAGATTCCCGCATCCGCGGAAATCTATTACTCCAAAAATTACTACTTAATTATTCTAACATTTTTTTTTACTATTTTCAAACTCTTATACGATGGCAGCCACACTATATAAACGGAAAATTTAAAAAGAGACTTTGGAAACTTGCGGGGGTATTGGGCGCGGTTGTATTAAAACACCCCAGGAAATATTTTCCATGGGGTGTTTGCAAAAACGTCAATTATTAACGTCAATTATTTGAGTAGGGCCAGTAGCACGCCGGCGGCTACTGCGCTGCCGATCACTCCGGCCACGTTGGGCCCCATCGCGTGCATGAGCAAGTAGTTTTGCTTGTCATATTCAAGCCCTACTTTGTTGGACACGCGCGCGGCCATCGGCACGGCGGATACGCCCGCAGAGCCGATAAGCGGGTTGATTTTTGTTTTACTAAATACGTTCATCAGTTTAGCCAGTAACACGCCGGAAGCCGTTGCAATAGAAAACGCAATAATACCCAACACCAAAATGCCTAATGTTTCCGTTACCAAGAAATGATCGGCTTGTAATTTAGAGCCCACAGACAGGCCGAGCAAGATAGTAACGATATTGCAAAACTCGTTTTGCAAAGTTTTGCTTAACCGTTCGGCTACACCCGATTCTTTGACTAAGTTGCCAAATGTAAGTGCACCGATTAACGGCGCAGCAGACGGCAACAACAGCGCGCACAAGAGCAAAATCACAATCGGGAACAAGATTTTCTCGCGTTTAGATACCGGGCGCAGTTGCGTCATGCGGATTTTGCGTTCGGCATCCGTCGTCAAAAGTTTCATAATAGGCGGTTGAATAATCGGTACTAAAGCCATGTAGGAATAAGCGGCCACGGCAATGGCTCCCAGTAAATCGGGTGCGAGACGCGACGTCAAATAAATAGATGTCGGGCCGTCTGCTCCGCCGATAATACCGATAGACGCGGCTTCTTTTAAGCCAAAGGCAAAGAGTTGGTTATCACCAATATAAATGTACGATAAGCCGATTGCGCCGATGAGCGTAGCGAAAATACCGAACTGCGCCGCCCCGCCCAGTAACGCCATTTTCGGGTTGGCAATTAGCGGCCCAAAGTCCGTCATTGCGCCTACCGCCATAAAGATAAATAGCGGGAATAAGCCCGTATTGATGCCAGCGTTAAACACAATGCCTAAAAAACCGTTGGGCCCGGCAATTTCTTCGCCAACCGGCATGGGGATATTAGCCAGCAGTCCGCCAAAAGCAATCGGCACGAGTAGCAGCGGCTCAAATTGTTTTTTAATACCGAGCCACAACAAGAAACAGCAAACGGCAATCATTACAAGTTGTTGCCACGAAACGGAATAAATACCCGTCGTTTGCCAGATTTGATTAAATGCTTGTGCAAAGTCCATAGTGACTCCTATTTAATCTCGGCTAGCGCATGGCCTGTTTGAATTTGGTCGCCTTGTTTGACGAGGAAATGAACTGTTCCGGCGGCCGGAGCGGCAACCGGGGTTTCCATTTTCATTGCTTCCATAACCAGAATTTCTTGTCCTTCGGCTACGCGGTCGCCTTCTTTAACGCTAAAGCGCAGTACCGCACCGGGCACAGGCGCGTTGACCGTAGCACCCGCTCCGGCCGCGGGTTTAGCGGTCGTTTGTGCAGGTGCGCTTGCACCGACGCCCACATTATAGCGTTTGCCGTTGACTACTGCGGTGGTATCGTTTTCAAACGAAACGGTATAGGTTTTGCCTTCCACGGTTACGCTGACAGGGCCTTCTTGTTTAGTGGCCGGTTTTACATCGGCGGCCCAGCGGATACCGTTAATTTTGGCTTCGCCTTTTAAGTACATCAGCCCTTTATCCGCGCACGTAGCGACGATAAAAGCATTTTCTTCACTCACGGGTAAGCCCGCTTCTTTAAGTTTGGCTTCCGCCACTTTTAAGCCCTTTTTCGGGTCGGCGTCGTTAATCTCAAGCGGCGTCTTGGTGGTGGGTTCGCGTTTTAATTGTTCGCTGGCGATTTTGACAATTTCCGGGTCTGCTTTGACGGGAGTTTTGCCGAAATAGCCCAGCACCATTTTGCCGTATCCTTCGGTAATTTTTTTCCACGGCCCGAACATCACGTTGGCGTATGCTTGTTGGAAATAGAATTGCGAAACGGGGGTTACGGAAGTACCGAACCCGCCGAGTTTGACGCACTCGCCCATGGCTTTTACTACTTCGGGGAATTTGTCAAATGTACCGTTGTCGCGCATCATTTGCGTGTTGGCGGTCAACGCACCGCCGGGCAACGGCGAGAACGGAATAATCGGGTTGACCTTGGTGGCCTCGGGCGGCAAGAAGTATTTGCTCATGCAATCTTGGAATACGTTTTCGGCCTCTTGAATTTTCTTCGGGTCAATATCTAACGTATATTCCGTACCGCGCAAAGCGTGCCACATGGTTAAAATATCGGGTTGGCACGTACCGCCGGAAACGGGTTTCATGGACAGGTCCAACGAATCCGCCCCCGCTTTGATGGCTTCTAAACAACAAGCAATAGAATTGCCCGCCGTTTCGTGCGTGTGGAAAACAATTTTGGTACCGGCCGGCAATACGCGGCGCGCCATGGCAATCGTTTCTCCGACGGTGTGGGGGGTGGAAGTACCGGACGCGTCTTTAAAACATACAGAGTCAAACGGAACGCCGGATTTTAAAATATCCTTTAAAACTTTTTCATAAAATTCAGCGGTATGAATTTTCCCCGTCGTGTCCCACCCCGGAGCGAGGGACATCATGGTCACGCAGATTTCATGTTTAAGGCCGGCGTCGTGGATGCATTGACCGGAGTAAATCAAGTTATTTACGTCGTTTAAAGCATCAAAGTTGCGAATCGTGGTTGTGCCGTGTTTTTTAAATAACTGTGCGTGGGCTTTGATAACGTCGGAAGATTGGCTGTCTAACCCTACCACGTTTACCCCGCGGGCCAAGGTTTGTAAGTTAGCATCCGGCCCCGCTGTTTTGCGGAACGTGTCCATCATATCAAAGGCGTTTTCGTTGCAGTAAAAGAACAACGCCTGAAAGCGCGCACCGCCGCCAAATTCCATGTGGGAAATTCCGGCGTGGCGGGCTGCTTCTACCGCGGGCATAAAGTCTTTGGTGAGTACGCGCGCTCCATAGACAGATTGAAATCCGTCGCGAAACGCAGTGAGCATAAAGTTAATTTTTTTCATAGAGTTTTATTTCCTTGTATAAGTTATTTTGCAAATCTTTTGGCGGTGGCAATAGCAACGGCTAATAAAGCGTTGTCTGCTCCGTCGGCAGTAACTGCGGGGAATTTTTTGTCCATCCACGCAACAAACGCGCCTAAAATCTTCATCATTCCAATCAGTAAGATTAAGAACGACAGTACAATTAGCATACCGATAGCGGTAATGTTAATTGACTGTAAAAATAAATTTTCTGCACTCATGATAATACATCTCCTATATATATTTCTTGTTGGCCTTGGGCGGTGCGCATAAGCAACGTGCCGCGTGGGGAAACCCCCTCGGCCAGACCAAAAATCGTTTTTTCGCCGTCTTTAACGGTAATTTCTGTACCTAAAGCCGCAAAGCGTTTTATGTAGGCGGCGTGAATGGTTTCAAATCCTTTTTCACATAAAGCCGGGTAGTCTTGCCAAAAAAATTGCAAGACGTTTTCCAACACCGTTTCGCGTGTGGTCTGCACTCCTAACATTTTTAATGAAGTGGCCGGTTGGCCGACGTGCGATACATCATTTTGGTTGATATTGATGCCCACCCCCAGCACCACGGCCTGAAAAACAGATTTGTCAAAAACGGCTTCGCTTAAAATACCGCTTATTTTTTGAGCGTTTACTTGCACGTCGTTAGGCCATTTAATAGTAGGGGAAAGCCCATAAGTTTCCAATGCCCGGCAAATACTTAGTGCCATCAGTTGCGTCAAACTGGCTAAAAAAGGATTGTACGGCGGTTTTAAAAGAACGGAAAAATAAAGCCCACCCATTTGAGAAACCCAGGTGCGGTCGTAACGGCCGCGTCCGGCGGTTTGGCAATCGGCATATACTACCGTGCCGTGGGGCAAATCGGCTCGGTGCATTTTTAGGTATGTATTGGTGGAGTCCACCGTGTCTAAATGTAGCAACCGGCTCATATAATTATTATATCAAATTAACAGCAAGCGTAAGGGAAAGGATACGGCTTATTTTCCCGAGCGTAAAACCGGCGGTTTGGCTGCGCGCATATATGTTTTTTTGGTGGGTTTTTGAGAGCGACGCTTTTGGGCTTTTTTTGAAGATTGGGCAGAAGTGTTTTTAACTCCGTAAAAGTTCAAAATGCCTTGATAAAGCGCTTGGACAAATTGACTACGTCCTTGCGGATCGCGCGCCAGTTTTTCTTGTTGCGGTAAAATAAGGAAAGCATTTTCAACCAAAATGCTGGGCATTTGGGCAATGCGCGGAATAAACAAAATATCGTTGGCAATCATACCGTTATCGGGCAGTTTAACGCGCTTGGTGAAAGATCGGTAAACGGCTTGCGCCAATTTAAAACTGTGAGGATAGTTGTAATATACGGAGTATCCGCGTGGCCGGGAAAGCGGGTTAATCGTTTCCGGTAAGGCGTTATAATGTAGGCTGATAAAAATATGGGCGTTTTCTTTTAAAGCCAGTTGATAACGCTCTTGCAGAGTCATGCGGTTGTTGCCATGGCGTGTTAAAATAACGGTGGCTCCTTGCGCTTCCAAAAGGGGTTTTAATTCTTCGGCCAAGGCTAATGTGGCTTCATATTCTAAATATCCGGTCGGGCCGATAGCGCCGTCGTAAGGAGTTTTGCGTCGCGGACTATGTCCGGCATCTAACAAAATGCGTGCCCCGGTGAGCGGTTTTTCTTTGGTGGGGGAGAGAACGGGCTTATGCATTAAATCAAGCACTAAATCGCCATTTTCAAAATCGTAAGCGTGTCCCCAGGGCAGAACATCTTTTTTAAAGTATATTTTGAACAGTACGAGGTTTTCTTCCGGTTGTGTCCAGGTTACATTTTCAACAAGCGGGCTGGTGGTATCTGTAGTAAAATTCTCTTCAAAATTATCGGTATAGTAGAAAGTAATTTCCAAGCGGTTATTAAATTCGTGTACGCTGATAGGTACTTGGCGTTTGCCGGAAAAAACAAAACGTGTTTTGTCCGGCAAAACAGTGAGCGTCATTTCTTGCAAGTGGTTAAGGGGGGATTTTTCTTTAGGGAAAAGGTATAATTTTTCTTTTTCCAACCAAGCCGTTTCCGTGTCAGATAATCGGATGCGGTATTGGTTGTTAAGCCGTCCGGTAATTTGCGCACGCCCGTAAGCGCGGTAAAAGGGGTATAAGTTTTCCCGTTCGGTGGGGATTTTGCGCAGTTTTACACCCGGGCTTAATACTTCGGCGCTGCGAATCAATTCTTTGGCAGATAAAATTTTGACCTTTTCTTTAGCGGTTATTTTGGCAGTGGTTTGGTTGGGCCCTTCTTTCATACGATAAACAATTTTAGTGGTTTTGGCTTTTTGTTGCGGGTCTACGATAAATTGCGCGCGGTATACCCCGGGAGAGGCGGCCTCTTCTTTTAACGGGATATCTTTCCCGTTTTTTAAACCGGAGAGCGTAGCGGTTACTTGCGCATTAGGGGTTCCGCGAGCATATAAGTCCAACGTGTCGCCGGGCAACATTTCCACCGGCGATTGCGGGAAAATTTCTTCGGGATCAAAAGAGGCTTTTTCGGTATATTTGCCGATATCGGTGCCCGGTACGGTAATATGACGAACGGCTTGGTAAATTGCGTTTGGGGTAGAAGCAACCAAGGTAAAAGTAAAATTTCCGCTTTCTACCGGTAAAAAAGTTAAAAATGCTCCGTTATCGTGCACGGGAACAGCCGTTTCATTGATGGTCAATTTGACCGGGCCCGGTACGTTGAGTTTGCCGAAAATAAAAATAGATTTTGCTCCGCGTGCCACGGTGGCGTTTTCGTGGGGGAATTGAACGGTAATGGGCGCGTCTTTAGGGGTAGTTTTCTCTTGCGCAGGCAGGTAGGGGGCAACGGGTAAATCTTCAGCCAGCGACCAAGAAACTGTCCCACACGTAAGTAAAAACAAAAAAAGTATTTTTTTCATCCTTATAAAATGATAACATAATTCTATGGGAAAATGCGAAGACATCATCCGGTTTTTAGATACATACTTAGACAGTGCCCATATTGCAGATGCCAGTTATAACGGGCTGCAAGTAGCCGGCAAAACGGAAATTAAAAAGATAGTTTTTGGTGTTTCCGCGTCGTTAGAGTTGTTTAAAAAAGCAAAAGTTGCCCAGGCTGATTTAATTGTGGTGCACCACGGTCTTTTATGGGGAAAAGAACAACCCCTGACAGGGTTGTTTCGCCAGCGGGTAGCCTTTTTACTTAAAAACGATTTAAATTTAGCCGCCTATCATTTGCCGTTAGATAAGCATCCGGTCATTGGGCATAATGCGTGCCTAATGCGGGCGGTAAAAGCCCGGCAAATTTGTCCGTTTGGCGAGTACCACGGCGAAGATATCGGTTTTTGCGGCACGGTGCCAAATCAATCACTGGGCGAACTGGTTAAAACGTGGGAAAAGTTTTGTCAAACAAAAGCGCAAGTGTTGGCATTTGGCCCGAAGAAAATTCGCTCGTTGGCTGTCGTTAGCGGTGGGGCACATAGTTTGTTGCCGCAGGCCATTAGCCGTGGGTGTGATTTATACGTTACCGGCGTGTTGGATGAGCCGGTACAGGAGTGGTGCCGCGAGGGGCACATTAACTGTGTGGCGTTGGGACATTATAATTCTGAAAAACCCGGCATTTTGGCATTGGAACGGTTGGTGGCTAAAAAATTTAAAGTGGAAACGGAATTTATAGATATTGCCAACCCGATTTAGAATAATTAAGGAAGGAAATACATGGAAAAGACATTGTTGAAGAAAATTGATACTTACGCAAAAAATGTAATAGATTTGCAAACGCACATGATTGCTTGCCCGGCGGTTTCTCCGCATCAGGGGGGAAAGGGTGAAAACCAAAAGGCGGTTTATTTACTTTCCGTGCTGAAAAAAATGAAATTTGATGAAGTGTCCGTTATTAACATCAAAGATAAAGCGGCCGAAGGCGGTTTCCGCCCGAATATCGTTGCCAAATACTACGGTAAGAATAAGGATAAGACCTTGTGGGTAATGGCTCATATGGACGTAGTTCCGGCGGGGGATTTATCGCTTTGGAAATCTGATCCGTTTAAAGCCGTTGTAAAAGGGGATCGTATTTACGGGCGCGGTTCCGAAGATAACCAACAAGGTTTAGTATCCGGACTTTTGGCCGTTAAGGCAATGATGGACACGGGCATTCGCCCGCCGTGCAACTATGCCCTCTTGTTTAATGCGGATGAAGAAATGGGTAGCGAGTATGGTCTGCTCTCTATTTTAAAAGATCACGCTCATTTATTTGGAAAAGAAGATCAGTTTTTGGTGCCCGATGGCGGCCAACCCGATGGTAATATGGTGGAAGTGGCCGAAAAAAATATGTTGTGGGTGAAACTTACTGTCTACGGAGAACAGACGCACGCATCTACTCCTAAAGCAGGTGCCAATGCCAACCGCGCGGCTGCGTATTTAACGGTGGCACTTGATGAGCATTTGTATAAAAAATTTAATAAGAAAAATGCGCTTTTCGCGCCGGAATCGGCCAGTACTTTTGAGCCGACCAAACGCGAAGCCAACGTGCCGAACGTCAATACCATCCCCGGACGGGAAGTATTGTATTTGGATTGCCGCATTTTGCCTTGTTACACCAATAAACAAGTGATGGATGAGATTGTCAAAATTGCCAAACAAATTGAAAAGAGATTTAAAGTAAAAATAAAAATTGAGTGGTTGATTGATGACGTGTCCAAATCTACCGATCCTGAAAAGCAAGTGGTTCAACTGACCAAAACTGCGGTAGAATCCGTCTATAAAAATAAGCCCCGTATTATGGGCGTTGGCGGCGGAACGGTGGGCGCGTATTTGCGCAATGCCGGTTTTCCGGCGGTAGTATATTCCAAGTTGGACGAGAAAATGCATCAGCCCAACGAATACTCCAGCATCAAAAATACGCTCGGTGATGCCAAAGTGTTTGCGCTTGTGGCGATGCGCTTTAAATAAGGAGAATAAAATGAAAAGAGGTTTTACGGTTATAGAAATTATTGTGATTATAGCGGTGTTGGCTTTTCTGTTTGTGTTTACAGTGCCTAAATTTATGACGCTGGTGCACAAATCACAAGAGGGCAGCACCAAGCACCAACTTATGCGCGTGCGCAACGCCATCGCGGCGTATTATGGGGAAAATCAAGGGGTATATCCGACGGACGATCTGTCTAGCCTCGTGCCGCAGTTTATTGAAAAAATTCCGCAGGCGCGCTTGCCCGGTTACGCTCCTTCGGCACATGTTTCCACCGGTAATTTTGAAACTGCTTTTACCAAAACCGGCGGTTGGGCTTATGTAAATGACCCGGCTGACCCGCGCTTTGGCGATTTTTTTGTTAATTCTGAAAAAGAAGATAGTTACGGCAAGCCGTGGTACACGCACTAGTTGCGTGGACCAAATAGGTGGTTTAAAAGAGAATAATTATGGACACCCTGGTACTGACATTTGCTTTTTTGTTTGGGCTGATTTTCGGCAGTTTTTTAAATGTGTGTATTTATCGCATTCCGCTTGATAAATCAGTAGCGTGGCCGCCGTCTTTTTGCCCGCATTGCAACAAACACATCCGTTGGTACGATAATATCCCGGTGCTCAGTTTTATTCTTTTACGCGGAAAATGCCGTCACTGCAACGAAAAAATTTCTATCCGCTATCCGCTAATAGAATTATTGACCGGACTGCTTACTGTGCTTTTTGTGTGGCGTTTTGGGATTAGTTTGTGGACCTTTGTGGTGCTGGTAACGGTGTATGCGCTTATTTGTTTGTCCGCAATTGATTTTGACCTTATGATTATCCCGGACCGCTTTTCGTTAGGGCTTATTGTATGGGGGTTACTCTTTGCGTGGGCAAACCCGAATTTCAGCGGCGTATGGTGGCAAAAAGAATTGTACGCATTATTAGGGGCGGCGGTAGGACTTTTGGGAGTACTGACGGTAGCACTTATCGGCACGTGGATTTTTAAAAAGGATGCTATGGGCGGTGGCGACGTAAAACTGATGAGCGGTATTGGTGCGCTTATCGGTTGGAAAGGCGTTGTTACTACGCTTGTGATGGGCTCGTTTTTCGGGCTTGTATATGCCGTTATTTTGATGATTCGGAAAGGGAAAAAAGGCGCGGATATAATTCCTTTTGGGCCGTTTTTAAGCATGGGAGCACTTGTGAATTTATATTATTTGATAGTGCCTTCCATGCTTGTGATTGAATTGTAAAATTTGCTGTTGTATAAAAACACCCCGGGTAAAAATACCCGGGGTGTTTTTTCAAACAAATTTTATTTAGAAGTATTGTCCGGGATGGAAATTAATTGAACAGATAGTTTTTTGAAGGCTTTGCCGCGGTGGCTGATTTTGTTTTTCTGCGCTTCGGTCAGTTCCGCTAGTGCCTTTTGGCCATCTTCCACCATAAAAATCGGATCATAACCAAACCCATTTCGTCCGCGATAGCCAAACCCGATATGCCCTTCTAAAACACCCTCAAAAAAACACGTTTCGCCTTGCGCTGTAGCCAAACACGCAACTGTGCGAAAGCGCGCGGCGCGTTGAGACAAGAGGGAATCTCCCAGGGCGTTAAGTAATTTGCGGTTATTATCTTCAGATGAGGCGTTTTCACCGGCGTAGCGGGCTGTATGCACACCGGGGGCCCCATTGAGAGCATCTACTTCCAATCCGGTGTCATCCGAGATGGCAATCAGCCCAGTGGCTTTCGCCGCATAAAGGGCTTTAATAGCGGCATTTTCTTCTAAAGTCTTGCCGGTTTCGGCGGGTAAATGTAAGTTGTCAAAATCTTTTAAACTTACATAATGCAGCGGTTTGCCCGATTTGGATTTTGACGGGAGAATTTGCTTAAGTTCTTGCAATTTATGCAAATTTTCCGTTGCAATTAAAATTTTCATACTTATTTATTTTTCAGCTTCAAGCAAAATTACTTGGTCAATGATGTTTAAACCGACCAAGAAAGATTTATACATATCTTCTTCGCTCAGCCACTCGGTATAGGAGTGCATATTATTTTGGCCGGTAAAGAGCATATAAGAACCGACAATTTTTTCCGGATCATTTTTAGTAGCGGCGGCAAATACGGCGCCTGTCGTTCCGGCACGTTCCGATACCGGACGCATTTTCACGCCGGCCGCTTCAAAAGCTTTGCGAGAGACTTCAAACGAAGCCGGGTGCGCGGTTTCTCCTACATTGTTATAGGTAGATTTTGTCTCAATAGAAAATTCAATTTTAGGGTATTTTTTGGCTAACGAGTCCGAAATTTCGCGGATAAAATCAGCTATTTCGTCCAAATCGGCCTGTTTGAAACTGCGTGCGCGGAAGTCCGCAACAGTAACGTCGTTGGATGGGCGGTTGATAAACACGTCCATATAACCTTGTTTTCCGCGACTTTCCGACGGTAGCCGCAACCAATGCCCGGTTTGGGAGTTGGCATCTACAATACTATTGTGAGCAAAACGGCGCGGAATGGAAGGGTCTTCATACACTTGTCTAATCAAATCACCGGCCGCTAACCCGTGATTGACATACGGGCCGTCCGCATTTGATTGGTGTCCTTCGTGCCCTTTAACGGTCACAAGAATTTGCAAAGCATTAAAGTTATCTGTCATCAACTCCCCGTCAACGCTACCGTCAAAGTCAAAGGCAATTTCCGGGCGATAGGGAACTAAAGCAATGTAATCGGCAGCGCCACCGGTTTCCTCATTTGGCGCTAGTACAATTTGAATTTCTCCGTGTGGTTTTTCCGGGTGGGCGGCAAGCGTTTCCATCAGCGTCATTAAAATAGAAAGGCCCGCCCGGTCGTCAGCTCCCAAATTAGTGCTTCCGTCAGAGGTGACAATCGTTTTGCCAATTTGGGTTTTTAAGTAGGCGTCGCGTGGGGTGTCTGGATCTAAAACTTGTTTTTCGCCTTGAGGATTAAGGCCCAGTTCAATCTTGCCGCCTTGGTAATTCTTAATTACATTTGCTTTTACGTTATCAGTTGTTACGTCAGGGGTAACGTCAAAATGGCCCGTTAAGCCCAAAATGGGGGCTTTTTGGTCTTTAGGTAGGTTGGAGGGAATACGGACGAAAATGTAGTAATGGTCTGTTAATTGTGCGTTTTTATAACCCATGTCCACAATTTCTTTATACAAATCTTTTGCCATCTTGATTTGCCCGGGAGTAATTTCTTCGGTGTAACTGCTTTGGCTATTGTATTCTATGTATCGTAAGAATCGTTTAAATAAAGTGCTACGATATTGTTTAGCCAAGGTTTGGTTGTTTGGTACCGTGCTTTTTCGTACATCTAAAACCGATTGAGCAAGAACTCTGCGGATTTGATTATGTAAATCCAGCAAGTTGGTGGGGGCCGCTTGTAATAGCGTCGGTAAAAAACTTGATAATACCAAAGCCAACGTAACAGAAAAAGTCTTTCTCATAAAAGCTCCTTGTGCTAAATTATATCCTTATTGTAATAATCTGCGGCAATCTTCGCAAGGGCCAAAGGTCCTAGAAAATAAGTAGGTCCTAAAAAGCCGCCTACTTAAGGAACTGTAGGCGGCTTTTGGGGAAAGAAGAACAGATTTAGTTGGCGGGTTTTTGAAGTGCCCAAAGCGTGGATAAGCGCAAGATGGTACGCAAAGATGCTTCCATCGCATCTACATCAGCATATTCTTTCAACGTATGGGCTTGGTAATACCCGGTAAATAAACCGGGAGCCGGCAAGCCTTTAGCGGCCAAACGCGCTCCGTCGGTATCGGCACGGGCGGCCGAACGCACCGGGGTGACTTCTTCGGCTTGCATAGCCAGTTCGGCCAAACGCAAGGTATCCGCCGGCAAGGATTGCTTCATATTTTTATCCTGCTCTTTAAACGAAAGTTCAAATTTTTTACCTTTATAATTAAGTCCTTTTACTGTATTAAATGCCTGTGTTACATCTTGTGTCAGAATATTCATTTCTTCGTCGGAAAAAGCACGCAGCATCCCGCGAACTTCGGTGCGGTTGCCTTGCGTGAGAATATCTTGCACCCAAATGAAACCGTGTTGGTAGGCGGTGGTTTCGGGGCGTTTGTGACGCGGAAGTAGTGTGTGAAAATCAGAGGCCATTAGTACGTTGTCGCTAAATGGGGAGTTGATGGCCTGGCCGGGATCTACATTGCGAAAGCCCTCAAAAACAGCGGTAAAAGATTTAGAAGAAAAAGTTTCATCCACCAGTGTACCCCAATCGGCAGCGTCTAATGTGTAGGCTGCATCAGCGGCCAATTGTTCCGTATTTAAATGGGCAATACCGGTGCCGGTTTGTGAATCCGGTGTGAAAACAATTTTGATAATCCCGTGCTGAATAAGCGGGTTATCGTAGAGATGTTGCACCATTGTCATTAAGATGGCAACGCCGGCTTTTCCTTGTGCACCTAGGATGGTGTCTCCCGAAGCGGTAACAAGGTCGTGCCCTTTCGCGCGCAAAAGTTGCGGGAACTCATAAGTGTCTAACGTCACATGCTTTTGGGCATTGATAACAATCTCTCCACCCTTATAATTGGTGTGGACTTGCGGTTTAACGTCTTTGCCGGGAAGTTCCGGGGCCGTGTCCAGCGCGGCAAAAAATGCTACGGTGGGGACCGGTTTATTTAAGTTGGAAGGTATTTCCGCTGTCACAATGCCTGACTTGTCCACCTTTACCTTCACAGCACCGTTTTTCTTCAGTTCTTTGGCTAACTCCTTGGCAAATTTAAGTTGCCCGGCGGTGCTGGGAACATTTTTAGACGCTTTAGATTGCGTATCAAACTTAACGTAATCGGTCAGGCGCTCGGTGAGCATTTTTTTAGCGGCGGCTTTGTCGTATTTAGAAAGCACTTTCCAATCCGTTTCTTGGGCCGTTGCGCTCATGGGAAGCAATAATCCGGCGACAAGCGCGGTAATTTTAATCAGTTTGTTCATTATTTTAAATCCTCCAACGAAGCGGTTACTTGTGCCAGGGCTAACTCGGCGGCGGCTAATTCATCTTTGGTTTTTTGAATTTGCTCGGCCGGAGCGTGTTTGATAAAGTTTTCTTGTGCCAGGCGCGCTAGGCGCGAGGCAATATTGGCTTTGGCTTGTGCAAGTTCTTTATCCAAGCGTTTGCGTTCTTTATCAAAGTCAATTAAGCCCGTGAGAGGCACGTACACCGTCAGATTTTCAAACACGGCCGTAGCGGTTTGTTGCGGTTTGGCGGCATTGGACTCAATGGTCAGGTTTTCAATTTTTGCCATCAAACGGATATAAGAGGCATAGTCGTGTACGATGGTCAAATCGTTCTCGTCTTTGGCGGTGATAACGGCGGAAATTTTAAGCCCCGGCGGCACGTTAAATTGCGAGCGTATTGTGCGGATGGCACGCGTAACGCCTTGAATAATGTCCATCTTTTTAACGGCATCCGGGTAACAAAGTTCCGCTTTAAATTGCGGATACGTTTGATTAAGTAAAAACTCTTCCGTTTCGCCCACATACGGTCTGAGCGAGGCGGCAATTTCTTCGGTTACAAACGGAATCAGCGGATGCAAGGCTTTTAATGTGCCGTATAAAATGTTGACACACAAGGCCATAACGTGTTCTTTTTCCGCTGTCTGAAAGCGTTGCTTGGCCAGTTCAATGTACCAATCGCAAAAATCACCCCACAAGAAGTGATATAAGGTATTGGCGGTCAGGGCCAAATTGTATTTTTCAACACCTTCGCGAGCCGTTTTAATAGCGTTTGTATAGCGGTCCAAAATCCACTTATCGGCCAGTTCGGTCACGTTTTTAGGCATTTTAAGCGGGCCGTTGATGCCTTCCATATTCATTAAAATAAAGCGCGAGGCGTTATAGAGTTTATTGCAGAAATTGCGCGCGCCGGTAATGCTTTCTTCGGCGTACGGAATATCTTTCCCGGGGACCGCTTGCATTAGTAGCGAAAAGCGTACCGCGTCGGTGCCGTACTTAGCGGTCATATCCAAAGGATCAATCACGTTGCCTTTGGACTTGCTCATTTTTTGACCGCTTTTATCACGCACGATACCGTTTAAGTAAACATCTTTAAAGGGCAATTTCCCGGTAAAATCAAGCCCGGTCATTACCATACGTGCTACCCACAGATATAAAATTTCATATCCCGTTACGAGAGTAGAAGTGGGATAGAAATGCGATAAGTCTTCGGTTTTGTTGGGCCAACCGAAAACGGAAATCGGCCACAAGGAAGAAGAAAACCACGTATCCAGCACATCCGGATCTTGCACTAAATCGTGCCCGCCGCAAA
Source organism: Candidatus Avelusimicrobium cornigerorum (assembly GCA_002309715.1). GTDB lineage: Bacteria > Elusimicrobiota > Elusimicrobia > Elusimicrobiales > Elusimicrobiaceae > Avelusimicrobium > Avelusimicrobium cornigerorum. Next base: position 14,859 of record DBXW01000012.1, read on the forward strand.
CCGGGCATTTTTCCGGTTTATTAAAAGAGACAATCGGTTGCGCGCCGTCTTCAAAAGAGACTTTGGTTAATTGCTCGCGGCCTTGCTGGTCGGTGGCAAAGGTCAGCCCTTTTTCGCTGCAATGACGGCAGTACCATACGGGGATGCGGTGGCCCCACCAAATTTGGCGGGAAATGCACCAGTCTTGTATATTTTTAAGCCAATTCAAAAAGGGCGTTTTCCAACTGGCCGGATGGAATTGCAATGCGCCTGTTTCGGCGGCGTTAATAGCCGGTGCGGCCAATTGGTCCATTTTGACAAACCATTGTTCGCTCATAAACGGCTCAATGGGTTGGTGGCAGCGGTAACAGGTGGAAACATTGTTGGTGTATTTTTCTTCTTTAACAAGCAATCCTTCCGCGTCCAAATCTTTGACAGTTTCTTTGCGGCAGAGTTCTCTATCCATGCCCAAGTATTTCTCGGGGCAGTTGACCATTTTACCTTTGTCGTTAATGACGGTCATAATGGGCAGATTGTGGCGTTTGCCGACTTCGTAGTCGGTAGCGTCGTGCGCCGGAGTAATTTTTAGAGCACCTGTACCAAATTCCATTTCCACAGCCTCGTCGGCAATAATTGGGATGGCGCGGCCCGCCAAAGGAATAATTACCTTTTTGCCCACCATGTTTTTATAGCGTTCGTCTTTGGGATTGACGGCAATGGCGGCGTCTGCGTAGATGGTTTCGGGGCGGGTGGTGGCAATGATGATGCCGTCGGAGCCGTCTTCGCCTTTATAGCGCAAATGCCAAAGTTTACCGGCGTGTTGTTCGTGTTCTACTTCAATATCAGACAAGGCTGTAGAGCAGCGCACACACCAGTTGATTAAGCGTTTGCCACGGTAAATATATTTTTTATCCCACCATTGTTTAAAGCACTCGTATACGGCTTGGGCGCGTTTTTCATCCATAGTGAAACGAATATCGCTTAAATCTAATGCCCAACCCATTTTGCGGAATTGATTAAAAATAGCGTTGCCGCACTCGTTGTACCATTCCCAAACGGTTTTGACAAATTCTTCACGTCCTAAATCGTGGCGGGATTTGTGGTCTTCTTTGGCGAGTTTTTTCTCAATGACGTTTTGGGTAGCAATACCGCCGTGATCAGTGCCGGGCACCCAAAAAGCATCTTCTCCAAACATGCGGTGCGCGCGGATAAGTACGTCTTGCAACGTGTCGTTTAGTGCGTGGCCCATGTGTAAGGCCCCGGTAATGTTTGGCGGTGGAATAACAATTACAAAAGGTTTTTTTGTTTTGTCGTTTTTAGCGGCGAATAATTTTGCTTTTTGCCATTTGTCGGCGAGTTTTTGTTCTACTTCTTGCGGTTCATACGCTTTGGGTAACATATTATTTTCCTCGGTTTTAAAATTACGTGATGTGACTTCACGCGTAACCTACATATATTTTACTAAATCTTGCGCCGCAGTAAAATTTATGTAAAAATATAAATGAGGGTTTTATGAAAAAAATAGGTATTATTTGTGCGCTTACGCGTGAAAAGGAACAACTGGCGGCTCATTTACGGGCTTGCCATACCGTTAACGCAGGTCCGTTTGTGTTTGAGGTGGGAAATTTAAACGGATGTGAAATTATTCTATTGCAAAGCGGTATTGGTAAGGTCAATGCGGCTTTGGGCGCACTTGAAATGATTAAAAATTTCGGGCCTGACTATATTGTTAATTCCGGCGTGGCGGGGGGGATTTCTACTGCGCTTAATGTGTTGGATAGTGTGGTTGGCGTGCAATATGTATACCACGACGTTTGGTGCGGTGAAGGGAACGAATACGGGCAAGTGCAGGAACTTCCCATCTTTTTCCCGGCAGATAAGGTTTTGTTGGCCGCCGCCGAGAAATTGCGTGCACAAACGTCACACGCCGTGCATTTGGGGCTTATTTGCACGGGAGATCAATTCGTTACCGGGGATGAGTCGGTGGCTAAAATTTTGAAACATTTTCCGCAAGCGTTGGCTTGCGATATGGAATCGGCCGCGATTGCGCAAACGTGTTACCGTTATGAAGTGCCGTTTTTGAGTATGCGCTTAATTAGCGACGTGAGCGGAAAGGGACAAACGAATGCGACCCAGTATGAAAATTTTTGGCAAACGATGGCGCATACAGGGTTTGAGCGTTTGTGGTTGTTACTGGGTGTTTTAACGGGGGATGTGGCTGATGAATAAAATAGCAACTTTTAGTGTGGATCACGAAAAATTAAATCCCGGTGTGTATGTGGAACGCCGTGATACGGTGGGCCCCAAGGCCGTTACTACTTTTGATGTACGGCTCAAAGCCCCCTATCGCCAGTCTCCGATGACGCCGGCGGTTATTCATACGTTGGAACATTTAGGTGCGGTATATTTGCGCGAGCACTCTTCTTGGGCAGATAAAGTATTATACTGGGGCCCGATGGGTTGCCAGACCGGGTTTGATTTGCTGATTGCCGGTACGTGGGAAGCGTCTGACGCGGTACCGCTTTTGTGTGAGACATTTCTGTTTATTGCCGGGTTTGAAGGGACTATTCCGGGAAGTGAGCACGCATGGCAATGCGGTAATTACCGGTTACACGATTTGTCCGGAGCCAAACGTGAAGCCCAACTTTTTGCGCAAGTGTTAGCCAATTGGAAACCGGAAGATAGTGTTTATCCAAAGAGAGAAAATTAGTTTATTTTTTTGCTTGCGCGAATATAACAAAGACTACATAATATAAGTATGGCAGAAAACGAGCAACCCGTTATTGAAGCGGAAATTATTGATGAAACCGGGCAAGTTATTTCGCCGATTCCGCCCAAAGACCATGCCCGGCCTTATGGGGACAACGGCGGTTTATTGAGCGGGGTATTGGTGTTGACAGTTGGTTTTTTGGCTACCATAGCAGTTATTTTATTCAGTATATTTGTTATCGTGCCGCTCATGTTGTTAGGGCGATTATTGGGCATTAACGTGCGTACGCACAAATAAGATCTCCGTTGATAAAATTCTCAAAACGCTTTTTATTTGCTATAATAAACAAAGTAACTTTTGACCGCACACTGATTTTGGAGAGGTGGCCGAGCGGTTTAAGGCACAGTCCTGGAAAGACTGCATACGGGAAACCGTATCGAGAGTTCGAATCTCTCCCTCTCCGCCAGTTTTCTTACTAAAAAGCCCTACTTCTTTGTTGTTTGCTTGGTCGGATACCTCCGCGCTAACGCGCGCGTGCCGTCAGTATTCATCCCTCGCAAACGCCTAGAATTAGGGCTTTTTATTTTGAAAACTCCCGCCCTTTTATTAGGAATAAACAAGGGACAGTTAGACGTAAAACGGGTTCTCTCTCTCCGCCAGTTTTCTTACTAAAAGCGTAACGGATTTTGCGGGGGCGCATGTCCGTTCTCATTTTGCTAAAATAATATTATGGAGAAATTAAATACTATCTTTTTCGGTACGCCGGATATTGCCGTGCCGTTTTTGGAGCGCACGCACGAACTTACTGATGTAAAACTTGTTGTCACGCAATCCGATAAACCGCGCGGGCGCGGCATGGAGATTTCCGCTTGCCCCGTTAAAAAACGTGCGCAAGAATTAGGGTTGCCGGTTTTATCCCCCGAAAAATTGAAAGATAGTTTTGGTGAAATTTCGCAAATTCCTTTTGATGTGGGTATTGTGGTAGCATACGGAAAAATTTTCCGCCCCAATTTTATAGCACTTCCTAAACTCGGGCTTATTAACGTGCATTTTTCCTTATTACCGCAGTTACGCGGTGCGGCCCCGGTGCAACAGGCGTTAATTCAAGGATATACCCAAACGGGCGTGTCCACCTTTTGGATTAGCGAAGGTATGGATGACGGCCCGCTTTTCTTACAAAAAAAATTAGATGTGGACTCGCAAGATAACGCACAAACTTTATTTGAAAAATTAACGGCGCTTGGTTTAGATGCTTTGCAAGAAACGATTGAACAATTGACGCAAGGCCGTGTTTTGCGTCAAGAGCAACAAGGCACGCCTTCTGCCGCCCCTATGTTACAAAAAGAAGATGCGCTTTTGCGCCCCGAACAACTTTCCGCGCAAGAGTTACACAATCGCGTGCGCGGGTTGGCGTGCGGCCCTAAACCTAAAATTCCTTTTTTACATAACGGACAAACCGAGTGGGTACAACTTATCCGCACCCAATTAGCCGCGGATAATTCTGCCGCCCCGGCGGGGACGGTGTTAGCCGTTGAGCAAGGACACGGAATTTTAGTAAAATGTAAAGAGGGCGCGCTGTGGCTTGCCCAAGTTCAGCCCGCCGGTAAAAAACCTATGCCGGGCGAAGCATTTGCCAACGGGCGTAGTTTAAAACCGGGACAAAAGGTGTTTGTGGAAAAATAAATTATTTTGCGGAGGAAGTATGAAAAAAATTTTAATTGGATGTGCTGTTCTGGGCGTTTTTTTATTGCTCGTAGCTGTTGGAACAATCGGATACGGAGTTAAAATATTGAACTCTTTTGCTTCTTTGTATGAAACAACGGCCGCTACTTGGGCACAAGTTGAAAACCAATATCAACGTCGGGCTGATTTAATTCCCAACCTAGTTAATACCGTAAAGGGTTATGCGGCGCATGAACAACAAACGTTGCTGGATGTGGTACAAGCCAGAAACCAAGCCGTATCAACACAGCGGCCATCGGCTAATCTCAATGACGAAACTGTTTTTAGGAAATATCAACAAGCCCAAGACAATTTGTCTTCTGCTTTGGGCCGCTTGCTCGTGGTAGTAGAACGATACCCGGATTTAAAAGCCAATCAAAATTTTATGGCCTTACAAACCCAGTTAGAAGGTACCGAAAACCGGATTGCTGTGGCACGGCAAGATTATATTCGCTCCGTTCAATTCTATAACACACGCTTGCGTCAAATCCCGGCCGGGTGGATCGCCAAAACATTTGGTAATTATACCCTCAAACCGGTGTTTGTTGCAACGGAAGGCGCAGAAAAAGTGCCGGAAGTTTCCTTCTAATCCATGAAAAAATGGGGATTGGCGCTTGTTTCCGTAACGTTTCTGTTTTCCTTTGTGAAAGCGGGAGTTTCTTTTCCGCAATATACAAGCGAAGTGGTGGATGAAACGAAGTTGTTAGATGCTTCCGCTAAGCAACAACTCACACAATTTATTCATGATATTCCCAACTTCCAACTTGCGGTAGCCGTGCTTTCTTCTACTCGCGGGATTTCAGCTGCGGAATACGGTTATCAATTGGGCCGTCGTTGGGAAGTCGGCGATGCACAAACCGATAACGGAGTATTGTTTTTAATCGTTCCCTCTCAACACGAGGTACGTATAGAAACCGGGTACGGAGCGGAGACCGTCCTTACCGACGCCGAAGCCGGACAAATTTTGGACGAGCACGTTATTCCGTTTTTTAAGGAAGAAAAATATCAAGAAGGTATCCTTAGTGGTACAAAAGCACTATCTCTTTTTCTACGTGATAAACAAGTAGACCACACCAAACTCGCTCAAGTAAAGAAAAAACATAGCCCAAAAAATGACTTAGCAAACGACCTATGGTTATGCCTAGTGCCCATCCTCATGGTAGTACTACTCCCACTGGTCCCTTATGGGAAATTTGAGAAGACACCCTTTTTAAAACTACTTATGTGGGTATTTATAATTGTGAACGGGATAGGATTAATAGCATGGTTAATTTGGCCTGCTTTTGCAATTTTTGTGCGAGAAGTGCCAATTAGCATGACGATATTTATTGATTTATTTCTCGTTTTATTTCTTACCTTGATTCTTAAGAACTCCAGCGGTGGTAGCGGTAGTAGCCGCTTCGGTGGCGGTGGTGGCAGCTTCGGAGGTGACGGCGGTGGCAGCTTCGGAGGTGGCGGCGGTGGCAGCTTCGGCGGAGGAGGGGCAGGAAGAGAATGGTAGTTTCAAAATCCGATAAATTTGAATCTAAGGTTTGGCTTTTGATACAATAAGAGACGGAAACTTTTTATGAAAGAAAATAATAATCAAAATTTTGATGATTTTTTAAATAACAATCCTAAAAAATCGCGTTGGTTTGTGAAATGGATCGTAGCCGGTTTGATTTTCGCGTTCTTTGTAGCGCTTATTATCATATCATCCGATTGGGTAGTGGGCGCGCTTGTGCATACGCGCAAAGAAGTGTCCGTGCCCGACTTGACCAAAAAGCCTGTCTCGCAAGCACTCGGTTTGTTAGCCGCGCAAAATTTGGCCTTAAAACAAGCCGGTGTGGAGTTTGCCCAAAACGTGCCGCCCGGTTCCGTACTGCGCCAAATTCCGTCGGCAGGTTCCACCGTGCGTGAAGGGCGTGTCATCCGCGTGTGGATTAGCCAGGGGGACGAAATGGTGTTCGTACCCACATTAGTCGGTACCGATTTGCGCAGTGCGCAACTTGCCGTGCGCCAAGCCGGTTTAATGGTAGGCAAAATAGAAAACGCTTATTCCTTGACGTATGAAAAAGGGCTCATCGTGGCACAAACGCCCAAGGCCGACAGTATGGTGCAAAAAGGAGATAGTGTTTCTCTCGTTATTTCCAACGGTCAACCCCCTGCCAGTGTTATTTTAGTGCCTGGGTTTAAAGGGAAAAATTTATCGGAAGCCACGTTGTGGGCGAGTTCGCAAAATATCAATTTGATTATAAAAGAAGATCCGAATTCTGCTTTTAAAAACGGTACAATCGCCGAACAGACTCCCGCTGCGGATAGCCAAATTGCCCCCAATGGGAATTTAGAAGTTACCGTCAGCCGCCGTCCCATTACGGATGACGAAAAAACGTACCGATTGCACTACGAAATGCCGCAAGGTAAAAACGCCAGTCACGTGCGTGTGGTGCTGGAAGATGAGACCGGAGAAAATGAAATTTTAAACGAAGTTAAACAACCGGGCTCTAAAATCAACCTGGAAATTCCTTATTCCGGTACGGCTACATTGCGCATATTCTCTGACGGAGTTTTAGTGCGCGAACGGGAGATTTTGTAAAAATGACTTCCAAAATAGCCCCCGCAAATGGTAAAATACTTATTGCGCCATCTATTTTGTCTGCGGACTTGTTTCGTTTGGGAGAAGATGTTAAGCGCGTAGAAAAAGCCGGGGCTGATTGGCTGCACGTAGATATCATGGACGGCCATTTTGTGCCGAATTTAAGTTTCGGTCCGGCGATAGTAAGTTCTTTGAAAGGCAAAACCAAGTTGCCGTTGGACGTGCATTTGATGGTGGAAAAACCTTCTCAATTTGTAGGTCCGTTTGCGGCCGCGGGTGCAGATTTACTAACGGTACACATAGAAGCAAACGATAATGTGTCGGAAGTGCTTAAGCAAATTCATGCGCTGGGCATCAAAGCCGGTGTGAGCATTAAACCCGATACGGAGCCGGAAGTTTTATCCGGCGTGTTGGACCAAGTAGATTTGATTTTGGTAATGAGTGTTTATCCGGGTTTTGGCGGGCAATCGTTTTTGCCGAAATCGCCCGAGCGCATTAGAGAAGTGCGCAAACTCATTAAATCATCCGGCCGGAATATTTGGCTGGAAGTAGACGGAGGCATTAACGCGCAAACCGCGCCGCTTGTTTTGCAAGCGGGGGCAGATGTGTTAGTGGCCGGAAGTGCAATTTTTAGTGCCGGGGATCCTGTGCAAGCCCTCTATCAAATTAAGCAGGCTGCCCCACACAGTTAATATCAGTCTTTTACATAGATGTAAAAGCAATATAAGGAGAGTCACATGGCAGTAGTAATTAGATTACAAAGAGTCGGCAAAAAAGCCCAACCTCAATATCGTGTCGTCGCGATTGAAAAATCTTCCGCGGTCGGCAAAGAAGCCAAAGAGGTGTTGGGGCAATATCATCCTTGCAACCCGAATGCCGCCGAACAAGTAAAACTCAATATGGCCCGCGTGGAATATTGGATGAAAGTCGGTGCTAAGCCGTCTGAAACGGTTGCAAACTTGATTAAAAAAGCCAGCGCAAAATAATCGGCGAGGCACGTGATGAAAGAACTTGCCACGTTGTTATTAAAATCGCTTTCTTCCACGCCCGATGAGGTAGTGGTGGAAGAAAAAGTGGAAGACAATAAAGTTTTCTTGTCCACGAAAGTGGGCACCGCTGATAAGGGTAAGATCATTGGCAAAGACGGTTGTATTATTAAAGCAGTTCGCACGGTACTCAGTGCGGCCGGTGCTAAACAAGATAAAAAAGTTACCCTTAAATTAGAAGACTAATGAAAATTGACGTTATCACTGCTTTTGAAGAAATGGTAGATCAAGTGCTTTCTCACAGTATTGTGGGACGCGCGCGTAAAGCAGGGATAATTAAAGTGGGAACGTTAAGTCCGCGGCAGTTTACCTCGGACAAACACCAAACGATTGACGATCGCCCTTATGGCGGCGGGCCCGGGATGCTTATGAAGGCCGAGCCGCTGTATCAGGCAATTAAGAAGTTGCGCAAGAAAACGTCTCTTGTAATTTTAACCAGCCCGCGCGGGCAAACCTTTGACCAAAATTTGGCCAAAAAGTTAGCCAAAAAGCGCCACCTGATTTTTGTGTGCGGGCATTACGAGGGCATAGACGCGCGGATTTATCCGCAGGTGGATTTGGAAGTATCGTTGGGCAATTTCATTTTAACAGGCGGAGAACTTGCCGCTTGTACGATGATAGACGCGATTACGCGGCTCCAGAAAGGTACTTTTAAAAAGCAAGGCGTAACCACCCAAGAATCGTTTGAACAAGGCCTATTAGAGGCCCCGCAGTATACACGCCCGGAAGTATGGCGGGGAAAACGTGTGCCGGCGGTGCTACTGAACGGTAACCACAAAGAAATAGAAGCGTGGAAACACGAACAATCTTTAGAATTAACAAAAAAAATGCGGCCCGATTTGCTTATTACCGCCTCTCAAAAGCAAGCAAAGACCGCGAACAAAAAAACAATTCGGAGGAAGTAGTTGTATGAACATTAACGATATTAAACACAATCTCAAAACCAATGTACCGTCTTTTAAAGCCGGTGATACGGTGCGCGTAAAAGTAAAAGTAGTAGAAGGCGACACCGAACGCTTGCAGGCTTTTGATGGCGTAGTGATTGCTCGCAAAGGTAGCGGCATTGGTGAAACCTTCACGGTACGCAAAATTTCGTTTGGCGTAGGCGTGGAACGCATTTTCCCGGTGCACTCTCCCCGGGTGGATAGCATTGAAGTCTTGAAAGTAGGTAAAGTCCGCCGTGCCAAACTCAATTACTTGACCAAGTTGTCCGGCAAAGCGGCTCGCTTGCAAGAACTTAAAAAACCGACCGCTGAAGCAGCCCAATCGGCTGATGCTCCGGCGCAAGAGGCGAAATAATTATTCTTTAGGATAATTAAAACTCCGAATATAACCCCCGGGTAAACGCGTTACCCGGGGGTTAAATTTTGAGGTTGTTTGTAAGTAAAAATTACGTGTTATAATTCTTTTTCCAAGGCTGAAAAAAATTCGGTTGCCTTTTGCGGGAAATAATAATCGGTAATTCGGTCCGTAAAGGATGAAGGTTGAGGGTTGACTTCAATGATTTTAGCCCCAAATTCTTTGGCTGCTATAGGCATTGCGCAAGCGGGCATCACTTGTCCTGCCGTACCCACAACAATCATCACGTCGCAGTTTTGCGCTAACTCCAGGGAATTTTGATACGCGGCGGGGGGAATTCCTTCGCCGTAGAATACAAAATTAGGTTTTAGTACGCCGCCGCAACTGCAACACGGCGGATCTTGCGATAAATCAATATCCGTTAATTTATATGGTTTACCACACCGTACGCACGAGAGCGTGTAAATCGTGCCGTGAAATTCTTGCACGTTTCTACTGCCGGCTTTTTGGTGCAGCCCATCAATGTTTTGTGTAATTACCCCTTTTAAATTGCCGCGTTTTTCCAAAGCGGCCAATACCTCGTGCGCTTGATTCGGGTTTGCGTCGTGCATATCATTAAAGAAAATCTTTTTCATTTCGCGCCAACTTTCCTGCGGATTTGCGGTAAAAAAATTGATTTCAATATATTTCGGATCGTATTGGTTCCATAATCCGCCCGCCCCCGTAAACGGTGCAATGCCACTTTCCACGCTGATACCGGCACCGGTAAAAGCCACGCCGTACGAAGCGTTTTTAATAAGTTTAACTGCTTCTGTAAAATCGCTCATAACTTTTCTCCTTATAAGCATACTAACATTTTGACACGTACCGTTCAATAAAAAAGGGCGAAACAAACGGTTTCGCCCCTGTACGTTTTTATAAGTACTTATAAGTGTACGTGGCCGCGGCACATACAGCAAAGTGCGCCCAAGGCAAATAATACAAGTAACGTAACGAGAATTTTCTCCCCCTTGGAAAAGACGGCTTGCCCGGGCTCTTGTTCGCGTCGCGCACGCATAAACACCGGGATACCCACCGCCAGAAAAATCACCGCCATAAATAGATACTTCACCCCGGCTGCATACACGAGCCACAATGCGTACGCCGTACCCATGACAGACGTAAAAAGAGCCGCCGCACGCCCGGTAGAAGTAATTTTGGCATACTCGCCGTCTTCCACCAGTTTCCATAGATAGCCGGTACTTGCCAAATACGCCGGGAGTACCATAACGCCCGTGATAGAAAGCATGGTGTTCCACGCGTTGTTGGAAAAATAGACCATTAAAATTGCCAGTTGCATAATCGCGCTGGTGATCCACAACGAAACGCACGGCGCGCCCGCGTCATTTTGTTTGGCAAAGATTTTAGGGAACGTACCGTTTTCAGCCGCAGCGGCGGGTACTTCGGCGGCAATCATGGTCCACGCCAGCCACGACGAAAGCACCGCAATCAGTAGCCCACAGTTCATAAACACCGCGCCCCACGGCCCGACCACTTTAGCCAAAACGCCCGCCGTTGACGGGTTGGCTACATTGGCGATTTCCGCTTGCGATAAAAAACCAAACGGAAGCACGGACAGCCCAATATAAATAACCAAACAACCCACAAAACCCAAGAACGTCGCTTTGCTCACCGCCGCTTGGCTTTTGGCGCGGTTGGATAATACCACGGCTCCTTCAATGCCGATAAATGCCCACAGCGTGACGAGCATGGTGCTTTTGAGTTGGGTGGGCAAACTACCCAGCGATTTGCCGTTTTCCATTAAATGGCCCCAAAAATTGGTGTCAAATTTATCCCAATGAAAAGCAAGCAGCATAATTAAACAAAATGCGAGTAGCGGCACAAGTTTGCCGATCGTACCGATGACGTTTAAAATCGCCGCTTGTTTAACACCGCGCAATACCACCCAGTTAAAAACCCAGATAAGCACCGAGCCGCACACAATGGACAACAAATTATTTCCGCCCGCAAAATGCGGGGGGAAAAAGTAATTGAGCGCGTCCATCGTAATAACGGCATATCCTACGTTGCCGAAGATTTGGCACAGCCAATACCCCCAACCAATGGTAAAGCCGACGTACGGCCCGAAACCATCGCGTGCATACATATAAATACCCGACGTTAAATCCGGCTTTACGCGCGAGAGTACACTAAACGTGTTGGCAATAAAATACATCCCCACGCCGGTAATTACCCACGCCAAGAGTACGGCTCCCGCGCTAGCCCCGGCTGCCATGTTTTGGGGGAGGGAGAAAACCCCGCCCCCAACCATGGAACTAATCACAATACACGCTAAACCAATTACCCCCAGTTTAGCGGCAGATTGATTTTTTTCTCCCATATTATCCCCCAAAAATGACTATTTCAAATTCACAGGTTCTGCGAATTTGAAGTTTAAGAAACCCATACACGTCAAGCAATACGCAAACGGTTGGGTGATGTTAATGTAGTTGTGCCAGATTTGGAATTCGCTGTGCTTTTGCACACCGCGGATTTCCAATTCGTGGTTAAGTGACTTATTGAGCCACATGCGTGCGTGCCCCTCGGCGATTTCGTCGTTGATAGGCGTATCAAAATACTCCACATATTCAGCCGCCCAACCGCCGATCAGTTTGCCCTGCGAATCTTTCCCCCAACACACGCCTACGCCGGTGGCGATGGCTTTGTGTTCTTCTATACGCGCTCCGTTGCCGGCGATAATCGTTTCCAAAACCGCACCGTGTTTGAAGTGCGACGTTACTTGGTCAACGGGTAAAATGTTACCGTGTAATTCTTTGGGTAATACCGAGGTATAGGGCACAATGTTGAAGTTTTCAATTTTTGCTTGCAACAAGGCCGAGTCGTAGCAGAACGTTTCAAACGGTTGCGGCGGGATGCCGTCTGCGGCTTGGCCGGCACCGCCGGTGATAAAGGCGAGTGTCGGGTAACGTGTACCTAATACGAGTTCGTTTTTTTCCATAATTTTTCTCCTTATTTTTACAGCATAATCGTTGTTCGTAAACCGACCACGGTTACTTCACGTGTGCGATTTGCCAAGCCGGCTTTGGGATAGAATTGGATATCGGGTGTAATGGTAATCCAATTACCGATTCCCCAAATCCATTGAAGTTCTAATGCCATTTCTTGGTTACGCGCGGCGCCGGCGTATGCCTGTTTGCTCAACTCGTTATAAGCAATACCGGCGATAATTGCATCCGCCGCGTTGCGGTGTAATGGGTTCAACATAGCCATCCCGAGCGCATAGGAGTATTTCGCTCCGGTAACACTTTTGTCCGAGCCGTTAGCACGGCCAAACATAGCCCAGTTTTGGCCCATATTCTGTTGCATATTAAACGACCAGCCGTTCACGTTGCCGGGCTGATCGGCAACCGAAGGTTGATAGTAGTAGAGCACGCTGTACTGCCCTTGGCCCAACGCAAAATTCGGATTCCAGGCAATAGAACCGAAGGCCGTATAGTTACCGTCAAAAGCATCTTTTAAGCGGATGTCTTTCCCGGAAATGTTAGTAGCGTCTTGATATCCGGCAGACAGTGTCCATCGGCCCAGTTGCGCTTGTACATACGCCCCCAAAGATGCCGACGGATAGGCACTTGTGGCGTTTTGCGAGAGCGCGTAATTCATTAAGGCCGTTTGCTGGTTGGCAATATATTGCGTTCCGTCAAAGTTATAAAGCGGAAATTGCCCCAACGTAATACTCATCCAATCCCAACTGCCCGGCATCGTGTGCGTATAAGAAAATTGTGAAAAAATTTTCTGATTAGCCGGATAATCGTTAAACGGCAGCGCCGTATCTACGCGGTTTTGCAAGGTGGCGGCCGACGTGCCCCAATAATGCACGAGCGTATAGTTGATGTTTAATTGTCCCGAACCCATGGCGCGGTCTTTAAACAAGTTCCACGTTAAATACGGATAGTAAATACCTTGAATAGCCGTATTTTTACCGTTAGGCGCGGCGCGTTGGGCCAAGTACGAAATATCGGCCCCGACTTCTAACCCCAATTTTTGGAGTTCCCCTTTGCCCGCGCGGACAAGTTTTTCCATCGGATCCAACGCCGGGCCTTGGGCCGTTTTTTGGCGTTCTTGCAAGCGTTGCTCGTGTTTGACGGGTGTCAACCACACGTTTTCGCTCACGTCTTGTTCTACGTATAATTGCGCCAGGGCCAAAGACGGCAAGCAAACAGCCGTCAGCAAGGCTAAAGCGCGTATGTGTTTTGTCATAATTCCCTCCTGGATAATTTTTACATCTTATCTAAAGTAACAATCTCGCCGCCCGCACTCAACGCTAAAAACAGGTTAGATTTTTTGCGTTGCCGACGGAGTAAAATAAAAAATAATCTTTTTTTAGTGCCGCAAAATTGCTACAATAAAACCGCTATGAAAAATAGGTGGAACAATTTTTGGGATTTTTTGGATCCGGCCCGCAAAGGCCCGCTCTTCTGGAAATATGGTTGGAAGGGTATTTTATTTATTGCGCTTGTGACGTATTTTATGTATCAGTGGATTGTCGGGCCGAAGCATTGTCCGTTGGCGGGGGTGCTTTCCTTGTTTACGCTGGGCATCCACGAAGCAGGCCACCCGCTTTTCCGGATGATTTTTTTAGGTAATTTTAAAATGACTATTTGGGGTGGAACGCTGATGGAACTGGGCGTACCGCTGCTTGCCTATTTTGTGTTTTTGCATCGCGGGAAAGAAATTCAAGCCGACGTATGTTTGCTCTTATTGGCGATTGCGTGCTACAGTGTGGGGCATTATGCCGGGTGCAGTTTGGACCCGGTCATTACGCTTATTAACGCCGGGCCGGAGTCCGTGCCCGATTGGGATTATATGCACAAGTGGCTCGGTACGGAAGGATATGAGTGGCAAGTGCGCCACGTGTTTTACGGCTTAAGCGCGTTTTTGACCGGGCTGGGCAGTTATTTGTTTTTTGCACATTTTTGGGCGTGGAATAACCCCGACGGACATAATTATAACGACGATGACGACGGCCACGATAAGTTTTTCATGCGCGGATAAATGATCCCCTTTAAAATAAGCATCCAATAAAAAACCCCCGGTAAAACCCCGGGGGTTGTGAACAAACTATAAAGTACAGTAGGGAAGATTGCCTGGATCCCTTTTTACATTAGGGGCACAGGGGAGAACTCGCAAGCAATCATCTGGTGGTTGTATGTTGACACAAGTGACTATAGGATTACTCTCATAAAGTTCGTTGTTAAACAACTCGCCGAGTCTACCTTCGCTCGTAAAAACGAGAGCTGTATTGCTCATATTGTTTAAACCTGTAAATGCAACGTTAACAAAAGGGTAAGCAGAGTTGTTCACTGCCGAAACACCTGCTACGGTCCAGTTTTTCATTTGTGGAAAAGCAACGCGCAGTTTGCTTAAATCACTTGTATATTCCTGATTTTCTAAAAAGTACACTTTTTCGGCTTCCAAAATTTTTTTACCAACTGTTATAGCCTCTGTGGCGCGCGCCTTCTTAATAGCCTTTTGATATTGCGGCAACGCAATAGATGATAAAATACCTACAATTAAAACAACTACCATTAGTTCAATAAGTGTAAAACCTTTCCGGTTCATAGAAAACTCCTTGCGTAAAATAAACTTCACTTTTATTGTACTTATATTATGCGTAAAAATCAAACGATATCGGCGGGTAACGATATCGGCGGGTATGGTATAATATAAAAAAGGAGCAACTATTATGGAACCTATTTCTACGTCTGTTTCGGTCGGCTTGTGGATAGCCTTTTGGGTGGTTGTGTTAGCCGCTTTATTTGTAGATTTAACCGTCTTAAATAAACATCACGGAAAAGTGAGCATCAAAGAAGCCGGGGTGATGGTGTGTGCGTGGGTGTCGCTGGCGCTCGTGTTTGGCGGGGCGATTTGGCTACTGGAAGGGCCGCGCCACGCGCTGGAGTTTTACACCGGATACGTGCTGGAATACTCGCTTTCCGTAGATAATATGTTTGTGTTTATTTTGATTTTCGGCTATTTTGCTATTCCCCATCCGTTGCAACCCAAAGCACTTTTGTGGGGGGTGCTGGGCGCGGTAATTTTGCGCTTTTTATTTATTTTCTTGGGCGTTAAACTGATTTCCCTTTTTGCGTGGACCATTTACGTGTTCGGTGCGCTTTTGATTTTTACCGCGCTAAAAATGTTGTTGCAAAAAGACGACGATAAATTTGATCCGCAAAACTCTGCCGCCCTTAAAATTTTGAAAAAGTTTTTCCCCTTAAAAACCGATTATCACGGCGAAAACTTTTTTGTGACGGAAAACGCCAAACGCTACGCTACGCCCTTATTGGCCGCGGTAGTAGTCATAGAAATGTCCGATTTAATTTTTGCGGTAGATTCTATCCCGGCGGTATTGTCCATTACGCAAGATACATTTTTGGTCTATTCGTCTAATATCTTTGCGATTATCGGGCTGCGGTCTTTGTATTTTTTACTGTCCGGCATGGCGGGCAAATTCCCCTATTTAAAATACGGTATATCCGTCATTTTGTTTTTTGTGGGTGTTAAAATGCTTTTGTCACACGTGTGGCACGTGCCGGTGGTAGCGTCGCTGGCGGTGATTGTGGGTATTTTAACATTGTCGGTATTGGCCAGCAAAATGTTTCCGCCTAAAACGGTTTAGGCTGGACAGACGCTTGATTATTTACTACAATATAATAACCGAATTTATTTTATATAAGGAAGGGAACTATGGCGTATAAATGTGCAATTTGTGGCAAAGCCCCGGTATCCGGCGGTTCTTACAGTCACTCTAATATGAGAACGAAACGCTCGTTCAAACCGAACTTGCAAAAACAAAAAGTCGTGTTAGACGGAAAAACGCAAACCGCGTACGTCTGCGCGAACTGCATCAAAAGCGGCTTGGTTAAAAGACCGGCTAAATAATTTATCTTTTGCAAAATGTGCCCGCGCTTAAATAGTGCGGGCTTTTTGCAAGGAGGTTTTTGGTTTGTTTTGTAAAAAATTTGTTGTGTTATCAGTGGGCGTTTTGGCCCTTTTCTCTTACGCGCGCGCGCAAGAGACCACGGATGAGTTAAACCCTAACGGCCCGTGGATGATTTGTCACATTGGCGTCAACGGAAATAAAAATATCCGCGCCAAAACCGTTACCAAAAATGCCGGTGCCAAAAAAGGCGAACTATACGATCGTTTTCAAATATCCGAAGATATACAAACCATTTCCGCGTTGGGGAATTTTGACAGTGTGGAAATAGACCTTACTCCCGAAAAAGGCTCCCGTAAAACTAAAGAAGGCGACACGGAACGTTGCCACCGCTTGACGTATATTGTAAGAGAAAAACCAATTTTTGACCATTTGTCCTACGAAGGACGTAAACACTTGGGGAAAAATGCTATTTCCCAAGCCATGACGCTTAAACTCAAAGATCCGTTTAACGAACTTAAATTAAAAGGCGATTTGGAACGTATCCAAGCCAAATATGCCGAGAAAGGGTATATCAACGCACAGGTTTCTTACCAACTTACTCGCAACGAAAAATTAAACGTCGTAGATGTAAAACTCATCATTGATGAAGGCGAGCGCGTGCGTGTGGGCGAAGTAACAATGAAGGGAGCCGACGAACTGCCTGCCCAAAAAATAATTAAAAAATCTTCTAACCGTCCCGGTAAAGTTTTTAAGCCGCAAAATTTACAACGCGATTGGGTGAAAATGATGCTCTACGGCCGAAACAAAGGGTATAGCGAGTTTGAACTTACCAAACCGCAAATTTCCTTTAACGAACAAAAAACGCTGGCCGATATCGCTTACAACGTTACCGAAGGGCAGAAAGTAGATTTCGGTACGGTAAAATTTGAAGGCAGCAATGTGTTTACCGACGAAGAATTGCAAAAACAAGTTTTCTTTCGCGACGGGCACCTCTATAATCAAAAAGATTTTGATGATACGATTGCCGCTATCCAAGAACAATATGCCAATAAAGGCTATTTGCAAGCGCGCGTGGAACCTGTCAAACATATTGAAAACGGTAAGTTGAATTTGACTTTTGATATCTCCGAAGGGCATATTTTCTATATTGATCATGTAGACGTGTCGGGTTATCACGATACCAAGAAATACGTTTTCACGCGTGAACTTTCTATTCATCCCGGCGATTTGTACGATAACGCCAAAATACGCCGCAGCCAAACCAAAATTATGAATTTGGGCTTTATTAACGACGTACAAATTGACTTGCAGCCTACCGCCGATCCGCAAAAAGTAGATTTGGACTTCAAAGTGAGCGAAGGCCGCCCCGGTATGTTTACTGCCGGGCTTGCGATGAGTTCTATGGACGGTTTATATGGGGAACTTTCTATTAACCACTTAAACCTTTTCGGACGGGCACAGCGGCTTTCGTTGCGTACGTTGTTTGGTAAAGAGATTTTGGACTATACCGTCAGTTGGTATACCCCGTGGATTTACGATAAACCTACCTCGCTGGGCGTAGATTTATTTAATACGCGCCGCTATCGTTCCTTCTCTACGGATAACCAAGCCTATACCGAAAAACGCATCGGCGGGCGCGTGAAAGTTGGGCCGCGGTTTAATGACGATATTTATCAGTTATTGCTGGGATATTCTTTTGAAAATATTGATATTTATGATATTGACGATCCCTATAAATGTCAACCCGGTCAAGATCCGGCCACATGTTTGGCCGAAGGGAAAACCAATCTTTCCACCTTTAGTGTGGATTTTGCGATAGATACGCGCGATAATATGTGGGATCCTACTACCGGGTGGCGTAACTCACTAGGATTGGCGTTGGCCGGTGGGCCCATAGGTGGGGATTTGGATTTGTGGTATTTAAACGCTCGCTCTATTTTCAACTATACGGTGCTTAACATTGGCGGCAATTACCCGGTAGTATTTGTGTTGTCTAATAAATTCGGCTCTGTTAAAACCTATGGTCGCACCGACGAAGTTCCCCCGTATGAAAAATTCTTCTTGGGTGGCGCCGATACGATTCGCGGATATGAACGCGCCGGGGAAATCGGCCCGCAATACGGCGGAAATTTGTATTACGTGATGAACGCGGAATTACGATTTCCTCTTGCGCGTGAAGGACGACGCAATATGGCGCAGTTTGCGTTCTTCTTTGATTTGGGGAACTCGTGGAACCATTTTGACGATTTGGAATTTTCGCTCGGTCCGGATGAAGAACAATTTAAGGCCGGGGTGGGGGTAGGTTTACGCTTTACCACGCCGTCATTACCCATACGCATTGATTGGGGGTATGGCCTTAACCACCGACAAGGGGAAGACCACTCCCATTTCTACTTCAACATCTCAAATATGATGTAGGAGATACATGAAAAAGATTTTGTTTTTGGCCATTTGTTTAGGAAGTGTCCAAGCGGTATTAGCCCAAACGCCGCAAGCGGCTCCCGTGGATACTTTGACCGAGCAAGAAGCGGCTACGGTGGCGGCCTTGTTGGCTAAAAACGCTGACGAGCAAGCCCCCAAAGCAAAATCGGAAAACAATGACAAAATTGTTCTGCCGGAAGAAACCAAAAAGGAAGCGCTCTCCGCTTCTGCACAAGAGCCGTCTGGTAAAACTACCCAACAAACCGTCGCTGAAGAATCGGAAGAAGAAAAAGAAGAACCGACGGAAAAAGGAACCTGCTTGACGGTAGCCTTTGTAGATATTGATGTTGCCTTTAACGAACATCCGCGTACAATTGCCGTTAAAGAACAAATCCGCGAGAAAATTTTAGCCAAAGAAAGTGAAGTCGCCCGCGCCAAAGAAGAAATAGAAATGCGTACACGGGAAAATGAACGATTAGCGGCTTTAGTGCGCGGTCTCAAACCTTTTTACGAGCGCATTGTGGTAGAGCCGCACCCGTTACTGCCCAAAATAGAAGAGACGGCCGATACGTTAGAAATGAGTAATTTACTGAATCATCTTACCTTTGCGCAAGCAGAACAACCTACGGCCAGCCCTTTAAATACGCCGGCACAATTGGAAGATATTACCGCACGTATGACGGAAAATAAAAAAGTGATTGAGGAGCGCAGTTTTTTTATTGATAATTATAAATACACTACGCGCGAAGAAATCCTGAAACTGGAAAAAACAGAAGTAAATGAAATTTTACAAGACATCTACCGGGAGATAAAATCTTTTGCGAAGAAAAGAAACATAGGTGCCCTGGTACGAAAAGACGAAATTTTATATGGCGAAAAACCGGTTAATGTAACGCAAGATTTTGTGAACCGGTTGAAAAAATCTAAAAAATACCGCAAACGCGGAAAGTAACGAGGTGTTTATGATGCAACTATCTGTCAGTGAAATTGCCCGGATTACCCAGGCGCAAGCCGAAGGGAAAACGGACATGGTTATTTCTCATTTGTGCTCGTTAGAAGATGCACAGGAAGGGGGAATTTGCTATGTGGCATCGGCAGACAAACTTGAACTACTCAACCAATTAAAAGCCTCGGCCGTTATTTTACCGCAAGAAGTCAAAGGCCAACCGTTTGTTTTTTCGGGCGCAGTGTTGTATGCTCAAAACCCGGAATGGGCATTTATTTTACTGATGAAATACGTAGATGCGGCCCGTTCTAAACATACGCCTGGCATCCACCCAACGGCCGTTATCAGCCCGAAGGCCAAATTCGGTAAAGATGTATCTGTCGGTGCCTATAGCGTGATTGAAGATGGTGTAACTATAGGGGATAATACGGTTATTTTTCCGCAATGTTATATCGGCAAAGATGTAATCGTCGGCAAGAATTGTTATATTTATCCGCAAGTAGTTATCCGCGAAGATTGCGTGCTAAAAGATTATGTGATTTTGCAACCCGGTGCGCGTATCGGCGCAGACGGATTTGGCTTTACTTTTCACAATGGCCGCCACCAAAAAATTCCGCAAATCGGCAACGTGGTACTCGGTAACGACGTGGAAATCCAAGCCAATACGTGCATAGACCGGGCAAAAATTTCCAGCACCGTTATCGGTGACAATACGAAAATTGATAATTTGGTACAGGTTGGTCACAACGTGCGTGTCGGGCAGAGTAGTATTTTCTGTGCGCAAGTGGGCATCGCCGGCACAACGGATATCGGCAACGGGGTGGTGTTAGCCGGACAAGTAGGCTTGGCCGGTCATATGAAAGTGGGTGATGGGGCCCAAATCGGTGCACAGTCGGGAGTGATGAACGATATCCCCGCCGGAAAAACGTATTTCGGCTTCCCGGCTATGCCGCAAAAGGAAGCCTTCCGCCAAATGGCTATGGTTCGTAAATTGCCGGAAATATATAAAGAATTTCAACAATTTAAAAAAGAACTTCAAGCCGCAAAAAAGTTATCGTTTTGGGATAAACTTAAAAAAATGATGGGGCGTTAATTATGCGTAAGACTCTTGCTTCTACGGTTGTTATTGAGGGGATCGGGTTGCATACCGGTTTGCCTACTACAATGAAATTTAAACCTGCTGAAAACGGGATTACTTTTTTACGTACGGATTTGTCGGGTTCTGCGCCAATTAAGGCGGATGTATACCACGTGGGCTCTACCTTGCGCGGTACTAATTTAAAAAATGATACAGCCGAAGTATGCACCGTGGAACACGTATTATCTGCCTTGCATGCGTTGGGTATTACCGATGTGTGTGTGGAAATGGATGGCCCCGAGCCGCCTGTTACCGACGGAGCCAGTGATGAGTATGCCGACGCGTTTGTAAACGCGGGGTTTAAGGAGTTAAGTGCCGAGCAACCCGTATTAAACTTAACTAAAAAAGTTACCTACACAAGCGGTGATATTTCTTACAGTGCCGAGCCGGCCGATAAACTAACGTTTCATTTTGTGTATGAGCATAAAAATCCGTTGGTGGCACATTTAGAGTATACGGTAGAACTCACACCGGAAAATTACCGCGAGCAAATTGCCCGTGCGCGCACGTTCGGGTTTGAGGAAGAACTCGCATTTTTAAAAGCACATGGATTGGCCAAAGGCGGCAATTTGGAAAACGCCGTTATTATCGGCAAAGACCGTTTTTTAAATGAGCGTCGCTATCCGGATGAAATGGTACGGCATAAACTGTTAGATTTAATCGGGGACATTAGTTTAACCGGTTTAAAATTGCCGCCGTTGAAAATTTCTTGCCGGGGGGGCGGCCACAAACATAACGTAATTTTTGCTAAAATTTTATTAGATAACAGAGAGGAAAAATGGAAGTAAAGACGGTTAGTTTAAAAGATTTTTTGACGCTTCCGGTTCGTGAGATATATGGCCCGGAAGATATCAAAGCACATATCCCGCACCGCGAGCCTTTTTTGCTTGTGGACGAGGTGCGTGTGCTGGAAAAAGACCGCAAATATATCGGTGTGCATCACGTAAATCCGGACGAATTTTTCTTTAAAGGACATTTCCCGGGGCATCCGGTCATGCCGGGGGTACTGGTTATTGAAAGTATGGCTCAAGCGTTTGGCGGAGCGGTTATGCACGATTTGTGTAAAGACAAAAAATTAGTGCCGCTTTTTTTAAGTATTGAGCAAGCCAAATTCCGTGGGATGATTTGCCCCGGAGATGAGTTGGAAATGCCCATCAAGATTTTACGTTTAGGTCGTATATCTAAAATTTACAGCGAGGCTTATGTGAAAGGAAAACTATGCACACAAGCCACGTTGAATTTTGTTTTAGGAGATTCCCCACATGACTAACATTCACCCCACAGCGGTTGTGGACCCTTCCGCTAAAATAGATCCCTCTACCGTTATAGGTCCATATACGGTTATCGGCAAAGATGTTGTGATCGGTAAAAACAACCATATCGGCCCGTTCTGCGTTATTGAAAATACTACGATGGGCGATAACAACGAGTTGATTGCGAGT
The DNA here is from genome assembly GCA_002309715.1 of Candidatus Avelusimicrobium cornigerorum. Lineage (GTDB taxonomy): Bacteria > Elusimicrobiota > Elusimicrobia > Elusimicrobiales > Elusimicrobiaceae > Avelusimicrobium > Avelusimicrobium cornigerorum. The sequence goes on from DBXW01000012.1 coordinate 37,080, forward strand.
GCTTTTATCGGTGTGAAGCCGCAAGATTTGTCGTATAAAGAAGAGCCTACCCGTGTGACAATGGGTAACGGTAATAAAATCCGCGAGTGCGTAACGATTCACCGCTCTACCGACGTAAACGTGCCTACTTCGGTTGGTAATAATTGCTTGCTGATGGCCAACTCCCACATTGCGCACGATTGCCATTTGGGGAGCAATATCATTATTGCCAACAGCACCGCTATCGCCGGTCATATCACGATAGAAGATAAAGCGGTTATTTCAGGGCTAATCGGTGTGCACCAATTTTCACGCATAGGTACAATGGCTATGATTTCCGGCGGTTCTATGGTGCATCAAGACGTACCGCCTTATTGTATGGCACAAGGTCACCGGGCGCGGTTGGTGGGGCTGAACTTGGTGGGGATGCGCCGCAACGGGATGTCCCGCGAGAGTATATTAGCCGTTAAACGCGCTTTTAAATTCTTGTTTAGAAGTGGCAAACTGCTTAGCCAAGCCGTCAAAGAATTGGAAGCCGCTCATCCGTGTGCTGAAGTACAACATATGTTAGATTTTTGCAAGACTTCCGCGCGCGGTGTTATTGCCGCTAAACGCAGTATGAGAGAAAATGACGACGAATAAAATTGGACTTATCGCCGGCGAAGGCAAAATGCCTATTTACATTGCCCAAAAAGCGGCTGCTAAAGGATACGAAGTGGTGGTGGCGGGCATCAAAGGCAATGCTTTCGTGCAAGATTATCCTAACGCGGCGGTGTTTTCCACCTTTAGGTTGGGGCAACTGGGCAAAGCCATTAACTTTTTTAAGAGTAACGGCGTGACACGCATTATTATGGCCGGGCGCGTGCAACACGGTTCCATATTTTCCAATATCGTGCCCGATTTGCGCGGAGCCAAAGTGCTGGCATCTATTAAGTCTATGCGCCCTAAAAATATTCTCTCTCGCGTGATTGAAGAATTTAAAAAAGACGGCATTGAATTTGCCAGTTCGGCCTCGTTTTTGGAAGATTTTTTACCTGCCAAAGGGGTGTTATCGGCCCGCCAACCTACCGAAGAAGAACAAAAAACCATTGCGTATGGTTTTCATATTGCCAAACAAATGGCCGGTATGGATATCGGCCTAACGTGTGTAGTCAGTCAAAATGCCGTAATTGCCGTGGAAGGGATGGAAGGCACCGACCGGTGCATCCGCCGGGCGGGGGAACTGGTCAAAGAACACGCGGAGAAAAAATCGGCCATAGCCGTAGTTAAAGTGGCCCGCCCCAACCAAGACAACCGCTACGATTTGCCCGTTATCGGCAAAGGTACGCTGGAGAGTTTGATAGCGGCCGGGTTTACGGTGTTGGCGTTTGAAGCCGGGCAGACCTTGGTAATGGATTTGGAAGAAGTCGTTAAACTTGCCGATAAACACAAAATTTGTTTGTGTGCCATTTAATTAGAAAATTTTTTGCAAAATGAAAGAGGTCTTATTTTTCCCACGAAATAAGACCTCTTTGGTAGTCCGGCGGTTGGGTCCCCTCCCGCGCGCCGAACCGGATGAAATTTTAAGAAGCCCCACCGGGTACTCCGGCCGGGGCTTCTTTAGCGCGGGGGTCGGTCTAGTGTCAACCCCTGCACTTATCCCCTGTGTTTTTTTGTCAAAGGGAACCTTGATTTATCCCCCGAAAAAATGACGATAATGTTATCCTAAAAGATTAGATTCCTTCCCGCAATGTAAAAAAAGGGTTAGATTTGTGTTGGCCACATGGGCACATGATCTGGCACTGCATGCTGTGTGTGATGTCAATTTGCATATTATATGGTTGTGATTTTGCACGATTTTTCGTTTCTTTTTTTGTTATAATTTATGTGGGATTTGTAGGGATAATATGCAAAAAGGTTTTACGCTACTTGAACTATTGGTCGTAGTTTTAATCGTTGGTATTTTGGCTGCCGTTGCGTTGCCGCAATATAAAAAAGCAGTGGAAAAGGCCAAAGCCGCACAAGCCATTACCATGCTAAAATCGGTTGTTAATGCACAGCGGCGCTACTTTTTGGCTAACGGAAAATATGCCGAAAGTTTTGCCGAGTTGGATATTACTATTCCTTGGACCGGGCATACTTTATTTCACAGAAATATTTCGGAAACGTTATCTAACAACGATTGGGCCGTGCAAATGGTGGGTGGTGATAGCGGCAGCGTGCGCGTAGGCCGTTTGACCGGGCCTTACCGAGGAACGGGTTTTTATGTGTTTTTCAATTATACCGGAAGCGGCCATTATAAAAATAATGTTTTATATTGTTTGGAAACAAAATCTTCCGCAGATTACCGGGTAACTTGGAGCGGTGGGCAAGGGAACTATTGCAACAAACTGTTCAAAGGCACGCTACTTACACCGACAAACGCCAAATCGGACTCCTTTTTAATTTCAGACGCTACTTGGTAGTCCCTTATCCTCATCATTTTTAGCCGTTTTTCCCTAGGCATAAACCGGCATAAATTAGTAAAATATAGCATATATGCAATTTATACTTTTTATACCGATTTTATTTTTTTCCATTATCGTGCATGAGTTTGCTCACGGATACGTGGCTTACCGCTTGGGCGATAATACAGCCTACTATTCGGGCCGCCTGACGTTAAACCCGCTGGCGCATATAGATTTTATGGGGACAATTTTAGTGCCGCTACTGTGCCTGGGTATCGGAATGCCGCTATTCGGATGGGCCAAGCCTGTGCCGGTAAACCCGCTTCATTTACCTTCCCCGCGTAAAGACATGGGCAAGGTGGCTATTGCCGGGCCAACGGTCAATTTGTTACTTGCGATTATTTTTGCCATTATCTTAAAAATAGTTATCTTATCGCAAGGTTTTTTGTCGGCCCAAACAGTACAAAGTTTGTTTGTGGCGTTGCAGTACGGTATTTTGGTTAATGTCATGTTGGCCGTATTTAATTTAATGCCGATTACTCCGTTAGACGGTGGCCGTATCGTTACCGCGCTTTTGCCCGGCCCAATGGCTCTATCGTATGACCGTTTTTTCAGCCGTTATGGGATGTTTATTGTGATTGGGCTTATTGCAACGGGGTTAATTCGGTATTTGATTTTGCCGCCGGCAACGCTTATGCTGACGCTGATTAGTCAAATTTTATAGAGGTTTTTTATGACAGATAACAAAATTGTACTTTCCGGTATGCGCCCCACGGGCAAACTTCACTTGGGTAACTACCACGGTGCCCTTAAAAATTGGGTGTCTCTGCAAGATAAATACAACTGTTTTTTCTTCGTGGCGGATTTGCACTCTTTAACGACTGCTTATGAGCAAACCGAAAATTTAGCCGCCAATAGTGAGGCCATGCTTATTGACTGGCTGACCGCCGGATTGGATCCGAAAAAATGTACGATTTTTATTCAATCGGACGTGCCGGAAGTAAGTGAACTCAATACCTTGCTTGGTATGATTACGCCCTTGGGGTGGCTACTGAGAAACCCGACGTACAAAGAGCAATTACAAGAACTTTTTAAACAAAAATACGCCGGGCAATTAGATGAAAAAACACTCGGCGAGAAACTGGCCTCTATTGCCGGCGACGAAGAAATTTCCTGTTTTGGCTTTTTGGGCTATCCCGTTTTAATGGCAACGGATATCCTTATTCAACAGGCGTCGTTTGTGCCGGTGGGGCAAGACCAGACCGCGCATCTGGAAATCGCGCGCGACCTGATGCGACGCTTTGAGCAAATTTACGGGGAACAAGTCTTTACCGAGCCGCGGCCTTTATACACAAACGTAGCGCGTGTGCCGGGTATTGACGGACGGAAAATGTCTAAGTCATACAACAATGCTATTTCGTTGGGGGAAGATTTAGACAGCGTGCGCAAAAAAGTGATGACGATGTTTACCGATCCTAACAAGAAAAAAGCCACCGATCCGGCCAACCCCGAAGGTTGCGTGGTGTATGCCTTCCACAAGATTTACAACCCTAACTGCGCCAAACGTTGTGAAGAGTGCAAGGCGGGGGCTTTAGGTTGTGTGGCGTGCAAAAAGGAACTCTTTGCACTTATGGAGCCGGAACTGACGGCGTTTGCCGCGCGGCGCAAAGAATTTGAACAGGATAAAGCGCAACTGGCGCAAATCGTGTCTGAAGGTAAAGAGAAAGCGCGTGCCAACGCGGCGGCGACTTTAACCAAAGTTAAAAAAGTAATGCGGGTGATTAAATGATAAATGCTCCGGCGGCAATTAACGTACATATTAACGTCTTTGAAGGCCCGATGGACCTTCTCTTGCACCTTATCAAAAAAGACAATTTAGATGTGTGCGATATCAACATTGCCGAAATTACCAAACAGTATTTAGATTACTTAAACGTAATGAAAGAACTGAATTTGGAAGTGGCGGGCGAATTTTTGGTGATGGCCAGTACGCTGATGCAAATTAAGGCCAAAACTTTATTGCCCAGCCAAGCGCCCACGTCGGAAAATGAGGGGCCGGACCCGGCTAAAGAGTTAATTGCCAAACTGGTAGAATATCAAAAATACAAAGAGGCCAGTGCGTATTTAAACCAAAAATTAGAAGAAAACAAAGATAAATTTTATCGCTCGGCTCCCATTTTTGACAGCGGGGAAAAAGTAGTCAACGTGCAGATGTTTGATTTACTTGCCGCCGTTAAGCGCGCATTTGAACGGTTGGATGAACGCAAACGCATTGAATTGTTAAAAATTGAAGAATTTCCTATTGAAGTAAAAATGCAAAAAGTGGTGGATATGCTCAAAGACCGCACGTGGGTTTTGCTAGATGATATTTTTGTGGGCGAGACCAAAAAGCGTGGTATTATCACATGCTTTATGGCGTTACTTGAGTTGATTAAAATTAAAAAATTACTTGCCCGACAAGATGAAAAAGAGGGGCAAATCCGTATCTATTTAAACCCGGAAAATAAAGACAAGGATTTTAAGACCTTAATGCACGGTAGTGATGAAGACGGTAAATCGGAGAATCTATGAGCCAAGAAGAACAAAATGTAATGCCGCAAGAAAATTTAGAAGCGCAAGCCGCGTCTGCCCCGCAAGAGATGCAAGCCCCCGCGCAAGAAAATGAACAGGAATTATTGCAAACCGACGATTTGAAAAAAATCGTGGAGACGCTTTTGTTTATTACCGACAGACCGGTCAAACCCACGCGCTTGGCAGATGTTATTGACGGCGCAAACGTCAAACAAGTGCGCGAAGTAATTACTGCCCTGCAAGACGAATATACTGCGCAAGGCCGCGCCGTGCAAATTGTGGAAATCGGCGGCGGTTTCCAGATGGCGACCAAGCCCGAATACGGCCGTTGGGTACGTAAACTTTATAACGAGAAAATGACGACTAAACTTTCCAACGCGGCTCTGGAAACATTGGCGATTGTTGCGTACAAGCAACCTATCACCCGCGCGGAAATGGAAGCCATACGCGGGGTAGATGTAGCCGGGCCGCTTGAGCGCTTGTTGGAGCGTTCACTCGTGCGCGTGGTGGGCAAAAAAGATACGATAGGCCGCCCTATGGTATATGGTACGACTGACGAATTTTTGCGGATGTTTGGTTTAAATAAATTATCCGAACTTCCTGATTTGCAAGTCTTTGCCGCTAAAAATTTACACGAAAAACAAGAAGATTTACCCTTTGGTGAGCCTTTGCCGCCTTTGGCAGAGCCGGCCATTATCCCGCTAGACGAATTAGAGCCGGAAGAGCGACTAGAGGCATTAGGTACGGAAGTAGATCCGTTTTTCAAACGCAACAGTTACAACCGCGGTGATTTTTTTACGCAACCTGCTGATGCACAACCGGCCGCCGAGACTTCCTTCCAAGCAGAGCCGGGGGACTTGCCCCCGCAAGATGCTTCCGCGCAAGTAGAAACCTCGGCAGAAAAAGCCGTTCGGCCCGAAGAAAATAATTCTCAGGAGGAGAAATAATGAACATTGTTTTAGCCGCTAGTGAAGCGTTCCCGTTTTGTAAAACCGGAGGTCTTGCCGACGTAGTCGGGGCCCTATGCCAACAATTTGCCGCCCGTAAAGGCAATAAAGTATTGCTGTTTTTGCCACATTACCGAAACATTGTGCGGGTATCTTCCCTTAAAGTAGTGCCCGGTGTTTATTTAATACCCATTGGTGATAAAATTGAACAGGTTTCTCTTTCCTACATCAATTGGGGGAATGTGCTTGTGTTTTTTGTGGGTAACCGCAAGTATTTTGACCGCCCGGATTTGTATCGCACTATGACCGGCGAATATACGGATAACGACGAACGTTTTATTCTCTTTAGTCGCGCCGTGCTGGAAGGATGTAAGTTCATCGGCTTCCGACCGGATTTAATCCACTGCCACGATTGGCAGACGGGCCTTATCCCGGCTTACTTAAAAACCGTCTATAAATTAGACGCGTTTTATACCCGCACACGCAGTTTATATACGATTCATAACATTGCTTATCAAGGACATTACCCTTATTCTACGTTCTTAAAAGCGGGATTCCACCCGGTAGATTACACCCCGGAAAAATTTGAATATTATGGGGGAGTCAGTTTTTTAAAAAGCGGTATCGTTTTTGCCGATAACATTAACACCGTTAGCCCCAATTATGCGCGTGAAGTGCAAAAGGACAGTGCTATGGGGTTTGGGTTAGAAGGCTTGTTGCGCAGCCGCAGTGACCATTTCTGCGGGATTGTTAACGGCATTGATACCGAAGTGTGGGACCCGGAGTTGGATCCTGTCTTACCGGTAGGCTATGATGTGAGCGAAGTTGCCGAAGGGAAAGAAGCCGCCAAGCGGGCCTTGCGTCAGCAATGCAAATTATCCGCCGATAATAAACCGGTCATTGGTATAGTATCACGGTTAGACTACCAAAAGGGCCTGGATATTGTAGTCGGGCTTATTGAAAAATTTAAAAATCGCGCCCAATTTGTTGTGTTGGGCACGGGGGATCCCATGTTGGAAAAAGCCTTCCAAAGTTTAGCCCGTAATAATGCCGGACAAGTTAGTTATAGCGGTCGGTTAGATGAAGAACTGGCCCATCGCATTTATGCCGGTGCGGATATGTTCTTAATGCCATCGCGTTTTGAGCCGTGTGGCTTGTCGCAAATGATTGCGATGAAATATGGCACGTTGCCGGTTGTTTCGCGCGTAGGCGGGCTGGTAGATACAGTCAAAGGATATAACGGCGAAAATGAAGAAACCGCTACGGGCTTTTTCATTGATACGTTTAATGAAAAAGGTATTATCCAAACGTTAGAGAACGTGCTTAAAGTGTATAAAGATCAGCCGGTTTGGCGGCGTTTGGTGCGCAATGCCATGCGGCAAGATTTATCGTGGGATAAATCGGCCCGGGCATATTTGGAACTTTATCGCAAAACCATCGCGTAAAAAATATGCGTAAAATACTATTTTTGCTGGTGATGTTGTGTAGCGTGGTAAGCGGCGTACACGCCGAAAAACTTATCACGTCAACGTTGCCGGCCAAAAATTTAGTATGGATTATTGCCGACGGTATGGGCCCGGAACTGATGGGTTTTTTGATGGAAGGGGCCCGTTCGGGGGCTATGCGCGATTATAAAAAAGACGTGAGCGCGATGGAACATTTGATACGTGATGGAGAACAGGGTTTATTTTTTAATAATACGCAAGGCACAATCGTTACCGATTCGGCGGCAGCGGCCACTCAAATGGCTACAGGTCGGTGGTCTTTGCCAGGCTATATCGGAGTAGATTATCAAGGCAACTCCGCAGAAAATTTATTGGAACTGGCTAAACAAAAAGGGAAGGCCATTGGGGTTGTTTCCGACGCATACGTAACGGATGCCACCCCAGCCGGATTTACCGCGCACGCGCAGAATCGCCGCGATAAAACGGAAATCGCCCGACAGCAACTTGTGTTGGAGCCGGAAGTAATTTTGGGCGGCGGAAAAAAGTATTTTTCCGGCGAAAATAACGAAAACCTACTTGCCAAAGCCGAGCAGCAAGGCTATCAAGTGGTTTTTGATAAGAAATCACTTGCCAAAGTGCACCGGGGGCGTGTGCTCGGGCTCTTTGCCGACAAAGGTATGCCGATGGCTGTTGAAACGCACGCATATCCCAAAACGCCGGATTTAACCGAAATGACACAAAAAGCCCTGGAACTTTTAGCCCAGGATGAAGACGGTTTTGTACTTATAGTAGAGGCAGGTAAATTAGATTGGGCGGCCCATGCCAATGACGCCGGAGCGACGCTGGCTGAATTGAAATTATTAGATAAAGTGATTGCGTCAGTGCGTAAATTTGCGGATAAACACCCGGAAACACTAATGTATCTCAATGCCGACCATGATACCGGTTTAGGCGCTTTTGTGTATCAAAATTTAGATAATGCCGGCGTAGCCCGCAAAACACAACAGGGGGAAGTCCTTTATAAAGGGGATGTGTTTTATGGAAATTCGGCAACGTATGCCAAGTTGGAAAAACAGCGCCGCAGTTTATACCTTGTTGAGCAAGAAATGAAGAAATTACCTGCTGAAAAATTAACCCCCGCTTTTGTGCAAAAACAATTAAGCCGGGCGTTAGGATATCCGGTGGATATTAGCGAATTTGAAAATTTAACTGATGTGCACGGACTTTTTAAACAAATTAACGAGCAATACGGTTTTGCCTGGGCTACACAAGCCCACGCGTCATCTGTGTTAATCGGGGTGGCCTATGGGCCGGGGCAAGAGCAATTTAAAGGCGTATATCACAACACGGAAATTTTACCGAAATTGAAAAATATTTTAAATTTTAATGAGGACTAATATGAGCAAAAAATCAGCCACGGATAAAAAAGAGCAAAAGCCTGTCTCGCAAAAACATATTTTTCATTTGCACCGCCGCCTGTTTTTATTAGTGTTTGCGGTGGCGGTCTTGTGGCAAGGGTTACTTTTGGTGGATATGCGTTTGGGACAGTATTACAACGAACTGAGCCGCACGTTCAAAATGATTTTAACCATAGAGGGGAAAACCGATAATGCGACCTTGCAACAAATCGGGGAAGGTATCAACCAAAAAGCGGATGTGGCTTCCGTCAAATTATTTTCGGCCAAAGACGGGTTAGAGGCTGTTCGGCGGCAAAATCCGCAACTGGCCGACTCGCTTTTACTGATGGGGCGTAGTCAAATGCCGGCTTATTTTGAACTGCGTTTAGTACCCACGGCCGTGCGTAATGTTTCGTCGCTTGCAGCCAATTTATCTGCCGAATATAAGGGCCTTACTCCGCATTATAATGCGGCGCATGGGCAACTTGTATTTGCTACCGGATTGTGCGTTAAGTTATTGCGGATGGCTATGTTGTTTGCGGCGCTTTTATTCTTGGCTTTTATGTTTATGGTAGAAGCGTATCCGTTCCCTAAAAGCCGTATCCATTTAATAAGTGCCGTATTTTCCGGTTTGTTAGCGGGAGTAGGGGCCGGGGTATTTTTTGCGATACTTATTTATCCGACGGGCTTTTTAAGTGAAGCCATAGAATTATTTACTACCCCAACCCGGCAAATTTTAGTGCTGGTGTTTTGCGGATTATTTGGATGGACATTGTCAAAATGGCAAAAATTTTAAGTATTTTGTTCGTGTTACTGGTGGGAGCGGCTCCGTTGTATGCAGACGATGCCGCCGACCACAAACGCGAAATTGAGCGGTTGAAAAAAGAAGCCGCGCAAAAAGAGGACGAACTTAAAAAATACCGCGAGCAAGAAAAACAAATTTCTAAAGAAATTTCCGCACTTGAAAGTAAGAAGGCGCGGGCGCAAGAATTAAAAAGCAAAGTAGAGTCGGACATTTCCTACGTGGAGCAAAATTTACTTTCTATAGAAGAAAAACGTGCCGCTTTGGAGCGCAGCATCCCAATGTGGGAAGGAGTGTCGGGCGCGGAGTTGGAAACCTATTATTTTACGCCGGATTGTCCGTTTTGTCCGGGCGGATACAGTTTAGAGCAAGATATTTTTGTAGACCGTATGGTTACACATAAAGCGGCTTTTACAGCGGCGTTGGAAAAAGCCAATAAAGAAGCCAAAGAACGTATCCATACGTTTGAAGAGCGTAATAAAAAACTCTTGGCACAAAGTTCGCGTATTGAAGAGGAACAACTGGTCATTTCCAAATCGTTTAATAAGAAGAAACAGGATTTGGATATTACTCAACGCAAGGCCGCCGCAGTACGTAAAGAAATTAACGAGTTAAACAAATCAGCGGCGGAATTAAACGATTTACTTGCGTCTTTTGAACGCAAGCGCAAAGCGGCAGTAAAAAAGGCCGCCACGTCCGCTTCTAAACCGACTACCGGTCCTCAAATTCACGCCGCGCCGCATAGTTTACCGTGGCCGGTCAATGGGACCGTGCTTAGCAAATTTGGCAAAGAATACCGGGCCGATTTAAATACGTGGATTTTCCGCGATGGGATAAAAATTTCCGCTAAGGCCGGCGAACCGGTGCACGCGGTTGCCGAGGGGAGTGTTATTTACGCCGGGCCCTTTAGGTCTTACGGTAACGTGGTAATTGTGGACCACACCAAGGGATTTTTTACGATTTACGGCTTTCTAAAAGAAATTAAAGTAGCCGTGGGTGATAAACTTGATTTGCAAGGAGTAATCGGAACGGCCGGGCAGGATACGCAAGCATCTTCCGGTACGGGCAAAAATGCTGTCTATTTTGAAATTCGCCAAGGGACTTCGGCGGTGGATCCGCAACATTGGCTGAAATAACGAGGACTTATGAAAAATAAAAAGTTAAACCGATATGCCGTTTTCGCGGCGGCTGTATTTTTTGTGGGGACACTTTTCCCATACGCTTACGGGGCGGTTGACCGTAGCCTTAAGCAACTGCGCGTACTGATAGATGTGATGGAGTACGTTAAAGAGAATTATGTGGAAAAGACCGATACGCAAACATTAGTTACCGGAGCCATCCGAGGGGTGGTAAGTGAACTGGATGACTTTTCCCAATATTTAGACCCGAAAGATTATAAAAATCTTAAAAATGATACCCGCGGTGAGTTCGGCGGATTAGGTATCCGATTGCAAAAAAAAGATGACTTTGTAACTATTATTACCCCTATGCCGGGTACACCTGCCTATCGGGCCGGTTTGTTGCCCGGGGACCGTATTTTAGCGGTTGATGACAAGGATATTTCCAAAATGGAATTAGATGAGTCGGTGGAAATTATGCGCGGGCCGATTGGGAGCAAAGTTAAACTGCTTATCAGCCGAAAAAATGAAAAAACCGGGAAATACGATCACAAGCAAGAGTACCGCTTAAAACGTGAAAAGATTGTGCCGGAAGTGGTGTATCATCGTATGTTGCCCGGGAAAGTAGGCTATTTATATATGGTGGATTTTTCGGGCCATAGCACAGAAGAAGTGCAAAAGGCATTATTGCAATTACAAAAAGAAGGGATGAAGTCCCTCGTGTTGGATTTACGTTTCAATCCGGGAGGTCTTTTGACCGGGGCCGTAGATATTGCCGGGATATTCTTGCCGGAAGATAAAATGGTCGTTTACACGCAGGGCCGCAAGCAGGAGTATTATCAAGAATTTAAGACGCGCAAGGCGGGTGCCTTTACGGAAATCCCGATGGCGGTGCTTGTAAACCAAGGATCCGCCAGTGCCAGCGAAATTGTAGCCGGTGCTTTGCAAGATCATGCGCGCGCGTTTGTGGTAGGACAGCGTACCTTCGGTAAAGCCAGCGTGCAACAAGTGATGCCGCTTGTTGGCGGGGCGGGGCTTCGTTTAACCATTGCCCGGTATTATACGCCGCTGGGGCGCCTTATCCAACGCGATTACCGCAATAAAGAAAAAGCCGAGGAAGGCGGCATTTTCCCCGATATTGAAGTAATTGTTAAACCTAAGGAAGAAGTGGAAGTTTTCGCTCCGTACCGCGATGTCGTTTATACACCCGGCAAACCGGCACCGACATTGGAATTTAAAGCCAAAGATCCGGTGTTGGATAAGGCGGTATCTGTTTTAACCGGCAAAGAAAAGTTGGAAGAGGCGAAAGCCAAAAGCCAACAAGCCTCCGCTAAACGCAAGGCCGAAAAAGCCGATGAGCATCCGGAAGAACAACCAGAAGAAATGAGCCCGGCCGATAAATAACCATGAAAAAAGAGTTGACTATTTTAGGGATAGAATCTACGTGTGACGAAACCTCTGCCGCGTTGTTGGTGGGTGGGAAAAATTTGGTCAGTAACGTTATTTATTCTCAAATAGAAGAACATAAAAAGTATCATGGCGTTGTGCCCGAACTGGCCAGTCGTGCGCACGCGGCCAAAATTGCTACCGTGATTGCCGAGGCGTTGGGTGACCAGCCGCTTGATTACGTGGCTTTTGCCAGCGGTCCGGGTTTACCGGGCGGACTTATGGTAGGCCGTGTGGCGGCGGAAACATTGGCACAATTTAAGCAAGTGCCGCTTATTGGGGTAAATCATTTGGAAGGGCACTTGTTCGCGTGTGATTTTGAAGGCACCCAAGCCCAAGATCGCTTGCAATTTCCACTTGTTGCGTTGGTGGTTTCAGGCGGGCATACCGAACTTTGGTATGTAAAAGGATACGGAAATTACAAAGTGTTAGGCCGCACGCGTGATGACGCAGCCGGCGAGGCTTTTGATAAAGTAGCCAAACTGTTGGGGCTATCCTATCCGGGCGGGCCGCAAGTTTCTAAACAGGCGTTACTCGGCAAGAGAGATGCTATTAACTTTCCGCGCCCGTTGCTGCCCGGTACGTGGGAATTTTCGTTCAGCGGAATTAAAACGGCTGTTAGTTATTACTTACGGGACCATAAAACAGTCAGCGTGCCGGATGTGTGTGCCAGTTTTGAAGCGGCCATGGTAGACACATTAGTTACCAAGACATTGCTTGCCGCTAAAAAGTATAAAGTGCGTCACATAGCCGTTGGCGGTGGAGTAGCGGCCAATGCGTTTTTGCGTCAAGAAATGCAAGCGCGCGGTGCGGCCCAAGGGGTGAGTGTGCAATTTGTGGAACGGAAATTATCGTCAGACAATGCCGCTATGATTGCACTTTGTGCCTATAAAAAGTTACAATACGCAGAGAAAACGGGTCAGCCATTGCAAGCAAACATTAACATTGATCCGAATATGAAAGTACGTAATTGGGGGAAGTAAGGAGTTTGTATGATTTTATGGGTAATGCCTGATTCGGGCGCCAAAACGATGGAAGATTACGCTACGCTCGTGGCGCTTTTTAAACAAGAATATCCTTCGGTTGATTTATCGGTGCGGGTATTTACGCGCAACGTGTTGTGGCGGCGTATATTTACGTTAAAAGATCCGGCCACCGAAGAAATGCCCGATCTTATTCAAATTCCGCACTATTGGACAGCGCTGATTGTCAAGGCGGGCATCGCGGAAAACTTATCTCAATTAGATCCGGGGCTATCGCTGACCGATTGTCTGCCGCTACTGAAAGAAAACTGTTACCAACCGGGCACGAAAGATATGTATTCTTATCCGTGGTGGTTTGATTTGAGCGCGCTTCACTACCGGGCGGACCATTTAAAATTTGTTTCTTCCAACCCGGAAGAAGATTTAAAAACGTGGCAAGGGTTGCTTTCCGTTTGCGAGGCCTTGCGTGAACAATTCGGCAATATCCCGGGCTACTACCCCATGCAAAACAGCGACTGGCGCGGCTCGCTTTCTATGCGCAGTGCCTTGTCTTGTATGTGGAGCCGGGGGCTTAATTTCTTTACCGAAGACCATGCGGCCACTCTGGTCGGCTCTAAAGAATTTAAAGAAGCCTTGCGCGATTATATAAACCTGGCACTTAAAGAATATATGCCGATTTTGCGCGAGCGCGGCTCGCTGGGGACTATCGTATCCGGCAAAGCCAGCATGATGATTTCCCGCAAGCAAGGAATCAGCACGTTTAGTGCGCGCCGCGGCGTGCGCGTACGCACGTTGCCGGTCCCGGCCACGGGGGAAAAATCGGCGGCGTATTTATCCGGAATGAATTTATTTATCAGTACATTTTCGCAACATAAAAAAGACGCGCTTAAATTTATCAAGTTCTGCGCGCGCCCCGATATGCAACTGCGCTATGCCAATATGATAGAGGCCTTCCCGGCCTTTGAAGAAGCCTTTGAGCCGTTTATTTCTTCTGCGCCGCGTTTGCAAGTGTATAAAGACATTTTGCCCACGGCACATATTTTGCCCAATATGGTTATTATGGGCACGGTGATGGAAATTCTCAAGCGCGTGTTGGCCAAGTGCGCTACGCAAATTGTGGAGCACCGCTTTACGCAAGCATCGCTGGATAGAGAGTTGGATATGACTGCTAAAGAAATAGAATTTTTGCTCTCTATTTATAAGGGGTAATTATGTTTGATAAAAAATCATACACGCTTTATAAATTTCACAAACAAATCAACCAATCGTTTCAGGACAAGCGCGAACTATTAGAGTGCGCCTTGCCGGCATTGCGCGATTTATTTAAGTTGGACCGCGTCTATTTTTTCAATTGGCAGCAAGAGCGTGCGATTTTATCGCTCAAAATGATGTGCAAAAAAGAGTACTGTATGGATATGCAGGAAGATATTTCTGTGGCCAACGAGCCGGCTTTTTTGCGTCAACTTTTGCAAGAGGGGGTAGCGGAGACAACGGATTTAAGTTACCCCGCACTTTATGTGCTGATTCGTTGGTTGCGCCCGACGATGGAATTGAAAGGGGGCGAAGTGCGCTCTATTATGCGCGAGAAAGTCGGTGTGCTGCGCTTGGAACGTTTCCGCAAAAACCGCGTATTTACCGATTCGGAAATTGATTTAATCAAAGCCCTGGGGCAAGAAATTTCCCACAACTTGCATAATACGGAAATTGACCAGGCCAAAAACCAACGCTTAAGTGTATCTACCGCACTTAACGATTTATCCACGATATTTGCTTCTTCCTTACGCCTTAACGACGGTTTGGAACTGATTTTAAAAGGTGTACAGCGGTATTTTCATTTTGACCGTGTGCATTTGTATTTGACTAATTCCGACGGTACGCGCATCAAATCGGTATTGGGGGTGGACATTTCCGGCGTGGTTACGCAAGAATCGGGTGACGCGCTTGGCGAAGAAGAAAAGCAAATCTTAAAAGAAGTTTTTAACTCCCCCGCTACCTACCGCGCTACGCGCAGTGTGATTTATTTGCCGCTTAAAGTGCAGCGTACTAAAGTGGGGTTACTCACGTTTGACAATATACTTTCCCGCCGCAAAATTGGGTATTTGGATTTTATTTCCTTGCAACAATTTGCCACGCAAATGGCGCTGACTATTGACAACGCACGCCTGTTTGAGCGCGTGCAGGAATTGTCAAATTACGACGAATTGACCAAATTGCCGGTGCGCCGTTATTTCAACGAAAAATTTGCCGAAGAAATCTACCGTGCCAAACGGTTTGGGTTATCTCTGTCGCTGGTTATTATGGACATTGACTGGTTTAAGCAAATCAACGACCGTTACGGTCACCAAGTAGGGGACTGGGCACTTAAAGCGGTTAGCAAAATTATCCGCTCGTCGCTGCGTCAAACAGACGTGCCGTGCCGTTTTGGCGGAGACGAAATGATGATTATGCTTCCGCGTACCAATAGCGAAGAGGCCAAAGTTATTGCGCAACGTTTGCAAGAGCGTATCTGTTCGGTGGTACTGCCGGACCGCACCGCCCTTGAGCCGGAGCATTTGAGCATTAGTCAAGGCATTTCCACCTATCCTTCCGACGGTGCAACGGCCGAAGAACTTTTAGAAAAGGCCGACCAAGCGCTTTATGTTGTTAAACAGCGCGGCCGCGGGGACTTTGCCGTTTACCGTGAAGTGGCCGAGCAAGTACCACAAAAACCCACTGAAGAAGAAAACCAATAAAAATCTGTTATACCGCAAGGTAGTAATGCGGTATCTCCCGCTTTTGCTTACGCAAAGGGGCGTTCCCACCCGAAAATAAAATCGGGAGATGTCGGATAAAAACCTTCCGGCATGACAACATTTTTCCTTTTCAAAAAAATCTCAAAAAAACTATTGACAACGTGCCCAAAAGTTGCGACAATGTAAGAGAGCCTTTTTATCGGCGTGTTTCTTGACGTACAAAAAAACGCGCCGATTTGGGTTGTTATTTTTGTTATAAAAATAAATAAATAACATAAAAATGAAAAAGATTTTTTCCGTTTCTCGTCGTACAAAAATAGGGCTAGCAACTACTTTGTTGCTTTTATCAGCCGCGTTTCCGTCGTTTGCGCAGACGGCTGATGCGCGCTACGCGGGTGTGTTTTATAGTAAAGATGCCAATGGTGATATAGATGCAATGTACTGCAATTGGGATACTTCTTGGTTAAAAGTTTCTCAAAGAGACCAATCCCGGCATAACGTCAGTTTTGTGACTTCACCCGCACCGAGTGGCAACTCCAACCAAACCGATCCGTGGGTGAGTTCCGCACTTATTGAGTATGACCAACCCTATACGAGACCAGGTGCTTGGGCAAATAAATATCCTAACCACTGTTTGGCACTTTGTATGGAAGTGGTATGTGACAACAAGCCTTTGGGTGGTAGCACGTATGCCATTTCTTTCCCGTTACAAAACATCCGGTTTGATATCGTCAAATACTACAACAACAAAAACGTAGAAAACCCGGAAGAAACCCCGCCGGTCCGCACGATTGACTTATTTCCCAATACGGGATCTGCCCGCTGCGGTTCGTACCGTTGTCCGGGAGCCGCAACATCAGGTCTTACCTGTAGCGGTGCGCAATACGTGAGTACTGATTCGGGGTCAGGTATTTCAAGTTCATCGACGAATGTTCACCCTTATGACTGTAAAAACATCGCAACGGGGGATACTTATCCGTGTGGCTCCAATCATCCTGAGTGCCCTTGTGTATGTAATTCAGGTGTCTGCAACTGGGTTGTTTTTAATAATGATGGGATAGGAGTCAGGCCGTACTGCAGCAACACGGATTGTCCTAACAGTGCAACCTTCTGTGCGGCGTGGGACGGCTCGTACGAAATCAACGGCGAATTTGGTAAAACAAACGGCCAATATGCCTTCCGCGCACAAGTATCTACCGACGCGCCCGGCGATGGTGTAATGGTAGATAAAATTCAATTTGACTCTATTATTGCCTACCCGGGTATGAACCAAATCCCGATACAGGTAGACGTAACCAACGTGCACATGGTGCGCAGTACGCCCAGTGTAGTGGGTACGATTACACCGGTCAGCGCGCAGCCGTACACCTATTCGTATCGTTTAAGCAAAGATGCGGATATGCGCATTGCCATTTTAGACGCATCCAACTCCGACGCGGCGGCGTATGCCTCACAAAATGACGGTGCCAACGCCCCGATTGGAAATGCTACGAACGAATTAAAATGTGTTGGATCAGCAACTAACTCTGAAGCGTGGGTCACAAATCCTTTAACCCACGCGGAAGTCACTTCACCGGATGCATGTTTCCGAGGCTGTTATTCAGATACTAACAAAAATTGTTATTACTATACCGAATGCCCACAGTCGGGCTATAATGGTCCTTGTTATACAAATTATAAAGATCCCGCCAATCCTGGAGACGACCCCCATGTGACAATACTAGGGGCCGACGATTGTATGTGTCCCGGTAACGGTGGCGGTGAACACGGAGGAAGATCTCCTGATGCTTGGTATTGGGCTGGCGGTTTTGGTACGTATTTGTGGTTTGGACCGGATTCGAACCCCGCTTCACAAACTTATGGGCAAGATATTTGGCAAAGAAAAACAGGTTGTTGCAGAACTATAACAGCGATGACTTCTAACGAGATTGCAGCAGCGGAGCCTACCTTTGTTGCCGAACGTAAACTCATTGTACGCACATTGACCGATTGGCAACCGCGGCTGGGCGAAGGGATGAAAGGTCAGGATAAAGACGTACAAATCACGGAATTTGATTCGTGGGACGGCCGCAACAATAGCGGGATGCTCTTGCCGGCAGGTAACTATGCGGTCACGTTGCAAGCCAAATCGGCCGACGAGTGGCCGGGGATAGATTTTTCACGTGCGGTCACGCGGCAAATGTCGTTAGATCCGCTCAAACTGACTGACGTTGTTATCCGCGGGCTGAACCGTCAATCAACGGCGTATGCGACGGTGTCTTATGTACCGACGGAATCATCCAAAGTATTTTGGTATATTTACACGCCGGGCACGGTATTTGAAAACACGAATGCCACACAAGGTGCGGTGTTGACCGATTCATCCAAGCCTACGGGTACGCAACCGACTATAGAGGCCGGCACAGGCTCGTTAGTCGCCAAGATAGAGCAAGACCGTCAAGGGCGTATGAACTTTACTTCCCGTTGGGATGGGTTGTGTGGTATTAACGCGCTAGCCAATGGAGGGCTCGGGGAAAAATTTACAATTGCAAAATATGAATATTTCCCGTTAGGGGCATTGAATAATAGTGGCGATCTGATTGAAGGCGTGCAGTGTATAAGTGATACAGGATGTGACTACTATTTGAAAAACTGTACGCGCAAATACCCTTATAATGCCACAATGTCCGACGGAAGGACTTGCACCACGTCTGGTGGTTGTACGCAAACCTTTGCCTCCGGTGCGCCGATGCCGGATGGCAACTATGTCTATGCGTTATGGGCGGAAATCCCCTATAACGGCAAATACTTAAATGCGATAGGGTCTCTTTTGCAACATCCGGAGTTCTATGCGGGCGGACAATGTAAGGTAAAGGCTACCGGCCAATCAGGTTCTTCCACCGACATCGCTGCTAAAGAAATCAACGGGCAATGTTTTATGGGTGTAAAGACGTTGCAATATAAAGTAGGGGAAGTAGCCATAGAACGCGGTTTAGTGGATATAACGATACAACCGGTGAGTTACTCTACGATAGGTTCCAGCCCGACGGCGTACGGGTTAGATCCGTTTATCTTTAAATACAGCATAGCGCGTGATGCTACGGTAATAGCGAAGGTAGAAAACACGGCGGGTGCGGTAGTAAAATACTTAACGCCGCGCGAAGGCGTATCGCAAGTGTCGCAACAAATGAACACGATCAGTTGGGACGGACGCGACGATGCGGGGCGTATGGTAACGCCCGGCACGTATATGTTTGTGGTAGAGACGGCAGACGCGATGTTCCCTGCGGTAAAGAACCGTGCAAGTGCGATATTCCCGGTGGACATGTACCGCGTAGTAGATTTAGCGACGACGGATGTATATGGTGACAGTGACGCGAAAGCGACGATATCGTATGCGTTGTCCAAAGCGATGAACGTGCAGATTAACATTTATAATAAGGATGTCGTGATCCCGAACCATCAAGAGACGATTAGAGATTATGATCAATATGATGTATTAGGTACGGCCACGTGGGTTACTCCTTATTATTATGTTGCACATTGGAACGATACGGTGCCGGCATTACCGTTGACAGATTCAGGATTGCCTGGTACTGGCAATTTAAGTACAGCTGCAACAACGGCTAGGCCGTCAGTTTTGGTTGCCGTTGTGAGTGGTACAGATTATGCGGCTCGGGATACTTTTTCGGTGACTACTAACCCCGGTTGGAATCCGGCAAGTACAGACTCTTGTGACCAGACTCATCCGGAAGCATGTGAGTATCGCGTATCCGTGTTACGTGAGTATTTAGATGCTGATAGCCAATTTACAGGAACTTGGCCACCACGTGTATGTATGATTCCATATGACAGCGACTTCTTCAGCAATGGGACCTCCGGTGGTTATGTGGTCCCGTCAAAAAACCCAACGTGTATCTATGTAAATGATACATCATTTACCAACTATCCCAGGAACGTTTTGGGAGCGCTGGGTGATTTAGACGTACGATTACAACCGATTAAGACGTTTGAACGCAGTGCTATGCAACCGGGCGATGGTTTGCGGTTAACGGAAGAGTGGGACGCGTTGTATTTCTATAATCCGTTGAACTGCCCGGATAACTCTACCGATTTACGCAACTGCAAATATGAAATGGTACCTGACGGACAATATCCGTTCTTCATAGCGGCGCGGTCCAACGAACCGTTTGACCGGTATTATTATCAGAGCGCGGATGGGACCTTAACAGATCCGGTAACCGGGCAGACCTATTTAGAAGGCGCTCCATTTAGACCTAACGGTACTGTTACCGTCAAGCAAGAAGATTATCTATACGCAACGGACAAAGTGTTAGGTAAAATTAACGTGACGCGCGGGCCGGTGTATTT
>DBXW01000003.1 GCA_002309715.1 Candidatus Avelusimicrobium cornigerorum
TTGGCTGTAGCGCATAAACTGCTTTACCCAAAAAGCAAATCACGCTTTTTCCACTCTAAAAATGGCCTTGCCTTTCATCTGTTTTTTTGCTACATTTGGCATAAGGGTAAGTGTCTAAAGGAGTGCGGAAAACTATGTCAAAAATATCGGCACGGGGAAATATCCTTTTCAACAGCATTGTCATTTTGCTGATTTTAACGGCAGCGGGATTGTATTTGCGCCCGTATTACGAGCATTATGCAATGCAAAAGGCATTTAATGCAGTTCTAAAAGGCGGCAATGACCTATACAGCGCCGCTCAAGTTTACTATATCGCTAAACGTGTTTGGCCCTCGTCTATGTTAGATTTGCGGGACAACTTGGGAAGTGCAAAACTTGTTTCGGACTGGGTAGCCGGAGACAAACGCTATACCTGCGAAATTGCCTACGGCCGCGGAGACCGCTCTACGCATGATATGATGTGCTCTTCTCGCGGAAGATTTAAAAAAGTATTATTGTACCAACTTTTACTATCTGACAAAAAACTCAACAAACGTTACTGTTGGGCACCTAAATCTAACAAGACAGCCAATCATATTTGCGTAGAAGCAGGCGGCGTGTTCTCACACGCAGTAGGCGGCCAAATAGAACCTTACCGCGTTTACCAGTTAAAACGGTAATTTTATTTATTTCTCTCTTACCATAGAACCGATTAGGCCACAAAAAACCCCCGCTAAAAGCGGGGGTTTTGATTTCGGGAAAACCGAAATTAGTTAGCGGTCGGTTTAGCGCAAGAACCGGTTAAGGAATCAAAAGCAACACCAGTACCGGTAGTGCCGCCATCGTTACAGCAGGCTTTGGTAGGATCTAAACTGTCAATACCGCAGAAATCGGCACACAAAGCGGCACCGTTTTCATCGCTGTCAACGGCTTCGCAAGCNNAAAGCCGTACCGTTAGCCGCATAGTAGCGAGTCAATTTGTATTTATATTGCAACGTACCATCCGCGTGGCGTTGAGCAACAGCTTTACCGGCAGTATCACCGGATACCGTGGTGCCGGACAAGGAAATTTTGAACCCGTTGCCGTTGGTACCAGTGGCAGGATCGCCTTTGGTGTAGTAATCAGCAGAACTACCGGCGCCTTTGGGAGCAGCGTCTAAACCGCTGAATTTTTCAGCATACTTGTTGATTTGCAAGTATTTGCGTTGTTGAGATTGGGCAATGGTGCCGAGCAATCCCACGGCTTCCGCCATGCGGGAGCGTTCTACCGCTTTGAAGTATTGCGGCAAGGCCATAGCGGCCAAAATCCCGATGATAAGTACTACCACCAGGAGTTCAATCAAGGTGAAACCCTTATTGTTCATACAGCCTCCTAATTTTTTTTACAGAATTTTGCAGCCTAACTAGGCTACATTGTTAGTATAGCAGTAAAATTAAGAAAAAGCAACACAAAAATAGACAAACAAACAACAACCGGATTTTTTATACACTCTTTTTACGTCGGTAAAAACGCTTTGAAACAACTGCCACAATATCCTGAACGCTGATGGCATTTACTGAACCCGGAGCCCATAACACCTGTACATCTTCCGAAGGCGGCGCAAAACTAATAAGATGCTCCAAAGATTTTGCACGCGGTAAACCAACTTTAGGTTGATCGGTAAATAATACCGTCATCGGCAGAGAAAAAGCATACGCCATATGAGAAATAGCCGTATCTACCGTCAGCACGTAGCCCGCGTGCTCCGTCACAGCAGCCACCGCCAACACGTCGTTACTCGTAAAACGAAATACGCCCGGCATTTGTAAACTTTTATATTTATTTTGATAATCTAATATAACAATCGGTTCGGTCACTCCGGTTAGGCGCAACTGTTCAATGATTTGGGTGACTTTTTGTAAAGACAAAGTATATGAATCGCAAGAGGCTACCGGGTTAAGAAGCAAAAAATTTCCGCGTGTTAACCGGCAACCGGCTAAAAATTCATCGGCGGTTTGGCGTGCATCCAGCGGAATAACAAGCGTATAAGAAGAATCAATATCCGTCACTCCTAACCGGGTGAGTATATTTTTGTAGTTTTCCACTGCCGGCACACCAAGCCGATATTCAAAAGGAAATTTGCGTTTGGCCCGCAACAATTTATTAAACAGACGCATACGCCAAGTCGGCGTGAGCGAAACTAACACATCAAAATGCTGTTGCCAAATATGCGCTAACGCCAAAAACGCATATAGCAGGCGTTTTATTCCACGAGAAGGCAACCAAATAAACTCATCTATGTAAGGTAAATTTTCCAGCACGCGGCGGTTCCCGCAAACCATTACGGTAATATGTGCATCCGAGAAATGACGCTTAATTTCCCGGTAAAAACAAGTTTCAAAAATAGTATCGCCTAATTGAGAATCGGTACGTACGAGCAGAACTTTCATAGACTGTGCGCAATTATTTATCAAAGTTAATGCGCTCTTTTTCCACCACAAGCGGCCGCTTGAGTACTTGAGTTAAAATGGCCCCGATATATTCCCCCAAAATCCCCATAAACACAAGTTGCACCGACGCAAAAAATAAAACGGCTAACAAGATGGGGGCTGTGCCCATCGGGAATTTATCCCAATAGCACAATTTAAGCACCAGATACACACACGCCAACACAAAACTAATCATTCCGAGCACAAAGCCACCAAATGCCGCCAAACGAAGCGGCACTTTGGAATGATTGGTGAACCCAATCATCGCGTTATCATAAAGTGTGTAAAAATTATTTTTACTTTTTCCTCTTGCTCGCGCAGGTTGCACAAAAGGTACTAATTTTTTCTTGTATCCTAACTCACAAACAAGCCCGCGCAAATACGGGTACGGATCATGTAAACGGCGCAATTCATCCACCACCCGTTTATCAAATAAACCGAAACCCGTGCAGTTAGCCACGAGTTCGGCCCCCGAGTCGTTGACTAAATTAAGCAACCAATAATACAATTTGCGTACGGCGAAAAAGAGTCTTCCTTCCTTGCTTTGCTTTTTTTGTGCAAGTACCACTTCATATCCTTCTTGCCACGCTTCTAAAAAAGGCCCGATAAGTTCCGGCGGATCTTGCATATCCGAAGCCAAATAAATAACCGCGTCTCCGTGCGCTTGCAAAATACCGTAATACGGGCTGCGGATGTGCCCGAAATTGCGCACATTGGCAATTATTTTTAGGTGCGTATCTTTCGCCGCCAACTCGCGCAACTTAGCCAACGTACCATCCGTAGAGCCATTGTCCACTACAATTTGTTCATAATCATATCGGTCCGCCCACTTGGCCATTTCTTCTTTAACGGCTCGGTAAAGTAACGGGATATTTTCTTGCTCATTATAAGCACTAGAGACTAAGGATATTTTTTTCATAATTTCTTACCTTTCTAACTAGCGGACTCGCCGTATATAAACACGTATCGTGCCCGAATAATAGGGGCGCACCGTCTGTTTCCGCACGCATAGACACTAGCGAGTCTATCATACTCACTTGCGAACAAAGCGGTACTAAAATATACGTTTTAGGATTCGTTTCCCAAGACATAGATACGTTTTGCGCTGTCAGCGCAATCAATTCCAAATCCACTCCTTCGGGGATATAAAAAGAAAACATCGGCATAATGGCTGCCCGAGGATAAGTCACCTTGCTTAAATCAACTAATAATTTATCGGCTTTTTCCGTTTGAATCACCCGCGTAAAAGCCTCGCGCCAGCCGTTATATTCCGGCCAAGAAAGGTAATCTAATTTCCAGAAAAATTGCACCCAGCCCACAAGCAAGAGCGGCCATAACACTAAAAGCACCAAATGACGCTTACGTAAATGTTCTAAAAATGCCGTAAATAATAATATCACCGACACCAGCATCGGTAAAAAATACCGGTCAAGCCATAAATTCACTTTCCAGGAAGCCACCGCCACTACACCGCACAGCAGCACAATTTGTGCCAACGGCAACACAAAATCCGCTTGTTTTAAAAGATTCTTTTTGTATGTAAACAATACCGACACTCCCGCCAACACCACGCCATACAAAATAGCCACCACCAACCAAGTCGGTCCTAGTAAAAATGTAATGATGTTCAAACTTGCTTTTAAAAAAGGCGTATGAATCCACCAAGTCTGCGCCGAAGATTGAACAATAGATAATGCCCGAGCGAACCACAAAATCCATCCTAAAAATACAATAGCCGTTCCCCAAAATGCCCACCCGCGGTCCACTTTGTAAAATTGAGCATATAAAAATACGACCAGCGCAGTAATAAAAAAGAGAGCCGCACAAAAATAATGGCTATACGCACCTAATAAACCTGCCGCAAAAAAAATAAGCCAATTGCCTGTGCTCGGTTTTTCTCCCCGCTCAAAACGGTAGATAAACCGCAAGGCCAGCAAAGAAAAAACAACCGTCAGTAAAACCGATAAGGAATAGGTGCGCAGAATTCGCCCATACGCCACTAAAATAAAAGAACCGGCCAACAGCGTAACAAAAATATATTTTTTAAGCCGCGACCAATACGCGGGAGACAAGAACCACGCCACCGCCAACGCCGCCGCCCCCGTTAAAGCCGGAAATAAACGCATCCACGTAATTGTAAACGGGAAAATACGGTTCCAACCCCAAAGCAATACATTAAAAAGGGGCAAGTTCACATCTTTAAGAAGCATTTCCTGCCAAATATATTTAAAGGGAAATTGCGGAGAAGCGGTAATTGCGGAATAAAGTTCATCGTAAGAAAGGCCGTTGGATAAGAAAGCAAAACGCATGACCAACATATAAAGTGCTATCACGCCCGCGCCAAATACGCACACCGCCGTAAAAATACGCGCAATTGACCGCCGTACGTGATCCGAAAATAACATTTGTAGACGGCTGCTAATTTCTTTCATAAAAACGGATTAGATATTACCGAGCAGTAAAATAAATAAACCTAAAAACACCAAACAGAGCATAATTTTGGTAAGGCCTAAATGTTTTTTCAGCAAGTCATTAAATATTTTAGACTCGCACCCCAACAAGGTTAGCACAAAAACAACGACGAGCGGCACAATGAACATTAAATTATAAAGCACTAAATAAGAAATCGCGCGCATGCGGAAAACCGGTTCCTGCATAATCAGCACGCACGTCGGCACATATACTTGCCCCGTACACACCGCTTCTACCAAAGACACTCCGAACCCAACCGCCAACGCAGCAAACATCAAACGCAAAGTGCTTTTATTTTCATCTTTATCGCGCAAGAAAAAACCCATAATTTTATGGATACGCGTTTTTAACCCCAACGGTAATTGCAGCAACATTCCGTCAGATTTTTTTGTTTTAGTGTAAATAATAAAATCATATAGGGCTAATCCAAAAAACACCAAACACAGGCCCGCCGTCAAAATGTAAAAGGTTTTAATAACATAGGCAAACCCGCGCAACGCATACAAACATTTAAACACCCCTATTCCCAAAAGCAAGTACGCCAAAAACACCGCTACGCAATAAGCCACCCCTACCACCAATATCTCGCGTCGGTTATATTTATATACCGTCAAGAACGAGATGAAAAACACGATGACCGCAAACGCACAGGGGTTAATACCATCCACCAACCCGGCACTGATAATGGCCCAAAAGGTAATTTTTTTAAATGCTTGTTCGGTTTGTTCCTCACTTATCGGAGTAGTCCGCACGATTGTTTTTTCACTCAACATTTGGGCCTTTTCTATCGCGTTTTCGGCGTAAGAGCCGATTTGATCGGGGTATCCGATTAAAAATGTACTGCCGATAGCCGCTGCCGGATAACCCAATTTTTTCTCATCCAAGCCGTAGGCTTTAGCCGTTTCCATAAAAATAAAATGATTGCCTTCTTGCGTGATATCATACTCGGTAAAACGGGCAACATCCTTGTATTTTTCCTTAAGTTTACCCAAATATTCTTTTTTCAGTTTGTTACAGTGCACGCAATAGGGGCTCAAAAACAATGCCACTTCCACCTTTTCTTGTGCGGTGGCACCGGAAGGCAAACTGCCCAGCAAAAAAGAAACAACTAAAATAGTCCCGACAAACAATTTTTTCATAATTCTCACTTTTTGATAAAAGCGGCAATCCCGCTCATTACCATATCCACCGACATTAAAATTAAGATCATCCCGCTTAAACGTTCAATGGCAGCCAACCCACGCTTGCCCAGCACTTGACTTAAGGGGAAAGACAACATTAAAATAACAGAGTTAATAACGGATGCGACTAATACAGCCCCGAACGTAACCCACTTGGGGTTTTGCGCTGCGCTAATCATAACGATGGACAACGCCGCCGGCCCCGCCACCAGCGGAATGGCTAACGGCACAATAAAAGGCTCATCTTCCTTAGGATCATTTTTAGGTTCTGTTTCGTTGCTAAATACGAGTTTGACCGACACAATAAAAAGAATAATACCCCCGGCAATGCTTAACGAATAGTTATGAATACCAAACGCGCGCAAAAACCACTCTCCCATAAACAAAAACCCGACCATAATAAGAAGTGCAATCACCAATTCGCGCACCAATACGATTTTGCGGCGTTCCGGAGCCACTTTTTTAAGCGCAGCAATAAAAAGCGGAATGTTGCCAAAACCATCCATTACCAACGCAATTGTGACAACTGAAGAAATAAAAGATTCCATAAACATACCCCTTTGCCTACGTTTCTAAATACGACGTGGGCACACACTTTTATATAGTATAGCAAAAAATATGCCCCGCCGCTTGTCCGGGATATAACCTTTTTTTAGGGAAGTGTTTGTGTACGCCGATACTATTTTTTGCTAATATGTGTAATATGAGAATTTTGGATGAACCAACGCAAAACGTCATAAACATTATTAAGTGGTTTGTGTTAGCCACCTGTGTTGGGGTGATTGTTGGCACGTTAGATGCTGTTTTTCTAAAAGCGTTGGATCAGTCTATTGCGTGGCGCAACAAAATCCCGTATTTTTATTTATGTTTGCCGCTCGCGTTGTACGTGGTAGCATTACTATCACGTAAAGCGGCTCCCCATGATAAAGATTACTCTACAGACGCCGTGTTAAAAAAAATCAATACGTACCGGCCGGTATCGTTTATCTCCATATTAAAAGGGTTTGTGCTGTCTATTGTGACGATGGCCACCGGCGGTTCTGCCGGTAAAGAAGCCCCTTGCGCAGACGTAGGCGCAGGCATATCTTCTATCTTTTCCCGCTTACTTCACATGAGTTTGGAAGACCAACGCAAAATGATGATTTGCGGGGTAAGCGCCGGGTTTGCCGGAGTTTTCGGCGTACCGATATCCGGGGCCCTATTCGGGTTAGAAGTCTTGTGGGTGGGACATATTTTTTACGAAGTGATGTTCCCGGCTCTGGTAGCCGGAATTACAGCGTTTCAGATTACCTCATTTTTGGGGGTAGATTATATCTACCATCCGCTCCATTTTGTACCGGTATTTTCGGAACAGTTCTTCTTAAAAATGATTGTGGCCGGAATGTTTTTTGGACTAGTGTCTATTTTATTTATTGAAATTTCCAAAATGACACGAGTATTTTTTCGCTATATTTCCCGAAAATCCAACCTGTTTCTTTCCTGTGCGTTAGGCGGGGTGCTACTGATGGGGATTGCCTATCTTACCTCTCCGCTCTATTTGGGGCTGGGAATAGCGGGCATTGATGGCCCTTTGGGCGGAGAGCCGCTACACTCCCCGTTTGGCTTTTTATATAAAATCATTACTACGTCTATTACCTTTGCCGCGGGCGGTATCGGCGGTGTGGTAACACCTATTTTCTTTGTCGGAGCACAAGCCGGTGCCATGTTGGCTGATTTTATGCACGTTGATCCCGCCACGTTAGCCGCACTGGGGCTCGTAGCCGTTTTGGCCGGGGCCGCCAACACGCCTTTAGCCGCCAGCATTATGGCTATTGAACTTTTCGGGCCGCAAATTGCACCTTACGCCACCGTAGCGTGTGTGATTAGTTTTTTAATTACCGGGCAGCAGAGTATGTATCCCAGCCAACGCATTTCATGGGATAGCGGCAAAACAATTGACGCTCCCCGCACGCACGCTTCCGCGCACTATGGTCGGCGCTCTACGGACAGAGCCCCTATTCGCTCTCGCAAAATGCTTGCCAAACAAGTTTGGCGCGAACTGACGCACCACTTGATCCCCAACCAGAAAAACGAAACTGACTCTAAAAAATAAGTCTATATGTATCTTGCGTCAACTACCGATATGGTCCTTTCGCTTAATTTGTTACAATATCTTATATGAAGTTTGAACGCTTTATTGCGCTACGCTATTTGTTGCGCCGGCAAGGACTATTTGCCTTTATTACCACGCTTATCGGCGTGGCGGGGGTGTCTGTAGGCGTGGCGGCACTTATCACCACATTGTCTGTGATGAACGGATTTCAAACCGATATCAAAGATAAAATTATCGGCGCGCAAAGTCATATTCTCGTTTTTGGGCGGATGAGCCCCGAAACGTATGAGAAAAAAATTGCCCAAGTCCGCCAACTGCCGCTCGTAGCCGCAGCCGCACCGCATATCTACGGGCAAGGTATTATTACCTATGCCGGGCAAAGTTTGGGGCTCGTCGTGCGCGGTTTGGATCCCGAACAAGAAAAAAACATCAATACGCTTACGTCTTCCGTAACCGAAGGCTCTTTTACCCCCGAGTGGGATAAAGACGCCCCGCCGCCCTTGGTACTCGGCACGGAACTGGCCGACACTTTGGGGTTGGAAATCGGGGATGACGTCGTGCTGATTTCTCCGCAATCTATTTCCACCGGAGCGGGGATGTTCCCCAAAATGAAAAAATTTCGCATTAGCGGACTGCTACGCACCGGGTACTACGAATTTGACCACACCATTGCCTACACACTACTGCCGCACGCCAGTGATTTTTTGGGCCTTAAAAACGGCGTGACCGGCATTGCCGTTAAAGTGAAAAATATAAACCAAGCCGAAAAAGTGGCTGACCAAATTCAAGAAGTCGCGGGATATAATTATTCTGTCAAAACCTTTGCCCAAATGAACAGTACGCTTTACGCTGCGCTTAAGTTAGAGAAAACCATGATGTTTATTATTCTTTTCTTAATTATTGGGGTAGCGTCGCTCAATATCGCGAGCAATTTAATCTTGCTCGGTACCGAAAAACTGCGTGATATCGGCATCTTGCGTGCGATGGGGGCCAGCCCGTTGGCCGTGCGAAAAATTTTTATGTGGGAAGCCATGATTATTGCCACCTTGGGCATTGTGTTGGGCTTATTGCTTGCTTGTCTGCTTTGTTGGATTATTGCCACATTTAACATTGTAGAACTTCCCGGTGATATTTATTATTTAACTAAAGTACCGGTACGTATGCAATTATGGGATATCGTAGCCGTTGTGGGCGGCAGTTATTTAATTTGCTTTATAGCGGGGTTATATCCGGCAGTTAAAGCCTCGCGCGTCAATCCTACCGACGCCATACGCTATGGGTGATGTATGATCACATTAGAACACGTGACTAAAATTTACGGGCAGGGCGAAGAACATCTTTGTGTATTAGAAGATGTCTCGCTTACCTTGCGCCGCGGCAAATTTACTGTATTACTCGGCCCAAGCGGCTCGGGCAAAAGCACGCTGCTCAATTTAATTGCTATGTTGGATAAGCCCACCAGCGGCAAAATTTTTGTAGACGGGCAAGAGATTACGGCGCTGCGCAAAGAGTCGGCACGTTCCAAAGTGCGGCTTAAAAAAATGGGTTTTGTGTTTCAATTTGACGGGCTGTTGCCGGAATTTTCACTTCTGGAAAATGTAGATATGCCCGCACTGCTTCGCGGAAAACCGAATCCGCAAAAAGCACAAAAATTACTGGAAAATTTGGGTTTAGGCGATATGAGCCGTAAACTACCGGCCGATTTATCCGGCGGAGAAAAGCAACGTGCAAGCATTGCGCGCGCATTGCGTAATGAGCCACCGTTACTTTTGGCCGATGAACCAACCGGTAATTTAGACGCGGCGCGCAAGATACAGGTATTTGAAGATTTCGCCCGCATGAGTAAAGAAGAAGGACTTACGATTGTGATGGTTACGCACGACACTCATGCCGCCGATTACGCCGATGAAGTTTTGACGTTAGAAAATCGCCAACTTCGCAAGTTAAAATAACATTTGATGAGGAAAAATTATTATGGAAATTATTGAAGTCAGAACCGGAATTACTTTTATTTTCTTGTTAGCGGTGGCGTGGTTTTCTCTACATAAATTTTCCAATAATCCG
The DNA here is from genome assembly GCA_002309715.1 of Candidatus Avelusimicrobium cornigerorum. Classification (GTDB taxonomy): domain Bacteria; phylum Elusimicrobiota; class Elusimicrobia; order Elusimicrobiales; family Elusimicrobiaceae; genus Avelusimicrobium; species Avelusimicrobium cornigerorum. The sequence goes on from DBXW01000003.1 coordinate 10,258, forward strand.
TTTAAAAAACTGCTTGATAAAGCCTCTAAAAACAATCCCGAAGCGCAATATCAAATGGGGCTCTTGTATTATTCCGGCAAACAAGTAAAACGCAATTACCCCCAAGCGTTTCTGTGGTTTGCCACGGCCGCCCAAAACGGGCACGTGCGTGCGATGGTAGCATTGGCCGGATTATATCACGCCGGGCAAGGGTGCGATAAAAACCCCACACAAACCTTTAATTGGTACAAATCTGCCGCAGATACGGGAGATTTTGAGGGGCGCGTCAATTTGGCCATTTGTTATTTGCAAGGCATCGGCACCGAAAAAGACGAAAAAAAAGGTTTTGAAATTATGAAGGGAGCCGCCGACGAAAAAAGCCCCATTGCTTGCACATTGCTCGGTAATTTGTATATGGACGGACAAGGCACGCAACCCGATAAAAAAGCCGCCCTTAAATATTACTTGGCGGCTGCTCAACAAGGGGAACCCTTTGCTAAAAGCAAACTGCAAGAACTCAAAGGGAAAATATAAAATCGTTTAGAACAAATAAAAATCCCCCGGGAATTTTTCTCCGGGGGATTTTTATAACACAACGTATGTTTTATAAAGTGGAGCAGATCCCTTCTTGCCCCGAATTACAACAAGGTGTATTGACGGCCAAACTATCTAACCCGCAAAAATCGGCACACAGAAATGCGCCGTTTTCATTTGTACCGGTGCAAGTGGTGTCCGGGCTGGTATAATAGCGGGTAAGAGTGTATTGATATTGCAACGGCCCGTTGTGCGAATAACGCGTCGCCGTGGCTACCCCTTCATGTAAATTAGAACCCGATAAAGTAACCTCAAATCCGCTACCCGTTAACGTTATATTGTTCGTATTTTCGCTACCCGGTTCGGATGGCGCGCCATTATTTACTTCCCGTTCGTGGGTAAAAAAGGTGACTCCGGACGCTCCTTTAAATTTAATATCCAATCCCGCAAATTTAGTGACATAATGATTTATCTGTATATACTTTCGTTCTTGCGCTTGTGCGATATTGGCCAACAGCATAACAGCCTCTAGCATACGGGATCTTTCCACCGCTTTCATATATTGCGGCAACGATACGGCGGCCAAAATCCCCACAATCAAAATAACAATAAGCAATTCCAACAACGTAAAACCTCGGGTACGCAATTTCATAATTCCTCCTATTTTATATAAACCAAATCTTCCATTAGGCCGTGGCTACTTTTTGATCTGTTTTTTCCACTTCAACCGTCGGCACCGCCTCTCTGGGTAGGGAAAACCAAAAAGTTGCCCCTTGCCCCAAACCGGCACTTTCCACACCGATATCCCCCCCATGGGCATATACAATTTCTTGTGCAATGGAAAGACCTAACCCCCAACCTTGTTTTTTTAAGTTCCGATCATTATCCGATTGGTGGAACTTTTGGAAAATGCGTTCCTTTTCGGTATGCAAAATACCCGGCCCATTGTCGGACACCCGACACGTAACATTTTTATCATCCGCGTAAAAACTAACTTCCACCCGCCCGCCTTGCGGGGCGAATTTTATAGCATTCCCGATTAGATTGCTTAACACTTGCGATACGCGGAAACGGTCTGCTATGATGGTTACGCTGATCGGATAATCATATTTTTGAAGGGAAATACCTTTCTTTTGCGCATTAACCGTCTGCAACGTAACTACATCTTCCACAAGCGCATTAAAATTAAAGGGTTGTCCGTCCATCTTAAAGCGGCCGGATTCAATCATAGAGATGTCCATTAAATCAGCCATTAACATATTCATATTGTCCGTTGCTTTCAAGATATTATTGAGGGCCATTTGGTCGTTATTCCCTACGTTTTGCGGATTATCCATCATCAGTACGGAAGCAAAGCCTTGAATGGAAGAAAGCGGTTGGCGTAAATCGTGCGCCACAATGGACATAAATTTAGAGCGAATTTCATTAAGACGCGTAAGTTCCTGGTTAGAAAGCCGCAACTTATTCACCATCCCTTCCAACACATTAACTTTACCGGACAATTGCATCTGTAAGGAAGCAATTTGTTGTTGGTAATTATGCTCTGCCTTCATAATGGTACGGTTCATTTTCCGTAGTACAAATTTTTTGGTAACCCAATAGGTAAGCAACGACAAGGCCGACGAAACAATTATCCCATATATAATCATTTGCACCCACGTCATAAAATTCTCCTTTATTTTCTCGCAAGCGTCTTGCCCAGCACGCGTTCTAATTGTTCCTGCGACAAAGCGCCTTCACGCAACAGTTTCGGCTCACTCATCATATCCACCACACTGGATGCCACCGGACTAAGCGTACCCGCACAAAAAATATAATCTACCTTGCCATCAAATGTATCTATTAAAACACGCTCTTGCGTAATCACATCTTGCCCGTGTAAATTGGCACTTGTGCAAGAAAGCGGCACTGGCATCTGCTTGAGTAATTCTAGCAAAAATAAATGGTTTGGAACACGAAAACCCAACCCTGCCGCACCACGCAAAAAAATCTTCCCGCTTTCACTCGGAGGTAGGATAAGTGTAAGCCCCCCCGGCCAAAAAGCCTCGGCAAGCCGTTGAGCGGCTTTAGAAACGACGGCGGCTTGCCGCACCTGTTCCAAACTTCCACTTAATAACTGCAAGGGATTTGTAGCCGGACGTTTTTTGAGCCGAAAAATCGTTTGAATACTTTTTTCTCGGTTGGCAGCGGTCCCGATACCGTAAACAGTATCTGTGGGTAACACAACCACCGCCCCTTGTTCCAAGTCTCGTGCTACAGCAATCAACTGTGCAGGCGTCAGTTCGGTTACTTTAAAAATACGGGTTTGGCTCATCTTCTTCCTCAGGCTCATTGGCCGGGCGATCTATAATAAGGACAAATTCCCCTTGCACTTTGGCTCGCGCCTGTAATGTTTTTATCAGTTCCCCTACATTTCCGCGCAACCACTCTTCATATACTTTGGAAAGTTCCCGCGCCACAATCATCGGGGTATCTTCACCAAGTGTTTTGGCAATCAAGCCCAGCATTTTAATAACTCGGTAGGGTGATTCATACAACACCACCGGGACCGAAAGTGCATACGCATTAGCAATCAGTTTAGCCGCCTTACCCGGCTTACGCGGCAAAAAGCCCAAAAAGGTAAATGCCCCACCGGTTATTCCGGCTCCGGCCAGCGCACAGGCAACCGCACTTGGACCGGGCAAAGACGATACTTTTATCCCGGCGGAAACAGCCTCTTTCACAAGCCGCCATCCCGGATCGGAAATACACGGCGTACCGCAATCGGACACCAACGCCGCCGTTTTGCCGCCTTTTAATAACTCCACACAACGCGAGATACTACGCAAATCATTTTCGTTATAACGCGCCGTCGGTTTGGAAATGGCAAAATGAGATAATAAGACCTGCGTGCGGCGCGTATCCTCGCACAACACGATATCAACACTTTTGAGCACCTCTAACGCGCGCAAGGTAACATCCTGCAAATTCCCGATAGGGGTAGGAACTATGTAAAGCATACATAAAGTATATAAAAAATTACGGGCTGCCGCTGTATTTAGTACAATATATAATTGTCATTATTGATATTATAAAAGGAAACAAGGAACATAAAAAAGAAATGTCTAGGATCTTGTCAAAAATCAAATTAAACACCTTTGCCATCATCTTATCTATCTTGGCAATTGTAACCGCACTTACTTGGATTATCCCCCCCGGCTCTTATGACCGGGCCGAAATAAACGGTCGGCAAGTGGTGGTAGCCGGAACATATCACGCAGTAGATCCGGCCCCGCAAGGTTTATTTGATTTTTTAAAATCCCCCATACAAGGTTTTAGTAAGACCGCCGAAGTAATTGTATTTTTGCTTATGATTGGCGGCGTATTAAGCGTTATTGAAAAAACAGGTGCGATTGCCGCAGGCATACAAGCCGCTAGCGGATTTTTTCATCGCAACCCACGGCTGCGTTTCTTGTTTATTCCGCTGGGCGTAATTATATTTTCGCTATGCGGGGCTACCTTTGGGATGTGCGAAGAAGCATTGATTTTTGTACCGATATTTATTCCGTTGGCACTTTCGTTAGATTACGACTCCGCTCTCGGAACGGCTATCCCTTTCATTGGCGCCGGAGTAGGATTTGCCGCCGCATTTACCAACCCGTTCACCGTGGGTATTGCACAAGGGATTGCACAAGTACCGCTCTATTCCGGGTTAGGATACCGGCTGATTATTTGGCTGATTTGTACAGCCGTTATTATTTTATGGCTCGGCTTATATGCCAGGCGCATACGCAAAGATCCTACCAAAAGTTTAACCTATGAGTACGATATTGAAAGACGCAAAGAACTTAAACTGCATAAAGAAGAAACCCATATTACCCGACGACAAAAAATGGTATTGCTTGCGTTTGGCATTGGCATGGCAGGACTTATCATAGGCGTACTTAAACCGCAAATTTGTGCGTTTATACACGGTTTGTGGGGAGTGGACTTAATGACGCTACTCCACTTGGAAGAAGAAGGGTGGTATATTACCGAAATTGCCGCATGGTTTTTGGGAGTCGGTTTTGTATGTGGCTTTTTGGGCAATATGAATATGCAAAAATTCACCGATGCCTTCTTTGACGGGGTGCGTAGCATGGCGGAAATCGCGATGCTTTTGTGTTTTGCCCAAGCCATTGTCATTATTGCTAATAACGGACATATTTTAGACACACTGTTAGAGGCTATGTCCGGCACGATCAAACACTTGCACCCGGTTTGTGCCTCGTGGGCAGCCATGATGCTACAAACGGTTATTGACTTTTTTATCCCGTCGGGTTCCGGTAAAGCCGTACTGACTATGCCCATTTTAGCGCCGTTGGCCGATCTGATCGGCATTACCCGTCAAACGATGGTGCTTGCTTTCCAACTGGGCGGAAGTTGGATGAATATGGTCATCCCCACCGATCCGGTTACGATTGCGGCTATCGGTTTTGCACGCATTGCGTACCCCAAATGGCTTAAATGGATGCTACCGTTACTTATCGTTATGTATTTATTGTCCTTCTTGTTCTTAATTCCGCCTTATTTAATGAAATGGCAGTAGCATCAGCGACATAAGCCGTTTATTTAGTAAAATAAAAGAAGCCCTGTATCTTTTACTCAGGGCTTCTTTTAAGTTATGTTAAACGAACTTAAGACCGTAACGTATTTTCATTTAGCAGACTGGTTGGTATTGGCAACCGTGTTGTTAGCCACCGCGTTGGCAGCGGCTTACGGACACGTGCGGCTTAAACAAACACAAAAGAAGGAAAGTTTATCCGCACTAGATTATCTATTGATGGGCCGGCAACTCACCCTGCCTCTATTTGTAGCCACGTTGGTGGCCACTTGGTATGGGGGCATTTTCGGCATTAACGAAATTACGTTTAATTATGGTATTTACAACTTCCTGACGCAGGGTGTATTTTGGTACGTAGCGTATTTAATTTTTGCATTTTTTATCACCGATAAAATCGCCCGGTATAACTCATTGACGTTACCCGATTTAACCGGGCAAATGTTTGGGCCTAAATCGGCTAAAGTTTCCGCCATATTTACGTTCTTTTACATCACCCCCGTTGCCTACGTACTTAGTTTGGGGATGTTCTTGCACATGGTGTTCGGTATCAGCGTTTTGATGGGGATGATTTACGGCACATTATTCACGTGCTTATATACCGCTTGGGGCGGCTTTCGCTCTGTTGTATTTTCAGATTTAGTGCAATTTTTTGTGATGTGCACCACGGTATTGCTCGTGGTAGTATTTTCCGTTTATACGTTCGGCGGAGTCCCCTTCCTGAAAGCCAATTTGCCCGCCTCTCACTTTACCCTTACCGGTGGCAATTCGTGGTTAAGCACCTGCGTGTGGGGGTTTATTGCCCTAGCCACCCTGATTGATCCCAGTTTTTACCAACGTTGCTTTGCGGCCAAAAGTCCCCGCGTGGTTAAACGCGGAATTCTTATATCTACCGTTATTTGGTTTTGTTTTGACATCTGCACAACGGCCGGCTCTTTATACGCGCGAGCGCTACTGCCGCACGCCCAGCCGGCACAAGCCTATTTCTTCTACTCCATCCAATTACTGCCGGTAGGGTTGCGCGGATTTTTTGTAGCGGGTATTTTATCTATTATTTTATCCACGCTGAATTCTTTTTTGTTTATTGCGTCTAACACATTAAGTTTTGACTTATTACGCAAACAATTTAAAAACATTGTTCTATCCAACCGAATTATGATTTTTGCCGTTGGCACTATCTCCATTGTACTCGCCCGATTGTTTCATAGCAACTTTAAGGAAATTTGGTTGACGCTCGGCTCTTATTTTTCGGCTTGTCTGTTAATCCCCATTTTAATGGGGTATCGTTACCCCGGATGTATCAGCGACAAATTATTTGTGACATCTTCTTTAATTAGCGCTATTCTGATGACGGCTTGGCGCGTAATAGTTCCGCCGTCATGGTTAGAGGTTATAGATCCCTTCTATATCGGGGTTAGTTGCAGTTTAATTATTTTAGTATTATTTAGGAGCCGCCGTGAAAGCATTTCATCACGCATTATTGATAGGCAATAGCCCCCATATTTCACCGCGTTTATTAAAAACGTTAGCGCAAAAAGCCGACTCTATTATTGCGGCCGACGGAGGCGCCAACAGTGCTCGCAAAGCCGGGCTCTCCCCCCACGTTATCATCGGTGATTTAGATTCCGCTTCTGCCACCACCCGACGGCAATTTAAAAAAGCCCGCTGGATATTTGTAAACAATCAAAATAATACTGACTTGCAAAAAGCACTTGATTTCCTTGCCGAACAAAATTGCCGGGAATGCACACTGGCCGGATTTACCGGGGGACGGTGGGATTTTTCTTTTGGTAATCTGTTAACTGCTTATTCATACGCTAAAAAGATGAAATTATGCTTTGCAGGTGAAGGTTGGAAAATTTTTCCGCTCACTTCTTCCCGCCGTTTTACCGCTCGCCCGGGCGCGCGCGTAAGTTTACTGCCTGTTAAACCATGCAGCGGAGTCACACTCAGCGGACTAAAGTTCCCCCTAAAAAATGCCCGCTTGCCGCTAGGAACGACTCGTACGTTAAGTAATCAAACCGTACGAACGAATTTTTCCGTTTCTATGCGTAGCGGATTCTTGTTTGTGTATATAGAAGACTAACCTAAATACCTATTTCTATACTAGGCCCTAAATGAACTTTCGTTTAGGTCCATTGACCCTTGTTAGCGCCCTTTATCTCAGATAGAATAATCATGTAAGGTGAAAAATATAATAATAAAGAGGAGTATTATGAATAATAATTTCGGGAAAATATTTTCAATCGGACTAGCCGCCTTGCTACTAGCTCCCGTCATGGCTCAAGCACAAAGCAAAATCAAAGCCGGAAAAGCAGTTATAGAAGCACTAGAAGGAAAAGCCGGAAAAGGCATTGCCAACGCCTTAAAAGGGCAATCCAATAAACTTTCCGAAACGATTGACGCTCTGTCCAAAAACGCACAAACACCCGCCGCTCAATATATTCGGGAAACATACCGGGTAGAAGTTCCCACCGAACATTTTGTACAAGGCAGCCAAACACAAGAAGAATTTGACCGCGTTTTCAGACCAATTTCAGGTGATATTATTGACTTACAAGTAGAAAAAGTAACCCATGCCACCGGCAACGATGTGTGGATGGCTTCAAATAATGAAGTAAAAAAACTTGCCACTAAACCGGGGGACATGATTTTAGAGCCTAGTTCGTTATCTTTCCCGGTTGTCTTAAGCAAAGAAAAATTTGCCGAATTATATCAACCGATTAAGGGCATGCCGAACTTGGCACTGCGCCGAGGAAATGTGTCTATGCCGGTAGAAATTAGTTATATTACGCGCGATTGGACACCTGCACCGATTCGCTTTTTGAGAAATCCGAACACTTATAAAAAAGGGAATTTCGTAGTTTCGTTCTATGGTGGTTTGTTACGCAGAACCCTGCCGGCGGAAGAAATAGCTACCTATTTCCGCGGTCAAAACATTTCGCCTTCTAATATAAACTTGTTGTTTAGAGCCATCGGCCCGGAAAATACACTTAAATTTTTAGATATCCCCACGGGGAAACCGGCCCGTTACGTCAAAAGCGCCCGCATCCAAGCGCGACCGGCACAGGACGGCGAAAAAATCGTAACGGTGCTTAAAGACGGCACCCAAGAAGCTGAAAACATCGCGAAAGACGGCGATTGGATAGTTACTAATCTCGGCGGAGAACAAGATATCGTTCCGGGAGAAAAATTTGTTCAAAAATATGAACCGGCAGAAGAACTCGGTGAAGGTTGGTATAAACCGACCGGTCTTCCCCAAACCTTTATACAAATCCACCGCGAACTTAACATTAAAGCCTCGTGGGGAGAACAGTATTTAGGCCCCGGATCCTTCTTAAACATCACTAAGCCGGAAGATGTTTACGGCGTAGCCGAAGAAGAATTTAAAGAAACCTACGAACTCGTTAAATAACACAACATCATCCCTGCCGTTCCCCGGGCATCCCCCGGGGAACGGTTCATTTAATAGAACCTTATAATTCACTACAATACTTCTCTTTCAGCCATGTCTTACGCGCGGCCCAATAATCTTCTCATAAAAAATGCCCCGGTAAAATCCCGGGGCATTTTCCGTTAAGCAAATTTTTTATTTTACTTGCCAACCACCGCCCAGGGCTTTACATAAATTTACTACCGCCGTTAACTCACTGGCGCGAGAAGTGGCTAGATTCATCTCGGCGGACAATAAATTTTCTTCTACACTCAACAAATCCGTCACACCGATAAGCCCCGCGTTTTCTTGTTTTTTAGTTAAGTCGTAACTGCGTTTCATGGCCGCGGTCTGCGAATTGTACGAATCAAAAATATCGCGATTGATACGGTTGGCGGCCAACGCATCGTACGCTTCCTTGAAAGCCGTTTGCACCGTTTTGGTGTAAGATGCTAATTGTTCGCGGTATTGTGCCTCGGCTTTTTTGTTTTGCGCTTTAATTTTACCACCCTCAAAAATAGGTGCTAAAGCGTTGCCCGCAATGTTCCACACCCCTGCGCCTCCGGTGAACAAACTTGTTAACGCGTCGCTGGCAAAACCCGCCGTACCGGTTAGTGAAATAGACGGGAAATACGCCGCACGGGCCGCGCCGATATTGGCATTAGCGGCAATCAGTTGTTCTTCGGCTTGACGAATATCCGGACGGCGTTGCAATAAATCAGACGGCAGATCTGCCGGGACATCCGGTATTAACTTAAGTTCGGTTAATGTTTTGCCGCGCGGGATATTACGTGCAATAATTTCACGCGGAGACTGCCCAAGAAGCACCGCTAATGCCGTTTCTTGTTGCTCGCGTTGTAAATTGAGTTGTTGTAATTGAGCCTGCACACTATCTTTGTTGGCTTGCATACGACGCAAATCTACTTCTGTACAATAACCGGCTTTATAGCGCGATTCATAAATGCGTACATTTTCTTCACGCGCTTGCAAGGTTCGTTCCAAAATCTTTTGTTGTGCATCTAACATTCGCAAGGTAAAATAACCATTAGCCACATCGGCCGTAAGCGTCAAGCGCACCGTATCGCGCGCGGCTTCCGTAGCCAGCAGTTGCGCCCGGGCAGCCTCGGACAACCGACGATATTTTCCCCACAAATCTAATTCAAATGAGGCCGACAAACCCGCCGTGCTTTGGCTTTCGCCGGATCCGGCGTTGTTGCCTTCCCGGCCGCTTTGCGCCCCGGCGGAAAGCGAAGGCATTTGGTCTGCTTTAGCCACCCCTACATCAGCACGTGCTTCATCTACACGCGCAATAGCGGCTTGTAAATCTTGGTTGTAAGCAAGGGCTTGTTCTTCCAGGCCGTCTAATACGGGATCTTCAAATACGTTCCACCATTGGGCCGTTGTAAAAATGCCGTACTTATCACCGGATTGACCGCCTTGCGGCAAGTCTAACTCGGGTTGTTTATAGTTAGGTCCTAACAAACACCCACTTAAACAAGCCAATGAAAATAAGGTTAAAGCAATTTTTCTCATTTATTTTCCTCCAATTTCCCGTCTAACGGGGCTTCATTATCTTTACCGCTAAACCAACAGAAAAACAACGGCACAAATAGCGGAGCAACGCCGGTAGCGATAAGCATACCAAATACAACGGCCGTGCCGATAGAGTGTCTGCTGGCCGCACCCGCCCCACTGCTAATCATTAGCGGCACGCATCCTAAAATAAATGCTAAAGACGTCATAACAATCGGTCTAAAGCGCAGTTTGGCTGCGTCTACGGCGGCCTTGGCTTTTTGTTCGCCTTGTTCTTTTAAGAGCACCGCAAATTCTACAATTAAAATAGCGTTCTTCGCGGCCAAACCGACCAAGGCCACGAGCGCAATTTGAAAGTAAATATCATTGGATAATCCGCGCATAAATGTACCCAGTAGCGCCCCAAATACCGCAAACGGAACTGCCATTAACACCGCTACCGGCAAACTCCATTTTTCATACTGCGCGGCCAAAATCAAGAATACGACCAAAATACCTAACAAGAGTGCTTGCATAGAAGAACTGCCCGCCAAATTTTCTTGATAAGTAGTGCCGGTCCACGCGAGGGTAAAGTTGGGATCCAGTGTGTTTTTAGCGGTTTCTTCCACGGCCGAGATGGCGTCGCCGGAACTGTAACCGGCGGCCGGGTTAGCAATAAATTTAGCGGCCGGGAACACGTTAAACCGTTCCACCATATCCGGCCCCAGTGAGGGCGTTAAGGTAACAAGCGCCGATAACGGAACCATAGATCCGCTTTGCGCGCGCACATATACCCCACTGATTTGTTCGGGCTTTGCACGATATTCGCCATCGGCTTGAATCATTACCTTAAAACTGCGGCCCATATAGGTAAAATCGTTGACGTATGTAGTGCCGAACGAACCTTGCAACGTAGCATACAAATCATCCAAAGACACGTTCATAGAACGGGCTTTTGTTTCATCCACCATTAGCGAGTATTGCGGCACATCGGCCGAGAACGTACTGGTTACGCTAGCAATTTCCGGGCGTTTTTTAACGGCTTCCATAAACGCTTGGATTTGTTTTTCCAATTCTCGGCTATCTCCCGAGCCGCGGTTTTGTATATAACCTTCCAAACCGCCCGTCGTACTCATACCCATAATGGGCGGCGGATTAAACGGCATCACAATAGCGGTAGGAATTTTTTGCATAGCGGCTTGATAGACACCGGCCACCACACCTTTTGAAGACAAGGCTTTTGTTTTGCGTTCGTCCCACGGTTTTAACATCACAAACGACGATACCGCATTGGCTTTTTGTGTACTGCTAAGCATATCATAGCCGGTAAACGTCATATCTTGGTCAACGGCCGGGTTACTTATGATGATTTTTTCTAATGTATTGGCAACTTCTTGGCTGCTAGTTAAAGACGAGGCCGGGTCCAATTGCGCCGATACCATAATAAATCCCTGGTCTTCGTCGGGCAGCAAACTGCCGGGGACTATTTTGAAAAGCCCCAACATCCCCGCTACCAACAACACCAACACCACAGCAGACACCGGCACACGGCGGATAAAGAAAGATACCCAACCGGCATATTTCCCGGTAAGTTTTTCAAATTTTTGGTCAAACCAATAGAAAAATCCTTTCGTCGGTTCTTCCTTATGACGCAAGAGAAGCGCGCACAAGGCAGGCGTTAAGGTAAGAGCCACCAACCCGGAAATAACCACCGACACCGCAATCGTGATGGCGAACTGCTGATACATTACACCCGTGAGTCCGCCCATAAAGGCCACCGGCACGAACACCGAACATAGCACCAACACAATCGCCACTACCGGGCCGGAAACTTCTTCCATCGCTTTAATAGTTGCTTCTTTGACGGGCAATTTTTCTTCGCTCATCAAACGCTCTACGTTTTCAATCACCACAATAGCGTCGTCTACTACCATCCCGATAGCAAGCACAAGCCCAAATAGCGTAAGTGTATTGATAGAAAAGCCAAATAATTTCATGCCGGCAAACGCACCGATAATAGATACCGGCACGGCCAAACACGGAATTAGTGTAGCGCGCCAATCTTTTAAGAATAAATAAACAACCAAGAACACGAGCACCATGGCTTCTAAAAGCGTATGGATAACTTCCTTAATAGATTCCTTTACAAAGAGCGTGGTATCATACGCTACTTTATACTCCATATCCATTGACGGCGGGAATTGTTTAGCAAGTTCCTTCATACGCTCTCCCACGGCGTTAGCGGTAGCCACGGCATTAGCCCCCGGGGAAAGGAAAATACCTATCGGCACGGCAGGTTTTCCGTTGTAACTGCCATTAAATTCATACGTCTGGCTACCTAATTCCACTCGGGCCACATCTTTTAGCAATAAAGTCGTGCCGTCGGGGCTGGCGCGCAAAATGATATTTTCAAATTCTTCCGGTGTGGTTAAACGGCCCGGCGCTACAATCGTGTAGGTGCGGTCCACTTGTACCGGTAAAGGAGGTTGACCGATTTTACCGGCGGCGCGTTGGGCGTTTTGTGCTTGTACTGCAGCGGCGATATCACTTACCGTTAAATTACGTTGGGACAATACATCCGGTTTTGTCCAAATACGAATCGCGTAATCGTTAGCAGACATTACCTGCGCATCCCCTACGCCTTCCACACGTTTTAAATCATCTACAATGTTAATTAAAGCATAGTTCCCAATGGTCGTAGTATCGGCTTGTCCCGACGGAGAATAAAGCGCAATAATCTGTAACATGGCTGAAGATTTTTTATCTACCGTTACCCCGTAGCGGCGCACATCCTGCGGCAAAGAAGAAGTGGCTTGCTGTACGCGGTTATTAACGTTAATCATAGCCTGGTCAGGATCCGTGCCTACTTTAAAGGAAACCAGCAAACTCATATCCCCGTTAGAAGACGAGGTAGAGTTCATATAAAGCATATCTTCCACCCCGTTGATTTGTTGCTCCAACGGAGCGGCCACGGTGGTGGCAATTACTTCGGGGCTAGCGCCCGGATAAGAAGCGGAAACCTGAATGGTAGGTGGCGTTAAATCGGGGTATTGTTCTACCGACAGCGAAGTAATAGAAACCACCCCGGCCAATACGATAAGCAACGAAATGACCGTAGCAAAAATAGGACGGTTAATAAAGAATTTAGAAAACATATCTGCCCCTTTTAGTTACCTGCAGCCGCGGTTGGCGTTTGTGCGGTTGCCGGTACAGTTGCCGCCGGCGAGAGATCTTCTGTCGGCGGAACGGACACTCCGGATAAGGCCTGTTCATCAGGAGCGGTAGCCTCGCCGATCGTTTGTTCCAAAGTCGCCAAATCGCGCCCGTCGTCAGATGCTTGCTCTACTTTTTCTTGAGGCATTGACACCGTAAATTCTTGCATAGTCGGGGCCACTAACATACCGGGGCGAATTTTAACAAGTCCGCCGTTTATCACCCGCTCGCCCGCTTTTAAGCCTGACGACACAATATACATATCATTTTGTAATTGTCCTTCTACCGAGCGAAGTTCTACCGTATTATCCTCTTTAATCACATACGCTGTTAAACCGTTGGGGGATACCAACACCGCCGAAGCCGGCACCAATACCGCGTTTTTAAACACAGCACCCACCAAACGCACCCGGACAAATTGCCCCGGTATCAGTTCGCGCGTGCGCGCCGGATTGGCAATTTCCGCTTTGATAGCAATGCTGGATGTTTGTGTATTCTCGGAACTGTCAAAGAAAATGAGTTTTCCGCGTTGCGGATATTCTTTACCATTAGACAATAAAACTTCCACATATATCGGCACATCTTCTACGGCCTTTTCGCGGTAGTTCATGTCCTTAAGCATTTGCGGGTTATCGGCATTACCCATAGAAATCGTACCTTCGCGATAACCTTGCGTCAATTTTTCAAATTGACTACCCGGCATTGAGAAATTTACATAAAGCGGATCAATCTGTACCATGGTAGTAAGCAAGCCCGATTCTCCCGCAGCGGAAATCAAACTCCCTACCGTCTGATTTTCTTTGCCCGCAATACCAGAAATAGGCGCCGTCACTTTCGTGTAACCCAAATTGATTTCAGCATTATTTACGCCGGCTTGGGCTACTTGCACATTGGCTTGAGCCGTCTCGTAAGCCGAAAGAGCATTATCGTAATCTTGTTGGCTCACGGCATTTTCGGCCCGCAAAGTTTTCATACGTTGATAGGTGCGTTTGTTGCGTTTTACTTCCGCTTGCGCTTGGGCCAAAGAACCGCGCGCTTTTTCCAACGCCACCACATATTCTTTATCATCAATTTGAAAAAGTTGCTTCCCTTGCTCCACAAATTCGCCTTCATTATATAAGCGGGCCTCTAAAATTCCCCCCACTTGTGCGCGGATTTGCACATCTAGCGAACCGGCCACTTGCGCCGGATATTCCATGGTCCACGGATAATCTTGTTGAATAACAGATACCGCATTAACGGCCGCCGCTTGCGGAGCAGCCGCTTCTTTTTTGTGACAACCCACAGTTGCCAATAAAACCGTCATTAGAATTACACTTCCTATACGTTTCATAATACTCCCGATTTTTAAGTTATTTTTATTTATTGTAAGAAACTTCTTATCCATGCAAAGATCTTTATTTATACTAGTTTTTCGTTTTCTAAAGACATATTATACAAAAACTTTTATAATAACAAGTATGAGATACTTATTCATTTTAACATTTTTAGCCATCCCTCTTGGGGCGGTTTCCGCAGAAGAACCGGAAATCGTCATTGAACTGACGGGGGACTCGGACAAAAAGCAGAACGATGGAATAAACATCTGGGATAAAGATGCCAAAGCATTGACGCGTCTACTCAAAAACAAAACACGTGAAGAAGCGTTGGCACTGATTACCAGCGTATCCACCAAAGACGCTAACGTGCGCGCCACCGACGGTACCAAATACCGTTTTGTACAATATGGCAGAGAAGGCGGATATCGTAAATTTTTATTTCGCGCCAAAGAACCGCAAACTTTTGTAGCCGTGGCCACATCTCCGCAAGAATCGTTGTCATTATTTGCACAATACAAAGTAAATATCGGTATAAGTGAAACGGAATTTTTAGCGTTGCACCCCGAAGGGGTAACGCCCGTTCCATTGCCAACGCCTAACGGACAAACTCTTTACAAATTACAACAAGCCGAAACATCTCAATTCTTTTTATTTAAGAACAATCAACTCACACGTTTGATGACACCTCAAGAAGCCGATCAATTACAGCAAAAACAACAAAAATCATTGGCAGCCGCTCAATCTAATAAGGCTCCCCAAAATACCCAAACAAAAAAATTTAAGGCACTTGTTTCCGGGGGTACACTTACTGATCAAATGTATTTACCGCGTGTGATTAACCCACCGCACGAACCGACTGCTATTCCACCGGTCCCAAGCAAATTGCCACCCGGCACACCCCTTTGGCCGCAGACGGTCAATCCATAACTAAATATGATAGAATATACGTAGAATATGAACATATCGGATAACAAGGCCCTTTTCTTTAAACGCGAGGCCTTAAAAAAAGTGGTAGAGTCTTTTGACAAAGGCACGCTGGAAACACTAGCGTACCGCATCCCTTTTGAAGTATTACCGCAAGATGCCACTTCCGGGGTTCGTTGCTGTATTTATAAAGAACGTGCCGTTTTTCGCGCGCGAACCTTGGCGGCACTTGGCGGCAGTTTGGAACAAGATGACGAAGCCACTTCGTTAAATGATTACGCCAAAAAAGCACTCGCCCGAAAAGAAACCCCCGAATCTACTTTAACCGTCTTGGATATTGCTTGCAAAGCCTGTGTTAAGGCGCGCCATATCGTAACAGAAGCCTGCCAAGGATGTTTGGCGCGTCATTGCCAACAAGCATGCAAATTCGGCGCTATTTCTATTTCATCCGAAAACGGACGCTCCAAAATTGATCCGGATAAATGTAAAAATTGCGGACAATGCAAATCGTCTTGTCCGTACAACGCCATTACATACGTTCCCGTACCCTGCGAACAAGCCTGCCCGGTAGATGCTATCCACAAACGGGAAGATGGGTTTGCCCATATAGATTTTGACAAGTGCATCTCTTGCGGTCAATGTATGGAAGCATGCCCGTTTGGTGCCATTTTAGAACGCAGCCAATTGATTGACGTTTTGTCGGCCATGAAAAGAACGAACGTATGCGCGCTGGTGGCTCCGTCGGTAGTCGGGCAATTAAATTGCACGTTGCCGCAACTGATAACCGCCTTAAAAAAAGCGGGCTTTGCCAAAGTAACCGAAGTCGCTTTGGGAGCGGATATTACCACACAAAACGAAGCGCGCGAACTCGTGGAACGATTGGAAAAAGGCGCGCGGTTTATGACCACATCTTGTTGTGCGGCTTGGATGCAAGCCGTTAAAAAACATTTGCCGGCTTTAAAAGAATTTGTGTCCCATACAAAAACTCCCGCAGGCTATACAGCAGCGATAGAAAAAGCAGACGGCTTAACCACTGTATTTATCGGACCGTGTGTAGCCAAACGGGTAGAAGGGAAAGAAGATCCTAACATTGATTACGTGCTCACTTACGAGGAAATGGACGCCATTTTACAAGCGAGACAGATTGATCCCACTCAATGCGAACCGGCCAAACTTGCCAACAACATTTCCGCGCAAGGTCGTTACTACGGCGTCACCGGCGGAGTAGCCCAAGCCGTGGAAGATGCCTTGGAAGGGAAAATTTCCTTTAAAAAACAAACCGTTAACGGCTTGGATAAAAAAACAATGTTACTCCTTAATGCGTATGCGCAAGGCAAAGCAGGAGATTTCCAACTGTTAGAAGTAATGAGTTGCAAAGGCGGCTGTATCGGCGGGCCATGTACTGTTAAAAAGCAAGCGCAAGTAATTAACGCCATTAAAGAATTTGTGGCCCATAGTCCCAAAGGACATAAAGCGTTTGAAGAAACCGGAAAATAAATAGTTTTAGTCTAACGCGGGCAAAGCAGTTAAGGACTCGCCTTCCGGTAAAACTCCTGACGGAGTTTTCCTGCAGGCCGGGCTCGCGGTACTCGCCTTTGCCTAGCGGCAAAACTCGTACAACGCTCCGCCTTTCTCGTCCTAACGCGGGCAAAGCAGTTTGCCCGCTCTCGGACTAGCCATTTAAAAACCCTCAGCATTTGCCGAGGGTTTTTAAATGGCTCCCCGAGTAGGACTCGAACCTACAACCTACCGGTTAACAGCCGGTCGCTCCACCATTGAGCTATCGGGGAATAAATCTTTTTACTACTTAATTATTGTAGTAAATATATTTTCGTTTGTAAATATCTTTTTTGTTTTTAAATCACTTACGGTCTGCGTATTTTCAACAACAAACGCAGACCATAAGCCTTTTATCCCAATAAACTACCTTATTTTTTCATCGGGCGCGTATTTCCACCAGGGCCTTGATGCCCACTACCGTGCCCGGAATTATTCCCATGTCCCGGCGTTTGCCCATGAGCCGCGTGCCCGGGCGTGTTGCCGTGGGGTTGATGACCGCTACCCGGATGAGCCGGTGTCCCCCCGTGACCATTTGGCACGATACCAGGGGCAGGCCGCGGGATGGAACGCGGGCGCGGTTTCAAAGGAGTCGGGCGCGGTGGGACCGGTCTGGGGTGCGCGGCCACAACTACCGGCCGCGGGGCTATTACCGGCACCAACGGTTTGGGGCGCGATACAATTACCAGCGGTTCAGACACTACCACCGGGGCCGGTTCAATTTCCACCACCGGAGCGGTGTATGAAAGTTCGGCATAGCCTTGCGGAGTGACCGTTGCCATACATCCGCCTAACCCAATACAACCGGCCAATAAAAATAGTACTTTGTTCATAATAATCACCTCCCTACTCTTATATAAACCGGGAGCAAAACTTTTTATTGCATATCTACACAAACGGCCTATTTTATATAATATAAAGGTATGAACTGGAAGGAATTTTTTATGAAAACACGTGAGTTCATAAAACTCACGGTACGCAAATACTCCTTATTTTTGTTGCGGCTAACCCCGCACCAAAATATTGCCCAAACCGTGCTTTCGTATACCGTACTGGGAACGATTCTTCTATCGCTTCCGTTTATGACGTCTGCACGTGTGTCTTTTTTAGATAACTTTTTCACCGCGGCGGCTGCCGTTTCCACCGCCGGGTTGCAAACTGTTAACTTCGCCGACTCCTATTCGTTTTTGGGTAAATTGGTTGTGCTTATTTTAATTCAAATAGGTGGGCTGGGGTATATGACGTTTTCATCGTTTGTCTACTTGTCTTTTTCGGAACGACACCGCCTACGTCACCGTCAACAGGAGTCTTTGTCGGCAGAAGTTTCTTTGCCTAAAACGTTGGATATCACATCCTTCTTACATTCGGCTTTTATTTTTACCTTGGTGGCAGAAAGTATCGGAGCGGTGTTTTTATTTAATTACTTCCGTCATCACGACTACTCTATCTTAAATGCGCTTTGGTATAGCATTTTTCACAGCGTGTCGGCTTTTTGTACCGCCGGCTACGCCTTGTGGAGCAACGGACTTGAAAATTTTGTAGATAGCAAAACTATCAATATCGTTATTTCCTGTTTGACATTGGCCGGCTCCATGGGATTTATTGTAGTAACAGACGTATTTAATTTTATCCGTCGGAAAACTACCTCTATATCACTAACCACCAAACTTATTGTGCTGGCCACTCTGATTATTTTAACTTTTGGTACCATTATTTTATTTGTTACCACCCCGGGCTTAACGATTTGGGAGGCCTGCTTCCAATCAATCGCCGCTATGACGACTGCCGGTTTTCATACGGTAAACACCGGGTTGCTTTCGTCGTGTTCGCTTTTAGTGTTAATTATGCTTATGAGTATTGGTGGGGCTCCTTCCGGAACGGCAGGCGGTATGAAATTAACGGCTTTTTTTAGCGTAGTAGCCATTATGTATACCCGCTTGCAATTACGCACCCGGGTGCAAGTGTTAGGGCGGCGGCTGCCGCTTATGCGCTTATATGCGGCCACTTCCACATTTTTGTTATACACAATGTTTCTACTCACGAGTATTTTTCTGCTTACTTGGACAGAAAAATTGCCCTTCCTAAGTTTAGTATTTGAATCGGCTGCCGCCTTAAGCACAAGCGGGCTGTCCACCGGAATAACTTCCCAACTTTCCATACTGGGTAAGTTTATTATTATAGGGACAATGATTATTGGCCGTATCGGCGTGCTTACTTTTGGGGTGGCCCTGTTAAGCCACGACGATGATGAGGAGGAAACCCCCAAAGCCAAACCAACGGAAGACTTGGCGGTTTAATATGAAATTTTATGTAATCAGCCTGGGTTGCCCTAAGAACTTAACAAACAGCGAAGAATTTTCCGCTCGCTTAATAGCCGGCGGTCATAAAATGGTTTTTCGCGCAGAACAAGCCGACGAAATCATCATCAACACGTGCGGTTTTATTGCATCCGCCGTTAAAGAAGCCAAAGACGAAATCCGCTACGCATTGGAACTCAAACGTGCCGGAAAAATAAAAAAAGTTGCCGTAACCGGGTGTCTGGTGGAACGTTTTAAAGAACAAATTGCCCGTCAATTTCCGGAAATTGATACCCTCTTTTCCATAGCCGCACAAGAACATATAGAAGATGCTTTGCGCACACGCGGAACCATTTTAGAACCATTGCCCGCATCGCTTTATTTGCCGAAATATAAGATGAGTCTAACCGCTTCGCATACGGCCTATCTTAAAATTGCCGACGGCTGCAACAATCGCTGTGCTTATTGCACCATCCCCTTTATCCGCGGGCCGTACCGTTCCAAACCTATGGAAGATGTGGTGCGAGAAGCACGACTGATGACACAAAACGGCGTTAAAGAAATTTCATTGATTGCGCAAGATACGACGTCGTATGGAATAGACTTGTACGGAAAAGTGCAGTTTTTAACACTACTGGAAAAACTGCTCAAAATACGCGGGTTGGGCCGATTGCGCATTATGTACGCTTACCCGCACCGCATGACGCGCGATATTGCCCGGCTGATGGCCTCAACGGATAAAATTTTCCACTATGTAGATATTCCCCTTCAACACATTGCAAACCCGGTATTAAAAAGGATGAACCGTCACTGCGACGGCACGCAAATTCGCCACACCCTGGATATGCTTAAAAAAGAAGTGCCGGATATTTCCTTGCGCACTAATTTTATAGTTGGATTCCCCGGCGAAACAAAAAGTGATTTCAATGAACTGAAAAAATTTGTAAATGAGTATGAATTTGATAATATGGGCGTGTTTGAGTATTTTCGCGAAAAAGGCACCGCCGCTTATGAAATGAAACAAATCGCGGCTGCGGTCAAACACGAGCGAGCGCGTGAATTAGAAGAAGTACAAAGCCGCGTAATTGACCGCTTAAACAAGCGGCTCTTAAACACCACGCTTGAAATCATTGCCGACGGAGAAGATTTCGGACGAACCTATAAAGATGCCCCCGATATTGACGGAAAAGTTACTTTTACTCGCCCGGTAAAACCAGGCAGTATTTTTAAGGCACGCGTGGTGGCGGCACAAGGCTATGAGCGCGAAGTGGAACCCGTTAAATAAATCTTCTTCCCCCCCACCGGTATAACCGAAAATTTTTTTAACACAAAATAGCCGCCTTAAAAGGCGGCTATTTTTTAGACAATTCTGTTTCTATAAGTCTGCTTATTTGGCCAAATTTTTCCACGCCTTTTGTTCTTCTTTCAAGGCTTTTTTGGAATCTTTCGCGGCTTGTTTTACTTCGCCTTTTTTGGCCTTTACATCGGCTTTAGCCTTTTTAGCATCCGCTTTGGCTTTGGCACGTCTTGCATCAGCATCCGCTTTGGCTTGCGCTTTCCGAGCCGCCGCATCGGCTTTGGCTTGTTCTACGCGTGCTTTGGCTTCGGCTTTTTTAGTCTCGGCTTGTTGTTTTTTTGCTTGAGCGTCGGCTTTGGCTTGTTCTACGCGTGCTTTGGCCTCGGCTTTTTTAGCCTCTATTTTGGCTTTGGCTTCCGCCGTAGCCTCTTTATCATTGGCCGCTTTTTGTTGTTTGGCGGCTTTTATGTTTTTCTTAACGTTGTCCTTTTTGGCTTGGACATTTTGGCGCAAGTTGCTGATTTTGGACAACGTGCAATTGTTTACGCAGGTTACATCACCAACAGCACAACCGCAATCATCAGCGGCCTGGGCATATACGGCAGCAAGTCCTAACGCAAACAACATCACAATAATTTTTTTCATCGTTTTCTCCTTATTTCTAGATACCACAAACTTTGGATACCTTTATTGTACTAAATTTACCCCATTTACTGCGACAGAACCTCTTTTTTAGTAAAATGTATTTATGGAAACTCTTGCCACCCAAACACCTTTATGGATGAACATATTACTGGGCCTAATTGTTATCAATTTGCTCATTTGGCCGCTTACTTCGCGCTGGGTAGAAAGCCACTTGGAAATTTTCCTGCTGGGGGTTGGCGCAGCCGCAGTAACGGTTAGCGGTAATTGGAACGTTGATTTTGTTTATGAAACGTTGCAATATCCTGTTAATGTGGCCTTTATCGTGTTGGTTGTCAGCGTGATTTTTAATAATTATTCCCGTTATATTTTCCGTATTTTATTCGTATTTTTCAAGGCATTGGAGCCCTGTTACAGTTTTGCCTTACTCATTTTTACGCTGGGGCTGGTTTCTTCTTTAATAAGTGTAACCGTAGCCGCGTTGGTATTGGCCGAAGTATTAAAAGTTGTTAATTTGGAACATCAAAAAACGGTACACATTACCGTATTTGCCTGTTATGCTATTGCATTAGGCGCCGTGCTTACGCCTTTGGCCGAACCCATGGGTTTAATCATCAACAACACGCTTTCCGGCGCGCCGTATCACGCGGATTTTTTCTTTTTAGCGCGTCATTTCTCCGGTTGGATTTTGCCGGCGTTAGTGGCATTAGCCGTGGCGGCCGGATATACCGCGCGTAATGCCGGAGCCGGACTTCAAATGTATATTCGCGAAGATAAAGAAAACTACAGTTCCGTCTTACGCCGCACGTGGCACATTTATATGTTTGTGGCCGCACTCCATTTAATCAGCACCGGTTTGAGACCGCTGGCGCAAAGCACCATCACCCATTTAGGTGGCAAAGTACTGTTTTTTGCCAACGCAGTATCTGTCATTATTGATAATACCACACTTGCTGCTATTGAAATTGTGCCCACCATTTCCCCTGCCGATTTAACCTATATGGTTATCGGGTTAGCCGCTTTTGGCAGCATGCTCGTGCAAGGGAATCTGCCTAACATTGTGGCGGCGGAAAAACTCGGCATTAAAAGCCGCGAATGGGCACGTATAGCCGTACCAACGGGGCTGGTGCTCATGGGCGGTTATTTTATAGCGCTTTGTATTTTGCTATAATAGTATAGAGACGGTTTCCCGTCTTTTTTCCGATAAAAACAATTTGTAAAAGTAGTTTTTGCTGTAAATTTCTATAGGAGAACTTATGTCAGACAGATTCACACCTGCGGCGCAAATCTTAAAAGACCATAATTATGATAGCGCCAAGTTAATCCCCATCTTGCAAAAAGTGCAAGATGCTTACCACTTCCTGCCGGAAGATGTGATGCGTTTTATCGCTAATGAACTCGGCATTTCGCCCGCCAAAGTATTTGGTGTAGCGACGTTTTTTGCCCACTTTGCTATTACGCCTAAAGGCAAACACATTATCCGCGTTTGCAACGGTACGGCTTGCCACGTAAAAGGCTCGGCTGCTATTATTGACACCGTTAAAAAGAAACTCAAACTGAAAGACGGGCAGGAAACTACGGAAGATTTACTTTTCACATTAGAGTGTGTTTCTTGTTTAGGGGCATGCGGGTTGGCTCCGGTAATGGTGGTAGACGAAGTAGTCCACGGCCAAGTAACTCCGGCCAAAGCCGAAGAACTTATTGACGAAGTTATTAAAGCGGAGGCCAAATAACTATGGCAACACAAGATATTGAAAAAATCGCAAAAGATTTTAACGACGCTTACAAAAATATTAAAAAGCGTATCGTCATTTGCGGCGGTACCGGTTGTATTGCCGGGGGCTCGTTAGATGTTTACAAAGCCTTTCAAACCGAAATGGAAAAACGCGGTATCGCGTGCAGCGTGGAAGTTTCCAAAGGATGCCGCGAGAACTATTTAAGTTTAAGCGGTTGCCGCGGTTTCTGCGCGCAAGGGCCGCTGGTGAGCGTGGGCGACATTTTTTATACCAAAGTAAAAGTAGCCGACGTGGCGGAAATTATTGAAAAAACGTTGCTCAAAGGCGAAGTGATTGACCGCTTGTTATACCACAACCCGGCCAACGATCAAAAATCCAAAACCGTAGCCGATATTCCGTTTTATGCCAAACAACAGCGTATTTTGCTCGCCGATTGCGGACGCATCAACCCCGAAGATATCAACGAATATATCGCGCACGGCGGTTATGCACAGGCTAAACGAATTTATTTGGAAATGACGCCGGAACAAGTCTGCAAAGAAATGATTAAATCAGGTCTTCGCGGACGTGGCGGCGGCGGTTTCCCCACCGGTAAAAAATGGGAATTTGCCCGCATTGAACCGGAAGGTAAAAAGTACGTCATTTGCAATGCCGACGAAGGCGATCCGGGGGCTTTTATGGACCGTTCCGTTATGGAAGGCAACCCCAACGCCGTGTTGGAAGGTATGATGATTGCCGCACGCGCTATCGGCGCCGACGAAGGTTATATCTACGTTCGTATGGAATATCCGCTGGCTATTAAACGCATCCGCAAAGCCATTGAAGAAGCCGAAGCGCTCGGTATTTTGGGCGAAAACATTTTCGGTTCCGGCAAAAACTTCAAAATTAACGTTATGGAAGGCGCCGGCGCGTTCGTATGCGGTGAAGAAACTGCCTTAATCGCCTCGGTGGAAGGTAAACGCGGTATGCCCAAAGTCAAACCGCCGTTCCCGGCCCACAGCGGCTTGTTCGGAAAACCCACCGTTATTAACAACGTAGAAACGTTGGCAACCGTCGCCAAAGTGTTTGAAATGGGCGCTGAAAACTTTGCCAAAATCGGTACGCCCACCAGCCCGGGCACAAAAACCTTTGCCGTCACGGGACATATTGCTAACACGGGGCTAGTGGAAGTGCCGATGGGTACAACCTTGCGCCAAGTGATTAACGACGTGGCCGGCGGTACGACCGACAGCGACGGCACCGTCAACCCCGAGGCTTTCAAAGCCGCACAAATCGGCGGACCTTCGGGTGGGTGCTTAACCAAAGAACATTTTGATGTGCCGCTTGATTTTGACTCGTTAAAATCAGCCGGGGCCATGATCGGTTCGGGCGGGCTTGTAGTCATGAATCAAAAAACCTGCATGGTAAATGTGGCGCGCTTCTTCTTGGAATTTACCAAACGCGAATCGTGCGGTAAGTGTGTTCCCTGCCGCGAAGGTACGGACCAAATGTTATCCTTGCTGACCGATATTTGCGAAGGTCGCGGCACGCTCAAAACCTTGGAAACTTTGGAAGATTTAGCCAAAGCCGTACAAAAAGCGTCGCTGTGCGCACTAGGCAAAACAGCGCCCAATCCGGTGCTTTCTACCTTGAAATACTTTAGAGACGAATATCTTGCCCACGTGGTAGAAAAACGCTGCCCGGCCGGCGTATGTAAAGCACTTGCCAGTTATACCATTGACCCGGCCAAATGCAAAGGCTGCGGGATGTGCAAACGCGCTTGCCCGGTACAGGCCATTTCTGGCAACGTAGGTAAACCGCACGCGATTGATCCTAAAAAATGTATCAAATGCGGTAGTTGCAAATCTACTTGTAAATTCGGCGCGGTGAAAGTCGGCGCGTAAGGGATAAAATTATGGAAAACGAAAACTTTGTAACTATTGAAGGTAAAAAAGTAGCCATTGAAGGCGAGCGGAATTTGTTGGAACTCATCCGCAAAGCCAATTTCAATATCACCACGTTCTGCTATCAACCGGAACTGGAAATTTACGGCGCGTGCCGCTTGTGCTTGGTAGAAGTAGACGGTATGGGCATTGTAGCGTCTTGCTGTGTGGCTCCGCGTGCGGGGATGAACGTACGCATCAATACCGATGAAGTACGCCGCTTACGCCGCATTAACTTGGAACTTTTGCTTGCGTCCGGCAATCACAATTGCACGCTCTGCTCTAAATCGGGCCATTGCAAACTCCAAAGTTTAGCACAAGAAATGGGCATTACGGAAATCCGCTTTAAAGCCAAACAAAAACCGGCCCACCGCGATACCACCTCGGCCGCGCTCGTGCGCGACAACAGCAAATGTATTTTGTGCGGCAACTGCGTACGCATCTGCAACGAAATACAAGGTATCGGCGCAATTGATTTTGCGTTTCGCGGCTACCGCGCTCAAATTGCGACGGCCTTTAATAAAGATATGGGCCAAAGCCACGAGTGTGTTTCCTGCGGTCAATGTGCGCGCGTCTGCCCGACGGGTGCGTTAACGCCGAATAATAGCGAAATTGAAGAAGTATTTAAAGCCATCAACCATCCCACCAAAAAAGTGGCCGTACACATCGCTCCGGCGGTGCGTGTGGGCCTTGGCGAAATCTTCGGCTTGCCGCAAGGCAAGAGCATTGACGGTAAAATCGCTGCAGCCTTGCGTATGCTGGGCTTTGATTATGTGTACGATACGGCCTTTGCGGCGGACTTAACTATCGTGGAAGAAGCCACCGAATTTTTACAGCGTTTTACGCAAGGTAAAAACTTGCCGCAACTGACCAGCTGCTGCCCGGCGTGGGTAAATTACGTGGAAAAATTTACGCCGGAATTTATCCCCAAT
Organism: Candidatus Avelusimicrobium cornigerorum; assembly: GCA_002309715.1. Taxonomy (GTDB): domain Bacteria; phylum Elusimicrobiota; class Elusimicrobia; order Elusimicrobiales; family Elusimicrobiaceae; genus Avelusimicrobium; species Avelusimicrobium cornigerorum. The sequence continues at coordinate 36,134 of DBXW01000003.1, forward strand.
CTCTCTACGGCGCGCTCGCCGATGCAGATGATGGGCCCGGTCATCAAGGCCGACTTTGTGGAAAAAGGCGGCAAACGCGAAGATATAGTAGTCGTAGCGATTATGCCGTGCTCGGCCAAGAAAGGCGAAGTCAAACGCGAAGAATTTTATGTAGACGGCAACCCGGACACCGACCACGTGGTAACCACCGTCGGTTTGGCGCGGATGATTAAAGAGGCGGGCATTGATTTTGCCAATCTCAAAGACGAAGAATTTGACCATCCGTTCGGTACCAAAACCGGCGCGGGTGTTATCTTCGGGGCGTCGGGTGGTGTGATGGAAGCGGCCTTACGTTTTGCCGTAGCCGAATTAGATCCTAAAGGCGCGGGTAAGTTGGATTTGAGTGCCTTGCGCGCCAGCAGCACCGTCAAAGAATCCGAACTTACCGTGGCAGGTAAAACCGTGCGCGTAGCGGTAGTGAGCGGACTTAAAAACGCACGCAAATTGTTAGACGACATTAAAGCCGGAAAAAATAAGTACGACTTTATTGAAGTTATGTCTTGCCAAGGCGGTTGTGTAGCCGGTGCCGGTCAACCCCAATTTGAAGGTTGGCAAGCCCGCAAAAACCGCTCCAAAGGATTGTATGACGACGACGCAAAGATGGCATATAAGTCTCAAGATAACAAAGATGTTATGGCCTTATATGGCACCATCTTTGATAAGATCGGCGGACACAAAGCGCATGAATTACTCCATACGCACTATACCGATCACAAAGACCGCACCGGACAAGATAAATAAGATTAACGCCTGGTGTTATCTTCAAACATATCAACGGCACAAACATTTTGTTTGTGCCGTTGTGTTATTTACTACCAATCAAAAATTTTTAAATTTTTGCTACAACCCAATCCGAAAACTTGTCAATCATTAAGAAGATATTTTTAAGGCTACACATATTCGTCGGGAAAAGAAATTACGTCTTTTTCCAATTCTTCCAAAGTACTCAAAAAACTCGTCAACGCATACCTACCTTTTGACGAAAAATATAAATACCCCGGCAACACTTTTTGCAATCTATCCAGTGTTCTTTCCGTAACGGCTAATTGCTTCCTAATCCGGCTGATAATCAACAGAGACTTTTGTTTACTGGGTTGACGCAATTTTGGAGACATACGTTTTCCTTGCCCATAAAAAGGGGCGGACTTCCACTAAGTGTTCTACCCATCCTAGGGAAGCCGCCCCCTGCGCGCCCGAAGGCGCGCAAGAAAGCAGACTTCTCTATCTCTAGGTAGAACATTGCTTTTTCAGCAAATGACCGTTCTTCACGGCATAGAAATAGATCTGTCTAAAATTGTTACTTTTAGTATATCATTTTTTACGGCGTTCATTTTATTTCCCGCCGCCCATAAAAAAGGGCGGACTTCAATTAGATGCTATCACCATTCTAACTGAAGCCGCCCCCCGCGCGCCCGAAGGCGCGCGGAAAACGCGACTTCCTGTCTCCGGTGATAGCACCACTTTTTCAGCGGATGGCCGGTCTAACCGGCACGGAAACAGAAAAATCTAAATTTACTCTTTTAGTATATCATTTTTCGTTTTCAGGGCACAAAACCTTCCGCACCCGTGTTAAATTTTGTAGGATAAAAGTATCTCTAACTTACATAAGGAGAACTGTATGAAGAAAATAATGACTGCTTTATTACTCGTACCGTTTGTGTTTGCGTGCGGGCCGAAAGTAAAACGGGTAGAAACAAACCTCGTTAAAGACGTTTCCGGCGGTTGGAACGATACCGACGCACAAATGGTCGCCCAAGAGATGATTACCGATTGCTTACAAGGCGGTTGGTACGATAAATATCTGGCGGGGCATAACGGCAAAGAACCGGTGGTTATCGTCGGAACGGTAGCAAATGAAACTTCCGAGCACGTCAACACGGGCACGTTTGTAGAAGAAATGCAACGCGCGCTTATTAACTCGGGCAAAGTAGATTTTGTGGCCTCTAAAACCGAGCGCGGCGAAGTTCGCACCGAACGATTAGAGCAAGACGAATTTGCTTCCGAAGAAACCCGCAAGGCTTTTGGCAAAGAAATCGGCGCCGATTTTATGCTTTCCGGCACACTCAAATCTATCGTTGATAAATCCGGCTCTAAAGCCCTTGTCTATTACCAAACGAATATGAAACTTATTGATGTGGAAACCAATAAAATCGTTTGGAACGGACAAAAGAAAATTAAAAAATACGTTACACGCAGTAAAGTTTCTTGGTAGGAGTTTTTGATGAAGGCGCGCGTATACTTGCTGGGGCTGGTGGTTCTTTGCTCCGCGTGTGCGGCGCCTTCTTTGCGTTATAAAACCGAAGTAAATCGTTTAGTTGCGCAGGGCGATTTCCAAACCGCCGCTGCCACCGTGGAAGCCAAACGGTCCAAAATGTACGCCCGCAAAGACAGCGCGTTAGCGTACTTGGACCAGGCAGCCCTTTTGCACGATGCCGCACAAATAGAAAAAAGTGATGACCTCTTCGCCCGTGCGCAAGACCGTATTGAAGAACTCTATACCCGTAGCGCCACCCGCACCGCAGGACAATTTTTAATTAACGATTTAACTTTGCCCTATTCCGTTGCCGCTTACGAACGCGCGCTCACTTATTTCTACCGCGCGATGAATTTTTTGGACCGAAATAATTTAGAAGATGCCACCGTGGAAATGCGCAGGGCGGTTTCATTTTTAGACAATTTACGCGGCAGTAAGAAAAAAGGATACAACGACGATCCGTTTGTGCAATATTTCGCGAGCCTGATTTTTGAATCCGCCGGGCAACTTTCCGACGCGCGCATTTGCCGCACCAATTCTTTAAATGCTTACCAAAAATTAGGCAGCACACTCGGGCTATCCGCCCCGGATTTTTCCGTTCCGAATAATTACAACCAATACGGTGAGGTTATTCTTTTCCACTACAATGGCCTAATGCCATTAAAGAAAAACACCACCGTTCAATTTGCTTGGGACCGGATTTACGGGATTCTCTCCCAGGCTCAAGAAACGCAAAACGGGCTTCCCCCGGAAGTGGGGAATGCGTTAGTCAGCGGTTTTATGGGACACGCGGTAACTTTGGCATATCCTACATTGGAATCGCAACATTACGCCATTGTCTCTTCGTTTGCGCAAGTAAACGGGCAGCAGTACCGCTTGCAAAAAATGGCGGATTTGGAAGCCGCTGCCAAGCAAGATTTAGAAGATCGTTTGCCCGGTATTTGGTTTCGTGCCGCAGCGCGGGCAGTAGCCAAACAAGTAGCGGCTGGGNNGCTGCTCAAGCCCGCCAAGCCGCTCAGTCCGCCGCCAAAAATGATGCAATCGGAGATCTGGCCGGAATTTTTATGAACGTGTTAGGCTCTGCCACCGAAAAAGCAGACACTCGCCAATGGTTTACGTTGCCGGCTCAAATTCATGTGGCACGTTTATTTTTACCGCCCGGAAAACAAAATATCCAACTGCTATTTCGCGACGGATATGGTAATATAATAGGGGAGTATGTTTTTGAAGATATACAAATCAGGCGCGGAGAACGTATCTTTTTACACTACCGCACTGCGAAATAGAGAGGAATTATGAAAAAAATTGCAGTTATGTTCAGTGCCGTTTTGGCCCTGTGCGCGTGCACGAGCCTAAATAAAAATACCGTATCGTACCAAATGTCAAAGTATGATACTTCCAAGTATTATGTTGTATCCGGTGAGGGAGAAACCAAACAAGCCGCGTCAGATAAAGCCTTGGGCAATATGCGTCAAGCGCTCGTAAAAAACGCTCCCGATTTGGAAAAAGATGCTATTTTGACCGATCTAATGGCCAACGCCAAAGTGGATAAAGTGTGGCGCGATGCGGACTCTTCCAATAAACATTTCTTCGCCTTGGCGGTGCTGTCCCGCGCCAATGCACAAAAAATTCTCGCTCCGCAAATGGATCAATTAGATACTAAATTAGCCGGGCTTGCTACGCAATTTTCTTCCCCGGTTGAACCCTTGGCTGATTTGAAAGTGGCGTATCGTATGCAACCGCTGGTGGAACGCCGCAGTTTGCTGGATGACACTTACCAATTTTTAGCAGCCGATCACAAAGGGTATACCGCGGAAAATTTTAAACCCTACAAAAACGCGCTGAAGGAAAAAATGGCGGCAGTATTAGTAGGGGTAGATGTGCAAGGTCGCGAAAGCAAAGTGATGGTCACTTACATTGTAGATGCTCTCAATAAAATGGGGCTGGGCGTGGTGGATATCTCCGATCCGGACAAAGAACTTGCTGTGGAAATTATCACCGATACCGATGGTTATGATTCCCAAAAAGTACAAGGTTTAATATGGAGTTCTTCCAGCGCCGCAATCAGCCTGATAGACGCAACACGCAATGCCACTTTTGCTCGCTTTAACGTTTATGAACGCGCCGGAACAACCCGGCAAGCCGACTCTTTGCGCCGCAGTATGGAAGCCGCCGGAGAACAAGCCGCCCAACAAATTACGGCGCGCTTGGAAGCCTATTTAAAAACCAGATAAAGGAGTTTTGTATATGAAAAAATTTCTATTTTTATTAGCAACTGTTTTACCGATTGTCGCTGTAGCCGCCGAACAACCCACCGCCGATGTCGCGCAGACCGCACCGGCCGCAACCCCCGCACAAGATCCGGCCGAACGCAATCAAATGCTTTATTCGCTCGGTTTTTTATTGGGAGACAACTTGAAAACCCAACTGATTTTAGATAACGAAACGGATTATAAAGCACTTTCTCAAGGGATGCGCGATTGCTTGCTCAATAAAAAATCGCAAACTGATTTGGAAAAATACAAACCGCAAATCATCCAAAAATACAAAGATGATGCGCGCACTATCGCCGAAAAACGCGCCGCCGAACAACAGGAATATATGGCCAATTTCAAAAAAGAAAAAGGCGTTAAAACACTTGATAACGGAGCCATGATTAAACTTTCCCGCCCCGGCAAAGGCTCCACCCCGAAAGCAGACAGCACCGTCAAAGTACATTACACCGGCACACTCATTGACGGCACCCCCTTTGACAGTTCGCGTGAACGCGGAGAGGCGTTCCAAACCCGCTTGGGAGATGTTATCCCATGCTGGACCAAAGCCGTACAACAAATGAAAATCGGCGCACGTGCCACCGTCGTGTGTCCACCCGACACCGCTTACGGCAATCGCCCGGTAGGTCGCATCCCGGCCAACTCGGCGTTAGTATTTGATATTGAACTGCTTGAAATTGAAAAATAATGTCTAAAACAAGTTATGCCTTGATTGCCGTTATGATTACCGCGCTCTTATATATGGGCGCGGTACGTGGCTATCAATTCTATCAGGAAAAAGCCGCCCAATGGGAAGAAGAACGCCAAAACAGTACAGACATTTTTTCTTTTCAAAATGTACCCGTATCTTTTGCTGCTCCGCAGGCAGAGGCCGTATCTCGCCCGGTTCCGTTGCCGGAGCAAAACTCCTCTATTTCTATTTTGTCTGATAACGAAATCACACGTACCAAAATAATTCCCGAACAAGTAGACGGCGCCGGGATACCGGTCAATGCCACCGGAGAAGTGTTTTTGGAAGACACGCCTTTACCCGTGGAAAAGCAAGTCCAGCAAGCCCAAGATACCTTGCGTTCCATTGTGCAAGATTATAAAGATGAGCCGGAAATCAAATCTTTCAATCAAGAATTAAAAAAAGTTACTAAAGGCCAGGCGATAGATTTAAGTTCGCTGGGTAGCGGCGACTTAAACCAACTTTTGAAGGACAATCCTCAAGTACAAGCCGTGGTAGCCAAGCACATGAAAAACCCCGAATTTGCCCGCAAAGTGCAGCAAATTTTTAATAATCCGCAATTTGTCCAAAGTGTGCGGCAACTGCAACAAAGCGGTATAAAAATACCGACTAATCAGAAACAAACCGGAAAATAAATTTTGTATGCTATTATTGTAAGGAGAATTCACCGTGGCAAAAATTTTAATTAAAACTGCAATCTTGCTTTTCATTATTTTCAGCATTTATTTTATCGTCAATCCATCGGCTTGCTCTAATTTTTTAGCCGGCCGCGTTACTAATAGCGACGAATCCGAACCGACGCAAACCGTGCCCTATGGGCAACACGGCGAAATGTTTGCTCCAACCGGAGACGGCCCGCTCCCCACAGATGGTCAACCGGCAACTACCCCCGCCAAACCGACTGAAGTAAAAGGGATTGTGGATACGAACACGCTTACCGAACAACAAGCGGCCCAACAACCTACTGCACAATATTCGCAAGATGATATTGATTATGCCATTGCCAGCCGATACGTAGAACTTGAAAACGAATATGCCCGCAAGAAAAAAGTAGGCAAAGACACGGCTAAAGAAATTTCCTATATTGTAATGGACGATTTTGAACTCACCCAACAAGAGTGGGAAGCCTTCTTAACGCGTGCTACGGCCAGCAATTTGTTTAACAAAGTACGTACGGAAATGGCATCTTTAGGAAAATAATTCACTCATACAAAAAACAGCCCTGCATAAACAGGGCTGTTTTTTTTGTACATAAATTCGTTAGAACAAGTACGGGGCGTGTATTTGGAAATATTCCACCACACTGGCCATACCCGGTTGTTCCATATTGGCCAACGCCGCTTGCGCCACTGTACGGCCACTAATATCTTGGCTCAACGAGCGGGCAATCCCCTTTTTAATGCTGGCTGTCACACTCAGAGCGCCTCCTTTATCTACCAGACGCACTTCACGCACCGCTTCTGCCAAATCGGAACCTTCATACAGCAACGCAAAAGTATCGGCCTTGCCGTAGTTAATATGCGCGAGTAAAGGGGTTTCTCCCATATCGTTGCGTTGGTTGCGCAATCTTTTAATTTCCGCTTGAAAATTGTTATCCAAGCGGCGAATTACCGCGGCCAATGCTTGCACAGTAGCAGCATCTTTAGCCAAATGGAAGCAATTATTGGAAAATTTATCCGTTTGTTTAAAAAAGTCAAGTTGCGTAACGGAAGCGATAGCATCCGTATCCCCTTTTCTGGCAACTTCTAAGAATTGCTCGGCCGTTAACACTTGCTTCACCGCGGATTTGCGCGCATAGCGTTGCAACATCTCCTGACGGCGGGAAGAAGTGCCTTGAGCAACTACTGTTTCCGCTTGTAACGTCGGCACGAATAAGGCTAAAACGAGTATAACTAGAATATGTTTCATAACCCCTCCTTACTTACTATTATTCTAGTGATAAAGACGTTTTTAACGAGGGCCTTTTGGGCCCAGAAAAAAGGGTTTTTGGACCTAGAAAAAAATAGGTCCTTGTTGGATCTGCAGAACTACTAAATAAAGTATTGCGAGAAACATAAAAAGGAAGATATAAAAAACCCCCGGGTTATCCCAGGGGGTTTTAAATGGAGCGGGCGAAGAGAATCGAACTCTCGTCTCAACCTTGGCAAGGTCGCGTTCTACCATTGAACCACGCCCGCAAAAGCGGTAAAACTCTACCTAAAGATTATAACAAATTCTCACGCTTTGTACAAACTTATTTTTTTGTCTTGCGTGCGGTTTTTCCTTTTTTTGTCTTTGCGGAAGTATTTTTCCCCGTTGTTTGAGTCGGACTTTTCGCCGTTGTAGCAGCGGTTTTTGTTTTAAGTAAAACATCTGCAATCTTTTTTAAATACGGGTTTTCTTTTACCGCTGCTTGCACGTTCGGGTTTTGACGCACTTGTTCCAAATACGGATTGGCCTGGATAATCGCAAGTGCTTCTTGGGGCCTGTCGCGGTAGTATTTAACGGCTTTGCTGATGAGCAAATGACTCATAAACCGGCTTCCGGCCACGGCCCGCACCATCTGTTGATTACCCAAAACGGCTTGTACGGTTTCGTTCGTAAAAAAATCACGCATCGTGGCTTCGTCTTTTGCAAATGCTTCCAACATTTTCGGATCAGCCAGCAAAGGTTCCACATCCGGGCGATCTAAAAATGCCGAAATGAGCGGATCTTTACTTAACAGGTATTGGATTAGTTCCGGATCCGAAATATTGGAAGAAAAGTTAGTGGTCAATGCCCAAGGAGCGGCCCCGATGATTTCATAATTTTTATCGGTCATTGTTTGGAAATTATACCGGCTAATAATCGGGAGTGTAGAGCCTAACTCTGTTACCATTACGCTGCGGTCTTGCCCTTCATGAACTTCTACAAACGTAACACCTGTATTGGGGTTGAACTCCGCTTCGGCTAACGCAAGCCCTTGCAGTTGGGTTGGATCCAATGCCGCGGTTAAATTCTCCGCTTTATTTTTAGACATATTCCATAGCAGAAGTGTTACCACAAAAAGTGCCGCCACTATTGCGCCGACAATCAATTCTATCCCCATTTTTTTACGGGCAGGGCCCGCCGGTGTCAGTTGCTCGTTCTGGTCGGGTTTAGGAGCAACATTTTGGCTGGTGCGATATTGCCCCGGGTTCCTAAGACGTTTAATAATTTCTTCTGTTTCCATACTATGTACTCCGCCCAATGCTGGGAAATCCCCCATATAATCAAGTATAATTATTATATGAAATCTGCTATATGTCAGGGAAGGAGAAACTCATGCAAAAAACAATTTTTTATCATGATACAGATTGCGGCGGCGTGGTCTATTACGGAAACTACTTAAAATTTTTTGAAGAAGCACGTACACTATATATGCAAGCACGCGGTTACTCCGTGCCTGATCTAATGAAACAGGGATTGTTTTTTGTAGTAGCCCGGCAAGAAGTAGAATATAAATATCCCGTACGCTACGGAGATGTAATTGAAGTAGATACTCAAATTTTGGAAGTATCGGATATTAAAATTATATTTGAAAATACAATCAAAAACCAAAACGGCAAATTATGTACTAAAGGGAAAACCACCCTCGTTTGCGTAAACGCACAAGGTGTGCCTACTCCCATGGGAACAAACGTAAAAGCCGCTATGACACCGACGCAGATGTAAATTAGTTGTAATTTTGGACAGTAAAAAGCGGGGAGTTTTTCTCCCCGCTTTTTAAACACAAAACAACCGAACTATTGCTGCAACGCAAATGCAACCACTTTTGCGCGCAACGATTCCCACATCTCTTGGCGTTTCTTTTCTTCCTGTTGCTGCGCTTGTCTTTCCTTGGCGGTTAGGTTGGCACGTTTCGCCAACGCGTGGCGTATAAATGCGTTACTGACATCTTCTTTGGGGTTATACAGTTCCGTATCATCTATTACTTCCCCCGCCGAATTCAATATAATCTGCGCTGTGTAAATGGGGTTGCCTTCCTTATCGCTTCCTACGCTGACTTGCGCAGTGGTTGTACGCGGCGTCTTATCCACGAAAACCACATAAGAAGTGTCATGATCTACAAAAATGCTCATGTGTATTTGTAATTGTTTTTTTTGCGCACCCAACAGACTGTTCTTATGGTAAGTATATTGGTATTCGTCGTCAGCCAAATACTCATCTCCGCGTACAGCCAAACTCCAAACGCGGTCATACGCGTACATATAGAATATCTCCACTCCGTCAGCCGTTTTAGCACGAAGCGGACGTCCTTGACCGTCTTGCTCTAATACAGTTACCGGCGGCAACGGCTCAAACAGCGAAAAGTGCCCTTTGCTAGCCGGCGCAAAAGAGCGTTCAATCTTTTCGCCCCCGTACCATTGCGTTAATTTCCGCGACCCCGAGATGTTGCTTTCTTTATCTACATCAATAAAGTAAGGTCCTTTGCCCACGGCGATGGCTTCTATGTATTGATACCCCGGTTTTTTACAAAAACTCTTCCACCCTTTTTTTCCACCGTGGAATTCTCCCCGCTCCAAATCAATTAGGTTAATAATACCATCCACATCATCACAGCGGAAATGATCAAACAAACTCCGCATAACCGATTTTTGTGCTTTGGGAGTACTATACACAATATCCGAATTGTTCCGGCCAATATTTTCATCTAGGGGTTTATATTGATCCGCCAAGCCCAACGAGTGCCCAATTTCGTGCATCAGGATGCGTTCTCCTTCCTGTTTAGCCAAAGAAGGGGATAACACTTTATCGGATACAACAAGCGCAGGGCTTTCGTACGGTTCTTGCGCACGTACATAACAACCCAGCACGCTCGGGCCGCAAACATCTCGCAATATGCTCATATTCCCCGTAAATACAGCCCGGATGTTTGCACCTTCATCATCTCCCGTAATTTGCACATTTACCCCCTTGTCAAGCAAGGGTAAAATATCCGCAAATTCTTGTTCACGCCCATCTTTACGGATGGCTTTAGCCGTATTGAAAAACCAATTATTATAAAGTTCGGTGATCAGTTGGCGCGCCGACTCTACTTTTTCAGCACGTAACGGCTCAAACTGTCCCTCGCCACCTGCCGAGACTTCCCCCAACCACACGCGTATCGGCTTATCCGCCACAACATACGTTATTAAATAAGGGAAATTTATTTTTCCCTCACGATATTGGCGCGAAGTTTCCACGAAGTCGGTTAATGCCCCCCAATGAAGGGCAAATGCGCTCACTCCCAGGCATATTAACAAAACCGTAAGATATTTCTTCATAATTACCTCCGACAATGTGGTTTTAGTAAGACCGGGGGGATATTTATTATCCCCCCTATTTTCCATCACACAATACTTATTACAAAACCGCGCTTATTTAAAATCAGAGCGGCCCAATTTTTGCGTCAAGTAAGTTTTCAAACCGGAAGGATCACTGGAGTGGCCCATCGCTTCTTGAAAACTGATTTTCTTTTGGATATACAAATCGCCTAACGCTTGGTTCATAGTAATCATTCCCATGCCGGCGTTGGTTTGCATAGTAGAAAGAATCTGCTCGGCTTTACCGTCACGAATTAAACTGCGTACGGCTGAGTTAGCAAGTAATACTTCGCACGCCATACTACGACCGCCGGCCAAATTGGGTATCAATTGTTGAGACATAATGGCTTCCAATACGAAAGATAACTGCGTGCGGATTTGCGGTTGTTGGTTGGGCGGGAACACGTCAATGATACGGTTAATGGACTGCACCGCATCGTTGGTGTGCAAAGTCGCAAAAACCAAGTGCCCCGTTTCGGCCAACGTCAAGCACGCTTCCATAGTTTCAATATCGCGAAGTTCCCCTACTAAAATAATATCCGGGTCTTCGCGTAAAAAGTGTTTCAAGGCGGCGGCAAAAGATTTTGTATCGGCGCCGACTTCACGTTGGTTCACAATACTGCGTTTATGTTGGTGAACGAACTCAATAGGATCTTCTACCGTCATAATGTGGTTACTTTCGTTCGTGTTAAGGTAGTTAATCATACTGGCCAGTGACGTAGATTTACCCGAACCCGTTGCCCCGGTTACAAGCACCAAACCCTTGTTCAGTTTCATAATGTTATAAACCACCGGGGGTAAGTTCAATTCTTCAAACGATTTAAATTCATTAGGAATTGAACGCAACGCGGCGGCCACCGCACCTCTTTGTTTATATACGTTCACACGCAAGCGGCCTAACGCCCGAAGCCCGATAGAGCAGTCCAACTCCAACGTATCTTCAAAAGTTTGGCGTTGTTCGTCGTTTAAAATAGAGTAAATAAGCACTTGCGCGCTTTCTTTTGTAAGGGGGGCAAACGGCGTTTGATACAGCCGGCCCTGGATACGCAGTACCGGCGGGACACCCACCGTTAAGTGGATATCGGAAGCATTTTTCGCTTTCATGAGTTTAAACAAATCGTCCATGGACGCTTGCGGCAAGTTTTGTGCTGTTTGTTCTGCCATACAGTCCTCTCTTTTTATTTACACTACTTTTTAAATTCGTCCTACCAAATCCAACGCAATATTATTTAGCGCTCCGGTTAATTGACCGCGCACGGCATCTGCTTGGAACACATATACAATGGGTTCCATACGTGTTTTGGTCAACCTATATTTTACAATATATGTATTTTTATGCAAGGGCTCTACGGACCAAGATGCCGTATATCCCTGTTCTAAGTTAGGCTGATAGACGCGGTCAAAGTAAGAGGCAATAGTGCCTTTATTCCCCGGCAGTTTATAATTTTGTACTGCAGATAGCGCTTTATCCGACGCCGTAACAGGTTTAGGGGCCGCCGGTTTGGGCACGGCAGCAGACGGGGGAACTGTTTTCGTTCCCGCCGCAGGCGCCTGCGACAACATATCCGTCATTTCCGGTTGAGTGGCAGCGACATGCGCCGTAGGCTGATCCGTTTGCGACCGCTTGCTTAGCGCACGCACCCCGGAAATGCCGACTAGTAAAAGGACTCCCACAACAACCAACGGAATAATCCATACGGCGCGATTGGATTTTTTAGCAGACGAACGCGCCAATAATTTTTGTTCCAAGATAAAATCTTCCTGTTCGGGACGGTTGGCAAATTGGCGTTTAATCTCGCTTAAGGTTTTAACACGCGGACGTTTCGGCAACGGATATTGTTCGTTTAAGGAATCTTCCAACGTTTTAGGCGTAGCGGTGCTTTTTTCATTTACCGACAACACATCATCCGCCGAATTCCGCGCAGTCGGTTGCATTTGAGTCGCGTTTGTTTCTTTTTCTGCCGGAGCCGAAATTGTCTCTTGCGTTGCTTGCGGCTCGGATACCGTTGCCGACGGTTTCGGATCGGCCGTTGCGTATGTTTGTGGCACAAGTTCCGCCATTTCTTCCGTAGCGGAAGTTTCTTGCGTCAAGAGTGTTTCCTGCGCCAAATCAGACGGCGAGAAACCTTGCGGTTTGTCTTCAAAACTGGGCAAATCCGGCAAATTGGCGGTAGCCGCATTTTCATCCAATAGCGGCAAGGTGCACGTAGGCTCTATCTCCACTTCCGGTTCGGCTATTTGCGAAGCCGTTGTTTTTTTAGCAACCGGATTTCCAGGTGAGCATGCTTTTTCAGCCGCCGGGGATTCTTTTTTTGTTTCAACCGGTTTTTTTACTTCTTGGGTAGCGGGCACAGGTTTATGTTCCGCCGCAACTTCTTTTTGAGGAATAGCCTGCGTAGGTTCTTTTTTTGCTATCGTTAATTTTTCTTCTTGCGCGTGAACCGGTTGAGAAGGGAGCACTAAATCTAAATCCGCGTTTTCTTGCGCCAAGGCCACCGGGGTGGGAGCCACGGCCGGAGTTTTGACTTTTGTCAAACGGATAAAAGCCGGCTCTTGTTTTTTAGGACGGGAAACTTTCATTACGGGCGGCATAACATCCGCCTTGGGTTGTGTGGGCACTGGCGCAGGTTGCGCCGGTTGAGTGGGTTTTGCAGGAGACGGGGCTGCCGGTTCCCGAACAATCGGTTTTTCCGGAGCCGGAGATATTTCCGTTGGGTTTTCTTTTAAGGCCGCCGCTTGGGCCAAAGCACGCTCGGTAAGCGTGGGCGGCTCATCCGGTAAAAATGTATTTTCCAAACGGCCCGTCACATTATTAAAACGAAACGTATCAAAGAAAGATGCCATCTGCCAACCGGCAGAATCTTCGCTGGCTCCTTCGGCACAAATCAGGCTGGTGGCGGAAAAATCCTCCCGCGCTGCCAGTTCATGCGGCGCGAAAGGACCAATTACATCGTCTCCGTCAAAAAGCCAGTATTTCATTTTTTATTGTGCTATAACTTTACAATGCGACAAAGCCGCATTTAAGCGTTCCAAGACCGTTTGTTTGCCCATATATTCCAACATTTTAAATAACGTCGGGCCATGCGTGCGCCCGGAAACGGCTACACGCACCGGGTGGAAAATCTGTCCGGCCTTTAGGCCGTTTGCTTTAGCCGTGGTTCGGGCGGCTGTCTCCAAATTGGCTTCGGTAAATTCATCTAATTTACCATACGCGTCAATCATCAGTTCCAGGGCTTGTTTGGCTTCGGGCTTGCCGAAAACTTTTTCCAATGCATCCTGTTCAAAAACAGGTTTTTCAAAGAAGAAACGGATAAGATCCGGGATTTCCGTTAAGAGTTTATATTTTTCTTGCTCTAGCGAAATAATGCCTTCCAGTTGCTCGCGGCTAACACCGGAAACATCAATACCCGCTTTCTCAATAAACGGCATAGCCAAATCGGTTAAGCGCGAAATAGATGTAGCGCGGATATATTCACCGTTCATCCAATTCAGTTTTTCCGGATCCATCACAGCCGGGCTGGGCTGGCAACCGGATATATCAAATTTTTCTTCCAATTCACCGGGGGCAAAAAGTTGTTGCGAATCGCTGGTTGCCCACCCGAGCAAAGCCAAATAGTTTTTCAAGGCTTCGGGCAAGTAGCCCATATTGCGAAACTCTACAACGTTGGTGGCACCGTGACGTTTGGAAAGTTTTTTCCCATCCGGCCCGTGAATCATAGACAGGTGGGCAAATATCGGCTCTTTCCAACCGAGCGCACGGTAAATTTGGATTTGCGCCGGAGTGTTAGAGATATGATCATCCCCGCGGATCACATGCGTCATACGCATCAAGTGATCATCTACCACAACGGCAAAGTTGTAGGTAGGATATCCGCTTGTTTTTTGGATAACCAGATCATACAAATCTTTGCTGGCAAATTTGACGTGTCCGCGGATAAGGTCATCCCACTCTACGTCGCCTTCTTGCGGCATACGGAAACGGATGACATATTTGCGGCCTTGGGCCTCTAATTCTTTTTGCTGTTCCGGCGTTAAATTGGCACATTTACCGTCGTATTTAGGCGGGCGGTGTTCGGCCAAACATTTTTGGCGGTTGGCCTCTAGTTCTTCTTCGGTGCAATAGCATTTATAGGCCTTGCCTTCGGCTAAAAGTTGGTCAATGTATTTTTTATAAATACCTTGGTCAGCGCGGATTGCCTGATAATACGGGGCATCCGGGCCTTTGTTAGTGCCGTCGGGCATAGGGCCTTCGTCCCACAATAAATTCATCCATTGCATCCCTTCAAAAATAGCATCCGTGGACGCTTGGGTAGAGCGTTCCTCGTCGGTATCCTCAATACGAAGCAAAAACGTGCCTTTGTTTTTCTTGGCAAACAGATAGTTAAATAACGCGGTGCGTACCCCGCCAATATGTAAAAACCCCGTCGGAGAAGGGGCAAAACGAACTCTTACGGTCATACTCTTTTTCCTCTTTTTAAGCAATATCGTATTGATAACAATACGTATATAGATATATTATACCTATTTATTGTGTAAAATATAAATATACACTTTTGGAGTAGGCACGCGAATATGGCTGCTTTTTTTATACTATCTACAATTGTCATTTGGGGATTATTTGCCGCTACCGGGCTGTGGTTACTGACGTTTTTCCCGGCATTAAGCAAAATAAGCCCGGCCGGATGGCTGCCGATTCTCTTAACCGTATTTGTTTTATCCGGTATCACACTCACGCGCACACACTATAACGCTTTTACGAGCCTGCTTTACTATAGTGCCTATATTTTATTTGGTCTGGCGTTTATTGCTTTTTGCGTAACAGCGGTAGGGGCTGTGCTTTTTAACGTTCTAAAATTTTTCAATGTAGCAGCACGGAACTATTTGGGAACAGCAAGCATTGCCTTGACGTCTATCCTTTTTGTTTGTGCCTTGTGGGGCGGATTTTCAACCCCACGCATTAAACGCATTTCCGTATCCGTTCAAAATGCGCCCACGCTAAAAATTGCGCTTATTTCCGACGCGCATTTAGGTATGGGAGTTTCGTATGCCAGGTGGGACAAAGCCCTCAAACGATTAGAACAGGAAAAGCCCGACCTAGTACTTGTGTTGGGAGATGTTTTTGAATATGGCCCCAACGCAGATAAATACGCAGCCCGCTTGGCGGCTTTTCAAACGCCGCTGGGTTCTTTCGGCGTTTTGGGAAATCATGAATACTATAATAATTATCAACAGGCGTTAGATTTTTATAAAAAAGCGAATATAAAACTCTTACGAAATGAAACTGCTTTATTGCCTAACGGTTTGCAAATTGCCGGTTTAAAAGACATTCGCACCGCCGGAGTAACCGAACAAGAGTTAGCCGAACTTCTCCAGCAAGCAGACTCCCAAAAACCGCTTATTTTACTCAGCCACACGCCCCTATATATGCACGAAGCCGCCGCGGGCGGGGCCGATCTAATGTTCAGCGGGCACACTCATAACGGACAAATTTGGCCGTTTAATTATTTAGTGCGCTTGCAATTTCCGTATGTGTACGGTCTATTTAATATTGACGGGATGCCTTTTTATATTACGTCAGGGATGTTTTATTGGGGGATTCCGTTGCGGCTGTTTGCGCCGGCAGAACTACCCATTATAGAGGTGAACGCATGAAAAAACTAGCAAGCAGTTTACTCCTACTGCCGTTTTTATATAGTTTTGCTTTTGCCGTTTCTTTTGACGAATTATCCTTTGAAGAAAAACTCGGTCAAACGCTTGTGGCCTTTGTAGATGTGGACAGTGCCGAACTGGTCCGCCCGGTTATTGAATCGGGTAAAATCGGCGGTGTGCTTATACAATGGGGCAATTATTCACTTCCACAGACCGAAGGCCTCGTTATAAAATTACAAAAATGGGCGCAGAAAAGTCCGCATAAAATTCCGCTTTTAATTTCCATTGATTACGAAGGTGGCACCGTTCATACCCCTATTACGCTGGGGTTTGACTATTTACCCACCAACATGATGCTTTCTGCCACCGGCGACGAAACTTCCGCCGCGGCGATTGCCTATTTGGCCGGGCTGGAATTAAAACGCGCCGGCGTGCATATCAATTTTTCACCTGTTTTAGATGTTAACAGCAACCCCCACAATCCTATTATCGGCGTACGCTCGTTTGGCTCGGATCCGCAAAGTGTTACGCGTATGGGTTTATCTCTTATTCACGGTTTTCAAGCAGCCGGCATTTTGAGTGTCGTAAAACACTTCCCCGGTCACGGAGACACGGCTTTAGACTCCCATTACCAAACCCCGGTAGTCAAAGCAACTGCCGAACAAATGAAGAAAATTCATCTAGCGCCTTTCCAAGCCGCTATTGAGCAAAATGTAGACGGCATTATGACCGGACACGTGCTTTACCCGGCACTGGACAGTAAAAATATCGCTACATTTTCTAAACCTATATTAAACGATTTGCTTCGTCAAAAAATGGGTTTTAAAGGTTTACTCGTCACCGATAGTTTGGATATGAAAAGTGCCACTTCCTACTGTTCTATGGCCGGCTGTGCCGCGCGCGCGTTAGACAGCGGAGAAGAAATGATTTTGCTGGGGCGGTATATTAAACCTGTCAGTCTATTTGGGCAAATTTTAGGCGAAGTAAAAAAACGCAAATTAGAACCGCGCGTGGAAAAGGCCGCTCGTAAAATTTTTGAGATTAAAGAAAAACTGGGGCTGCTTTCCGGCGAACCGCAAGCGATGGCAGAGCCGTCGCAAAAAGCCTATCAAACCGAACTTGCTAAAATTAGTGACCAGGCTGTTACGCTTGTGCGTAACCGCAAAAAACTAATCCCTTTTACACCTCAAACGCAGGGAAATAAAAAACCGACCGTATGCGCCGTATTTTTTGCGCCGTCTCGCTTTGCAGACCAACTGATGAGTTTTTCCCAACCGTTTATGGAAAAAGGTTGGAACATCCGCAGTTATAATGCCGCCTTGACGCCGCGCAAAAAAGACAGCGAACGCGCCGCCGCATGTGCGAAGGGAGCGGACATCCTTATTTTGACAAGTTTGCAATGGGCCGACAAAACAAACATCAACCAAAAAAACGTAATCAGCGGGCTTATTAACGAAAATAAAAATGTGGTGTTTATCTCAACCATGAGCCCGTACGATATCCCCAACTATCCGGAAGCCGACACCGTACTGGCTACATACGGACTCAACCGCTATGTATTACACACCGCGGCAGACATTATTTTGGGAAACATTGAAGCCAAAGGCAAACTGCCTATCAAACTAGAGTAGTTTTTACGAGCGGCGCCGCGCGGCAATAAATTCATACACCGCCGGCAAAACGGAAATAACAATAATAGCCGCTATCACGTAGTGGAACTGATGTTGCACGACCGGTAAGTCGGCAAAGAAATACCCCCCGCCGACAAACAAACACACCCATAAAAGCGCGCCTATCACGTTATAAGAAGCAAAGTGCAGATACGTCATCTTTCCGATACCGGCCACAAACGGCGCGAACGTACGGATGATGGGGATAAAGCGCGCTAAAATAATCGTTTTACCGCCGTATTTTTCATAAAAATTATGCGCCTTTATCAGGTGGTTTTTATTTAAGAAAATACTGTCCTGGCGCGTAAACACTTTAGGGCCCACCCATTTGCCGATTTCATAATTACAAAAATCGCCCAGCACGGCCGCGCAAAACACGACGGGGATTAACACAAAAAGCGAAATCGCGCTTCCCTCGCGGGTGGCTAACGCACCGCACGCAAAGAGGAGTGAATCACCCGGCAAAAACGGCGTAACCACAAGCCCCGTTTCACAAAACACAATAACGAAAATAAGTACATACAGCCACGCGCCCATCCACGCGGCCCAAGCGTTTAAATGAACGTCTAAATGTAAAAAGATATCAATGAGTTGGGAAAAAATTTCCATAAAATTTACCGAAACAATGTCAAAAGTATACCTTTAAGCGCGATTTTGGGATCGCTGCCGCTGCCGGACTTAAACCCCGCATCTGCGTCAATCATTTTATTCATAGCGGCTAGAAATTGTTTTTGATTAGGGAAATTGCGCGCCGCACCGACAAGCCGGCTCTCCCACGGAAAAAGCCCCGCCGCGTGCAGAATTTCATCCGCCGGCACGCCGCCTTCGCTCATACGTTTGATGCGCGCCATTTTTAAAATAGGATAGGTCATTTTAGACAAAACCGCCACCGGCTCTTCGCCATCATCAAGCAGTTTATCCACCAGTTTAATTGCGCGCATTTTATTACAAGCCAACAGCGCGTTGGCAAGTTCAAACGGATTTTCTTCTTTACTAAACCCGATACAAGCCAGCACGTCTTCTTTTGTAATTGTTTTTTGCGTGCGGTCTTGCGTGTAAAGCGAAAGTTTTTCTATCTCGTTTTCAAGGGCCGCCAATTCCGAGCCTACACTCTGACAAAGCAACTCTACGGCATCAAAATCACCCTTTAGCCCGCGTGCACTCATTTTATTTTTAACCCACAAGGTAAGGGCCGCTTGTTTTAACTCGGCAAAATCGGCCACCCGGCCGTTAGCGGCGCACGTTTCGGTAAGGACTTTTTCCGTCTTGATTTTTTTAGCGTCGTTGTGGGTAAGAATAAGCGTAGTTGTAGCAAGCGGATCGGACACGTATTTTAGAAGTGCGGCTTTGGGCTCTTTGCGCAGTTTTTCTATGCCACTCAACACGACCATGCGCGCCGCGGAAAATACCGGGGCCGTATTGGCCAAGGCTAACACTTCGCCTATGTCTGCCTTATCGGCACTGACCGAATGAAAATTAAAATCATCCGGTTGTAAAATGCCGCGGATTTGGTTGATGATTTCTTGCTTGCGGTAGGTATCTTCTCCCGTTAATAAATAAACGGGAGCCGTCTTTTGTTGGGCAAGTTCGGCTTGTAATTTTTCCGCGGTAATTTTGGGCATATTATTCGGTAATGGTTGTATATTCCGGGTTATTCATGACTTTCTTTTTATTCTCGCTCCACACGGAACCGAACCCATCTACCGTGCGTTTGACGATATCGCGTGAGAGTTGTTCAAATACTACGTCGCGCGCTTGTACTTCGGTCATGCCGCCGGGCAAGGTGGAAGCGGCATAAATTTGCGTGCCCATAAAGGCCGGCTCGCGCCAAACCGGTGCGTTGGTGGTTTTATCCATAAACACCACGTCTAACCAAATGTTCATGCGGTAAACTGTCGGGATAAGTTGGCTATCGTACTGAATCGGCACGTTTAGGTAGCGTGAAATGGTAGTCACCACCACTCCTTCGGCGCCATCATTTTCCGGTACGATTTGGTAAGAACCGTTACGCAAAAACTCGTCATATAATTCGTCATAGAATTTATCTTCCAACGCAAACACTTCGGTTTTATTTAAAATTTGCCGCACCGCAATTTTACGAATATGTTGCGGCATAATTTGCGCCTGCGGTTTATAATACGCCCCTTCGCTACCGCACGCAATAAACCCGGCAACTGCCAGTATCAATACTGCGAGTTTTTTCATCACGCTCTCCTATTTTTTCGGTGCCGCTACCAAACTGACCATGCGGCCCGGCACGACAATAACTTTTTTAACCTCAAAGCCTTCCAAACTGCGAAGTACTTTTGCGCTGGCCAGTGCGGCTTTTTCAATTTCTTCACGCGAAGCCGTGGTGGCTACGCTGATACGGTCACGCACTTTTCCGTTGATTTGCACACCGATTTCCACGCTGTCATCTTGCAACAGATTCGGATCGGCTTTCGGCCAAGACGTTTGTAAAAGGAAATTACTATGCCCGCTTTGTTGCCAAATCTCATCAGTAATATGCGGAGCAAACGGATGCAAAAGTTTCATAAATGTTTCAAACGTGTGCAAACTTACTTGCGGCAGTTTACTGATATCATTGAAAAACACCATCAGCGAAGACACAGCCGTATTAAAGCGGAAATTTTCAATATCGTCGCTGACTTTGGCAATTGTTTTATTTTTCAAGATTTCGCTTTTTTTGGGATCTTGTTCATCAACCACTTTAACGCTTTCACTCCAACCGTACACGCGTTTTAAAAAGCGAGACACGCCTTCAATACCTTTCATATCCCAAGGTTTGCTGGCTTCAAACGGCCCCATAAACATTTCATACATACGGAACGCGTCGGCCCCATATTCCCGCAAAATATCGTCGGGATTGACGACGTTTTTTTTGGACTTGGACATCTTTTCCACCATCGGGGAAAGTTCTTCCCCGGTAGTTTTTAAAAATGCTTTGCCGTCTTTAAAATCAATTTCGTCGTAACTGTGATAATTACCCATTTGATCACGGTACGAAAATGCCAAAATCATACCTTGGTGGCGTAATTTTTTAAACGGCTCTTTGTGATGCACAATACCCAAATCATATAATACTCGGTGCCAAAACCGCGCGTACAACAAGTGCAACACCGCATGTTCGGCTCCGCCGATATAACAATCTACCGGGCCATAGGCTTTTTCAATTTCCGGAGCCACCAATTTTTCGGCATTGTGCGGATCCATATACCGCAAATAATACCAGCACGAGCCTGCCCATTGAGGCATAGTATTGGTTTCGCGCTTGGCCGGACCGCCGCATTGGGGGCAGGTGGTATTTACCCAACTGTCCACCGTGGCAAGCGGAGATTCCCCGGTGCCGGACGGCTCAAATTTTTCTACTTCGGGTAGTCTTAAAGGTAGTTCGCTCTCCGGTAATGCCACCACCCCGCATTTATCACAATGCACGACGGGTATGGGTTCGCCCCAATAACGCTGGCGGGCAAACACCCAATCGCGTAATTTGTAAGTAGTTTTGGCGTTCCCGCAGTTATGTTCGGTAAGCCATTTAATCATAGCGGCTTTACTTTCTTTAACGTGAAGCCCGTTTAAAAAGCCGGAGTTGACCAGTTCACCGTCACCGGTAAACGCTTCTTTTTCTACACCTTGTTCGCTTTTGATTACTTCAATAATTTCAATACCGAATTTTTTGGCAAAAGCGTAGTCGCGCTCGTCGTGGGCGGGAACGGCCATAATCGCCCCGGTACCGTAACCCATAAGTACGTAATCGGAAGTCCAAACCGGGATTTTTTTGCCGTTTACCGGGTTAATAGCATACGCACCGGTAAACACACCGGTTTTTTCTTTATTAAGTTCGCCACGCTCTAAATCACTCTTTTTGGCGGCCTCTTTTTGATAGGCGGCTACGGCATCTTTTTGCGCGGATGTAACGATTTTATTTAAAATCGGGTGTTCGGGAGAAACTACCATATACGTCGCGCCGAAAAGCGTATCGGGGCGGGTGGTAAAAACCGTTAAGGTTTCGTCGTGCCCTTCTAATTTAAAAACGACGTTAGCCCCGTTAGATTTGCCGATCCAATTTTTCTGCATGGTCAGCGTGCTTTCGGGCCAATCCAAATCGTCCAATCCTTCTAATAGTTGTTCGGCGTAGTCGGTAATTTTTAAAATCCATTGGCGTAGTGCGCGGCGTTCAATTTCGTGGCCGCAGCGTTCACATTTGCCGTTGAAAACTTCCTCATTGGCAAGCCCGGTTTTACAAGAGGGGCACCAATTTATCGGTACGGTAGATTCGTAAGCAAGCCCTTTTTTAAACAGTTGCAAAAAAATCCATTGAGTCCATTTGTAATAATTGGGATCGGTGGTATCTACTTCGCGCGACCAATCATAGGCAAGACCGATTGATTTAATTTGGCGGCGGAAATTATCAATGTTTTTTTGTGTGGTAACGCGCGGATGTACGCCGGTAGCGATGGCGTAGTTTTCCGCAGGAAGTCCAAATGCGTCCCACCCCATCGGGTGCAAAACGTCGTAGCCGTTCATGCGTTTGTAGCGGGTTAAAATGTCCGACGCGGTGTATCCTTCCGGGTGGCCGACGTGTAACCCCGCTCCCGACGGATAGGGAAACATATCTAAACAATAAAATTTCTTGTCAGACGGCATTTTGGGGCTGGCAAAAAGATTGGCTTTCTCCCAGCGATCTTGTTGTTTTTTATCAATTTGCGCAAAATTATCGGTACTCATATCTTATTATTTTAACATTTTGGACCGATTTTTTGGAGATAGGCTTAAGATTCGGCCATCATAAACACTCCTGCAAAGTTAGTACCATTACCCGCGCGGATGATATTTCTTGTGCTTATTTTTTAGGTCGGTTACGTCTAAATGGGTATAAATTTGCGTGGTAGTTAAATTGACGTGGCCGAGCATTTCCTGCAAACTGCGCAGGTCGGCCCCGCCTTGCAACATATGCGAAGCAAACGTATGCCTAAATAAATGCGGGTGTAGCGGGCGCGAAATATTGGCTTTTCGGCCCAAATCGGCCAAA
The DNA here is from genome assembly GCA_002309715.1 of Candidatus Avelusimicrobium cornigerorum. Taxonomy (GTDB): domain Bacteria; phylum Elusimicrobiota; class Elusimicrobia; order Elusimicrobiales; family Elusimicrobiaceae; genus Avelusimicrobium; species Avelusimicrobium cornigerorum. Next base: position 59,084 of record DBXW01000003.1, read on the forward strand.
TCTTTCCAAGCCGAAATGCGGCTTAATTTTTTACCGCGGTTATTTAAAAAAACTTCCGAATCCACTTCTCTACCGGCAAAATATGCCGCACGCAAATCCATAAACCGTTTGACACGCACCGCGCACGCCGGATGAATAGGCACCAAACGCTGTTTACCGCCTTTGCCAAAGGCCATAACCCAACCTTCTTGCGTATTGATATTCTCTAAACGTAAACCCAACAGTTCGCTGATGCGCAACCCGGCGGCGTATAAAAGTTCTACCATCATCACGGCGCGTGCCTCGGCAAAGTTTTCAACCGGATACGTAAGCAGCCGATTGACTTCTTCCGGAGAAAGTTGCTCGGGCACTTTTTGCGCCAGTTTAGGAGATTTAATAAACCGGGTGGGATCGTCTTGGATGCGCTCTTCAATCATTAAAAATTTATAGAAACTTTTAACCGCTTCCATTTTGCGAAATACGCTGGCCGGGGCTAACCCTTCCACCGATTTTAATTGATAGTTGTATTGTTCCAAAAACCGGGCAGGCGCGTCTTGCGGCAAGATTTCGTTTGCGTCGCAATACTCTAAATAATGCTGCACATCCGCGGTATAAGACGACACCGTATTGGGCGAGAGTTGCCGCTCAAACGTCAGGTGGTTGGCGTAGTCTTCTAACAGTACTCTATCCATAACCATATTATAGAAAAAATATCCCCCGCGCGATTACCCGGGGGATAGATTCGAAAATTGAGAACAAAATTATTCTGCGGTACAATGAGCACTGCTGGCATCATCTGCCTGTTCAGCCAAAATACGGCAAGAGATTTCGCCTAATTTGTCTTGCGCGTTAGGCTCCCCGGTCCATGTTTTTCCATCAGTCGTTGAGATCTGTCCTTTCATATGATAATCCCCTTCAGATCCCTGCGAAATTGTACGGTGTGCATTTATCTCACAAGATCCACCACTCCAACACAGAATCTTATAAATATAATCCTTACTAAAACAATAATTCTCTCCGTCAGGGCAAGTGAGCCCTTGTGTTAAATCCAGGTCTGCCAGCCCTTCCCTTAATAAATTCACCGATTCCGTTGGGGAACCGCCGTTTTGCAACCGATACATAGCCACCGCTTTTTTAGCATTTCCCACAAAGGTTATCATTTCTGCCGCTCGTGTTTTTTCCACCGCTTTTTGATATTGCGGCATGGCAATCGCCGCCAATATACCTATGATTAGAACGACTACGAGTAATTCTATAAGCGTAAAGCCCTTTTTACAACCATTATTCTTCATTTTATGTCTCCTAAAGTAAATTTCCGACAAAGTTATTGTATAAAAAACAAGTCAACGGAAATTTTATATTTTTCTGTAAGCGGTAAAGATTACCGATTACAAATTTCGGGAATAACTTTTTTATAGATAGCCCGGATAGATAGTTTCTCTTATGCCAAAATCTTTTGGGCCTCGGCAATCAAAACCTGCAAATGGCTTTCGTCTGTAAATGTTTCGGCATAGATTTTTAAGATATTTTCCGTGCCGCTGGGACGGACCAAAAACCACGAGTTTTCCAGATATACTTTTATGCCGTCGGTATCGCGCACGCGCGAAACTTTTTCTCCCGCCACCACCGTCAGATTTTTAAAATCACCGGCCTTAAGCGCTTTGACGCGTTTTTTAGTTTCTGCATCCGTCGGCACATCTACGCGTGTATAATGGGAAGTGCCGTATTTTTGAGTTAAGGTTTTGTATAAGGTGGCAATATCCCCAAGAGCGGCTTGAATTTCCATCAACAAGCATACGGCAAAAATACCATCTTTTTCCGTTGTCCAACCACTAACCGACATACCGGCACTTTCTTCACCAGCCAGCACGTAAAGGCCTTTGTCCAACCCGGACACAAAATACTTAAATCCAACATTGACTTCGTCTAATTCAAGTCCGTTGGCTTGGGCGATACGGTCCAAAAGTGCCGTCGTACCAAGTGTGCGCCCAAGGGCTTTAGCCCCCGGAATCCGATGGTTGCTCACCAAATAATCTGCCATCACACACAACGCGTGGTTGGGCGGAATTAACCCACCCCCGGCGGTAGCGCAACCGAAACGGTCCGCATCCGGATCACTGGCTCCGGCAAAATGGTACGAACCGTTTTGCACCAGTTCAATCAACGGTTTCATCGGATAGGGGGAAGACGGATCCATGCGAATTTTCCCGTCGTGGTCCAGCGGAATAAAATAAAACGTCGGATCTTGCACATCGCTGACAATATCCACATTTTTTAGCCCATATTTTTCTTTAAGGGCCTTATAAAAAGGCAAACTTGTTCCGCCGAGCGGATGAATAGCAAACCTGAACGGGGATGCCGCTATCTTTTGAAAATCAATTTTTTTACCCAGCGCATCTATGTAAGACGTCAACACATCGGCCGTTTTTACGAGCCCTTGTGCACGCGCCTGATCAAGCGGCAATGTTTTAATGTCCGCCGGATTAGCCATATATTCGTTAGCATATTTTTCAATTTGAGCGGTAAGTTGGCTATCAGCCGGCCCGCCGTTGGAAGGGTTATACTTAAGGCCCATTTCTTGCGGCGGATTATGGCTGGCAGTGCCATTTAAGCAGGCACATGCACGCCCACTACGTATTTCAAAAGAAAACACCGGCGTGGGCACCGGCATATCCGGTAAAATAACGGAAAGTCCGTTCCCGGCCAGCACTTCTGCACATAATCTAGCCGTCTCTTGCGACATAAGCCGCGTATCCCCGCCAACCAAAATCGGCCCGGTGATATGATTCTCTAAATGCATACGCGCCACTGCCTGCGCAATGGCTTTAGCGTGCAACGCACAAAAACCTGTGCCTAATGTTCCGCGATGACCGGAAGTACCAAATTTAACCGGCATAGGCGTTTGGCCCGGCTCGTAAAAAGAACGACGAAAGAAATCGGTATCCATTTTCTGCGTGGAAAGAGTTCCGGCAAGTTCGCTAACCATAAATCCCCCTATTGGTATATAATGAGCCTTTGCGGCTGTTGCGCTTGAGCCTTTCTTTTTCTATCATATTATATATATTTAAAATTCGCAAATGGAGAACGTATGAAAAAAGTATTTTTAGTTGCATTAAGTTTTATCTTGTTACCCGCGGCACTTTGGGCCGATACCAATATCGCCGATGACTTCCGTGCTCATTATAATCCGGCTACTTCCAATTTATCGGCTTATAACAAAGATCTCAACACGTTAATCGGATTAAACGATTTTCATACCGGCAAAGCCACTTCGTTCCCCGGTTTTGATGTAGGAGCGACCTTCGGTGGCGTGAAAACGGGCAGTGATAACAATATATCTTCCGAAGATTATATAATGACGCCGTTTATCACGGCCGAAACCTTAATTCCCGTTCTCAATACAACCGTTGCCGTGCGCGGCACCGCCTTTAACGGTTTAGAATCTATCGGCCTTGGACTCAAATATAATTACAATGTGTTGGAATTTTTTGATGTAACATTAGCCGGTTTCTATGATCACGCCCAAACCGATTGGTACGATATGGACCACCTATCCTTTTCCGCCGTTGCTTCGGGCACTGTATTATTTTTTACCCCGTATGTAGGGGTGGGATACGATTACGGCGATTTATCCACCAAGAAATACTCCCCCAACCGCTCTACATCCGATGACGCTGCCCGTTGGACTGCCGGCGTGCGCGTCTGCCCGTTCCCCTTGCTTTATGTATTTGGGGCTTATACCCAAACCGCCAGCAACGCAGGTTTCCAAGCGGGTGTAGGTGTTAATTTCTAAAGCGTTTTATTCCATGGATTATAAAAAAGAACTCAAAAATTTTTTCGGTGAGAATTGCCTTTTAGACGAATCTATGGGTAGCCATACCACGTACCGGACCGGTGGCCCGGTGGAAGCGTATGTCTACCCGAGTTCACCGGAAGATTGGGGCTTTGTATTAAAACTTTCTGCTGCTTATAATATCCCGTTACATATCATTGGCTTTGGATCTAATGTGTTGGTTGGCTCTAAAGGGCTTAACGGAATCGTCTGCTCCACCAAACACATGAACGCTATTTCCCGCGATGGCAACCACATCAAAGCCCAAGCCGGAGCCGCATTAGATAAAGTCTGTGAAGAAGCATGCCGGGCAGGGCTTGCCGGAGTAGAAAAATTATCCGGCATACCGGGAAGCGTAGGCGGGGCTGTATATATGAACGCAGGGGCTTTTGGACAAGAAACTTTTGATACATTGGAATATTTTGACGTCATTGACAAACAGGGCAGACCGGCCACCTTACTTAAAGAGCAGATGCAATACTCCTATCGTCATGTAGAAGGGATAGAAGATTATATTGTGCTTTCCGCGTCATTTAAACTGACCAAATCCGATTTCCCGCAACTGCTAGAAACACGTAACGGAATTTTGCATAAACGTATTGAAAAACAACCGTTAGATTACCCCAGCGCAGGCAGTGTATTCAAGCGCCCCGCCAACGATTATGCTTCTCGGCTAATTGATGATACCGGATTGCGGGGGTTGTCGGTCGGCGGAGCAAAAGTTTCGGAAAAACACGCCGGATTTATTATCAATTTTAATCATGCTACCCCGGAAGATATCAAAACACTGATGATGCAAGTGCAACAAAAGGTAAAAGAAAAACACGGGATAGAATTAGAATTAGAACAGATTTTGTGGGGACAGTTTGAATAGTAGTTTTCCGTCGTAATTTGTAGAAAAGTTGACGCATAGCCCCGTTGTAAGATATAATATAAGTACGAAAGAATTTGAGTTGTTTGGAGTCGTGGTGTAGCCTGGTTAACACGCTGCCCTGTCAAGGCAGAGACCGCGAGTTCGAATCTCGTCGACTCCGTATTTTAGTTTTTGGTTTTAAGCATATATCCCCGTTAGGATTAAGTCCCGACGGGGATTTTTTTATGCGCCACTGATAGCATGGAAAATTTGGTGGATTTTCGTGCTTTTTGGTAAATATTCTCTTTTTATGCTGACAAGGGTAAGTAGGAAGTCGTGCACTTACTCATAAATATCTACGCATTCGCGCTTCTTCTAGGCCTAGAAGTCAAGTTGAAATACCCCGGCACCACATCTGTCGCTCCCTCGTGTTATGCTATATATATGCACACAAATGGACGTTTTTGTTGTAGCATATTGAGTCGGTAGCATAGCAAAAAATATCGTGGGCCCATTTTACTGTTAAACAACCTAACAACGATATTATGCCACAAAAAAGCGGAAGAGATTTTTCTCTTCCGCTTTTTTTAAAATCTTGTAGCAACTAACGCGCGGCCGTACGGAAAAAGTTTCCTTTTACGTTGCGCACTAACTGCACGCGCCCAAGTGTTTTATCTGCTTGGACAATTAAATCTTTGGAAGTAGGGCTAATACGTTCTTCGTACGAACCGAAAATATCACCCTGTTTGATAAATCCAAGTTGTCCGTGGTTATTGATCTGCACTTCCAACTTAAGCGCACCATCTACACTCTCGGTCAGCAAATCTTCTTCCCCTAAATTAAATGCAAGCGGGAATTTCGGATCCACTACCCGTTTAATGGCGACAGGTACATCGGCCTCGTTTTTAACAATAATCGCGCAAGCATTGTTATCGGCCTGCGCCAATGCCGTCAAACGTTCCGGCACGACCACTGTACCCGATATATTAAAACGTCCTTCTTGAATTGTACGCTTCCAAGCATACCCAAAAACGAGTACACTTGCCAGCGCCAATGCTAATAGAAATTTCTTCATAATACTATTCTAATCTTTTTTAGGCAATTTGGCAAGTGGTAATTTTAAAAAACAAAGGGGGGAAATTTAAATCCCCCCCTTTGTTTAAAAAAACGGTTACGGGAAAATTATTGCTTGAAAAATCCCCACAAGTTCGCGTTATATACCCACCCTTTGCATTTGCTGTCTTTAGCGTTGGCGGGTTCATCCACTACTTGAATCCATTTCCCTTTACGGGTTAAATATTTAAAAGGATACCCTTTCTCCACCGTGCAGACAATATCCGCATTGGAAGAAGGCTCTTTGCGCACGTTCAAATCTACTTTAGCAGACATTCCGCCGGCCGGGCTTAATAAATCGGCCGAAATCCAACCGTTGTATCCTTCAAAATCTTTTATAAGCACCCACGTTTTATCTTCATTGGTTTTAAGCATCAAAACAGGTGTATAACGCCAAGCATAAAATTTGATGGCGCATTTAGTACCGGCGCATTTGCGGATATTGGCTCTTTTAGCATTCACACTAGCGTATTTTTGGGCCGCAGCCGGAACAACAGTAAAAGCAATTAGTGCGATAAACGCAATAATTTTTTTCATAAATTCGGTCTCCTCTTATGCTAACTTCCTACTTTACAAGTATAGCAAATATTTCTTCTTTTGTGCGGCAATTTTTGTTTATAATCCTATTTGGCGCTGAAGTCCAAAAAAGTTATAATGAATAAAATTAGTTAGGGAGACAAATATATGAAAAAACAAGTAGAAGAAGTTATCGCCCAAATCCGCCCCATTTTACAAGCCGACGGCGGGGATATACAACTCGTTAACGTAGACGAAACGACCGGGGTTGTTACCGTTACTTTACAAGGCCGTTGCGGCGGCTGCCCGCACGCACAAATGACGTTGCAAGCCGTGGTAGAACGCAAACTTAAGGAAACCGTGCCCGGCGTAACCGCCGTTGAACGTGCTTAATTTATGCCCAAAATTGACCTACACACCCACTCCTCTTTTTCTGACGGAACTTGCACACCGGAAGAAGTAGTGCATAATGCCTTAAAAGCAGGGGTGAGTGTGTTGGCCTTATCCGATCACGATACTACAGACGGAATCGCACAAGCCCAACAAGTCTGCCGGGCACACAATCTTCCGTTTATTAGCGCCGTAGAAATAAGTACCCGCAAACACGACCATTTGCATTTTCTCGGTTACGGAGTAGATATAAACAATCTTTCTTTTCAAGAGTTTTTGGCCCAAAACCGCCAAAAACGGCGTGAGCGCATTTGTAAAATTATCGGCAAATTACAGCAAGCCGGCCTTGAAATTACGGAAGAAGAAGTTTTTGCCCGCGCGCCGCATACGGTTTCGCGCGCCCACGTGGCTGATTTATTAAAAGCCAAAAAGATTGTTCCCACGCGACAAGAAGGTTTCCGCCGTTATTTAGTGCCGGGGCAAGTAGGATATGTGCGTTCCGCCGGAGTAACCGCCGTGGAAGCCATCACCCAAATCAAACGCGCAGGCGGAATCGCCGTTATTGCACATCCCGGCATGGTAAGCGCGCATTGGAATTTTCCCATGTGGGTGGAAGCCGGATTAAAAGGCATAGAAGTTTTTTACCCGGCGCACACCTATTCGTTAAAACAAGATTTGCTTGCTATTGCCCGCAAATACGGGTTGTTTTGTACGGGGGGCTCTGATTTTCACGGCCCGCGCGCGGGGCGCATTGCCCGGCCCGGTGTGTATATTCCGCAAGACCATTACAACCGATTACAACATATCTTCTTTAATAAGTAAAATTCCCCGGTTAATTACCCCCGGGGAATTTTTTATTGGGCAGGAGCCGCGTTATCTAAATTAGTAGGCGTGTGAGGCGGTTGATTGCGGCGGAATAGATTTTTAATTTTATTTACGGCCTTTCCGGCCTCATTTTGCAGCGTGCGTATCAAACTTGATTTTGCGAACATCCGGTAACTAAAAGCGAAACTTGCCAATAACGCAACACCGGAAATACTTAAATCCAAGGCGGGGATACCGGTCACTTCCACTAACTTACGCATCGGCATGGACAAAACAGCCGCAGCCGGCATCGTGTAATTGAGAATTAACGAGATAGCGCGTCTGTATTTTTTTTGAGCCGATTTGGTCATAAAATCGTACATTTGGGTAAAAAAGTTCCCTACCCCGAAACTAGCCACTACTGCTCCGGCAATAAGCATCGGTACACTTTCTCCGGCCCCGATCATAACACCCGTACCAACAGCGGAACACGTAGATGCAAACGTATACAAACTGCTACCGCTCATCCGTTTGCTTAACCAATTACCCACCAAACGGCCTAAAGACATAGAGCCATACAAAGCAAATGCGGTCAATGCATTGGCGGCATCTCCGCTGGGCATTAAATTACGAAGCGCAAACGCGAACCCGTTAGAAACGCTTAATTCATGCATAGTAGCCAAAGTAGCGGCTATCGCCCCGGCTGCAATACCTTCCATTTTCCAAACAGTTCCCATCGTAACCGCGTGCGGATCCATAGCGGCAAATGTTTTTTGTAACACTTTTTGTGCCTGAGCCGCTTGCTCTTGAGAAACTCCTTTTTGAACAAGTTGCTCAAATAAATGATCCGCACTTTTTTGTTTCATATCGCGTACAAATTCTTTTTCGTCAAATTTAATTTTTTGGCGTTGCTTGGCCTTGAGGAGCAAATCAAGCGAAGTGTTAATATCATCTACGGCTTTGGCAATATCTTTTTCTTCGAGAATTATTCCTGCTGCCCATTTATTAGCAAGCGGTCCGGTAGCACGCGCCATCGTATCATTAAATTGCCGTTCCAAAGCCCCTAATTGCGTTGGGATCGTGTCCTTAATTGCCGTCGTGCTTAAACGCCACGCCGTCCACGCGGCCAAGGCCGTGTAAGGCACATAACTCATAGAGAAATCTAACCCTAATTCCACGCCGAAAGCCTTCTGAGCAACTGTATTGACCACCCAAGGCAATCCCAAGAACGCAAGCGTGCCCAAATTTTTAAACATTTGTGCCACTTGATACCATACCACCGCACCGCCCGGTTGCGTTTGCCGGGTGGCAAATACTTCTTTAAAACGTTCGGCCAGATGTTTCCAAGTATAGGCCCCTTGGGAAAGTTCCGGCCCTTCTTCTGCTTGTTTTTTCCGGTCCGAAACAACACCCACGTTAGCGCCAATGGCCAAGTTTTGGGCAAAGCGTACGATATTGGTTCCTATCGCAATGCTGGCAGTAGAAGTTAAAAACCCGGCCAATTGCAAGGGCGTCATCACGCCGGAACCCAAATGTCCGTATAACCCTGTTGCCAACGCAGACACTCCGCCGAACAAGAAGAATAAACTCCCGATGCGCAATACGGTAGATTCGCCGTATTTATCCACCACGGGACGTAAAAATCCAACCAGCGCAGGGGTAAAGTTGTTAATACTGAACATAATACTGCTTGATGTAGAGGCATCAAAGGAAGAACGCGCGGCTAATTCAGGGGAAATGGTTTTGCCCATACCCAACATATTCATCGGCAGTAATTCGGCCAGTAGCGGCATTTTATTTTGGGTAGGGCGTACTTTAATAGTGAAAGGGACATTAGGTTGCGATTGCATCATCCGAGCCCATAGTTTGCTATCGCCTTTGGGCAAGCGAACCGAATAGTTATGCAACAACGCCGGGGATTTGCCGTATTGCTCATAATAAATCTTCCCACTTTTTTTCACCATTATTTTACCTAAAGTAGGGTTGGCTTTTTTAGGTAACAATTTTCTATCCACTTGTGCGATAGTAGGAACGCCTTGCCCCCCTTCCAAATCCACTTCTAAATTAACCGCAGTTTGACGTTTGGCTTTAATGCGTTGTAATTTAATACGTAACGGGCGGGAGAGTTCCTCTCCGGGTTTGCCACGCAAGAGATGCCATAATGTGCCTTGCGCGTTGGACAATTCGCCGCTTGTCGGATTTAAAAGTTCAATAAAGAAACGGTTTAAATTTTCCGGTTTGAGTTTGGTGTCGCGTAATTGAAAAATATCTTTATCGGAAATGGTCAAACGGTTGTACCCGCTTGTCTTAAAAGAAGGGCTCATAATTACATTGACGTTATGTAAAATTTTTTCACTATCGGTTTCTAACGTTAATTTAAAGCCTTGTTCTTCCACCGGCACGATGGCTTTTTCCACAGCCGGTACTTCGCCGGCTTCTTGCGGCACCGAGAATGTTTCATACACAATCGTAACATTATTATCGTGCAAACCGGGCTCTTCGGCTGCTTTAGAAACCGATTGGCGTTTAGGGATAAAGGGGAATAAACCGCAATACAAATTGCTGCAGGGGGCCGTGGCTATCGTCATAGGGGCCGTTCCTTGTTTCACATTAGCGGAAGATTGTGCAGGCGGTTGGATTTTTTGTACCGGGCGCACAGGCATTCTGGGCGTGCTTATTTTTTGGGCAATTTGGGAGAGAATTTCTTGTTTGCCCAGTGTCTCTTGTACGTGTCCGCGCAGTTCTTT
>DBXW01000010.1 GCA_002309715.1 Candidatus Avelusimicrobium cornigerorum
AAAATGGCAATGCGCATATCGGCATCTTTGCTTAAACGATACGAATAGGTGTATGGCTGCGCGCTGACCGGCGTAATCGTACCCACTACACTGGGCGTACTGCGCACCATGTGCACGTTGGTTACGTCCACCTGTATCGGGATTTGGTTCATGCCCGGGTAGGCAATAATAGAATCAAATTGAATTTTATCTACCATTACACCGTCGCCGGGAGCGTCGGTAGATACTTGTGCGCGGAAGGCATATTGGCCGTTCGTTTTACCAAATTCGCCGTTGATCTCGTACGAGCCGTCCCACGCCGCACAGAAGGGAATACCGGAGTTACCATCTGACTCCACTCCATCATTATTTGAAATTACATAGTTGCAAACATGATTAGTGCACGTACGCCCGGAGTTTTCACAACTAATCCGTTCCCCCGTCGCAAAAGAATAACAACAACCGGTAGCTCCACATGCATCGATACCGTCTTTCCAACCGACATAAGATAAGGCACCACTGCAAGTGTTTCCACTGGTCGGCCCACCTGGGCAACGGTACGAAGCGCAGCGGGCAGATTCCGTATTGGGGAACAAGTCAATGGTGCGGACCGGCGGCGTTTCTTCCGGGTTTTCCACGTTTTTATTATTGTAGTATTTGACAATATCAAACCGGATGTTTTGCAAAGGGAACGAAATAGAATATGTACTGCCACCTAACACTTTGTTATCACATCTGACTAACGTACAAAGTGACAAACAGTGGTTGGGGTATTTGTGATTGTTATTATTGAGTTCTGTAGAAGGATAAGGTTGGTCGTACTCAATAAGCGCGGAACTCACCCACGGATCGGTTTGGTTGGAGTTGCCACTCGGCGCGGGTGAAGTAACAAAACTGCGGTTGTATGCGGATTGGTCTCTTTGGGCAATATTCAAATCGGAAGTCGCCCAATTACAATACATCTCGGCCATACTACTAGGTTGGTTTTTATAAAACACCCCGGCGTATCTGACGTCTGCCGTTTGCGATAGTGACGGAAGAACGCCTAGTAAAAGGATGGCTAAAACGGATAAAAAATGTTTTAAAAAGTTTTTATTTTTCATTTGTTTTTTATAAATTAAATTATGTATAAAATCACAAGACAATACGTCTATTCTATTTTCCCAATTTTGGGGCGTGTCTGTCAATAGAAATTTACAGATTTTTGAAAGGCACGACTTTTGTTTATTACGCTCTGGCCAAATAGACGACAAAAAACCCGACCAAAAGGCCGGGCTTTTTTTGTTTTTTTGAAAAAACTTACTTATTTTATTTTTTTGCCTTGTTCCAACATAAGTGTGTAGGTAGTGATGTCGGTTACTTCGGCAGGACCGAAAAATTGAATCGGCCCGGGGAAAACAAACAGGTCTTTTTCCGCCCAAATAACGCGGTTTTTCACCAAATATTTAAACGGCTCGCCTTTGAGTTCCACCAAGGCTTTCTTAATGACCGGTTTTTCCTTGCCTTTGCGCCGCTCAATATTCATCATCATCGTAAGCGGCACCCCGCCCACTTCCCAATCTTGCGCTTTGCGCGTTAATTTGCGCACAGACGATAAATAACCCGAGCATTTATTAAGCGCGAGTACGGCCGCATTGTAACCCAACGCATACGTGTAGGTAGCGTCAAACGTAGACGGCACTCCACAGCGGCCTTCGTAACCGAAGAAGTGGGTAATTGTGGCGAATTTGCCCGGATATTTACCCGCTTTTTTGAGTGCGGAAAGTTCTGTTTTAATCATCTCTACCAGTAGTTTTTCCGTCTCAATTAAAGACACTTGTACATTACCGTGCGGGTCGCGGTCCAACATTAACTGGCGGGCGATACCGTCAGGCAACGAGCGCATTAAGTCGGCTAGTTTTTTGGGGAGTTTGGCTAAAATAAAATCTTTTTTGGCAGCCGGCGTATTTAATTTGGACAACGCGGCTTCGTGGTCAGCGAGTGAATCGTTCAGCGCGCTGATGAGTTCCTTCATTTCCGGGATGAACTCAATCAGTCCTTCCGGCACGAGTACGATACCGTAATTTTTGCCGGCTTTGGCACGTTTGACAATCACGTCTACCAAATTTTTAACCACTTGCCCTAAAGTCATTTTTTTAGCGAGTACTTCTTCGCCGATTAAAACAACGTTGGGGTGCGTTTTCAAACCGACTTCCAACGTAATGTGAGAGGCACTGCGGCCCATCAAACGCACAAAGTGCCAATACTTGCGCGCGGAGTTCATATCGCGCTCAATGTTTCCTACAAGTTCTGCATAAATTTTGGTAGCCGTATCAAACCCGAAAGACGCTTCAATGTGTTCGTTTTTGAGGTCACCGTCAATCGTCTTGGGTACACCGATAACACTAATATCTACGCCTTGCTGTTTGAGATATTCGGCAATCACACACGCATTGGTATTGGAGTCATCCCCCCCTACCACCACAAGTGCGTCTAACTTATTTTTAATAAGATTATTTTTCGCAGCGGCCAGTTGCTCGTCTGTTTCAATTTTAGTGCGACCAGATTGGATTAAATCAAACCCGCCGGTGTTGCGATATTCCTTCATCAGTTCCGGCGTAATTTCCATCAATTTATTATCCACAATCCCGCTGGGGCCACCCAAAAAACCGAATAGTTTATTTTTGGAGTTGGCCTTTTTAAGACCGTCTAATAAACCGCCGATGACGTTATGTCCGCCCGGGGCTTGTCCGCCGGAAAGTACCACGCCGACACGCACGGCTTTTTTGCACAAAGCGGCATTGTTGCCTTTAACAAACGTAACCGCCGGAAGACCATACGTATGCGGGAAAATTTTTTTGACGGTGGCTTGATCGGCTACCGATTTAGTGGGTTTGCCCAGTTTCGGTTTTACAAAAGCCGGGCCTTTTTTTAAGATGTTAGGCAACACGGGCTGAAATTTAGCGCGGTGTTGTTGCAACGGTGAACAAGCACATTTTTTTGCGGGCATTTTACACCCCTCCTGTAAAGTAAAACTACTTCATATATGTATTATAACAAAATAGTGGTATTCCTTCAGGTGCCGGACCAAAAATTATTCGTGGCCACTTGCCGCTTGAATGGCAGCATTGAGTTGCTCCTGGGCAAGGGCTTGGGCTTGCTTGCGCTTTTCTTCTTTTTTCTCATCGGAGAGTGTTTTATCTTCGTTAATTTGATTGACACGCTCGTTCATATCTTGCAAAATTTCGCGCACTTGTTCTTCCGGCACGCGGTTGCGAACAGCCGGATCTTTCATCACTTGATGCACTTGGTTATCTAACTGCGCTTGGCGCATACGGGGATCTTGCAAGACGCGTTCTAACTCTTGGTTAACCTTTTGACGTTCTTGTTGCAACAATTCAGCCTTTTCCGAAGGGGACAAATCTTTATTTTGCGCGATTTCTTTTTCTTTCCTATCGTAATTCTCATACACTTGCTTAACTAACGCAGCGCCTTCTGCACCGTATATTTGCTTGGCCGTGTCCAACTGTTCGGCACGCCGTTGCTCTTTTTGTTCATCACTTTCTTGGCGTACGATAGGGATGGGCTTGCCTTCTTCTTCCGCTTTTTTTAGTTCATCAATCCATTTCTGCTCTTGCGAGTCGTCCCATTTATTTAACCCTTTAAGAGATTGTCCGTTATCCAACAAGGCTTTTTCCAACGCTTTACGACGTTGGTGTTCGTTGTCAAAATACTGTTTTAAATATTCTTCTTCCGCTAAATTTTCGTGCGAAAGTGCCAACGCCTTTTGATCATACTGTGCGCTGATTTCCCCTAACTGTCCGGCTATTTCATCGCCATACACTTTAGCCAGTTCGGTTTGCAACGATTGTGTTTTTTCCGTCAATTGACGCTCTGCATATTCACGAGCACTTTGCTCGTTTAATTTTTCTAATTTTTTGTTATATTTGTCGCTGATTTGTTGCGTTTTTTGCTGGATTTGTTCCGGAGTCAACCCGGGTTGACTGAGTGCTTGGAAAAGTTCTTTTTGATAAGAATCCATCAACCGTCCGGCACGTTGAGCGGCTTTGTCCCCATACGTTTTTTTCATCGTATTAACCAGGCTGTTTTTCTGCCGGGCAAATTGTTTGTTTACCGTAGCAAACGGATCATTACTTGTTTGCTCCGTTGGTGCGTTAGTGTCCCGATGGGGAAGGTATTTTTCTATATTGGAAACCTTTTTACTTTTAGGCAAAAAAGCACGACGAACAGCCGCATCTATAATCCCCGGCAATTGGGCTAATTTTTTTTCTAATTTTTCGGCTTGCTTTTTAGTGTAATCCGATAAATATGGCGCAAAAGCCGCCGCAGATTTCTTTTCTTGTTCGGTTGAGTCCGCACTGCCAGAGAGTGCTTGGCCGCCCATTGCATACCCCCGCCCCACTGCTCCGCTGCCTAAACGGGCCGAATTATTTTTGCCATAAGCATTACCTGCACCGGAAGAAACTTTCTGTCGCGCCGGTGCGATAGAATCTGTGGGAGAAGAAGGGGTAAATAAAGTGTCCTTACTTTCGCGGCGAAGCGGGTGTGTTTCCGCCGCACGCGGCTGATAATTTCCACCCACCGACACACCGCCGGTACGACGAATTTGCGCAGCCGTACGCGCTAGCGAAGAAACAGAAGAAGCGGCCCGGTCCTCTTCCAGAAATTCTTCCGTTTTTAGTTGTTCCAACGTACGATCTTCACCCGACGAAAGAGAACTCGTCGGCACAGAAGCACGCAACGTTTCCGTTGCCGGTTCCGGCGTCTGACGCATACTGTAAAAAAGAGCCGCCACCAACAACAAAACTCCCCCTAAAAGAAACGTAACAATAAGAAAAGGTTTGTTTTCGTTCATACTACTATTATAGTTAAATTCGCCAAAAATACAACAAAAAGCCCCGCATAAAGCGGGGCGTTGGTTTATTTTTTCGTAATTTCAATACCGAGTTCTTCTAACTGTTTATCGTCTACTTTATTAGGCGACTCAGTTAGCGGGCAGGCCGCTTGCGCCGTTTTGGGGAACGCGATAACTTCGCGGATAGATTCTTCCCCGGCCAGTAGCGCGGTAATGCGGTCTAATCCAAGGCCGATACCACCGTGTGGCGGCGCGCCGGCTTCCAGCGCATTTAAGAGCATACCAAAACGAATAGCGGCGTCTTCTTTGGAGTGTTTCATCAAAGCCAAAATACGCTCTTGCACGTCGCGGCGGCAGTTACGCACCGAGCCTGACGCCAACTCGTTTCCGTTAAGCACCAAGTCAAACTGGTACGAACGCACGGAACCCGGCGCCTTTTCCAAATTAGGCAAATCTTCTTCCACCGCCGCCGTAAACGGGTTGTGCGCCGCGTCCCAGCGGTCTTCTTCCGGGATATATTCTAACAACGGGAAGTTGGTAATCCACGCAAATGCCCAATCGGTTTTTTGCGGCAACTCTTTGACCAGTTCCTTGCGCAGAGCCCCCATAAAACTTTGGCACGTACGTTTATTTACGTCGCTACCTACCAGGATAGCATCTCCGTCTTGCGCCCCAACGGATTTTTTAAGCGCGGACAATTCTTCGGGCGTGAAAAATTTAGCAGCGGGGCCTTCGTATTTATCTGCTTTTACTTTGAGCCACACAAGCCCTTTCGCGCCGTTTTTCTTGGCAAGTTCGGTCAGTTTATCAAAATGGCCGCGCGAGCAAGCCGCGCCTTTTTCCGCGCGCAACGCGTAAATAGCGCCTTTGGCGGCAAGCACGTCTTGGAACACTTTAAAACCGGTTTTGGCAAACAAGTCGGACACGTTGACCAGTTGCAATTCGTAGCGCAAATCGGGCTTATCGGAACCATATTTCTCCATAGCCTCATCAAACGGGAGTTTAATAAACGGCGTTTGTAATTCTTTGCCGGCCGTTTTGAAAATTTCCTTCATGAGTCCTTCTACAATTTCGTGGATATCGTCAATGGTTACAAACGACATTTCCATATCAATTTGCGTATGTTCGGGTTGGCGGTCGGCGCGCAAATCTTCGTCGCGGAAACACCGCGCCAATTGAAAATAGCGGTCAATGCCGCTGGCCATTAAAGTTTGTTTAAACATTTGCGGGCTTTGCGGCAAAGCATAAAACTCGCCGTGGTGTACGCGAGACGGCACCAAATAGTCACGCGCGCCTTCAGGCGTGGAGCGGGTTAAAATAGGCGTTTCTACTTCCAAAAAACCCTGCGCGTCTAAATACCGCCGCGCGGCTTGTGCAATACGGTGGCGCAAGAGCAAGTTGGAAAACATCTTGGGGTTACGCAAATCCAAATAGCGGTATTTTAAGCGGATTTCTTCAGCCACACCGCGGGAATTTTCCACGTCAAACGGTAACGGGATACACGTGTTTAATACTTTTAAATCTTCTACTAAAATTTCAATTTCACCCGTTTTCATATTCGGGTTGACGGCCCCCTCAATGCGGCGTTTAACCGTACCCGTTACTTCAATAACATACTCGTTGCGTAGTCCATAGGCTGTATCAAAAAACGGGCTGTTGGGTTCTACTACTAATTGACACACGCCGCTGCGGTCGCGCACGTTGATAAAAAGCACACCGCCGTGGTTGCGGTAACTGTTTACCCAACCGCATAAAGTTTGTTTAGTGCCTAATAATTCAGCGGTAATATCGCCGCAGTAATTGGTTCGTTTCATACTAATTTTTTAACCTCGTCTGGTAAAGCGTCAAAGGAAATCTTTTTTTGGTCTCCCGTTTGTAAATCTTTTAAAGTTACTTCGCGCGCGGATAGTTCATCCGAGCCGATAATCACGGCATACGACGCCCCACACCGGTCGGCTTGTTTCATTTGGCCTTTGATGTTTTTATCAAAGAGTCCGCCTTCCGTTTTAATACCCGCGGCGCGTAAGGTTTGCATTAAATTAAATGCGGCCTCGTTACACGTTTTATCCATGGATACAAAATAGACACTTTTGGGTTTTGTAAATTCTATTTCGCCGCGCGATAAGATGACACGCTCTGCACCCATGGCCCACCCGATAGCCGGCGTGGCCGGGCCGCCTATATTTTTCACAAGCGTATCGTATCTTCCCCCCGCCGCGATTGCGTTTTGGGAAGCATCGCCTGCTTGAAATTCAAACACGGTGCGGGAGTAATAATCAAGCCCGCGCACAAGCATGGGATCCACTATAAAATTGATTTTACCTTGAAGTAAGCGTTGCACTTCGTCAAAGTGCGCTTGACACTCCGGGCATAATTTCATCGTCGGCACGCTGCCTTGAAAACGCGGCCCGTCAATTTTGCAATCTAGCACACGCAAGGGGTTTTTTTCCAAACGTGTTTGGCAATTTTCGCACAAGGTATCTTTTTCTTTGGAAAGGAAATCAATAAGTGCTTGGCGGTAAAGCGGGCGGCATTTTTCGCACCCTAAACTGTTGATTTTGACGGTGTAATTTTTCGCGCCGAATTTGGCCACAATATCTTTTAACATCAAAATTACTTCGGCATCAGCCGCCGGAGCGGAGTTGCCGATATACTCGGCACCGATTTGTTCAAACTCGCGGTAGCGGCCCGCTTGCGGGCGTTCGGCGCGGAACATATTGCCGATATAATAAAACTTTTGCACCGGGGCTTGTTGGACAAAATTATTTTCCAAATACGCACGCACCACGCCGGGGGTGCCTTCGGGGCGGATAGCCAGTTGGCGGTGTCCGGCATCTTCAAATGCGTACATTTCTTTTTGGACAATATCGGTCGTTTCGCCGGTAGATTTAACAAAAAGTTCTTTCTGTTCTACCGTCGGTAAGCGCAGTTCGCTAAACCCGTAGAGCGCAAACACTTCGCGGGCGCAATTTTCTAATGCTGTGAAATTTTTTGATTGGGGCTCAAAAATATCCCGAAACCCTCTGACTAGTTTTGCCATATACGTTATTTTAGCATTTTTAACCGAATATAGAGAAAAACAAATCGGGAGATACTGTTTAGTATCCCCCGATTTAGGTGCATTATTCAAATGTAAGGAAGGTTTTAATCTCCGTCGGATGAACCGTAACCTTGGCTTCTTAAATAATTGGCGATCGTCGTATATCCCAACCGTTCCGCTTCTTCCACTGCGTACAGCCACTCGTGCTCAACATTATCATAATACGCACACGCACAACCCTGATAATCTTCTATCAAAATTTTAAGCATATCTAACCGATTGCTGTAAACCGCTTGAAAAGCCGGAGAAACTACCATTTTGTCATATTGCGAGTATTGCCCATCCGCTTTGGCCCCTAATTTTAATAATTCCACCATCGCGGCTTTATTTCCGGCCCACACGGCATGGGTGAGCGGATTGTCTTTCATTTGCCCCACAAAAGAATCTAACTCATCTACTTTTTTGAGTTCTCTACCTAAAATTTTTACAATATCCAAATATTCCGGTTCTTCTACTGCCATATAGAGCGGGCTGACTTGGTTTTTATCACCACACGCTTTAGCCGGATCGGCCCCGACGCGTAGCAACAATTTTACCACTTCGGCCTGTCTTTGACCGAGCGTTTGATTTTTTCTACCGGCCAGCGTTTGTTCAAGCAAAAAGCGTTTATCACTTTCCAAGGAAGTGCCTTTAGTAGCGAAACAAAGCGGTGTCCAATTTTCATCCAGCGTTTTATTGACATTGGCCCCTACGCTTAATAATTTTGCGACTACTTCCAACGCACCGACTTCCGCCGCCACCATCAAAGGCGTGCGAGAAGAGCCATTAGCCCAAGCGGTGGGCAAATTGTATCGTTTACCATTATGTAAAAAGGGAAGGCCTTCTCTTTTGGTCAAAGAGACATTAGCATTATGCAACCCTTTGGGCATAGCCAAAAATTCATCAATGGCTTTTAAATCATTATCCAAAATAGCCTGGAAAAAATTAAGTTTTTCCGCATCTTGGCTTAATATAGTAGACGCAATGCTTCTTGATATCTGCGCTCTACGTGATGACACATCTTGCGCATGTAGTGTTGCTAACCCCAGTACAACCAGCAGCAAACCTAATAGTCCTTTTTTCATTTTTAATCTCCTTACATTTGAGTTACTGCTACTTTTATTGTAAGGATTTTGTTGCACATTTCCAAGAGTCTAAAGTCCTATTTTCCGCATAGGCCCAAATTACCCTAAAACATCCTAACAAAAAGTACGTGCCCTTTCTGACCAAAGAGCGCGTACTAAATTTATAGCGGTTCAAGGCCTTCTGTCTATCCGGCTGAAACGAAACCCCTTGCGGGTGTTTTCGGCGCGTACTAGCGTGTTATGTCGTTGGGCATAGTACCGAAAATAACTTTGTATCGGCTGATTTGTCAGTTTTGAGCCGTATTTGCGGGGCAATTTGGGCGTATAGGCGTGCCCGGATGGCACATCAAGCCCAAGTCAACGCAAAGACGGTCAAAGTTGGCAAATTGTTGCCCAGAAAAGGACAGAGCGGATAAGAAAATTTTTCTTATCCGCTCTGCCGTAAAGCGTAACTTACGCCGGCTGTGCTATCACATCATGCCGGGCATACCGCCCATGCCACCCATAGCGGGGGCGTGACTGTGTTCTTTTTCCGGCGCGTCAGCAACGAGCGCTTCGGTCAAGAGTACCGTACCGGTAATAGAGGCCGCATTTTCCAGCGCTGTGCGAACCACTTTGGCCGGGTCCACTACGCCCGCTTTTAACAAGTCGCAGTATTCGTCTTTTTCGGCATCGTAGCCGTCGGCCGCGCCTTTCATGGAAAGTACTTTATCTACCACGACGGCACCGTCTAATCCGGCGTTGACCGCAATTTGTTTTAACGGAGCGGTTAACGCGGTGCGTACGATATTGATACCGGTGCGAACGTCGTCGTTATCGGCTTTCAAACCGTCTAACGCCGCTTGACAGCGCGCTAAAGCCACACCGCCGCCGGGCACGATACCTTCTTCCACACCGGCCTTGGTGGCGTTTTTGGCGTCTTCCACTTTGGCTTTTTTGGCCTTAAGTTCGGTTTCGGTAGCCGCACCTACGCTGATAACGGCTACGCCGCCGGACAATTTTGCCAAGCGTTCTTGGAGTTTTTCTTTGTCATATTCGCTCTTGGAATTTTCAATTTGTTTGCGAATTTGTTCGGCGCGTTGGGCAATGGCTTCTTTGCTGCCTTTTCCGCTGACGATCGTTGTGTTTTCTTTGTCAATGACAACACGGGCGCATTGACCGAGCATAGCCAGTTCGGCTTTGTCCAACTTAATACCGCGTTCTTCGCTGATCACGTCGCCGCCTGTCAAAATAGCGATATCTTCTAACATTTCTTTGCGGCGGTCGCCAAAGCCGGGGGCTTTTACGGCGCAACCTTTTAACGTACCGCGCAATTTGTTGACCACTAAAGTCGCCAACGCTTCACCGTCAACGTCTTCGGCTACGATTAAGAATTGTTTACCGCTTTGTACGATTTTTTCCAGCACGGGGAGCAGTTCGTTCATAGACGAAACTTTTTTATCCGTGATGATAATGTACGGGTTTTCCAACACACATTCCATGCGTTCGGAATCGGTTACAAAATAAGGCGAAATGTAACCGCGGTCAAATTGCATACCTTCCACCACATCTAATTGAGTGGTAGCGGTTTTGCCTTCTTCTACCGTGATAACGCCTTCGGCACCGACTTTTTCAATCGCTTCAGCAATCATATTACCGATTTCGCGGTCGTTGGAAGAAATGGTGGCGATTTGCGCTTTTTCTTCTTTGGTTTTGACCGGTTTGTGCATTTTGTTAAGTTGTTCTTTGGTGGCTTCTACGGCCATTTCAATACCTTTCTTAACAAGCGTCGGGTTGGCTCCGGCGGTAATGTTTTTAATGCCTTCGGTCAGCATGGCGTTAGCGAGAACGGTGGCCGAAGTCGTACCGTCACCGGCGACGTCATTGGTTTTGGACGCTACTTCACGGATGAGTTGAGCGCCCATGTTTTCAAATTTATCTTCTAACTCAATATCTTTAGCAATCGTTACACCGTCGTCAATAATAAGCGGAGAACCGAATTTTTTTTCTAATACCACGCTGCGCCCCTTAGGCCCGAGCGTAACTTTTACAGCATTTGCTACTTTTTCAATACCCGATTTCATTTTGGCGCGGGCTTCATCGCCGTATACAATTTGTTTTGCCATTTTATTTACCTCTTAACTTACCCCAAAATACCCAAGATTTCGTCTTGGTGAATAATCAAATACGTTTCATCGTCTAATTTTACTTCCGTGCCGGAGTATTTGCCATAAAGCACGCGGTCGCCTTTTTTTACGTCCATCGCGGCGCGTTCGCCTTTGTCGTTTAATTTGCCCGGCCCGACGGCTAATACTTCGCCTTCCATCGGTTTTTCTTTGGCGGTGTCAGGAATAATAATTCCCCCCTTCATCGTCTCTCTTTCAATGGGTTTGACAATTACGCGGTCACCCAACGGTTTAATTTTTACTTCTGCCATATTCCATACACTCCTTTTTTATCGGAATTTAAACTTTGTGTACCTGACAAGTGTTATTAGCACTCGCCCAGGCATAATGCTAATTTAGCATTTCTTAAAATAATTGTCAACCTTTTTTTGCGAGTGCTAAAAAAGAAGTTCGTTTATTGAAGGGTTATGCATTTCTGCTAAACACAAAAAATCGCTTAATTTTTTGTTTAAAACTCAGCGGTTTAGGAGGTAAGATTTTGATAAGGACCGCGGAAATATTGTCCTGCCCGTCTTTATCGTTGGACACACGCACTAACTGTTTACACAATTTAACTAAAGACAAGTTTTTGCCTTCCTGTAAAATTTGCAACATATCCGATTCGCACAAGCCCTTATACAAACCATCCGAACAAAGTAACATTACGTCGCCCTCTTTAACAGGGAACTTTAGCAAATCAAATTCAATATCTTTTTTAATACCCATTGCGCGGGTTAAGACGTTTTGAATTTTGGACCGGTCTGCCTCGGCACGAGTAAGAAGGCCGCGGCGGACTTGTTCGTTGGCTAAAGAGTGGTCGGTTGTAATTTGAACGATTTTTCCGTCACGGAACAAATATAAACGAGAGTCTCCCACGTGTACGGCAATGGCATTATCGTTGTTAAAAACCACGCCCGTCATTGTGGTACCCATCATTCTGTAAACGTTAGAAGACTGGGCTGTAGAGTAAATAGCCATATTGGCTAAATTAGCCGCCATTAACATTTTGCGTTCAGCAAAATTTAATTTAGGCAAAAAGGTATCGGGAATTTTAAGTTTTCCTTCGTTCACTTTGCGTACCGTTTCGGCCAAAACGGAAACAGCGATATTGCTAGCCACTTCCCCGGCACTGTGTCCGCCCATACCATCGGCCACAACCCCGAGTCCCAAATCGGAAGAAATAAGCACATTATCTTCGTTTTTTTCACGAATTTTACCGATATCGGTAACTGCCGCAAATTCAATATCAAAGTGACTCATAATTCATCCCCCGACATCACGGTGCCCGCACACCACAACAACCCGAGCACATACAACATAGCCATCATAAAGAAATACGCGTTATTTTTCGGAGCATTGTGGTTAAAGTGTTCTATGGGATAAGTCAGCGCAAACGCCCATACACCGAGTTTCATCGGTTCTTTACCGCCTTGATAATAAGGAGCCAGTAACCCGGCAAGTAATTTCTTAGTATCTTCATTATAAAACCCGGGAATTGCTTTTTCAATGCGCTCGGTTAATATATCCACGGCATCTTCCTGCGATTTCCCTGTCAATTCATTGGAAGCATCTATATTTTGAAATTTATTTTCTTTAGCAATCAATTCTTCATCGGCTCGCAAGGCTTCGTCGGTTGATTTAGTTTGTGTTTTTTCCGTGCTGGCCACAACCACCCGGGGGACTAATACCTCTAACGTATTATACACCGACACTCCCAACCCGGATACGGTATATGCCCATATCCCGATAACAGCCGCCAAAAATAAACACAAAGGCAAGAACACGCTATCTTTATATGAACGCGCTAACAGGTAAAACAGCGTGCACAAGCCGCAGAAAAGAGAGACATAAAGTAAAACGGTAAACACCAAATCTTGCTTATCGGGCGCAATAGATAAATAGGCCGTAGCAAAAGACATCGCCATAGAAAACACTACCAGCGACGCCCCGAACAACCCTTGCGCGCCGGAGCGGTTAACTGTCAAACAGAGTGAGCAGCCCCACGCTACCGCCAACACTAAATAACACAAGTAATATTCCGGCGATAACCAAAACTTCGGCACTTGGCTTAATTGCATAAAAGACACTTGCGGGGTAAATAATCCCGCCAGAAAAGAGACGCCGGCCAAAAACAGCAAGATCGTTGTTGTATGCCGAAAAGCACGCAACGAAGAAAACCAGAAAACAAGCCCTATCATCACCACGCAACCCACCATAAAAACAAGTTGGTTCGGGGCATACTGGGCCGCCGTAAACGGAGCCACCAAATTATGAAAAACGCCCGCCCCGGCACTCACATGTACCGAGCAGATACTTCCAAACGAATAGAATAGATAAGCCACCGCTGCTCCGAACGCGGCAAACAACGGCACAAATAACGCCAGGTACACGGCTTTTTTACTCAAATTTTTTATAAAAGAACTGATCAGGCCAGGGATTTTGGAACGTTGACTGCTTATACGGAACGCACGCCCGGGTTTATTATTAGCAGTATCCAACGTCTGCATTTGTGTATCGGCGACCGGGGGTTTATTGGCGGGTGCGCTATTTGTTTTTGCAAGATCCCCCGCGTTAATTGTCGGTAAAGTAGAACGAGAAAGAGGTTCCGCGGCTGCCGCTCGCGCCGGAGCCGGTTGCACAGGCGGTTGTGTGGAATTTCCATCCGGCATTAAACTTTGCCGTTGCGTACGCAAAGTTTGCGTAGGATGACGTTCTTCTTTTACCACCATGGCACTTTCGCCGCCCAAATCAATGTTGCCGCCCTTACTTAATTGCAGTTGGTCTTCGGCGCGCATCTTTCGGAAATACTCGTACGTATCCTTGGCGGTTTGAAAGCGGTCATCGGGGTTTTTGCTCATCAATTTTTGAACAGCCGGCCCTAACCACGCCGGTAAATCTTTACGCAAATCCGTTGGGTTAGGCACCGGATCACTGATATGCTTTTGGATAATTTCAATGGTGTTTTTCCCATTATAAGGGAATCTCCCCGTCAGCACATAATACAAACTGGCACCGATGGAATATAAGTCGGCGCGGGTATCCAAATTTTTACCCAACGCCTGCTCCGGGGCAATAAAGTACGCCGTACCGGCAAGTTCGGTGGTTTTGGTGGAACCGGATTTATCTACTTTTTTAGCAATACCGAAATCCACTAATTTTGCCTGTCCTTGCGGTGTAATTAAAATGTTAGAAGGTTTAATATCGCGGTGGATGATACCTTTTTCGTGGGCGGCGGATAACCCTTGCAGCACGCCGTCAAATAAATTGAGCACTCTATTGATGGGAAGTACTTTTTCTTTTTTGAGCATAGCCGAAAGCGTCTGCCCTTCAATAAAAGACATCACGATAAAATAATAACCGCCTTCCTTCCCTACGTTATAAACGTTCACAATGTTAGGGTGGTCCAATTCAGCAATAGCGCGTGCTTCGGTCAAAAATAGTTCCACGGCTTTTTTATCTTTTGATAAACCCGGGCTTAAAATTTTCACGCATACAATACGGTTTAATGCTCTGTGCCGCGCGCGGTAAACAGCACCCATACCGCCTTCAGCCGTTTTTTCCAAAATCTCACAACCCGATATAACTTGCCCAATCAAGGAAGATTTTTCACTCATAACTTTGTAAATTTATCTATTAAAATTTTTACTGCAAAAAAATAATTTCAAAAAATGACTTGATTTTCTAGCGTTTCACCATTACAATATAACTAGTAACATAATATCATATTTTTCTGGTTTAGCAATAGGGGGGCGTGAAAATTTTTCACGCGGGAGGTATTTATGGGAGAAAGCAGTTTTACCGTTCTACGAGAAATCGGCTCGCTTATTTTGGCCGAAAACGAAGAAATCCGATTCAGTATTGACGTGTATCGCGGGTTTCGCTATGTATCTATCCGCCGCTATTTACGCACCGACGGTTTTGCCGGCCCGACCAGAGACGGCCTTACACTTACGCCGGAAATTGTGCGCCTGTTAGAGCCGAAACTGATAAACCTACCCGACGACCCTAAAAAAATTGAAAATGTTCAATTGGGCAAATTTGCCAAACGTCAAGGCACGTGTGTGGTAGTAGGAATAGGTACCTTGAAAGGGGTGCGCGGTTTGGTATTACGCCAATGGCAAGATGATATTGGCTGGACTAAAAAGGGTATTTGGTTGCCGCTTGATAAAATCGTGGAAATTAAAAATCTGTTTAAACAAACGCGGGAAATTTTAGATGAGCAACCCCCGGATGATTTTTAAGTTCAAAAAACCCCCGGATTGGCCGGGGGTTTTTTAGGGGATATCGTAAAAACGGTAGGTAGATCCTTGGTAAGCCAATTTTCCCTTCATTACTTTCTTGCAAAATTTTCCGGCCGGAGTCACATAACTCGCTTTTTCAATACAATATAACGCGCCGTTTTGCTTGAGTGTCGCAGATGCGCCCGAGGAATTATGGCGTCCCACCGTTGTAAACCCCGCTCCTTTATAAGGCCCTGTTTTAAAATAGGAAACCACCCGGGAATAGTGCCCATTAGCACTAACATTAGAATTAAACCTATTATCGGTTATCACCACTTCAAAAAATTTATTTTGCCGAACCGCATCTCTTGACGGAACAGTATCCCCCAAAGAAGAAGTTTGTGCCGGAGTTAACGAATCAATAGATAAAGGTAGCACATCAAAAGAAAGCGCATAATCGCTGTTGGCCATTTTATAGGCTTCTTGGGCGGCGCCGATACTTTTGGCAAGCACAAGCAGTTGTGCGGTGCGCGATTTCCAAACTGCCTTTTGATATTGCGGCAACGCAATCGCCGCCAAAATACCAATGATTAAAACTACTACCAGTAATTCTATGAGCGTAAAGCCCTTTTTATGATGATTATTCAACATATTAAATCTCCTAGGCTGGGTGCTTAAATAGTATAGCAAAAAAACGATACAGCGAACGAAATAACCGGCAACAAAAAGGGAAAACCCCCACTCTTTTGCCCTAAAACAAAATTCATTTTTTTATAATCCCCTTTACCGCAAGCACATAATTTACTACAATAGCAATATGAAGGCTTTTCCCATTATCGTTTCTTCCCCATCGGGGGCAGGTAAAACTACCATTATTGATGCGGTATTAAAACGCAACAAAACGGTTTCGCGCGTTGTTACCGCCACTACTCGCGCTCCGCGCAAAGGCGAGAAAAACGGGAAAGACTATCATTTTTGGACCATTAAACAATTTGAGCAAGCCATCAAGAAAAAACAAATGTTGGAGTGGGCACAAGTTCATACGTCTTATTATGGCATACCTAAAAAATCGGTAGACAGTTTGCTTAAAAAAGGCATCTGCCCCATTTTGGTAATAGACGTACAAGGGGCACGCACAATTAAAAAAATTTATCCGCAAGCCGCCATGGTCTTTATTATTCCGCCGAGTTTAAAAGAACTCAAAAAACGTATTTTGGGCCGCAACGATAATACGCAAGATATTGAATTACGTTTGGAAACTGCTAAAAAAGAAATTAAAGAGTCTGATAATTACGACTATGTTTTGCTCAATGCCGATTTAGACAAAGCCATAGAAGATATGTCCGGCATTGTAACGGCAGAACAATGCCGAGTCAACCGGCAAGATTTGAAAAAGATTAAAAATCTGAAATAATTACGAGGGAGAAATATGTCCGGAAAAAACGAAAAAGAGTTGGATGCAAAACTCATGAACTTTGACGGCGACCGCTACGACATCGTGGTACTCGCTTCTATGTGGGCCAAAGAACTTAAGAAAAAAGGCGACTATAAAAATCAACCCAATGCCGCTGTTATCAAAGCCGCATTAGACGATATTTTATCGGGCCGCGTATCCAAAGAAGAAGTGCTTAACGTAAGCAAAGATAATTTGGAAAAAGAACTCAAAGCCCAAGAAGAAGCCCGCAAAGAAGCGGAACGTAAAGCCAAAGAACCCATGAGATTATAATGGCTGATTCTTCACTGCGCCGGCTGGCGGGAGAGTTAAAAAATTTCCTGCAGGCTTGTGACGAAGACGAATTTATCAACACGGCGGCTGCCCCAGCACAAACGGCGGCCGCCGNNGCGCCCGCCGGTGTTTCACGCACCGCTGCGCCGTTGCCGCCCATGCAGGAAAACTCAAATTTAGTGGTAGATTTTCCCCGCGCACAAGAGCCGCAACCACAACTATCTCAACCCATTACACCAACGGAGCAACTGCCCGCTATGATGACAACTACCCAAAAACAAAAAGCACTGGCCGAACTGGCCGACACGATTAAACATTGTACCCGCTGCCCGTTGGGAGCCACCCGCTTAAATGCCGTACCGGGCGAAGGAAATATAGATGCAGAACTGATGTTTGTGGGAGAAGGCCCCGGTTTTGATGAAGACCGGCAAGGAAGACCTTTTGTCGGTCGCGCCGGACAATTATTAGATAAAATGATTATTGCCATGGGGCTCACACGTGAGCAAGTGTTTATTGCCAACATCGCCAAATGTCACCCCATGACGGATCCGCAACACCCCGATAAACACGGCAACGACCGTGCACCCAACGCCGGCGAAATCGCTTGTTGCCGTAAATATCTGGAACAGCAAATTGCCATCATCTGCCCCAAATATATTGTCGCACTTGGCGGCGTGTCGGCCAAAGCACTTATTTCGGATGCTAAATCGTTAGGTGCTTTGCGCGGACAATTTTACAATCTTTCGCTGGACAGTGTAAAACTGCCGCGCCCGGTCAAAATTTTGGCCACTTTCCACCCCGCCGCACTTCTGCGCAACCCGAATTGGAAAAAAGATGCCTGGAAAGATTTACAAATGGTTATGGCTGAGATGGGTTTAAAAGGCCTTTCACGCTGATTATGTTTTGCAAAGTCGCTTTTAACGTACCGCTGGACCGTGATTTTGACTACCGCGTACCGGATGAATTAGCCGCACAACTGCGCCCCGGGATGCGTGTAACAGCCCCTTTCGGGCGCGTACTTACCGGCGGTGTAGTTACTCAAGTAACCGAAATTTCCGATGCACCAACTCACATTACGTTAAAAGAAATTGTTTCTTTAGTAGATAAACAACCTGTCTTCGGTTCTGACTTTTTCCCGTTAGCACGGTTTATTAAAAATCAATGGGGCGGGCCGATTGGGCAAATTTTAGCCGCACTTGTTCCCATAGAGCCTTACATCAAAGCACAACCGGCTGACACAACCGTAAAAGTAGCCGTCAAAAATCCGGCATATCCTTTAACGCCTTCTCAAATCAATGCGCTGCATTTAATTTCCGACTTGCCCGCGTATGAATTTCACCCCTTTCTTTTAGACGGCCCGGCTTATAGCGGCAAAACCGAAACTGTCCTTCGCGCCGCAGCACACACGCTTTCTAATTACGGGCAAGTGCTTATTACCATCCCGGATGTAGCCGCCGCGCGACAATTTATTGCCGAAGCCGAAGCGCGCTTCGGGGAAGGGAACGTGTTTTGTTGGCATAGCCGTATGCCTGCCGGCAAAAAACGAAAATACTTTTTTGCCGTCTCCAGCGGGCGGCCTTGTGTGGTAATCGGCACGCGTTCATCCACGCTGCTGCCTTTTAAAAATTTGCGTCTGGCTGCTATGCTTGACGAAGGCGACGATAACTATAAACAAGAAGAAAATAAACCCTATTATCACGCCCGGGAAATTTTATTATTCCGCGCTAAAACACACGGAGCGGTGTTATTATTCTGCTCGGCTACGCCCAGCGTAGAATTAGAACATTTAACCGCTCAAGGCCGCATCCGGCGCCTACCTTTTACAGAAACAATACCCGGGCACACGTTTACCCCGCAAGTCAAATTTGCCGAGAAAAAAGGCTCCAAATCGCGCTTTTTATCCGATTTACTAACAAGTGAACTTGCCGAAAACTTACAACGCAAGCAAACTTCGTTACTGATTTTTAACCGTATGGGATACGCCAATGCCTATGCGTGCTTAAATTGCGGCACGTATGCGCGGTGTCCTAAATGCGGCGGTATTTTAGCGCACGAAAAAAATGCAACCGGCGAATACCTTATCTGTAAAAAATGCGGGCAGAAAGAACCGATCGCGCAAGAATGTCCCAAATGCCACAACTTGGTTTTTAAGTCACGCGTAGGCGGCACGCAAAAAATAGCGGCGGACTTGGCTAAAATTTTTCCGCAAGCAAAAATTCTTCGTTTAGAATCGGACACGCTTAAAACAAAAACCGACCAAGGGTTTGAAGCCTTGAACGCCCTGCAAAACGGCGGAGCGGATATTATCGTCGGAACGCGTGTAGCCGCCGGCGCTTTACGCGGAGCCAAAATTACCCTGGCCGCCGTATTAGATGCCGATTTGGAACTTTCCGGCCCGGACTACCGCGCCACCGAAAAATTTGCACGTACCTTATTTGATTTACGCGGACATTTATCCGGTTTTAAGGATGGGCGGCTTGTTATTCAAACCGCCGATACGGATAGTTATGACTATGCCCCCCTTTTTGCCGGCAATTATAAAGAAGCCACCGAAACGGAAACCGCCCTTCGTGAAGGATTTAATTACCCCCCCTTTGTGTCTTTATTTAAGTTTACGCTTAAATCAAAAGATGCCGAACTTTTACAACAGCAAACTTTTCAACTTAAAAAATTGTGTAAGCCCTTGTGTTTGGAAATTTTAGGCCCGGTTAATTGCACAAAAAAAACAGACACCTTAAAAAAACAATACTTGCTTTTTAAGACGGATAACCAACGCCGCGCTGATTTACTGGCTTTGCTAGACACCTTTGAACCGGCTAAAAAAGTGACGGTTAAATTAGCCGCCGATCCCTATGATTTCTACTAATTTGATAGAATATAAATAAGTTATCAAGCAGGAGTTTTTTATGACTATTGAAGAACAAATTTCGTTTTTAACACGCGGTTGCGTGGATATTGTTTCCAAAGCAGATTTGGCTAAAAAATTAGAAAGCGGCAAAACGCTGCAGGTAAAACTCGGTTGTGATCCGACCAGTGCCGATTTACACCTCGGCCACAGCGTAGCCTTATCACTCTTGCGCCGCTTCCAAGATTTAGGCCACACGGCTGTTTTGGTTATCGGCGATTTTACGGCCGCCATCGGCGATCCGTCAGGCCGCGACTCTACCCGCCCGGTTTTAGCCCGCGAACAAATTTTGCAAAATGCCAAAACATATACCGATCAGGCTTTCAAAATTTTAGATCCCGCCAAAACAAAAATTTGTTTTAACAGCGAGTGGTTGGATCCCTTCGTACACGGTAAAGATTTACTCCAAACACTTCAAAAAATTACCGTCGCCCAAGTGTTGGAACGTGATGACTTTAAAAAACGCATGGCCGCCGGCAACCCCATTAGTATGTTGGAAGTGTTATACAGTTTATTCCAAGGGCAAGACTCCGTAGCGTTAAAAGCCGACGTGGAACTGGGCGGAACAGACCAGATTTTCAATTTACTTGTCGGTCGTCAACTCCAAAAAAACAACGGGCAAGAGCCGCAGGTGGCGCTTACCGTGCCGTTGCTGGTTGGTTTAGACGGCGTAAAGAAAATGTCCAAATCGTATGGCAACTATGTGGGCCTTAACGACGAGCCCAACGATATGTTTGGGAAACTTATGTCCATCCCCGACGAACTGATGCCGATGTATTATGAACTTTTAACAAATGAAAATTTGGATGAAATCAAAGCCCTGCACCCCATGGCCGCCAAAAAGAAATTAGCCGGGCTACTCGTAGCACGTCTGCACGGCGAAGAAGCCGCCAAAAACGCTTTGGCCAACTTTGAAAAAGTATTTTCCAAAAAAGAATTA
Source organism: Candidatus Avelusimicrobium cornigerorum (assembly GCA_002309715.1). Taxonomy (GTDB): domain Bacteria; phylum Elusimicrobiota; class Elusimicrobia; order Elusimicrobiales; family Elusimicrobiaceae; genus Avelusimicrobium; species Avelusimicrobium cornigerorum. The sequence continues at coordinate 20,934 of DBXW01000010.1, forward strand.
CCGACGGATATGCCCGAATTTAAACCCGAACCGGGCACTATGATTTCCGCCGTATTATTTGCCGCCGGAGCCGCCGCCAGCAAGAATAAAGCACGCGGGCTAATTGAACAAGGCGCGGTGCGCTTAAAAGGTGAACGCATCACGCAAGACGGACCGCTAACGTTTGAAAACGGTGACGTTTTGCAAGCCGGCAAACGACACTTTATTAAATTGGTGAAATAAATGAAACGCTTTCTTTTGCTCGCAGGAATTTTTCTATTCTTCATCATCCTACTCGGGTGGGGAGCAAAAGTATATTTCTTTAGCCCCGGCACACCCATCGTATTTACCATTAAATCCGGTCAAAGCGGGGCGGCCGTTGGGCGGGAGTTAAAGAAAAAAGGCATTATCCGCAGTGAACTGTTATTTAGAATTATTTTAAAACTCACCTCGTCCGCTACTGACTTAAAAGCAGGTGCGTTTGATTTACGCAAGAATATGTCCGACCTGGAAGTTATCAACTGCATTAAAAGCGGCAGTTGCACACATTACGAAAAAGTAACTTTTTTGGAAGGGTGGCGAAGTGAAGAAATTGCGGAAGAACTGGCCGAAATGGGTATTACCGACGCGCACGAATTTTTGCGCATAGTTCGGCAGGAAAATTTAGAAGGGAAACTTTTTCCGTCTACTTACTTATTTGCCTCTAATTCTTCTGCCCGCAAAGTAGTGGACAAAATGGTGGCGCAATACCATGAGCGTATAGACCCGCTGTTTGCACAATATCCCACTAACCTAACGGAAAACCAAGTGCTGACGCTGGCATCTATCGTAGAGCGCGAAGCCGTAGTGCACGACGAACGGCCCAAAATTGCCGCCGTGTATATCAACCGTTTTAACATCGGTAAAAAATTGGAAGCCGACCCAACGGTACAATATGCACTCGGTTTTTTCTTAAAAGAAAACCGCTATTGGAAAAAAGGGCTTACGTATGCTGATTTAAAAACCGATTCACCTTATAACACCTACCGCTATCCCGGGTTGCCGCCGGGGCCGATTTGTAACCCAAGTTATGAATCTATTAAAGCGGTGCTGACGCCGGAGCCTGATTTTGACGCATTGTATTTTGTGGCAGAATCGGAAGGACGGCACGTGTTTTCCCGTACGTTTGATGAGCACCGCCGCAACATCCGCCGCATCCGCGGAAAATAAATCTTTCTAAAAAGCAAACTGCCACGGGAGCAATTCCGTGGCAGTTTACAAAACAGAAAGCAACTATTTACTCTTATCTACCGCTTTGTTAATGGTAGATCTTAAATTAGCACTTGCGCCCTTAGTAATAGAATCCAAAGAAGCCGCTTCTGCTTGCGGAATATCCAAAGAAGGCGTTTTATTGGGGTCCGGTTTATTTCCCAGCCCGGTAGCGCCACCGCCTAAAGGAGAAGCCGTCAAATCTTTGGCCTGCGGGGCTTTATACGTGCTCATCATACTTTTATTGCCTTGTTTGCCGTTCGTCGCGACGCTATTATCTACCGCGACTTTGGTGGCAACCGGTTGTAATACTTTTTTATCACCGGAAATCACATCAGAAGGGGTTTGCGGATGCGTCACCACGACGGTAGTTATCGGTTTGTTAACAACCACCTTTGTTTCGGGCTTATTGACTACCGCCTTGGTGGTCGGCTTATTCACCGCTACTTGCGTGGTAGGGTGAGAAACTGTCGCCTTGGTAGCAGGTGGTTTAGCCGCCCACGCACCTGTCGCTAATACGCAAATAGCACTAATAACACTTGTAAATTTATTCCATATTCGTAAAATCATAGATTACCTCCTCGCGTACTTTTAGCATAACAAAATTCTACTTGGCAAGCAAGCATTGCCAACCGGTTATTCCTGTGTGCTTGGTTCCGCTTCCGTTGCCGGCTTGTCCTTTTTAAACATACTTCCCAGAGCCTTCGCCGCCGCTTTGGCTACATCCGCCGTACCTTTAACCGTAGCCTTCGCCGCGTGTTCGGTGGTTTTAGCCGCGCCGCCCGCAGCAGAAGCCGTACCCGTTACGGCCGATTTGGCCGTTTTATAACTAAGAATGCCCCCCACCACAGACGTAACCGTATTAAGCACATCCACTTTTCCGGAAGGATTATCCGTCGTGCCGGTGATTTTAATAACCATCGGGGTTTGCTTAGTCAGCAAGGTAGCCGAAGCCTTCATATCCAACGCATTATTTACAAAATTGACAGTACCGCTTGCCAAAATATTGGTTAAGGAAGATTCAAAAAACGTATTATCAATGGTCATCAGCCCGTTGACAAACGTATAATGCCCTTCTGCCTTAGTCATAGTAATTTCCCCTTTGCGGGCCTGATTTTCCTCTTCAAAAAGATGCAACTTTAGTTTTGTGCCGACAGCATTTAATAACCGAAGCGGCAATAAAATAATTTTGGCGGTCTTACTTTGATTGACAAACTCATCCAAATCCGTAATGGCCCCCGGTTTAAACGCAAACGATACCGTGCCGCCGGCTTTTTGCATATTTTCACTCATGTTTTTTAATGCAGCCTGTAAGGTCACACCTTCCGTGCGGAAATGCGGAATATCCACCGGTCCGATGGTCATATCGGCGTTCAAATTCATATACGTTTGCGATTCACCTTCTAAAGCGGAAGAGCCCTTGCCCGCAGACGGTTTATTTGACGAATCTTCCGCATCAAATGAAGGCAACTGCGTTAGGGTAAGTTTATCCAAGTTTAATTTAAGTGTCAGATCCAAGACATCTTGAATATTTTTATATGCAAAAGAAGAAACAAATTTTTCTTCGTTAAGTAGCCCGGTTAAAGACGCGCAAGAAATATCATCTAACGAAGTAATTTTAATGGTACCGTTTGTTTGAGAAAGCGTAAACGGCGGATACAAGACGCTAATATCTTTTAACGCCAGCGAACCGCTTACATCTTTGCCGTCTTTTTTATCGGTCAACACAAACGAACCGCTCACGTCTCCTTTAGGAGCAAATTTAACTTCGTCGGTCATATTTACCAGTTGGGCCAAGTTTGCACGTAATTTACTTGCTAAATGGTAGGTAGGCTTAGATTCCCCCCACGCAAAATTACCGTTTGCTTTCAAAAAACTATCCAAAACTTGCAGAGAAACTTCCTTGAGTTGAGCGGTAGATTTGTCCAAATCGGCCGCGGCTTGCAAGTCCATGTGTATGTCCGGTAACGTAAATCCGGGTAAATCAGGCAAAAAATCCACAAATGCTTTATTATCTAATCCCGATAGCGTACCCGTTAAATTTACCTGCGGAGAAAGTAAGTTTTCCACCTTGCCTTGTAAGGCTAATTTCACGTGTTTGTAAGCGGCCGTGGCCGAGGCAATATCCACATAAGCCCGAGGCATATCCAAATTGGCCAAAAACACGTTAAGCAAAATATTCACCGGCACTGATACCGCCGGCCCACTTTCATCTTTTGTTTGACTGATAAAAGAAATGTTACACGCAAACGGTTTATTGAGGTCCACATTTTCCAGCCGGATATTTAAATCTTGCAAACTGGTTTTTAAACCGGTTTGCAAATCGCTGTAATAAAAATCGGCAGACGAAAGAGTCACTTCCCGGGCCGTGAGCATAAAAGTCGCATCGTTTTGAGCCGTGGATTGTTCGGCAGCCGCCGGAGATTCTTGCGTATCGGCAGACGAAGTAAAACTGTCAAAATTAAAAGAACCGTCTTTATTTTTTTGGATATTTACATCCAGCCCATCTATCACAAAAGCCGAAATTTGCACTTTCTTTTTAAACAATGGCAACAGGGCGGCCTTCGCTTCCAAGCGATCGGCCTTTACGAAGGTTCCGTTTTCAAAAGTTTCCGCTTCCGACATGGCAAAATTAGTAAGCGTCACCCCAATCAGATTAAAAGAAACGGAATCAAACTTAATTTCCCGGTGGAGATTATTTTTGGCATAATCAAGTGCCATTTGTTTGATTTTTTCAGGCGGGAACATAAGCCGTAAAGTAACTAACCCCACCAGAACAATTCCCACACACAATGCTGCAATTTTTAAGATGATTTTAATCAATTTTTTCATACTCTTTTAGTCAACACTCCTATCTATCCGTTTTATTTTTGTTCGTAATTTCTGCTTCCATCACAATGGTCGGCTTTTCCGTTTTACTGTTGCGATAATTTTCTAAATCTTGATGCAAACGAACTAATATCCACACAATAAAGGCTCCGTCATCAGCAATCCCCAATGCCGGAAGCACATCGGGCAAAGCATCAATCGGGCTAACAAAATACACCATACATACAAGCGCCCACAAAAGCGTAGCCCACGGCATTTTATACTTTCCGCGCAAAATAGCCCATACCATCGGGAAAAAAGTAGCAACATCCTGAACTATTATTTTAGGACCAAAACTCATTTTTCTCTCCTTAAATCAGGCACTACCAACAAGTATTTATTTTTAAAACCCGAGAGCGTCGCACTTTCGCTCTCGGGGATATATTCCTTAAATCACATCTAAATAGATTATTTAGACATTTTAATAATGTCGTCATCTCCCTCGGTTTTGGAGCGAGATTTATTTTTTTCTGCTTCCCATTTACTGCGGTCGGCTTCCATTTGTTTAGCCATTTCGTCATCAAACAAAATTGTCGGCATACGGTCTTCTTCCGTATATTCTACAATGTCCTCGGGTTTAGGTTGATAGACTTGCTCCAAATGTTGCTCTATAGTTCCCTCGCCTTCTTGTGATTTAATAGACATCTTAAGTACTTGGGATTGTTCCGTTTCTGCTTCAGAAAGCGCGTGGTCTTGTTCCGCCATGGTCACCTGTGTCTGCGGCAATGCCGTAACTTCTTGAAAAGAACCGTCATCGCTGTAAGTCAAATTTAAGTAAACCAATATCCAATAAACCCACACCGAAACGCTGATAAATACAAACACAACAAACAAAAGCAAAAATACTAAAATCCAAACCAGCGACGGAGACGCCAAATTAAAACTGTCCGCAAAATACAACGGGATTGCCACATACAAGCCGTATCCGCATGCACCTATAAAAGCAATGGGCAAAAGAACAGATACCAGCCAACACGTTATCACTTTGAGCAAATGATCCCCGGTTAATTGCCAACTGTGCATCAAGGCACTGATGGGGTTTTCCTCTTGCAAGGCGATAGCCATTGGCGCAAAGCAAAAACGTAAAAATAAGAACAAACCCAACAACCCAAATACAACTAATACCGCCGTTGAGCGCATTCCGCCCGCTATCACGCCAATAAGTAACCCCGCCAAAACGACCGTAATTCCTATACATAAATTCAAGATAATTGTATATATAGCCGGAAACACGGAACTGGACATCTTTTCAGTGATGGATACTTGTTGATTTTCAGCCAAAGCCGCTACCACTTGAAAGGAAACTACCGTCATAAAAACAGAAACGAGGCCCGAAAGTATTTTAATGATAAATACCGGCACGTGCACAAACACCAATGCCCCCACGCCAATAGACAACAAAGCGGACACAAAACCCAGCAACAGCAAAGTGCCGATGGAACGGTTCACAAGTTTAAAACTTTCACCAAGTAATGCTAATACAGATTGTGGTTCTCTTATGTTCATAAGTATAGCCCTGTGTTTTTATTATACTAAAAAATGACAAGACCGACGTACTTTCCTTTTGTTAGAATCGCTGTTTAAGTGCTTGCCCGGCCGCGAACCCGCTGGCCCACGCCCAGTGCAAATTAAAACCGCCTAAATTCCCGGTAACATCCAAAAGTTCCCCTGTCACAAATAAATTGGGCACGCTACGCACTTCCATCGTAGTAGGGTCAATCGTACGCGTATCTATCCCGCCCGCGGTGGCTTCCGCCTTGGTATATCCGGCTGTACCGGAAGGGAAAAAAGTAAAATGATGCAACGTGCGTGCGACTTCTTGCAATTTCACACGGGTAGCATCCGCTAATGGTCCGTCATACGCAGACAAAAGCGTCTTGGCCATTTTATTTGGTAAATAAGACGAAAAAACCCCGCTAATAGTTTGGGTAGAATTTTTATGGACCGCCAAAATTTCAGCGGCATTTTTGCCGGGCAAGAAATCAATTTCCACCGGCTCTTGCGGCTTCCAAAACAGTGACATTTTAAGCACTGCCGGGCCACTTATTCCGTTGTGTGTAAAAAGCAGCGGCCCTTGAAAACGCTTTTTTCCCTGACGGATTACTACTTCTGCGCTGCTTCCCGTCAGCGTTTCCCCCAGCCCGCGTAACGATTTATCAAACGACAGCCCACATAAAACCGGGTGCTGTTCCACGACTGCCAAGCCGAATTTCCGCGCCATTTTAATTCCGAAAGGCCCCGCACCCAGCGCCGGGAAAGATAATCCCCCACAGGCAAGCACCACGTGCGCGGCGCGCACGGGCCCGTTAGAGGTATTCAGTAAAAATCCGCCGGGCTCTTTTTCAATGTCCAACACCCGCACACCGAGTGCCAAAGCGGTATGGTGTATTTTAGCGCGGTTTACTAAAAATCGCACAATATCACCGGCCTTTTGACCGAAGAGTTGTCCGTTTTCGCACGCTTGCCAAGGAATATGAAATTCATCTAACAACGTCGTAAAATCTTGCGGTTTAAAAGCCGCTAAAGCATTTTTACAAAAGTGTTTGTTTTGGCTCAGGTAATCGGCCGCAGAAACACACCCATTAGAAAAATTACACCTTCCACCGCCGGAAACACTTACTTTGCGTGCAGGTTTATCGTTAGCATCTAACACAATTTTAGACGCATCAAAACTGCCGGCACAAAACAGTCCGCTTGCACCCGCCCCCACAATGGCCGTATGAAACAATTGTTCCTTTTTCATCTGAAATATAGCATACCAAAATATGATATACTTAAGTAGGAAATATTACGGATAAGCGTATGGACAAAATGGTTATTTCCGAAGAAGAACTCACCCACCGCTTGGCTGCGTTTGAAGAAAAATGCCGTCGGCGAGGGCTGCGCGTAACCAATCAACGCCGCGAAATTTTTAAGACGGTAGCCGTTTCTCGTCAACATCCCAGCGCCGAGACTGTTTTTTTAGCCGTACGCCAAAAAATGCCGCGCATATCTTTGGATACCGTGTACCGCACACTTGCCTCATTGGAAAAAATGGATTTACTCATCCGCGTAGGCACGCCGGAAAAAGAACGCTTTGACGGTGACTTACGCCCACACGCACATTTTATTTGCACCCGCTGTGCAGAAGTATATGACATTTTTCCATCGGAATTTTCCTATAAAAACCCGACGTCATTATCATGCGGAAACATAAAACACGTTAATGTGCAGTTTAAAGGAATTTGTAAACGGTGCCAATCGTAACGGTGCCGTATTTTTTAAAAAAATCAGAAGGAGACTACTATGGAACTTAAAGGTTCAAAAACTGAAAAAAACCTCATGACGGCTTTTGCCGGGGAATCGCAAGCACGCAACAAATATACGTACTACGCTTCCAAGGCTAAAAAAGAAGGTTTCGTTCAAATTGCAAAAATTTTTGAAGAAACCGCCAACAACGAGAAAGAACATGCCAAATTGTGGTTTAAAGCATTGCACGGCGACGCTATCCCCGAAACCACTGTTAATTTGTTAGACGCGGCCAACGGGGAAAATTACGAGTGGACCGATATGTATGCCCAATTTGCCAAAGAAGCCAAGGAAGAAGGCTTTGACAAACTGGCGTTTATGTTTGAAGCCGTAGGCAAAATTGAAAAAGCGCACGAAGAACGCTACCGCAAATTGCTTAAGAACATTGAAACCAACGAAGTGTTCAAAAAAGCCGGTATCGTGATGTGGGAATGTGCCAACTGCGGACATATCGTTATCGGCGAGAAAGCCCCCGAAGTCTGCCCGGTGTGCAATCACCCGCAAGCGTACTTTATGGTCCGTGCCGAAAACTACTAATTGTGTTTTTCTAAATGCCCCGGGTGCAACACCCGGGGCATTTTTATGGAGTTATCCCCAAATGTCACTACCCGGGCTCTCATCCTTATACACTAAAAAAGCCACCTGCAAGTGCTGCAAGTGGCTTTTCTTTTTATCTTAAGCGGCATTTTACGGTATTAAAATCTTTACC
>DBXW01000001.1 GCA_002309715.1 Candidatus Avelusimicrobium cornigerorum
TCTAAATCAAGCATATCTTCCGGATAACCTGTCTTTTCGGAAACCATCGCGACAATCTCTTTGGTAAGCGTGGCTTCGTCTAATGCTACCGCTTTAGGCGCGGGAGTGGGAGCCGCCGCCGGAGTTACTATCGGCGTTACTTGCGGAGCCGGGGTTACTACCGCCGCCGGAGTTTGTGCCGGGGCCGGAGCCGCTTGCACGGGCGCACCGCCCGCATTTGTCAGTACATATTTAATGCAGTGACGAATCGTCGGATAATCTTTGAGTTGGATACCTTCTTGTTGCGAAGTAATACCGTAATGTTCGCGCATAGATGCAAACAGTTCGGCTTGTTTTACCGTATCAATACCAAGGTCGGCTTCCATATCCAAATCTAAATCAAGCATATCTTCCGGATAGCCTGTCTTTTCGGAAACCATTGCGACAATCTCTTTGGTAAGCGTGGCTTCGTCTAATGCTACCGCTTTAGGCGCGGGAGCGGGAGCCGCCGCCGGAGTTACTACCGGGGCCGGGGTGACTGCCGCCGGTTGCGGAGCAGCCGTCACCGGTTGCGCCGCGTGTGCATGCACCGTATTTACTTTATCCACAAATGCTTGCGAGCCTTCCATTACCAAGGCCGGTTTCACACCATGTTGGTAATTGTCTTTAATGCGCAACGTGTTCTGCACGACTTCCAACACCGGGTTTTCTTGACCGGAAATTGTTTTGAGCCACGCGTTATTTTTAGCGGTATCGGCAATACGCGGTTCCCCTGCTTGCCAGGCTTTTTCCAAAAGCGTCATACCGATTTGTGAACCGAATCCCGCTGCTAAACGGAGCGCATATTTAAAATCATAATGACCGCCTTTGCTTAAGGTAATACCTTCCAACTCCGGATCAGCCTCTTTAAAGTTGGCAATCGGCGGCACCAAACCGGTATTCAAACAACGTACGGCAATTACATCTTCAAGTCCGGCTCCCATAGAGTGGCCGGTAAAACCTTTGGTATTGCTGACAATAACGTTGCTTACATTTTCACCGAAGGTTTCTTTTAACGCATAGGCTTCGGCACTGGCCGATCCGCCGCGCGCCGGCGTATACGTTTCGTGAGAAATAAATACAAGTTGTTTGGCGATATCGGCACGCTTTAAACCATATTCTTTTTCCGCCGTGGAAACAAGCCGGTTCATCACTTTAGCAATGTGGTTTACATCAATACGAGTGACGTGGAAACCGCTGTTGGCAATTTCGGTAGAGAGCAGTTTAGCCAGCGGCTTCATACCCCGTTTAATAACTTCGCTTTCTTCTTCTACCACGAGAGACACCGCACCCATCCCCACAATCATACCATTGCGGCGGCGGTCAAACGGCAAGGCCGCTTTGGTGACATCCCCTTCAGTAGTGGCCGCACCCGAAGCCAAAAATGCCGTCAAAATCCATTCGGACACATTATCGTTGGTAATATCGTCTGCCCCGATAACAATAACACGTTTGCAGCGGCCCAGTTTAATCCAATCTTGCGCAACCGCTACCGCTTGTGCCGTAGACGCACATGCCGCACTCATGGCCGTGGCCGGCCCGCGGGCACGAATCCATTGGCAGAAATGCGCGTGAGCAATGATAATCGTTTTTAAGATAAATTCAGACGTAAACGCTTGCGGTTCAATCTCTTTATCTTTGAAATTTTGTTGGTACCATGTTTCAATTTCCGCTTTTAAGGCCGGATCGGCAATTTGGGAAATAAATTTATCGCAGAACGCGCGGACTTCTTTAGCGGTCTTATTATTAAGTAGTCCGGTAACGCGTTTAGTTAAGTCCCCCATCATACTGTTGGCTACCGGGAAAGCCGAGGTAAAAATAACCCCCGTTTCATCAATCATTTCAGCCGGTAAACCCCAACGGTCCGGCAAGTAGCCGCCGGTGGAAGTGGGTTTGTAATAAAGCACGAGCGGAATGCCCGCATCTTTAAGTGCCAAAATACCTGCAGCAATGGCCAATTGGAAACTGCGGTCCATAGAGCGCACCCATTTAGCAGGCAAACCGAACTCTTTTTCCAGATCAAACGCTCCACCCTTGGCAGCAAGTTTAATGGCTTGGGAAGCGGATGTTAAGCGTTCAAAACGGTGATTTCCATCGGGTGATTTGATGACAAATTCTACGTGTTTATCAATTTGCTTTTGTTGCGTTTCCCCGGAAACAGGCTCAATCATATTGCGGCCGGATAAAATTTCATCCAAAATTCCTTCGCGGAAAATTTTATCCCAACTGCCCGGACCACCCGCGGCAATACCGCTGATGACAACTGACTTATGTTCACCGCAACCGGCCGGTACTTCGCCGGACACGGGTTTTTCTTCTCGGGCCGGACCTGCCGGAGTAACTGCGAAACAAGCCGGCATTTCACCCTGGCTCTTTTCTACCGGAGTGGCGTTGCCCGTTACCCAACCTACAAAAGCCGGGTTGTACGTTTTGTTATCGCCGAACATATCCGTGCCTTGCCAATCAATGTGAATACCGGAAGAAATCAAGTTGGCAAATAAGTCGTTAAATTCCACAATGCCGCCTTTTTTGGGATGGTTAGACGCCAACACCTTAATATCTTTCTTATCCGACAAGGTATTGGAAGCAAGCGCCGAAAGCACCCGCTTAGGACCGCACTCTACAAAGAGGCGTACCCCGGAATCATACGTGGTTTTCAATTGTGTAATCCACTCTACGGAGTGGGAAATTTGAGTAACCATCAAGTCCCGGATTTTTTCCGGATCGCTCGGGTAGAACTCCGCGGTTACGTTGGTAGTAATCGGCATCTGCGGCGGATTGACTTTAAGCGTATTTAAGAACGCACGGTATTGCGGCATAGCCGGCTTAATGATATCCGAATGGAAAGCGTGTGACACCGGAATTTGTACCGCTTGGATACCCATATCCGTAAACATTTTAATCGCATCGTCAATAGATTTAGAAGCACCGGCAATTACCGTTTGCGTCGGACAGTTTTTGTTGGCTACGGCCACATATCCCGCTACACGGCCAAGTTCGGGCTCTACCCGCTCCACCGGAGCCGCAATAGAGGCCATTTTGCCGTTGTCTTCCACGCGAATTTCGCTCATCACTTTTCCGCGCGTGCAAACGGCTTTTAAACCGTTTTCAAAATCAAAAATACCCGCTGCAATCGCGGCAGCATATTCCCCTAAACTGTGCCCCATCACCACGTCGGGCCGGATGCCGAAAGACGACAACAGGCGCATCATCGCGATATCGGCAGTCAATACAGCCGGCTGCGTCATTTCCGTACGCTTGATAGAGGCTTCACGCTCTATTAACTCTTCTTTGGTTTCACCGGGTTTACTCCACAAGGTTTCGGTCAAGGTTTGACCGATGATATCGGTAAGCAAGCGGTCGGCTTCGTCAAACGTGTCTTGTACGATTTTGTATTTAGAAGCCAAGTCTTTCATCATGTCCACATATTGCGAACCTTGCCCGGGAAACATAAAACAAACTTTCGGTTTAATTTCCGTCGGCGTAAAAGGGTAAATCCCTTTCATGCGCAAATATAAAGATTCTTGTTCCCATACATCTTGCGAAGAGGCAATCTTTTTGAAAAATTCAATTTTTTCCTTCAGTTTATCCGGGTTTTCCACGTTGATGGTAACCGCAAATTGAGCCGGTTTGGTAATGTGGTTTTTATAAGAAATGCTGGGTAAATACGTCGGATCGCACTGAACGGCCACCAAGGCTTTGTCTAACACACTAAAAAGTTCTTGCTTGGTATCTGCCGAAAACGTAAGCACATCACTTTGAATTTTTTCTCCCGGCACGTGTAAAGTATACGAATTATTCATTTTTACAGACTCCTGTTTGGGGGTTACAGTTTCAGCACAAGAAGTAGCCTTGGCTGTTTCTTTATGAAGTAAATGGTCGTTCATTTCTTCCATAGCAACATGGAAGTTCGTTCCGCCAAAACCAAAAGCGGACACATTGGCACGGCGAATTTTTCCATCCGGCCACGCTTGCGCTTGTGTAATTACGCGGAAGGGGCTGGTGGCCCAATCTACCGCCGGGTTCGGGGTTACGAAATTGACAGACGGCGGCAACACTTTGTGGTGCAAGGCGAGCGCGGTTTTAATTAAAGAGGCAATACCGGCCGCCGCTTTGGCGTGACCGATTTGGCTTTTTACACTTCCCAGCCCAATCGTACCCGGTTTAGCATACGGCGCAAAAAGTTCATTTAAGGCCGTGAGTTCCACCGCATCTCCCACGCGGGTGCTGGTGCCGTGGGCCTCAACAAGCCCCACATCACCGGGGGTGTAATCTAATTGTTCAAATGTTTTTTCTACAGCAATCTTTTGCCCCTTGGGGTTAGGAGCGGTAATGCCTTTGCCTTTGCCGTCAGACGACGCGCCTACGGCACGGATAACCGCATATACGCGGTCTCCGTCTTTGACGGCGTCGCTCAAGCGTTTCAAAATGACCATACCCGCCCCTTCTGCCATGACAAAACCGTCGGCTTTGGCGTCAAACGGGCAAGAGCCGTTTTCGGACAACGCCCCGATTTTGCAAAACTTAATGTAAGAAGCCGGCGCCATCATTTGGTCCACACCGCCTACCAATGCCATATCAAAATTCCCCATGCGAAGCCCGTTAATGGCTTGATCCACCGCAGCGAGCGAAGTGGCACACGCAGCATCTACCGTAAAGTTGGTGCCGTGCAAATCAAAAACGTTGGCCACACGCCCGGCAATGACGTTAGCAAGTTCACCCGGCATAGAATCTTCGGTCACGGGCATAAAATTAGCCCGCACCCCTTCTTCCATTTCGTTTAAAAGTTGCTGACCGGTAGCCGGCGGTAAAGATTGATAAGTGGGTGTTTTCTTCAAAATTTCGTAATAAACAGGACGGTTTAACCGCAAATTAGATTTATCATTTTTCATACCACCCATAGAGTTGCCGATAATAACAGCCGTGCGGTTACGGTCAAATTCTTTTTTATCATACCCGGCGTCTTCTAATGCCATATTGGCCGTTTCGATAGCCAAGTGTTGGATCGTGTCCATCTGTTTGGCAATTTGCGGCGGGATACGGTATTTCAGGGGATTAAATGAAAAGGATGTAGGGATAAAACCGCCGATTTTGGAGTAGAGTTTATCTTCGGCTTTATGGTCGGGGCTATAGTAAAGCCGCCAATCCCAATACGACGCAGGCACTTCGGTAATACAATACTTTCCGGTTTGAATATTATTCCAAAATTCATCTTTGGTTAGCGCACCGGGCATAATTGCCCCGATACCTATAATAGCAATCGGTTCAAGATTTTTATTTGTCATTGTGTCTCCTGTCTTTAAATCCTTATATAGATATATTTTATTAAATTAACGAAAGCGGAAACAAATTTAAATACACTTTTTGGGCCCAAAGTCTTGACAAAAACTAATTAGTATTGTCAGATTTTCAAGACTTCAAAACCGTAAAATGCAAAAATATCGTCGGTTTTGCGGTTTTGATACCCACCAATCTGAGCGCAAAATCAGCCCCTTTTTTAAATTATGTTTATTTTTTAAACCTTAATTAAAACAGGCGCAAAACTTAACCGGCCCCTTTTTTAAATCTGTATTAAAAAATTTACCAGCCCCGAAAAATAACTCCGGGGCTGGCTTTTGGCAAAATCGGTAACGATTTTACTTTTTCTTACATTTGCAAGTGATACTGCCATCCAATACTATTTTATAATCTTTCCCGATATCTTCTAATTCTTGCTCGTGTTCAATTTCATCTTGCAAAATTTGACGCACAATATGGGCTGTAATCATATCTTTATTAAGCACATATTTAAGCAATTTGTGATAAACTTCAATCGCGCAACGTTCTCCTTGCAAATTTTGCCGCAACAGGGTGGCCGCTTCACTGTTTTTCGGCACCAAATAACCGCAGGTACTTTCCTTATACCAACCTTCCGGACTCAAAACCGGCGTGCCGCCTAACTCAATAATACGTTTGGATAATTTTTTAGCGTGATCCAATTCTTCATTGGCGTGCTCTTCCAATTCAGGTCTTAAGACAGGAGCCATAATACCGCTGACCACTTGCGCGCCGGCCCAATACTGATAATAGGCCAACCACTCATCACTAAAGGCTTTATTAAGCAAGCGGACAACTTCCTGCACATCCAAACCGGACTGTTCTACAATTTGTTTTCCAATCATACCCATAATATAGGTCCCCCCACAATCAACAATTTTCTTTATACCCCAAAAGGGTAACAAGGGATAGCATAACAATTTGCCAAAAAATGCTAAAGGTCAAAAAAGGGTTAGAATCCGCGCGACGCGAAGGCCCTTTTCAATCGGCTCAAAAACTTGTAAGATAAGAACGACGGGGCATGGCTCAAGTGGTAGAGCGCCCGCTTTGGGAGCGGGAGGCTCCCGGTTCAAGTCCGGGTGCCCCGATTTTTTATGACTCAAACAAATTCTTCCGTTTTTAACAAAATACACACATCCGCCGACGTAGAGCATATGACGCTGGCAGAAGGGTTCCGGGCGGCTGTTTCTTACCCGCAGAAGGCACCCTTTGCTTTCACTTCCCTGGTGGCATCGGCCAATTTAGGCCCTTTTTTCTCCGGGGGGGTTATGTTGGAAATGCAAGTAAGTAATGGGCTACTATGGAGTCCTTTTTTTAAATTAGGACTTGTCATGGACACATTTCAACAAAGTTTCCCGGGCCAAATCAACAGTTGGGGAGAAGTAAAAGTAGATGAATTGATACTGAAAAAACCGGCGCATTATTATCGCTTGCGCGTTCGGATGGATGGGCAAGTGCCGTTGCTGTCTTTTGGAGTAAGCGGGACAAATAAATCCGCCCAATATGACGAGAAAACCGCCTCGCGTTTACCCAACGGTTCCTTTGAAATGGAAGTGGTACCGCTCTCCCAAAAAGAACAAATCACCCCGGACAATATGCGTATTTGCAGCCCCGTTACACTGTGCATGGCACTTAATGCATTGGGCCGACCGATTGTGTTAAGCCAGGTATTACAAAATGTATATGATCCGGCCAGTGATATCTTCGGTAATTGGTTTTTTAATACGGCCTATGCATCCCAACAAGGGTTAGATGTTCATTTCTGGCGTTTTGGTTCGTTGGAAGAACTGGGCGATTTTTGCACCCCAAAATCGCTCGTAGCAGCAAGTATCGCGTACGACGAGAATGAACTACCCGGTGCCGCCCAACCGAAAACCGCGGGGCACTTTGTGCTTATCCGCGGATGGAAAGACGGAAAAATTTTAGTGGCCGATCCGGCCGCCGAGACTTCCGCCGAAGTGTTACGGGCCTATGAGGCTCAACCTTTTGCGCAAGCGTGGCTCAAAAACAAACAAGGGGCCGCATATATTTTGAGGAAACGATGAAAAAATTATTGCTTGTATTAAGTGCTGTTTTGTTAATCGGCGGATGCGCTAAACAGACCGCCTCGGACACGCTCATTGTGGCCCATAAAGGGGAAATGGAATCACTGGATCCCGTTTACTCGTATGATGGTATTACCCACGGTATGCTCATTAACGTATATGACACGCTGCTTAAATTTAACGGCAGTTCGTTGACTGAATTATTGCCTTCTCTGTCTACGCAAGTACCTTCTAAACAAAACGGTCTGATTTCCAAAGATGGAAAAACGTATACGTTTCCAATCCGGCAAGGAGTCAAATTTCACGACGGGCGTGAACTCACTCCCGAAGATGTACGATATTCCCTTTTGCGCTTTTTACTTTCCGATATTTCCGGCGGCCCGTCTAGTTTACTGTTAGAACCGATTTTAGGCGTTTCTTCTACCCGCAACGAAAAAGGCGAAATCGTGGTAGATTACAAAGACGCGGCCCAAGCGATACGCGTAGACGGGGATAATGTAGTAATTACCCTCAAACGCCCGTTTGCTCCTTTCTTATATATTTTAGCCCGGTGGGGATACGTAATGAGTAAATCTTGGGCCGTGGAACAAGGAGCGTGGGACGGCACGGAAGAAACCTGGAAAAAGTTTAACAACTTTGCCAAAGACGCAACCCCACTTTTTAAAATTACCAACGGCACCGGCCCCTTCAAAATTGCACGTTGGGATATTGCCGCCAAACGGTTAACCCTGGTCGCCAATGAAGATTATTTCGCAGGAGCCCCGGCACTCAAAACAATTTTAATGATGACGGTAGACGAACCCAGCACGCTGCGCTTAATGTTGGAATCGGGAGATGCAGACGTAGCGGAATTATCCCCCAAATTTATTTCACAACTTAAAGGGAGTGCGACCATTGATTTATATGACAATTTACCGCGCTTGCGTACCGATCCGGTCATTTTCTTTACGCGTCATATAAATATGGAAGCCAACCCGGACGTAGGCTCCGGCAAATTAGACGGCCAAGGGATTCCTTCTGATTTCTTTGCCGATAAAGATTTACGAAAAGGGTTTATTTACGCATTTGATTACGAAGCATTTTTAAATGAGTCTATGGAAGGCCGCGCGGAAATGTCCATTGGGCCGGCTCCGGCAGGGCTGGTCAAATACGATAAAGACTTCAAACATTATTCTTTTGATTTAAAAAAAGCCGAAGAACATTTTAAAAAAGCGTGGGGCGGACAAGTATGGGAAAAAGGATTTAAATTTACCATCACGTATAATACCGGCGGCGAAATGCGCCAAATTGCCAGTGAAATTTTAAAACGTAACGTGGAAAAATTAAACCCCAAATTCCAAATTGATTTACGCGGAGTTACTTGGCCGGCTTTCTTGGAAAAAACAACCCGCCGCCAAATGCCTATGTGGGCGCGCGGTTGGGTGGCCGATTATGCCGATGCACATAACTTCTACTTCCCTTTCTTGCACAGCCACGGGCGGTACGCCATTTCTCAAGGATATAATAACCCGCAAGCCGACGCGCTTATTGAACAGGCCGTCGTTGAAACAGACGGCAATAAACGTAACGCGCTATATAAACGCGTACATAATTTAGCCTACGAAGATGCTATGCAGATTTATACGGTTCACCCCACCGGGTTATGGGCGATGAGTAAATCGGTAAAAGGATTTGTGGACAACCCGGTGTATATGGGAATCTATTTCTACCCAATGTATAAAGAATAAAAACTTCCTGTAAAAACACCCCCCCGGAATATTCGGGGGGGTGTTTTTTAATCTAAAGACGTATCGTGCACGCCGGCTTGCTCAAACCCTTTCGCGCGCAGTTTACAAGAATCGCACTTGCCGCAAGGTTTATCACCGCCGGCATAACAACTCCACGTCAGTTCAAACGGTACTTTTAACTCGCTGGCTAATTTTACAATTTCGGCCTTACTCATCCGCATCAAAGGGGCCAACACTTCTATCCCTTCGCTGACACCCCGACTGGTACCGCGGTTAAGTGCTTCGCCCGCCGCCTTGAAAAAAGCGGGCGTACAATCGGGATATCCGGAAAAATCTACGGCGTTAGGTCCGGCCACAATGGCATCGGCTCCCACCACATCTAATAAAGAACCCGCCAGCGATAAGAACAGCAAGTTCCGACCGGGGACATAGGTGGAAGGGATCCCGGCGTTCGGGATTTGTTCTACTGCCGTGTCCGGCAACGGTTTAGACGTATCCACCAAGGAACTGGCTGAAAGCCAAGGCAGATTTAACGAAACCGTGTGCTGTTTAATCCCTAACTTTTCGCAAATAGTTTTGGCAGAGACCATTTCGCGCTCGTGGCGTTGCCCGTAAGAAATACTTAATGCTTCGCACGTATAGCCTTGCGCAAGGGCCCAATACAAACAAGTGGTAGAGTCCAACCCCCCCGATAAAAGCACAATGGCTTTTTTGGTTTTGGCTTTTGCCAAGTCCCCTTGGGCAGATTGCGTTTGGGGCGTTTCTTTTTTATCCGGCGACGCCGTTTCGGCCGGTTTGACGGTTTCGGCAGTTTCCGTCGTGTCCGCAGCAGCGGCAGATGACTCTTGTTCGGCCGAGATTTCTTGATTAGCCGCAACGTCTTTTTTTAACAACGCGTCCATCGGATCGGCAAAATCAGGGGCCGGAATATCTTCCCGTCGCTTGGTCTGCTTATTTAAACTTTGTTCTAATTCTTGTTTCTCTTTCTTGATAGAATCTGCCAACCCGGCAAAAAATCCTTTCAAACCCGGCGCCATTTTTTTGGCTAGTTTTTCCGCAGAAGACACCATCGCTTTTACTTCGGGACGATTTTTTATCTTATCTTGTACGGAAGTCATATCTTCTTTTTTAGGCTCTTGTGCCGGATTCTCTTTTTCCGCAAGGATTTCTTCTTTTTTAGGCTCTTGGGCCGGTGGGGCGGGCGTTTCTTCCTTTTTCTCGGCAGCCACCACATCCATAGCCGGCTTTTCTTCGGCCGTAGCCTTCTCCCGCTGTTCAAAAGAATCGGCCATATCCGTTAAAGAAATTTGCTCTAAAGCGGCCGTTTCTGTCGGTTGCGACTCGGTTGTTTCCGGAGCGGCTTGAGGAATTGTGGGACCGGGGGCACTCATTTCTTCGGCAGGGACCTGTACCTGTGTATCTTCTACCCACGCTTTGTCGGCTTGGGTGGGGTACGCTGCGCAGACTGCCCAAGCCCCGCAAGCGGCCAACGTCGTTTGCGGCACGACCGGCAAACCATCTATTTCTAAAGCCAGGTTCAAATCTTTGGAAGCGTTTTTGATTTTCTTTTTCTTAAAATCGGCAAACCGGACCGTCTTTTTAAATTCCTTCACCGCAAAATCCGGCACGCTGGCACCGTGGATACAATCTTTCAGCGTGGAAATACATAAGGCATCTTCTTCTTCGCGCATACCGAATAAAGAAGCCGATACCAGCAAAACATCTTGGTTTAGCGCGTTTAGCGTTTTAATCAGTGAATTAAAATTACAAAATCCGCCCAACAATATAGCAGAGGCCGTTTTCAACGCTTGGATTGCTTTAAAAACTTCTTCCGATACCACCAACGACGCAGTGCCGGAAAACTTTCTTGCCAAATAGGGGGAATTATCTTCGTGCGATAATTTCATTTTTTGTTCGGAAAAAACGGTAACTCCGCTATGAACCGCCAAAATAGCCGAGGCCACATTTTCGTGGCGGCACACCAAAGCGGTTTTACTTTTACCGGACAACAACGCACACAACGTCGTGGTGGTACGCAACACATCTACTACGACGGCTACTCCTTTCCACCCTTCGCAATCAAGCGATGATTCGGCAATCAGTACATTCATTGAAAACTCCCCAATACTTTAAAATCTTCAATAGCCTTTTTGTCTGCCTCTGTTAAATTATCCACATATTTAATAGCATAAATAAACAGCGTTACCCGCGGATCGGAAATACCGTCTTCCGCACTGTTATATTGTCCGATTTGTATAGCATTGGCTCCTTTGGAAGCGGCTATTTTTTTCCCTTTTTCCACGGCCATTAAAAGGGTATTGCGGTCCGGTCGTAAATTCTTAATACGCAGTAGTCCCAAATTTCCGTAAGGCCGTTTGACATCTTCTCGCCCGTTAATAATTTCCAAATCTTTGGCCTTGGTAGGCGGAAATTCCGGCCCGATAGCAATCCAATCCACATTGGCCTGCTCCAATGTAGCACAACCGGCTAACAGCAAGCCAACTAAAAATAGCCTAATTTTTTTCATATTCTCTCCTTAATTACGCTGCGAAGCCAGTTGCCCGCAAGCCGCCAGGATATCATTCCCCATGCTTTTGCGAATTGTTACCCCGATACCCATGGCTTTTAGGCCTGTAGCAAACGCTTTGACAACCCGGTCATCTGTTTTTTCGCCACGTCCCAAATTACACGCAATCAAATTGACGTGTAGCAAATAATTATCCTTGATAGAATAAATCCAATCCGCTAATTTGCGGATGTGTTCCGGGCGGCTGTTGACGTTTTCCAATACGGAATATTCCAAAAATACCTGCCGACCGGTCATAGCGATATATTCTTCCAACGCTTTACGCAAATCTTCCAAATCGTAGCGTCGGTTTATCGGCATAAGTTTACTGCGCTCGGCGTTATCGGCATTGTGCAAAGAAACCGCTAAATTAGCCTGCGGCAAATCTACCGCCAGTTTATGTAGTTTATCGGCAATACCCGACGTAGAAATAGAAATATGCCGCGCACCGATATTTAAATAATCGGGGTTGGACAAATCTTGTGCCGCTTTGACGACATTTAGATAGTTAAGTAGTGGCTCTCCCATCCCCATAAAAACCACACTGCTAATACGCTCGCCTAATTTTTCTTTGTGAATATACTGATACCACATGAGCACCTGGTCGGTGATTTCCTCGTGCGTTAAATCGCGTTTAAAACCCATTTTTCCGGTACTGCAAAACGAACAACGCAACGCACACCCCACTTGGCTGGACACACAAACGCTCCATGTATCTTGCGGTTTTAATAAAACGGTTTCTATCTGCAACCCGTCGCGTAACGTAAGGAGTGCCTTGGCTACGCGGTCCTGGCGCGAACAAACAATTTTACTGACTTTAAATGATAAAATGGGTTGCTCTTGGGTGAGTTTAGCGCGCAAGTCTGCCGGCAGGTTGGAAGATTCTTCCCACGAAGAAATACCCCGATTAAAAACGGCCTGGCGCACTTGAGAAATGCGAAAGTTAGGCAAACCGGCCTCTTTAATATATTGTTTAACGCGTTCAAAATCCATAGAAAAAATCTCCTTGTTTTATTTTACCATTTTGCACACTATTTAGCGGAAAAACTGAGATAAAAAAGGGGAGAAGTGACAGCGCGCTTTTTTTTTGTTATAATAAATATACCTAGTTGTTTAAGTAATAATTAGGACCGGGGCGTAAGTTCCGGTGTTTTTATGATTTAATCGGTAGGGTGGCTGAGTGGTCAAAAGCAACGGTCTGTAAAACCGTCGGGCTACGCCCTACATAGGTTCGAATCCTATCCCTACCAAAAATTAAAGGCTCCGCAAAAGCGGGGCCATATTTTTGTAGGGAAGCAACACCAACTGCTTGGTGTTGCGTTAGGATTCGAAGCCCGGAGCGATGTTTTTGTTTGAGGGCGAGAGCCCGAAAGGCAAAAACCGCGAGGGCGGGCCCGGGCAAAATTTCCGTCAGGAAATTTATGCAGGGCGAATCCAAGGAAAGTTTTTAAATTTTTGTAGGGAAGCGACACCAACTGCTTGGTGTTGCGTTAGGATTCGAAAGCCGGAGCCTTATGCGAGTTTGTGCGTAAGCACAAGGCGAGCATGGCGAGGCGGGGCCGCGAGCAATGTACATTAAGCACAAACAAAATACCCCGGGCGTAAACCCGGGGTATCTTTTATAAAACTTACTTCTTAAGACAAAACCGCCAACAATTTTTCCATCGGCTCTTTGGCCTCGCCGCCACCTTGGGCAAAATCAGCCCGCCCACCCGCGCGGCCGTTTAAATTTTCAGCCAATTTCTTGGCCACGGTTACCGCATCGGTATTAGGCAGTTTGCCCGCCGTTTTGACTACAAAGGCGCGTTTGCCGTCTTTATCACACGAAACAATCACCAGGGCTTGCTTGTGTTTTTGGGCAATCGTATCGGCGATGTTGCGTAGTTCTTTCGGTTGTGCATCATCGGCATAGCGTAGCACCACGGTCGTACCGTTTTTAAGTGCAAACGTCATTTCGTTGACGCCGCCGGCGGCCAACGCTTTTTGGCGGAAATCTTCGTATTGTTTTTTGACGTCTTTGAGTTCATCCATAATTGCGTTCACGCGCGCGAACACATCTTTGGTCGGAACAACGAGCCGCGTGGCTAACGTTTCGGCTTGGCGGTTAACTTCTTTTAAATAGTCCAATGCCGCCGGACCGGCAATTCCTTCAATGCGGCGCACACCCGCAGACACAGAGCCCTCTTTAAGTACCAAAACGGTAATCACTTCAGACGTATTTTTCACGTGCGTTCCGCCGCACAATTCCAAACTGTATTTTTGCTCCGCGTGTTCAAAATCGCCACCCATTAAAACAAAGCGAGCCGGGTCGGCATATTTCTCGCCGAGCAGTGTTACTGCACCTAACTTTTCGGCATCCGCCAAGGGACGTGTTTGGCACGTAACGGGCAAAGCATCCGCAGCGGCCTTGTTGGCAATCGCCCACACTTTATTTAATTCTTCGGCTTTGGGCGTTTTGGAAAGCGTGTAGTCAAAACGAAAACGCTCGGGCGACACAAACGATCCGCTCTGGTGTACCGTCGTGCCGAACACTTGCCGGAGCGCGGCGTTTACCAAGTGAATCGCGCTGTGGTTAGCGCGCAAGCGCGCACGGCGCGGGGCATCTACCGTCAGTGTAACGACGTCGCCTTTTTTAAGCGTACCCGTAAATTTATGTAAGAAAACTTTACCAAGCGGTTTTTGCACGTCTGTAATTTGGGCAATTTCTTCGCCGTTAGAAACAATGACGCCCGTATCGGCCACTTGTCCACCGGACTCGGCGTAAAAAGGCGTCGTATCAAATACGGCGTACCCATCGGTTACTTGGTCGGCTTGTTCAAATTGGCTGTTAAGTAACGCAAGCGTTTTGCCCTGAGCAGTTAATGTATCATACCCCACAAATTTTGTGGCGGGGAGTGCCTGCTCCAATTTTTGCATAACAATCACTTTGCCTTTTGTAAATTCATCTGCGTACGAACGGCTTTTTTCTTGCGCGGTTTCTTTGGCTTGTTCGTATCCTTTTTCATCCACGCTTACCCCGCGCGCGGCGGCAATTTCGCGCGTGAGTTCCAAGGGGAAACCGTACGTTTCGTGCAAATGGAACGCGTCCGCGCCGGAAATAGTTTTTGTGCCGGCAGCCAATATCTCCGTCAATTTTTCTTCGCCCGTAACGAGCGTTTTTAAGAACGTAGTTTCTTCTTGTTTAAGTACGTCTTGGATGTGCGCGGCATTTTTATCAATTTCCGGGTACAAGCCCGCAAAGATTTTTTGCACCACGGGCACGAGCGTATATAAATACGGTTTGTCGTTACCCATAAGTTTTGCATAGCGCGCCGCGCGGCGAATTAAGCGGCGCAAAATGTATCCGCGCCCTTCGTTAGACGGCAAAATACCTTCAGCAATTAAGAAACTGGAACTGCGCGCGTGGTCGGCAATAATACGCAATGCGGAATCTTCTTCTTTGGTACTGCCGGAAATGTGTAAATCTTTTTTGGCTTGCTCAATTAAGGGAGTAAACAAGTCCGTACCGAACACATTTTTGGCCCCTTGCATGGCCATACACAAGCGTTCAAGCCCCATACCGGTATCAATGTTGTTGTGCGGCAACGGTTTCAGGGAGCCGTCTTGTTGGCGGTTGTAACTTTCAAACACGATGTTCCAAATTTCCACAAACCGCCCGCAATCACATGCGATATCGCAATGCGGATTTTTGCATCCTTTATCGCCGAAATCATAATAGATTTCACTGCACGGGCCGCACGGGCCGGTGGGGCCCATGGTCCAAAAGTTGTCGGCCTCCGCGAGTTCAAAAATGCGTTCTTTCGGCACGTATTTAAGCCACGCTTGATAGGCTTCTTCGTCGCGCGGGGCAATACCGCCTTTATAAATACTTACATATAATTTATCCGCGGGCAACCCTAGGTCCTTGGTTAAATACTCCCACGCCCACGCAATCGCCTCGTTTTTGAAATAATCGCCAAACGAAAAATTGCCTAACATTTCAAAGAAGGTTAAGTGACGCTCGGTAAAGCCGACGCTGTCAATATCGGTGGTACGCACGCATTTTTGGCAGGAAATAGCGTTTTTGAGCGAATTATCAATGCCTAAAAAATTGGCTTTAAATTGCACCATACCCGCCGACGTAAAAAGCAACGTCGGATCGGAATGCGGTACCAGCGAACTTGAGGGAATCGTTGGCAGTCCTTTTTGATTAAAAAATTTGAAGAAACTATTTCTTATTTCTGTGCTTGTTTTCATAAAACCTTCTTTAAATAGTGTATAGATAAATTATATCAAATACGCAGCCCGCCCTGCGCGCCACACGGTTTTTGTTATAATAAGTAAAAGGAGATTTTATGCATAAAATTTTTGGCTATTTACTCATTTGCGTAGGCGTGCTTTTTATATTTTTCTCGTTACTATGTATGTATAAAGTATTTGTGGACCGCCAACCCACCGCCCCGGTAGTACAATTGGCCGATATGAATTTGCAAACGCAATACGGCCTTATCACCGTGCCTATGCAAAACATCAATACGATTGCCAACTTGGGCTTATTTGCTTTGTTTATGCTGTTTGTGCTTTCCGCCGGCGGAAAACTGGCCGGGCTGGGTGTAAACTTGCTTAAAAACGAACGCATCTACGAAGGGCTCTTGGCGTTGCAAAGTAAAAGCAACGCCCCGTCTGCGGAATCGTTAAAAAAATTATGAACTTTCATTTTATTTTAAATCCGGTCAGCGGCAAACATACCACCGACATTGACGCTCTTTGTGCAAGCATTAAAACGCATTTTCCCAAGGCCGTTATACAATTAACCCGCGCGGCCGGGCACGCTACCGAACTGGCGCGCGAAGCCGCCCGCCAACAGGCAGATGCGGCTATCGCTATCGGCGGAGACGGCACCATCAACGAAACCGCACGCGGACTTGTCGGCACGCAAACAGCACTAGGCGTTATTCCGCGCGGCTCGGGCAACGGATTTGCACGGGAGTTGGGCATGCCGCTTGATTTTAATAAAGCGCTTACCGCGTTAGCCAACGCCCACATAAAACCTTGCGACGCCGGCACAGCCAACAATGAACTTTTCCTAAATGTCTGCGGCGTTGGAATAGAAGCCGAAATTGCGTGGCAATTTATGCAGCACGGTCAAACCGGCGCACGCGGGAAATGGCCGTATTTCAAAATAGGCGCAAAAACGGTCCTTGCGTACAAACCGCCCACCTTTGCCTTGGAAATAGACGGCACGCGCACACAAGCCGCCCCGCTTACACTTGTGTTTGCCAACGGACGCCAATACGGTAGTAATTTCAAGATTGCCCCCAAAGCCGATTTTTCCGACGGATTATTAGACATGGTGGCGGTACATAATTTACCTAAATGGAAACTCGCATTAGCGTTGCCCGGTTTTTTCACCGATTCGTGGCGACCGTTTGGTATCACCCGTAGCACCCAGGTCAAACACGTCACAATCTCGCGCGAAGGTAGTTTCCCCTATCACATTGACGGCGAGCCGCGTCAAGCGCAAAATATATTAGATATTTCAATTCAACCGCACGTCTTGCAAGTGCTGTTTGCGGAGGGAAAATGACCGCCAAACGCCGACCTACCCGCCGAAAAAGTATGACCAAAAAACAAATTAAGTTTTGGGCATCCGTTATCATTACCGTTATTTTGTACTTTATGCAACAGCAGGGCAAACCCTTAAGCAAAACCGGCCCTGTACAAGACGAGCAAACCTTTGAAGATGTTTCCATCGCCTCTATTTACGACGGAGATACTTTTAAAATCAATTTAAATTGTTCGCTTGCGGTATATTGCGAAAAAGTACCCGTGCGTGTGCGCGGCGTAGATACACCGGAAATAAAAGGCAAAACCCCACGCGAGAAAAATCTGGCACAAAAAGCCAAAGAATTTACAAAAGAATTTTTAAGCGTGGCTCCGGTGTCGCTCTCTAATTGCGGGCGCGATAAATACTTCCGCTTGCTGTGCGACGTTACCAACGGTGAAGGCAAAGATTTAGCGCGCGAACTTATCAAGCGCGACTACGGATATTCGTACCAAGGCGGTACCAAAAGCAAAAAGTATCAGTAATACGCTTAGACTGTTTTCTTCAGATGATTTAATTTATACCACTGGAGCGACAAAATAGTTTTGGCATCGGTAATTTGACCGTTTTTAATCATACTGTACGCTTTTTTAAGCGGAATTTTTTTGACGTTAATAAACTCGTCATCATCCAAATCGGTCTTGCCGCGTGTAAGCCCGCTGGCCACATACAAATGTTGTACTTCATTAGAAAACGCATTACACGGATGAAAAACTAAAATTTCTTTTAAAGATTTAGCCGTTAGGCCCGTCTCTTGTTTTAATTCTTCCCGCGCGCACGTTAAAAAACTTTGCCCCGGTTCTCGCTTACCGGCCGGAATTTCCAAGGTGGCTGTTCCTACCGGATAGCGGAATTGTTCCACCAAATACACAAAACCTTTTTCCACCGGTAAAATACCGCTTGCCCCCCGATGCTTTAGGTAAATCCGCACGCTTTTGTTGCCGTTTACCAATTTGACTTCATCTAATTTTACATCCAACACACCCTTATATAGGGTTTGGGAAGAAATCTTTGACTCTTTTAATTTACTATAATGTTTCATATAAACATTTTACCTTTTTTGCCCTTTTTCGGCCAAAACCGGACCGAAAACAATAGGACTTACTATGACAGAATTTGTTCAACTACACAACCACACCGATTATTCTTTATTAGACGGGATGTTACGCGTATCCGACGAAAAACACAAACCATCTAAATTCTTGCAGGGGCTAGCCGAGCAAGGCATCCCCGCGATGGCCATTACAGACCACGGCAATTTATACGGCGCATTGGATTTTTATGCTTCCGCAAAAGGCGCCGGTTTAAAGCCCATTGTCGGGTGCGAGTTTTATATTACCGAAGGAAAATATAAAGAGAAAGATAAATCACGCACCGGGCACTTAACCTTGCTCGCCCGCAACTACGAAGGCTATTTGAACTTAATGAAATTAAATTCAATGGCCTGGATAGATGGATTTTACTATCATCCGCGCATTGATAAAGAGATTTTGGCCCAGCACGCGGGCGGACTGCTTTGTATGTCGGGCTGTCTAAAGGGTTTTTTATCGCAATACGTGCGCGAGCCGGGCGGGATGGAAAAAGCCTGCGCACTCGCTCATGAGTACGAAAACATTTTTGGTAAGGGAAACTATTATATTGAACTGATGGACCACGGCATTCGCGAAGAAATAGAAGCACTCCCTATGCTAAAAGATGTTGCCAAAATTACCGGCATCCCAATGGTGGCCACCAACGATTGCCACTACGAGAAAAAAGAAGACTGGGAAGCACACGACGTACACGTATGCATTTCCACCCGCAAAACCTTAAGCGACCCGAACCGAATGAAAATGTCGCACGAGTTATATTTTAAATCGCCTGATGAAATGTGGACACTTTTCTCGCATACGCCCGAAGCGTGCAAAAACACACTGGCCATTGCGGAAAAATGTAATTTGGAGTTTCCTAAACATGGGTTTATTTTGCCGAATTTTGATATCCCGCCCGAATTTGCCACCCCGGCTGATTACTTTAAAGATCTATGCCGCAAAGGCCTTACCAAAAAGTTAAACGGCAACGTGCCCCCGGAGTATTGGGAACGATTAGATTACGAATTTAATGTCATCATCACCATGGGGTTTGATTGCTACTTCCTTATTGTGCAAGATTTTATCAATTGGGCCCGCGCGCACGATATTCCCATAGGTCCGGGCCGCGGCTCCGGGGCCGGCTCTTTGGTGGCCTATAGTTTGGACATTACCCGCTTGGATCCGATTGAACATAAACTCCTGTTTGAACGGTTCTTAAACCCCGATCGCGTCAGTATGCCCGATATTGATACCGATATGTCCGACACCGGGCGGGAACGTGTCATTGAATATGTGCGCCAAAAATACGGCGCGGACCGTGTATCGCAAATTATCACCTTCGGCACGCTCAAGGCCAAAAACGCACTTACCGATGTGGCACGCGTGATGGAAATGCCCATAGCCGAAGCCAAACGCCTAACCAAAATGATCCCCAACGATCCCAAAATGACGTCGTTGGAAAAAGCCTTGGAAATAAATGATTTCAAAAATGAAGTAACCAATAATCCGCAAAGTAAACGCGTGTTTGAAATGGCCAAAAAATTAGAAGGCCTTAAACGCAACACCGGAGTACACGCCGCCGGAGTGCTGATTACCAAGGAAGCCGTGAGTGAATATATCCCGTTGGCACGCGGAAAAGATGATGTCATTATTACCCAATTTGAAGGAGAGCCATGTTCCAATTTAGGGTTACTTAAGATGGACTTTTTGGGGCTGCGCACGTTAACGGTTATTGATAATGCCGAAAAAATGATTCGCGCTCGTCACAACCCCGATTTTGATATCAACAAAATTCCTCTTGACGATAAAAAAACGTACGATATGCTTTCCGCTTGCCATACATTAGGTATCTTCCAATTAGAAAGCGGCGGGATGCGCGATTTAATTAAAAAATTACAACCGACTAAATTCAGTGATTTATCGGCACTTGTGGCTTTATACCGCCCGGGGCCGATGGAATCGGGGATGATGGACACATACGTACGACGGAAAAACGGACAAGAAAAAATCGTTTACGAATCTCCGCTTTTGGAAGAGCCCCTTAAAGATACATACGGTTGTATGCTTTATCAAGAACAAATTATGGAAATTTCCAAACGTTTAGGCGGTTTTACCCCCGGCGAGGCCGACACTTTACGCAAAGCCATGGGGAAAAAGAAAATTGACGTTATGGAAAAATTCGGCCGCAAATTTATTGATGGGTGTAAAGCCAATAAAATTCCAGAAAAAGTCGGCAGCCACATTTACGAACAGATGAAAGCGTTTGCCGGATACGGATTTAATAAATCTCACTCGTACGCCTACGCGTTGGTCTCTTACCAAACGGCTTATTTAAAGGCCAATTATCCCATTGAGTTTATGTGTGCCTCGCTTAGTAACGAAATCGGACACAATGCAATCGGGGCAGATGATAAGGAAAACAAAATTGTAACGTATTTGGCCGAAGCACGCCGCCAAGGATTTGAAATTTTACCGCCGGATATTAACGCGTCAGAGCCGGATTTTTCCGTAGAAGAAAAAGATGGGAAAGAGTGTATCCGTTTTGCCCTAAACGCGATTAAAAACTCGGGAGAAGACGCTTGCGCATTGATTGTACGCGAGCGTAAGGAAAACGGCAAATACACATCGCTGGAAAATCTTTGCAACCGCCCGGCATTGGCCGAAACCATCAACAAAAAAGCGGTGGAAAGTTTAATTAAAGCCGGCGCGTTAGACTCTACCGCTCCTACGCAAGATCCGCGCCAAACACGCGCCGACGCACTGGCTAATTTAGACACCGTGGTAGACGACGCCCACCAATCCGCGCGGGATCGCAAAAAAATTAACACGGCCAGTTTATTTGGAGATGATTTTTCCACGTTAACCAGCGTCAAAGTGCCCCCTCTTTCCCGCGAAGAACTTCTCGGCTACGAAAAAGAAGTCTTGGGTTTATTTTTCAGCGGACACCCTATGGAAAAATACCAACGTAATTTGGCCCAACTCCGCGCGACGCCTATTATTGATATTGTGGAAGGTCGCGCCACGGGGCGGTTAAATGTGCTGGGTATTATTACCCTACTCAAGCGGCGGCAAACCAAAAAAACAAAAAAAGACTATGCACAATTGGTCATTGAAGATTGCACAGGCGCTTTATCGGTTAATGTATATCCGAGCACGTATGAAACCACCGGAGCACTCTTGGCCCCAAACGCTATTTTAAATTTTATGGGAGACATCCGCACTGACGATGACAGCGCGCGCATTGAACTCAATTTGCAAGATGTCAGTAACATTACCGATCTGATTTCCAACCTGGCCAAAGAATTCACCGTACGCTTACCCGCCGGCTACACCAAAGAGCAACTTGAAAAACTAAAAAGTTATTTGGATATGACGCGCGGGACCACGACCGTGTTCTTGGAAATCCCTTCCAAAGAAGATACTTCCAAAATTCACCGCATCCGCACCAACAAACGTGTATTACTACACAAAGGACTTTTGGATTATATAGAAAACACTTGGGGAAACGCTTGGACATTTAAATAACCCTTTTTCCCCCATACCGGCGGCCCAATTTTCAAACGATTGTTTGAATTTACCGCCCTTGTTTTGATATAATTTAAATATGAAGGATACCCGTAAAAAATTATTACGCACCGCTGCGCGCTTGTTTGCCCAAAAAGGGTTTTCCGGCACATCGGTGCGCGATATTGTAACCGCGGCTGGCGTAAATGTATCGGCTATCCACTATTATTTTGGCGACAAACGCAATTTGTACCGCGAAACGCTACGCCAACTCGTGGAAGACCAACACAAAAGCGTATGGGACAAAACCCATCTGCCCAGCCCGAAAGAATTAACTTCCTATTCTTACGAACAAGCCTTGGACTTACTACACCTAATGTTTGACCGTCTGTTAGAACATAGTTTAAGCCAAAAAATATTACCGCTTGAACGCATTTTTACACGGGTGGAATTGGAATCAGCCCCAACTCGGAAAATGCTGTTATCTTATATGGCACCGTTGCATGAACTTCCCTACAAACTGCTAGCCAAAATTACAGACCTACCGGAAAATTCGCCGGAGATGGTGTTTGTATCGCACAGCATTTTCGGGCAGATTTTATTATCGGAGTGCCACCGGCTTGTTATTTTAGACAAGTTGGGAATTAAGCATATTTCCCCGGAACTTCGTCAACAAATAAGAGATTTAATTTGGAAAAATACGCTAGCCATCTTAAATGGTTATAAAAAAGGAACTAAAAAACGATGAAAAAATATCTATTCTTGGCCGCATTGTGCGCGTTTTCCGTGCCTGCCGCGGCACTTGATCCGCTGGGCGCGTACCGCGTACGTCCGCCGCAAGGCTGTGTGGATAAAGACGTAACAACGCAAAGTTTAAATTTGGAAGATCTTATCCAAATCAGTCTTTGTACTAACCCGGCTTTGGCTTCGCAATATATGAGTCTAAAAGCGCAAGAGGCTTCTTTGGGCGCCTCGCGCGCGGAATATCTGCCGGCTATTACGTTAACGGGCGTCGGGCAAATTACCGGCGATAAGGTGGAGCACAGCCGCTACGTACAAGACGAGCCTATTCAAGGCAAGGCGGAAGCCGCGTGGTTACTTTTTGACTTCGGCAGGCGCGAAGCCAACATCCGTAGCATCGGTCTATATACAAAAGCCGCCGCTTCGCAATATGACGCAACCACGCGCAATTTGTTTTTGTCCGTACAAACAGCATACTTAAATTTACTCGCCGCACAAGAATCTTTGGTAAGTGCCAAAGCAAGTTTAGAGACGTACCAACATTCATACGAAGAAGCACAAAAACGTTATAAACTCGGGATGGTTTCTTTAAGCGATAAATTGCAGGCCAAAACGCGTTATGAACAATCTTTATTGACGGTAGTGCAACACGAAAACCAGGTCAATCAATATAGCGGTGCATTAGCGGTTTTACTTAACTTACGCCCTGACACACCAATCAGTTTAGTTAAACCCACTTTCAACGAACAAGATACTAAAATCAAAAACAATGATGTGCAGGAACTGATGGCGCAAGCATTAGAAAAACGTCCGGAACTGTTAGCCCAGAAAAACACACAAGAGGCCGCCAAGGCTAACTTGACCGCGGCACGCGCGCGCTTGCTTCCTTCGCTCAGTGTGACCGCTTCTACTGCCCTGGGCGACAATTGGAAACACAGTCAACCCTACCTTACGAATAATGCGGCCGGATTGGTGCTCTCGTGGCCGATTTTTTCCGGTTTTGCCAATACATATGCTGCCGAGCAAGCGTCTTTCCTGTATAAACAAACACAAAACCAAACCGAAAATATCAAACGCCAAGTAGAAAACGAAGTATGGAGTGCATATCAAAACTACAAAACAGCCGAACGCTCGTATGAAATCAGCCAAACGGTTTTGGAAAGCGCCGAAGAAAACCACCGCGTAGCCTTCCGCTATTACGAGTTAGGCAAAACGGATATCTTAAATCTACTTTCCGCAGTAGCCCAACTGGCTGATGCGCGTCAAAATAAGATTACATCTTTTTATAGTTTATTATTAAGCAAAGCCAATTTATATAGAAGCATTGGAGAATACTAATTATGAATAAAAGAACTGTTAAACGTTACATTAAATATACGCTTATGTTTCTTATCGGCATAGGCCTTGGGTTTTACATAAAAGGAAAATTTTTCTCCGGCGCGGCGGCCGGTATGTATGGTGCTGCCGGTCAAGCCAGCGTTTTAGCCAAGACCGTCGCCAAACGCCCGGTTGCACTAGGGAAATCATTTATTGCCAAAGTGGAAGCCATCAACGCAGCGGACGTTATCCCACAGGTTTCCGGCTATATTGATGAGGTACGCTTTCAAGACGGTTCTTTTGTGCAAGAAGGTGACGTGTTGTTTGTGATTGACCAAGCCCGCTATCAGGCTGCCGCTTCGGCGGCTGAAGCCGCGTTGGAAAAAGCCAAAGCCAGCCTCAAACAAATTCAAAGTAATTATAATCGCGAAATTACTCTTTATAAAGATAAAATGTTGTCCAAGGCTGATTTGGAAGTAGCCGAAAGTAATTTAGCCACCGCTAAAGCCAACGTCAAGTCGGCCCAAGCCAGTTTTGATTTGGCTAAATTAGATTTGCAATATACCGAGGTTCGCTCCCCTATCAGCGGTTACATCGGCAAAGCCCTTATGACCAAAGGCAACTTGGCAACCGCCGGAGTAAACAAATTAGCCCGCGTAATTCAAATGGATCCGATTCGGGTGGTTTTCTCTATCACCGACAAAGAACGTTTGGCAGGATTGGACCAACTAACCACCCAACAGCCCGATATTCAAATATCCTTGCCCAACGGGCAAACGATTGAAATCCCGCAAGCCACCGTGTTTGCCGATAACGAAATCAATGCCCAAACCGCTACGATTGCCGTGTATGCGCAAGCGCAAAATCAAGATAACAAACTTATCCCCGGCAACTACGTAAATGTTACGGTCAGCACCGATAAATTCCGCCCGGTTATCTTAATCCCGCAAACGGCTGTTTCCCAAGATGCCAGCGGCCAATATGTCATGACCGTCAACGCCGATAACGTGGTGGTGCAAAAATATATCACATTAGGCGATGTGGTAGACGGACAATATGTAGTAATCTCCGGCTTGGAAGACGGCGACAGGGTAGTTCCTGTGGGACAGCAAAAATTACAAAACGGCCAAAAAGTAAACGTCAGCGTAACCGACGCAGCCCCGACTATCAACACGCCCGCGGAGGGAAAATAATTCATGTTTGCTAAATTCTTTATTAACCGCCCGCGTTTTGCATTAGTCATTTCGCTGATTTTATGTTTAGCCGGTATTATTGCGCTTCGCACGTTACCGGTTGCCTTGTACCCCGAAATTACACCGCCGGAAGTAGTGGTGCGCGCTTCATATCCCGGTGCCAGTGCCGAAGTAATTGCTAAAACAGTCGGTATCCCGCTAGAGTCCAGTGTCAACGGGGTGGAAGATATGCTCTATATGTCTTCCGACTCTGCCGACGGCTCCTACATGCTTACCGTTACTTTTAAAACGGGGGTGGATCCGGACATTGCGCAAGTAAAAGTACAAAACCGCGTTTCACAAGCCACGCCACTTTTACCGGCAGAAGTTACCCGTCATGGCCTTACCGTATTTCGCCGTTCATCTAACATTTTAGGCCTTGTCTCATTTAGCGATCCCAGCGGTAAAATGTCTACGCTGGACATCAGTGATTATTTAAATAATAACGTGCAGAAAAACTTAAGCCGTATCACCGGCGTAGGGGAAGCCCGTGTATTCGGTGCAGCCAAAAGTATGCGCGTTTGGTTAGATGCCGATAAAATGGCGGCTATGAACATCTCGGCCGCCAACGTTAAAGCCGCTATTGCCAGCCAAAACTATCAACCCTCGTTAGGTAAAATTGGGGCTCGCCCCAACGACGGTTCGGTATTGACCATTTATGCCTTGCAAACAGAGGGACGTCTGAACTCCGCCGAAGAATTTGGCAACATCATCGTACGCACCGACGAGCAAGGCGGGCTCGTGCGCTTGAACGAAATTGCCCGTGTGGAAGCCGGGCAAGAATCGTACAGCCATGCGGCTTCGTTTGACGGCCATTCATCCGTACCGATTATGATTAACCTTTCTTCCGGAGCCAATGCGTTGGAAACCGTTAAGGAAGTACGCGCGGAATTAAAACGCTTGGAAGGGTTTTTCCCCAAAGGGTTGCAATACGAATTTTCCATTGATACGACCGACTTTATCAATGCCTCTATTGAAGAAGTATTACTCACTTTATTCATCACGTTTATGCTCGTAGTAGCGGTGTGCTATATTTTCTTGCAAGATTGGCGCGCCACGTTAGTGCCGGCAGCCACTATCCCGGTTTCACTACTCGGTACGTTTGCGGTCATGATGGCGCTTGGATATTCCATCAATATGTTTACGTTGTTTGCCCTGGTGCTCGCCATCGGGCTTGTGGTAGACGATGCTATTTGTGTGGTGGAACGTGTTATTACGCTAATGAATCGCGAACAGAAAACAGCCTTTGAAGCAGCCAACCAAGCCATGGAAGAACTTTCCAGCGCGCTCATTGCTACAACGCTTGTGCTGCTTGCCATCTTTGTACCGATTACGTTTATGGGTGGTATCACCGGTAAAATTTACACGCAGTTCGCGGTAACAATTTCGGTGGCGGTCTGTTTCTCTACGTTAAACGCGTTGTCGTTATCACCGGCTATTTGCGCCACCATGTTGAAACCGATCCCGGAAACAAAATTTTTCATCTTGCGTTGGTTTAATGTGACAGTACTGCGCGGCGCACGCAGTTACCGCAAATTAGTACGACGATTAGCCCGCAAAGTCATTATTATCTTGCTGTTTGTGGGATTTGTCGTATTGGATTTTGCACTACTTAATTTTATGAGCACGTCATTTATCCCGGTGGAAGACCAGGGCATTGTGCTTGTGGATGTGCAACTGCCCGAAGGAGCCACGTTTGCCCGTACCCAAGCCGTGATGGACCAAGTAATTGACGGTATTAAAAAAACGCCCGGTGTTAAACACGTTACTAACGTAATTGGGTTTAGTATGCTTGGCGGCAGCGGGGAAAACACCGCTATCGCGTTCGTGGCGTTAGACCCGTGGAGCAAACGCAAATCTAAAAATTTATTGCAATCCAGCATTGCACAAAAATTCAATATGCAATTTGCGTCTATCCCGGATGCTACTGTCCGCGCGGTGGAAATGCCTTCCATCCCGGGGCTCGGTACGTCAGGCGGACTTGATTTGCGTTTACAGTCACTCAACGATTTTGATTACCAAAAATTAGCCAATACCGCTAATTTAATGGGTTTTAAAATGATGAGTGACCCGTCTATGCAGATTGCTTACTCTACGTTTAAAGCCGATACCCCCAACATTTATTTAGACGTTAACCGCGCTAAAGCCGAAAGTATGAAAGTGCCGGTTTCCAATGTGTTTTCTATTTTGGAAAACTACTTGGGTTCGGCCTATGTGGGAGATGTAAACTTTGGCACACAAATTAACAAAGTAATCATGCAATCGGAAGGAAAATATCGCATGACGCCGGAAAACATCAATAAAATGTATGTGACCAGTTCTACCGGTGAACTCGTGCCGCTGATGGCACTAGTGGATATGAAATACGTATTGTCGCCGCGGCAAATTTCGCGCTATAACCAATACCCGGCGGCTACAATTATGGTTCCGGCAGTTGTGACCAGCACCGGGGAAGCCATGGAACATACCGAAGAAATTATGAAGAACTTGCCGCCCGGTTACTCGTACGAGTGGACCGGCATGAGTTATCAGGAGAAACAAAACAAGGGG
Organism: Candidatus Avelusimicrobium cornigerorum; assembly: GCA_002309715.1. GTDB lineage: Bacteria > Elusimicrobiota > Elusimicrobia > Elusimicrobiales > Elusimicrobiaceae > Avelusimicrobium > Avelusimicrobium cornigerorum. The sequence continues at coordinate 27,671 of DBXW01000001.1, forward strand.
CAAATCAATGTGCTGATTTTACTGGCTGTTACCTTTGCCTATTTGTTCCTAGTGGCGCAATATGAAAGTTGGACAATTCCGATACCGGTGTTGATGTCTGTGGTGGCGGCAGTAGGCGGCGGCTTGTTTGGGTTGTGGATAATGGGATTGTCTATGAGTATTTATGCCCAGTTAGGGCTCGTATTGCTGGTTGGGTTAGCCGCTAAAAACGCTATTTTAATCGTAGAGTTTGCCAAAGACGAACACCAAAACGGTACGTCTATTTATCTTTCTGCCATGGATGGTCTCACCCAACGGTTTCGCCCGGTATTGATGACGGCATTTACGTTTATTTTAGGGATGGTGCCTATGGTCATTGCCACGGGTGCCGGAGCGGCCAGCCGCCGCGCGTTAGGCGTGCCTGTGTTTTACGGTATGCTTATCGGTACGCTGGTGGGGCTGCTGCTTATTCCGCTATTTTACCTACTTGTACAAACGTATGTAGAAAAATTCGCCCACCACAAAGCCCGTGTGGCGGCGCGTAAGGCCGCACAGGAAAATCAGGCAACCACTCCTCCGGCTAATTAACCGTACCCCAAAATTAGTTCTTGTTATTCATAAAAATCTCCCGGGCTAACCCGGGGGATTTTTACTTAAATGCATGCTAATTAGCCCGACGAGGAACTCCTTTAAACAAATCACGCGTCCGCGGGTCCTGAGTGGATATCAACGGCTGCTTGAGCGGCAACGCAATCGGTTTAGTAGAACTAGGCCGCGCTTTTTGGCGTTTCATAAGTTGTTGGACAATCTGATCCTTCGTAGTCCCTCTATCTTCTTGAGCCGCCTTGCAATACTGCGCTATCCGCGCTTTATCTTTAAGCGACTCGGCCAAAGAACACATTCTAACCCTTGGCGCCATTTTCGGGTTAAGTTCTAATACCATTTCGTAATCGTCCATAGCCTTTAGTGCCATATCCCGGTCTAAAACAGGAGCAATCCCAACTTCACGGAAAGGCACCCCTTGCCGGTGGTAAGTTTCCGCACGCACTAAATACATATACGGCATCCGGGGACTTTCTTTAATAGCCCTAGTCGCATAGCGAATCGCATTAGCCGCATCCGTATCCGTTAACTTTCCATAATGCCGCACTCCGCCAATAGGCGTAGCATAGATGACGGCCGCGTTGAAATAATCCCGGTACGGGTAACCGTCTTCACGCACCAAGCGCGCTTGAGCCAAGTGACCGATTTCATATTTGGTTTCCGCTTCAATAAAGCCGTGCCCGTTAAAATAAATCGGCAGGAACTCTGTTAAATGTTGATCCGCCTCTTCCGGCGGGAAATCACCGTACATAAACGGATCACGAGGAGGTTGCGCGAAGGCAACTCCCGTCAAAAACAGTGCAAACAACATAAACCCAACAATGCGTAAGTTTTTCATAAAAAACCTCCTGGTAACTAATAGTATAATGGGAAACTCATTTTTTTCAAGGGGTATTTGGGCCGGCATTTGTTTGTGCCCGGTCGGTTTGAGTTGCGCAACCGGGGCCGCAATTTGCTAAAATATCCGTAGTGGGAAAAGGAAACTATGAAAAGCAGAAGACTGGCCAGGGAATGCGCCTTACAATCGCTTTATTACGCCGACAGCCTTAAATCACTCGGCGATAAAACTGTTTTAAATTACACAGCCGCCTTTCAAAAGGAATTAGGCGATGTGTTTAATTTTTGCCAAGAACTTGTGACAGGAACAGAAAAGAATTTACCCCAAATTGACAAAATGGTTTCTTCTTACGCGAAAAACTGGACATTAGCGCGTATGTCTGCGGTGGACCGGGCCATCTTGCGTATGGCTACATATGAAATGATCTTTAGCCCGCAAAAAACACCCGTTGCCGCCGTTATTGATGAAGCCATTGAATTAGCCAAAAAATACTCTACCGAAAATTCCAGCAAGTTTATTAACGGTCTTTTAGACCAACTCAAAAAAGAACGCAAATAACATGCAACCCAAAGAAGAAATTGAGCAACTGCGTCAACTGATTAGTTTCCATAACGACCTGTACTATAACCAAGACAATCCATCCTTGTCCGATACACAATACGATGAACTTTATCATCGTTTAGAAGAATTGGAAAAGGAGTACCCGCAGTATGCCTCGGCCACTTCCCCTACGCAACATGTAGGCGGCAAAGCATCACGCGCGTTTGCTCCGGTAACACACGCCGTGCCTATGATGTCTTTAGATAATTCATATTCGGCTGACGATATACGCAGTTGGCATGAACGTGCCGTAAAACTGCTCGGTCGGGAGAATTTTGAAATGGTGGTAGAAGGGAAAATTGACGGCGTTTCCTGCTCGCTTACGTACCAAAATGGCCGGCTTATACAAGCAGCCAGCCGCGGAGACGGCAAAACCGGTGAAGATATCACCGCCAACGTGCTCACCATTAAAAATATACCCCACCAAATAGCAAACGCACCGCAAGGATTACTGGAAATACGCGGCGAAGTTTATTTAGAGAAAAAAGATTTGGCCGCCCTAAATGCGGAGCAAGAAAAATCAGGTGGTAATTTATTTGCCAATACCCGAAACGCCGCCGCCGGTTCTTTGCGGCAAAAAGAGTCCGAACTGGCAGCCCGGCGACCGCTCCGTTTTTTTGCTCACTCGTTTGGAGTAGGCAACATAACGGCCAAAAGTTTTAGTGATTTTATAGAGCAATGCCGCGCGTGGGGATTTTCGGTCTGCCCGGTGCGTACCCGAACCACTCAAATTGCCGACGTGATCCGTTTTTACAACGAATTTGAACCGGCACGCCATAATTTACCTTTTGATGTAGATGGACTTGTGGTTAAAGTAAATTTATTTCAAGACGAACAAATTTTAGGTGTCACCGCGCGTAGTCCGCGCTGGGCAATGGCTTTTAAATATCCGGCGCCGCAAGCCACTACTATCGTTAAAAACATTTTGTTTTCAGTAGGACGTACCGGCATCATTACCCCGGTGGCTGAATTAGAACCGGTCCCGTGCGCCGGTGTTATCATTTCCAATGCTACCTTGCATAATTTTGATGAAATCAAACGATTGGGCGTGCGTGCGGGAGACAGCGTTATTATTGAACGCGCCGGCGAAGTAATACCCAAAATCATCAAAGTAGTGGAACACAAAGGAGCACAAGAAGTCTTGCCGCCGCAAAAATGTCCTTCATGCGGAGAACCGGTATATAAGGAACAAGATGAAGTAGGATATTACTGCATCAACCCCGCATGTCCGGCACAGTTAAAAGCACGCCTGGTGCACTTTGCCTCAAGGGATGCTTTGGATATTGATGGGCTGGGAGATGTAGTGGTAGAGCAATTAGTGGCGTTTGATTTTGTTCGCGAATTTGCCGATATTTATTATTTGTCTTTCCTGCACTTATTAAAACTGCCTAATTTCAAGGATAAGAAAGCACAAAATTTATTAGACGCTATTGAAAAAAGCAAGACGCGCCCATTGGCTAAGTTACTGTTTGCGTTGGGAATTGCTTTCGTCGGCGAGAAAACAGCCGAAGTTCTGGCTGATCGTTTCCACACGTTAGACGCGCTTAAAGCGGCTGACTTGGCAACCTTGCAACACATCCCCGACGTAGGAGAAAAAGTTTCTCAAAGTATTTATGATTTTTTTCACGATGTAAAAGTAATAGAACAAGTAGAAAAACTACGCCAAGCCGGGCTTAATTTCACCCAACCTCAAAAAGAAAAATCCGGCAATGTGTTAGAAGGAAAAACGCTGGTGTTTACCGGCGAACTCAAAACCATGACACGCGCCGAGGCCGAGCGCTTGGCCATGCAGTACGGCGGCAAAACAAGCGGCAGCGTATCTAAAAAAACATCTTATGTAGTGGCCGGAGAAGCCGCCGGAAGCAAACTCAAAAAAGCACAAGAATTGTGCGTTCCCGTTCTGAGCGAAACGGAATTTTTAAAACTCATCGGCAAGTAAGACTTGTAGGTTTGATATGCAAAACCCTCGCGTTATATTTGCGCCGGGGGTTTTCTATTGGGGCAAAAGATGGGCTATAATTTTTTCGGCTTGACGGTCCATTTCCGCGCGATCTTGCGGTGCGTGGTCGTCCATCCCCGACAGATGCAAGGCTCCGTGTATAACATACATAAGCATTTCTTGCAAAATTGTATGCTTGAATTTTTTTGCGTTTTTACGCGCCACTTGGTAGCACACAAAAATATCGCCAAATGCCCACGGCTCGCCGGGGGGTAATACCGGCGGGCGTGTGTGATTAAAAGAAATAACATCCGTTACATAATGATGGTTTAAAAAAGTTTTATTAACACGCAAAATTTCTTTTTCATCTACAAAAATAACATTAACTTCTATATTCTGGCGGGCAAACTGCTTAAGCCCCTTGGCAAGCGCACGTTTAAAAAGGCCGGTGCGGCGCAAATAGGGAACAACTTCGGTGTTATAAAAAATATGGGCTATCATAAAAAATGCGCCGCGTTTTTACGCGGCGCGTGCAATTAAAATTTACTCTTTCCACGCGGGATAACCACTATCCCCGACGGATCAATATAGTATTTTTGCGAATCGGCTTCTAAATTATGGCCGATAGTTTGGCGCGGCGAAATGGTATTATAGCGGTCCATAATTACCTTTTTAAGTTTCGCTCCCGCCTTAATTTCGCAATTATCCATAATGACGCAATCTTCAATTTCCGCCCCTTCGCCGATGAACACACTGTCACTAATCACGGAGTGTTTTATTTTGGCTTTAGGGTGAATGATACAACCGTCTCCCACCATAGAATTGGTAACAGTCCCCCCTAAAAATTTAGTGGGCGGCACGCGGTTAAGCGTGGTACTAATCGGCCACGAGGGGTTGTTTAAATCCAATTTCGGTTTGGGGCCCAAGAGGTCCATATTGGTTTGCCAAAACGATTCTATTGTGCCCACGTCACGCCAATATCCCTGTTCTTCATACGACTTGGCCCCCGGAAGTGTTTGGCTTTGGAAATTATACGCAAATGTGCGATGGTCGGCCAAAATCTTAGGCAAAATGTGCTTGCCAAAGTCCAACGCCGGCACGTCGCAAAAGCGTTTTTGGAGCACTTTGAGCAAAACGTCGGTGTTAAAAATGTAATTCCCCATAGACGCATAGGCCGATTTGGGATGGCCGGGTATCGGTTTAGGATGCGCCGGTTTTTCATCAAATTGGGTAATGCGCCCTTGGGCATCTACTCCCAATACACCGAATGCGGTAGCCGCTTCTATCGGCACGGTATTGGCAGCCACGGTGACATCGGCTTTGTTTTTGATATGAAAGTCAATCATCTGCCGCACATCCATGCGGTAAATGTGATCGGCCCCAAAAATAGCCACCAAATCCGGTGCAAAATCTTTAACGAGATTTATGTTTTGGCGCACCGAATCCGCCGTTCCGCGATACCAAATTTCACCCAAACGCATTTGCGGCGGCACGCAGGTTAAAAAGTGATCCGCCACAATACCTTCCGAACGCCAAGTGGTACGCAAATATTCAATCAAACTTTGTGATAAGTATTGCACGAGTACGTAAGACGAAAAAATACCGGAATTGACAAAGTTGGAAAGTACAAAATCCACAATGCGGTATTTCCCGCCAAACGGTACCGACGGTTTAGAACGGTCTTTGGTAAGCGGGTAAAGGCGTTCCCCCTTTCCTCCGGCCATAATGATGCCGAGAATTCTCATAAACGCTCCTGTAAATAATTTTTTATTCCGAGCCTAGCGGCAACTGCCGTTGCAAGGCTTCAAATGCTTCCCATGACCACGGCATTTTTTCCGCTACGATTTTGGCAATTTCATCGGCATAAACGCGGATTTCCTGCTGGGCATGTTTATCGGTGCGCAAGCACAAGAAGTTAAACAAACTGCGTGCATTGACGCTCCAGTAAAATTGGGTATATTGACAAACCGGCAGCACACCACGGGCCATTTCGCGAGCGACACCGGCTTCAATGAGTTTGTGATAAGCCGCGTAAGAGGCATCCACGCTTTCCTCATAAATTTTGCGCAATTTTTCGTTGTCTAAAGACGAGTCCGCTACGGAACCTTGTTTGTTTTTGGTATCTTGCCCACGGAAAGAAGACGGAATATAAAATTCGTCTTTTACTTCGGTATAGCGCGCACTGACTTCGTTATACGAACCCCAGCGATGACGCATCCATTGGCGGGCCACATAAATCGGGCAGCAAATATGAAATTGAAAATAGCAATGTTCAAACGGCGTGTGATGGGCGTGTTGCATCAAATACTTAATAAGACGCTTATCTTGCTCTTCCCCCTTGGATACCGCTCCAAAAGAAACACGGGCCGCTTGAACGGCGCGGTCATCTCCGCCCATAAAATCTACCAGGCGAACAAAACCTTTATCTAATACGTTAATTTTTTCTGTAGACGTTTGCACTTTTTTCTCCTCAAATTATTTCAAAATTTCCACAACTAAACTGCGACCGTCAGGCAACGCTTCAGCCGTTAACACGGCACCGGCCGAGCAAGCCGTGTCATACACAAAACCGCCTAAAGCAATCGTATCTTGTAAAGTTAAGCGGCCTTTCTCCAACGATAAGAAATGTACTTTCCCGCTTTCATATTGACCAAACGTGCTAGATAAAAGCCCATATTTGGCGATATTTTCCACCGCCACCACTTGGGGATTACCGTTAGACGCTATAACCTGCAATGAAGGATAGAACTTTACTATCTCCTGTTTATATTTTACACGATTTGGAGAGCCAACGGAAAATTCTTTATATTCGGTTGTCTTGCCGTTGGGAAGTTCCAACTTAATACGCCCCGCGGAAGTAGTGTAAATAAATCCTTTTCCATCGCCTTGGGAGAAAGGAAAACGGTTATCTCCCATTACCCACGTACGCCGGGTAGCCAGTTCCTGTTTTCCGGCCGCAAATTTACCGTTTTCATAAACCACATTGCGGGCATTTCCCGGGAACACCCCCGCCACAAACGGCCGTTGCATCCACAGTGTCTTTTCGTTGCCGCACCCCATCTCTTTTACAAAATAGGGCAACGTATCCAACACAACCCACTGCCCGTTTTCATAGGCCAAAATCAGTGTGCTGATGCGGGTTAATCGTTCGTCATAAACGGTGGCAAAAATTTCCGCCGTATCTTTTCCGCGCAAGGGAACCGCGGAAATAGCCAACGGAGTGCGCCCGGAAGGTAATTGATAGAAAAGTGCTTCGTTTAACACTTCTCCGCGGCGGTCCCATACACTCACGCGCCCTTTAGCCGAAAGCGTAACTATATTTTCAGCCCTCGCTGCCGTAATATCTCCCGATGACAAACTAACAATTTCTTGTTCTATGGGTTGATAAAAATTTTTAACGTGCAAAGACGGTTGGGGTTGCACTGCTTGCGCCGCTGACGAAGGCGTTACCAACAAGGGGGCCGGGGCACCGGCTTGCAGTACTGCCTCTTGCCCAATCTCCACCCCTACTTCCGACGGCAAATTCCCTACCGCGTATAGTGCTTGCACTTCTGTAATGACACCTACCGGTGAATAGTTATGCACAAGCCCTAAATCTTTACCGGTTTTGGGATTGATCAATTTTTCCGACGATATGATAATCTTAAATGAGTCGCCGACCTTAACCGGAGTTTTGAGGGCAGACGTATCTAAATAAATTTGATGATTTTGAACGCGCACCACCGTTACCTGCGCGTTGGCAAGTAGCGGGAAAGTTACTAAAAGCGCTAAAAGGAAATGTGTTATTTTCATATAATAATTGTATACCATTTTTATGAAAGGGGTTACAATGAAAAATACATTTGCGGAGTTAGTGGAAACATTCGCTATTTTGCGCGGGCCCAACGGTTGCCCGTGGGACAAGAAACAAACGCACGAAAGTCTAATCAAAAATATGCGGGAAGAAGCAGAAGAACTCGTACACGCCATTGAAAAGAAAGACATAGATAATATGAAGGAAGAATTGGGCGATGTACTCTTACAAGTATTACTGCACGCTCAAATTGCCAAAGAAGAGGGTTTTTTTACCATTGATGATGTTATCCAAGTCTTGTACGATAAACTCCACCGCCGCCATCCGCACGTGTTCGGTAATCACGCCAAGGCGACCAGCCCCGAAGAGGCATTGGCTGTTTGGAAAGAAATGAAACAGCAAGAAAAAGGTAAATAAAGATTTACCGCATATAGACATAAAACAGGCGTGAAACAATATGTTTCACGCCTGTTTTAAAACCAATGTGTTTAGTGCACGCCGTGCATCCAACGCAAGATTTTGCGAGTCATCACCCACATAATTACACCAAACATCATAGAACCGATAGCCGGTACCGAGAACAACGTGGGCAAACTCCACGATTCGTAACGGCTGGCTAAAAGTCCTGCCAAAATGTTACCAAAGAACGAACCCATCAACCAGATACCCATAAATAAGGACATAAACTTAACAGGTGCCAGTTTAGTAACCATAGATAGCCCCACCGGGCTCAAGCACAATTCGCCCATGGTGCAGAACATATACATAAAGACGAGCCACAAGGCACTGACCGGACCGCTGGATTGAAATAATGCGGCTGCAATCGCGATAATCGCAAAGGCAATACCTTGCAAGAACAACCCTAGCCCGAATTTAGTAGGAATAGACGGATCTTTGCTACCCAAGCGTATCCACAACCGAGCGAATACCGGGGCTAACAATACCACGAAAATCGGGTTAACGGCCTGGAAATAAGAGGCTTTTAGCGTAATCTGCCCGATAAACGGCAATGTCGGGGTTAGGTTGGTAGCCTCGGCCGCAAAGAAATTAAGCGATGTACCCGCCTGTTCAAAGAACGTAAAGAAAAATACGGCAAAGAACGTAAACGTAGCAATGGCTTTAATTTTATCCCAATCTTCCTGCGTAAGCGGTTTTTTGGCCGCTTCGGCGCGGGCGATTTCAGCGGCATCTTGCGTTTTGTCGCCTTTGGTAGCCGGCATAAGGCCGATATGGCCCAAGTACTTATTTTGAGAAACCAAGTACCATACCAAACCGATTAACATACCGAACCCGGCCGCCATAAAACCGTATTTCCATTTATAGGCTTCCAATACATTATTTAAATCATTGGGCTCTCCAAAAAATCCGCAGATAAACGGAGCAAAGAAAGCGCCAATGTTGATACCCATATAGAAAATGGTAAAGCCACCATCGCGGCGAACATCGTTGGGTTCGTATAATTCGCCCACAATCGTAGAGATGTTCGGTTTGAAAAAACCGTTCCCGATAATAATGAGTGTTAACCCGATAGCCAACGCCACTACCGGAGGAATAATCTCATAAGAGGCCAACGTAAATTGCCCCATAGCCATTAAAATCGCTCCGATGGTAATAGAATGGCGTTTCCCAATGTAACGATCCGCTAGGTATCCGCCGATAACCGGGGTTAAATACACCAGGGCCGTAAACATACCGTAGATTTTGCTGGATGTAGCTTTGCTAAACCCAATTACGGTGCTGATCATGAAAAGCGACAGAAGAGCTCTCATGCCGTAGTAGTTAAAACGTTCCCACATTTCCACCATAAAGAGCATGTATAAGCCTTTGGGGTGGCCTGCTTTGGTAACGTTGTGTTTTACTTCTTCGTCTGTCATTTCTTCCTTTTCTCCTTAATAATAAAAACGAGTACTCTATATTATACTAAATCTGGATACTAGTTGGGATATCCATAGGCATTGTTAAGCCCGGCAAGATTTGCTCAAAAAGTGCCCGCGTCATTTGATAGGCCCGGTAAAAACACCAAACAATATAAATACCCACCAACATCAAAATAAGCGTATAGATAATTTTAGCCAAGCGGCCGATTTGGTTGGAACACCAAACCCAAGGCAGGGCCAACGGTCCCAACAAACATCCCATTAAAATAATACCGGTATGTGAGTAAAAAAATCCGTATCCCGGTTTTAAACTTTTCCCGCAATGGCGGCAAAAACAGTCTTCGGGAGCAACGACCAAATGACACGATTTGCATAAAAGCGGCTCTATGGGTGTATTCATAGTTTGATTCCTTTGTTCCGTAAAAAACGTTTGATGTGGCTGCGGGCTCCGGCCGTTTTGGCAAACGTCAGCCAATCTTGTTTTGGCTCACCGTTTTTACGTGTAATAATTTCGCATACGTCTCCGGTTTTAAAGGAATAGTCCATACGCACCATCCGGTTATTAACTTTGGCGCCAACGTAGTGATCCCCGATATCGGTATGGATCGCATACGCAAAATCAATCGGAGTAGAACCCACCGGCAATGATTTTACGTCGGCGTTTGGCGTAAAAACGAAAATTTGTTGCAAATTAACGTCTGTCTTAAATCCTTCCAAAAATTCGCGCGGGGCAGTTAAATCTTGTTGCCACTCAATCCAACGGCGTATCCAATTTATTTTTTCATCAAAATTTTTATCTTGTTTAGTATTTCCGGTTTTATAACGCCAATGCGCCGCGATACCATATTCACACGTGCGATGCATTTCTTCGGTACGGATTTGGATTTCAATAATATCTCCGTCGGGAGAAAGCACGGTTGTATGAATACTTTGGTACATATTGGCCTTGGGGGTGGCGATATAATCGGTAAATGTGCCGGCAATCGGTTTAAACACGTTGTGCACAATACCCAGCGCGCGGTAACAATCTTGCAAGGTTTTGGTAATAATACGCACGCCCAACGAATCTTGAATTTCCGCAAAAGACAAATGCTGGTTTTGCATTTTGCGATAAATAGAATAATAGTTTTTAGCACGGGCCAAAATACGTGATTCCAAATGCGCTTCTTCCAAAGCCGGCTCTAAATGTGCTTTAAATTTCTGCAACGCGGCTTGCCGGTCCGCCGTTCGGGCTTCTACTTCTCTCTTTAAATTTTCATACTCCGCCGGGTGTAAGTATTTGAAAGACAAATCTTCCAAATCGGTTTTAATAGTAAACATCCCCAACCGCTGTGCCAGCGGCGCATAAAGGGACATTGTTTCGTACGCCTTGGCTTGTTGTCTTTCGGGTGGGAGCGCATCCAACGTACGCATATTGTGCGTGCGATCGGCCAACTTGATTAAAATCACGCGTACATCTTCGGCCACGGCAATTAACATCTTGCGCCAATTTTCCACCGTTTCTTCATCCGTGGAAGAAAACTTCAAATCACTTATTTTCGTAACGCCTTGCACCATGTGAGCAATTTGCGGATTAAATTCTTTGCGCAACTGTTCCAGGGTAACCGGTGTATCTTCCACCGTATCGTGCAAAAGCCCGGCACAAATGGTATCGGCATCTAAATTAAAATCCATCAAAATGCTGGCGACATGTTGACAATGGATAAAATAAGGTTCCCCCGTTTCGCGTTTTTGCTGTTCGTGCGCTTTTTCGGCAAAGCGGTAGGCTTTCTCAATCAACGAAGTATCTTGATTAGGATTATATTCTTTGAACTTCCGCAACAGCATTTGCAAGTCGGGTGCTTGATCCATAATTTATTTTTTATTTAAGTCTGTTAAAATATCCTGTGCCGCACGCGCCGCTACGCCGGGCTCGCCTAACTGCGCCCGCAAGTCAAGCAGTTGTTTGCGCAGGTGCGCTAATGCGGGCGGATTTTGGAACATAGCCATGGCTTCGGCCGCCAACAAACGCGGCGTGGCTTCGTACTGAATAAGTTCCTTAACAAGCGGTTTATCCGCTAATAAATTGACCAGAGAAATATAGCGTACTTTAATTACCATTTTGGCGATTTGGAACGTCGGCCAGAACATTTTATACGCCACCACCATCGGCACCCCCAACAGGGCATTTTCCAAGGTAGCCGTACCGGAGCAGGCTAACAGGAAGTCCATTTTTTTGCGTTCCCGATAATCTTTGTCCTTGATAAAACGGAACTGCGGATGTAACGGTTCTCCCAACAAATCAGCCACGGCTTTTTCATCGGCATCCGGCAATAAAAACATAGAAGCCTGCGCCGCAGGGAATTCCTTTAAAATTTGCTTGAACGCTTGATAAAAAACCGGGGCCAAACGTTTAATTTCACCGGGGCGGCTGCCGGGTAACATCCCCAGTTGCCACGGATATTTTTTAGGATCTTTGATATCGTAATCCTTTTCACCGGGGGCGGGTAAAATATCAAGCAATGGATTGCCCAGAAAGACGGCTTTGCCGCCAAATTTTTTATGAAAATCCGGCTCAAACGGATAAATGGTGTACATTTTCCGAGTCAGGTGAGCCAATTTTTTAGCCCGGTATTGCCGGCTGGCCCACACTTGCGGAGTTACATAATAATAAGCCGGGATTTGGCGTTTGCTGGCCATTTCCAATACCTGATGGTTAAAGCCGTAAAAATCCACCACAATGACGGCCACCGGATTTTGAGTTTCCATATAATCACGAATTTGGTTAATGAGTTTAAACCAAAGGGGCATTTTTTTTAACGGCTCTATAAATCCGTTCGTTCCCTTACTGGCCAAATCGTATAGAAAATGATCGCACAACGGTTGCATATTTTTCCCGCCGATAGCGGTTATACAAATATCCGGCTCTGCCGCTTTTAAGGCGCGAATCAACCCGGCCGCGTGCAAATCACCGGAGACATCCCCTGCTACAATTAACATATTTTTGACTATCGGCGTAACGGTAGACATTATTTATCTCCTTTCAGTTGTCCCAACGTTTCATCAAAAACCGCTTGCGCGGCACGCGCCACCGTGTTAAGCGTTTGCAAGGGTTTAGGCGTGTGAATATGCCCGGTTTTGGGCACGTCAAAACGGTTCATTTTCTCCAAAATATGCAAGGCTAAATCCAAGGCTTTAGAACCTTTCTCTCCACTGGGAGCCGGCGTTTTGGCAGTACGGATACACTCCATAAAGTGTAGAATTTCAGACGTAATCGGGAGTTGCTTTTCCACTTTAGGATACGAAACCGTTACATCATTCATGGAATTAAGCACCGGTTTTTCTTTGCGATACGTTTTAACGCGCGCGTTCATAAAATCTACCGACACATACCCATCCGGTTGGAAAACGTGCATATACCGTGCGCGTTCAAAACTGGCACGGCTGGCCGTGATATCGGCCACGGCACCGTTTTCAAAATGCAAACGCACATTGGCAATATCTTCATGCGGTGAAAATACGCTTAACCCCACCGCCTCTACATGGCATACTTCACTGGGGACAAGCGTGTAAATCAAATCCAAATCGTGAATCATTAAATCAAGCACTACGCTAATGTGCGACATACGCCCGTCGTACGGACCTTGGCGGTTGATCGTAATAAAGCGTGGATTTTTGATATAGTTACGCGCTTCCACCACGGCCGGATTAAATCGTTCCACATGACCGACTTGTAGGATAAGATTATGTTTTTTGGCGGATTGGATTAAATCACGCGCTTCTTCCATCGTAACGGCAATCGGTTTTTCAACAAGCGTATGTATGCCGTGTTCTAAAAATAACATACCCAGTTTGTGATGTAGCGGGGTAGGAGCGGCGATAATAACGGCATCCACTTGCCCGATGAGTTCTTCCGGATGGGTGTAAGGCGTGCAGTTATGTTCCCACGCCAATTTTTGCGCCCGCATTTGATCGGGATCACATACACCTACCAGCGTCACCCCTTTCATTTTAGCCAGGGTACGCGTATGAAAAGTGCCGATTTTTCCGGCACCGATAACACCAAAACGGATATTTTTTTCTGTCATAAATAATACTCTCTTTTTTTATTATACCAATTCTACCCGGGTGCAAGCGTAAAATACTTCGCGTACGTAAAAGTTGGACAGAAATGTTTTTATTAGTATAATGTTTACATAGGTTTTAAGGAGTGCTTAACTGAATGCGGAAAAATTTATTTTTGTTGAGTTTGTTTTTTTTGTTATTCGCAGCGCTTCCGTTGCGTGCAGAAAAAACAGAAGTGCAAACAGTAACCCTATCTACAAAAGATGGTTGGGCCTTGGCGGCTTCTTACTTGCCGGCCGAGCCGGAAAAACGCACGTTAATTTTGCTACACGATTTAGGCAAGAAAAAGGAAGACTTCACTTCATTTGAAAAGGCCCTGGCCAATGCCGGATTTGGTTATTTGGCGGTAGATTTGCGCGGATTTGGACAGAGTATCGGCGGCGGCAAAGCCTCTTCTTTTGCACGCGAGGGAGTAGATAACCCCTTTAATAAAATGACGCGCGACGTAGATGCTGCCGTTGAATTTTTACACCAACGCAACGTAAAAGATGAAGATTTAGGTTTATTTGGGGTTGGGCTGGGAGCCAACGTCGCCGCAAAAAGCACCACCTTTTGGCCCGATATTGCACTACTTGCACTCATCAGCCCAACGTCTAATGTGCGTGATGTATTGGCTATCCCGGCTATGCGCATTTACAAAGGGAATGTGTTAATTGCCGCAGGCGCGGCAGACAAAAAAATGTTTTTGGAAGCGAGCGTCATTCGCAATGTGGCCTATTTAACAACCGGGCCCGAAAACGGGAAAGTAACTTTCTTGACCGCGTATGATAAAACCTCGCACGAAATGCTGGACCAATATTTAATTCCGGCGGTGCTGCAGTGGCTTTATACACCGCAACGGCCCGAAATACTGCCGGATGCAATAACAGAACTGGATAATACCGAACAAACCGATGGCGTGCCGGTGGAGTCATCCCGTACGGAAGATGCGCTTGTGCCGTCCGTACTGAACTAAACATAAGGAGGGGTTCCCATGAATCCCGCGCGAATTGTTTTTCCTGGTTTTTGGTTTGGCAAAAGCGACGTAGCCGAAGCAGAGTCTTTAGCACGCCGCGGAGTAGGCGGATTTTGCGTATACAACGCCACCGCAACTCAAATGCATGATTTCGCCCGACACATGAGCGAAGTTTCCCCGTTAGGGCAACTCTTATTTTGTGCCGACATCCGCGACCATTTAACCGAAGTAGTTACCGATGTGCCGGCCTTACCGACCAACAACACGCTTTTAACTTCACAAACACCGGATGCTGCCTATCGCAAAGGAAATTTATTGGGGCGACTGGCCCGTGCAGTCGGAATCAATTGGGTATTATGCCCGGTGGTAGATTTGGGATATGCATCCCCTGCCTTAAACGAAGATCCGATGAACGTAACGCGCCTGGCCGAAGATATGATTGCCGGAATTTCCAATGCAGGCGCGTTAAGTTGTATCAAGTATTTTCCGGGGTTATCGGGAGTTCTTAAAAATTTGGCCCAACTGGAAGATGAAGAATTTATCCCCTACAAACATCTTTTCCGTCGGGCAGATTCCATTATGCCTTCAGATATGATTTTCCCTAATTTAGATGCTCATAATCAGGCAACTCTTTCGGATAAAATTATTAAGGAGTTACTGCGTAAACGACTTAATTATAAAGGGGTGGTGGTTAGTTTTCCGCTCAGCCAAACGCGGTTGCGGTCCGAAAGTGATGCGGCCGTACAAATGCTTCACCATGGGATAGAAGTGGTGCTCTCTGTACAAAATGCCAACGCGGTAATAAATGCTATAGAAAAAGAAATGGCCCAAGGAGCCCTTTTTGAAGAAATCAGCCACGCGGTTTCTAACTTAGAAATGTTTGTCAGCAAAGTAGCCGGCGGCCCGGAACCCGACGAAATAAAAAATATCTTTGAGTTGGCTAAAAGTACCTTTGAATAACTTAGGCAACGTTTTCCATAAAAAATACCCGCTTAAAAACGGGTATTTTTTATAAACACATTAGGCAAATTATGCTTCTTCTTTATCTTTAAATTTAGCCACGATTTCATCTTTTTTGCGGTTAAATTCTTTTAAGACCTTTTCTTTCCCTTCTGTAATTTTGGCGCGCGCGTTTTGGGCATGTTCGGCCAGCCTTTGCCGGGCTTCTTCGGCGTGTTCTTTAAGATGTCCTTTAATTTCTTCGGCGTGTTCCAAAACATAGTCACGTTGTTCTTCGTAATTTTCTTCCGCCCAACGTTTGAGTTTGCGGCGCGTGGTTTCGCCTTTGGCCGGCGCAAAAAGCACTCCTAAAGCGATACCGGCTACCGCGCCGAGTAAAAATGCCGCCAATCCTGTTTCAGTATTTCTGTTGCACATACGTCCCCCTCCTTTAGTTTGTTATAATGTTATATAGATATTATACAACAAAAGATTATTTTTTCCAGTCCAAAAGAGAGAGGAATTTATCATGCCTAATCCATCCGCTCCGCGTCAAAACGGTAAACAATTAGATCCCGCCGTTCGTAAGAAGAATTTTGAAGAAGTCGCCCAAATTTTTACCAAGGAAGAAGCCCAAGCCGAGGCCAACCGTTGTTTGCACTGCCAGAACGCGCGCTGCCAAGCCAACTGCCCGGTAGGGGTACAAATCCCGGCGTTTATCGCACTACTTAAAGACGGCAACGTCGGCGGTGCGATTAGCAAAATCATGGAAACCAGTTTGCTCCCCGCTATCTGCGGGCGTGTCTGTCCGCAAGAAAAACATTGTGAAGGCAATTGCGTATTAAAAGAAAAATTCGGCGCGGTCAATATCGGCATGTTGGAAAGATATACCGCCGATACCGCGCGCCGAGAGGGCCTTTTAAAAACGCCCGTCTGCGCGAAAAAAACCGGTAAAAAAGTGGCGTGTATCGGATCCGGCCCGTCGTCTATTGCGGCAGCGGCGGAACTCGCGCGCGCCGGGCACGACGTAACGGTTTTTGAAGCGCTCCACGCTTTCGGCGGTGTGCTACGCTACGGGATACCGTCTTTCCGCTTGCCGCGCGAAGTAATTGATAAAGAAATTGAAACCGTCAAGTCAATGGGCGTAAAATTTCAAACAGACGTACTTATCGGTGCAAGCGAAAAAATAGAAGATTTATTAAAAGAATTTGATGCCGTGTATATAGGTAGCGGGGCGGGGCTTCCCACCATGCTGGGTATACCGGGCGAAAGTGCCGTCGGTGTATATAGCGCAAACGAATTTTTAACGCGTGTCAATTTAATGCAAGCGTATAAATTTCCGCAAACCGATACGCCAATTCGTATCGGCAAACACGTGGTAGTGTTAGGCGGAGGCAACAGCGCGATGGACGCCGCGCGTTGTGCTATGCGCCTAGGGCCGGACACGGTAACGGTGGCTTACCGCCGAAGTGCCGCCGAAATGCCCGCCCGCGCGGCCGAGGTATTACACGCACAGGAAGAAGGGGTAGTGTTTGATTACCTCATCACCCCTAAAGAAATTTTACAAGATGAAATGGGGCACGTTACCGGCATTAAATGTACCCGCAACGAACTGGGTGAGCCCGACGCTAAAGGACGCCGCCGCCCGGTGGAAATTCCTAATTCTGAATTTGTTTTGCCCGCCGATACGGTTATTGTGGCGATTGGTCAACGGCCGAACCCGATTATCGCCAAAACCACGCCGCAGTTAAAAACCACCGAGCGCGGGGTGCTCTCTTTAGACGAACAAGGCAAAACTTCTATCCCCGGCGTGTATGCGGGGGGCGATATTATCCGCGGCGGTGCAACGGTACTGCTGGCCATGAAAGACGGCATTGAAGCCGCGCGCCGCATCAACAACTACCTAAACGGAGAGAAATAACATGCAAGAAAATACGATTTTGGTTAAAGAACAATTAAATAGTGCCGTTGTTAAATTTGTGATTTACAAACCGCTGATCGCGCGCTCGGCCCAGGCCGGGCAGTTCGTTATTTTGCGCGGGCGCGAAGGCGGCGAGCGCGTACCGGTGACGCTGGTTGATTGGGACAAGGAAAAAGGCACGATTAACGTGATTATCCAAGCCATCGGCAAATCTACTTCTCTGTTTAATTCGCTTAACCAAGGCGAGCAGTTTTTAAACGTCGCCGGGCCGCTGGGCACGCCGGTGGAAATTAAAAATTACGGCACGGTGGCGGTAGTCGGCGGCGGCGTGGGAATTGCCGAAGTGTATCCGATTGCCCGCGCGTTAAAAGAAGCCGGCAACCGCGTAATAGCCGTACTCGGTGCGCGCACCAAAGAACTACTAATTTTGGAAAACGAAATGACCGCGCTGTGCGATAAAACCGTTTGCGCTACCGACGACGGCTCGCATGGCATGAAAGGCATGGTAACAGATGCTATCCAACAGTTGCACGACAACGGCGAAAAAATAGATGCCGGATTTATTATCGGGCCGATACCCATGATGAAATTTACCGCGCGGCTGATGGATAAACTTTCCATTAAGCCCTACGCCAGTTTAAACCCGATTATGTTAGACGGAACGGGCATGTGCGGTTGTTGCCGCGTAACGGTGGAAGGCAAAGTGCGTTTTGCGTGTGTGGAAGGGCCGATGTTTCCCGCCAGCACCATTGATTTTGACGAACTTATCCGCCGTACCGGCGAATATAAACCGCTTGAAAAAGAGAGTTTGGAAATTTTTCACAAAGACCACGTTTGTAAATGCGGTTTGCATTAAACGTGTTTCGCTAGGTAGAACATGGCCCCCGGCTATTGAGCCGGGGGTTATTTTATTTGCGAAGAGATTGAGAAACCGATTTTTCAAAATCAGTTTTAATCTTCTCTTCTATTTGTCGTTTTACTTTAGTTGCACCGAAAAGCGGATCATAAAAGTTTTTATAAAAACTTTCTAAATTGCGTTTGTGTGCTTGATAATAATTCCAAAATTGGGCAGCGGCCGCGCTGTCTCCGCTTGGCAGCGTATCTATAGGGCCACTTATGGATTTTCCATCTATCTTGGTCTGGAATACGGAAGCGCCTTTTTCCACTTTAAGAAAATCGTAATCCTGCCTAACCAAGAACTCTTCAAAAGTTCTGTTATTGATGGTAGCGTAAATCTCTATTTCCTGGCTGTCTTTAAAACCATCATACTTGCTATCTTTAATCTTAATACGCCGGTCGCTACTATCCACGTTTCCATTTTCATAGATTTTTATTTCAATTCGCGTAGCATCAAAGTCGCCCAAATGATCCGTGACGAGAATCGGCACGTATATTTGTCCTTTCTCATCTTTTTCCTTCGGCAAGTATGTAAAACTTCTCTCCCAGAGAAGTTTTTGCTCACTTGGTTCGTAAATGGGCAAATTTTCTCCGGCAAGCCGTTGGGCTTTTGTACTATTATACACTTGAACAGGCGTTTTGATAGAGAAAACTAATCCCGTTTTTTGATCACGCCTTACAATATCTTTTTCGGCGATATCAAACAGTAAATCCGTATCCGGCATATCTACAAAAATGCTTTCTTCGTGCCGCCCCTGATGGTAGGTTCGTAAAATTACGTGGAAATTATCGTCATGCAAAATATCCATATTTTTACGCGTGATTGTCATTGCTTTTTGGTAAAAGTTGGTACTCTCGGGGCACAACGATTTCCACCCTTTTCGGGCTCGCTTGGAAAATTTTCCCTTGTTGTATTGTGCCAAACGCAAATCTAAAACGTTAATAAACCCATCCGCATCATCACACGTAATTTTGCCCAGAGTTAGCATAACGGAACCATATTCCTGGTTTACATCGCTGGAATATTCGGCGTGGGAATTATCACGTGCTGCTTCGTATTGATCAGCCAAGCCAAAGAAGTGACCTATTTCGTGTAATGTAATTCTTTCAAAATATTTTCGGTATGGTTCCACAACAGCAATTAGCCGCTTCTTGGCGATGAAACAACCGGCGGCATTTTTCCCGCAGAATCCTTCTTCTTTAATCCCAAAAGTAATATCTACTCCCAATCGCTTTTTTAAAATCAGAGGGCGGCGTAAGAGCGGAATAATATCTTTAAATTCTTTCTCGCGGCCTGCTTTTTCAATATGTTGTAAGATTTTTTGCGGCCATTTTTGGAAGTTTTTTATTATAATGGCTTCTTCTTCCGGCGAAATTTCTTCCGAGACGAAGTACCAGAGGGGCTCGCCCCTAATAAAAAAGTCCATCGCATAGTTGGGGCGTTCATCCTCAACGAACTCCTTCAAAGCACCCCACGGCTGTTCCGCCCGGCCCAGCCCCGGGGTAATTAGGCAGATAGCCCACAAAAAGTATAATAAAAATACACGCCTCATACGCTTTACTCCTACCGGATAAAGAGATTACTTATAGTATAAGGGAAAACGGCAAAATGTCAAGAAAAAAGACTCAGTCTATTTAACCGGGGATTGTTTACTTTAAATTTGTGTGTGAACCGGGCAAGCGCAACGCTTTTTGCAATTCTTTAATGACTTTTTCCTCTAATTTTTTTTGTTTAAGCGGATCATAAAAGTTTTTATAAAAACTTTCTAAATTGTTTGCATAGAATCGGAAATGTTCCCACAAATCAGCCAATTTGGCACAATCGCCTTCCGGTTGCGTTTCGCCGGGACAAGTTAGTTTTTTCCCGCGCACCCTTGCCCGAAAAGCAAAAGTACCGTCGGGTTTTCTGCTCCCGAATAACGACGCGTCTTTCCTCGGATTTTCTATTTCAAACGTATCAACCATTCCTTCCGTATGATGAATGCGCACCGCTTCCGTTAACAGCGATTTTTGCTGGTAATTATAAATGCTTTCTTTGTATATTCGCGGAGTTATTAAAAAATTTTTCCCGCGGGCCGTTCCGTCTTTGCCTATTTTGACGCGACACGTAGTGACGAAATCGTCTATCCGGTCCGTGATTAAAATGTGCTCGGGGGCGAGATGTTTTCCCGAGGCATAGTTGAACTCTCTTTTCCACCAGTGGGGTTTGTCCCCTCGGTGCCGAACCAAAGTTTCTACGGAAGTAATAAGGCCGGTTTCTTCATCCCGAGCAATTAAACTGTTTTCTTCTATGTAAAACGGAAGTGTCCATGCCAAGCGATTGATCATATTGATATTCGCTTTGCCATAATCATAAGACATAATCAGCAAGTTTTTATGCCAGGGCACATCCCGTACTATATATCCTGTTTGCCGGCGGTTAACGGTGCGGCTTTCTACGTAAAAGTTTTCGCTATCCGGGCAAAAAGTTTTCCAACCGTTTTGGGCGCGCGCTGAAAATTGATGGTTGTTGTATTGGGCCAAGCGCAAATCTAATAGGTTAATAAAACCGTCAACGTCATCACAGGTAAGCGAGGTTTCTTCGTTCATGACGCTGCCTTGTTGGGTGTTTACGTCGCTGGAGTATTCTTCATGCGCGTTAAACAGCCCGGCTTTATATTGATCCCCCAACCCATAAAAATGCCCTATTTCGTGCAAAGAAACGGACTTGAAAAGAGCCCGCCCTTTTCGTTCAATCACAATTTGGGCAGGGGTATCCGACAGGGGATCCGAAAAGCATCCCAAGGCTGTTGAACTTCCGCACACTTTATGGCCTATGGTCAGTTTGACGTGTGGGTTTTCTTCTACTTGTTCCAGGAGCAGCGGTCCGGCAAGGAGTGGAACAATATCCTTAAACTCGTCTTCCCGCTTATTTTCTTGAATAGTCTGCAGTACCGTTTGCGGCCATTTTTGCATATTTTCCAAAAAAATACGTTCTTCCCGCGGGGTGATTTCATCCGAAACAGCATAACGTATCGGCACTGCGTCTATCAATAAATTCATGGCGTAAGGGGCCGTTTTGTTTTGCACGAAATCACTCATCCCTCCCCAGCGTTCAGCATGCAAGTAAGGGGCGCTTACGCATAAAAACCCGAAACAATATAAAAAAAATATACGTTTCATACGATTTATTTCTAAAAATAAGGTCTATATTTATAGTATAAAATAGGGAGAAAACGTCAGCAAGGGTCAAAAGGCCCACCAAAGCAATGGGCCCATAAAGCAAGGAACCCTGATTTACAGATGGGTAATTTTTCGCTTTTGGTTATGGCTCGTTTTTTGGCCGGCAGGACGGTCTGCGGACTTGTTTACCGGGAGCGTGTTTTTAACGGAGTTTTTGGCCGCTGCACCCCGGCCGGCCCGCGACGAACTACGGGTGGGGCGGGCATTATCCTCGGTAATACGTAAACCTTTTTTAATATCGTTTAACACTTTTCTCTCTTTAGACTCGTCTAATTTGGTATTAAAAAACGGATCATAAAAGTTTTGATAAAAACTTTTTATATTGCGTAAATGGTTGCGATAGGCCACCCAGTAATCGGCAATCTCTTCGCATTTTTCGGTTGGGAATTTGGTGGCCGAGCATTCCGCACTTTCTCCGTTAATTACCGCCTGAAGAGAAGAGTCTTTGGCAGTGCCGGACAGTTTGTTTGCTTCGTCCTGGCTTTCTATGAAGAATTGTTCCATGTTCCGGTCTTTATCCAATACGAATCTTAACTTCCATTCTTGCGAAGGAAGATGTGCGGTATATTTGTTTTTGTAGATTGAAATGGGAGTATTATTGCCGCCTACCCAACCGTCTTCGGCAATTCGTATCTCAAACTGGTCTTGGGGGATGCCGGCAATAGAGTCCTTTACCGAAAGCGTATAGAATTTTCTCCCGTAGTCTTCTTGGACCTTGGAGTAGGAAAAGGTACGCGTCCAAAACTCTTGGCGATTGCTCGGCTTATAATCTGTGAAATTTTTGTAGACATCTTGCGCTTTACTCCGTTCAATTTCATAAACGCTTAACGGCGTTTTGATAGAAGTAATCAGCCCGGTCTTTTTATTGCGCGTAACGACAGAGTCTTTTTCAATATCAAAGAGTAATGTGCGGTCCGGCAAGGCAACCAACATTTCCGCTTCCAGACGGCCTTTATCGTAAGTTCTTAACATTTCAAAGTTCCGTTCCCCTTTTTCTACTTGTCCGTTCCCGGTGTTTTTTAAAGCCATAAAACTGGGCTTGGGATAACGTAATAAATCGGCACGTTTGCGGGTAATAGAGCGGCCCTCTTGGTAAAAGTTGGTGTTCTTGGGGCACAAGGACTTCCACCCTTTTTTGGCACGTTTGGAAAATTTTCCCTTGTTATATTGTGCCAGGCGTAAATCTAAAATGTTAATAAACCCGTCCGCATCATCACAAGTAATATGGCCCCCGGCGACGGTATCATCAGCCATAACCGCTCTTTCTTTTTGGTTAACATCGCTGGAATACTCCGCACTACTGATATAACGGGCTTGAACATGGTCATATTGGTCACTCAAACCGTAGTAATGCCCCATTTCATGCAAGGTAACAGAGGGGAAACGCTCGCCACGGTATGTCTCTATAATAAACATCTCAAAGGGTTGATTGGTTGTGGTAATCAAGCATCCCGCGGCTCCGGGGCCGCACTTTTGGCTTCGTCCGATACCAAACGTAATATCGGGATTTTGGCTCGTTTTTTGAAATGAAACGGATCCTTCTAACAGAGGAATAATGTCTTTAAACCGTGCTTTATGTTTAGAATTTTTGATAAATTGCAAAGTCTCTTTCGGCCACGCGGTTAATGCCTGAATAAAAGCCGCTTCTTCCGTAGGGGTAACTTCATCCGTGGTGTTATAGAAAACCGTCCGATGGGAAATCAAGGAGTCCATCGCGTATTTATGATGTTCATCTTGCACAAATGTATCCATAGCACCCCATGGCCGTTCCGCCCGACCGAGTCCCGGGGTAATTAAGCAGATAACCCACAAGAAATATAATAAAAATACACGCCGCATACGCTTTACTCCTATCGGATAAAGAGATTACTTATAGTATAAGGGAAAACGGGGAAAAGTCAAGATGAAAATCCTTTGGCTGTTTTTCTTGGAGATTTGTTCACAGTTTTTTCGGAAATTTTGCGGAGAAAAGCGGCACATAAAAGTTTTTGTAAAAACTATTCAGGGCACTTTCATGCAATCGCGCCAAAGCATAGTAGACATATATCTCGTCGCTACTTTGTTTTAGCAGCGGTAAGTTATAATTAACCGTTTCGCCGCTTTGGGAATCTGTAAAAGTGACAAAAACATCTTTCCGGGCTCCGCGCAAGGAACCCCCCGAAAAAAACACCATGTATGAAGTTTGGGAAAATTCGGAAAATCCACTGGGAAAACTAAAACGGACTTGCAGTTGGCGGGCGTTAAGGTCAGCGCCTTGTGATAGATAAATCTTATCAGAAAAAGAAGTCTTATTTAATCCGCTTACTAAAGTACCTTTCGCGGCAAGGGTTAAATCCATTCGGTAGACCTCAACGCCGTTTATGGTTCCGCTTACTTGTAACGGAATGATGGGCACGCCTTGTTCATTTTGCCGGCGGGGGCCATAAGTGAAAAGTCGCACCAAAACAACTTCTTGTTCTAAAGGTTCTCCTTGCGGAGTATAAACGGTTTGTGTGACATTTTCGGTTATGGAACTAATGAGATGGGTTTGGGGATCCCGCACTACGTGGGAATCGTTCTCCAAGACAAGAAAAACATCCAAGGGAGTATACAGCCCGATTTGAGTGTTTCGGAAGATTTTTCCCTGTTTATATTCCCGGATGGTTAACATTTGCATAGTCAGGCGTTCTTCCAATACTTTATCCACCGGGTTACGTGTAATAGTTTTAGCATCTTGATATGTATTGCTGGCATTGGAACATAAACTTTTCCACCCTGTTTGGGAACGGGCAGAAAAGTTTCCGCCGTTACGTTGCGCCAAACGCAAATCAAGCAGATTGATAAATCCATCGGCGTCATCACAAGTTATATGGTCTGCGTTATCCATAATACTGCCATAGACTGTATTGACGTCGCTGGAGTATTCCAGATGGGAATTGCCCCGGGCGGTTACATATTGGTCACCCAGGCCGAAATAGTGTCCTATTTCATGTAAAGAGGTGCTGCGAAAAGAAGCGTTTTTGGCTTGGGTGGTGATGTAAATTAAAGAATAAGGGGTTTTTCCTTTTTCTTTAAAATAATTAATGTCTTCCCAATTCGTATCAGAAATATCTACATAAACATCCGCTTCGTTTTTATCGGATACCTTTTGTAAATCTAAATTCCGGCGTAAGTAAGGGATAATATCCTCAAATTCTTCCGTGCGTTTTTCTTCTTCAATAAACCGCAGTGTTTCCTGCGGCCAAGATTGGATATTCTGCTTAAAGATATCTTCTTTTTCGGCATCTTCGTCGGAAAAGGCATAGCGGATAGGGCGGGCGTCTATTAAATTATCAATGGCGTAAACGGAAAAAGAAGTATCTCCTACCGTTTCTGTCAGTATCCCCCAAGGGGCTTTGGCAAAAACGTTTTGCGTAATCAATAGTACTATGGCCAAATAGCCGCATAGCCGAAAAATTTGTTTCATATTATTATCTCAAAGAGAATATATACCATAATATAAGAGAAAAACCGCGGAATTCAAGGGTCCAAAAGCCCAGAAACAAACAACCTGAAATACCCATTAACTTATAGGTCCTTCTTCCTTTACGGCTAGGGCCAACGGTCCTGGTTTTTATATACAAAACCCAAAACAAAAGTTTTGGGTTTTGTGCGAAAAACAAGCCGTAACAACCGTCGTTATTTCTCTTCTTCTAATTTCTTAAGCGTAGGGAACAGGATAATCTCGCGGATAGAATCTTGCCCGGTCAGCATCATAATAATACGGTCAATGCCGATACCCATACCACCCGTCGGCGGCATACCGCTTTCTAACGCTTCAATGTAGTCAGCGTCCAAAATATCGGCGTTTTCGGCGTCTTCGCCTTTGGCGATGGCCTTGGCGGCGGCTTGGTCTTTTAAGCGTTGAAGTTGGTCGGCCGGATCATTTAACTCGGTATAGGCGTTGCCGAGTTCTTGCCCGTTTACAAACACTTCAAAACGCTCCACCAGTTCCGGATCGCCGGGCTTGGTTTTGGCAAACGGGCTGACGGCGGTGGGATAATCAAGCGCAATTACCGGGTTGTGATAATCTGCTAACAGTTTACCCTCAAACAGTTCGTCAAAGATAGCAGAATCGCTGTCGGCCGCGGAAAACTTTATACCTTGTTCGCGGGCAACTTCTTCTAATTTTTCGCGGTTGAATTGGCGGCCGTTTAGCACTTCGTGGATATCACGCCCGAATTTTTCTTGCCACGCTTGCGGGATATACAAACGTTTAAACGGCGGGCGCAAATCTACTTCGTATCCGCGGAATTGTACTTTTTCCGCGCCGATGGCTTTGGCGGCATTGCCCAAAATTTCATCAAACAAATCTGCCATGGAATTGACGTCGCCATACGCTTGGTATAATTCCATCATCGTAAATTCGGGGTTGTGCGTAGTGTCAATGCCTTCGTTTCGGAACATGTGCCCGATTTCGTAAATCTTATCCAGCCCGCCCACGATGAGTCGTTTGTGGTGAAGTTCTAGCGCAATACGCATGTAAAGCGGCATTTTTAGGGCGTTGTGATATGTCTCAAACGGACGCGCAATCGCGCCGCCGGAAGACGGGTTCAAAATCGGCGTTTCTACTTCCAAGAAACCTTTTTCGTCTAAGGTTTTGCGGATAGAAGAAATAATTTTGGCGCGTTTAACAAAAATTTCTTTTACTTCTTCGTTAGCAATTAAATCCAAATGGCGTTTGCGAAAGCGCACTTCGGTATCTTGCAGACCGTGGTATTTTTCCGGCATGGGGCGGATCGCTTTGGATAACAACGTCATAGACGTTACTTTAATGGTTTTTTCACCGGTTTTGGTAACAAACACGTGGCCTTTGACGGATACAAAATCACCGACGGCGATATGTTTTTTAAAAAATTGGTACGGCTCGTCACCCAGTTGATCTTTGGCTATATAAAGTTGCACTTTGCCCGAGAAATCACGCAAGTGTGCAAAGGCTGCCTTGCCCATTAAACGCAGTTGAACCACGCGTCCGGCGGTGGCGACTTCGGCGTTTTCTTCGGAATTTTTAGCACCTAAACAGGAAATCGTTTTTTCACAACGGTTGGGATAAGGCATAATACCCAACCCGCGGATTTCATCAACCTCGGCATAGCGTTCTTTGATAATTTCATCTAACGAATTGTTATGTTGCGTGTTTTCAGCCATATATAAACCTCGTGCTTGAAGTAATTAATTATATTTTAGCAAATTGGCGCCAGGGCTGAGAAAAAAAGTGATACAATACAAATATGAATAAAAATTTTTTTGTGTTTGGATTAGTTGCCTTTTTGCTCTTTGGCGGAGGGCTTTGGTATCGCTATAAAAGCAATGCCGCCGACGAACGCGGAGCCACTAAACTGATGCGCTCTTTTGAAGAAGAAACTGATCAGCAAAAAGTGCTGCGTCTTATTCGTCATGCCGACAATGTTAATGAAAGAGATAAATCGGGGCGTACCGCTTTATTTTATGCTGTACAGCACGGCGCAAAAGCGGAAATGATCCTTCAATTGCTACGGATGGGTGCAGATACCTCTATCACCGATACAACCGGTCAAACGGTATTGATGGTGGCCGCGCGGTATAGCCAAGCCGAAGATGTGTTAGTACAGTTGTTAGTAGCCGGAACGCCGCTTAATATTACCGATCGCGACGGTTACACCGCACTGATGTATGCGGCCCAGTATAATACGCCCGGGATAGTAAAAAAATTAGTACGCGGCGGGGCTGACCCGGATATTACCGCGCCTGACGGTAAAAATGCGGCCAAGTTGCTCGCGGAAAATCAAAAGTTTTCTAAAGAAGAAAAAAGCGATTTCACGCAAGCTTTTAAAATTTTGTCCATTATTGGTCCGCGCCCACCTGTTTTTATAAACAGCGAAAAAAAATAGTTTGATTTTTATGAGCAAAAAATTTACCCCTGCCAAACGGCAGGGGTAAATTTTACTGCGCCCACCAAGCGTGGTACTACCGACGAGGGAGTGACCAAAATAGTGCCCTATTTCTTTATAGTTCTCTACCCATAACTTTGCGAAAATTTAAGTATGTTTTTGACAGTTTACCCGGTTCCACTTTTACGGGACTGGGTAAGTTGCCAATGTTTTGTGGTCTGGCAGTTAGTCCCCGACTTGGCTCCGAAAGCCAGTTTGTGGGCCGATTTTGGGGCTTTATTTGGCAACGCTTCCCTCGTTACCTCTTATTTTAAAAAACACAATATAATGTGTTTTCTGTTTATACTATTTTTTCATATCATAAAAGCATGGAAGACATTATACACAGACTCGCCAAAAATGTTCGTAAAGAACGGCTAAAACAAAGATTAACACAAGCAGATTTAGCGGAAAAAGCGGATTTGCATAACAACTATATTGGCCTTATAGAACGCGCCCAATGTAATATTAGTATTTCTACATTGGAAAAATTGAGTAAAGCATTTGGGTTAGGAAGTGAGGAGTTGATAAAATAATTATGAATATACGAACATTTAGAGATGGAATTTTTGCATTACATACAAGAAGATTTGGAACTGTTGCCGAAATAATGGTAAAGAAAATTTTTTCTTTGGAAAAAGCGAAAAAGAACTCTTACGATAAGCTAGATGTTACTCAAAATAAGAGGGTTGAAATAAAGTTTTCAAGAGTAATGAAAGCAAACGAAGTAGCCATTAACGAAAAAACAATAATAGACCAATGTTTGAAAGCGAATTTATCTGATAGAGCCTTAACGGAAAAAGGTGCTCAGCAATATCCCTTTGATTGTAACATACAACAAATAAAATGCAAAGAATTCGACATATTGTACTATGGATTATTCTTTACTGATATCATTTATATTTTTAAGATGACTAGTCAAGAAGTTAAGAAATGTGTAGGATATAGTGACAAACAACATAGAGGAAATAGAGGCGAAGGGCAATTCCATATCAACAATGACACTTTGCCTTATCACGTCAAAAACTATCTGATTAAAAAGATGGACTATTTAGAGTTGTATAACTTATTCAAATAGACTTTCTTTATGATCGATTCGCTTTTGAGCGATATCAAAATAATTTTCGTCTATTTCTATGCCAATAAAGTTTCTATTTAACTTTCTGCATGCTACTCCTGTTGTTCCGGAGCCCATGGTAAAATCTAATACAGTATCCCCTTCATTGGAATAGGTTTTTACTAAATATTCCATTAGCTCTAATGGCTTTTGTGTAGGGTGTAGATTCGAGGATAAAATATCTCTCTTAAAATGTACTATTTGCAAAGGATATCGTTTCCCGGTATCTTTATATTCAAAAGGCCTTCTATTTTGTGAATCTACCAAAAGGCCTAATTTCCCATTTTTGATTTTATTGCTTCTCAATGGCCCTTCATGTTTTGTCATTTGTGGATTATAGGTACAT
The DNA here is from genome assembly GCA_002309715.1 of Candidatus Avelusimicrobium cornigerorum. Lineage (GTDB taxonomy): Bacteria > Elusimicrobiota > Elusimicrobia > Elusimicrobiales > Elusimicrobiaceae > Avelusimicrobium > Avelusimicrobium cornigerorum. Next base: position 56,728 of record DBXW01000001.1, read on the forward strand.
TGTTTGTCATAAAAAACATTGATGGTTTCAATAATTTTCCCCGGCCTTTTCTTTAATTGAAATATATTGGTCACTCTTTCTTTTTGCCAATAAATATCATATTTATACTCTTTAATATTGGATATCCTTAAATAACTATTAAAAGGTTCATTCCCGAATAATAAAATTGGAGAATGTTCTTTTCTGATTTTCCGAAGGCAATCCCACATTTTCTCAAAAGGTATTATGGTGTCCCAAGAACATGCAGTTGTACCATAGGGAATATCTGTAATGATGGCATCAACTTTAGTCCCTTTTTGTATTAGACTATTCATTACTTCAATACAGTCGCCATTGTATAAATCTATCATATTCATTGCTTTCACAACTCGTTATATCACTTTGCGGTGTTGGGTAAGCCTCAGATATATTTTACAGAAATAAAGGAAAAATGTGTAGATAATCCCAAGTATTTATTCTAAGCACTAATGCAAAATTTCATACTTTTGGGCACACTATTTTATAGAATAGGGCTCCCCTCTGTGGCGGTAAAATGGTGACCATTATAGTGACCAAAAAGTGACCATCGTTTGCATAGTTCTCTATACATAACGTTGCCAACTTTGCCAAACTTCTCGTCGGCGTGGCAACATAAGAAGAAAACGGAGCGGACTTGAACCGGAATTTGGTCTATTTTCGCGCAAATTTTTTATTATTCCCCGACGGAGAAAAAATAAAGGGCCGCTTAAAAGCGACTCCTTAAATCTGCGCCCACCAGGACTTGCCTTCCGGTCATTTTACTGACGTAAAATGCCTGCAGGCCGGGCTCGCGGTTTTTGCCTTTCGCGCTACGCCTGTGCGGCTCGCACTCAAACAAAAACATCGCTCCGCCTTTCAAGTCCCGTCGCAAGCAAAGCAGTTTGCTTGCTTGGGCATAAATTTTAAGCCCGCACACAAGGCGCGGGCTTAAAATCTGCGCCCACCAGGACTTGAACCTGGAACCCATCGATTATGAGTCGATTGCTCTAACCAATTGAGCTATAGGCGCGTTACCTTTCTATTATAACAAATTCCCACTTATTACGTGGCTCAAATTGTTCGCCGGGGAAAAATGTGCTAGAATATATATGTTAATCCGGGATGGTGTAATGGTAACACAGGTGCCTCTGGAGCACTAATTCTAGGTTCGAATCCTAGTCCCGGAAAATTTAGGCCTCGCTTTTGCGGGGTCTTAAATTTTTATGGGAAGAAAGCCAACTGCAAAAATAAAGTTCCTTTAGATATGAGAGCACATCGCTTTTACTATTGCTGAAGATCCCATTGCCCCAAAAAGGCACTCCATTCCCCCCCAATTTCTTCACAATAATGAGCATTTGGACTTTCTTGGCCCTCACTGCCGGGGGTGCAATAAATGTGCAGTATTTCTCCATCACTAAGACTAGCAACCAAACTATATAAGCTATCAGATCCTTCTTTACGAATAACATAAACACTAGCTGATCTTGAGTTTGTAACGTTCCCTTGAGGTTGGGAGAAATATTTAGATTTTACAAAATCACCTGTTATAAACTGTGAGCGTTCCACATAATGAGTACCGAGCGTATTTAGTACACCTTCACCATCAGCCGGATACGCATTTCCATTCATCACATAATGTGCATTCATAATATCACTGGCTGCTTTCAAATTAGCAATACCTTCTTGGGCGCGAGCGCGCTCCAACGACGCGTTATATTTCGGGAGTGCAATCGTCACCAAAATACCTACAATTACCATAACAATCAAAAGTTCTATGAGTGTAAAACCACTTTTCATAATACACCTCCTATGTATAAATTCATTATATAAAAATTTCAAGATGTTTCCTTTTTTTATAAAATACATACAATGATACGCAAGCGTTTATTTACCGTTTTATTTTTACTCAACCTGTTTAATTACATAGACCGGCAAGTATTATACGCCGTTTTCCCGCTTATCCAAACCGATTTACACATATCGGACTTTCAATTCGGCTCGTTAGCATCGGTTTTTATGTTGGTGTATATGTGCTACGCGCCGATATGCGGCTATTTAGCCGATAGAAAAAACCGCCCGCACTTAATTGCAATCAGCGCCCTTATTTGGAGTGCGGCCACACTAGCCGGCGGAGCCGCTAAAAACTTTACGCACTTGCTGACCGCACGCGGGGCAGTAGGTATCGGGGAAGGCGGTTTTACCACCATAGCCCAACCCTTTTTAGCCGAACATTACCCTAAAGAAAAACACGCGTGGATACTCGGTTTATTCGGGTTAGCGTTGCCGCTAGGCAGCGCATTAGGCTATATATTAGGTGGCATTATCGGCCAAACGTGGGGTTGGCGGCTTGCGTTTATGAGCGTCAGCGTGCCCGGCGTATTACTGGCGCTATTGGCGTGGTTTTTGCCCGATAGAGCCCGCCTATCTCAAGCGGATAATTCCGCCAAACCCGCTTTTGTTCAGTATATCCGGCTACTAAAAAACAAACCGTTTTTATATGTATGTTTGATACAAGCGGTGATTACGTTTTTAATTGGGGGTTGTTCGGCGTGGGTACCTACTTATTTTGTGCGGCATTTGGGGCTAAACGTAGCGCAAGCGGGCAGTTGGTTCGGCGGGCTGGTGATTGTATGCGGCGCTATCGGCACGTTTTGGGGCGGCAAATGGGCCGCCGAACGATTGAAACAATCCGACCGGGCATATTATGAAGTAATGGCCGCGGCCTTATTAGGATGTGTTGTACCGATTTGGCTGGGGTTATCTGCCACGTATATGTATACGGCGTTAGCCTGTTTCGGTGCGGCGATTGTGCTTCTATTCTTGCCGACAGGAGCCATTGCCGCTGCGCTGGTGGACACCACCCCCGCCCCCATGCGTGGGATGGCTTTTGCCGTTAATATCTTTATTATTCATCTATTAGGTGACGCTTTATCTCCTTCCCTTATCGGTTTTTTATCTAGCCGGTGGAATCTGGAAACGGCACTTTGGATGGCCACCCTAGTGGTTGTGCCCGGGCTATGGTTTTGCCATTTGGCTGCCCGACAGATTAAAAAATAACCCCCGGCTTTAGCCAGGGGTTTATTCCAAAAGACAACCCTTTTATTTTACCGCATCAAAACCGGCTTGCAACGCTTTTTTATTAAGTTCCAGCATTTCCGGTTTGGCACGTTTATATACTTTTTTCATCGCGTCGGCTACGCTATCCAAAGACACCGCGCCCGTCGTTTTAACAAACGCACCGAGCGCAACTAAGTTAGCAATCCGGTCCATACCGACTTTCTGCGCAATCTCGTTGCACGGCACACAAACAACCGTAATATCTTTACGCGTCGGGCGGGAATTAACAAGCGAACTATTTAAAATTAACAGTCCGCCTTTTTTAAGTAGCGGCTCAAATTTGGGCAAACTCGGCTCGTTCATCACGATCACCGTATCGGGGGCCGACACAATGGGCGTATATACTTCGCCGTCTGTTACCACGACCGAACAGTTAGCCGTACCGCCGCGCATCTCCGGCCCGTAGGAAGGGAGCCAACTGGCGTTCTTTTTATCTTCTACGCCTGCTTGCGCGAGTAAAATCCCGGCGGAAACAACGCCTTGACCGCCAAATCCGGCTATACGAATACCTTGGTACATTATTTTCCCCCCTCGTCTTTAAAAATACCGAGCGGATATTGCGGCATCATTTTGGTGCGCACAAATTCCAGCGCTTGCGGCACGCTGGCGTGCCAGTTTGTCGGGCATTGGCTGATAACTTCCACCATAGAAAACCCGACGTTATTTACTTGATTTTCAAATGCTTTTTTGATTGCCTCTTTTGCTTTAATCACATTTTGCGGACAGTCCACCGCTACGCGTGCCAAAAATTTACTGCCGGTAATTTGCGCCAGCATTTCGCACATATTGATCGGCCAACCCTGTAATTTCGGGTCGCGCCCTTTGGGAGCGGTAGTGGCCACTTGGCCCACCAATGTCGTCGGAGCCATTTGGCCGCCCGTCATTCCGTAAATAGCGTTATTGATAAAAATGACGGTAATGTTTTCGCTACGCACGGCGGCGTGTACAATTTCCGCCATACCGATAGACGCCAAATCGCCATCGCCCTGATACGAAAACACAATCGCACCGGGTTTAGAGCGTTTGACGCCGGTAGCAATTGCCGGTCCGCGCCCGTGCGCGCCTTGCACCGTATCACACGCAAAGTAGTCATCGGCAAATACGGCGCACCCCACCGGAGCAATACCGATGACACGATCCGCAATTCCTAATTCATCAAAAGTTTCTCCCATCAAACGGTGCACAATACCGTGACCGCAACCGGGGCAATAGTGCATAGGGATATCGGTTAAACTTTTTGGTTTTTGGGCAATAATCGTCATCTTATTTTCCCCCTTTGGCGTCGCCTTGAACGCCCAGTTTCGTATCACGTTGGCAGTTGTAAGTAAAGTTAGCGGCGTGTTCTTGCAAATCAAACAGCCCTTCTTTTTTACCCGTTAAAAGAGAATTAGCGGCGGTTAAAATTTTCTCGCCGTCTGGCTGACCGCCGGCCGGATACGCATTTAAACCCACAGGCACGCGATCCCCCACGGCCAATTTAACATCTTGCACCAGTTGGCCTAAACTTTGTTCCACCACCAAAATACCTTTGGTTTTTTTAGCCAGTTCGGCCAAGCGTTTTGACGGGAACGGCCACAACGTAATCGGGCGGAAAAGACCGACTTTTAAACCTTTGGAACTTGCCATATTCACGGCCTCTAAACACGCGCGGGAAGAAAGCCCGTACGCCACGAGCAAAATATCGCAATCTTCCGCATTGCGTTCTTCGTAGCGCGGCTCGGTTTTTTCTATAAGCCCATAGCGTTTGGCACGCTCGGTAACGTCGGCAATTAAATTATCGCCTTTGTAAGAAAATACTTTACTCTTGCCGCGGCCTTGTTTATTGATATCCACGGCCCAATCAAATTTACCCAGTTTGTTGGGATCAACGGGCTCAAAATTAAATGACATACTTTCCATCATTTGCCCTAAAATACCGTCAGCCAAAATCATACACGGCATACGGTATTTTTCGGCTAAATCAAACGCGAGTTTGGGGAAGTTCCCTAATTCTTCCACAGAGTTCGGCGCAAGTACAATCACGTGATAATCGCCGTTACCGCCGCCGCGCGTGGCTTGGAAATAGTCGCCTTGCGCGCCGGAAATACTGCCAAGCCCCGGCCCGCCGCGCATCACGTTGACAATCAAACACGGCAGATCGGCACTGGCTAAATACGTAATGCCCTCTTGTTTTAAACTGACACCCGGCGAGGAAGACGATGTCATGCTGCGCGTGCCGGTAGCGGCTGCGCCATAGACCATATTGATAGCGGCCACTTCGCTTTCGGCTTGCACAAATGCACCGCCGTTGTCGGCCAAATTAGCAGACATATATTCGGGCACTTCGTTTTGCGGCGTGATAGGATATCCGGCAAAGAAACGTACTCCGGCGCGGATAGCACCTTCGGCGAGCGCTTCGTTGCCTTTTCGTAATGCTTTTTCTGTCTTCATAAAAACCTCAAAACTATTCTTTAATTACCGTAATGGCAATATCGGGGCACATGCGGTAGCACATGGCACAGCCGATGCAATTTTCCGGATGGAGCATCTCCGCCGGGAGATACCCCTTTTTGCTAATCGTTTTAGATGGGCCCAAGCATTTCTTCGGGCACACGCTCACGCACAGGTAACACGCTTTACAGCGGTTGGCGTCTACTTCAATTCTAGGCATAGGCCTCCTGTCGGCCGGGGTTAAAACGGCCTTTTATATAGTATATTTCTTTTGGGAGTACCCGCGCAACCGACAAAAAGGAGTAATGTTTGCGCGGAAAAAATAAATTTGGTATGATATATAGGTAATGCCGAGGTAGCTCAGTGGTAGAGCACTGGTCTGAAAAACCAGGTGTCGACAGTTCGATCCTGTCCCTCGGCATTCTTTTTCGGNNGGCCTAATTTTGTGTCATACTTCGTTACTCACTCGGGCGGATACTTCCGCCCTTCGGGCGCGTGCCGACAGTATACCTTCCTCGTTCGTGCCTCGTCTTACGCAAAATTCGTTTGAAAAAGCCGCACTAGTAATGTCCTGTCCCTCGGCATTCTTTTTCGGNNGGCCTAATTTTGTGTCATACTTCGTTGATCCCCTGTTAAATCTATTCTTGAATATCCAACGGATACACCGGCCCGAACGGGCTTTGGTGGGAAGTGAGTTGTTCACTTATTTCCGCGAGTTCTTTAACGACGGCAGATAAGTCTTTGGAAAGCCGGGCGGCTGATTTTTCTAACCGGATAATGCGTCCGGCTAATAGAGCGATTTTTTCGGTTTGTTCCATTTTTTTCTCCTCAGCCGCCCATAAAAAAACGGCTGCTATATTTTGAGGGACAAAGTAAACCCAAAATACAACAGCCGTAGTTCCCCATCTCAGACGGGGAACGTTCGGTAACAAAACGCTTGCAATCGTATTTGTTACCTAAACGGCTGTTTTGGTACTTTGTCCTGTAATTTTCATTACATTCACTGTGCAAAAAGCACAGTACCAAAACAGAATAAATTTTTTTATCCGCATCCCGCGGGCTACTTAAACTCCTATCTCACTTGCACAAGCGCAAAATGTAAATACTCCGTTTCCGGCATACCGATTAAAACCGGGTGGTCTTTGGCTTGACCGCGCAGTTCTATAAGGCTTGCCTGCACGCCCGATTTACTTACGCCTTGGCGGATAATATCCACAAATAATTCGCGCGACACGTGGTGCGAACACGTGGAAAAGGCTAAATAGCCGCCGGGCTTTAACCCTTCTAAAGCCATCTTAACCAGTTTTACATACAACCCCACCGCTTGCGGTAATGCCTTGCGGCTTTTGACAAACGCGGGCGGATCCAACAAAACCATATCCGGTTGGTCGGGTAATTCGCCTTTTTTCATAGCCGATAACAACCGTTCGGCGTCATCCCGGTGGAAAACAGCAATATCTTTCACGCCGTTTAGTTCGGCATTTTTTTGGGCAAGTGCCACCGCGGCGGCGGAAGAATCGCACCCCCACACTTGCGCCGCACCGGCCTTAGCCGCCGTGATACCAAACGATCCGATATACGAATATAAATCAAGTACGAGTTTATCTTTGAAATACGGTTTCAAAAAGGCGCGGTTTTCGCGTTGGTCAAAATAGAAACCTGTTTTTTGACCGCCGCGAATCGGCACTATATATTTAACACCGTTTTCTTCTATTTCTACCGTTTCGGGCACTTCCCCGACGATTTCCGGCGTGTTGGTTAAACCTTCCAACGCGCGGAAAGCACTGTCGTTTTTATAATAAATGCCGGTGGGTTTAAAAATCTTTTTAAGCGCTTTGGTAATTTGCGGTTTTAACAACTCCATGCCCGCTGTTAAAACGTCCACCACCAATATATCGCCGTAGCGGTCCACCACCAGGCCGGGCAAATTATCCCCCTCGCCATAGCACATACGGCCGTATTTACGCACGCCGATTTCTTTGCGCCGCGTGTACGCTTCGTCTAATTTTTCAAAGATAAAATCTTCCGGCAAATCGGCTTCGCCTTTTTGCAACAACCGCACCGCAATCAAACTGTGCGGATTAAACGTACCGATGCCCACCTGCACGCCGTCACTATCCAGCACGCGCACGAGTGTGCCGGGTTCAATAGACGTATCAAGGCCGTCAATCTCGTTGGAAAATACCCACCAATGTCCGGCTTTTAAGCGGCGTTCTTCTTTGGCTTTTAATTTAATTTCCTGCATAAATTACATCCCTTTCTCGCGCAATTCATCCACTTCCGTAAACGGAATTTTGGCCGCACAAAGCGGACATTCTTTGGCAGAAAAAGTTTGCATCGGGTAAGAAAGCAACGAACGCAGCGGTACTGCCAACGGCAAGTAACCCATGGAGCGGTCCACAATTACGCCCACCCCGATTACGTTACCGTTCAATTTTTCCACCAGTTCAATCGCTTTGTTAATTTTCCGGCCGGAAACGGCTACGTCGTCTACGATAAGCACATTTTCACCTTCTTTAATGGTGAAATTGTGTTTCAGTATCATCACGCCGTTGTCATCTTTAGAAGCAAATATGGCCCGCACGCCGCGCGCGCGCGCTACTTCTTGCGCCAATACCGAATCCGACGGCGTAAGTGCCATCACCACGTCGGCCTTGGTGGTAAATTTATCCGATAACGCACCGGCAATTTTTTGCGCCAGATGGGGGTGTTGCATCAGCAGCGAAGTTTGAATATACGTCTGGCTATGGAAGCCCGAAGGCATCACAAAATGCCCTTCTAAAATGGCTCCGTGTTCTTGCAGAAGACACAAGATATCTATATTATTTCTTGGCATGGTAATCTCCTTGATAGAATTCCTGTCCGGCTTTAAAATCGGTTTCCAAACCCCTTTCTTGAGCGGCGCGGATGGTTTCTCCCGTCTTTTTAGCGCGCAACATTTCCACTTTAGGCTTTAACATAGACGATGAAATCCGAAACGCAAGCGCCGGGTCGCCCGATTCATCGGTTAAATTTTCAGCCAACGCGCCCGAACGCGAAGTGTTAGAAAACATCGTCCATACTATGATATCAAAATTTTCAACCACCCAATCAACCCACCCGCTAACGGTGGCCGAAATGGATGGGCCTACCGTGTAAGCATTGTTAATATCCATTTTTCCGTTTTCAAATGAACCCGAAACCGCCATATCGGTAAACGGCACATCTTTAAGCACTTTGCCCACTTTAAAACTTCCCGCACGTTCCATCCGGTGCATAATGATAAACGGCTGAAATGTAATGTTAAGCGCTTGTTGTTCTTCGGCCCATTTTTCCATTTGGTGTATAACACCGCCTTCTAACCGTGCTTGCACCTTCCCGGACAAACGTTTCATTCCGGCACGCATACCGGTCAGTTCAAACTCACCGTTAAATTTATTACCCGATAGTACCGGGCTTGAAAACGTATCAGCCGCAATGTTCCCCGCAAAATTACTCATAAAATTAGGAAGGTGGCTCCTAAAATTACGCAACCACGCCAAATCGCCGGTAACTTCCTTCGGCAGGTGCGCCCCACCGGGGATTAACGGTACAATCACTTCCACAAAATCTTGCACTGTATCAATAAAATCCATTGGGTTAAAATGTTGCCAATGCATCGCTGTGCGTACACGGCGGCGCGCACTTTTTAAGTTACTAACCGATACACTCATTTTAAGCGGCACGCCGTTTAACTCGGTAGAAGCAATATAACCGTATAAATTGCCATTGCGCCAACTGGCACTCATATTCAGTTTTTCAAATACCGATTTATTAACCGTTAATTTGCCGTCTTTTGTTTCGGCATATAAATCAGAAAAATCTTTTTTAGCCCGGAACTGCCCGGTCACATTTTCGGCCAAAAATCCGTAAATATCTCCGGTTACTTTGTCCAAGTCAAACGTAACAAGCGGCCAAGCATATTTTCCCTCTTGCCGCACTAAATGCGCTTGGGCTGCGGCATTGCCGGTTAATTTATAACGGGCCAACGGTGCGTAGTATTTGCTTTTCCCTTTAAGCGCAAACGGTTGCGTAGAAACGGTAAAATCTGCCGTGTACGGATCATTAGAAAAATCCAACTGTCCTTTCCCTTCCGCTTTTACATCAGAGGCAGACGCCGTGAATTGGTTCACTTTTAGCAAACGGTAATTTTTGGATAACACCCCTTTGGCGGTAATCGTGGACTTGGGGATGGAAAAGGGCGTTTTTTCTAAATTAAACACAGATAAATCTTTTCCTTCAAAAGCCGGTACTTGCGCTTTGATGTTAAAAAAGGGAGTACGCAAATTGTCCAAATCTAACGTCACATCTACCGGTTTTTGAAATAAGTATACTTTGGCACGCAAACTGCGAAGCGCAAAATTAGCCCAATCAAACCGGGCAAAATTGACGTGCCCCGTACCACTGATTTCCATATCCGACATACCGCTCCCCCACTCGTTGCGCAAAACCATGTTCATCGTAAAGCGGGAAAGTTCATCCAGCCGCAAGCGCTCAAAGTGCATATTCACGCCATACACCGCGTGCGTTACCCCCAGCCCCAAATCTTTGTAACTAAACACTCCGTTTTTAAGTGTCCAATCTTCCACACTAACGGTAAACTTTTTACCGGAAGCCGCACTCGTGTAGACGGTGTTTTGGCTTCCCTTAAGCGGCGGAATATTATACACGCCATCGGCGCGGCGAATGATGTTAAAACGCGGAGAGTGCAGGGAAACTTCATCAATAATGAGTTGTTGCTCTAATAACGGAAGTAATTTTAGACGCACCGTTACCGAATCGGCTGATAACAAATCTTGCCCGGGATTTCCTTCCGTATCCAAAACGCGAAATCCTTTCAGTTCCAACATATTGATAAATTTTACATCCACCGAGGCAATCGCCACCGGGCGCTGCAAACGCTTTTGCAATTCTTTCGCAATAACTTCGCTTAAGTGCTGGGCATTAAAAGTTTTAACAAAAAATAACCATGCCGCCGAAAAAACAAGCAACAAAAGCATGGTGACCAGTAGCCCCAGCCGCAGTCCTACTAAAAAACTTGTTTTAAGGGCTTGGTATACTTTTTTTGTCCAAGAAGTTTTTTTCTCTTTTTTAGCCATAATTTCTTACAACGCGTTGATAATATGCTCTATTATATAGTTTACTAAAATTCGTCCTAGGTTAAAGGTTCCTTTTAGTAGGTTTTTCCCCGCTACCGTTAAATCCACTTGTTCGGGGAATAACCCCTTTAGCACCAGTGCCAAAACCACCAAGTTGGCCAATGAAATTGTAATGATGGAAAAAAGTTTTCCGCCCGCTAATTCCAAATCCGGCTGGTCCGACTCAAATAATGTTTTAAAAGTTTGAATAAAGTGGAAGGAAAGAAAGAAACCGACCAGAAACAGAAATGCCTGCCGGTAAGGCGTCAAATCAACGAACAAATCTGCCACTACATACACAAAAGCCACCAACAACACATAACCCGGCACGAAATAAGGCGAAAGTACAATAAACGTATTGATTTTGTCCATTTTCACATACCCGCTTTCTTTGCGAACAGACACCTTCCGCACGCGACTGCCACATAAAAAAGCAACCAACGCATGTGTCATTTCATGTACAAAAACGTACATCCGGGAAAAATCATATACCGTGTAATGTATGAGCGCGTAAACCGCCGCTCCGGTCACAAACGCCGCCGCTGTTTGAAAATTTCCCAACACGGCCCACAAAATATGGATCACTTCCACAATCGCAAAAAACACTACCGGCGATAATAGCAAAGCCGCCAAGAGTTTAAGTAGCCGCATTAAAATTTCTCCGTCCATTCTTTGGCAGCATATTTTTCGGCCGCCACTTGCCGCACCCGCGCCAGACGGTCCGCTCCGCACGCACTTGGGCGCAAATCTACGGCTAAAAATGCACGTACTCCTTCTATAACGGCTCGCCGGAAAAGCGGATTTCGGCGCGCATCCGGGCATTGCAGCGAGCCTTGATAAAGCACCGTATTGCCAAAACGGCGTATAGCCCCGCCGAGAATTTTTTTCCCGTCTTGTGTGAGCAAATCATTTTTCACCGGGCGCATAAAACATGCATTGGCTCCGTCAGGCCCGCTGGGCGCATAGGCAGAGGCCGGCAACGGCTTATCAAAAACACACGCGGATAATCCTTCTCCGCGCAGTTGGGCAAGTATTGTCGTATGCAATTTTTGGTAAATTTCAGTAGGTGTATTGTCGCTTTTAAACACAAGAGAAAAAGTTAAATCATCGGTATGAAAGACCATACCGCCACCGGTGGGCCGCCGGACATACGGACCTGCGAAACGACGTTCTTGTAAGGTGTGGCGTACTTCTTGAACAAATTGCGAGTAACCAAACGTAACCGCCGGCCCGGGTACCCAGTTATAAAACCGGAGCGTAACCGCTTGTGGGCGCAACTGAACAATTTGCTCATCAAGGGCCATGTTTTCTTGCACATTAAGCGGCGGCGTATTAAGTAAAACGTCCATAAACTCTCCGGGCCGTACAAACTACCACCGTAAATTCGGTTGGCGCGCGGCAGAAACCTCATCAATGCGGCTCACCACTTGCGTGTGCGGCGCATCATGCACCAGTTGCGGGTTTGCAAAAATCTCATCATAGATTTTTTCAAGTGCCCCCACAAACGCGTCTAACATTTCTTTACTTTCCGTTTCCGTCGGCTCAATCATCATGGCTTCGGGCACAATCAGCGGGAAGTAAATGGTCGGTGCATAAAAACCGTAATCTAACAGCCGTTTGGCTACGTCGGCCGTATGCACCCCGTTCATTTTAGACGGATCAATAGACAGCACGCACTCGTGCATACAATTTACATCAAAAAACGCATCAAATTTACCTTTTAATTTGGCGCGCACATAGTTGGCGTTCAAAATCGCTTTTTCGGCGATATTTTTGAGCGTATTCGCGTCAAATTGGCGCAAGTAACAATACCCGCGCAACACCACCGCGATATTGCCGTAAAATGCTTTCATCTTGCCCAAACTTTGGGGGATTTCGTCGTTAAGCGTATATGCGTCGCCTTTCTTTTCCACCATCGGATGCGGCAAAAACGGCGCGACGTGTTTGGCCGCCCCCACCGGTCCGGAACCCGGTCCGCCGCCGCCGTGCGGAGCGGCAAAGGTTTTGTGTAAATTTAGGTGCATCACATCCACGCCGAAATCAGCCGGTTTGGCTAGCCCAATCAGCGCGTTGAAATTCGCGCCGTCCATGTAGAGTAACGCTCCGGCCTTGTGCACCATATCAGCAATCTCGCGGATATCTTTTTCAAAAAGCCCTACTGTGTTTGGCACGGTCAGCATGACGGCGGCTGTTTTGTCAGACAATGCCGCTTGCAACGCTTGTTTATCCACACAACCGTCGGCTGCTGATTTGATATTCACTACCGTATATCCGGCCATATTGGCGGTTGCCGGGTTAGTGCCGTGAGCGGTATCCGACACGATCACTTCACAGCGCGACGTATTTTTGTGCGCGTCGTGATAGGCCCGCACGGTTAAAATTCCGGTCAGTTCCCCATGCGCTCCTGCCGCCGGTTGGAGTGTAAAAGCCGCAAGCCCCGTGATTTCTTTTAAGAGTTCTTGGAGTTCATACATAATTTGGAGCGTACCCTGCACCGCACTTTCCGGCGCGAACGGATGCGCATTTGCAAACGGAGCGAGCACGGACAACTCGTCATACGCTTTGGGATTGTATTTCATCGTGCAAGAGCCGAGCGGATAAAATTGTCCGTCTAAAGAATAGTTTTCTTGTGAAAGCCGCGTAAAATGGCGCACCGTGTCAAATTCGCTCATTTCGGGCAAACGCGGCGCGGACGCACGGAGTAAATTTTGCGGCAGATAATCGTGTTTTTGGGCTTGTTCAAAGCGTACCCCGCGGCGACCGGGTTTTGATTTTTCAATAGAGAGTAAATTTTCCATATTAAATCTCCTTAAGCGCGCTGACGTACGCGGCAATATCTTGCGCCGTGTTTAACTCGGTAGCGCAAACGAGCAAAGCGTTTTTCATCGTATCACACGTTTGGCCCAAATCGTATCCGGCGGCAATACCTTTGGCAGCCAGTATTTGAATTACTTGCGCGGCAGGTATCGGACACGTTACCACAAACTCGTTAAAAAACGGCGCGGCGGACAACACGCTAAACCCTTTAACGCCGCTGATTTTTTCAGCCAATTGGTGGGCCCGCTCCACGTTAAGTTCGGCTACTTCTTTAAGCCCTTGCGGCCCGAGCAAGGTTAAATAAATTACCGCGTTTAACGCACAAATAGCCTCGTTAGAACAAATGTTAGAGGCGGCTTTTTCGCGGCGGATATGTTGTTCGCGCGCTTGGAGCGTAAGCACAAAAGCGCGACGGCCGTTTTTATCTTTGGCGATACCCACCATACGTCCGGGAAGTTGGCGCATATACGCTTTTTTTGCCGTCATAATTCCCAGCCCCGGCCCACCGAAACTGACCGGGTTGCCAAGCGGCTGTCCTTCGGCTACGGCAAAATCGGCCTCGTACGAACCCGGCGTTTGGAGAAGGCCCAGCGAGAGCGGATTTACTTGTACCACCAGTAGCGCGCCTTTTTCGTGTGCCAGTTGTGAAATTTCTTTTGCTTGTTCTACATAACCCAAAAAATTCGGCGTGGAAATTACCACACCTGCGGTTTTATCAGACACTTGCTTTTGAAGTGCGGCCACATCTAATGTGCCGCCCGTTGTCGGCTTGGCCTCGGTTAAACAAACAGTGCTGTGGCGGGTATAAGTTTTTAATACTTCTTTGTAATGCGGGTGGAGTAACGAAGAAATAATCACTTCATTGCGCCCGGTCACACGGTGCGCCGCCAAGACGGCCTCCGCGAGCGCGGTCGCGCCGTCGTAATGCGAAGCGGTGGCTACGTCCATATCAAATAGCGCACACATACAACTTTGGAACTCGTAAATCGTTTGGAGTGTGCCTTGGCTGGCTTCGGCTTGATAAGGCGTATACGCGGTTAAAAATTCGCCGCGGCTTGATAAGGCACTTACTGCCGCCGGGATAAAGTGTTTATACATCCCCGCGCCGATAAAATTTTTAAGCGGTTTATTTTTTGCCGCTATATCGTGCAAATGCGCGGTGAGTTGTTGTTCGGTCAATGCGGCGGGCAAGTTGTAGTTTGGATACAACAAATCAGCCGGAATTTTGTTTAGTAATTCTTTTACGGAAGAAACGCCGACGGCAGACAGCATTTCCTGTTCGTCTTGTTTAGTGTGTGGAGTAAACATAGTGTTAAAAACCCCCGGCACACCGGGGGGATAAATTTTATTTTTGGATAGTTGCTTTATAGGCCGCCAAATCTAAAAGTGTGTCATATTCGGCGGGGTTTGTCATTTTGATTTTGAACAGCCAGCCGTTTCCGTGCGGCTCGCGGTTGACCAAGGCCGGATCGCCGTTTAAGGCGTCGTTAACGGCTACAATTTCGCCGCTGACGGGGGCGTAAATCTCAGAGGCCGATTTAACCGATTCCACCACGCAGCAGTTTTCGCCCGCTTTGACTACGCGGCCTACTTTAGGTAAATCTACAAATACAATATCGCTGATTTCTTCTTGCGCGTGGTTAGAAATACCGACGACGGCGTTTTCGCCTTCTTTACAGGCCCACTCGTGAGTTTTTAAAAAACGGCAATTTTCTTCGTTATACATAATTTCTCCTTACACTCGGTTTTTATAAAACGGTGGCTTGACTACTTGCGCCGGAACACGGCGATTGTGAATTTCAATTTCCGTGTCCGCACCGGCGGGGATTTCACTTGCTAAATATCCTACGGCTATCCCTTTGTAAAGCGGCGAGAACGTGCCGCTGGTTAAATAACCCACTTCTTTCCCTTCGTAAAAAACCTTGCAACCGCTGCGCGGTACGCCGGCTGTTTTTAAGACAAACCCGATTAAGCGGCTTTTAAAACCGGCGGCTTTTTTGGCCACAAGTGCGTCTTTGCCGATGAAATTTTCTTTGGTAAGTTTAACCACCCAGCCGCAGTTGGCCTCGTAGGGGGTTTTGGTAGGGTTGGCGTCTTCGCCGTTTAAGAGATACCCGGCTTCTAATCGCAAAACGTCGCGCGCGCCTAAACCGCACGGTTTAACACCTAACTGTTTCAACACATCCCAAAGTTCGGTAATCTGTGCATTAGGGAGCATAATTTCCACGCCGTCTTCGCCCGTATATCCGGTGCGTGTAACATATCCGTCAGTGCCAAACATCGTTAGCGGCGAAATGTGAAAACGCGGCAAATCTTTTACGCCGGGCAAAATTTGGTCTACTACTTCCACGGCTTTAGGGCCTTGAATAGCCAGCATACTCCAGTTATCGCTTTCGTTACGCACCGTGACGCCAAAATTTTCGGCGTGTTTTTTAAGCCAATTAAAATCGGTTTCCACGCAAGCGGCGTTGACAACCACTAAAAATTGTTCTTGCGAAAGGCAAAACGCAATCGCATCATCAATGATAGTTCCTTCGTCGGTAAGAATATGAAAATACGTTCCTTCGGCCGGGCCGTTTTTGATATTATTGCAAGCAATATATTGCAAAAACTCCCACGCTTTGGGGCCCTCTACAAAAATTTGGCCCATGTGCGACACGTCAAACATACCCGCGCTTTCGCGCACGGCTTTATGTTCGGCCAAGATACCGTCGTATTGAACGGGCAAAAGCCACCCGTGAAAATCTACCATTTTACCGCCGGCTTGCTTGCACGCTTCGCACAAAGCGGTCGTTTTAAGAGTACACGTTTCTGTCACTTTATTCTCCTATACAATTATTGTATAAAATATTGACTTAATTTAGCCCTAATTCGGACATAATTTCGTTTTTGTCATACTTTCTGCGGCACGTAGCAGTAATTTTCAAACGCAGCCATGGCGTAACCCTGCGGGTACGTAAGGAGGCACGCAACAACGGACTGCACAAAATTAGGCAGAAATTACATAATCGTAAGTTTAGTATAATGTTACGTATGGCAGATACACAGAGCGTCGTAAGCGACGTAAAACTATTTTTAGAACGCTTAAAAAAAGAAATGCCGGAAATTTTCGGCACGAGCGAAAAGACCGCCACTTCTGACGGTGTCGCATCCGTTACCCCCGCTACAAACAAAGTGCTTTACAACGGCGATTTATTTGAAGCGCGCACGTACATCACACCCGATCAGGAAGAAGGGGTGGCCTTTGACGGTACTGTTTTTCACATCTATTTACAAAGCCAAAACGGCAATCCTTCGGCGTTAGTAACCGAGTGGCTGCGCAACAAAGCCGGTGAAATTTTACCGCAAAAAACAAAAGAGTGGGCGGAAAAAATCGGCGTGGAATTTAACCGCGTCGTGCTAAAGGACCAACGCACGCTGTGGGCCAGTTGCTCGTCGCAAAAAAATATCAATTATTCATACCGCATTGTCAAAATGCCGCCGGTGGTGCAAGATTATTTGGTTATTCACGAACTGTGCCATTTAAAATTTATGAATCACGGTGAAGAGTATTGGAATTTAGTGGGGCAGTTTTCTCCCGATTATAAACTCCACCGCCGCTGGCTTAACGAACATAAAGACGCCGTATTTGCCGAGGTGGAATTAGCGGTAACGGCTCAAGACGACACCCAAACGCCGCCGGAAGAAATGACGGTACCACCCGAAGAAAAGGCAGAAATCAACGCCGAAACGGAAGGCCAAACAGACGAAAAATAATTTACTTCCCTTGCGCACAAAATACTGCCGCCGAGATACTTCTTCGGCGGCAGCATTTATAAGTAAGGCCGGTTGCGGACTATCGCACCAGGGCAAAGGCATTTTCCGATACGCCACCCCAAAAATCGCCATAACTGGATACGGCCTTTTTAACCAGCGCCACCACTTGGCCCCGGTAGATAAGCGGCTCACCCACTCGCAAACGAGGAGCAATGAGCACATTTCCCATCCGGCTACGCACGTTTTCTTCTACGCCGCGAGTGCGGAAAAATTTTTTCAAATGTTCGGTCATTTCTGCGCCGTACATTTCCTGCAAACTGCGGCCCGCTTGCGTGGCAACCGCTAACCCTTTCAACCCCTGCGTGGCTGAAGGCGTTACATAAATACGGGCTAAATCTCCGTTTATATTTACTTCGGAAGAATCGGCTACCGCGGTCTGCGCGTTGCTAAACGCAAGTACTACTTTTTTAAGTTCCCATCCCCCACGCACTAAACAAACCGACGGCACCAATACGTGGCTGCCGCCTTGCTCCAGCACGCCCGAGCAAGTAATTTCTTTTTGCCGAACTTGGACAACCTGATTTTGATTAGCCGAAAAACGCGTCGGGCGCAGCAGGGCGTCTTTTAACTGCACGCGCTGCTCCAATTGCGCTGATACCGTAACCAAATTTTGGTTGACTTCTTGAGTCTGCAACGCAGACCATACGGCTGCCGCCACTTGGCGGGATACATCTAGTGAGGCGGCAAAACCTTGTACGCTTACCGCCAAAAAGCAAAGTATTAAACTCGCTTTTGTATAATTATGTTTTCTGTTCATAGTTTTCTCTTACATGAAAGATATACTATATTATACAAAAGTTAGTTTAAACTAACAAATATATTTTTCAACGTCTTAAAAATCAAAAAACTATTTTTAAAAAGTTAGTTTTGACTTATTTTTAGGAAACTAATATACTAAAAAACCGCCGCAAGCACTTAACAAAAGTGCCGTTATCGGGCCGGCTTTTCGCGTCCAAATAAGCACAAATGCCATAAGAAAAAATAAGACGCTCTTATAATCCGTAAAATTAGCCGCATTGCACAGCCCCAATGCGGCGGCGGCAATCAATCCCACCACCGCCGGACGAAGCCCGGCAAAAATTCCTTCCATCTTTGGCGTGTGTTGATATTTAAATAGAAATTTCCCCAACCATAGCAAAAGCACAAAGGCCGGCAAGCAAACCGCTGTAGTAGCCACTACGGCGCCCCAAACATCCCCCGCCGCCGCATAGCCGGTGTACGTGGCCATATTGATACCGACCGGGCCGGGCGTTACCTGACTAACCGCCACAATATCGGCAAATTGCCCGTTACTCAGCCAACTGTTTTTAATGACAACTTCATTTTGAATAAACGAAACCATCGCATATCCGCCACCGAAATTAAAAAGCCCGATTTTGAAAAACGTATAAAATAATTTCCAATAGATCATTTCTTACCCCTTACCGCCCACACATATCCACCAAGCCCCGCCCCCAGCACAATGTACACCGGGGACACGTGTAATAACCACACAAGCCCTGCAGAAAGAATAGGAATCCATACGGTTTTCCAACCGATACCGGCTTGACGCGCCAAACGGAAAACTGGCACGGCAATAAGCGCCACCACCGCCGGACGAACGCCTTTAAAGATACGAATAACTATAGGATTATTTTGATAAGAATTTAGGAAAGCGGCCAATAATAAAATAATGAAAAACGGTGCCAATGCCGCCCCAAGCGACGCGAACAAACTTCCCCACACACGCCCACGCCGATATCCGGCCAGCACCGCCATATTCATGGCAAAAATACCCGGCGCCGCTTGCGCTACCGCCACGATATCCAAAAATTCCGCCCGGCTTAACCACGGGCGTTTGTCCACAAGTTCCTGCTCCATCAGCGGCAGCATGGCATACCCGCCGCCTAAGGTAAACAGACCGATTTTGGCAAATACAAAAAAAAGTAATAAGCACGACATACTTTTATTGTACTATTTCGCAGAAAAATCCAACAGTTTACTTTCGGTTAGTTTGAGCCCGGTTGCTATTTTATGTATATTAAGTAGTGCCAAAATGATGAATCAGCCCACATTAAAGGGGTTAGGTGGATAGAAGATACTTCTGGTAAACCATTCAGAGAATTATGGTGGCGGCTCTCTCCCGACAAATACATACTGATAGAATTTTTTAATCCCGCGCAGCACCGCCCTCCTACCCGCGCATTTGTGGAAGATTTGTGCGAAATCAATTTCTAAAACGTTGATATAAAATAGATTACCCCGGGCCAATGCCCGGGGTTTTTAATTTTCTATATCACACATAGCAATTTTTGCGCGATGACGAAATAATGGGGATTATTTTATCCAACCTTCGTTTTTGGCATAATTGCGGATACCGTCATAAATGCCTTGGGCCATCCGTTTTTGCACCGCACTTTGCGTCAAACGCCCGCGGTCTTTATTACTGCTGATGTATCCCATTTCTATTAAAATAGCGGGGCTTTGCACACCTTTTAATACGTAAAAGTTAGCCTGTCGCACGCTATTATTTTGACTAACGGCAATGCCTATACCGGGTTGTTTATACACAGCATTACGCACGTAGCCGGCTACTTTGGAACTCTCGTTGATATATTCGTTTTTGGCTAGCGATTGAAGTAGCGCATCCACAAAATTGTAGTGTACTTCTTCATATTGCATCGCCTCGTTTTCCAACGCAGCCGTTTCGGCGGCTTCTTTATCGGTGGCTTTTTCGGAACGGAAATACACTTCAAAACCGTTGGCATTTTTGTTTTTAGAAGCATTCGTGTGAATAGAAACGAACAAATCCGCCTTAAACGTATTGGCTTTTTTAGAGCGGTCGGACAGCGCAATAAACGTATCGTTATCTCGCGTGATTTTTACTTCAAAGCCACCCTTTTGGAGTAATTTATAAAGTTCTTTGGAAACTGCCAAATTGAGTTCCTTTTCACGCACCCGCGAACGCACGGCGCCGGGGTCTTTACCGCCGTGGCCGGGGTCTACCATAATGCGCATTTTTTTGCGGGCTTCGGAAATAGTGGCTTGCGGGGCGGCTTTCATGACCGGGGTTTGCGCGGCCGCGCTCATCACCGGTGTTGCCGTTTTCATTACAGCCGTTGCCGATGGGGTTTGCGCAGGCATTTCTTCAAAATCATCTTTACTTTCCGGCGCGGATACGGGAGTGCTTTGGGCTACTTCCGCTTTAGTAGCAGGGGCAGGAGCAAGCGTTTTACCCGCACGGAAATAAATTTTTCCATCTTCTTCTTCCATCTTCCATTGTCCTGCTTTTTTACCTAAAACAACCCGCATAATTGCGTCCGAGCGTTCTTGAGCGATAGAAACCGCCGAGATGAAGTTCGTTTTTAAACGGAGATGTTCGTCGCGCTTAATCGTTACGCCCGGGAATGTAACCACGACCGTATGCGGATTGGGGGAAGCGGTTGTCCACGTAATTTTTTTACGCGACGAAAAAACAAGTTGATCTTGCTCCGGCCCGGTAAGCGTATCGGTGCGCGCAAAATCAAAAGGACGCTCCACCTCTAACGCGCCGTTTACAAACGAAATTTCCTTTCCCACCGCTTGCCCAAATTGCGGTAATAAGAAAAATTCTACCGGCGTATACATACTACTCCCTTCCGCAAGCACCGGGGCAGGAAGTACTACCGTTTGAGCATTTTGGATGATTTCGGGCAAGTGGGCCGTTAATATAGCATAAAAACCGCGGGCCGTAATCTTCATCTGTTTAGAACGTGCAAACAGTTCCACACTCGCGCCTAATTTGCGGGCAGTTTTTTGCAAATCTACATAGGTGATGCCGTTTTTAGTTAGCGCGCTGACATGGCCTTGCTTTTTGCCGGAAACAAACACCGGCACTTGGTTTTGGGCGTAACTGGCTAACGCCGAAAACAAGAGTAGCAAACCTACACAACACGCGCGAAATAGTTGCCTCATAGTTTTTACGGCCCGGCAAAACCGGGTATTTAGTTATTCTAAAACAATTTTGTAGTCTTCCCACACAAGTTGCGGGTCAGCCTGAATTTTAAGCGTGCGGTGAATATTTTGTTCAATATCCTCTTGGCGTTGCTTAATGGCTTCTGCCAAAACCGGATGCAACACCACGCGCAAATTTCCGCCGGGGCGGCCATTTGTTAAATCATAAATTTCACGCTGAATTTTAATACGCATACTTTCGGCGGAAAGCACCCTTCCCGAACCGTGACATTGCGGGCATTCTTCGCTAATAAAACTGCCGGTGCTGGCGCGTTTGCGCTCGCGTGTCATTTCTACAAGCCCCAGGCGCGTAATCGGCAAAATGCGGATTTTAGCCCTATCGCCGCGCACGGCTTGAGCAAGGGCTTCCACCACACGGTGGCGGCTGGACGCTTTACGCATATCAATAAAGTCAATAACAATAATACCGCCGATATTGCGCAAACGCAATTGGTGGGCAATTTCTTTAGCGGCTTCAATATTGGTTTGCGTAACGGTTTCTTCTTGCGATTTATTCCCCGTAAATTTTCCGGTGTTTACGTCAATAGCGCAAAGAGATTCGGCTTCTTGGATAATAATACTACCGCCGTTAGGAAGCGGCAGTTTGATTTTGCGTAAGTTATCAATTTCCGGTTCTACGTCATACGCTTCAAAAATCGGCGTTTTACCTTTATAAAGTTTGACACGGTCTGCTAATTCGGGCGAGTTTTTGCTGACAAAATCAAGCACGCGCTCGTAATCTTTTTCGTTATCCAACATATACACTTTTGCATTTTCCGACAACACATCCCGCGCCACTTGCAGCACTGCGTCCATATCTTCATGCAAAAGTTTCGGGGAGCGCGACGTCTCAAATTTTTTTACAATAGATTGCCATTGACGGTACAAATACTTAATTTCCCGTTCTAATTCTTCTTTGGTGGCTTCTTCCGCTTCCGTGCGAACAATGCACCCCATCCCGTTTAAATGTTTCTCGGCCAACTCTTGCATAACTTCGTTAAGTTTGTGACGCGCTTCGGAATCTTCAATATGTTTAGAAACACCCACAAAACTTTGGTGCGGCGTCAATACCAAATAACGACCGGGTAGCGTAACATCCATGGTTACCTTCATCCCTTTGGTACTGATAGCGTCTTTGACTACTTGCACCATTACTTCTTGTCCTTTGTGCAACGCCTTATCAATGTTCTTTTTATCACCGCCTATCACGTCGGAGATATACAAATATGCGTTTTTTTCGTAACCGATATTTAAAAACGCACTGGAAATACCGGGAAGTACATTTTCCACCGTTCCCTTGTAAATGTTGCCCACGATATTAAGCGCGCCGCGGCGTTCCCACAAAAGTTCGTTCACACGGCCATCTTCCAAAATAGCGATACGCGTTTCTTCAAACGACGTATTGACTAATACTTCCACGCTGGGGAGTCCTTCTGCTGTTTTACTCATAATAAAATCCTCTCTTGGCTACGGCAGCCTGTTACATTGGATGCAATTCGCCTTGCGAATCTTGCCAATAAAAATTTTGCCGTATAAAATTTAGTCCATCTATTTCAAACACTTCTTCTTGCGCCGGGATTTCTATTCCCGACCACGCAGCAATAAACCACTGCGGCGGTACCCATTTTCCATTGATGGGCGCAAGGGTAAGCGCCACTTCATCCGGGGCAAGGGTGCTCGCGTTTAACAATCCGGGTGTCAAATCTTTTTGGCACAACATCCCGTTTAACGAACGCAATGTAACAAGAATGTTACTTGCCTTTGCCCAATCTTCTATCTTCCGCCCGGATAAACCAAACCGGGAGAAATCTCCCTTTACCCGGTATCTGACTGCGGCAGCCAAATTCTGCACGGAAGGCAACGGATAAGGTACGCGCGTCAGTTGCAGTAATTCTACTGCGGGCGGAGCCGCTTTTTCTAACGCTTGACGTACGTCTTGCTCGCTGCACGAAGTGCGCAGATAAATGTCCAAATACTCGCGTTCCGCCCACTGTCCTTTAGCGGGGGCCGGTCCGTAAGCAAACCGAGGCCAACGCGGGTTGACCTTAGCCGGTTCAAACGGTAGCCCGGAATCAAGTATCATTTTTCGTACCGCATTAAAAACGTTTAGTTGTTCCGCTGATTTTTCCAACACACGAAACACTATACGCATTTTATAAATTTTTGGCGCGTTTATCATCTTTTTTATGCCCTTAACCGGTGAGCATACACAGATTGCACCACCCCCAGTGCCCACAAACTGGACACCAGATTTGAGCCTCCGTACGATATAAAGGGGAGCGGAATCCCCGCCACCGGCACAATGCCTATCAGCATACCATAGTTGACAAGCATGTATGTGAAAAACATACCAAAAATTCCGGCGCAAACCAAATAGCCATACCTATCTCCCGACATATACGCCACGGCAATGATGCGCCATAAAATCAGTAAATAAAGCCCCAATACACAAAGCGTGCCCAATAAACCCAGTTCTTCCCCTACTACTGCCAAAATAAAATCGGTATGGCGTTCCGGCACAAATCCTAAACGCGATTGCGTACCGGAAAATAACCCTTTCCCCGCAATACCGCCGGCACCCATGGCAATTTGTGCTTGTAAGATATTATATCCCGCACCGCGCGGATCGGAACGGGGAGCCAAAAATGCTTCCACACGTTTGCGTTGGTGCGGTTTCATTTGATGTTCTACAAACATCCCGCCAAACAAACCGGCGAGTACCACCAACGTGGCTAACACGAAATAGAAGGATGGCAAGTAAACCCGAAACTGTTTAAATAACCACCAGGTTACATATCCCAGTAGCGAAATAATCACCGAAAACCCCGCTATATACCAACCATTATACGACAATCCGTGGAAAACACGTACCAACGCATAGTCCATCAGTTCCGGATGAAGATAAATATACGTCCATGATATAGTGAAAAATCCTGCCACACCTGCCAGCAATGCAATCAAAGTGAGATAAAAAACATTTACCCCCGTACAATATAACAACACAAGAATAGCCGGCAAGGTTACTACCACCGAAGAGAAATCCGGCTGCATCATAATAAGGCCAAATATCGGCACAAGCAAAATCCCTAAATAAAAAACGGAAGACACTTCCCGGATACGTCTTCCACGGCGGTCCAGAAATGCCGCCGCTACCAAAATGGTACATACCCGGCAAATTTCGGATGGTTGCATGGAAAAAAACGGCAACACAAACCACGAACGCGAACCGCGTTGGTACGAGCCAAACAGCAACACGCCTACTAAAAGCAGTAAGACAAACCCATAAAGCGCTTTCCACTGTTCATCATAAATTTGATAATTAAAACTCCATCCCGCAAAAAAGGCCAAGGCTCCTACCGGCAAGGCTATCAAATGCGTGCGCACGACAGAGTTAGTAAATGAAACGCTGTTTACAGCCGACATAATGCACAATGCCCCAAAAATAACAAGCGCAATCATGGCCCCCAGCAAAATAAAATCAAACCGACGGCGACCGGGACCCATTTGTTTCATATCAAGCATCTTCATTTCCCTCCGCAAACAACATTTCATAATCAATAGGCACGTGATTATCTCTGCTTTTAAAGTACGCTTCTATCACTTCGCGTGCTATCGGCCCCGCAGCCGCGCTGCCGCTTTCGCCAAATTCCACAAATACAGCCACCGCGATGGATGGTTCTTCATCCGGCCGCGCCGCAAAAGCCATAAACCAACCGTGGTCGGCTCCATGCGGATTTTGGGCCGTTCCGGTTTTGGCATACACATCCAAGCCTTTGATCTTTGCCCGTCTGGCCGTGCCGTTGTTTACCGTATGTTTCAAGGCTTTGAAAAGTGTATCATACGTTTCCGGTTTTAAAGATGCGTATTGCAACACTTCACTCTGCCCAATCTGTTGGGTTTTCCCGGTTTGGTTGCTAACCACTTTATCCACATAATAGGGACGATATACGTTTCCTCGGCTGGCAATAGCCGCTGCAAATTGCGCTAACTTAATGGGAGTAACCAAAAGTTCACCTTGCCCGATAGACAAGTTAAGCGTATCGCCGATAAACCAATAGGTTTTATTACGTGCCCGACGTGTCGGGCCGTACAAATTGCCGGATTTTTCCCCCGGCAAATCAATGCCGGTCGGACGGCCGAACATAAATAACCGCTGCACCCGTTCAATAGGAGCCGAACCGATCAAAGACGCTATTGTATAAAAATAAACATCGCACGAGTGTGCCATCCCTTCCCAAAAATCTACCGGGCCGTGTTTTCCCCAACATTTAAAATATCGGGAACCGGCATTGTATCTGCCGGTACAGTTGATTTTGCGCTCCGTATCAATTTTACCGCTTTCCAATGCTGCCGCTGCCGTAATAATTTTAAACGTGGAAGCCGGCGGATAAATGCCCTGGATAGCCAAATTATATTCGTTGATTTTTTTAGCGGAATTTTCCGGCATCAAATCGCTGTACGGAACAAAAATGTTCGGATCATACGCCGGCGCACTGGCCAGTGCCAACACCGCACCGTTACGCGGATCCAACGCTACTACTGCCCCCCGCCCGGTGGAAGATTTCTTGAGTCCTTCTTCTGCCGCTTTTTGAGTCGCAAAATCTATCGTTAAATAAATATCACTTCCGGCTGCCCATTTTTTATCCTCAATAATACTTTTTACGCGTCCGCGATAATCTACTTCCAAATAAATCCCGCCGTCTTTACCTTTTAAGTCAGACTCAAATTTTTTCTCTACACCGCTTTTACCTATTTTGCTGGATAACCGGTAGCCCAATTTTAGGTCGCGTTTGTGCCATTCGCGTTCATCCATACTACCTAAATACCCTAACAAATGGCTGGCAAACTCACCGTACGGATAATTGCGTTTGGTCTCCTCAATAAGATAGATGCCCGGGTAATATAATTGTAATTCTTGCAAGGCTACCATGCTTTTAGTAGATAAATTTTCCGCCAGCAATACCGCCTTCCCGCTAGATACTCCCGATTGCAATTTGGCGGCCAATGCTTCCGGCGCCACAAGTAAATGCGGAGCAAAATCTTTTACTAATTGCTCTAAATAATCCGGTTCTTGTCTGCCGCCCAAATAATACAAACTGAAAGAAGGGGCATTGGAAGCAACGGTAGTTCCATCCGCAGTAAACACGCGTCCGCGCGGAGCCGTTTGATAAATTACTTGTGTACGATTACGCTCGGCCATTTGCAGATAATCAGCGTGACGCAACACTTGAATATCAATCAGCCGAAAAGCAATGATGCCCCCCGCTATCGCGGCGAGAACCATCATAATTTTCAAACGCACATTAAATAAAATCTTTGTAACCGCCATGGGTTTCCTTATAGGTGTTCGTCTGCGGCTAAATCTACCCACACAAAACGCACTACCGCAAAGACAATCGGTGACAACAACGCCCCTACAAGCGCGCCTCCGATCAGGCTGCCCGTTCCCGGCCATAGTGAGGAGTTGGTAAACTGCATCAACAACACACTGTTCAACACCCCCACCGCACACGTTAGCACAAATACGGTCATCATTTGCGGTAGAAAACTGTTAAAATCAAACCGTTCCCTAAGTGCATATACAGCACAGGCTACTACGGTGAACGAGAAAGCATTGTTGCCGAATAATTTGGCACCGAAAAAATCTAAAAAAAGTCCGCACAAAAAAGCCATCGGGTATCCGATTTCCAATTGGGCTACCGCACAAAAAGCAATCGCAAACACGAGCATAAAATTAACATTTAACCCGCAGTATAAAAACAGCGTGGCAAAACCCCAGTGGCACACACTGGCCACGACAAATAAACACGCTAATTTAAAAATCTTTCCCATACGTTACGGATGCCCCTGCCTGGAAATAATAAAAAGTTCTTTTACAGCCGCAGAACGCACAAGCGGCTCTACTTCTACCGTTTGCGCCGTTTGGAAACTGCCGTCTTGACGTACCGCACGCACGCGGCCCACTAAAATGCCTGCCGGGAAAATACTGCTTGTAGCGGAAGTAAATACTTTATCACCTTTTTGCACTTGGGCCAGTAACGGAATATATTTAATACGTACCGGCTGCGCACCACCACCCGTCAACAGGCCTTCTTCTTGGCCGCGTTCCAAAATAACGGCCGCCGAAAAATCTTCATCTCGCACAAGTAACACTTTAGCCGTATTCTCCATTACCTCTACCACAACACCCGCTAGTCCTTCTTGACCTTGTTCTAATGATAGAACAGCACTCCGCTCTTCAATACCGTCAGCGGAACCTTTGTCTATAATTACCGCGTTCCACTGGCTCGGCTCACGGTAAGCCACTTTCGCGAGCACTCCTCGCCACGGCCGAACCGGCTTGATATTCAAAGCGGCGGACAAGCGTTCATTTTCTTTAAATACGCTTTCTGCTTGTGCCGTAAGCAAATGGTCCATTTCAATTTGTTGTTTAAGTTCGCGATTTTCCCGATGTGCGTTTAATAACTCTTGTACGGTTGTACTTACTCCTTCGGCATATTTAACAGCACCGTGCGCCAACCGCACTTGCGGAATAAAAACGTATGAAAGCAATGCCTTGACAGAAACAACCATCCCTTCCAACGGCAAAATCATCAGCAAAAAAGAAAACAGCAAGAACGCCGCCGGAAATAATATGCGGCGACGGCTACTGACATAAATTTGCTTTTTTATCGTTTTATTTCTGGGTGGCACCATAGAACTACCCATTTTCTGTTTGTAGGGTTTCCCCACTCAAAGAAAAGCGGACACGGCCTGCTGATAGGCTGTGTCCGCTTTAAATTAAACTAACAGGCAATCTAAAAAGTCTTCCCGCGTGAACCAAAAAAGCGGGACCCTTTTTCATTAAGTTGCTCCAAAAATTTGCCTGTTCCAAGCGCTACACAGCTCAGCGGATCAGCCGCGCGGTGTACCGGGATATCTGTTTCCTTACGGATCAGTTCGGTAATTCCCCGTAAAAGGCTTCCGCCACCCGCTACCACGAGTCCGCGGTCTACCAAATCGGCAGCCAACTCGGGCGGTGTTTCTTCTAACGTGCTCTTAATAACGTCTAGAATCAAGCGCACCGGCTCCATTAAGGCTTGGCGGATTTCTTCACTGGTTACAGTCAACGTGCGCGGCAACCCTTGTGTTTGGTCGCGCCCTTTAACTTCCATTGATCTTTCTTCTTTTAAGGGATATACAGACCCCAAGTTAATCTTTACTTCCTCGGCAGTCGTTTCCCCGACGATCAGGTTGTATTTTTTGCGGAAATACTGCACAATGCATTCGGTTAATTCATCACCGGCAACGTCAATAGATTTGGCTACAACCATCCCGCCCAGTGAAATAACCGCCACTTCCGTAGTTCCGCCGCCGATATCCACAATCATACTGGCATGCGGTTCGGCTATGGGTAAATCGGCGCCCATAGCCGAGGCCATGGGCTCCTCAATCAAATACACTTCACGGGCACCGGCTTGGCGGGCGGCATCGTCTACGGCACGGCGTTCTACGCCGGTAATATCCGAAGGAATCCCAATCACAATGCGGGGGCGTAACAGACTGCTGCGGCTGTGTACTTTGCGGATAAAGTAACGAATCATTTCTTGGGTTACTTCAAAGTCCGCAATGACACCGTTTTTCATCGGGCGTACAGCCACGATGTTGGCAGGCGTGCGGCCTAACATTTGTTTGGCTTTAGCGCCTACGGCTTTTACTTCGCCTGTCTCTCTTTCCACGGCCACTACTGACGGCTCACGCAGTACAATGCCCTTATCCTTGACGTAAATCAAGCAGTTTGCAGTACCGAGATCCATCCCCAAATCCGAGGAGAAAAGCCCTCCAAGATAGTCTATTACCATCTGTCGCCTCTTAGTCTACGAGTTTTACAATCGCTACTTCAGCATTGTCCCCTTGGCGAAGACCTGCGCGGTAAATGCGGCAGAATCCGCCGGGGCGATTGGCATAACGGGCTGCCAATACTTCAAATAATTTTTTGCAAGCAGCAGCGTCTTTGAGCGTTTCTTTAGCCGCGCGTTCATTGTTTGCTTTGGCTAACGTAATAAGCCCTTCCACCACACGACGTACTTCTTTGGCTTTTTGAAGCGTCGTTTTGACTTCTTCGTGCAAGATAATGCTGGTGGCCATATTGGTCAACATCGCTTTGCGGTGGGACGCAGTTTTGCCTAACTTTCTGTATCCGGTATTTTTAATCATACTAAAACAACTCCTTAAATTTTCATACCCAAAGAAAGATGCATTTCAGCGAGTCTTTCTTTGATTTCGTCCATTGACTTTGCCCCGAAGTTTTTAATCATTTTCAAATCATCTTCGGTCATTTTAACCAAGTCTCGCACGGTGTGTACATTTTCAGACTTGAGGCAGTTAATGGAGCGGGAAGACAACTCAATAAACTCAATGGATTGGCTAAGCAATTCATCCTGTTTAGAGTTGACAGCGTTGGCAACCGTATTGGCAGCCGACGGTGTTTCCACATTTTCGTCACTGGTGGTAGCCACGCAACCCTCTTCACCTTCAATCGTGAAAATGTGAAGAGAACCGGACAACAACATGGCCGCACGATGGAGTGCGCGGGCCGGAGCCAACGTACCATCGGTGGTAATTTCCAAAATCAAGCGGTCATAGTCCGTCTTTTGGCCTACGCGGGCAGGCTCCACGTCGTAGTGCACCTTGACGATAGGCGAATAAAGCGAGTCTACCGGAATAAAACCGGCCGGGCGTTGCGCTTTGGCATGTTCCTCGGCGGAAACATATCCTTTGCCGCGGGTAATTTCAATTTCCATATCTAACGCACCGCCAACCTCTAACGTAGCAAGCACGAGATCTTTATTGATAATCTCCACCCCGTCTACTTCTTCAATATCACCAGCGGTTACAACACCGGGTTTGGAAGCGTGTATCTGCAAATACTCACGGTTTTTGCTTTCCATTTTTACACGCAAATGTTTGAAGTTCAAGAGTATATTGATGACATCTTCCCGTACATTGGGGATCGTGCTAAACTCATGCACGGCTCCCGCAATACGCACGGCACTAACGGCTGCCCCTTCCATCCCGGAAAGCAAAATCCGGCGAAGAGAATTCCCTACCGTATGGCCGTAGCCGCTTTCGTACGGTTCGGCAATAAATTTGCCGTAGAAGTCCGACGCAGTTTTTTCTTCTAACTGAATTTTTTGCGGAAGAACCAATTCATTTAAAGCCATGTAATCCTCCAAACTATTATTTAGAATAGTACTCTACAATGAGTTGTTCATTGACAGGGTAAGACATTTCTGCTCTGTCGGGCCATCTTAAAAGTTTACCGGTCATCTTTTCGGCATCATATTCCAAAAAACTCGGGCGTTGGTTGCGTTTATCCGCTTCCGTTAAACCTTGTTTGACCATGACGTTTTCCGCCAAGGATTTATCCAAGGTTACTTTATCGCCGATGCGTAATTGGTAAGAAGGCACGTTAACTGCC
Source organism: Candidatus Avelusimicrobium cornigerorum (assembly GCA_002309715.1). Taxonomy (GTDB): domain Bacteria; phylum Elusimicrobiota; class Elusimicrobia; order Elusimicrobiales; family Elusimicrobiaceae; genus Avelusimicrobium; species Avelusimicrobium cornigerorum. Next base: position 87,493 of record DBXW01000001.1, read on the forward strand.
TTGCCGTTAACCGTCACATAACCGTGCAATACGATTTGGCGCGCCGCCTTAAGAGAAACGGCAAAACCTAACCGACGTACGATGTTGTCCAAGCGGGTTTCCAATTTGCGAAGGAAATTTTCACCGGTTTGGCCTTCGGCTTTAGCCGCAGCATCAAACAAATTGTGGAACGGAATTTCCGACATACCCGATTGCAATTTGGCTTTTTGTTTTTCTTGCAAGCGGATACCGTATTCGGAAACTTTGGCTTTGCGTACTTTACCGCCACGTTTGGTGGCAGCAGCCAATTTGTCCATAACGCAATTGGTGTAGCATTTTGTCCCTTTGAGGAACAATTTGCAATCTAATTTTCTGCATTTTTTGCAGCTGGGTCCTGTATATCTAGACATAAAAATTATACTCTCCTGGCTTTAGGCGGTCTGCATCCGTTGTGCGGGATGGGGGTGATGTCTTTAATGGAAGACACGATAAGTCCGGCTTGTTGCACGGCACGAACAGCCGTTTCGCGGCCTTGGCCCGGCCCGCAAACTTTAACAGCCACTTCACGCATACCCAAAGCGTAGGCTTTTTCAGCCGCTTTGTTGCTGGTGATTTGGGCCGCAAAAGGCGTAGACTTCTTGGTGCCTTTAAAGCCATGGGAACCGGCCGTAGACCAAGCAATCGTGTTGCCTTTGTCGTCGGAAACGGTTACGATGGTGTTGTTAAACGAGCAATAAATATGCACGACCCCGAAAGCCGGAGCTTTGGAGTTTTTCTTTTTTGCTTTCGCCGCAGGCGCTTGTGCCGGTGCGGACGAGGTTACTTTTTCTTCTGCCATAGTAAAATTCCTTCTAAAAGTTATTTAGTTTTGGAACCCACGGTTTTTCTTCTGCCGCGGCGGGTTCTGCTGTTGGTTTTGGTGCGTTGGCCGCGTACAGGCAAATTGCGGCGGTGGCGCTGCCCCCGGTAGGAGCCGATTTCAATCGCACGGTGAATATTTTGCGCGACTTCACGGCGAAGTTCCCCTTCCACTTTGTATTCTTTTTGCAAAATGGTGTTTAAAAGACCGGCTTGTTGTTCGGTCAAATCTTTCACGCGGGTAGCGGGATCAATTTGGCCTTCTACTTTGGCAAGCACTTCTTTGGCGTTCTTTTTGCCGATGCCGTAGATGTATTCCAACGCGACATCAATTCTTTTATTTTTCGGTAAATCAATACCTGCGACTCTAGCCATAATTCTTGTTAGACTCCTCTAAATTAACCTTGACGTTGTTTGTGTTTTGCTACTTCGCAAACCACACGAACTACGCCGTTGCGTTTAATAATTTTGCATTTCTGACATATTTTCTTTACACTGGCTCTGACTTTCATTTATTTCTCCCTATAAGTTATTCTGCCGCGTGTTAAATCATACGGAGATAACTCCAGTTTAACACTATCGCCCGGTAGAATTCTTATATGATGAACTCTCATTTTGCCGGATATATGTCCCAGAATTACCTTGCCGCCGGCAATTTCAATTTTGAACATTGCATTGGGCAACGCTTCTAAGACTTTACCCTCAACTTCTATTTTGTCACTCATACAACTCCGAGTTCGGATAAATTATCAGAATAACCACCACGCCGCGCCCATTATCTTCAGACGCGCCCGAGTGTTACTCAAAAGCAGTGAGTATCTCACTGCCGTTAGCGGTAACGGCAATCGTGTGTTCAAAGTGGGCCGCATAACTGCCGTCCAATGTGACCACCGTCCAACCGTCATCCAACTCCCTGACTTTATAACTTCCCGCAGTAAGCATGGGTTCTATCGCCAACGTCATCCCCTCTTCCAACACCGGACCTGTGCCCGGTTTGCCGAAGTTAGGAATACTCGGCTCTTCGTGCATATTGCGGCCGATTCCGTGCCCGCAATAGTCGCGTACAACGCCCATGTTATGTTGCATGGCAAAAGTTTCCACCGCGTGCTGCGCGTCGCCAAGACGGCGGCCCGGTTTGATTTGCCCGATGGCTTTGTATAACGATTTTTTCGTTACGTCCATCAACTGCTGGGCTTCCTCAGAAACTTTTCCCACACCGAGGGTGATTGCGGCATCCGAACAGAAACCGTCAAGGCGGGCTCCTGTATCAATACTGATAATATCACCACTCTTTAATATTCTATCTTTTTTTGGGATTCCGTGCACGACTTCTTCATTTACAGAAGCACAAATACTGCCCGGAAACTCATAATACCCCAGAAAAAGCGGCGTCGCCCCGAAGGAGCGAATCGTTTTTTCCGCGGCCTGATCCAACTCCCACGTAGAAATGCCGGGTTTAACTAACTCGGTCATTTGCTTAAGCACTGCCGCGGTAACTTTGCCCGCTGCACGCATACGTTTGAGTTCTTCTTCGTTTTTTACTTCTATCATTTTATTTCTCGAGGATTTTTTTAATATCCTCAAAAACTTGTTCCGGCTTTTGATTACCGTTTACTTCCACATACTTGCCACCGTTTTGGTAATAATTTTTCACCGGCAGGGTGCTTTGGCGGTATACCTCTAACCGGTGTGTAGCCCGCTCGGGCGTATCATCCGGGCGGGTATATAATTCACCGCCACATGACGGACAAACTGCCGGAGGATTATTCAAATCTACCCCTAAAATCGCCCCGCATTTTTTGCATTGCTTACGCGAACAAATGCGTTTAACCACTTCCTCAGCGGGCAAGTCAATCATAATGACGTGGCTGATAGCACGTTGCAAGCGTTTCATCATAGCGTCTAACGCTTCGGCTTGCGTTACGGTACGTGGGAAACCGTCAAAAATAATTCCTTTATCGGTGGCTTTGACGATTTTTTCCAACATCTCCACCATGAGTTCGTCCGGTACCAAATTGCCTTGGTTGATAATCTCGCCCAATTGTTTCCCCAATTGCGAACCTGACGCCATTTCCGCACGGAGCACGTCTCCTGTAGAAATGTGGCGTAACGGGAATGCTTTAAGCAACTTAGCAGATTGTGTACCTTTACCGGCACCCGGACAGCCCATCAAAATGATGTTCATAAATAACTCAAATATACCTTTTAGTTTTGTGAAATTTTGGGGGGCTGCTAGGCGTCTAGCTGCGAAGCTTACTTCGTTAAGCGAGCAGCGTAACAACAACGCAGCCACCCCAAATTGCTAAAAACTCTATTGACCGACGTTGAACCAGCGTCCCTTTATACGTTTGGACCCTTTCATAAGCGGTTCATAGTTACGCGCCAAAAGGTGTGCTTGCACCTGACCGACCGTATCCAACGCCACACCCACAACGATCAGCAGTGCTGTACCGCCGAAGTAAAAGTCTACATTAAAATACGAGCGGAAAAAGTCCGGCAATACGGCAATCAAACATACAAAGATGGCACCGCAGAACGTCAAACGGTTCATCACCCACTCAATGTAATTTTTTGTCGGCTCGCCGGGGCGAATTCCGGGAATAAAACCGCCCCATTTCTTCATGTTATCGGCTAAATCAGACGGGTTAATCGTCATAGAATTATAGAAATAACAAAAGAAGATAATGAGTGCCGAAAATAACAGCATATACCACACACTGCTATGGCTCATCGCGCCTAACAATTTTTGGGCCCAAGCGGCATCTTGGTTAAAACTGGCGATCGTAAGCGGGAGTGAGATAACAGACGACGCAAAGATTACCGCGATGACACCGCTTTGATCAATCTTGAGCGGTAAATAACTCGTTTGCCCACCATACGTTTTATTGCCGACTTGATGTTTAGCATATTGCACCGGGATTTGGCGTTGCGCTGTTTCCAACCACACCACCAAGGCCGTAATAACAATAGCCGCACCGAAAATAACAAGTGCCATAAAGAAGTCCATTTCGTCAGTTTGCACACGTTTGACAACTTCCATAATAGCACTGGGCAAGCGGTCCACGATACCCGCAAAAATGATAAGCGAAATACCATTACCAACGCCTTTTTCGGTAATTTGTTCGCCCAGCCACATTACAAACATTGTACCGGCGGCTAAAGTCAACACCGTCGTTACAAAAAACACAAACGACGGATTTACCACCGCTGATACGCCGCCCGCACCTTCTACGCGGGTAATGGCAAACGTCATCATGGAACCCTGCAACACAGCCAGGAACAGTGCAAAAATACGGGTAATCTGGTTTTCTTTTCTTCTGCCGGATTCCCCTTCTTTATGCATACGGTCCAGTGCCGGGAAAATATGCGCCCCGCGCACCAGCCCCATAATGATGGAGGCGTTAATATACGGCATGATACCCAATGCTAAAATAGAAAAGCGCCCTAACGCACCGCCCGAAAAGATATTCATAAAACCTAAAATACCGTTTTGGTGGGCATTAAACAATTGTTTAAGCACTTCCGTATTGATACCGGGTATTGGGATTGCAGCCGCAATCCGGAAAACAGCCAACGCCCCGAGCACAAAAAGAAGTCTCTTTCTGAGCTCGGGCGCATTGAAGATATTTGCAACTGTATTATTTGCCATTATTTGGTCTTCTGTTCAAGAACAGTTACAGTGCCGCCGGCTTTTTCAATCGCCGCTTTCGCGGTGGCAGAAAAACCATGCGCAGACACTTTCAAGGCTTTGGTGAGCGTGCCGTTAGCCAACACTTTCACACGGGTAACATCATGGATGATACCGGCTTTTTTCAAAACTTCGGGGGTTACTTCCGTACCCGCCGCAAATACTTTTTCCAACGAGCCAACATTTACATAATCGTAGCGTTTGGCAAAATCTTTATTGGAAAAACCGCTTTTAGGCGTATGACGAATCAAAGGCATCTGACCGCCTTCTTTGCTTTCTTTGCGGGTGTTACCTGAACGAGAGGTTTGACCTTTCATCCCTTTCGTGCAGTAGTTACCTAAACCGGAACCCGGCCCGATACCTAAGCGTCTTCTTTCTTTTCTGGACCCATGTTTAGGGAAAAGTGTATTTAAATTTACCATATTCTTTCTCCTCCAAACTATTCGGCCTTAGCGGGTTCAGATTTTACTTCTTCCGCTTTAGGGGCTTCGGTTTCCGCGGTGGCTTTACCGCGTAGTACGTTGACGGCTTCTTTGCTTTTGAGTTGCTTAAAAGCCTCTAACGTAGCATAAACCAAGTTGCACGGGTTAGTGCTACCTAAACTCTTGGCGAGCACGTCTTTGATGCCGGCGGCTTCAAACAACAAGCGTACACCGCTTCCCGCGATTACACCGGTACCGGGGGCGGCCGGTTTCATCCAAACCGACGCTGCACCAAACTTACCGATCGTTTCATGCGGGATGGTATCACCCACCACCGGAAACTTAATCATGTGCTTGCGCGCATGAGATTCAGCCTTGGCAATTGCCAACTGAACTTGATTCGCCTTGCCAATAGCAACGCCCACATTACCTACGCCGTTTCCGACGACGACGAGCGCGCGGAAGCCAAAGCGTTTACCGCCTTTGACTACCTTGGCCGTACGGGCAACATGGATAACCGTGGTCTTACCTTCTACCGCCGGTCTTGCTTTTTGAAACTCGGCTCTTTTGCCTTTCGCTTCTTTTTTGTTTTCGCTTTTCGCGAGCGTTTCATTGGACATTAAATTCACCTGTAACTTAGAATTTCAATCCTGCTTCTCTGGCAGAGTCAGCCAACGCTTTAATTCTGCCGTGATAGACGCGTCCGCCGCGGTCAAACATCACTTCGCTAATGCCTTTTTCCAAGGCTTTTTTAGCAATCGCAGCACCGAGGGCTTTAGCCGCTTCAATGCTTTTGCCGGACGCTTCAAATTTGCCTTCAAATTCTTTAGACAACGTCGTAGCAGAAACGAGCGTGCTATGGGTATTGTCATCAATAATTTGGGCGTAGATATATTTTAAACTTCTATATACCGAAAGACGCGGGCGATGAGCACCGTTTTTTAACAAATGCGCACGGCTGCGATCTTTGCGGAATTGATATCTTGCTTGTTTAGTGGCCATAATTATTTACCTCCCGCCGCAGTTTTACCGGCTTTGCGAACGATATGCTCGCCTTGGTATTTAATACCACTGCCTTTGTAGGGCTCCGGAGGTCTGATTCTTCTGATTTTGGCAGCAAAGTCACCGACTTTAAATTTGTCGCTTCCTTTGACCGTTACGGCACCGGATTTCGGATCCACAACGACGGTTAAACCTTCGGGGATATCCAAATTGACCGGGTGCGAGAAACCCAATTCCAAATTGAGTTTTTTGCCCGCTACGCTCGCGCGATAACCCAAACCGTTAATTTCCAATACTTTGGAAAAACCGTTGGTTACGCCTTCAATGATGTTAAATACATTGGCGCGAGTTGTACCGTGCAAGGCATTGAGTTCTTTAACCCGGTTTTCCGGAATAGAGAACGTCAAGTTGCCGTCTTTAAGTTCCGGGGTGATACCGGCCGGAACCGTGTAAGAAAGCGTGCCTAACGCACCGGTAGCGGTGATAACGTTTTCTTTAATTTCCACTTTGGTTTTTGCGGGAACATTGATTACTTTTTTACCAATTCTGCTCATATTCCCCCCTTACCAAACCTGGCACAATAATTCGCCGCCGATTTTTTCGGCTTTGGCTTTGGCGTCGGTCATAATGCCTTTAGAGGTGGACAAAATCGTCACACCGAAGGCACCGCGAACTTTCGGAATATTGTTGTAAGCACTGTAAACACGAGAACCCGGTTTAGAAATACGTTTCAAACCTTGGATTACACATTCGTTTTCAGGTGTATATTTCAAAAATACCCGAACAACGCCGCCTTTGGTTTCATTATGAACGGCTTTGAAATTGGCAATATAACCTTCTTCTTTGAGTACACGCGCAATTTCAGTTTTGATTTTAGAAAAAGGGATATCCACTTTTTCTTTCTTCTTCATATTGGCATTTCTTATTCTGGTTAAGAAATCTGCAATTGGATCCATATACTTAAGTTTTCGTCCCAAGCCACTTTCTTTTTCAAGAGTTGGCCCGAAAGCGAAACTTCCTCCTGTAAATTACCAGCTTGATTTTCTAAGACCCGGGATTAAACCCTGGTGTGCCATCTTTCTCAGGCAGATACGGCAAAGGCCGAAGTCGCGATAGTATCCGCGCGCACGTCCGCAGATTTGGCAGCGGTTGTGATAGCGCACGGCAAACTTTTGGTCTTTTGCCATTTTTGCAACCCATGCTTTAGTAGCCATAAAGTTTTTTGCTCCTCTTATTTGGTCGCCTTGCGGAACGGTAATCCCATGTAATCCATGAGCATGCGTCCGGTTTGGTCGTTTTGGGCGGTGGTAACGAACGTAATGTTCATACCATGAGCCTTGGGCGATTTTTCCACGTCAATTTCCGGGAAAATGTAATGTTCTTTAATCCCCAAGTTCAAATTGCCTTTGCCATCAAAACTGGCATTAAAGCCCTGAAAGTCGCGGATGCGCGGGCAGGCAATGCAGATGAAGCGTTCCATGAACTCATACATCTTAGCACCGCGTAAGGTAACACGCACACCAATAGGCATCCCTTCTCTAAGTTTGAAGTTAGAAATGGATTTTTTGGCGCGGCGTACTTGCGCAGCTTGACCGGCGATGGCGGTTAAATCTTCTTTAGCCGTTTCCAACGCTTTGATGTCTTCGCGGGCATCTTTTACCCCGATATTGATGACGATTTTAGTCATTCTCGGTACGGCCATCGGGCTTTTGACGTTCATGTCTTTAAGCAAAGCCGGAAGCACTTTTTCTTTGTAGAGGGCTTGCAACCGGGGCGTATAGCCTTCGGGCGCCTTCGTTACGTTTTTGGTTTCTTTCTTAGTCATTTTACTTACCTAGATTAAATGATCGGCTCGTTGCATTTGCGGCAGACACGCGTTTTGGTGCCGTCGGCAGCAATGCTGATTTTGGGCGTCATTGCTTTTTTGCATTTAGCGCAGATGACCGCTACGTTAGACGCATCTAACGCCGCTTCCATCTTAATGATGCCGCCCTGCTTGTTTTGGGCAGGTTTTACGTGTTTGGAAATCATGTTAATACCCGTAACAACAACGGTGTTTTTCGTCGGGTTAACAGATTTTACTTCGCCTTTCTTGCCTTTGTCTTTACCAGCCAAGACTAAAACGGTATCTTTTTTCTTAATAATCATACTATACCACCTCAGGCGCGAGCGAAATGATCTTTAAAAAGTTCTTTTCGCGCAGCTCTCTGGCAATCGGGCCGAATACACGGGTGCCTTTGGGTTCGCCATTATCGTTGATGATGCAAACGGCGTTGTCGTCAAAACGAATGTACGAACCGTCTTTTCTTCTTTTTTCACGTGCTACGCGCACAACTACTGCACGCACTACGTCGCCTTTTTTAATGGCAGAAGTAGGGATCGCATCTCTGACAGAGCACATAATAACGTCTCCCAAAGTTGCGATATCCCGGTGGTGGCCGCCGCGCACTTTAAAGCATTGCACTTTACGGGCGCCGGAATTGTCGGCCACATTGACTATGCTTCTTAATTGAATCATACTTTATTTAACTCCAGTTTTTACAAACTAAGCTCTGGCTTTTTCCACAATTTTGGAAACACGCCATTTCGTCGTTTTAGAAACGGGACGGGTGCTCATAATTTCCACTTTATCGCCGATTTTGCTTTCGTTCGCTTCGTCGTGCGCGTGGAATTTGGCTGCTCTTTTGAGCGTTTTGCCGTAGCGGTCGTCATGCACCAAGCGTTCTACGGAAATGGTGCGGGTTTTGTCCATCTTATCGGACACGACAACGCCAGTCAGCACTTTTCTTTTGCCACGAATTTCTTTTTCCATGGTCTAAACCTCTATTTTTGCTCTTTCTTTTGATTGATCAGCGTTTGCAAAAGAGCAATTTCGCGTCTTACAGCGCGGATCTCCATCGGATTAGCAATGGGCGTCGTGCTGTGTTTGAAAAGAAGGTTGAATTTCTTTTCTTGGGCTTTGCCGAGCGCTTCGTTCAACTCGGCTAACGTTTTGTTTTTCAAAGCTTCTTTTTCGTTCGTCTTCATAAAACTACCTTCTGGTTACTAGTTTGGTTTTGATGGGCAGTTTGTCAGACGCTAAGCGCATAGCACGCTTGGTATCTTCTTCAGAAGCCCCTTCCAATTCAAACAAAATCCGGCCCGGTTTGACTACGGCAGCCCAATATTCCGGGGCACCTTTACCTTTACCCATACGGGTTTCGGCCGGGTGTTTGGTGATGGCTTTATCCGGGAAAATGCGAATCCACAATTTACCTTTCTTTTTGATAAAGCGGGACAGGGTTACACGGGCCGCTTCAATTTGGCGGGCGGTAATCCATTTGGGTTCCAAGGCTTTTAAGCCATATTCGCCGAAGACCACTTCCGTTCCGCGTTTGGCGTTGCCTTTAATACGCGGGGCGCTGAAGGGTTTGCGGTATTTAACTCTTTTAGGCATCAACATAAGTCAAATTCCTCTTATTTCGCTTCCACTGCCGGAGTCGTTTCTTCAACGACGCCTTCCGTGGCGGCGGTTTCCATGTCGCGGTGTTTCTTGAGTTCGTTCATAATCTCTTTAGGAGATTTGGCGAAGTGAGTTCTCTTGAAAATCCAGACTTTGATGCCGATTTTACCGCTGATTGTATTGGCTTCGGTAAAACCGTAATCAATATCGGCACATAAGGTGTGCAGCGGTACGCGGCCTTCGCGTTTCCACTCGGTACGTGCAATTTCCGCACCGCCTAAACGACCCGATACCATAATCTTAATACCCAGGGCTTTGCCGGAGAGCGCTTTTTCAATCGCTTTCTTAATAGCGGCCCCGTAGTGAGCGCGTTTTTCAAGTTGCATAGCAATGTTTTGGGCTACGAGTTGCGCGTCGGTTTCCGGGTTTTTGATTTCCACCACGTTCACAAAGGTTTTGCTGCCGGTATAGGCTTCCAACTCTTTGCGTAACGCCTCAATATCGGCACCTTTTTTGCCGATTACCACGCCGGGGCGGGCCGTATGGATGTTTACGCGTAAAAACGCGCCGGCTCTTTCAATGCCCACGTAACTAATGGCAGCCATGGTGAATTTGTTGTCAATGATTTTGCGGATTTCAAAATCTTCTTTGATCAAGGCCGGCATATTCTTGGGAGCGAACCATCTGGAACGCCAATCTTGAATATAACCTAAGCGAATTGACCGGGGGTGAATCTTATGTCCCATAAATTAGCGACCTCCCTTTTTTTCGTCGGTTACAATAACCGTCAAGTGGCACATGCTCTTTTTATAAGGCATGGCGCGGCCTTGCGGGCCGGGCTGCACTCTTTTCAAGTGGCCACTGGGGCCCAAATTGGCAAAGGCTTCTTTAATAAACACTTTGCTAAAATCCAGCTTTTTGCCGGCTTTGACTTCTAAGTTAGCAGCTGCGCTGTGAAGCGTCTTGGCCACTAAATCAGCGGTACGTTTGGCTACGAAAGGAAGTACATCTTCCGCCGCCTTTACGTTTTTACCGCGGATTTGGTCAAGCACTAAGTTCACCTTGCGGCTACCGAAGCGTTGAAATTTTGCTTTTGCACAAGCTTCCATATCAAATCCTCAACTCTTATTTTAAGGCGGTGGAATCTTTCGTCATACCACCGTGACCTTTGAACAAACGCGTGAACGAAAATTCACCGAGTTTGTATCCTACCATACGTTCGGAAACGTAAATGGGAAGAAACTTGCGGCCATTATGTACCAAGAAAGTATGACCTACAAATTCCGGTACAATCGTGCAGGCTCTTGCCCACGTCTTGATAGGTTTCTTTTCATTGGAAGCGTTCATTGCTTGAACTTTTTCCAACAGGTTTAAATCCACAAACGGACCTTTTTTAGTTGATCTTCCCATAATTATTTAACCTTGTTTTTTCTTCTGTCGCTGACAATCATCCAACCAAAAGCCTTCTTGGTGGAGCGTGTCTTCAAACCGCGGGTTTGTTGGTTCCACGGAGAGCGCGGGATGTTTCCGCCTTTACCGTGACCGCGGCCACCACCCATCGGGTGATCTACCGCGTTCATGGCGCTACCGCGTACCGTCGGGCGCTGCCCGCGGTGGCGATTGCGGCCCGCGTTGCCGATGACGATATTACCGTGGTCAATGTTACCTACTTGACCGATAGTCGCACAGCAATCGCTGGGCACTAAGCGGATTTCGCCTGACGGCATTTTGATATGGGCGTAGTCCGATTCTTTGGCCATAAGTTGCGCTTGGCTGCCGGCGCTGCGTGCAAGTTGCGCACCTTTGCCGACTTTAAGTTCAATCGCGTGGATAAAAGTACCTTCAGGAATGTTTTTAAGTGCAAGGCAGTTACCCACTTTAATATCTGCGGCCGGGCCGGACATAAGTACGTCGCCCACTTTTACACCGAGCGGATGCAAGATATATCTCTTATCGCCGTCGGCATAGTTTAACAAGCAAATACGCGCGCTGCGGTTCGGATCGTATTCAATAGATACGACTTTGGCCGGCACGCCGTATTTTTCGCGCTTGAAATCAATTTGTCTATAGGCACGTCTGTGCCCGCCGCCAATATGGCGGACCATGATCATACCGGTGTTATTTCTTCCGCCGGTTTTGCGAAGACCTTTCGTTAAGCGCTTCTCGGGCGTGGTCTTGGTAATATCGGAATAATCCGACACCGTGATCGTGCGGCGGGAAGGAGTGTAAGGTCTAAATGATTTAATAGGCATAGTTAGTAGTTCTCCTTATTCTACTTCGAAGCGGCTTCCACCATTTCGATTTTATCGCCTTCTTTCAAGGTAACGAACGCCTTTTTGTAATCAGGCCGTTTGCCTTCAAAGCGACCCATGCGATGGGTCTTACCCGTGACGGAAATCGTGTTGATCTTGGTAACGGTTACGTTAAAGATCGTTTCCACCGCGGTTTTGATTTCACCTTTTGACGCGTTAGCGGCTACGATAAAGCCGTAGCGGTTGTGCGTGTCGCGTTCAATAAGGCTTTTTTCCGTTAAAAGCGGTTTTTTAATGGTAGTATAGGTGGTCATTATTTGGCCTCCTTAACAAACGTATTGCAGAGTTTCTCTACCGCGTCTTGCGTCAAGATGACTTTGGTGCTGTTGAGCACGACGTACGCATTGGCATCTTGCGGCATCAAGCGGGTTAAACCGGCAATGTTGCGGCTGGCCAAAGCGGCATTTTCATCTGCAAAACTGTCCATAACTAACGGTTTGCGCCCGGCGGATAATACCTTCATCACTTGGGCAAAAGCGTTGGTTTTGGGTTCTTTGAGTTTCAAAGAATCTAATACCACCACATTACCTTCCGCCATTTTGGCAGACAAGGCCATCGCTAACGCCGCGCGGCGTTTGGCAACGGGCAAGTATTGGCGGTAGGAGTGCGGAGTCGGCCCGAAAGCGATACCGCCGTGGCGGAATTGCACGGCACGCAAAGAACCCTGACGGGCGCGGCCGGTGCCTTTCTGTTTCCACGGTTTTTTACCGGTACCGGAAACTTCGGCGCGGGTTTTGGTATCCGCGGTGCCGCGTCTTTGGTTGGCCAAAAAAGCGGTGACGACTTCGTGTAAGAAAGTAGGATTGGGTTTTACGCCGAACAAACTATCGGGCAAAATGCAGGTCCCTTTCTCTTTACCTTTGATATCTAAAACTTTAGTTTCCATGGTCAAAGTCCTTACTTCTTGTTAGCAGCCTTGGAAGCAGAAATCTTGGTCTGCTGAGGCGCCACATAGTGTTTTTTGTATTTGGAAGTTTCTAAGACGGAAACGATAGAGCCTTTGGCCCCCGGAACGGAACCTTTTAAGAATAAAAGTCCGTTTTCGTTATCTACCTTAATAACTTCAATTTTGGCTACCGTATGGGTGGTGGTGCCGTAATGGCCCGCCATGCGTTGGCCGGACAAAACTTTACCTAAAGAGCGGCGGGAGCCTAAAGACCCCGGAGCACGCGAGCGGTCCGATTGACCGTGCGAATCCGGTTGGCCCGCAAAGCCGTGGCGTTTCATCGCGCCGGCAAAGCCGTGCCCTTTAATTTTGCCCTGAACGTCCACATAGTCGCCGGGTTTAAAGATTTTTTCGAGTGAAATGACTTGACCGATTTCAAAGCCGGCCACATCGGCAACACGGCATTCCTTCATGTGTTTGACCGGGGCCACGTTGGCTTTTTTGAAATACCCGAGTTCGGGTTTGTTCAGTTTGCTTTCCTTCACTTCGCCAAAACCCACGCAAACGGCGTTGTAGCCGTCTTTTTCTTGGGTTCTGACACGCACAACCTTGCACGGGCCCGCTTTTACAACGGATACACCATGCAGATTGCCTTTTTCATCAAAGAGTTGTGTCATGCCGATTTTTTCGCCGATTACAAAGCGGAAAGTTTCGGGAGCCTCTTTGACAGTTTCTGCTTTGGCCGGTTCAGCAACGGGGGTTGCCTCTTGGGCACCAGCAGCCTTGTTCATTTCTTCTGTCATAGTTCTTGTCAGTTCCTATTAGTTACTTTTAATGGCCACATCTACACCGGCGGGCAAATCTAATTTCATTAGTTCGTCCACGGTTTTAGAGGTGGGGCTTTTTAAGTCAATTAAGCGTTTATGAATGCGCATTTCAAATTGTTCTCTGCTCTTTTTATCGGTATGGGGAGAGCGAAGCACGGTGTACTTCTTAATCCGGACCGGTAACAAAACAGGACCCGCCACAATGGCGCCGGTTTTTTGCGCGGTTTCTACGATACGCGCAACAGAGGCGTCCAGCATGCGATGGTCATAAGAACGCAATTTAATGCGGATTCTTTCTTGGCCAATGTTATTGGCTTTTTTTGCTGTTTTTTCTGCCATTTTAGTTTTTCCTTCAGTATTTTTATACAAAATTTCTACAAATAATTTATCGGCAGAAAACCCCTTTCCGGTCCGCTTTCTCCGTCGGGCCGGTTAGGAATTTTTTGCCTTCCTGCTAATTTACGTACATTTTATTATACCAAATTAGCGGGCTTTGTGCACGCAGTTTTTAAGCGTTTTCACCCTTGCGCATCAAACGGCTTATGCACTAAAATCCTGATAAGATATTGTATAATAAAAAGAAATTTTTGTAAAGAGGGGAATAGAATATGCAAAAGCTGCTTCTTAACTTAATATACCTCACCTTGCCCCATAAGCCGCGAAAAAAGATAAAAAAAGTTCCCACTTTAATAGAATTGTTTAGGGGTTTGGCATTGGCTCCTCTTGTAGTGACAGGTGCGCGCCAATTCTTTATCTTTCTTTCTGAAAATTATCGTTATTCCAAAGGGGAAAATCAGTTTGAAGATCGGCTTGCTTTATTCGCAATCGTTTGTATAATATTCCTTATTTGCAGTGTAAAAGAGTTTCCTAAAAAGGTTGTCCGCTGGGACCTGGTATGGTTTATCCTAATGTACGTACTGTTTTTTATGTGGGTGTTTACTTCCAAAGTACCCTGGGCCCCCTATCTGCTTGTAATACTTGGGATTGCGTGGATTGGTTCTTTTATAATGCTTTGGCGTAAATATCCCAAAAAGAAAAACGAAGCTGAAACTTTGGCTATTTCCAAAGGAGGAATGATTCTACCCAAACTCGTAGTAGGCCCGGCAACTTCTAATAAAATCACCCCTTTATTGGGCGCCATACTTGCTAATGACGCGGACCTCGTCCGTACCGCGCTGCAAGAACACCCGGAATACATTAACACCGCCTACGCCCCAAACGGCAATACGCCCTTGCACGTGGCGGCCTTAAACGGACAAACCGAAATCGTCAAACTTTTGTTAGAACAACCGGGGCTTAATAAAACTCTTAAAAATAATGAAGGCAAAACCGCCGCCGATCTGGCGCAAGAAAAGAATTTTACGGAAATTATAACTTTACTAAGGAACTAAATTATGACAAAACCCGCATTTCAACTTAATATCATAAAAGATTATCCCAAACCGGGCATCAATTTTATTGATATTAACCCTTTATTACAAAATCCGTCACAATATTCAGCCGCTATTGACGCGTTTTGCCAAACCATTAAAGAAGAACTCCGCGCCGGCACGCTAGATAAAACCGCTATTATTTCGCCGGAAGCGCGCGGGTTTATCTTCGGTGCGCCGGTGGCCCACGCGCTACACTTGCCGCTACTACTTATCCGTAAAGAAGGCAAAATCCCCAATAAACCTTACGCTTTCCGCATTACCAACGAATATACCTCTTACAATGTAGAAGTGGATACGGATTTGCTCAATAACTTTTCGCAATTTATCTATATTGATGATATTTTAGCCACCGGACAAACGTTGGCCTCTGTACGGACTGCGCTGAAAGCCAAAAACAAAAAAGTTGTTCTGGCGCTACATTTAACCGACGTAGCCGCCCTGAAAAATTTGCGCGACGAAAACAAAAATCTGCAAGACTTACCCATCAAAAACATTTTATAGGTTATTAAGGCCCATCTGTATAATAGGTCTTTTGACCGTTGCGCCCCCAAAATATAAAACCGTATAATAAGGTATGTCAAAAAATTATAAATCTATTTTATCCTTACTTGTTATAGTGGGGGTGCTTACGGCGTTACCCGCTAACGCCCAAATGCCCGGAAAAATCGTTAAAGCCGTAACTTCCGCCGTGGAAAAAGCCGCTGCGCGCGCCCAAATTACCTCGCAAGCAGATTTGGCCAAAAGCGTTTTTCGCGTTTTGCCTACCGGGGGAACAAGCACGCACGCCCTGTCCGGCTTTGTTTTCAAAACGACTTACCAAGGGAAGGAAGAAATTTTTGGCGCGATTGCCGCGCACACGTTACCTCCGGAATTATTCAGCCTACACCCCTCTGAAAAATTTACCGCGCGCATTAGCATAGACGGCCGAGAGGTGGATATCCCGGCTACCGTCGTTCAAGCGTCATCTCCGCACATGCTGGATGTAGCACTTGTAAAATTTAACCCGGCAGATGAAAAACTGCTTATCCCACTTACGTTGGCCGCTAACCAACCGGAAGTGGGGATGCCCCTACGCTCCGCCGGATTTGTATCAAAAAAATTAACGTCTTTAAAACACATTCACAAACAAAATTCGCTTGTCTCTCTGCGTATTTCATTGGATAACCCGCGCGCCGAGCGGCCCGGCATGTGTGGCGGCCCGATTTTTAACCCGGCAGGAGAAGTGGTCGGTGTAATTACGGGAGATGAATTCGTGGAAGGGCGCCCCGATATCGGCTTTGCCACCCATGCTATGTATCTGCGCACGTTGGTAGAGGCCTATCACAACAACGGGAAAGCCACCTTCCCGCTTATACTCGGAGAGCAGAAAATTTTGGATTTAAACGTGGACGAATATATTACCAGTGCCCTAGTATCAGACAAAGAACATAACCCCCTTTTCCACCGGAGTCTGATGCATAAATTCCCGTATAATTCTATTACGGAAAAACTACCGCAAGCCAGTTATATTTCCTTTTGGATTGACCGCGAGTATTGGAACGGCCATGCGCTATTGTATGTGGACAGGCCGGACAATTTTGTATTTTACGATTGGAAAGGAAGGAAAATCACCAAGCAACACCGGGACTATTAACATCCGACCATGATTTTTCCTCCCGCTTAAAACGGGGGAAAATGATAAAATAAATTATGTCCAAAAATCATAAATCCATTTTATCACTGCTTTTTGTAATGGGATTACTTACGGCGTTACCCGCTAACGCCCAAACGCCCGGCAGAGTTTTTAAAGCAATGTCCGCTTTTGAAAAAATTACTGCCGCGATAGAAAAAGGGGCTCGCCGCTCGCAATTGATTGATCACTGCTCGCAATTGTCTCAAAAAGTGTTTGAGACTAACAAATTTCAAAGCAGTGTTTTTTGGGGCCGCCAACCTGGCCACATAGGATCTGACTTCGCCGGGTTTGTTTTTAAAACTACTTACGAGGGAAAGGAAGAAATTTTTGGTGCCATTGCCGCGCAATCCGCAATCTCTAAAGAAACTGTTTGGCGGGAAAAGGAAGAAATTAAAAATTTTACCGCGCGCATTAATGTAAGCGGACACGAAGTAGATATCCCGGCTACCGTTGTGCAAACATCTTCACCCACTATGTTTGATATGGCACTTGTGAAATTTGCTCCGGAAGCCGAGAGATTTCTTTTTCCGCTTAAACTCTCCGACCAAATGCCGGCTCTGAACGCTCCGTTACGTTCTATCGGGTTTGATGGGGGCAAATTAACATTTGCTAATCACAAACACAGAGGTTTTTCCGCGCTCTCTTTACGGGTGTCTTTGGAAAACGGCCCAAGCAACTGGCCCGGTATGTGGGGCGGCCCGGTTCTAAACCCGGAAGGGGAAGTGGTTGGAATAAGGACTACTAAATACTATTTGGCCCCGCAAATCTTTCCTCGTTCCGCTTCACAGGAAATGAAAGATGAAGATATCGGCTTTGTTACTCACGCCCAATTCTTAAACACTTTGGTACATGCCTATCATAATAACGGGAAAGCCACCTTCCCGCTTATACTCGGGAACGAGAAAATTTTGGACTTAAATGTTGACGCCAGCGTGACCAGCGTTGCATTGGTAAACGAGAAAGGGAACACCATATGGAGTGATAATCATATTGCATATAGATTTCCTCGCGAGGCAATTGCCGATTTTCTCCCCCAAGCGCGCTATATTGAACTTTCTATCCAACCGGAAAGTTGGATTCCGCGTTTATATAACGTAACATACGATACTAAAACGCGAGAAATTATCCGTCAAGGGTGGGAATAAGGAGTTTATTATGAGCGTGGTATTAGGTTTATTGTTGTTATTATTGGGGTTAATTTGTGTTATTTTGTTGTTCCTGTGGCCGATTAACGTTGCCAAAAAGCGCCAGTTGGAAGAAAATATCATCAATGTTATTATTGTGTTATGTATCACAAGTCTGTTTCTTTTTGGTATTAGTTGGCTAGTGGCCTTAATTATGGCGTATGTATGGCCGACAAAAGCCGAAATGGAAACCCGCCGTGCACAGGAAAGGGAGTTTGTCGGCGGAAAGGACCAAGAAGCCCGCGATATTGATAAACTGACGCAACTGGCCGACCTTTACAAACAAGGTCTAATCACCCGCGAAGAATTTGACGCCAAAAAGAAACAACTTTTAGGGTAATGTAGATATAACGCCCCCGCCCATAAAATAGCCGTCTGCCGGACCGCACGAAGTGCGGCAAGTACGCAAGTGAAAGTCGGCGGGCAAGGACTTAAATTTGAGAAATTGTTGCCGGTAAAAAGCGCAACATAACAACCGTCGTTTTACAACAAAAAACCCCGCCCGAATAGGCGGGGTTTTTGTTGTAATCTTTATATTACGCAGCAGCAACGGCAGCCTTGTCAGCCGAGCGTTTTTCAATAATCGCTTTGGCGACGTTGGCCGGTACTTCGGCGTAGTGGCTCGGTTCCATCGTAAACGACGCACGGCCTTGAGACAAGGAGCGTACGTTCGTAGCGTAACCGAACATTTCGGCAAGCGGCACTTCGGCGCGTACGTAGCGCACGTTTCCGCGCACACCCATTTCGCCGATTTGACCGCGGCGGCTGCTCAAATCCCCGATGATATCCCCGAGGTTGGCTTCCGGCGCGACTACTTCCACTTTCATAATCGGTTCCAAAATGACAGGCGCGGCTTTTTTGGCCCCGTCTTTCAACGCCATAGAAGCGGCGATTTTGAACGCCATTTCGGAAGAGTCTACTTCGTGGAACGAACCGTCAAATACGGCTACTTTAATGTCCACTAAAGGATAACCCGCCATAGCACCGGAGTCCAATGCTTCGCGGCAACCTTTTTCAATAGCCGGGATATATTCTTTCGGAATGCGGCCTTGGGTGATTTCGTTGACAAATTCAAACCCTTTGCCTTTTTCCTGCGGCTCTAAGCGCAAGAACACGTGCCCGTATTGACCGCGACCACCGGATTGGCGAACGAATTTGGTTTCTTGTTCCACCGTCTTGGTGATGGTTTCGCGGTAGGCCACTTGCGGCGCACCGACGTTGGCTTGTACGTTGAACTCGCGTTTCATGCGGTCCACAATAATGTCCAAGTGAAGTTCACCCATACCGCTGATAACGGTTTGGGCGGTTTCTTCATCAGTGCGCACGCGGAAGGTTTGGTCTTCTTCGGCTAAGCGCGCCAAGGCATTGGACATTTTTTCTTCGTCGGCTTTAGATTTCGGCTCTACGGCAATAGAAATTACCGGTTCCGGGAAGGTAATGCTTTCCAGCACAATCGGGGCATCCGGCGAGCAGATCGTTTGACCTACGCGGGAGTTTTTAATAGCCACCGTAGCGGCAATTTCCCCGGCGGAAAGTTCTTTTACTTCTTCGCGTTTATCGGCCATCATACGCATCATACGGCCAAAGCGTTCGGTGGCGTTTTTACCCGGGAAGTATACGGCATCCCCGGCTTTAATCGTACCGGAATAAATGCGGAAGAAACTGAGTTTACCCACGAACGGGTCGGTTTGTACTTTAAAGATGAGTCCGCAGAACGGCTCGCTGTTAGACGGTTTGCGGAAAACTTCTTCGCCCGTGTTCGGGTTCGTACCTTTGACGGCGGGGACATCTACAGGAGAGGGTAGATAATCGTTTACGCAGTCTAACAAAGGTTGTACCCCTTTGTTTTTGTACGAAGAACCGCAGATCACCGGGAAGAATTTACCCGTTAAGGTTCCGCGGCGAATCGCTTTTTTAATTTCAGTTTCGGTAAAGTTAGTTTCGCCGTTTAAGTAGCGCTCCATAATGGTTTCGTCAAAATCGGCGAGTTTTTCAATCATTTCCGTGCGGTATTTATTGGCCAATTCAACGAGGTCTGCCGGGATATCGCCTTCGGTGAACGTCGCACCGTTGTGGTCGCCGTCCCAGACGATTCCTTTCATTTTGACGAGGTCAACTACGCCAACAAATTTGTCTTCCGCGCCAATAGGCAATTGAATCGGGCAAGCGTTGCCGCCCAGTTTTTCTTTAATGGAGTTAGCAGAGCGGATAAAGTCCGCACCGATGCGGTCCATTTTGTTAATGTAGGCAATACGCGGAACGTGGTATTTATCCGCTTGACGCCATACGGTTTCAGATTGGGGTTCTACGCCCTGCACGCCGTCAAAACAGCACACGGCACCGTCCAACACACGCAAAGAACGTTCCACTTCGGCCGTAAAGTCCACGTGGCCGGGAGTGTCAATAATGTTGAGTTGGCAATCTTTCCATACGCAGTAGATGGCCGCGGAGGTAATCGTGATACCTCTTTCGCGTTCTTGTTCCATCCAGTCGGTTACGGACGCACCGTCGTGCGTTTCACCGATTTTGTGCACTTTTCCGGTGTAGTATAAAATACGTTCGGAAGTGGTGGTCTTACCCGCATCAATGTGCGCGATAATACCGATATTTCTGATTTTCTCTAACGGATAGGTTTTAAATTCAGCCATATCTCAAATCCCGCTTAAAATTTAAAGTGGGCAAAAGCGCGGTTGGCTTCAGCCATCTTATGCACGTCTTCACGTTTTTTAAACGCGGTGCCTTCTTTCTTGGCGCCCAAGATAATTTCTTCGGCTAATTTTTCAGCCATCGGGCGTCCTTTGCGGCTTTGGGCAGCGCCAATCAACCAGCGCATCGCCAAAGAGGTGCTGCGTAAGGGTTTTACTTCGGTAGGAACTTGATAGTTCGCACCACCTACGCGGCGGGCTTTTACTTCCACGAGCGGGCGAACGTTTTCAATGCATTTGGTAAATACATCAAGTGCATTTTCTTTCGTTTTTTCCGCAATGATAGCCATGGCGTCATCTAAGATGCGCTCGGCAGTAGAAGTTTTACCTTCAAAATTTAATTTGTTAATAAACCGGGCCACGAGCACGGAATTGTATTTATAATCCGGCGCGGGTTGCGGTCTTCTGTCTCTGGGTCTTAAACCTTTTCTCGGCATATTCTTTTATTCACTCCTAAAAATTATTTACCGGCTTTGGGGCGTTTTACGCCATAAAGCGAGCGGCCTTGTTTTCTGTTTTCTACGCCCGACGCATCAAGCGCACCGCGAATGATGTGATAGCGCACACCCGGCAAGTCTTTCACACGGCCACCGCGCACGAGCACGATGGAGTGTTCTTGCAAGTTGTGTCCCACACCGGGAATATAAGCGGTTACTTCCATTTTGGAAGTCAATTTGACACGGGCGACCTTCCGTAAAGCCGAGTTCGGTTTTTTAGGGGTCGTGGTGTAAACACGGGTGCAAACGCCGCGCCGTTGGGGGCAGGATTGCAACGCCGGGGATTTGGTCCGGTTGGACTCTTTTGCCCGTCCGTATTTCACTAATTGATTTACTGTTGGCATTACTTCTCTCCTATTTTGTTTCTTTGCGTTTTTGTTCAAATTCGTGGGCAATCTGACGAGCGGAAATACCTGTTCCCGCCGGTATCAAATGGCCTACAATTACGTTTTCTTTCAGACCAGCCAATTCATCTACTTGACCGGTAATTGCGGCGTCCGTCAAAACCTTGGTGGTTTCTTGGAACGAAGCCGCAGATATAAATGATTCGGATGCTAAAGAGGCCTTACTGATACCCAAAAGGATCGTTTCGGCTTCAGCCATGCGTTTGCCGGCGGCTTTCATTTTTGCATTTTCACGCAACCAACTGGCACGGCTTAAAACTTCACCTTTTAGGAAGTGGGTATCCCCAGCGTCCAGAATTTTTACGTTCCCTAACATCTGACGGACAATAACCTCAATATGTCTGTCGTTGATAGTTACGCCCTGCAAGCGGTACACTTCTTGAATAGCGTTTAACAGGAACTCTTGTGCTTCTTTTTCACCCTTCACGCGCAGCACGTCGTGAGGGTCAATGGCGCCGTCGGTTAAGGCTTCGCCTACGCCGACATGGTCGCCTTCATATACGACCAAGTGTTTGCCTTGCGGAATGCTGTACTGCTTGACCTGGTTGGTCTCTTCGTTCCGCACGACAACTTCAATCAAACCTTTGGGCGATGTTTCAAGGCTGACAATACCTTCAAACTCGGAAATAATAGCCGGGTTTTTCGGTTTGCGCGCTTCAAACAACTCCGCAATACGGGGCAAACCTCCGGTAATATCTTTGGTACCACCGGCTTCGCGCCCAATCTTAGCGAGCACGTCTCCGGGTTCCACTTCTTCACCGTTTTCCACCATCAGGATTGTATCAATAGGCAACGGGAAGTTAATTTTCTTCTCTTTGCCTTCAATGCTGATGCGCGGGTTTTTCTTGCCCATGCGGCTGGCAGTAATCTTACGCTCAATTACGCCCGTTACTTTGTTGCGCTCTTCCTGCAAGGTGATACCTTCCACCACGTCCGTAAGACGGACTTTGCCGGTCACTTCGGCCAGCACCGGGATAGAGTGCGGGTCCCACTCCGCTAAGAGCGAGCCCTTTTTGACGGCCTCTTTATCTTTTACATAGAGAGAGGCACCGTACTGAATCTTATATTCTTTTATTGTACCATTTCCGGCGGTCACAAAGATAGAGCCGTTGCGGGAAAGACAAATCTTGTTATCATAGCGGTTGGTAATAACTTTAACATCCTTGAAAGTTACCTTACCGTCAATTTCGGCCACCGCTTGGCTGCGGGACAGCACGCGCGAGGCCGTACCACCGATATGGAACGTACGCAAGGTTAACTGCGTACCCGGTTCGCCGATGGACTGGGCGGCAATAATGCCGACCGAGTCGCCCGGGTTGCTCTTGGCAGACGTCGCCAAAGATAAGCCGTAGCATTTGGCGCACACGCCGTAGGGCGCTTCGCAGGTTAGTACGGAGCGGATACGTACAGATTCCACACCGTATTTTTTGACTTGTTTGCTTTGTTCCAAGGTGATTAAATCGCCTTCTTTAATGATGGTTTTTTCTTCTTCGGATCCGTCGGTTTTTTTGACTTTAACAACCACGTCTTCCAAAGACGTGCGTCCTAAAATACGTTCATCTAACGGTTCCACCATCTCTTCGCCGCTCATCAAAGATTTTACCACGATACCGTTATGCGTACCGCAATCTTCTTGCGTGATGACTACATTGTGAGCCACGTCTACCAAACGACGGGTTAAGTAACCGGCGTCGGCAGTTTTCAAAGCGGTATCGGAAAGACCTTTACGTCCGCCGTGCGTAGAGATGAAGTACTCTAATACGGACAAACCTTCGCGGAAGTTAGCGGTAATCGGGTTTTCAATAATTTCGCCCTGACCACCGGTCAGTTTCTTCTGCGGTTTAGCCATTAGACCGCGCATACCAGCCAATTGGCGCACCTGTTGGCGCGAACCGCGGGCACCGGAATCCGCCATCAAATAAACGGAGTTAAAGCGTTGACCGCTGTGTTCTTTGTTGGTGGGATCAAATTTGGCCTCTTCAAATTTTTTCATTTCTTTGAAGAGTTCGTTGGCCACATCATCGGTCACACGCGTCCAGATATCAATAACTTTGTTATAGCGTTCGCCTTCGGTAATGATACCGGCTTCGGCTTGCGCTTGAATTTGTTTGACCTGTTTTTTCGCGTTATCAATGTATTTTTGTTTGACAGACGGAATGGTCATATCGGCAATGGAAATAGACAAGCCGGATAAGGTAGCGTAATGATACCCCATCTTCATTATCTTATCCAAGAATTGCACGGCTTCATAGCGGCCGTATTTTTTGCTCTTGTAGCATTCATCTACCAAAGCACCCAATTCTTTTTTACCGATCGTTTTGTTAATATATTCCCACCCTTTGGGCAAGATTTGGTTGAAAATAATGCGGCCCACAGAAGTATAATCTTTCCACTTGGCTACATTTTTCTCATCCTTCCCTTCCAAACCGGGTTCCGGAATCGCATTGATGCCGCGCACTTTGATTTTAGCGTGGTAGGACAATTTGCCATATTCCAACGCCACAAGCGCGTCTTCTTTGCTACCGAAAATAGAACCTTCACCGATATCGCCGTCTTTAATCTTGGTCAGGAAGTTGATACCTAATACCATATCGTGAGACGGAGCGGCAATCGGTTTACCCGAAGCGGGTGATAAAATGTTGTTAGAAGCAAGCATCAACGTGCGGGCTTCCATTTGTGCCTCTAACGAAAGCGGTACGTGTACAGCCATCTGGTCACCGTCAAAGTCCGCGTTGAAAGCGGCACAAGTAAGCGGATGCAACTGAATAGCCTTACCTTCAATCAGTACCGGCTCAAACGCTTGAATACCCAAGCGGTGCAACGTCGGAGCGCGGTTTAACATAACCGGGTGAGATTTGGTTACTTTTTCTAAAATATCCCAAATTTCCGGACGGACACGTTCCAACATTTTCTTGGCAGATTTAAGCGTTACGCCTTCTTTTTTCATCAGTTCGCCAATGATGAACGGTTTAAAAAGTTCCAACGCCATGAGTTTAGGCAAACCGCATTGGTGGAGTTTCAAGTTCGGACCTACCACAATAACGGAACGACCGGAATAGTCAACGCGTTTACCGAGTAAGTTTTGGCGGAAACGACCGTGTTTACCTTTGATGTTATCAGACAACGATTTAAGCGGTCTGCCACCGGCACCAATGAAGAATTTACCGCGGGCGCCGTTTTCAATTAAGGCGTCTACGGCTTCTTGCAAGAGACGTTTTTCGTTGTAAATCATTACTTCCGGCGCACGCAAGGATTCAATATGTTTCAAGCGGTTGTTGCGGTTAATAATACGGCGGTATAGGTCGTTTAAATCAGACGCCGCAAACCGTCCCCCGTCTAGCGCAACGAGCGGCCGCAAGTCCGGCGGGATGACGGGCAGTACGCTAATAATCATCCATTCCGGGCGGTTACCGCTTTCTTTAAACTCTTCCATCGTTTTAACGCGGCGGATGAGTTTAGTGCGTTCAAGTTCGCTTTGCGTATTTTTAAGTTGTTCGTGCAAAGCCGGAATTTCTTTATCAAAATCAATGCCTTCTAGTAGCGTGCGAATGGCCGGAGCCCCAATATCTACTTTGAGACGAGCCCCATGTTTCTTGCGGGCTTCGCGCACTTGCACATCGGAAAGGAGCGTGCCTTTTTTGAAGTCCACGCGACCGGTTACGCTATCCACACAATCTTCAATGACCACATAAGAAGCATAATAGACCACGCGTTCCAAATCACTCGTGCGCATATCCAGCATAATACCGATACGAGACGGATTTTTGCGCAAGAACCATACGTGTGCAACCGGCACAGCCAATTCAATATGGCCCATCCGTTCGCGACGCACTTTGGCTTCGGTAATTTCCACACCGCAGCGATCACATTTAATGCCTTTGAATTTTACCCAACGGTATTTACCGCAGGAACATTCATAATCTTTGGTCGGCCCGAAAATACGTTCGCAGAACAGTCCGTCACGCTCCGGTTTGAGCGTGCGGTAGTTAATGGTTTCCGGTTTTTTTACTTCACCATAAGACCAACCCATAATTTGTTCCGGGCTGGCAATGCCTAATTTAATGGCATCAAAGTCAAAGAAGTTTAAGTCGCTTAATTGTTTTACTTTTTTTGTTTGCATGGTAAAATCTCCGGCTTACTTATCGGCCTTGGCCTCCTCTTTTTTAGTGTCGGAGGCAGCCGGCTTTTCGCCGTCCTCTACGTTCTTAAGCAAATCCACACTTAAGCCCAAGGCTTGCAATTCTTTTACAAGCACTTTGAAAGATTCCGGCACGCCCGGTTGGGCCGGGGCTTCGCCTTTGACGATAGATTCGTACATTTTCGTACGTCCGGCAAAATCGTCGGATTTTACCGTCAAGAATTCTTGCAAGGTGTACGTAGCACCATACCCTTCCATAGCCCACACTTCCATTTCCCCGAAGCGCTGGCCGCCGAACTGGGCTTTACCACCCAACGGCTGGCGGGTAATCATGCTGTACGGACCGGTAGAGCGGGAGTGCACCTTGTCTTCTACCAAGTGGATTAGTTTCATCATATACATATAACCAATCGTCACTTTTTCTTCAAAAGGTTCTCCGGTTCTTCCGTCATAAAGCGTAATGCGGCAGTAATCGTCCGGCAAGTATTTGGCGGCGTATTCTTCGCGTGCTTTACCTTTTAGACCTTTATCATCCAAGATTTTTTCTTTGGCTTTGCGGACTTCGTTGACCACATCTGCTTCACTCGGCCCGTCAAACACAGGCGTTGCGGCGTTGTAGTGCAAGTAGTGCGCAGCCCACCCGAGCATGGTTTCCAAAAGTTGTCCCACGTTCATACGGGAAGGAATACCCAACGGCGACAAGACGATATCAAGCGGTGTGCCGTCCGGCAAGAAAGGCATATCTTCTTCCGGCAAGATACGCGCCACAACCCCTTTGTTTCCGTGGCGGCCGGACATTTTGTCTCCAACGTGCAATTTGCGTTTGGAAGCGATATACACTTTAATAGATTTGTTGACGGTTACAGCCAATTCGTCACCTTGTTTAGAGAACTCAATTTCGCGCTCGTAATGTTCCACGGCTTTCTTTTCCATCAACTTGTAAAGCGCGGTAATGCGAGCCGTTTCTTTTTTGAGTTCGGCATCTTTCTTAATTGTATTTTTGGCGTAATCTAAAGCACGTTTGCGTTGTTCTTTGAGTAAATCCAACGTCGCATTTTTCTCGTTTTCTAGCGCAGTCAAGCGTGCTTTTTCTTCGGCTTTGGTGAGTTTTTCTTTGCGTACAAATACACGCGTACCCACTACTTTGCCGCTGGTGCCGGGCGGAACACGTAAGGAAGCGTCCACCACGTCATCGGCTTTTTTACCGAAGATTACTTTTAAGAGTCTTTCTTCAGGCGTTAATTGTTGTTCGCCTTTCGGGGTTACTTTACCCACTAAAATATCACCGGGTTCTACTACGGTAGCCGGCAATACGATACCTTCGTTATCCAAGTGAGACAGGGCGTCCGCACCGATATTGGGAATATCGCGGGTAATTTCTTCCGCGCCCAATTTCGTGTTGCGGGCATCTACGGTAAATTCGTGCAAGTGAATAGAAGTAAACACATCATCTTTCACCAGACGGCTGGACACCAAAATGGCGTCTTCGTAGTTATACCCTTCCCAGCACATAAAACCAACCAGCATATTGCGCCCCAAAGCCAAATAACCGTTATCCATAGACGGACCGTCGGCAATTACTTGGCGGGCTTTTACATTATCCCCGGTTTTTACAATCGGGTGTTGGTTGATACAGGTATCCGAGTTGGAGCGTTTATATTTAAGTAAGTTATATACATCCGTAGAGCCGTCTTTGGCTTCTACAATAATTTGGTTGGCATCCGCGAACTGAACACGGCCGTCACGTTTGGCTACCATAGAGGTACCGGAGTCGCGCGCGACTTCATGTTCAATACCGGTTCCCACGTACGGGGCCTCCGGCATAAGCAGCGGAACACCCTGGCGTTGCATGTTACAACCCATCAAAGCACGGTTAGCGTCGTCGTGCTCCAAGAACGGAATAAGCGCGGCAGACACGCTGATAACTTGCAGCGGCGAAACGTCCATGTAATTGACGCTCTTCGGCGCAATCATCGGATAGTCCGAGCGGACACGGCAAGATACGAGATCCGTATCAATAGAACCGTCTTTCTTAAGCGGCGTGTTGGCCTGGGCAACGAATTTATCGTCTTCGGCATCCGCGGTTAAGTTTTCAATTTTATCGGTTACTTTACCGTTGACTACTTTGCGGTACGGCGTTTCAATCAAACCGTACTTGTTTACTTTAGAATAACACGCGAGCGAGGTGATTAACCCAATGTTCGGACCTTCCGGCGTTTCAATCGGGCAGACGCGGCCATAGTGCGTATAGTGTACGTCGCGCACCTCAAACCCGGCGCGTTTGCGGTTAAGACCGCCGGGCCCTAACGCAGACAAACGGCGTTTGTGTGTCAATTCACCTAGCGGGTTAATTTGATCCATAAACTGCGAGAGTTGGGAAGTACCGAAGAACTTGCGGATAATCGCTTGTACCGGTTGCGCATTGACTAATGCGCGCGGCGTAAACGACGTAAGTTCGCGGTTCATGCGGTCGCGGGCGGTTTTGGCCATTTGGCTAAGCCCAATGCGAACTTGGTTTTCTAATAATTCGCCAATTCCGCGAACGCGGCGGTTACCCAAGTGGTCAATATCGTCTACTTTAAAGGAAAATCCTTCGCCATATTCTTTTTGAACTTCTTCTCCGGCATTCAACGCCAAGAGATATTTGACGGCTACAATCACGTCTTCCGGCGCGAGCGTGCGGCGGTTGTCAGACGGTTTTTGGAATTTTTTGAATTTGAATTTGCTGATCAAATCAAACATATTCGCAAATTTTTTGTTGATTTTGTAGCGGCCCACGAAACTCAAATCGTAGCGGCGGATATTATCAAACACTAAATTATTGAGGTACGATTCCGCTTGTTCTTTAACGACGAAATCTTGCCCTCTCATTTTCTTATAAATTTCGGCTTGCGCTTCGGCCGCGGTGCGGATAGAATCTTTGCGGTGTTCTAGCGTAGCCAAAATACCGGGATCATCTTGGCGGGGTTTACCGCAGATAACCTTAATGGTTTTTACTTTCTTTTCAATTAACGTCTTAAAAAGTTTATCATCAATCGGCAAAGCGGCTTTTTCATCTAAATTCCACAACACTTCGCCGGTGGCCGGATCGTAAATATCGTCGGCGGCATAGCGGCCGATAATAGAATCAATGTGCGTAGGTTTAACTTCAATATCTTCGCATTTGTAGAAGGTTTGGATAATTTGTGCGTTAGTTTCCAAGCCGCACGCGCGCAGGAAGGTAGACGCGAGTACTTTTTTCTTGCGGTCAATGCGAACCCACAGGGCGTTCATAAGGTCAAACGAAAATTCAATCCACGCTCCGCGATACGGAATAATACGCGCTACATAAAGGCGTTTACCGAAGGTGGACTGTTTCTTTTCTTCATCTTCTTCAAAAATGATACCCGGAGAGCGGTGCATCTGGCTGACCACAACACGTTCGGCCCCGTTGAAAACAAAGCAGCCGGCGTCGGTCATTAAAGGTAAATCGCAAAGGGTGACGTCTTGGTCAGACGCTTCTTTCATTTTTCCGTTTTTTTGTTTTACATATAAGCGCATCCACGCTTTTAACGGAGCAGAATAAGTGCTATCACGCACGGTGGCCTCTGCCGGAGTTGCATAACGGGGAGTGCCAAGTTCATATTTCAAAAATTCTAAGCGCATGCTTCCGTCGGGGGCTTCAATCGGAAATACATCTTCAAAAGCGGCTTGTAAGCCTTTGAGTTCCCGTTTGGAAGGGGCTACATCAAGTTGCAAAAAGTCCACAAAAGATTGCTTTTGCATATCCAACAAATCCGGTAACGGTAGTTTGGTGGAAATTTTGCCGAAATTGGTTTGTTTTTCAATCATTGCTTTTCTTCCTGAGTTTTCAACGGGCGTTTTCCTTGCGCGCACTCGCATAAACGGCCTCGTTGTGATACCCACACCTTAGGGTACGAATCCCAACCCCCGAAACCGGGGGCTGGGATATAATTGCATCGGTTGAACTATTTGAGTTCTACGGTGCCGCCGGCTTCGGTGATTTTCTTTTTGAGTTCTTCAGCTTCGGCTTTGGCAACGTTTTCTTTCACGGCTTTCGGAGCGCCTTCAACGAGGTCTTTGGCTTCTTTTAATCCGAGGCCGGTGATTTCGCGAACTACTTTAATGACGCCGATTTTTTTGGCGGCATCAACAGCGGTCAACACGACGTTGAATTCGTCTTTTTCTTCAGCGGCAGCGCCCGCAGCGGGGGCAGCGGCAGCGGCTACGGCTACGGCCGGAGCAGCAGCTTTTACGCCGAATTTTTCTTCAATCGCTTTCACGAGTTCGGAGAGTTCCAAAACGGTGAGTTCAGCGATAGCATTTACTAATTCATCTTTGGTCATTTTTGCCATTTTTATTTTTCCTTTATTATAGAGTAGCGGCCTTCTGCTTAACCCAGTTAAGCCCGTACCTTTACCCCTTGCGGGACTACTACCGCTCTTGGCGGGTTTAGATTTTACCGGGCATCAGTTGGCTACTGCCAACTGATACCTTGTTGCGTTATTTTTGCTTGTCTTCCAAAGCCTTGATAACGTAGGCAAAATCCCGTATCGGAGCTTGCAATACTTGCGCCGATTGAGCAACCGCGCTGTACAGCGCGCCGGCCAATTTGGACAAGTTTTCTTCTTTCGTACCAATGGTAGCGAGTTGTTTAACTTGAGCCTCATTGTACCAGACTCCCTCGGAATAGCAAGCACGCAGCTTCAAAGCCGCATTTTTCTTCTGAAAATCAACCAACGCCTTGGCTACAGCGGCGATATCGCCACCGACGGCAATAGCCGTCGGGCCTTGAAAGAGTTTTCCGTCTGCTCCTTCAATTTTGGCCTGGCTGACAGCGTGTTCCACAATAGCGTTGCGTTCTACGCGGAATTTGGCTCCCGCGGGGGCTAACGCTTGGCGAACGGCTTCCATGTCGGTAAACTTCAAGCCTTGATAGGCCGTGAAGAACACCGTTCCACCAGTGGTAATTTCAGAAGCTAAGTCTTGCGACTTTTGTTTCTTTTGGTCTTTTGTCAGGTTCATTTTATTGCCTGTTTTTTTAACCGAGAAGGGCTGCTATTTGTCTCACTTTTAGAGCGAGAAAACGACAGCCACAGATCCCCCATCCTCCGTTTTCACGTCGGGGGGAATCATGGTTCTCGTTAAATCGGTTTAATAACTTCTATTATATTTTATCAATAAAAACTGCCAATTGCAAACATTTTTGCAAACGTCTTATCCGCAGTTCTTATAATTATTATAACAAAATCTTTTCGCACACGCAAGCCCTCGCAACGGTTCTGCGGGATATGCTAAAATATAGGTATGAAATCAACAAGTGAAGTTTCCCAACTGCCCAACGCGCCGCTGCCGGCTGATTTTATGAAAACCTTGCCCGCGTTTTTTACGACAAGCGGCACGATTATTCACAATGCACGCAACCAGATCCGCGTGTTTGACATAGCAGGTAAAAAAATTAACGTAAAAAAATTTTGTATCCCGCCGATTGTAAACCGGATTTTATACTCTTTGGGTTGGCGCACGCCAAAGGCTCTGGCCACCTATAAAAATGCGCAAGAGATTTTAAAACGCGGTTTTCATACACCAACCCCGTACGGATACCGCATAGAGCGCACCGGGGGACTTATCAATTATTCGTATTTTGCAAGTGAACAAATAGAAAATATGCAGCCCATACGCGAAGGCGGAAATGATCCTGCACTTATCCGCGCGCTGGCCCAATATACCGCCGATATACACGCCAAAGGACTTTTTCACCGTGATTTTACCCCCGGCAACATTTTGTACCGCGTGGAAAATGAAAAATATTATTTTTCGCTCGTGGATATCAACCGTTTCCGTTTTTTTGACGGACCGGTACCGGAGCGTTTGGTAAAACGTAACTTAATGCAACCGTTTTACTATGACGAATTATTGCGTGCCTTCGTGCGCGAATATGCCAAAATCACACAGTGGAAAGGCAATTTGGAGCGTGCGGTACTGCATAACCGTCATTTACGTAATAAATACGACGATTTAAAACGCAAACTAAAAAAATTGCCCGGTGCGTATATTTTATTAGACAAGCGTTTTAAAAAATAAATTTATTACTAAACACAATACCCCCGGGTTACGCCCGGGGGTATTTATTTATAAGACAACCTAAAATTTGTTGCAAAACTTCGGATCTGCTTTCTGCTATTTTATAATTGTTCCACTATAACTGTCCTGTTCACTGCCGGAACGGGCATAGCATCCAGGGCATTTATCCACGCATCACGATTCTGCTTGATTTGAGAGGAAAAACCCTTTAAATCGGCCGGGGTGCGTTTAGCTTGCGGCACATACTTGCGATAAACGTGCTGTATGGAAACAGGGCCACCTTCCCCAAGAGTAGTGCGAAATAAATTATGTTCTAAAATATCACCTTGTATCATAACAAACGAAACAAGGCCGTCGCCGGTTTTCTCGTTACCGGCCAACAAAAACTTTATCCCCGGATATTTTCTTTGATAATTACTCGCAATGGCTTGGGCTATTTGCACAGGGGTTGCCTTGCCTTTCAAATCGTCATAAGCGCGAACGGCAATCATTTCAGTATAATTTTTGAAAGTTTGGCCGGCCGGCAAATACTCGTTAAGCCACTCCGAGCCCTTAACGCTATATACTAAAAAGAACTCCTTTCCGTTAAACGTAAGCGACTTCCGCCCGGCGTCTTGCGCTTTGCCCGCAGTTTTTGCTCCTGCCGCCCAAACAAGCCCTATGGCTGCCACTAAACAAACTGTTAATAGAAGATATTTTTTCATTGTATTTCTCTTTTTAATAGTTCCACAATTTCTGGTAAATTTTTCTCTTGCGCCAAGTCTAGGGCGGTTTTGCCATCGTTATTTTGGCGGGTTCTATCAAGGTTCGGTTGCGCCAAAAGCAGTTTGATAATTTCGTTTTGTCCGTTCAAGGCCGCCACGTGTAGCGGCGTATTGCCGTTTTGCGCATACGCGGTATTAAGGTCTTGCGGGTGTTCAGTCAAAGCCGCGTGGACCGAGGATATATTTTGATTAACAATAGCACTTAATAAAGGGGTCATAACGTTTGAGGATCTGGCCGGTTGGTGCAACTCCGTTTTAGTAGGGGGAACTGGGCCTTTTCGGATAACAAAACGTAAACATAGCCAAATTATAATAATTAATTCCACAAACACAGGAATTACTAAGAAAAAGTCGCGGAATGTTTCGTCTCTAATAAACAAAGACAATAATATGAACAGAGAATCCACGCGGAAAGGAAGGTTTTTTGAGAAACTAAAACAGGTCAATATAACAGAGCCCACTCCGCCAACCGCAAGTGTTACCAAACAGAATAAAACGTCAGTTCCAGTGCCAAACATTCCTATAAGCACAATCACCATCAAAAACCAATACCCGTAAACCATTGTGCCAAAGATCCCCAACAACAAGTTAATAATATACTTTTTGGGAGTTCTTTCTTTGGCAGAAGGATCTTTCGCTTTAGCATTTAATAAAGGAGAATGGGTTTTAGATGTTGTTACATTTGAGGTATTGTGTTCGTCCATAAAATAGTCTCCTGGAATGTTTTTATAGATCGTACCGCTTTGCTTTATTTTTTATTCGTGCGGAAGAAATGCGGCACGCGTAATACGCGCAAGGAATCCAACCAACCGCCTACGTTATCTTCAATCTCTTTTTCCAATGCTTCCAGTGCTTGTTGCCGGGCGTCTTTTTCAGATGATAAATTGACACGACGCGTATATTGAAAAACCACCGGATGTTTGCCATTTTGAATAATTCGGAACAAATTAAACTCCGCATACGTTGGCTTTGTTTCCGTGTATGACACTTCCCACTCGCCGTTTCGATTGCCTTGTAAAAGATCATACGGCACGCCTTTGTTATTTTTTGTAAAGCGCGAGATAACGGAAGAGGCCACTTTACGTGACGTGGTGGATACCCCATCATACGTACGAATAGAAATCTTTTCGGTATATGATTTTAAATCTTCCCCGGGTAAAAAATACTGCGTCAGCCACTCGCGCGCGTCGCCGCCGGAGTGCTCTAAATAAAATTTTTTTCCTTCAAATTCTACCGCGGGAATAAGGGAATCTTCCTCTTGGGCGCTTGCCGGCTGGAAGGCGTCAGCGGTAGATTTATCGTCGGTGTTATGCGCGCCGGCAATAACCGCCGCCGCTATAATTAAAATGCTGAAAATCGTTAAAATATATTTTTTCATATTGTTATTATAGCAAACTTTTTAACTATATCCCGCATAAATACCTTGCACGGGATGACGAAAAGAGAGCGTAAAGCGAAACTTAACAAGACCGTTTCGGCACAGACTAACACAACAGAAGTTCTACCCGGTTTTCAAATTTGCGCTAAGGTAAAACCATAAGTTGAACGCGAGACGGCCCGCCGCACAAAAGACTAACTGTGTAGATGATTGCCTGATTTGTCAGATTTGAGATGATTTTTTCGGATTTAGTTGCGGCGCGGCATAGCGCTAGCTATGTAAGCCGTAAGAGACGAAAAAAGCACTCAAATGTGGCAAATTGTTGGCCCTTATTAAGACACAAAAACGACCCCATTTTTTAAGGTGGAGATCCTGAATCAAGTTCAGGATGACACCTTTGGGGTCGTTTTTGTGCGCATGTCGTTAGTTAACAACAGTTGTTAAATATAAAAAGGATAGAGGCTTTGATGAGACCGACATCGATCTACTCTCTCAGCACCGAATTGGGTGCCAATACCATCGACCCTTACGAGCTTAACTGCCGTGTTCGGAATGGGAACGGGTGTGACCTCGTCGGAATTAATATCAGTCTCATCAAAGCCTCTATTGTTAAAAGAACAAATTGGAAGGAACCGTCGCTACAACAATTCCTTTCGCGTTAGAATCTTGCTCGCCGTGTTCTAGACGGGTCATCGCGTACTTCTAACGTCAGATAACTAGAAAAGCGCAAGTGTTTTTACACTCACATTCTTTATCTATCTGGATTAAAGAATATGGCCAAGCCTCACGACCTATTAGTACAGATTAGCTGAACACATTACTGTGCTTACACACTCTGCCTATCAACCCGGTAGTCTTCCGGGGGTCTTCTGGGTAGTTAATCTACCAGGGAAACCTTATCTTGAGGCGGGTTTCACGCTTATATGCTTTCAGCGTTTATCCCTACCGAACACCGCTAATCAGCTATGCCTGTTTACAGACAACTGATATACAGGAGGTTCGTTCATCCAGGCCCTCTCGTACTATGGACAACTCCTCTCAAGTTTCCTGCGCATACAACAGATAGAGACCGTACTGTCTC
>DBXW01000004.1 GCA_002309715.1 Candidatus Avelusimicrobium cornigerorum
TCTTGTGTCAATATCGGTGAAGTGGGCAACCGGCGGGCAAAAAGAACCATCTCTTTAATAGTTTGTTTAGCCGGTGCTTTGGCAATAATTTCTGCAACGGCTTTAGCGCCTTCCCCTGCCTTGACCAGTTGCGCAAAGGCCGGAGCGGCTCCCCCAGTAAATAGTAGTGTAGCACCTAATAGAATAACGACCGGTTTTTTCATCTTTCCCTCCCGAACTCAATAATTTACCGCCTTATAGCCTTATTATAATGTAAATCTGCGACGATAAACAAGGGTCAAAAGGCCTAACGTGATATAGGCCTTTTGGGTAATTGGCTATGGCAAAAAATAAACCCGGCTTTATAGCCGGGTTTAGGGTAAGAAACTTATTTTTTTCTTTTTTTCTTGGAACTTGTCTGTTTGCTTGTAGTAGACGTTAATTTTTTGGCTTCTGTAGGTTTGGCATTACATTTTGCCATCCTGTCTACCGGAGACATAATACCCATAATGTTAGTTTCTGTTGAGCGTACCCCGGGTTTTGCACCGACAGAGATTAAATAATCGTACATCTCTTTATTGCAGTTTTCGGCGGCTAGCCCCAACGGAGTGAGCGGTTGTTTTTGTCCGGCTACATTTCCTTTGTACTCCAACATAAGGGCCAAACGGCCATCTTCTCGCGCAAGTTTGACTAAATGTTTGAGCATATCCATGTTTTGAGTTTGTACCGCTACATGGAATACGTTACCTTTGCCGGATGCTTCGGATAAACGCGCAAAGTTTTTTACCAAGAAATCAACTACATCGGTGTGTCCGTTTTCTACGGCTACTATTAAAGCAGAATCTCCCGACTTATTTTTATCAAACACGACGGCTTTATTCTGGGCAATTACTTTGCGGGCAAGTTCCACATCCCCTTTTTCCGCTGCTTTGAAAATATCGGCATCCGTAATAGCGGCTGTTGCGGTTTGTTCATCCGGTAATTCTTCCCCGTCGGCTTTGGCTTGGGCAAGAAGTTCTTCATTATCTTGCTTAATAACACTGTTTTTAACTTCCAACAAACTTTTCTCAAACCAGGGTAATACGGCGGATCGTTTGTTTTTCACTGCGACGGAATAAGGAACTACCCCGTTGTTATCGGCAATAGTGGCGTCGGCTCCTTCCGCTAAAAGGCGTTTGACAATTTCTTCGTTCCCTTTGGATGCTGCCCAAAATAAAGCAGTTTGCCCCGCTTTATTTTGTGCATTGATATCTATAGGCAGTTGCATGGTTTGCGGTTTTAATAGTTCGCGCACCACCTTGGGATGATTATATCGGGCCGCATAAATCAGGGCGGTGTTGCCGTCTTTATTGGCGGCGTTTGTATCCGCCCGGTAGGCTAGCAAATCGCGCACGCTGGGTAAATCCCCCAACGACGAGGAAATTATGAGCGGCGTATTGCCTTTTTCGTTGCTGATATTAGGATCAATGCCGCCTTTTAACATGGCAAGTACACCCATGTGATTTTTTTTGGCACTTGCGCGTAAAAGGTATGCGGCATTCAATCCTTCCGAAACACCGCTGGAAAGAAATAAGTCCACTAAATCCCCCCGTTGTTTTTCCAGGGCTAAATACATAGGGGAGTGATTGTAATTATTTACAGCGTTAATATCGGCACCGGAATAAAGCAAAAGTTGGGCGATTTCCGAATTGTTGGTGTAATATATAGAACGCAACAAGGCGGTGTCTTTTGTGAAGGCATTTCGCTTATTGACGTCGGCCCCGGCCATAATGATTTGCTGTACGGCTTCCAAGTTGCCCAGAGTTGCGGCTACTAGCAAAAGCGGATCGCCTTTACTGTTTACGACATTGATATTATTGCCGAGTTCTTGGTCCAAAAAATCTATGAAACCGGCTGTATCGCGTTTCTGCAATAAGGCGGTGGCTTGATCTGCTAATTCGGTAGGCGTTTTTTTGAGAATCAGTTTTTGTCCGTTGTTAGCGGCGCGTTGGCTATATCCGCTTTTAAAGGTAAATCCCATCAAGATAAGCACCGGGAGTGCCGCTACAACACCCAGCGTAATCCACGGATTTTTGCGCATCAACGAAAATAACCCGGCAATTTTATTTCCCCCCGGGGTTGGAGAAGACGATTTTTTAAACGAAGACATACTAAAAACTCCTACCGTTTTTTATACGTTCAAAAGCGTTTTGGGCAGCCGCTTGTTCGGCTAATTTTTTGTTGTGCCCTTTGCCGGTGCCCAATTCTTTGCCGGCTGCACTTACCTGTACCGTGAAAATTTTATTATGTTCCGGCCCGACGGTTTGAATCACTTCGTAGGTGGGTATTAAATGGCCTTGTTTTTGCAAATATTCTTGCAGTAAACTTTTGAAATCTTGCGTATCTTGTGCAAGGGTTTGCGTACGTACCCAAGGTAAAATAACCGCTTGCGCGGCACCATATCCACCATCTAAATAGACGGCTCCCAATACGGCTTCCACTGCGTTAGAGATGATACTGTCTCGTTCGCGGCCGCCGGTAACAATCTCACCATGACTTAAGAGCATAAAACGCCCCAGGTCAAGTTGCTTGCCCCATAGATAGAGATTTCGCCTAGAAACAAGATTAGACTTAATTTTAGAAAGCACTCCCTCTTCTACATGAGGGCATTGGTTGTAAATATAATCTGCAACAATGGCACCTAATATACTATCTCCCAAGAACTCCAAACGTTCGTTGTGTTTGACGTTGCGGCGTTCCCCGGCGAAAGATTTATGAGTGAGTGCTTCCTTTAAAAAGTCTTTATTGTTAAAGCGATACCCGATGATATTTTCAATATCCGTGTACACTTTTATTTTTTTGCGTTTTCTTCAATGTAAGAGACCGCTTCGCCGACGGTTTTAATTTTTTCGGCTTTCTCATCCGGAATTTCAATATCAAATTCTTCTTCCAATGCCATGATGAGTTCCACGGTATCCAAGGAATCCGCACCTAAGTCGTTTACGAATTGAGCTTCCGGTTTTACTTGATCGGCTTCTACGCCCAATTGTTCAACAATGATGTTTTTCACTCTTTCTTGTACGTTTTCTACAGACATGTTTTCCTCCGTATTTTATTAAAAGGGTTTGCCCCTAAATCTACATATATAACCCGCCGTTTACAGCGAGTACGTGCCCCGTAATGTACGAGGCGTCATCTCCTGCCAAAAACAGAACTGCTTTGGCAATGTCTTGCGTGGTGGCAAAGCGCTTTAGCGCGATAGCATCCAACGCTTTGGCTTTTACGTCTTCGGGCAACGCGTCCGTCATGGCCGTTTGCACAAATCCGGGCGCCACGGCGTTTACACGTACGTTGCGTCCGCCAAATTCTTTGGCTAAAGTTTTGGTCAGCCCAATAACGCCGGCTTTACTGGCCACGTAATTGGCTTGACCGGGATTTCCCATCTGCCCCACTACCGAAGTGAGATTAACAATACTGCCGCACCGTTTTTTAAACATTACCTTTAGTGCGGCTTTAGCCATTAAAAACGTTCCTTTTAAATTAACATCCAATACATCGGTCCAATCTTGTTCGGACATACGGACCGTCAAATTATCTTTTGTAATGCCGGCGTTGTTAACAAGTATATCTAGCGAGCCGAATTCTTTAATCGTATTTTGAACAAAATTTTCACAGGCCTCTGCCTGTGCGATATTTACAACTTGTGTATAAATTTTTACGCCGTAAGGGATGAGTTTTTCGGCAGCATCTTTGAGGGCTTCTTCACGGGTGGCACATAGGGCTAAATTAGCCCCCTCTTGTGCAAATGCTTGGGCCAAGGCAAAACCGATCCCGCGCGATGCGCCGGTAATGATAACGTTTTTACCTTTGAAATCTGCCATGGTTATTTTTCCTCGTGGAGATCCTTTTCAATTGCATTAAAAGTCGGTTGCAAAGCCGCCATTTTGGAGGCCACATCCCCAATAAAATCTTTTTCTACCAAACGTACGGCCGTTTTAATAGCATTAAAAATGGCTAGTTCGTTGGATTTACCATGCGCAATAATAGCCACTCCGTTTACACCTACAAGCGGAGCACCGCCATAGCAATCGGGGTTAGTGTGGTTTTTAACGGCCTTAAACGCACCGAGCGACAAAAGTGAGCCCAATATAGCGAGCGGGCGTTTTTGCACTTCGCGTTTGATCATGCGAATCATTGTTCTGGCAAGCCCTTCCGCCAGTTTCAGCACGATATTCCCGACAAACCCGTCGCATACAATTACGTCGGTCTCTCCGGTGTTTACGTCACGACCTTCTACGGTTCCGCGGAAATTCACCCCAATATCGCGCATATGCGGCACGGTGTGTTTGACCAGCATATTGCCTTTGGTTTCTTCTTCGCCGATAGATAAAATACCGACAGAAGGCGCCGGAATATCAAACACTTTTTGCATATAGGTGGAACCCATTACCGCAAATTGTAACAGGTGAATCGGTTTGCAATCGGCGTTGGCTCCTGCGTCTAACAAAAGGCATACTCCTTTATAAGTGGGCATAGGAGTAGCAATAGCCGGCCGTTGGACTCCTTTAATACGTCCCATACCAAAAAGCGCAGCCACCATGGCCGCGCCGGAATGTCCGGCGGAGACGAAGGCATCTGCGTTTTGTTTATGCACCAGATCAGCACAGACTACAATGCTAGCATCTTTTTTATTGCGACACTCTTTGGCGGGTTCCGCTCCCATATCAATAGTATTGGGAGCGTGAACAATGGATAAGCGCGCGGGCAGTTGGCTATGGCCTAACTTGCGTAATTCTTGGCGCAACACAGTTTCATCACCCACCAAAATAACTTCCAATTTGGAATCTTTTTTAATGGCTTTTAGTGCGCCTAAAATATTTGGCTTTGCGCCAAAATCTCCGCCAAGAGCATCTAATGCTATTTTCATACGAAAATTTACTTCGCTTCTTTACTTTCTTCTTTGGCTTTCGCTTTCGGGGCAGCAACTACGCGGTCTTTATAAAACCCACAGGTCGGGCAGACGTTGTGCGGTAAGCGCGGAGACTTGCAGTTCGGGCAAGCCACGAGCTGCGGAAGTTCTACTCCCGAGTTGTGAGATCTTCTCATGTCCCGGCGGGAACGAGTGTGTTTTTTCTTTGGATTCGGCATTTTTTTACTCCTGTTTTACTCTAGAACAATTCTAAAGAATTATTATTTAAATTTCCCTTTTAATGCAGCAAACGGTGATAAGTTTTCCGGCTGACACTTGCACAAGGATACATTTAAATCTTGCCCGCACATCGGGCACAACCCTTTGCAATCCGGCTTGCACAAAAAACGAATCTCTTCGCTCAGTGCTAACGTTTGCCGCACAAGATACATTATATCAATTATTTCCTGTTTGTTGCTATAACTTTCTGTAAATTCTTCCGCGAAGGGTTGCAGCGTCATTTTTAAGCAACGTGCACATTGTACTTCGCGTTGGCCTTGCACTTTTCCCAATACCAAAATTTCATTGCTGGCCACGGAAAACGATAATTCTACGGTGGCTTTTATAATGCGGTTGGGGGCTTCAAAAAGTCCGTCTAAACAGTTGGCGTTTACCACACACGAACATTTCAGCCCGCCCATGCGGACAATATCTATCGTCTTAAATCGCAAGTCGTGGGGAACGTCGTAATCTTGATACAAATCGTTTTCACTCATACTATTATTTTAGCAAATCTCGGCGGAGAAAAGTAATTTTTCTGATTTATTTAAATTGTGCTTCCAATTTTTTTACGTCTACAAACCCATAGCCTTGCTTATATTCATGTATCCCCGGAATTTGTGCTGCGGCGGCAATTAAACTTTGTTTAATTTCCGGGGTTGTTGGGTATCGGCCGTTTTTCTTTTTAAAACCTTCTACGGCTAATGCTGCGGCGGCTGCGATAAAACCGGTTGCAATGGATGTACCGCTCATGAGCATATACCCCCCTTCATTGGAAGGAAGGTATACATTTTCCCCCGGTGCGATAAAATCTACTTCGGGGCCGTAAGAGGAATTAGCATAGGCTTGTTGTTTGTTAGCGGCCAGTGCGCCCACGGCAATGGTAGTTCCTAAACTAGCCGGATAATGTACACCGGGAAATCCTAAATTTCCTGCCGGACAAATAATTGCCACTCCGGAATCATACGCGGCGTTGATGGCGGTGGTAAGATTTTTATCCCCCCCACCGTGGATACCGTAACTTAAATTTACCACCGCAATTTTTTGATCCGGGTGTTCCTTATTATAGGTCAAAACCGTATTGATGGCCGCGGTGGCGGCTTGTGGGCTAATCATGCGGCTGCCGTCGTCAATTTTATAAACCACAATTTGCGCATCGGGAGCAATGCCGGTAAACTGTACCCCGCGTGCGCCGATAATGCCGGCAATGCCGGTGCCGTGGCCTTTCACATCGGCGATAGAAGGTGAAAGCGTAAAATCTTGCCCTTGGATATTTTTTCCGTTAAATTCCGGGTGGGCATTGATACCGCTATCTGCGATAGCCACCATTACGCCTTGTCCGGTTAATGTTTTTTGTTCCGGATATAAACGGTAGGCCCATAAATTATCAAAGGGGGCCGGTTCAGCGCAAACGGTTAAAGGAAATAATAAAGTAAAAAATATAAATCCGATTATTCGTTTAAGTGTCAACATAGTATTTCTCCTTAATATAAACTATTGTAACATTTTATTTTATGCTACAATAATTTTATGCCGCGCGGAATATCCGTTGCGACAAATTATGAAAGTAAGGAGAAAGAAACAACATGAAGAAAGTAGCAGTATTATTAGCTGTCTTGTTTGCTGCCGCCCCGGTTTTTGCCGGTGATAACGGCATTATCAAATTGTCCTTGTGGGGCGACGCTGCTGTAGCCATCCCCAACAACATCCACGATGTACGTGGGGTGTCGCTTGGTATTGGTTCTAATGTAGATTCCTTGTACGGTTTCCAAGGTGATTTCATCTACAACAATGCCAAAGAAGTCCGCGGTATCAAAGCTGCCTATTTCTATGAAACGGCTGATGTTGTATGGGGTGCCCAAGGTGCCTTTATTTCTGTCAACCGCCAAGAAGTAAAAGGTTTACAGGGTGGTTTTATTAACATTGCCCGCGGAGAAGTAACCGGTGCGCAATTCGGTTTGTATAACCAAGTCGGCGATTTACATGGTTTACAACTCGGTTTTGTAAACAATGCCCGCCACATCAGCAAAGGTTTGCAAGTCGGTTTATTGAACATTGCCAAAAACGGCTGGTTGCCGTTTATGGTCATTGTCAACGGCCGCTTCTAATCTAACTTATTTTTCAGTAAAACCGCGCATTTTTTAAGTGCGCGGTTTTTTACGTTGTAAACCCTATAGAAAAGCGGCCAATAGGCCTTTTGGGTAACTTTCGGATAGGTCCAAAAAACGGTTGAATCAGGTTTTTTGCTTGTGATAAAATAAAAGCCACAAAGACAAAAGGAGAGTATTATGGAAAAGAGTCATTTAACTAAAGCACTAGGGGTAAGTTTACTAAGTGTTTTTTGCCTGCCGCTTGTCGCACAAGCGCAAACCCGAGGCCTCATCAAAGCCGCTTGTAAAGAAGCCGGTTGTCCTCTTATTAGTGCGGCTGAGTTGGCCGGTAAAGTTGAAAAAGCCGTTGCAGAAGCCAGCAAATCCGCTAAAGTTGGTGCTGAAGTCGCAAAACCCATTGTAACTAGTAGCATAAAAAAACCGGTCGTTACCATTTCTAAATCCAGCGAAGAAATAAAACGTACTATGGGCACAGAAA
Organism: Candidatus Avelusimicrobium cornigerorum; assembly: GCA_002309715.1. Taxonomy (GTDB): domain Bacteria; phylum Elusimicrobiota; class Elusimicrobia; order Elusimicrobiales; family Elusimicrobiaceae; genus Avelusimicrobium; species Avelusimicrobium cornigerorum. The sequence continues at coordinate 7,736 of DBXW01000004.1, forward strand.
CTCGTTCCTCTATGGCCCCGGCTGCCAACAAACCGCTTTCGTCAAATCAGACTAAATATTATTCTATGGCTAACAACGCCGAAGAAATCCCCATGCTTACGCAAAAAGTGGCACCAGTTGCCAAACAAACCGATCCTACCTATAGATTGTTAGAATTATATAAAAAAGACGATCCGAAATTGGAAGATATATATTGGGAAACGACTGATTTAGACATACCGGAAATCGCGGCCGAATTAGATGCGATGATGGCGCGTCATCCGGAGATTTTGAAAAATCCGGAATATGCTAGTGAATATGAGTATTCAAGACATATTATGTTTGAAACGGACGCCGATTATACGGCAGATCAAATTGCTATGGTTGCCGCTATGGAAAATAAACCACAATGGATTGTGTTTGCCCACCGAAGATCAGGCCATACGGGAAATGCTATGTACTATGCGTTAAAGAACGGGCATTTTCAGTTGGCTGATGAAATAATAAAGATGACTTCAAAATCTCAAGACGCGTTGTATGAGGCCTTGGTGCAGGGTGATGAAGAAATGGCCGAATTTATTTTTAAAAGATATAACGTGGATCTTGAGCAAGTAAATTTTTTGGATAATCCGTTGATTGTACGTATGGCCGCAAAATCTGCCAAAGGCGTTGAGTGGCTACTTAATCACGGGGCTTCTCTGTATCAGCGAGGTATTTATACGGTGGTGAGCGCGGCTGCAAGTAACGGACAGGTGGAAGTACTTGATATGTTAGCCAAAAAAGGGTTGGACATGAACGAAGGTTTTAAAAATATTCATGTGTTCTTCCATCCCAACTGCGTGCAAAAACTTATTGAATTAGGCGCAAAAGTGAATAGGGAAATCTTATACCGGGCCGAGAATCTACTTGAATTTCAACGTGGAGACGAAGAAAAATTCAGAGCTGTAAATAAATCCATAGAGATAATAAAAGGAGCCCGATAATAACCGAAAATATATTTCCCCCCGGTTTATCCGGGGGTATTTTTTAGCCAATAGTGTTTAGGTTGCACCTCTTTTCCTTTTTATATATAATATACACAGGTGAAATTGAGCGGAAGGGCGCAACAAGTAGTAAATCAAATGCCCGTTCCGACGTCACCCAGGCAACCGCCACCGAGGTATCCTCTACCTTAATTTAGGCGCGCGCCACAGGAGAAAAAATGAGCAATGTATCTATGAAAGCCATGTTGGAAGCCGGCGTGCATTTTGGCCACCAAACTTCCCGCTGGAACCCGAAAATGGGCCGCTATATCTTCGGAGAAAGAAACGGCGTCCATATCTTAGACTTACAAAAAACCGCCAAAGAACTTAAAAAAGCCTGTGCTTTTGTAAAAGAAGAAAGCAAAAAAGGTGCTAAATTTTTGTTCGTCGGCACGAAAAAACAAGCCCAAGAAGCTATCCAATCGGAAGCCGCTCGCTGCGGTGCGTACTGCATCCACGAGAAATGGCTCGGTGGTACACTTACCAATTTCCAAACCGTTAAAAAATCGGTAGAAAGATTAAACGAATTGGAAAGATGGGAAGCTTCCGGCGTATTCAAAGCCATTTCCAAAAAAGAAGCCAGCCGCTTAACCAAAGAAATGCAACGCTTGCAAAAATTACTCGGCGGTATCCGCGATATGAAGGTATTGCCCGACGTGGTTTTTGTGATTGATCCGGTGGACACCGCCGGTGCTGTGCGCGAATCGTATACGTTAGGTATCCCGGTGGTTGCCGTGTGCGATACCAATGCCGACCCGGATATGATTACCGTACCGGTTCCCGGTAACGACGACGCCGCGCGCTCTATTAAACTTTTCTGTGCGGCAATGGCTGACTCTATTTTAGAAGGTCGTGCCGAAGTAGATCCCGCTAAACAAGACAAAGATGCTCCCGCCGAAAACCCGGTGATGGCGCAGGCTTTTGAAGAGGCTATGTTAGCGGCCGAAAAAGAAGAAGCCGCCGAAGAAGAAACTCCGGTTGCCGTGGAAGAAGTAGTTGTTGAAGAAGTGAAAGTGGAAGAAAAAGCGGACGAAGTAAAAGAAGCGGCCAAGGAAGAAAAACCCAAAGCCAAAAAAACGACCGCTAAAAAAGCGACCACCACCAAAAAAACGGCTGCTAAAAAAACGACCGCAACCAAAAAAACGACTGCGACCAAAGCCAAAGCCAAAAAAGCCGAGGATAAAGAAGAAGCCGCAGAAGCCAAATAACTTTACTGTGGCGGAGAGTTCCCCCCAAAAGGGAACTTTCCGTGCAGTGTTTAGTGTAGGAGAAAGAAAATGTCTTTAATGGACGATATTAAAAATTTAAGAGAAAAAACCGGCGCCGGCATGATGGATTGCAAAAAAGCCCTCATGGAATGCAATAACGACATGGAACAAGCCGTTGTGTATTTGCGCAAAAAAGGCTTGGCCGCCATGGCTAAACGCGCCGACCGCGATACCAAAGAAGGCCGCGTTAGCGTAAAAACCGACGGCAAAAATATCGCGATGGCCTACTTGGGCTGTGAAACGGACTTTGTGGCTAAAACCGACGATTTTATTAAACTCGCCGATGAATTAGCCGATTACGTTTTGAAACACCCGGGTGTGGATTATGCCAATGACGAGTACATCAAAAACCAAATCACCGAACGTGCGCCGAAATTCGGCGAGAACACCGCTTTAAAAGGTGCCTACAACTGGGCCCCGGCGGAAGGTTCCGTGATGGCCTATTATGTGCACTCGGACAATAAAAAAGCATCCATTTTGGAACTTGCCATCAAAGGTAATTGCGACAAAAACGCCGCTACCGAAATTGCCCGCGGGCTTGCTATGCATACCGTCGGTATGCAAAGCGGCTGGGTAGATGCCAAAGATATTCCGCAAGAAGTCATTGACCGGGAATTGGATATTTACCGCACGCAAGCGCAAAACGAAGGCAAACCGGCCGAAGCCATTGAAAAAATGCTCCCCGGTAAAGTCAAAAAGTTTGCCAAAGACAACTGCCTGTTAGAACAACCCACGATTAAAGATAACAAAAAAACCGTGGCGGACTATCTAAAGGAAGAGTCTAAAAAATTGGGTTGCGAACTGAGCGTTGTACGCTTTGTACGCTTCTAATTTTAAGCCCCTCTAACGAGGGGCTTTTTTTTGAGTTTGTCGGCTGGCCCGGCGAATTGAAGAAAAAGCCTTTTAATTGTGCTAAAATAATAGAAATACGTTGTTAGGAGATTACCCATGACCCCGACTCAAAAAAAGAAAAGAGTATTACTCAAACTTTCCGGTGAAGCCCTCATCAACGAAGGCAGCCGCGGTGTGAACCCGCAATCTCTTAAAGAAATTGCTACCGAAATTGCCGACGCTTATAAAAACAGCAATTGTGAATTGGCTATTGTTATCGGCGGCGGAAACATTTGGCGCGGTGTGCGCGACGGCGGCGGTGTGATTGACCGTGTAAATTCGGACAATATGGGTATGCTCGCTACCGTCATTAACGCGATTGCTTTACAATCGGCTATTGAAGATGCCGGTGTGCCGACGCGTGTTTTAACTTCTATCAACATTTACCAACTTGCCGAGGCGTTTGTGCGCCGCAAAGCCGTGCGTCACTTGGAAAAAGGCCGCATTGTTATTTTTGCCGGCGGTACCGGAAACCCGTTTTTTACTACCGACAGCGCCGCGGCCTTGCGCGCTTCCGAAATCAATGCCGATATCCTTTTAAAAGCCACGCAAGTAGACGGCGTATATGACAGTGATCCGCGCAAAAATCCCGATGCTAAACTGATTTCCCGCATTACGTATGCCGACGCTATTGCCAAACGGCTACAGTTTATGGATACGGCGGCCCTGGCCCTTTGTATGGAAAAACAACTGCCTTTAGAAGTGTTTAATTTACACAAAAAAGGCAACATTAAAAAAGCACTTTGCGGCGAAGAAATCGGTACCGTGATTTATTAGTGCTTGCCGCTCGTTTGGCATGACATGAAATTGACAATAATTGCTATAATAAATTAACTTTAATTACGAGGTTACTATGGAAGAAATTACCGCTTTACTCAACAAAACTAAAACCGAAATGGCCGAACACGTCGCCCGTTTGGAACGTGATTTGTCCACGATTCGCACCGGCCGCGCCAGCGCGGGACTTTTGGAAAATATCCGCGTAGATTATTACGGTACGCCTACTCCCATTAAACAAATGGCTGTCATCAACATTTTAGACGCCAAGACGCTTGAAATTCAACCGTGGGATATCAGCTCCTTAAACGATATTGATAAGGCCTTGCAACAGGCCGATTTGGGCGCCAGCCCCGTTAATAACGGCAAAGTAATTCGCATTACGCTGCCTTCTATGACGGAAGAACGCCGCAAACAACTGGCTAAAAACATTTCCAAAATGAGCGAAGACTTTAAAGTAGCGGTGCGCAACGTGCGCCGTGACGTAATGGAAAAACTTAAAAAAGCGCAAAAAGCGTCTGAAATTACCGAAGACGATTTGAAACGCTACGAAGGCGACGTACAAAAAGCGACTGATGCACATATTGCCAAAATTGACGAAGTTATTTCCAAAAAAGAAGCCGAAATCATGACGATTTAATGGATGTTTGGGTTTCTTAAGACAAACTTTCCCCCCGGAACCACCGGGGGTTTTTATTTGCTGATTTGTTTCAAACTTTCCGCTATGTTATGCCCGCTGGGTTGCTGATAGGCATACAACCCAAACTCCGGCAAGACGGAAAATAAATGGTCAAAAATATCGCTTTGATACCCTTCGTACTGTGTCCAAACGGTCGTGTTTAAAAAGCAGTAAATCTCCAGCGGCAGGCCGTGTGCCTCTTGCTTGAGTTGCCGTACCATCAGCGTAAAAGACGGATCGTCACTTACCACGTACGGGCGGGATGCCAAATACAACTCGGCATATTTGCGGAATGTGCCGATATTGGTTAAGTGGCGGCCGTTTAAGAGATTTTCCTGTAAATTGTGTTTCTCGTTAAACTCCGTAATTTCCGTTTCCTTTTGGGCCAGATAATCTTTGAGTAAATCAATCTTTTTAAGGCGGGCTAGCGTGGCTTTATCCAAAAATTTAACCGTATCCACGTCAATTAAAATACTGCGTTGCACACGCCGGGCTTTGGCTTGATACATACCGCTCCAATTTTTGAACGGTTTTGAGACCAAATCGTAATTGGGCACGCTGACAATGGTCATATCAAAATTTTGTACGCGCACGCAGGTGAGCGAAATATCAATAATGTTCCCGTCGGCCCCGGCAGAATCTACCGTTATCCAATCGCCTATTTTGATCATTTTGTTGGTAGTCAGTTGTATGCTGGCTACAAAACCCAAAATGGGATCTTTAAATATCAGCGAAAATACGGCCGCCAATGCCGATAACCCGGTAATAATATACATGGGTTTTCGTCCGAGAATAAGTGATAAAACAAATAGTGTTGTTGCCAAAAATACGACGATTTTAAGCGCTTGTACCAGGCCTTTTATCGGCAAATTGGGGTTGCGCCCGTAAAGGTGGTTTAGTGTATTTAAAAACGTCATGATAAGCCAGGCAAAACTGAGCATCACAAACAGCCCGGTCAGTTTCGTCATGGCATTGGCAATCCAATCGTTATATTCGGCAATAAACACCGTGTGCAAGTTCACCGCCACCAGTGCGGCCAATACTACGCCAAATGCTGTAAAAAAGCGGTGGATACGCATGGCGTCAAGCCATTTGGAAATACGCAGTTTGGCTAGCAAGATGACCAAATACTTATTACAAAACCACGTGGTAAACCGTACCAATATATAAAGTATGGCAATAAAGGCCACGGCTGAAATCCCTTGCGCTATCGGGGTATGGTATGTGCTGGGGATGTAATCTATATTTTGTATGTATGATAAAATAATTTCCATTTTGTTCACCTATGCTCAAAAACTTACTATAATAAAAGTGTATGAAAAAATGGGTAACTTTAGCAATGATTGCTTTTGGATTAGCCGGATGCTACACCCCCCTCAACAATTCCGGCGTGGCAACCACTAAATCTTGGTTGGAAATAGAAAGCAAGAAAGTAGATTTCAACGGCAATCAATATGATTCGTGCTACCGTTTTAACGTACGTTTTTGGCCGCAGGAAGCCGTGGAACGGATTGATTTGCAAACATCTTGTATTTCCACTTGCTGCTGGCGCAATGACAAGGAAGAAGTTGTCTTGGATTTTAATAAAAATTTTGAGTCGGACTTGGCTCTTTACGGGCGTGCGCGCAAATACTCGCCGGAAAAAATTACTTTAAAAGTAAACCACTCCAATTTGCTCAATACCACCCGGGTAACTATTTCCCCCAAAGGGGCCGTTACCAACGACGGACTGATTAAACTTTCCTATAAAGAAACCGATAATCCCCAGCGTTTGGCGCAATTAGAAGCCCAATCACGTCAATTATTGGCCCGTCGTAATGCATATTTAATAGAGCAGGCCCAACAAGAACAATTAGCCGCCGAAGAAGCGCTTAAGAAAAAACAATCCAAAACAGTTCGCTCTGCCAAAAAGTCCCCCGTAGCCAAAACAACCCCGAAGGCAACCGCGGCTACAAAGGCAACTCTTAAAAAGACCGATCAGAGTGATCCTGCCAAGAATTTAGTTCAACGTAAAGCCGGAGCCAAGATAGATACTTATTTTTATCAAATGGATAAGCGGTACAAAAAACAAGAAGCCGTGTTTATGTTAAGTGACCGGTTGCTTTATACCCAACCTATGGGCGTGGATGATACCTATTTGGTTTCTTGTTTAGCCAAAGCGCGCACCGGGTTGGACACGCAAAATTTACGGGCGTCAACCTTCTCTTGCGGGCAATGGAAGGTGGATTTAACCACGCAGGAAGTTTCCCCCTACGACAAACGCGCCCAACTGATTTGGAGTTTAGAGTGAGTCACTTTTTTTTTGCAAAACGTAAAATAGGGCAAGCCCTTTTGATTGCGGGAGGATTATTGCTTATCCCGTCATGGGGATATGCTCAAGAAGGGGCTTTGATTAAAGGCTTGCGGCGTGTTATAAAATCTTCCAAGCCGCTAGAGCAGCCAATCGTTAAAGGAATAATGCCCCTTACCGAAGCCCAAATCAAAAAAGCGGTAAATGCCGCTATCCTTACAAACGCCGCCAAGGACCCCAACTTAGCGGAGATGGCTGCTTCCGGCTTGATAGAAAAAAATCATATATCCGTGCCGAATATAGAAGTAGAAGAACATTACTCTGTTGCTACCCGGGAAATTGCTTCCGTTGCATCTGTCAAATCTACCGCGCAATCAAAAGTGAAAATAGAGCCCCCTTCCGTTATGCAAGAGAAGGTCACACAAGAGAAATATAAACTTTGGGAAAAATACGGCGAGGCTACCCTTATGCGGGCCGCGCAGGAAGGTATGTTGTACGCGGTGCAGTTTATGGTCCAGCAAGGGGCCGAAATTACAGACGATATCCTTTTTGCGGCGCGCGACAGCAGAAATATTGATTTGCTTAAATATGTTGTCGGTATTAAAGGTTCCACCCGTGCTACGTTGCAAGCCACGTGGACACATCCGGAGTTATTGGCTGAATTACTTAAGCAACCTGTTTTTATTGATAATATGTATTTTTATCCGGGTAGTTCCGGTGCGTCGGGAACGACTAAAGACCAACGCGGAACGCTTTTGTATTTTGCGGCCAGTTACGCTCACCCCAAAAGTGTTGAAATGTTGTGTTCCTTTTTTCAACCCAATCGGGAAGTGGCCGATTTAATGCTCAGCCGCGCGCTTTTTGAGCCTACGGAAGACCGCTTGGAAGTAGCCCTTATGCTCATTAAACAATTCGGAGCCGATCCTACTCCGGCTATCAGTTATGTGGCGGGTAATGCGTTATACAGTTGGGTGTCTCCGCTTAAAGAAGCGGGAGCCGATGCTAACTTTGCAGATAAACGCGGTAATACCCCTCTCCATAACGCTGTAACAGCCATCCCCTATAAACGCAACTGTGAAGACTATATCAAAACGGTGGAAGTTTTGTTACAAAACGGTGCTGATCCGCTACTTCCTAATGCTAATGGAAAAAGTGCCCTGTTGCTGATGCAAGAACGCTTACGAGATATGCAAAAAGGGGCAGCCCATTATTATCCGGATAGAATAGAGGCATTAGAGCGCACGATTCGTCTGTTGGAGACAGCCCTTCCAAAGAAGTAAATGCCATTTCCCCGTTTTTTCCCAAAAATATATAGGTCTTTTTTCAGGGATAAATTAGGTCTTTTGTCCCTGTCGCCGGCAGTGGAAAATAAAGTAGATTTAGAGTATATGTACCTTTACTACATAAGGAGGTCGTTCATGAAGTGCAGTAAAAAAATAATCGGGATGCTGACGCTGTCGCTCTTAATGCCGGCGGTAGCACAGGCGCAATTTGGTAAGGTGGTTGCCACCGGTTCCAAAGCGCTTGTGGAAAAATTGGCGGCTGAAGGAATAGAAAACGGAACCCAAGCATTAAAAACAACCATAAAAAACGGAAAATGTACGGTACCGTATAGTAATGATCCGGAACTGTTGTCTACTAAAGGTTTTCCTACCAACAAAGATTTCTTGCGAAAGTTAAATCATAAAGCCGATAATCTGCGCAGAGACCTTCTTAAAAATGTGGTTGACGAAGAAGTCAAACGCCAGGCCGACTTGCCTTTAACGCAACGCAACGTGCTGAAATATTCCAATGCCGATTTGGTACGGTTTGATATCTATAACCAACAATCCCAAAGTGCTATCAGCCTGCTTGCACGTAAGGATATGCAACTCGTTTCCCCAAAAGAAGCAATAAACACTACCGGCCGCATTTTTAAAGCATTAAATCAAGAATATATCCCGGCCGATAAGGTAACTTCGTTTTTACAAGACGGTACGCTGATTCCTTACGTGGCTCAAGAAGCGGCACACGGATTTATAGAACACGCTTTTGTAATTCAACAAACCACCTCTCAAGACATAATCGGTTTGCCCAACGGGATGTTGCTGACGATACCGAAGTATATGCTTGTTAAAATTCCGCTAAATACACCGAACTTTGAGGGACGTTTTGCCCGGGAAATGGCCAAATTCGCTGCCCACACAAGAACGATGTTGTATGCGGATAAAATGCAAGGTTTTATTTATAAAAACGGTGCGATTGTAGGCGAAAAAAATGCCGACCAAGTATATCGCGAATTAAAAGCGTATTTTGAAGATGCGCTTGTGTCCGAAAAATATTTGTTCGTCAATAAAAGAACCCCGGTGCTTTTGCGCGTAGATGAATTGCTGTATGAAACCCCTGCACCGACTACTTGGGTGGATAGCCAAAACGTCTACGTTTTAACCAAAGACGTCACAGTGGCTAATGCCATGCCCGAATTCGGTGCGTCTGCCGGTATTACCACCTATTCCGTACAATTACCCGCCGGATCGCGGGTGATTCGGAGCGAAGACGGCTATGTGTGGCGGGTGCTCTCGCCCGAAGAGTTCGCCCGGTTTTACACGCCGGCGCCCGCGCAGAAACCGGCGGAGATTCCGGCCGATTAGCACGTTAACGCCGATATAGAAAAACTTTTCTCTCCCCCCGATTTATTCGGGGGTTATTTTCCGGTTTGTGGTACAGGCAACAATATCTGGGCCTTATGGGTAATTGATAAGTAGGCCCAAAAAATTAGCGGATATGGGCCTTTGGGCCGTGGCACATGGTTGCGTTTTTATTTAGTATTAAAGGGTAGGGGTTTAAAAATTAAGAGGCGGAAAACATGAAAGAAAATAATTTAGTTCAAATACTCGGTATTTGTCTGCTTGGCATTTTATGCTTGCCGGCGGTAGCACAGGCCCAAACTTGGAAGGCGGTTGGAGAAGGCGCTGCCAAAGTTTATAAAGAATTCGGTGGCACGGTTAAATATACGCAAAAAGTAGGCGCGGCTACGCCGGTTTTAAAAAAATCATTCGCGTTGCCCGGCAAAATTGAAAAAGCCGTTGAAGAGGCCCGTAAGGCCGCTCAATTTAGCGCAGAAGTTGCAAGCCCCAGTGTAACCGAAGGGGCGAAAGGATCTCGCGTCAATCTGCCGATACAAACCGACGAACACATAAAAACTATAGGTGTTCAACCGACTACCGGGAAATCGTTTGCGTCAAGCCCGACGAAATATTATTCCATGAGTAACTACGCTTCTCAAAGTGACGTGGCCGTGCTGAGTGAAGATGTTCCTCTCCGGATGACGAAATTAGATGATATAAATGCCTTGCTAGACCAAACGAGTCTTTGTAAAGGAACTCGCCATGAAATCATCCGTCAAGCCCAAGAGAAAAATTGCACGATTGATGAAGTAAAAGACCTAATCGGGGATGCGTTAATTGAATTTGCCGCCCAAGAAGCATTGCTCGTTAATACAAACGCTATTGGCGAAAATATGCTTTTTGAAATCAATCAGGCTATTAGCAAGTATAAACTAAGTATTAAGCAAGTGGAGAAATTGATAGGAGATATAAAAAGACAATTTTTAAATCCCAGCCAAATTGCAGACCAAGCCGAAAAGATTGTACAACAGATGCAGGCGCTTGAAACAGGCGACACAAAAGCCTTGGCAGAGTTGACCAAGATACCGGCAGACCAACTTCGTATTTCCCAAACGTCGGCAGAAACGTCTTTACTTTCTCCGGCCGAACAAGCGGTTGAATATTCCTTTTTTGAAGGATTTTACGACGGTCGTACGAAAACTGCTTTAGAGATTGAAAAATTCAAGGCAGAGAAAGAATCCGTTCTTATTGAAAAATACGGACAAATAGAAGTATATGCACGCAGAGATTGGGAAAAAATTGTAGTCATAGACGCGGAATTTAAAACGATATCCTATTATTTACCCAAATACTATTTGGTCATTTATAAACCCAAATATATACCCGATACCGCCAGTGCAGTTGATGCCATAGAGTTCCCGGCCATTTGGGATTCGGTAGGTACGGAGCAGGCTTTTATAGATGTAGTTACCGATAGGCATTTAAGTCTCCGCCAAGCCAAAGAATTAGCCCGCGCCGTAAAAGGGCAGAAATTTACGTATGAAACATTAACCGCGTGGATAGACGAGCAAGAATATTTCCCGATATCGTATGTGACGGAAATACTTTCTAACAAAACGCTTTATGAAATTGCCAAAGAAATTGGTTTGCACGAAGAGGTTATTGAGGCTTTCCGGATAACGGCGCGCGGGCATTATCTCACGTGGAAAGAGGCCGAAGAATTTGCCCAGGCTATCAAAGAAAATAATTTGGAAATCCGATATTTTGATGATTTGGCTCAAATTATGTTTAAAAAATAAATTTTTCCATTGGACAGGTTGGGAGTAGATTTTAGCAACAGGATTTGTAAAAATTATTAGGAGGAAAACATGAAAAAGAGTCGTTTAGCAAAAGTAGTAGGTGCGGGTTTGGTAAGCGTTTTATGCTTGCCTACTGTCGCCCAGGCGCAGAATTGGAAGGCGGCCGGAGAAGGCGTCATTAAAGTGTATAAAGAATTAGGTGGCGTTAAATATGCCCAAAAAGTAGGCACGGCTACACCTACGGTTAAAAATGCGGCCACGTTGTCCGGCAAAATTGAAAAAGCTGTTGAAGAGACTCGCAAGGCCGCTCAAGTCAGCAATGAGATGGCAAAGACCGGAGTAACGGCCGGCGCAAAAGAATCAGCCATCAATCTTTCTAAACAATTTGGTGAACAAATGAAAAATGCGGCGGATCAAGTATCTTTATCCCGGGCTGCCGGAAAGCCGCTTGCGTCAAACCCGACTAAATACTATTCTATGAGTAATACGGGAGAAAAATCTTCCACGCTGACCGAGCCAATTTCCTCGGAGCCGCTGGGAGCGTTGTATCAATCCCAATTTGACAATTTTTTCAATCAACTCTTTGATGAAATGGTTTTTGCTTCGGGAGAGAAACATATTGATTGGAGCAAATTTCCGGCTACCCGCGAGGAGCAAGTGAAATTTTTAAGAAATTACGCAGATGGGTTAAATGATGAAATGCAGGCTGCCTTTTACGTGCACACGTCACTTGATAAGCCGTTTTTGGCGAAGATTGCGTGGGTATCAGATAAATATAATTTGAATGCTCAAAATTTTATTATCACGGCGGATTATGAAGCCAACGCATATAGAGAAAAAATATATGACGCCTATAATATTTCGGCCGGCTTAACGGACGCCATAGAGATGGCGGTTGCGAAGTATCACATCAATATCAAACAAACCGACGAATTAACGCGGGCCGTGCGTGATTTAAAACTGGGAGAAAAAGAACAAGTTTTGGCCAAAGCCGAAGAAATGTTTGGGAAAACAAAATATTACGGTATGGCTAACAAAGCCGAAAAAATCCCCGCACTAACGGTGAAGGTTCCTAAAATATCAAAGGATAAAATTTACGGACTGCCGCCCGCCGTTCAACAAGGGTATTTCAATGGCATTATTGAGAATATGATCAGCGAGGCCGCTCGTAAAGAACATGGCGTGGAAATTGATTGGGATAAGGTCTTGTTTTATGGGGCAAATCAAGATAAACTCATAAGAGAGTACGTAGATGGGTTAAACGACGAAATGCAAGAAATGTTTTATCACCGCGTATCGCTTGATAAAGCCACACAAGCCAAAATTGCGTGGGCAGCGTCAACCTATAATTTGAGCAATTGCGCTAACTTGCTCGCTGCTGCTGATTTGACCTTACAAAAGTTTAGAGAGGTAGTACTGGAGAGACCTTACTATTTCTTAACTGATGATGCGAAGAAAGCGTTAAGTATGGTGGCGGCAAAGTACCGTCTTGCTATTATAGAATTAGATGACTTTGCGGGAACGGTCTATTTTTCAGAACTTAAGGATCCGGAAGCCATCTTACAACTGGCCGAAAAAAAATTCGGAGCAAAATTAGACAAAACCGTAAAAAGTAACAGCGTCCAATACGGTGGTGATGATGCAGGCGCTGACACAGATATGTCCCCCTTCTTTGATGAGGGCGGAGACGTGCTTGACGACTTCTTTTAATCAAACAATCGGTGGCACATAAAGAAGTAAAAACTCCCCGGGTTCATCCCCGGGGAGTCGTTTTTATAAGAAGAAAAAACTACTAATTTTTTATCTTGGCAAAGCCGGGATAGAGCGCGTCCATAAATTTATCCATTTCGCTCTCCCCCCCGCGTATCTTTAGATTGATAGACAAGATATACACGTCTTTTTTGAGAATATCCCGCCAATTATCGGGGAATTTAACAAAGTCCTTAAATGTGGTAATTAAAGGCAAGTCTCCGCGGGTTTGCTCAAAGGTGCGCAAGTGTTCTTCGGTATAGAATTGATGGTCGGCAAAACGCCACTTTTGTTTAAGTTCCAAGCCTAACCCTTCTAACGTATTTTCAAAAGTTTCCGGGCTACCCAGCGCACTAAAACATGCTACCGGCCCTTTAATATCTTTTAAAGCCACTTGTTTTGCGCTACAAATATCCATGTAATATTCCGGCTCGTGGACACTTTCCAAAATAACGACTTCGTCATTTTGTTCGCGTATTTTGTCTTTTATATCTTCTAAGGCACGCTCGGACACCTGATTGCAGTGGGTAAGCACGACTAAAGACGCTCGGTTAAACGCGCTTAACGGCTCGCGCAAAATGCCGTAGGGCAGCAAATGATTATTGCCAAAAGGATTTTTTGCATCTACTAAAATAATGTTAGCGTCGCGGTGCAAACGCAAATGTTGCAATCCGTCGTCTAATAAAATAATTTGGCTTCTAAAACGGCGCAACGCTTCGGTAGCGGCTTCGGTGCGGTTGGGCGAAATAACAATCGGTACTTTATATTGGCTGAGAATACGGCTCATCATAAAGGGTTCGTCGCCTGCGGAACGCCAATCGGTTTCCGGGTTATCAAATAAAATAACGGGCTTGTCAGTTTTTTGACGCCGCTTGTATCCCCGCGAAACAATCGCCACGCGCACGCCGGCTTTGGCTAACGTGGTCGCTGCCAATAAAACAGCGGTCGTTTTTCCGGTTCCTCCGGCGGTAATGTTTCCAATACACACCACCCGAGAATTGACACTTTGCACGGCCTTCCATCCTTTTTTGTATAAACCCTGGTGGAGGGCTACTCCTAAACCATAAAATTTAGAAGCGGTCCATAAGGCCGCGCGGCCTAAACAATTGTGTTCCAGCGTTTCCTTTACGTTCGCTAAATCCATAAAGCGCACCTAATTAAAAATATCTTATACATTTTAACATTTTCCGCGCACTTTTTACGGTTTTTTTACTTCAGTTAAAATTTGTATAATGAAAATATGACCAAAAACCGCTTCAAAAAGACTCCCTTACACTACGTTCAATACCTGGCACTTAAAGCCGTATGCGTGACGGTTAGTGCATTACCCTATCGTCTGGCGGTCTGTTTGGCACGCCGTTTAGTGGGGGCCACTCGCTTTATTTTACGCAGTCGTTTTAACCGAACGGTTCGTGATATTCAAAAAGCATTTCCTGATAAATCTTCCGAGCAAGCCCGTCAAATTGCCATAGAATCGTGGGAAAATATGGGGGTTATCATGGCGGAATTTTTGCAACTATCCGCTATGAACGTGGAAAAATTTAAAACATATTGCCGCATAGAAGGGATAGAAAAATTACGCCAAGCCGAAGGTACAACCGGAGGGATAATTCATATTGGACATTTTACGAATTGGGAAGCGTTTGGGTTAGCGGCCTCGGCCTATGGATTTGAAAAAGCCGTGCTTGCTCAGCGGGTGGACAACCCGTACGTTGACGAAGAAATCAATCGGTTACGCAATGTTTTTTCCGGTACGACGCTTTACAGCAATCACGAAGATAAACCCTTTTTTACGTGTAGGCGTTGGATTGGGCGTAAACACATGGTAGGTATTTTATTTGACCAAAACACTATTACCGGGGAAATGTGGTTTTCGTTTATGGGACGCACGGCGGCCTTTGCGCCGATTACGGCACTTTTGGCTATTAAAGCACAAGTTCCGGTGTTCCCGGTCAATGTATCGCGCCAGAAAGACGGAAAACTCGTTTGTACCGTTTATGATCCGGTACTTCCCCCCAAAGAATATACTATGCCTAACGTGCGTCAATTTACCAAAACTTTGATAGGGTATTACGAAGATTGGCTCCGTCAAAACCCGGGCAGTTGGTTGTGGGCGCACAACCGTTGGAAACGGGAAGAGGAAGGCAACCGTTATTTAGCCGCTCATCCGGAAGAACGTATATGAAAAAATATCTAATTCTACTAATTGTCAGTATCTGTTGTGCCGGTTGTTTTTGGCATAAAACTTCTCAGCCTAAAGTTTCTACCGTTCCCCAAGAACAAACTGCTGTGCTTATTCCTGCCGCGCAGTTCGCAAATGAAAATGCGGCACAACCCGCCATAAAATCCCCCACTTCTTCCCAGAGAGCATCTGCCGAAACAGAGTTTATTTCGCCCCAAGACAAACCCACTATCCCGGCGGAAAAATGGGCGGATCCAGTGCCGGACCAAGCCGTATTTAAAGATGAGCCGCTTATTTCATTGGAAGGTCGCTCCTTAAGTCCGTTTGCAGCACTAACGCCGACTTCTGATAAACAAATTCCGTCGGCATGGAAGGGAGAGCAACTCAAATACGGGTTATACTATTCCTTTGTTAAAGTGGGTACTGCATACATTAAAAACCGAGGGCTAGTGGATATTGACGGCCGGTCGGCATACGTTTTACAAACTTCCGCCTTTTCGGCTTCGGTAATTGATAAAGTTTTTAAAGTGCGCGATATTAACTTATCGTGGCTAGACGCTAAAAATTTTTATTCATTAGGTTACAGTCAAAGTTTACGTGAAGGAAATTACCGACGGGATGAGTGGGTGTCTTTTGATTACGATACCAATACCTATCGTGGAGAAGTGACCAAAAAATCGGGTACGCGTACTTTCTCCGGGCAGTTGGCTCACCCGGTGTTAGACATGCTCACCTCTCTTTATTTTGTGCGCGGACAACCTTTACAAGATAACCAAGATGTCGTATTTGATATTTTAAACCGGGAAGAGCAATATCCGTTGGTGGTCAAAATTATCAAACGCGAAACCGTTAAAACACCGGCAGGCAAATTCAAATGCGTGGTGGTAGAGCCGCAATTTCGCGGGGAAGGCATTTTTGTCAGCAAGGGTAAGAGCCTTCAAGTATGGCTTACCGATGACGAGCGGAAATTGCCCGTCAAGATGAAAACGGAAGTTTTTATCGGCAGTGTCAGTGCGGAACTGTTGGAATATAAGTACAATTAAATATATAATGAAATATCCCTTAAGGAGATAACTTATGCAACCTAAAAACAGCCGTTTGAAAACAATTTTAAAAGCATTTAAAAATAAAAAGATTGTCGTAGTGGGTGATGTCATGTTGGACCACTTTATTAAAGGTTCTGTCAGCCGTATTTCACCGGAAGCGCCGGTGCCGGTGGTAGACGTGAAACGGGAATTTTTTGTGGCCGGCGGAGCGGGCAATGTGGCGGTTAATTTAGCCGCCCTGGATGCCAAACCGGTGATGATTTCCGTCGTAGGGTCTGATTTAGGCGGCGAAGTGTTAAAAGACTATTTGCGTAAAAACGGTGTTAATGTAAATGGTATCCCGGAAGATTTAGACCGCCCGACCACCCAAAAAATACGTGTTATGGCCGAGCAACAGCAAATTGTCCGCTTTGACCGCGAAAGTAAAAAAGTGATTTCTCCCGCCATTGCCAATACATGTATGCGGAATTTTGAAAACGCGGTGGAAGGTGCCGATGGCGTAATTTTGTCCGACTATGGAAAGGGTATGCTTAGCGATCACAACATTCAACAAATTATTTCCATTTGCCGCAAAAAGAATATTCCGGTTTGTGTGGATCCGAAAATTGATAACTTCGGCAAATATAAAAACATTACCTGCATGACGCCCAACACCAAAGAAGCGTGGGAAGGTGTGGCCGAACCCCCCAAATCCGGCGAAGCGGAAATAGAGCGTATCGGTCAGAAGATTTTAAAAATGTTAAATGCCGACTCCATTTTAATTACCCGTAGTGCCGAAGGGATGAGCCTATTTGAAAAAGGAGCCAAAAAGCCCTACACCGTTAAAGCCACCGCGCGCGAAGTGTACGATGTTACCGGGGCAGGTGATACGGTCATTTCCGTTTTGACGTTGGCGCTTGCCGCCGGAGCAACTTTGAAAGAAGCCGCTGTGTTGGCCAATTATGCGGCCGGTATTGTGGTGGAAAAGTCGGGTACGGCTACAGCGTCGCGTAAAGAAATTGAAGGAGTTTTAGCATGAGTGAAGTACTAATTGTTATTCCGGCGCGTTACGGTTCGTCGCGCTTGCCGGGAAAAATCTTAAAGCCCCTTTGCGGCAAACCGGTTATTGAGCACGTGTACGAAGCGTGTAAAAATACCGGGCTGGGTGAAGTGCTTATTGCTACCGAAGAGCCACTGGTGGTAGAAGCGTGTGCCAAATTCGGCGCACAAGCCGTGCTGACAAGTGATGCATGCAAAAGCGGTACTGACCGCGTATTTGAAGCATCGCAAAATCGCCCCGAACAAATTATCATTAACGTACAAGGCGACGAGCCTTTTATTCAAACACAGACTGTTTTGGCCGTAGCCAATTTATTAAAAAACGATTCATCTTGCGATATTTCCACAGCGGCTTTTGCGCGTGCGGATGATGAACAAGTGGATAACCCCAATATTGTTAAAGCGGTGCTGGCCAAAGACGGCCGGGCGTTGTATTTTTCGCGCTCGCGCGTACCGTATAAACGCGAAAAGACCGAAGAAAATTTAAAAGCACCGTATTGGCACCATTGCGGTATTTACGGATACCGCCGAGCGGCACTGGAGCGGTTTGTTAAACTGCCCGAAAGCCCGCTTGAAAAATTAGAACGGCTGGAGCAACTGCGCGCGTTAGAAGACGGTATGGTTATTAAATGCGCCGAAATTGCCCCCTCCGGCCCGGCTATAGATACCGCTGCGGACTTGGCCGCTGCCGAAGCATATTATTTGAAACACTGCGCCTAATCTTTTCGTGTAAGGCGTTTGTTAATTATATTAAGGAGAGACTATATGTCTAAATTCATTATCATTACCGGTGGCGTTGTAAGTTCTTTAGGTAAAGGGATTTCCGGCGCAAGTATTGGTAAACTACTGCAATTAAACGGCCTGAAGGTCAACATGATTAAGTGCGACCCGTATATCAACGTGGATCCCGGCACGATGTCCCCCTACCAACATGGTGAAGTGTTTGTGACGGTAGACGGCGCAGAGGCCGACCTTGATTTGGGCCACTATGAACGCTTTTTAGACGTCAATATGACACGTGCCAACACCAATACCGCAGGCAGCATTTATCAAACGGTTATTGATAAAGAGCGCCGCGGCGAATATTTAGGTGCGACGGTACAAGTGATTCCTCACATTACCAACGAAATCAAAAAACGCTTTACCGCACTTGAAAATGATGCCGACGTGTGCATTATTGAAATCGGCGGTACGGTGGGTGATATTGAGTCGTTACCGTTCTTGGAAGCGGCCCGCCAACTGCGTTTGGAAAAAGGCCCGCAAAATGTGATTTGCGTACACGTAACATTGCTGCCTTACATTGCCGTAGCGCAAGAACTTAAAACAAAACCGACGCAACACTCCGTCAATAAACTGCGTGAACTTGGCATTGAGCCCAGCATGCTCATTTGCCGTACCGAGCAACCGATTAACGACCACTTAAAAGAAAAAATTTCCCTTTTCTGCAGTGTGCCGGCTAAAGCGGTCATTGAGTGTATGGATGCCAAATCTATCTACCACGTACCGGAAATGTTTTATAAACAAAATGTGGATAAACAAATCATCGCTTTGCTCGGCTTAACCCCCACGCAAGAAGTGGATCCGAAACAATTTGAGTTTTTTGACCGTGCGATGAATCCGTCTAAATCGGTCAAAATTGCCGTAGCGGGTAAATACGCGGAATTTCAGGAAGCGTATAAATCTATTCACGAAGCGTTGCGCCATGCCGGTATGAATAACGACGCACGGGTGGAAGTGGTGTATATCAATACCGAAAAAGATGACGTTTCCAAAGCATTAAAAGGCGCTGACGGTATTTTAATTCCGGGCGGGTTTGGTGCGCGCGGAATTGAAGGAAAAATCAATACGGTGCGTTTCGCGCGTGAAAACAAAGTGCCCTTTTTGGGGATTTGTTTAGGGATGCAGTGCACCGTGCTGGAAGCGGCGCGCAATTTGTGCGGTTTGCACGACGCAAACTCTACCGAATTTGACCCGACCACCAAAGATCCGGTGGTAGATTTAACCCCCCAACAAAAAAATGTGGTTTATAAAGGCGGTACCATGCGCCTGGGCAATTACTCGGCCGATTTAAAAGCCGGCTCTCTGGCGCACCGGTTATACGGCAAAGACCGCGTGGACGAACGCCACCGCCACCGCTATGAACTTAACCCCAAATACGTCAAACAACTTCAAGAAGTGGGGCTTAATGTATCGGGTTGGCACGAAGGCGTACTGCCGGAAATTGTGGAACGCACGGATCACCCGTATTTTATCGCCGTACAATTCCACCCGGAATTTGGCTCTCGCCCCATGCGGCCGCATCCGCTGTTTGACGGTTTAATCAAGGCGAGTTTAAAAGAAAAAGAAACCCGCGCTACGGCTACAAAGGCCAAAACGGCTACTGCCGGCAAATAAGTTGTGAGCATATTAGATGATAACGCCCTGATTATTCAGGGCGTTATTTCGTTGTAATCCTACTTGCACGAGAGATGAAAACAAACAGCTGCCCAAAGCAAAACATATCCGCCATCATCATAAATGCTACAATGTACCTAAAGACCTAGTTGCGATTAGGCCTTTTGACCCTTTCCATAGGTCGTTCTGTTTTATATACTAAAAACATGAAGAAGATAAATTTACTATTTCCCGTCGTAACTTGTCTATTCGTAGGGGTTCTTTTCTCTCCGGCTGATGCGCAACGCGCACCGAAATTTAAATACGATTTTTTCAAAGTTCCCAAAAGTGCCCGTTCGCTTTACCGCCAACGTAATGCTATGCAAGATTTGGCCAAGATGGACCGGGAATTATCCAGCATTAAAAATATCCAACCTTCTAAAGAACTTTTAGAAGAAATGAGTAAATTTAATCTTACGAACCGTTTGTTAAGCACCTTGCAAGAGGCCGCCTTGCCCTACAAGGCCGAAAAAATGGTGAAGGATATTTTGGAGTCCGAGTGTACTTCTAAAAGAGATGATGTGGAAGCCGCCTTGGAAAAACTTTGGCGTTTGCAAGACCGCTACGGCGACCACGGTTTATTCCCGATTTTTGCCAAGCAGTATTATTCCCATAATTTTGGAGCGCTTTCCACCCACGTACAGGACCTTTTTGATCGGATTGGGATGCTGCATGACCGGGACTTGGAACTGAAATTTATTAAGCGCTTGCATTTTATATCCCGAAATAAAATTACTTTATCTAAAGGATTATTCTCTGATAAGAAAATTTTTCTTCCTAAAAAATCGTTCCGCGTACGGTACTTATCCAATATCGGTAAACTAACCCCGGACAATTTCCAAGAAAGCCAATTGGTGTTGTCTATTGAGCGGAGTATGTCGCCCAACCCGGCGGAAGATTTCCCCATCCGGCACGTCAGCGGCCGTTCGGTGGTAAATATTGACCAAAAAGTCTACCCGGTATATGGTTTTACGGCACCGTTAGACGGTAATATCGCCTCTTTATATACTTATCTGTTATACGGACAAAATGAGAACGAACCCTTGTCCGCCATTTACGATAAAAAAGGCCAATCTTTAGCGTTATTTAACAAAGACAAAAGTCTTTGGCTGCGTGTTTCCCCGCATGAATATGCCGAGCCGGATAATTTACACTTACATTTAAATGAACTGCGCCCGGTAACATTTACCACCAAAAACGGAGACCTCTTTGACGAGCGTGTGAACTTCAACTTGTCTATCCCGCTTTCCACGCCTATGGGCGGGCCGATCATAAGCACAAAAGATTTTTTCTACCATCAACTCATCTCTAAACCGGTAGAAATTTTAAGGCGGCTGCCCAACGTAACTATCAAAGAACGCCCGATTTATTAACCGCTTGCCCGCCGATATTGCTATAATAGTCTCATGCAGGATAATGCGTTATTTCGCTTTGACAAAACACAAGCCCAAAATTATGAGGCGTCATTCTTAATCGGTATAGATGAAGCCGGCCGCGGCCCGCTTGCCGGACCGGTAGTGGCCTGTGCGTGCTATATCCCCGACGAAGTAGCCCCCTCTTTTGCCGACGTAAACGACAGTAAACAACTGACCGCCCGCAAACGCGACCAACTTTTTGAACGGTTAACCCACTCGGAAGTATTATACGGCGTCGGTTTTGCTACCGCGGCCGAGATAGATAAATTAAATATCTTACAAGCCACTTTTTTGGCCATGCGTCGCGCCAGCCAAAAATTTTTAAATATCCCCAAGGCCGTTGCACTTATAGACGGCCCGCACCCGGTGGCCGGGCTCTCCTTGCGCCAACAGCCAATTATAGACGGAGATGCTAAATCCCTTGTTATTGCGGCGGCCAGCATTATTGCTAAAGTCACGCGGGACCGCTACATGGAACAACTGGATAAACTTTACCCCGGTTATAATTTTGCCGGACATAAAGGGTATGGCACGGCTAAACATATGCAAGCGTTGCGCGAACTGGGCCCTTGCAAAGAACATAGGTTTAGTTTTGCTCCTGTGCATAATTTAGTGGCTGTACCGGAGTTACCGTTATGACTACCCGCCAAATCGGGCAAGCGGGCGAAGACCAAGCCGCCGCATTTTTACAAGCGAAAGGATACAAAATTATAGCGCGTAATTTTTTAGTGCCCGGCGGTGAATTGGACTTGGTGGCCTACGATAAGAAAACGCTTGTATTTGTGGAAGTGAAAAAGCGTGCCTCAAACGCTTTCGGGGGGCCGGTGGCAGCCGTTACGCACACCAAGCAAAAACGGGTGGCCCGGGCCGCCGCGCAATTTTTAAAGGCAAAGAGCCCGAAATTTGATAGTATAAGATTTGACGTGATATGTGTTTTGCCGCAAGGAATAGAACACATTTCTAACGCCTTTGTGCCGCAGAGAACTACTTTATAGGAGGAAGTATGACACAATTAGCGCAAGTTAAAAAAGCAGCCGCTTTTATTCAAAAGAAAACGAAAAATTTTAAGCCGGAAATTGCCTTAATTACGGGTTCCGGGTTGGCCGGGGCTATTCCGCCGTTAGAAAAAGCAATTAAAATTCCGTACGCGTCTATTCCCGGTTTTTTGCGCAGTACCGTACCGGGACATACGGGCAATTTGATTTTTGGAGTATATAAAGGCCGTAAAATTGTAGTCATGCAAGGGCGTTTCCACTATTACGAAGGCCACCCGATGAAAGAGTTGGCTATTTCCATCCGCACGCTTAAAATGCTGGGTGTGGAAAAATTGCTCGTTTCCGCGGCGGTCGGCTCTATGGATACCAAGTTGCGCCCGGGCGCATTGTGTGTGCTCAAAGACCACATCAATTTTATGTGCAACAACCCTTTAATCGGCAATCATGATGACACTTTTGGCCCCATGTTTTTTGATTTGTCCGAGGCTTACGATAAAACCATGCGCAAAACTACGTTAGCCGCAGCCAAAAAATGCGGTATTACAGCCGGGGAAGGTGTGTACTTAGCAACCACCGGGCCAAACTTTGAAACGCCATCCGAAATCCAAATGTTTAAAAAATGGGGTGCTACGGTAGTGGGTATGTCCGTCGTGCCGGAAGTGTTGGTGGCGCGCCAATGCGGTATACTTGTGTTAGGGCTTGCGTGGGTAAGCAATATGGGATGCGGTATTGAAAAGAAACCGCTTTCACACGCGCAAACCATCAGCGAAACCAAAAAGATTGAAGGTAAATTCAAAAAATTATTGGAAGTACTTTTTGTAAAACTATAAGGATATAATCCCGCGCGGTAGCAAAAAGTGCCGCGCGGCCTTTTTTATGGCAAAAGATATTAAACGGCTTGGCAAAGAAACATTAGTCTACGGCACTTCTACGGTGCTGGCGCGGCTGCTGAATTTTTGTCTCGTTCCGTTTTATACATATTATTTAATACCGGGGCAGTATGGCATTATTGCCACTGTTTTTGCGGCGGTGGCGTTATTTAACGTGGTGTTTTTGTTCGGGATGGACCAAAGTTATTTGCGCTTTGCCAGCGACGCACCGGATAAAAATAAAGTTTTTCGTCAATGTTTCTACGGAGTACTCATAAACGGGGCCGTGCTAGGCGGGCTACTTTGGCTGTTTAACGAATCCGCGGCCCGGCTTATCGGTATTACGTCGCAGGCCGGATATTTACTTAAACTGGCGGCTGTCATTTTATTTTTAGATGTTCTTAATATGATTCCTTTTACCAAATTGCGTTTGGAACGGCGTGCGTGGTACTTTGCGAGTGTGCGCACGGCTTCTATCGTGGTCAATGTACTCGGAAACATCTATTTTATTGCCGTACTTCACAAAGGGATAGCGTCTATTTTGTGGGCAAACATTTTTGCCTCTTTAGCATCTTTACTATTGCTTTCCCCCGTTGTGTATAGTGAGTTAAAACAAAATTATTCTTTTGCTTTTGATTGGAAATTGGAAAAAGAAATGCTGGCGTTTGCATGGCCGTTTGTACCTTCCGGGCTGGCCAGTTTGTTCGTCAGCGTAATAGATAAACCTATTTTGGTGCACTTGGCCGGACCGGAACAAGTAGGCATTTATCAGGCCAATTTTAAGATTGGCGTTTTTATGATGCTGATTGTTTCCATGTTTGACCAAGCGTGGCGGCCGTTTTTCTTGGCACACGCCAAAGACAATGATGCCAAAGATACCTTCGCGCGGGTGCTTTCTTATTTTGCGGCATTGGCGAGTTGGGTGCTTTTGGGGCTTATCTTCTTAATACCCGATATTATCCAAAGCAATTTACTGGGCAGTTTCCATTTGATTGCCCCGGCGTATTGGAGCGGCCTAGCCGTGATTCCGCTTGTACTGGGCGGGTATTTTTGTTACGGCTTGTACGTCAATTTTATGGTGGGCCCGGTGCTGACCAAAAAAACGCGCGTGCTGCTGTGGATTACCTTGCTCGGAGCGGCGGTTAGCATTACTACCAATTTAACGTTGGTGCCGCAACTGGGCATTTTGGGGGCCGGTTGGGCGGTTTTATTAAGTTATGCGACGATGGCAGTGGCGCTTTTCTGCTTTACCCAACGGGTGTATCCTATTTGTTATGAATATAAAAAATTAGCCGCGTTAGCGGTGTTAGCCGCAGTAACGGTGGTTATAAGCAAAATGATGGGCGGTTCGGTAGGGTTAAAAATCGTATTACTGGTGTGCTATCCGTTGTTGGCTTCTCTTATTTTACGCCGGAAAACTGCGTAACAATTCGGTTATTTTAAACTAATCAGTTCAAGCGTTACTTCTATTTTCCCATCTTTATAGACAAGTTCGTGCGGTACTTGCACGGAATTAGTTTCATTGGCCGGGGCGTACTCATCATAAAACAGTTCTGCCGTATTAAGCATAGTGATTGTTTTGGCGGCGTATGGATAAATATCTTGTGTTTTGTAAAGTAAATGTACCGTAGCCGATTTGCCTTTGTAGGCGAGCATTTGGCCTTCTTTCGTTACGCGGCGGCGTTGGTACAAGCCGGGTTCAAATAACAGTAAGTTAAGAAATTGGGTAATTCTTCCGCGCACCAGGGGAGTGTCGGCGTCGGGGAATAAATAGCGGTATGCAATATCATCTGCCGTAGCGGTTGCCTGCAAAACACGGTAAGCACCGCCCGTCATTACGGAAACATCAAAATCTTCTTCCCCTATTTTTTTAATAACGAGCACCCCTTCCAGGCCGGCGTTATTTAACATGCCCGTTACTTTAAACGCGGCCTGCGTGTGCCCGGCGGCGAAGAAATCTACTTTTTTGACGGCACGTGCTTCCGGCGGAAGTTGTTTGATTTGCCCCCCCGCGCACGCACAAAGAAAAACTGCTAAAGAAAATGTTAAAATTTGTTTAATCATATCGTTCCCCCTATTATGATATTATAAATATTATGGCTACTTTTGTCTTTTATCTGTTAAGTGTAAGCGTGTCTGCTTTGTGTACATTAGCGGCATTGCCGTTGTTGGCGCGCGGTGTAGGGAAACACCTTTTGGACAAGCCGGGCGGACTTAAAAAACACGCTACGCCCGTGCCGGTGCTCGGAGGTTGCGGTATTTTTATCGGGTTGGTGGCGGCTTTGCTAGCGGTACGGTTTACCACCCAATTTCCTTCAGGCACGTTGCACAGTTTACGCGGCATTATCTGGGGCGGTAGCATTATTTTTATTATGGGACTTTGGGACGATTTTAAAAAACCCAAAGGACTGCCGGTTTGGGCCAAACTATTACTGCAAGCCGCCGCCACGGTGTGTCTTGTTAAGTACGGGATAATGATTCACGTATTTCCCTGTGTATGGATATCGTATTTGCTGACTTTTTTGTGGGTGGTAGGGTTAACAAATGCGTTTAATCTGCTGGACATTTTAGACGGACTTTGCACGACACAAGCCATGGTGTGTACGTTGGGCCTTACCTTTATTGCACTCCCTTCTGAATTTATCTATGTCAATTTTGCTGCGCTGGCCCTATTGGGCGCATGTGCGGCTTTTCTACCGTTTAATTTTTCAGTCCGGCACAAAATTTTTTTGGGAGACAGCGGATCTAACTTACTTGGTTTTTTGATAGCCGCGCTTTGTTTGGGAACCGGGTACAGTATGGTTTCTGATTGGGGTTTTTTGGCTGCGTTACTAATTGTGTACGTGCCGATAGCCGATATTGCTTTTGTAACGCTTGCTCGCCTGATAAAAGGGCGTAATCCGTTAAAAGGAAGCCCCGATCATGCCGCCTTGCGTTTACGCGCAATGGGATGGACTTCTCGGCAAATTGTCTGCGTTTTTGCGGTGCTTTCGCTGGCGGCTAACGCGCTTGGATTTGCCGTAACGGTTTGTTCACCCGGGTGGGTGGTTGTCATCTTGCTTACGGCTTTTTTGAGCGCGGGCGTGGCGGGGTATTGGCTACTTAAAAAGGAGTCCGATTATGCACGTTAAAACACTTATTTTAGGCGGTGGCTTAACGGGACTCAGCACGGCCTATCATTTAGAAAAATCCGGCCAAACCGATTATGTAGTGCTTGAAAAAGAACATACCCCCGGCGGCTTATGTCGCAGTATTTTAAAAAAAGGTTTTACGTTTGATTTTTCCGGTCATTTACTTCACTTACATACTTCGTACGGTAAGAGATTAGTACGCGAATTACTCGCCGGGCAATTGGGCCGCTTAAAACGACGGGCTTGGATATATACGGGTGCGGCGCGGGTGCCGTTTCCGTTTCAGGCCAATTTGCACGCGTTGCCAATTGATTTACGTGCGCGGTGTTTAGAGGGGTTACGCGTCATAAAACCAACCGTAAAGACGGCTCCTAAAAATTTTGAAGATTTTTGTGTGCGGGCGTTCGGAAAGGGCATTTATCAAATTTTTATGCGTCCGTACAATACTAAATTGTGGGGGTACTCTCCGCGCCAATTAACGTGTGAGTGGTGCGGCCCGTTTGTACCTACTCCGTCGGCCGCTCTAATTAAAAAAAGTGCCGTAGAAAAACCGACAAATTCTTTTGGATATAATGCATTTTTTTACTACCCCAAAACGGGTGGTTGCGGGGCATTGGTAGCGGCATTAAAACACCGCATTTCCCAATTAAAAACAAATACGCCCGTTACGCAAGTTGATTTAAAAAATAAAATGGTTCGTGCCGGCGGGCGGATGTTTACGTATGATACGTTAGTAAATACGCTGCCGTTGCCGGTTTTCTTGCGTTTGCTTAAAAATGCTCCGGCGCTTACTCGTCAAGCCGCTAAACTGGCGGTGGCTCCGGTAACCGTTTATCAGGTAGGATTCAAAGGCAAGGTAAAACCGTTTAGTTGGGTGTATTTCCCGGATAAAGATGTGCCTTTTTACCGAGTGGGTTTGCAGAGCGGTTTTTCATCCGCCAATGCGCCGAAAGGGTGTTATTCGCTCTATGTAGAATTACCCGGTCTAGTCAAGCCGGGCCCGGCTAAAGAGCGGCAAATTCTGCGCGCGCTTGCCCAAAAAGGTATAATAAATGAGTACGACGAGAAAATAATTTCCTTTTGGCAGCCGTTGCCCTATGCGTATGCGGTGTATGATAAAAAACGCACGCCTGTTGTAAACCGGGTGTCGGGAGTATTGAAAAGACAGCATTGTTTTTTGGCCGGACGGTACGGCCGTTGGGAGTATTCATTTATGGAAAAATCATTACTGGAAGGGAGAAATATGGCCCGCCAAGTCAAAGAGGTGTTATGAAGGTTCTAGTTTTCGGCGGAAGTTTTGATCCGGTACATAAAGGCCATGTGGCACTACTCAAACAGGCAATAAAACAAATTGCCCCCGACGTCACGCATATCGTTCCGGCGTATCATTCCCCTTTTAAAGCCAAATCCCCCACCCCCTTTCGCTTGCGTATGCAAATGCTTAAGCAGGCCTTTGCCGGCATGAGCAAGCACCTTGTTTTTGATGATTATGAACTTCGCCGCGGCGGAAAAACATACACATATCAGTTAATTAACTATCTGCTTAAACGGTATAAAAATCCGCAAATTTACTTGCTTGTGGGGACCGATTGTTTAAACGATTTGCATAATTGGAAAAACCCGCAAGTTATTTTTGACAACGCCATTGTTGTCGCCGGAAAACGAAAAGGATATAACGAGAATCCCGCCCGATTTAATCATATTTTTTTGCCGGGATTTTTTCCAAAACTTTCCTCTAGTCGCGTGCGGGCGCATATTTGGATGAGTGGCTCTGTGCCTACGACCGTGCCGGTGCAAATTACCCCAACCATTTACAAAAATAAATTGTACGGCTTATCGGTACACGAGTGGTTAAAAGCCCACTTAAAACCCAACCGTTACATACACTCGCAAAGCGTGGCAGAACTGGCCGGAGCATTGAGTGATATTTATGACGTCAATGTAGAGGCCGCCGTGCGGGCCGGTATTTTGCACGACGCCGGGAAGGGTTTTTCCGGGCAAGAATTGATCCGATTTTGCCGCACGCATAAAATAAGAGTTCCGTTTTTTGAAGATATCTGCCGCCAAGAACCAAGTTTATTGCACAGTTATGTTTCCGCGTGGTTAGCCAAAAACCAATTCGGCGTCAAGGACAGTCAAATTTTGCATGCCATCAGTGAACACACGCTGGGCAGTTTACACATGAGCACGCTTTCCAAAATTTTATTTGTGGCGGATATTTCTTCTAAAGACCGCAAATATAAAGACGCTTTTGTAATACGCAATTTAGCCTTGCAAGATTTGGAAAAAGCCCTGGTATATGCGGCCAATCGTAAGTTGTTATTTACCATTGATTCGCAAAAATGGCTTTGTCCGTTAGGAATTGATTTATGGAATCATCTTATAAAAAAAGGAGAATAATAGCCGCTTGTCTAGGGTTGTTTTGCGTGTGTGCACTGGGGTATGCAGCCTGGGTACAGTGGCAGTCGCAACTCGTCGGAAAGTTAATCGCTCGCTCCGATACGCCCTTGGAAATAACCGTGCTTACCAAGCCGGCTATGTTTTTCTCTTACGTTCCGGCTACTCACCAAGCCAATGTGCGGGTATTGGCCGATAAAAAAATCTCCGAAAATAAACTGCGTGAACGGGCGCAGAAAATGCTCGCAGCGGAAAAAATATCCCCTCAAATCCCTTTGAAATACATAGAGCCGGCGGAGTTGGATCGCGAAGCATTTTGGGCTGATTTTAAAAATTCACTTATCCGTTGGCGTTTTAATCCGTTGCTTGGTGTGCGGGCTATAGGGGCTTACGTCAATGCACTGTATCACCGGCGCACTAATTTGTCACCGGCCGAATTTGTGTTTTTGATGTTAGAACTTACCCAACTGGAAACGAATGATTTTACCGTTCGTTTTCCCGAAAAGCAAAAAAAGAAGAAAAAAGCGTCTACACCGGAGCCGTCTGCTCCCGGGAAAACTCCGCCGGATCGCGCGCCACTGGCTGTAGAAAATCGGCCGATTATCGTGGAAGTGCTTAATGCGTCCGGCAAAAAAGGGCTTGCCCTGGAACTTACCCAATATTTACGCGAGCAAAATACAAAAGGTCTGTTGCGTGTAGATGTTTTACAATATGATAATTACCCATCCCAACAGGATACTTCGTGGCTGGAAGATTATTCCGGGCGGCAAATTCAACTTAAACAATTAGGCAGTGCCATTGGGATAATGGGTGAAATTCGTGTCGGTACGGCGCCTAATGTGATTTGTGATACACGCATTATTTTGGGCAAAGATTTTAAAATGCCACTGTAACGCGCACAAACCCTTTCTAAAATGCTAGACTAAAAGGTAGAGTTTTAATACGAAAGAGGATATTATGGATACAAAAGAGTTAGTTTGTTTGGCAGCCCGGTTGGCGGATGATAAAAAAGCCGAAAATATCAAAGTGATTGATTTATGCGGGCTGTCTTCTTTATGCGAATTTATTTTAATAGTTACCGCTACTTCTAAACCGCATTTAGATGCGGTGGAAGAAGAAATCAGCCGCAAACTTAAAGAGCAAGGCATTTATAAATTAAACCGCGACGGACGCGAAAGCAATCTCTGGCGCGTAAGCGATTACGGCGGCTTTTTAGCCCATATTATGACGCAAGAAGCACGCGATTTTTACGCCTTGGACAAGATTTTTAGTTTCGGTAAGGAAGTGGACTTTACTAAGCCCGTAAAAAAAGCAGTTAAGAAGGCTCCGGTTAAGAAAACTTCCAAAAAGCCTGTTATCAAAAAAGCAGTTAAAAAAACTACTACCAAAAAAGCAGTCAAAAAGACGGCTAAAAAAACGACGGTTAAAAAATCCCCCGCCAAAAAGGCGGCTGTCAAAAAAACATCTTCTAAAAAAACAACCAAAAAGAAATAAAGAACCATGCTTGAAAAATTAAAACAAGATATCTATTTAAAACTTTCCAAGGCGGACTACTTTAAAGAGTTTGAACTTCCTAAAGTAGATTTTACCGCCGCGCCGGCACACACCGGGGCTGATTTGTCGCTAACGTGGGCGTTAGCGGCTGGCTNNCGCCTGCCAAACAAATGCATAAACGTCCGCTGGAAATTGCGCAAGAAGCCGCGCAATTGATATCGGAATTAACGGCCGTAAAAACGGCTACGGCGGTGGCGCCCGGGTTTGTTAACATTACATTAGAGAATTCCTTCATCATTAAAATCGCTTCCGATAGGCGCATTAAAGACCCGGCACACGAAAATTCCCGCCAAAACATTTTAATAGAATTTGTGTCTGCCAATCCGACCGGCCCTTTGCACGTAGCCAGCGGCCGGGGAGCCAGTTTGGGCGATAGTTTGGTAAAAATTCACCGCGCGTTAGGGTACTCTTGCGATAGTGAGTATTACGTCAACGACGCGGGAAACCAAGCCGAACTGTTGGCGGTGTCCTTAAAAGCCCGTAAAGAGGGTAAAGAACCACCGGAAAACGGCTATCATGGCTCGTATTTAGTGGAGTTGGCCAAACGTATCCCGGCTGATTTGCCCGAAGAACAATACGGCCGTTGGGCGATGGAAGAATTGATTAAAACTCAACAGCAGGATATGAAAGATTACCACGTGGATTTTACGCGTTGGTTTCGCGAGTCGGACTTGCACCAATCCAATGCGGTTGAGTCGGCTTTGAAAGATTTGACCAAGCAAGGTTATACTTACAAGAAAGAAGACGCCGTCTGGTTTGGCTCTACCAAAGACGAGGAAGCGCAGGACGATAAAGACCGCGTGCTTGTGCGCAAAGACGGTCGCCCGACGTACTTTATGGCCGATATTGCCTATCATAAAAATAAATACGATCGCGGTTATACAACGCTTATTGATATTTTAGGGGCCGATCACCACGGATATGTTCCGCGCATGAAAGCCGCCGTAAAAGCGCTTGGGCATGAAGAAAAAACGTTTGTACCGATTATTCACCAACTCGTACACTTAACCGAGCACGGTGAACAGGTTAAAATGTCTAAACGCGCCGGACATTTTATTACCTTGCGCGAGTTAATGGATGACGTGGGCACGGATGCGTGCCGGTTTTTCTTTGCCAGCCGCACACCGAACGCGCACATGCTTTTTGATATGGATTTAGCCAAAAAACGCACGAACGAAAACCCGGTTTTCTACGTGCAATATGTCCATGCGCGTATTCACTCTATCTTTAAAGCCGCCGCTGAAGAAGGCTTTACCAAGTACGACGGAATTACTACCGAACTGGCCCCGCAAGAAAGAGCGTTACTGTTAAAACTGGTATGGTTTAAGCAAGTGCTCCATAATTGCGTGGCTGATTTAAGTCCCCACCATTTGACGACGTATTTGGTGGAGTTGGCCGGTCTTTTTCACGCGTTCTACGATACGTGCCATGTGGTAGACAAACAACACCCTGAACTTACCCGTTCGCGTTTATTTATCTGCCAACGCGTGGCCGAACGGATTAAGAAAGGGCTTGAATTTATCGGCGTCAGTGCGCCGGAACAGATGTAGTTTTAAAAGTACGAAAAACGCCCCGGGCCAATAGTCCGGGGCTTTTTTTTCGTACTACCCGGGGAGCCTATGGTTTCCCGGGTAGTACAAATGAATTTATTACAAAGGTTTTACCGTCTTTTTTGCTACAATTTTATAAAGGAGAACTTATGAAAAAAATCATCTGCATACTGTCTTTTATTTTACTGCCTTTTACGTTGCAAGCCCAAACGCTTGCCCAAGCGGAACAATCTTATCAAGATGGCGATTTTACCGCTGCTAAGGCCCAATATGCCAAAATTTTGGATACCGCTTCCGGCGATACGTTTAAACAAGCCCAACTGCGCGCCGCTGCGTGCGAATATGGGCTGGGCGAATTTTTAAATGCCGCCCAAACTATGTATAGTTATACTTTGCCGTCAGATACTTTGTGGCAAGCGCGGTTTCTCCTTTACCGTATCTATATGGCAAGACGTGTGGGTGAAACCTACCGCCCGATTTTAAATAAAACGGCGATTGATTCCCCCGCTGCCCAAGCGGACAAAACCCAATGGACACGCGAACAATGGCAAAAACAAATTGATGAAGATTACCGCCGTTTATGGGAACTGCGCGCCCCGTTAACGAATGCACCTATAGAGAAAGAAACCCTTATCCTTAATTTGAAGGATACCGATACGCGCCGTATAGCCACCTTGTTTGATTTCGTAGTCAATAGTTGGAAAGATTATCTGCAGGAAAATCCCGCGCTGTCGGTGGCGGCTTTGGAGAATGTTCCCCCCCATTATCTAAACGATACAGTCCGCTTAAAAGAAGGCACCGCCAAAGAAACGACACGGCTGATAGGTCAAATTTTAGAAACGGCTTCCTTATTAGAAGGCCAAAACCGCCAAAATGCCCGGTTGTTCTGGAAAACAGATTCCATTTTGCAACCGTTTTTTTCGTCAAATTTTGTATTTGAAAACGAAAATGCCGCTCTACAAAATGCCACGGCCCAATTACAACTTGTCATCAATCCGCCTGCCGTCACGCCTTCTTTTTGGGATCGGCTTAAATCGCGCACTACTACGCAACCCAAAACCGACTATGCTCGCAGTTATGCGGCCTGGCAATTAGCCCAAATGTTAGCAGACCACAAAAAATATGCCCAAGCATTAGAAGTCTGCCAAAAAGCACAAAAAGATTTAGCGACTTCTTATTTTACGCAAATGTGCGCGCAAATCGCCCAAAACATTACCCGCGTTACGTTATCGGCCCAAGAGAATAATGTACCTTTTAACCGCCAACAACCGGAGTTAACTTTTACCGGCCAAAATTTAAAAAAAGTATACGCCCGCGTTTATACGGTATCTTATGAAGAATTAACCCGGCTCTACCGCACACGCTTTAACCGGCGGGCAGTTAACTCGTGGAGTGAAGTAACACATTTAAATTACCAGGATATTCCGTCGTTTTTAGCCAAGCCGGCTATGCTTGAAAAAACGGTCGGTGTAAAATTTGAACAAATCGGCAGCCAACAAAACGGTACTTTAAAATTACCGTCGTTAATGCCCGGGTTTTATGTGGTGTTGGCGTCGGACAGTGCATCTTTTGAAATGGAAAAATCTAACGTATGCGGTTGGGTAGTTAACGCCACCGATTTGGCCGTATTTTCTACGGCTGCTATCGCTGCCGATCCGGTTGATTATATCCCGCAACGGGGGCAAGATGCCAAAACGCTCACGCCGGATGTGTTCCATATTTACACCGTTAATTTGCAAACCGGACACCCGCAACCCGATACAGCCCTTTCCCTTATTACCGATTGGAACGGCTCGCAAGAAAAAGCCCAAACCGGTCAAGACGGTCTGGTTGATTTGGCACGCCGGGTGATTGTTTCAGCGCAAGAACGTACGAACAATACCGGCTACTCTTTGGATGTTTTAGCCAACAAAGATGGCTCTACCGCCTACACAAATAACCGTCTCTATTTCCATTTTTATAATGAGGCCCCTATTCAACTTTTCGCCCAAACAGATAGACCTGTTTACCGTCCGGGGCAAACCGTTGAATTGGCAGTAGAAGTTTTAGAACGCTTGCCGCGCGGGCTTAAAACGCTCGCCAACGTGCCTGTTCAATTTCAGGTAGAAGATCCGAACGGCAAACGTATTTTCTCCGCCAAAGCCACTTTAGACGCATTGGGAAGCACCCAAACGCGTATGTCCTTGCCGGAAAGTACGTTGTTGGGAACATATTCGTTTTCGGCTCAAGTTACGGCTAGCAAACGCACCTATCGTGTATATCATTCGTTCCGGGTAGAGGAATATAAACGTCCCGATTATGAATTGACGCTTTTGCAACCCGATAAAGCGCTTTCCTACGGCAAAAAAGCCGTTTTGACCGGCTCCGCCCGCTATTATATGGGAACTCCCTTGGAAAAAGCCAAAGTGATCTATACACTAAAACGTAAAAATTATCGGCCGCCGTTTTATTGGTGGTTCCGACCGCTTGAAACGGAAGAAAAAATTGTAGAACAAGGTCAAACGGTAACGGATGAAAATGGGAATTTCAAAATTGCTTTTACCCCCACCCGCCAAAATGAAGATGAAGAATTTGCCCGCTACGAATTGCACGCGGATGTATATGATGACAGCGGCCGTTCTATTTCCGCTTCGCGCACGTATAAAATAAGCGCACATCCGCATGTATTTAAGGTCAATTTTGCGCAAGGGTTTTATGATGCAAACACTCCCGGCGCGTTGGCGGACATTGAACTGGCTGATGCAGACGGAAACGGAGTGACCGGCAAAGTAACTGTAAAGGCTTTTTTGTTAGAAAATCGCCAACCTAATCGCCCGGCCGGGCAAGAACATTGTTACAATTGCCCTTCTCAAAATGTTCCGCTGGAAGAACTATACAAAGATTTTGCTACGCAGAAAACGGCTTTTACGCAAACACTCCAATTCCAACAAGCCGGCGCTCAATCGGTTAAATTGCCGGCACTCCCGGAAGGCGTATACCGTTTGGAACTTGCCAGTCCGCAAGCGGCTACCCAACAAATGATTTTTGTGGTAGCCAACGAAAAGTCCGCCTTAAAATTGCCGGATGTGGCACTTGTGCAACACCCTTCTTATTATCCGGGTGAAACCATGCGCGTTCTGTTAGGTGCCGGAGATATTAAAGGCAGCAAACGCGTGGAGATTTACCAACAAAACAATTTCCTTACACACCGTGCATTACTCGGCGGTGGTGTGGAAATTTTCTCGTTGCCGATTACCCAAAAACACCGCGGCGGAGTGGGGTTGGGTTGGTTTGGCGCCAGCGATTATATATTTCACAGCGCACAAACCGCCGCGCAAATACCGTTTGACAATAAAAAACTCAATGTTGTGCTGAACACGCCTAAAACCATTAAGCCCGGTGAAACGGTAAATTGGGTGGCTTCCGTCAAAGATGCCCGGGGTAACCCGGTAAACGGAATTTTAAATATAACCGCGTATGATAAATCGTTGGATTATTACGCGCCTAACAAGCCATCACTTACGTTTGAACAACTTTATCAGCAGCGTACGGCAGCGGCTGAAACGCTTGCCAGCCGCCAGGGGCCGACTACTACTACCTACTTTAAAAAAGAAGTTTCCGCCCCCCTTGCGTTCCATTTACTTCCCTTGCCTACGCTCAATTTGCAAATGCCGCGGCGTGTGTATGGGATGAGTAAACGGATGTCGTTAGGGGCCGCCGGAGCCGCCCCCGTAATGATGGCGGCAAAATCTATGGCAGCACCGCGAGCCTTACAAACAGATGATGCCATGATGATGTCAAATGCTGCCCAAGAGATTTTTACCGAAGGAGCCGCCCTACTAGATGAAGCCGCCGGATCCGATATGGGCGAAAAGCCGGAACAGAAAATCCGCACGGATTTTTCGGAAACGGCGTATTTTAACCCGGCGTTACCGATTGTGGGCGGAAAAGCGAACTTACGGTTTACCTCGCCGCAAAGTTTAACAACGTGGAATTTGTTTGGCTTTGCCTTAACACCGGATGCTAATTTTGGCGAAGTAACCGCTTCGTGGTTGACGCAAAAAGAAATGATGCTGCGCTTGCAAATGCCTCGTTTTTACCGCGAAAAAGACCACGGGGTTATTCAAGCCGCGCTTACCAATCAAACCGGTAAAAAATTGACGGCGCAAGTGTCGCTTTCTCTTACAAAAAATGGGGCAAATGCCCTGGCTGATTTTGGTATCACGCGCGCGGTGCAAACCGTTACCGTTCCGGCCAATTCTACCCATTTCGTAACGTGGAAAATGGCTGTTCCGTCAGGACCGGAAATCTATCAAGTAACCGCTGTGGCGCGTGCCGGCACCCAAAGTGATGCCGAACAAAAACCGCTAGCGGTACTGCCCGGCAAAATGCGTTTATTGGCGGCGGTTAACGCGGCCCTTAAAAACGGAGCCAATACGCTTACGTTAACCGAACTTGAAAAAGTACCTGCGGATGATGTGGAAATGACCGCATTAACCTTGCAGCCCAGTTTGGCGTTGTCGGTCATTAACAATATGCCGCACCTACTTAACTCGCCGTATAAAGATTTGGTTTCTTCGTTAAACCGCTACGTGCCGTTAGCGGTTGTACACCAATTTTATACGACGTTTCCGGAACTTAAAGAGGCCGTCAAAAAATTGCCGGCTCGTAACGGGCAAACCGCTTCGTGGAATCAAAACGATCCATTGCGTTTACAACTGTTGGAACAAACGCCGTGGTTGCGTCAGGCACAAGGCCGCCAAGTTAAACAGGCGGATCTTATCAATTTGTTTGATGACGGGGTGGTCGCCAAACAACTTGAAAAAGAAATAAACAACATCACCCGCTTACAAAACGCAAGCGGCGCATTCTCGTGGTTTGCCGGCGGGCCTGATGATGATTATTTAACGCTCTATGCGTTAGATGCTTTTGCGCAAGCATTGGCGTATGATGCCAAAATTGCTACGGCTCCGGCTCAAAAAGCATTTAGTTATATCGTGCCTAAAATTGAAAACCGCTTAAAACAAGATAAAACAGGCTCGGTAGCAGCCGTTTCGTATGCTTTGTATGCGGCGTATACATTGTCGGGATATCCCAACACGTGGACTCAATATAAAAAAGCCGAGCCGTATATCAAAAAATGGGTAAATTATGCCGACGAACAAAAACGGTTTATGACGCCGCTTGGTCAAATTTACGCCGCGGCTGTTTATCACCGTTTGGGAGAAACGCAAAAAGCCAACCATTATTTAGACTTGGTGCTTTCCCGCTTAAAAGAAGATCCGCTTTCCGGTGCATACTTTGCCCCTGAAGCGCAAAGTTGGATTTGGTATAACGACACATTATCTACCCAAACCGTTACGTTGCGCACACTAATGGAATTGCGTCCCCAATCGGATAAAATTGAGCCAATGTTGCAGTGGCTTTTGTTTAACCGCCAGGTAAACGATTGGACCGATACCAAAGCCACTACGCAAGCCGTATTTACTATTTTAAGCGTTATGAAGGCCCGCGGCGCGTTAGCCCAACCTTCTTCGTATCAAATTAGTTGGGGCGGGCAAAACACGCGTGTGCGGTTTGAACCGTTAGATTGGACTGATCCTTTGCAGTTTGTTCGCAGCGGTCCCCAAGCAACGCAAAACACCTTATCGGCCCGAATTGACAAACAAAGCCCGCAGACAGATTTTGCTTCGCTTAATGCTATTTACCAGGCGCGCGAGACAGGCCCGTCTCCCGACGGTGTAATTAACATAAAACGTACCTATTATTTGCGTGTTAAACAGGATAACGAAGTAAAACTCCGCCCGCTTGACGAAGTGGAAAAATTAAGTGCAGGGGATGAAGTAGAAGTCCATTTAACGCTCAAAACAGACAGCGAATTTGAGTATGTTTTCTTGCAAGATCCCAAACCGGCGGGTTTTGAAAGCGAAGATTTGTTGAGCGGTTGGACATACCAAAATGTTCGTTTCTACCGGGAAGTAAAAGATGCCGCTACGCACTTCTTTATCAATTGGTTGCCGCGAGGTACCCTTACCTTGCGTTATGTGCTCCGCCCGACGGTAGAGGCCCGCGTCAACGCATTGCCGGCGCAAGTACAATCTATGTATGCCCCGCAATATGGCGCGCACAGTGCCAGCACCGTGCTGGAAATAGAAAAATAAAATTACCGTCGCTACATTTACTCCCTGCTTTGTATTTCACAAGTAGGGAGTCCTTTTTTTCAAAGGCCCAAAAAATTATAGGTCTAAAAAATCGGTTATAGTAGGCCTTTTGGCCATTGTATTAGGGCGCGTTTTTATTTAGTATTAGAAGGGAAGGCGTTTAATAGTAATAAAGGAGTAACCGTATGACAAAACGTCGGATAACCAACGTAGGCGTTGGCTTATTAGGCATTTTAATTTTACCGGGCCTAGCACAAGCACAGGAGTGGAAATCCGCTCAAGAAGGGGCTATAAAAATTTATAAAGAATTTAACGGTACCTTAAAATATACCGAAAAAGTCGGCACGGCTATTCCACACCAGACAGGCGCCCATTTAAAAACTTCTCAGGCCCTTAATAAAGCCATCAGCCAGGCCAGCCGCTCCGCCAAGGTAGGAACGGAAGTTTCCAAGGTTAATATCCCTAACAAAACCATCGCGGAAGGCGCAAAAGAAATTCAAGCACCGGGAAATGCGCTTAAATCGTTAGATCAAGTAAAAAATACAGCAAACCCTGTGCGGAAACCCACACAAGACATCGCGACCACTCAAAAAATGACCGATTTGAATGCCCCTAAAAAATACTATTCGTTAAATAATAAAACCGACAATTTCCCCACGTTGGTGCAAAACGTGGAAGGGCAAGCAACGCAAAACATTGTTCAGCCGGTAGGAGACGTTGAGACTAAAAACTTTAGTTATACCCCTGGTAACTCCATTGGTTCGCACTATCAAAAGGAACTGCAATATGATGTTTGGTTGAGATTTGGAGCAGAAGTACACGGACTAGGTAAAAAAGGAACTTTTTCCTGGAATAGTTTTCCGGAAACATTAGCGGAACAAGAGGAGTATATCGCCAAATTCCTTGAAAATCAAAAAGATGACGTAAAAGAATTATTTGACAACTCCCATTTGGATATAACCACGCAGGCACAAATCGCCTATACCGCTCATGAGTGGCGCAAATTGACATTGAAAGACATTTTTTCGCATGCGAATCACCCCAAAGTAGGAATTATTGATGTGCTTTTTTCTTCAAATAAAGAAGTGAACATCCGTATGTTGTTTTACCAAGCCGAGATGGCCATACTTGATTGGACACATGCTTTGCAACGGACATACGGTGTTGATAGGACCTTACAGGAAACGATAGATTGGGCCTCCAGAAATCATCACTTAACGCTTGTGCAGGTGGAAGAATTGCTAAAATCCATTGATTTGCGAAGAGAAGCAATTGAGCAAATGAACGAACTGGAACTTCCGCATATAATCAATCAAAAAGCCCGGGAAATCGCCCAGGCTACCCAAGCGCAATGGGAAATTGCATCCCGTGCGGTGTCAAAGA
This sequence comes from Candidatus Avelusimicrobium cornigerorum, assembly GCA_002309715.1. Taxonomy (GTDB): domain Bacteria; phylum Elusimicrobiota; class Elusimicrobia; order Elusimicrobiales; family Elusimicrobiaceae; genus Avelusimicrobium; species Avelusimicrobium cornigerorum. The sequence continues at coordinate 46,929 of DBXW01000004.1, forward strand.
GTGAAGTACCCCTTCCGCAAAGGGGAGAATTGGAAGATGTGATTATGATGGGACGTCTCAATCCCGAACAGAGCGAGCAAGTGGTTGAAAAGGCCCTTGACGCAGCAAAAAGATGGGATTCTTCCGGATCCGGCATCCATCGTTTATGGCTGCTTTTACGCAAAAATCAAGCCAAAGGAATCACCTTTTCTGCCCAGCAAGTGTTAGAAGAAGCCGACCGGGTGTTTAATTATTAGCAGTACTTTTTTATATAACTCATCCTTTCCCAGCGAAGGAGTTTCATTTTAAGGTAAAAAAGGCCCACCGAAAATATAGGTCTAAAAAGCCGATTGCATTAGGCCTTTTGACCGTGGTTTTTAAAGTTTTTAACCTATAAAATAATAAAAGAAGGATACAACAAAAGGGAGATTGTTATGAAAAAAAGTTGTTTGACTAAAATAGTAGGTGTAGGTTTACTAGGCGTCTTCTGCTTGCCCGGTGTTGTACAAGCACAAACTTGGGAAGCGGCTGAAAAAGGCGCGGTTAAAATTTATAAAGAATTCGGTGGCACTGTTAAATATTCCGAAAAAATCGGAACAGCCGTTCCCGGTAAAACAGGCACAAATTTCAAGATGTCCCAGGAACTTAATAAAGCCATTAGCGAGGCCAGCCGCCCCGCCAATATAGGTGCGGAAGTTTCCAAGGCCAACATTCCTAACAAAATCATCGTAGAAGGCGCAAAAGAATTTCAAGCACCGGGGAATACGCTTAAATCGTTAGACCAAGTAAAAAATACAGCAAACCCCGCGCAGAAACCCGCACAAGGCTTCACGGCTACCCAAAAAATTACAGATATGGGCACGGTCGGAGAATACTATTCTTTGCACAACAAACCAACACCCCAACCATTCACGGGAGAAATGAGCCAAAAGATTGCCACCTTTGCTGCCAGAATGGGCAGATATTATCAAAATAAACTTGAATGGGAAATCTGGAATTTCAAAGAAACTGCCACAAAAGAAATGAGTCTTTTTGAAAATTTCCCCCAAACGTTAACCGAACAACAATGGTTCTTGGATGCTTTCTTGGCCAAACAAACCGAAGAAGTAAAACTTTTGTTTAGAGCGTCTCCCTTTGACACTACCACAAAAGCACAAATTGCCTGGATAGCCGGTGCCGGAGAACTGGATTATAAAACAGCATCTGTAGAAGAAATTGAAAACTTATTTAACAAAGCCAGCGAGAAAGTGACGCACTATCAAAATCTTTTAGCCGAATCCTACGACGTTGATCCGCGCGCAGAGGTGGCCTTAGAATTTGTGGCGGGAGACTATCGTCTTTCGCTCACACAACTGGAAGATTTAATAAGAACCGTTGATTTACGCACAGAAAGGATTGAACATTTCACTGAATCGGGATTGGATGTTTTACTCAGAGAAGCAGCACAAGAGGTTACAATAGACGCCAATTTAAGAAAAGCAATAGCCGCTCAAGCGCTGAAAAATTGGGAAAAGGCCAACAATTATACGAAGGTCCAAGTTTTCCAAGTTTTTAATTCCCATCAAATTGCTGTCTTATCTGAAGTAATTGACAGAGCCCATCTTGATTTTGTGCAAAGCGAGAAACTCTTCACTTACGCCGCCAACGCCATTAAGGGATGGGATCGTAGCGGATCAAGCATTTATACGCTGTTTAAAATGATGGAAGACGGAGCACTTTGCGGCACGCCCCTCTACGGAGAAGACGCGTTAGAAATCGCCCAAAGCGTATTTAAGGCTTGGTAGAAATAATTTCATACGTAACTCCCACTCCCCGGGCACACACCCCCGGGGAGTTCCGTTTGTTCAAAATTGCGTTCCAAACCGGCTTAGATATACTATAATGAAAATTAGAACACGCTATAGGAGTTTATATGTCTGAGCCAATTACGTTAATCAGCCCGTTAGATGGAAAAATTCTCCCCTTGGAGCGCGTACCCGACCCGGTGTTTAGTGAACGCATGTTGGGTAATGGTATGGCAATTATGCCCACCAGCCAAACCGTATTCGCCCCCTTCTCCGGTACCGTTATCAATATCAATTCCGCTTCACACGCACTTGTTATCAAACACGACGACATAGAACTTTTAATTCACGTCGGTTTGGAAAGTGTATCGTTAAAAGGGGAAGGATTTACCTTGTTTGTAAAAAAAGGCGAACGGGTAACTGCCGGTCAAAAACTCCTATCCTTTGATCTGGATGTTTTAACAAAAAAAGCCGCCAGCCCATTGGTTTTAGTAATAGTTACTTCCCCATCAGATAGCGGTATTACCCCCTTGGCACAAGACACCATAAAAACCGGCTTGCCGTTTTTTAGTATAGACGGTTCTATGTCAAAAACAACGACGTTGGCTTCGTTAGAAGTCATAGAATCTTCTCCCATACGCGTGCTCAACACAAACGGGCTGCACGCCCGTCCGGCGGCCATTTTAGCAGCCATTGCGGCGGAACACCCGTATTTGGTGGAGATACGTAAAAAAAATCAGTGTGCAGACGCCAAAAGCATTGTCAGTTTAATGGGATTGGGCCTTGCCTACAATGACACCATCACCGTACGTGTCTTTGGGCCCAAACAGCAGGCTCAACAAGTTTTAGACCGCCTGAAAGAGGCGTTTATGCAAAATATCAATACTCCATCCCAAACAACTAAAACCGCGCCGGCCAAACTGTTAACAATGCAAGTACACGGCACATGCGCCTGTGGCGGGCTTGCGCGCGGGAAATCTTTTTTGCTCAACACAAATGCGTTTTCCTTTGAAGAGAACGCCTCTAACCCGCGTTACGAACGGGAAGCCCTTGAGCACGCATTACATACGTTAAAAGTCCAAATGCAAGAACATTTGTCCAACGAACAAAATGCGGTCACGCGGGATATCTTGCACGCGCATTTATTATTGTTGCAAGATCCGCTACTTGCCGAATCTACCTACCAACTTATTGAACAAGGCAAAACTGCCGCCTTTGCTTTTAATAGTGCTATCCGGCGCAGTGTGGATATTTTAAAACAAACCAAAAACAAGTTTCTGATGGAACGGATTGCAGATTTAAAAGATTTACGCCGAGAAGTACTTTGCCAACTCACCGGGCAGCAACGCCGCGCGTTAGACGTGCCGGCAGAAAGCATCCTGGTTGCCGAAGAGTTGCTCCCGTCAGATGTGGCGGCTCTTCCTTCGCAAGTAACCGGGGTGTTGCTAGCCAACGGGTCCCCTTCTTCCCACGCGGGCATTTTACTGCGGAACCGGAATATCCCGTCTGTTTTTCGGGCAGGGGCGTGTGTATTGGAAATCCCCCCGCAAACCACCATTTTGTTAGATGCGGATATGGGCAAAGCGGTTATTGCTCCTTCGGATGAACAAATAAACGCTTTTGAAATCCGCCTACGGCAATCACACGAAATCAATTTGCAAGAAAGTGCCTTCGCCCAAGAACCGGCCACTACGCAAGACGGCTTGCGCGTGTATGTGGAAGGTAACATTGCCGGGCCCGATGAAGCCGCCCGAGCGTATGCTGCCGGTGCGGAAGGCATAGGTCTTGTGCGTACGGAGTTTTTATTTCAAGACCGCGCTATCGCCCCTTCGGAAAACGAGCAATTAGCCGCTTATCAGTCTATTTTAGACGCTCTGCCCGGACAATCGGTTACTTTCCGTTTGTTGGATGCGGGCGGAGATAAGCCGATGCCATTTGTCTACATTAACCCGGAAGAAAACCCCATTATCGGGGTGCGCGGGATACGGGCATTGGGAAAAAATGATCGGTTCTTCCGCACCCAACTGCGCGCGTTACTGCGTTTGTCCGAGCAAAACCGCGTACGCATTATGTTGCCGATGGTAACTTTTGTAGACGAATTAAAACAATTTCGCGAAATTTTTGAGCAAGAAGCCAAGGTGTTGTCCCTTACCCAAAAAGCCCAACTCGGCATTATGGTAGAAGTCCCTTCCGCCGCGTTACTGGCTGCTCAATTTGCACCCTATACCGATTTCTTTTCTATCGGTACGAACGATCTAACCCAATATACTTTGGCCATTGACCGCAATCATAAAGAATTGAGCCCGCTGGCAGATGCATTGCACCCGGCAGTGCTACACTTAATTGCCCAAACCTGCAAAGGCGCCCAATCTTCCCGTAAACCGGTTTCGGTATGCGGAGCCCTGGCCAGTGAACCCGATGCCGTACCGTTCCTTATTGGATTAGGCGTAACGCATTTAGCGGTGAGTGCCGGTGTAGTCGCCCGCACGAAAGCACGTATCCGAAAGAGTAATTTCCATCGTTGCGCAGAGTTGGCCCAAAAAGCCTTGCAACTGCCAGACGCCGATGCTGTCCGTGAGTTACTTAAAAAAAGCGCGGATTAGTTAATATGAACATCAAGGAGACTTATGCACACACTTAAACATTGGTTTTTGATTTTCGGAGCAAGACTGGTGCAACTGGGCCGCGCACTCATGCTCCCCATTGCTGTACTACCGATTGCCGGATTACTGCTTCGTTTAGGACAGCCCGACTTACTTAATATCGCTTTTTTATCGGATGCCGGCGGCGCGGTATTTAATAATTTGCCGGTTATTTTTGCCATCGGTGTAGCCATTGGGTTTGCGCACGAAAACCACGGGGCAGCGGCTTTGGCTGCTTTTATGGGCTACATCATTTTAACAGCCGCTTTAAAAGCATTGGATAAAACCATTGATATGGGCGTTCTAGGTGGTATCATGGCCGGGGCTTTGGCCGGATTTTTATACAACCATTACCGGGCCGTTAAACTCCCCCCTTATTTGGCTTTTTTCGGCGGACGTCGTTTTGTACCTATTGTAACGGGCGGCGTATGCTTGGTAGTGGCTGGGTTGGCCTATTTTATTTGGCCGCCTATCGGACGTGCTATCAGTTCTTTTGGACAATGGACGATTAACTCCGGTAATATTGGTTTGTTTTTTTACGGATTTGCCAATCGCTTGCTAATTCCATTAGGGCTACACCACATTTTAAATAACTTGGTTTGGTTCCAATTCGGAGATTTTGCCACCGTGCAAAACGGTATTGATACGATTATCCACGGCGATTTGACCCGCTTTTTTGCCCAAGATCCAACCGCCGGTGCTTTTATGGCGGGATTCTTTCCCATGATGATGTTTGGCTTGCCTGCGGCGTGTTTAGCCATGATCCATACGGCCAATTCGGCTCGTAAAAAAGCGGTAGCCGGGTTACTCTTATCTATGGCACTTACGTCTTTTTTAACCGGCATTACCGAGCCGGTTGAATTTGCCTTTATGTTTTTGGCATTTCCCTTGTATGTATTACACGCAGTACTGACCGGGGTTTCCATGGTCATTATGAACATACTAAACATCAAACTGGGATTTACTTTTTCGGCGGGGCTTTTTGATTATTTGCTGAGTTACGGCTTGGGTACCCATGCCGGGCTACTGATTCCGGTGGGGCTTGTGTACGGTGTAATTTATTACGTTATTTTCCGTTTTGCTATTCTCAAATGGAACTTGCCTACACCGGGCCGGGAAGCCGAAGAAACTTCTGCTACATCTACTGATGTAAAAAAGGCCGCATCTTCCCGCGGGCAACAATACTTACTCGCATTAGGTGGCAAAGAAAATATCAAAACGTTTGGCTCGTGCGCAACGCGTTTGCGTTTGGAAGTGCAAGACGTTAAACGCGTAAACGAAACCGCGCTAAAAGCATTGGGAGCACGCGGTGTGCTGACCACTCAAGACGGACAGGTGCAAGTGGTTATCGGACCGGAAGTAGAATTTTTGTGTGATGAAATAAAACCGTACTTAAATTAAAAATGCGTTTATTGGTAAGCCGACAAAATATCGGCCTGTGGGCCGCACAATATATCCAAAAACAAATCCAAGATTTTGGGCCTACTTCGTCGCGCCCGTTCGTACTTGGGTTGCCCACGGGCGGAACCGTTTTGGATATGTATAAATTTTTGTGCGATTTTTACAAATCGGGCCGGCTTGATTTTTCACACGTTGTTACATTTAATATGGACGAATATGTCGGGCTTGCCCCTCAAGATCCGCAAAGTTATCACTTTTATATGAAAAAAAATTTGTTTGCGCACGTTAATTTACCGCGTAAGCAAGCACATATTTTAAACGGGCTGGCCGATGACTTGCACAAAGAGTGCGACTCCTATGAAAAAGCCATACAAGATGTAGGCGGTATCCACTTATTTTTAGGCGGCGTGGGCCGAAACGGACACTTGGCTTTTAATGAACCGGGCTCCGCCTTTACTTCGCGCACACGTCCGGTTGTGTTAGAGCCCAGCACCCGCCGCGCTAATGCACGTTTTTTTGACGGAGATGAAAGCCTTGTTCCGCAACAAGCCCTATCGGTGGGTATTGGCACGGTGCTGGCGGCCCAAGAAATTTTGTTTTTAGCATCCGGTGAAGAAAAAGCACAGGCAGTGGCGCGACTTTCTTTAGGGGAAATAACTACCCAGTGGCCTATTACCGCGTTAAAAACGCATCCCAAAGCCACGCTGCTTATAGATGAACCGGCGGCCTCTTTGCTTGAAGGCGCGGTGCGGGAAAAATTACTCGCTCAACAGAAAAAGAATCCGCAATCTATGACGTGGAGCGTGGAAATATAAGGAGTTGATATGACGTATACGTTAATTGAGAATATAGATTTAGTTACTTTATCAAATGTGGAAAAAGATTACGGCCTACTGTTAAACGGCTCCAAAATTGAATCCGTTTTCCCTATGACAAAAAAACCGACCGTAGCCAATGCAAAAATCTACGACGGACACCACGCGTGGGCGCTTGCCGGCTTGATGGATTTACACATACACGGCACCGGTGGTTTTGGGCCGGAGCAAAATACGCCGGAAGCCTTGTGGGCGTTATCTGACGAACTGGCCCGGCACGGCGTAACGTCTTTTTGCCCGACGCTTTACTGCGCCCGGCCGGAAGAAATGAAAAAACAAATTCGCTCCTTATTGCCGGCTTTAGGCCAAGAGAAAGGCGCACGAATTTTAGGTTTTCACTTGGAAGGGCCTTTTATTTCCCCGCAAAAACCCGGTGTAATGAAACCGCAAGATATCAGCCCGGCTGATGTAAGGATAATGGAAGAATTATATGAAGCGGCTGAAGGAAAAATTGCGTGTATGACGTTAGCCCCGGAACTTGAAAATATAGCCCCTGTGGTGGAATTTTGTCTGCGTCATAACGTTGTGCCGCAAGCCGGACATACCAACGCCACCTATGAGGAATTTTGCCGCGGCATTGATATGGGTATTAAACACGCCACGCACGCGTTTAACGCCATGAGCCCTTTTACCCAACGTGAGCCGGGTGCATCCGGGGCGGTACTTTTTAGAGAAGACGTTTCCTGTGAAATTATTGCCGACGGTGTGCACATACACCCGCATTTGGTTTCGTTTTTACACCGCGTAAAACCGGCCGAAAAGATTATTCTGGTTACCGATGCACTTACCCCCACCCAACAAGAAAAAGGACCGTTTATCGCTAACGGAGATGAAGTCATTTTTGAAGGCGGCGTATGGCGACGCAAAACCGACCGCGTGATTGCCGGATCGGCCTTAACCATGATAAAAGGCATTAAAAATTTAGTAGATTGGGGATACGATTTATCGCAAGCGGTGCGTTGTGCTTCGGCTAACCCGGCAGCCTTACTCGCGCAAAACACGCGTGGGCAACTACTCCCCGGGTTTGAGGCAGACATTACCTTGCTGGCCAAAGATTTTACGGTGCAGGATACGTTTATCGGCGGCAAACAAATAGCACGATAAAAAATTTATCTAAAGTTAATATCGGGCGCAATGAGTTCGGTAGTTCTTTTTTTCGCGTCGTACAAATAAGTTTTAACGTGTTCCGGAAAACCATAACGAAAATCTAACAGATAGGATCCTTTTTGATCCCAAAAAACATGATCCACTAAAAACACTACATACGCATGAGAAAAGGTTTCCATAGCATCACTAAATTTGCGGTAAGAAAATTTGCCGGGAAATTCTACCATCGTTTTCGGTTTTTTATCTTCTCCCAAGAAATAGACCTTAGTAATATATTCATCCACGTTTAACTCAATGATTCGCTGTCCGTTAAACTCTATTGGGAATTTGCCAATTCCTTGATGGTGGTACGCCTCTACTAAATTAGTTAAGAACCGCGCCGGCGTCAAAAAACCGAAATCATCCTGTTCGCTATGGGGAGCATACGAACTGCCTGTATGAATACCCACCAGTTTGTCACTATTGTTTAGAACAGCCGCCCCGCACAAGCCGGGACGTTCATCCCGAGGCCAAGGCATATTGGTACGAACGGCAAAAGGCGTATCACCCATAAAAACGCGGTGTTCAAAATGCACGGGGTTTAACAAGGAAAAGCCCTGTGTCTGAAACATATCGGCCCACGTAGGTTTGTTGTCACTGATAGAAAGCGGCGTAAAGAGTTTTTCATCTTCCGGGCGAAACTTAACAAGCGCCATGTCCAAAAATCCGGGTGCGCCTAACTGAACAATTTTTGCCGGAATAGAAACAAATTCTTTTCCGTTATACACATCTGCTATAAAATCTTTTTTTAAACTACGCGAAGTTTCCGATCCGGCAATTGCATGGGCGGCTATTACCCCGTAAATTTCCGGTTTTCCTTCTTTATCTTCAATTTTAAAAACCGTACCGGAAAAACTATTGGCCCGGCCGTCTATATCGGCACGTGCTTGGAAAGTAGCGGTTAAAAGGGGCATTTCCATTTCCGGCTGCCTAGGCATATGATCAAGGCGGGCGGAAATTGTCCGGCTAATGGCTTGCTGTACTTGCGAAGAAGAAGGCTGTAAAATATTTTTAGAGACAGCGGATGATACACGGAGATTTTTTAGCGATTTCAAAGACGGCAATGCCTTGACGGGATTTGGCGTATTACACAACGCATCCCCGGGCAGACAGCCCACTAGCAAAATAGCCATACCGCGAAAAATAATGTGTCTCATACTTGTATTATAAACAAAAAAGCACAAAAAATGAAAGAGGCTGATGGGCTAACTATTTTTCTTCTCTATCCGGCTTTGACAGATTTACCCGGGAAAAGTTAATATATAGGTAGCCGAAATAACAAGGCATATCCTTTCGCATAAACAGGAGAAAAAGATGGGGGAAAAGAAAAAATCCGTATCGGTAGAGAATACCGAATTAGAGCTATTAAATAAAACCGTTGAAAAAGTAAGAAAAGCCCAGCGCAAATACGCTACCTATTCGCAAGAACAAGTAGATAAAATCTTCCGCGCGGCGGCTATTGCGGCGGCCCGGAACCGTATCCCGCTGGCCAAAATGGCCGTGGAAGAAACCGGTATGGGCGTAATGGAAGACAAAGTAATTAAAAACCAATTTGCTTCCGAATATATTTACAACCAATATAAAGACACTCGCACATGCGGTGTACTTTCCGACGACGACGCTTTCGGTTACCGACAAGTGGCTGAACCTATTGGCGTCATTGCCGGAGTCATCCCGACCACCAATCCCACCTCTACGGCTATTTTTAAAAGTTTACTTGCGTTAAAAACGCGCAACGGTATTATTTTTTCCCCCCACCCGCGTGCTAAAAAATGCACCATTGAAGCCGCGCGCATTGTGCTGGAAGCCGCTGTAGCCGCCGGCGCCCCCAAAGACATTATCAGTTGGATTGAACATCCTTCTATGATGCTTTCTACTACGCTTATGCAACATCCGCATATCAACATTATTTTGGCTACCGGCGGACCGGGGATGGTACACGCGGCCTATTCTTCGGGCAAGCCGGCTATCGGCGTAGGCGCGGGAAATACCCCTGCGGTAATTGATGAAACGGCAGATATCAAAATGGCGGTCAGTTCCATCATCATGAGTAAAACATTTGATAACGGCATGATTTGCGCCAGCGAACAAGCGGTTGTTGTGGAAAATAGTGTATATAAAAAAGTCAAAGACGAATTCGTGGCACGCGGTTGTCATTTTGTGACGGGCAAAGACCGCCAAAAACTGGCCCAAACCATTGTACAAGACAATCACTTAAACAGCGCGATTGTCGGACAACCTGCTCAAACCATTGCCAAAATGGCCGGCATTAAAGTCCCCCCACACACTAAAATTTTGATTGCTGAGGCTAAAGAAGTAAACGATAAGGAAGTTTTCGCGCGGGAAAAATTATCCCCGGTATTAGCCTTTTACAGGGCAGATGATTTTAAGCACGCCGTTACGTTGGCGCGCGATTTGATTTTATACGGCGGTGCCGGGCATACGTCTGTGTTATATACCGCCGAAACAAACGAAGAACATATTGAAGCGTTCCAGGACATGCCCACTGCCCGTACGCTAATCAATATCCCCTCTTCTCAAGGAGCGATCGGAGATGTGTATAATTTCAAACTCGCCCCTTCGTTAACGCTGGGTTGCGGCTCTTGGGGCGGCAACTCGGTCAGTGAAAATATCGGAGTCAAGCACCTTATGAATATCAAAGCCGTGGCCGAGCGCCGTGAAAATATGTATTGGTATAAAGTACCGTCTAAAATCTATTTCAAACGCGGAGCGCTTTCGCAAGCGTTGGAAGAATTGAAAGACAAACAACGCGCCTACATCATTACTGACAAAACCATGGAACAATTAGGCCATGTGCGTGCAGTGGCCGACGTACTTGAAAACCTAAACATTAAGTTCCGCGTATTTTCCGACGTTCTGCCGGATCCGACTTTTTCAAACGTTACCCAAGCACTTGATATTGCCAAAACGTGGCAGCCCGATTTGATTATTGCTTTAGGCGGCGGATCCGCTATGGACGAAGCAAAAATGGTATGGCTGATGTATGAAAACCCGGATACGAGTTTTGAAGATATCGCTATGCGCTTTATGGATATCCGCAAACGTATTTATGCTGCGCCGCCGCTAGGGAAAAAAGCGGTGATGGCGGCTATCCCCACCACATCCGGCACCGGTTCAGAGGTAACGCCGTTTACGATTATTACTGACGAAAAATCAGGCACCAAATACGCCATTACCGATTATGCCTTAACACCGGATATGGCAATTATTGATCCGGAATTTGTACTCGGTATGCCAAAAACCCTGACGGCTTATTCGGGATTAGATGTGATGACACACGCCATTGAAGCATATACATCTATTTTCTCCACCAACTTTACCGAAGGGCAAGCCTTAGAGGCGTTGCGGCTGGTATTTAAGTATTTGGAGCGTTCCTATACCTTGGGTGCCAAAGATATTACCGCACGCGAAAAAATGCACTACGCCGGCACGGTAGCCGGTATGGCGTTTGCCAACGCGTTTTTGGGGCTGTGCCACTCTATGGCGCATAAATTAGGCGCCATGTATCACGTGCCGCACGGGCTTGCTAACGCTATGCTTTTATCGTACGTGATTGAGTTTAACGCCACGGACAAACCTACTAAACAAGGGTTGTATCCGCAATATCGCTATCCGTTTGTAAAAGGCCGCTATGCCAAAATTATTGACTATTTGGTGCCGGAACATAAACTCGGTAACGACAAAGACGCCAAAGTCCAAAAATTAATTGATATGGTGGAAGACTTAAAACACAAACTCAATATCCCGCGCTCGCTCAAAGCGTATGGCATTGACGAAAAAGACTTTTTGGCAAATGTGGATAAACTTTCCGAGTTGGCCTTTGACGACCAATGCACCGGCGCCAATCCGCGCTATCCGCTTATTAGCGAGATTAAGGACTTGTTCCTAAAAGCCTACTACGGTAAGCCGGTTAAACATAAAAAAGGGAAATAGTTTAGCAGAAACAAAAGAACCCCGGGCCAAAAAGCCCGGGGTAGTTTTTGTAAACGGTGCAAAGAGTGAGTAAAAAGACAAACAACTCAATGCGCGAAACGGCATATCAACCATTGTCACGGCGAAAGGCTGTAATGCCCCGTCTCCCGATTACGGCAGGACTTCAAACGAAACGTTATCTGTTTCTTTTCCGCAAGAAACTTGCAATACGTGTTTTCCTGCTTGCAAAGGCCACCACTGCCGGCACGAGGTTTGCGGTTGTTGTTGGCCGTCTAATGTCCAAAAGCATTTTTCTTCCTTACATGACGCTTCAAAACGTATCTTTTGCAACCCGGCAGAAACGGCATGGTCCCATTGGTAGATATCTTTATCCGCCGGAGAAAGAATTTCCGTTTTTGGGAAAACACGGGTATGTTTACCGTTGCAAACTTCCGGTAGATATTGTTTCAAGAACACTTCTTCTTGTGCGTGTGTACAAGACGGACCGGCTCGCAAACCGCTTTGACTGCACGCCGGCGTACGTACCACCCCCACCGGTTGTTCAAACGATGTTGATGGATATTTCTTTTGTAAATAAATTGCCAAATCGTGCATAATCGGCCCCGAGCCCGTTACACCGGAAACTTTATGCATGGGAGTAGCATCAAAATTTCCCGCCCATACGCCAATGGTCCAACGCGGCGTATAAGCCAGCGTAAAATTATCTTTATAATCTTTGGAAGTACCCGTTTTGGCAGCAAGTTCAAACGGAAGTGCCAAGGGCGAATTTAATCCAAACGCCGCCGCACGCGCCTGATTGTCCGACAAAATATCACTCACTAAATAGGCACTTTGAGAAGATAAAATTTGTTTTTCAGCCCCCGGCAACTCTATCCGCGGCTCCAAGGCCACCACAAGCGGTTTATATTTTCCCCCGCGCGCCAAGGCCGCATACGCGTTGGTCAGATGCATCAGTTGTACTTCCCCGTTACCAAGCGCCAAGCCTAATCCGTAAAAATCAGCATCCCGGGTTAGTTCCGTCAAGCCTGCCGCGCGCAATAATTGTAACAAAGCCGAGGTCCCCACTTTCTCGGCCGCTTTTACCGCCGGGATATTATAGGAACACGCCAAGGCTTGGCGTGCAGGCACAAGCCCGTGAAAACTTTCATCATAATTACGTGGCCGAAAACCACCCTCAAAAAAAGTATCTTCATCTGCCAGTAGCGTTGCCGGCGTGAGTAGGCCTTTTTCAAATGCAAGCCCATACACAAACGGTTTTACGCTGGACCCCGGTTGACGTAACGCCCGCACTCCGTCTATTTGTCCGTCAGGCTTGCGGTAGAAATCGGCCGAACCTACATACGCCAACACCGCGCCGGTGGCGTTTTCTATCACAAGCACCGCCGCATTAGTGACATTTTTATCGTGTAATTTTTGCAAATGATTTTTAACCAGTTTTTCCGCATATAACTGTAGGTCTTTGTCTAATGTAGTACGTACGTACGAAGTTTCTGCGGGTAATAACTGCCGCACAAAATGCGTAAAATGCGGGGCATCAAACAAACGTTGCGGAGCACGTAATACAATCGGTTCTTCTTTAGCCAAGTGGTACATTTCTTCGTCTAATAATTGCTCTTTTAACATCCGCATAAGCACATAGTCACGCCTTTTGAGCGCGCGGGAGAAATGTTTTAGCGGATTATATCGCGTGGGCGACTTGACGATACCTACTAAAAAAGCGGCTTGCGATAAGGAAACTTCTGCGGCATCTACGCCGAAGTAAAACTGCGCGGCGGCTTGTGCGCCTTGGGTTAAGTTGCCAAATTCAATGTAATTAAAATAGGCTTCTAAAATTTCTTCTTTGGTGTGTGTTTTTTCCCATTTGACGGCTTGCCACGCTTCGCCGGTTTTCCCTAAAAATGTTTTTGGCCGCGGCTCTAATGTACGTACTAATTGTTGCGTAATGGTAGAGGCGCCGGAAACCACTTCTCCCCGACGCGTATTTTGAAAAAAAGCCCGCAAAATAGCCTGTGCGTCTATCCCGTTATGATGATAAAAACGTTTATCTTCCGCCGCTACCGCCGCGGCAATAAACCACGGGGAGATTTCCCCCAGTGATACCGGATAAAAATACGTATTATTTTGTGATAAAAAGCCACGCATCGGCGCACCGTTGCGATCGGTCATTTGCACCGAGGCTGATAAGAAAGGCACTTCCCCGCCTAATACAGGGCAGGGAAGTAGTAAAAGTACTGCTATCCAAAGGCGCGCTTTCATTACTTGATGACTAACTCCGAGGTAACATTATGCCCGAAATTCGCCGGCTCATAAAGTAAACTCGCCCATGCACACGGATAGGTGAATGTACCGCGTACCACCGCCGTTACTTGATAGGTAAACGTATGTGTACCGGCGGGTACATAGTCGGCAAACGCGGCTATACGCTCGTTATAGCGTTCCACCCGGCCAAACAGCGAATTGTCCGCATTGGCTTGTGTCGCGGAAGATTGCGTAGCAAGAGACGTGTTCACAATTTCCACCCCGGCCGGCAAGAAATCTTCCACAACCACAAAATGTCGGTTGGCGGCCGAACGGATTTGCAAAGCCACATTATAGCGTTTCCCGGCAACAAGTTCGGTAACCGGGGTGCCGTCTAATTCGGTAATTTGGCGTGTAATTTCAAATCCGGCATTTACCGGCTCTAAATACGCCCGCGGTTGATAGATCTGATCTATCGCATAATACAACGTGCCCGTACCGTTTTTAGTCAGTTTTACGCGCGTATCTGACTGTTTGGCATAGACTTTTTGGAAAGAAAATGCCTCGGTTTGGCTGTTTACGGAACGCCCTTTAAAATCGGCCGTCATAAACGGTTGCGTATTCACCGCCACTTGCGCCGTAAAATCAGGCGTTTGGGTTTCGTAGCGTTTGGCATATTCTTGCAAGGCCGAAATGACCGCCGCATTTTCTTGAGTAGAATTCCAATGCCCCTGCGCGTTTAATTGCGAAAGTAACCACGCCACCGTTTGCGGAGCATAATGATAATTTTGCCCCGACCGCAATAACGCATCTAACGAAAGAGCCGTTGTAAACACGTCACTGACGTGTAACCAAGGCATTTGTGTATCCGCCGAAAAATAGGCTTTCGTGGGCGTATAAGAAATATGGTTCAGTAAATACTGGGCTAAATTTTGCTTTACGCTAGGTGATTTGGAAATCTTCTGCGCACTCTTTAATAAATAAGCCGCCGCCGGCAACGGCAACGACGCATAACGCGCGTATAGATTATTAAAACCGGCCGTTACTTCCTGCCCATATAAAGACAGCACATATACGCTATACGCGCGGGCTGTATCGGTTTCATAAGCGGAATAAGAAAACGCGTGTAATTGATTTTTATTGAACGCTTGCGCCAACCACGCAACGGCTTGTTGCAAGGCTTTTTGCGGGACCGTAAACCCCGCCTCTTTGGCCCAATAGGCCGTTTCCAACGCATACGCCGTTACATACGGATCCGGCAACATATTCGGCCAATAGGCAAACCCACCCGAAGTATGCTGGTATTGCGTCATTTTGTCCAACACCGCTTGCGCTTGTTTTTTAAGTGCGGAAATATCGGCAAGTTTAAAATCTTGTACCAGTTTTTCACTTTGAATAACCGGCCGGATTTTGGACATTTGTTGTTCCAAGCAATCGTACGGATAGGCGGTTAAGTACGTAAGCGCCCCTTTTAAATTAAGTAACGCCGTGGATGCGAGCGAGAATTTTACTTCGTTTTTTCCGTCGGGAACGATAAAAGAAGGTTGCTTGAGCAATTCTTCTTGGTTACCGGTAGTATGATTATATAACGAAAGGGTTTGCTGTTTTTCTATCGCAAGCACTTGAATATGGGACCGTACGCCGTCTGTTTCTCCTTGACCTTTGACCACAAAATCAAGGGTAGCGGTTCCTAAACGAGCGGCTTGGCACAACCACGATACTTCTTGCGCTTGCCCTAACGGCACCGCAATTTCTTGCGGCACATTGTTTAGCAATTTAACGCTCCCCGATGAAGCAGCCTCAACGGTAAAAAGACCTTTTTTATCCGCGTAATTATACACTACGGCGCTACATTGGAACTTATCTGCTTTGCGGGCAATTTGCGGCAAATTAGGCGTAATCATCAGCGGTTTAGAAGACGTAATTTGCGTTTGTCCGGAGCCGAATTCTTCGGTACGGGCCGCTACCGCCATAATACGAAAACGCGTTAAGTTATCCGGCAGTTTGAATTTTACCGTCGCGCGGCCTTTACTGTCCGTCTTTATGTGTTGATTAACATAGGGAACAAACGAGAAATTATTGCGCAAATCTACGCCGCCCAATTTGGCTTCCGCCGAGCCGCCCCCCCCGCGGTTTTCCCCTTTCTCGCCAAAGTTGCGCTGCCCGATTACATAAGCGCGGTTGTCCGAAGTAAATACCGACAACGCACGCGGCTCATAAAACATTTTGAACGGTTCCGGCGTTTTATAATCGGTTAACGCCAAAACGCCTTCATCTACCACAAAAAGCATTACATCCGCCGCGGCGGCTTTGTTGCCAAGTTTCGTAGATAATTTAACGGTAACTTCATCCCCGGGGCGATACTCTTTTTTGTTCGTTTCCACATCTACGGAAATCTTTTTAGATTCCGGCTCTACCGTCAAATTAACATACCCTACCTTGCCTTGCGGCTTGCCCAAATCAACGCCTTTGTTGTTGACAGGCGCGGAAGAACGCCCTTTAACAAGCGTAACACTTACATATACATTGGGTAAATAATTTTCTTTTATGGGTACTTCTACATAATCCGCTCCGCCTTTGAGCGAAGTAATCCACGCATCTAAAATACCTTCGCGTTCCACGGTTACAAGTGCACGAGCCGTTGGGTAGGGTGATTCTACACTGATGCGCGCTTTTTGCCCAACCCGGTATGTATTTTTGTCTTGCTTTAAGGCAAGTAAATCATCATCTTCCTGTGCCCAGGCAGGTCCGTTTTCCCCATATACCATCACGTCAAATCCGCCTTGCACCGAACGGCCCGACGCATCCGCAGATAAGAACGTAACATAATAACTGCCGCTTTGCTTAGGCGTAAACGAGAAGGTAGAGCCCCCTTCGGCCACTTCAAAAGTTTGGCCGGGTTCGTCAAACACTTCTTGCTCGCTTACCCACTCTAACCGACCGGACAATCCCACTTTGCGAACACTGCGCCACTCTTTGCGTTGGATTTTGGCTTGTACGGTGGCGCGGGTACGTTTCCCGTCGGTTGTTACGGCGAGCACGTCAGCACGCACCGGCCGACCGGCTTTGGCATATTCCTTCATCACGTGGGCTCCTATATAAAAAGCAGCCGGGTGAATCGTAATAGGCGTACGGGCAAATAAATTTTGGCGCGCGGGAGATTGAACTTCCAACTCGGTAAACAGGGTAGTCGGCGCGTTGACTTTGGGCAAAGGAGCCGTAAAAGACAACGCCCCGTTTTTGTCGGTTTTACCCGAAGCGTTATATAGCAATTTGCCGTCTTCTTTATATTCACCATCCCGTAAGAAATAAGGCACAAAAGTATAATCTTTAAATTCTTCGGGATTAAACCACGCCATTTCGCGACGTAAATTCCATTTAGCCGGCGCAGCCGCCAACGGGCTGCCGAAATTATAATTAGCCGCCGCCGCAAAGGTGGCCTCTTCACCGGAGATGTAATTTGTTTTTTGCGGCTGCAACGTAATTTTAAACTCGGCCGGTTTAGCCGTTTCCACCTGAAAATAAACTCGCTGACCGGGCAAATCTTTTTCATCTTTCACTTGCGGGATAAAAGAAACTTCCCAATATCCGCTATGTGCGTTATCCGGCACCGTAAATTGGGCATCAAAAGAACCGTCGGCAATAGTTACGGTGTCTTGCAATAATTCCTGCCCGGTAGAATCGGAAATCGTTATTTTCCCGGTGATATTACCCGGCAAAGCCCATGCTTTATTTTGATTTTTGCGAACAAGCCCGGAAATATAAACTTTTTCGCCGGGGCGGTAAATACCACGTTCGGTAAACAAGAACGTGCGCCAGGTTTCTTGTTGCGGGTTGTAGGTATAATCTATATTAAAACGCCACGGTTCCAAACCGTTGTTTAATTCGGTGCTGATAAATCCGTCACCGCCGGCACTTGACACAAATGCATATAATTTGGGGGTTCCCCAAGAAGGTGCTTTTGTTTCCAGTTTTGTCCACCCCGGGGCGCGAGCCAAGCCATTCATATCCGTAGAGCCGGACCACAAAATCGTGTTGGTATTATCACGCACTTCAACGGCTAAATTGGCCATCGGCTCACCGGTTTCTAACGAGGTTGCCCATAGTAAAATATCTTCCGGTGATGCTTTAAACGTCAACCCCACATCCGTTAAATTGTCGGTGGAAGATACCCAGCAATTTTCTCCGCCGCGTTTTATATTGATTTGGCTAAAAATCAAACTATCTTGCGCGGTCGGTTTAAAACGGCTTAAATCAAAATATGTTTTAAGTGTTTTATCTTTTACATCTTTAAACACATACGTTCCTTTATAGGTAGCGTCTTTTAATGATTTTTCGGCGCAGTAGGCAGATTTATTTTGTGTGAGAAAAGGGATATAATTTTCTTTATTAAACCGGGCCGCACTTAATGCGACCGAAGGCGTATTGATTACTTCTACCGGTAACCGCGCCGGCAAATAACTTTCCAATACGCCAAACCCACCCGAAAAATCTACCGCCGGGCAGTAACCGGTGTTACTTACCGTAAACGTATAATCTCGGTCCAAACGACCGCCGTAAATATCCCGTAAATTTTTATCCAATGTTACCGTTACCGGTTGCCCCGGGCGCAGATCCAGAAAGGAAAGCGGCGTAACAAAGAAGGCAGAGCCGTTTGTTTGTTCCGCAGCGGAAAGGTTATATTCGTCTAATAGGTTTTGACGTGCCCGCGGAGACATCTGCATAAAATTCGTTACTACTACGTCGTGGCCTAAAATCTCTAATTCTTCCGCAGATAATTTTTTAACCGCTCCGGCGGGAGAAACTTTCGCCGCGGCAAGCAAATCTTTTAACCGTACCGGCGCGGAAAAGCGTACTTGCGGCGTAAAAGGTAAGCACCCGGCTTGTTTTACCCCCAAAACGGCCAAATCCGGTGTTGTTACAAAATGGGTTTTGTAATCTTTTTCAGAACCTAAATTGCCGTCGGCCCCTTTCAACCCGGCCGAAAACACCCACGTATAAGAAGTCCCTTTAGCAAGCGGCTTTTGGAGCAAAAACGCAAGCACATGGCTGGCCGAAGGATAATAGGAAAATTGTTTATCAAATTCTTCCGGCGTAATTTCCCGCGCCGTAAGCGGCGTTTGCCGGCCGGTTGAGTCCTGTAAATACACAAAGGGAGTCACCGCTTTTGCATTTACCGGCATATTAAACCCGGCATAAAGGGTGGGTGTAGTAGAAACCCAATGTTCATTATTGGTAGGATACACCAGCCGCACGGATGGGCGTAACGTTGTAAAAGAAAATTCATAGGGCGCGGCTAATTTTTCCCCACTTACTTGGGAAGTAAAATTTTCCTTTAATTTAACGGTAAACCGAGCGGCTTGCGGCCAATTTTGGGCCGGTTCAAAAAGCAAGGTCTGCGTACCGGAAAAACGGCAAGTGCCCGCCACGGAAGGTGTAATTTCCAACGGACAATCTAACGAAGAAAATTGGCTTTGCTCGCTTAACGCAGCCACCGGCTGGTTAAACGAAACGCTGACAGCCTGACGCCCCGGTTGTGATAAAGTTCCTTTGGGGGTAGAGGAAAGCACTTGAAGCGGCGTGGCGCTCGTCAAAAGCGGTACAAATAAAAATAGCATGGTAACTAAGAAAACCATTGGATTTTTACGCATATTTTCTCCTTAGATGATTTATTCTTATTTTACCATATTCGGGGATACCCTACGATATATTCTATGAAAAAAAATACCCCCGGCATTTACCGGGGGAATATTGTATCGCAAAGTCCAAAATATATTAAATTTTACGGCGAGCTTGTTGAGGGGCAATTATCAAACGCTAAAACCATTTTCAGAGTATTGGATCCAAGGTCCAGTT
This sequence comes from Candidatus Avelusimicrobium cornigerorum, assembly GCA_002309715.1. Lineage (GTDB taxonomy): Bacteria > Elusimicrobiota > Elusimicrobia > Elusimicrobiales > Elusimicrobiaceae > Avelusimicrobium > Avelusimicrobium cornigerorum. The sequence continues at coordinate 66,804 of DBXW01000004.1, forward strand.
TGTCTTTCCATGCCAACCTACAATCACTCAGAATTTTGACTCTGTGACCAGATTGCAAAGAACCGTGATTATTATAAACCTTACTATGTTCTGCGTCAGGGTAGGGAATCTCTATCGTACCAAGCATCAAATTTTTTGAAAGAGTTGAAGTTAATTCTCCAGAGGTTTCTAAAGTTTTTTCACCACGGCCACCGGTTATTTCTAAATTCGTTGTTTTTAGCGTGCTAGCCTGTAAATAAACGCTCTTGTCGTCATACGTTGACGGCAACGTAATTTTGGAATCCTGCGTAAACTCCGCCTTGCCGCCCGACCCAACCGTAAAAGAGTCAATCATCAAAGGGGTCTGATTAGCACCTTCTATAGAATACGTCATCTCGTTGGAATACGGATCTAGATTATTGTTGTTAAAACCTCTAAAAATAGCATTGGGAAATTGAATAACCCTTGAGCCGTCGGAAGCATCTGTGTCAATTGTGGTCAAAACATACCACCCTTTATAAGGTGTAGAGGAGGTTGTATCATGGTTAATAATCATATCCACCTGTCCTCTACTTTTTACAGTCAATTCCTTAGTTCCCAGCCCCCCCGGCAAGGTAGCCTCGCGGGTAACCACCAAGCGTTGGTATTCTCCCAAGCGGGAAGGGTTAAAATTGACCGACGAAATAACGGCTTCCCCCCACGCCGAAAGCGTAGTAGTCAAAAAAATCAGTATTAAAAATTTTTTCATATATACACTCCGTACCGATAAATTAAACCCACAGGGATTTTTAGTCCGAAAACCAACAATCCCTATAATAATTCTACTAGAAGAAATGAAAAAAAACAAGCCCCTTTTTTACCAGGGGCTTGTGTGTTGCCAAAATGCAAACTTATTTGTTTACGCTGGCCATGTGGGCGATTAAGTCCAACACTTTGTTAGAGTAGCCGATTTCGTTATCGTACCAAGAGACTACTTTTACAAAAGTATCGGTCAAATATACGCCGGCATTGGCATCAAAGATAGAGGTGCGTTTATCACCCAAAAAGTCGGAGGAAACAACCGCATCTTCCGTATAACCTAAAATGCCTTTAAGTTCGCCTTCAGCGGCTTTTTTCATAGCGGCGCAGATGGCGTCTTTGGTGGCGGGTTTAGCCAAGTTAACGGTCAAGTCCACTACGGACACGTCCAACGTCGGCACGCGCATAGAGATACCCGTTAATTTTCCATTGAGTTCCGGGATTACCTTACCCACGGCTTTAGCGGCACCGGTGGAAGAAGGAATGATATTGCCGGAAGCGGCGCGACCGCCTCTCCAGTCTTTCATAGACGGGCCGTCAACCGTTTTTTGGGTGGCGGTGGTGGAGTGTACGGTGGTCATCAAACCGTTTACAATACCGAAGTTATCGTTTAAAACTTTGGCAATAGGAGCCAAGCAGTTGGTGGTGCAGGACGCATTGGAAACAAATTGCGTACCCTTTACATAGGTTTTTTCGTTTACGCCGACTACGAACATCGGGGTGGTATCTTTAGACGGGGCAGACATTACTACATACTTGGCACCCGCTTTAAGGTGTGCTTGCGCTTTTTCTTGCGTTAAGAAAAGACCGGTAGATTCTACTACATATTCGGCACCGACTTTATCCCAAGCCAAGTTGGCAGGATCTTTTTCGGCAGTTACGCGAATTTTTTTACCGTTGACGATGAGTTGATTGTTTTCTACATCGGCTTCAATGGTGCCTTCAAATTGTCCATGCATGGTATCGTATTTGAGCATATAAGCCAAATAGTCAACCGGGCACAAGTCGTTAATGCCGACAATTTCAATATCGTTGCGTTCTTGAGCCGCACGGAATACGAAACGACCGATACGACCAAAACCGTTAATACCTACTTTGATAGTCATAGTTTTACATCCTCCATGGAGTTTTTACTTCTTTTATATTTTACAAATTTTTTAGGTAACGCACACAAATTTCCATCAAAAAACAACCGGTAAAAAGCCACCTGCAAGTGCTGCAAGTGGCTTTTCTTTTTATCTTAAGCGGTCATTTTACGGTATTAAAATCTTTACC
>DBXW01000006.1 GCA_002309715.1 Candidatus Avelusimicrobium cornigerorum
GCATCCAAAATGGCAATGCGCATATCCGCATCTTTGCTTAAACGATACGAGTAGGTGTACGGCTGCGCGCTGACCGGTGTAATCGTACCCACTACACTGGGCGTACTGCGCACCATGTGCACGTTGGTGACATCCACCTGTATCGGGATTTGGTTCATACCCGGGTAGGCAATAATAGAATCAAATTGAATTTTATCTACCATTACACCGTCGCCGGGAGCGTCGGTAGATACTTGTGCGCGGAAGGCATATTGGCCGTTTGTTTTACCAAATTCGCCGTTGATTTCATACGAGCCGTCCCACGCCGCACAGAAAGGAATTGAAGAACTAGACAAGGAATTTGTGCCATCATGATTAAATACAAGACAATTGGAACCATCTGATCCGCATTGACTGCCAGCACCACCGCTGGCAGTACCATCTAATTTGTAACAATACACTCCTTCCCCACCTTTTAAGCCAGCACAACGTCCAGTACAATTTGTGGCTCCCTCATAAGAGGCACAACAATCGTCCGATGTTTCACATGGACTTGATGAAGTACTAAAATAACAATACGGTTTCCACGCTGTACAATTGCCGTTGCTATCCCAAGTTTGACAAGGCTCATCAGAGCCGCTGCCGTTCCTGTAATAACAATACCATTGAGCCCCTAAACAAGGATGTCCTTTGGAAGCCCCAGCACAGTGATACGAGCCGCAACGGGCAGATTCTGTATTGGGAAATAAGTCAATCGTACGGACCGGCGGCGTTTCTTCCGGGTTTTCCACGTTTTTGTTGTTGTAGTATTTGACGATATCAAACCGGATGTTTTGCAAAGGGAACGAAATAGAGTATGTGCTTGCACCTAGTGGGAAATTATCGCATTTCACATTCATACAAAGAGCCAAACAGTGGTTGGGATACGCATTGTCTTCGGGGACTGGGCTGGGATAAGGCTGATCGTACTCAATAAGTGCGGAACTCACCCACGGGTCGGTTTGGTTGGAGTTGCCGTTCGGTGCGGGAGAAGTAATAAAACTGCGGTTCTCGCTTGCGGCAGCAGTAACCGGAAAAAGAAACGGAGTGGTTATGTTGTGTCCATTTATCCACGCGACTTCAAATTTCTGACAATACCCCAAAGAATCGGTTATTCCATACACATCGTGCCATGCATACGCATGGTTAGGAAGGCGCACAATTCCCAGTTCTTCGCACGTATGATACCGATCGAACCCTGCATAGGCTAATTCAAAGTCACCATCTATCACTACGTGATCGGCATAAGTCCATCTATAATAGGGAGCTCCATTGCCTTCATTAGACCACACCCGAAAAGCACCCGCATTTACGGTATCTGGATCTTCTGTACAGTAAGGGAAATCTCCGCCACTTGCTGTCCAAGTAACAAATGGAGGTACACCCGAAGTAGTAATCGGCCAGTCACTTGCTGCTGTGAATTTATTATAAATCGTAAACTTATAATAGCGATTATTATAATGGATATACACATGGGCGTCAGTATCATAGGAAGTTCCACCTGCAATAAACTGAGTATAGCCTGACGGAGCGCTGTCTACTACTCCTTCAAAATGCATTACCACTCCACACAACGTTACACGATCGGAATAGTTGGAAGGATCGTCTTCAAACAACAAGGAAAATTGGTTATTTAAAAAGTTTAAATCTGAAGATGCGCTACCTGACCGAACAAGAGTGGCTGTTTCTGTCGCGTAATTGCAATACATTTCATTTAAACCGGCAGGGTTATCTTGATAAAACACCCCTGCGTATCTGACGTCTGCCGTTTGCGATAGTGACGGAAGAACGCCTAGTAAAAGGATGGCTAAAACGGATAAAAAATGTTTTAAAAAGTTTTTATTTTTCATTTGTTTTTTATAAATTAAATTATGTATAAAATCACAAGACAATACGTCTATTCTATTTTCCCAATTTTGGGGCGTGTCTGTCAATAGAATTTTTAGGTTTTTGGGGACAAGAGAAATGTTGTCATGCCGGAAGGTAAAAAAATGTCATCCCACACAAAAACATCCCCCCGCTTACGCGAGGGGATGAGGGTTGTTAGTTTTAGGGAAGAAAACTAATTGGCGCCTTGCAGCACCGGCTCTTCCAAATCTTCTTGTTCCATTTCTTGCAAGAGGTCACGTTCTTGCAATACATTTTGCGCCGCGGGCAACAATCTCAATTTAGCATACGGATTGTTGGAAACGTCGGAATTAGTAGCCGTTCCACCGACAAACCCACCTTCCACCGCACCGGTCGTGCCCTTCAACAAGGCACCGGAACGATATTGACTTACCCGGCGGCCCCAATTGGCGGCGTTAAGCAGTCTTAACTCGGCGGCCTTCGTGGCTAGCGACGAGGCTTTGGGCAATTCTCCCATTTGGCGCAGTCTGCCGATTACGCCCATCGGGAACGCTTCGGCCTTGAGTACCCACGCGGCACCCAATCCGTAGAATATCAACGGAATCCAAGAACTGTCCCGCGTGGAATCTAAATCTTTACGGGAGTGATCTTCCTCTTTTAATTTTTGAGCATACACAGACGGAATAAGCGGCAACGCCAACCCTAAATTACCCATAGAGAATACCGTCGTCGCCATCGGGCGCTCAATTTTAAGCGCATCTGCACGGGCCCAGGTTAATTTTTGGGTGTATTGGAAAATGTTCGCCGTACCGCTACCGATTAAAAGCCCGGATAAAAGCCCTAACGGGATATCGGCCGCTTTGTTTCCGGTGGAAGGAATCAAGAACAACCCTGCCCCGGCAGACGACGCCAATACGGACATGAAAATCCCTTCTCCGAAGTTAGACGTTCTCTTCCCCCAGCGCACTTTCTTGCCAATTCCACCTAACCGCCAGAAAACTTGCGGAATAGCCGTGAACAGAGACGAAATTGCTTTGGCGTTCGTTTCGGAAGCACCCCACGAATTGACTTCATCGCGATAGAGCGCGTTGATACCTTTAAAGTAAATGTATCCTTCCAACGAACTCATCAACGTAATACCACCCACGTAAGGTAACAATTTTTTAGGTGTTAAAGTGCCCCAGGCCTGTTTAATATAACTTTCTTTTTTGGCCGCTTCGGCAGCGTCAGCCGTCTCCTTAACCGCCGACATACCCGGGCGTTTGGGGAAACGTGCATACAACCCAATCATAGCCGCCAATGTAGCACCGGCTAACACCCAATAGGCTGCGGAAAAATCTACCTTGTCATCTTTGTTGGGCACTTCTTTGGACCAGGTACCATGATGCCAATAGTGCGCTACAACCGGCACTAACGTCGTCAACATACCGCCAATACTCTTGAAAGCCATAGATTTAACCATACTGTTTTCGCACGTTTCATAGGCTTTTAATAAGGCATTGGAACTGGCACGTACACCGGTAGCAGCCATACCCGTCAACACCGCGTTTAAGAAAAGCACCCACTCCTTACCGCGTTGTTTACCCGTCTTGGGATCAATTTGAAAACCATGACCGTCCCAACCGCTTCCCATCGCAAAAGATAAGGAAGTTAAGGCTAATCCCATAGAGTACATCAGTACCGAGCGTGCCCCAAAGCGCATCACTAAAGGAGCAAGGAAAGGCGCTAAAATAGCCGAGATGTACGGAAGCCCTAAACCGACCGCCGTTGATTCTACCGCACTCCAACCTTGGTTTTCCAACGTCATCGTCAATGCACTGGCAGAAGCACTGTAACTGAGCATGTTAATCAACATAGGAACGGCCAATTTGTCTTTAGTTTGATATAACGTGACTCCACCCGCTTTGCCGGCGTTCATCGCAAATAATTGGTTCAGGAAATTGACACCCTTTTCCCCGTTCTTTTTAACATCGCCTACGTAAGAAAATACTGTTTTGGGAATACCTACCGCTTTATACTCATCTAAAAGGACCAGTTTTTCCCCTTCCAACATATAAATCTTGCCGTCTTTAAGCAGCAGTTTAGCCTGCGGCGCGGCCACGTCGGCAGCGGCTTGCGCTTGGGCCGCCTCTTTGCCTTTCTTGGAGAATTTGCCTTTGAGTTTGGCAAACAGTTTGTTCTGTTTAGGAGCATTTACCGCTTCCGGGGCCAATTTCTTAAGCAAAGCCGCTTGTTCTTTATAACCGGGGTTTAAACCTACCGCCAAGATTTGTTGCGTGCCGGTTTGGTCATACAACGGAACCGTCACCACTTCACGGTTAAAACCGGCCATCTTTTCGTTAAGTTCAGCGTGTTTTTGCAATAAAGTTTTTCTCTTTCCGCCACGGTTGGCTTCGCCCACTACCATTTGCACTTTGTCAGCACCGGAAGATGCTTTGACCGTACCGGGCAAGTCCGCCTCTTTCAACAAGCGCACCCACACGCCTTCAAACTCAAACGGAATGCCGTTGGCTTTGGCAATAGACGCTAATGTTTCTACTTGATCCAACGACACATAGGCCTTGAACGTTTTAAGCATTTCGTCGTTTACATAAAGCACACCGTCTTTTACGCCTAATTTGGTAACGTCTTTTAATTCTCTGACCTTTTGACCGTCTTTGTTAACGATATCGCCAAAATACTTAACCGTTATACCTTCTATATTCAAATCGGTAGCCCCTTTAGATTCCACCGTTTTTTTAGCAATAAGCGATTTGGCATCTAATTTTAAATCGGTTAATTTAAGTTTGGCAATCGGATCTAATGTGCGCGCACCCGCCGCCAAATTGCCCGCACCCGCCGCGCTTTGCGCCAAATAACTGATTCCTTTGGCCATATTGTGCGGCGCGTGAATACCGGCGTTGTTGGCTACCCCGATTCTGGTCGTTATAGGACGCAAACCGTTGGCTTTGGCCGCCGTGGCAACATAATTAGCCGTAGCCTTGCTAATCGGAGCGGCTAAATTCGTTTTCGGCAAGAAGGGCTTAAACGTATATTGCACAGCAAACGCATCTCTAAAAGTAACTAACGCATTTGTTTTGAACGTGCGGAATTTTTTAATACGTTTATTCCATTTGTTCATTTTTACTAAAATCTGCGGGCTTAATTTGGCCGCTTCAAAGGCACGCAAGATTTTAACACCTTTACCCAATCCAACCGTCGGCATCAATTTAAAGGAAACAATAATCTTGCGTACATCTTTTATGCTCGCCAAGGTCTTGAGTGTACCGCCGATTTTGACTAGTCCAACACCCAAATCAACAATCAAGTATAGAGAGATAAGGAAGTCAAAATAAGAGGTTAACGCCGTCATCATAACAGACAGGTTTACCTTATTGGTTATGCTTTGGTATTTAGCGCCCGTTTTAGTGTAGTAATGCATCCGCTTTTGCGGGTTTAAAACGCTGGACGCAACAATGATGTTATCAATGCGGTATTTATCTTCTGCCGTCTGCCCGGCAAAAATGTTATTGAAAAAATGCATCCCTAACAATTCAGCCTTGGTGTATTTTTTCAAGATGTCGTGTTCGGCAACCCATTTCCTGTGTTGGCTGGCTTCTTCTTCAGACACATAGCGAACGCGGCCGTCAGAAGTAAAAGTATCGCCGGCGCGTAGTGGGTGATTCGGGAAAGGATTTACCTTAAGCGTTTCGGCCAGTTCGGGGGCATATTCCAAGACGCCAAGCAAGAAGGGATAAATCCCTTGGCAGCGCAAAACTTGTTTATCATCTTTTACATCTAACACACACTGGTCAATAGCCGATTTTAAAATGTTTTTGGCACTGGTATTTCCGGCTTTCATTTCATCGGACAGCATTTGGGCAACATCTTCCCACACGTTAGGTTGCCCGGAACCTTGGCCGGCCGCTAATACAACATTGTCTTTACCGTACGGACCTTTTTTGGTCGCATCCATAAAGGCCCGAGAAATACCTTCCAACGTCATATAATCTAATACATCGGTCCAACTTCCTTGACGGGCTTTGTTTTCCCGTTCTACCGCACTGTTTACTAAAGCAGCAAACGTAGCCATCCGTTCGCGGTCGCTTGTCATCAAGATGGCTTTAGCCCCTACGAGCAGAACAGAACCGAAACTGCCATATTCAACGTGAGATTTGATAAAGTTAGAAATCCGGGAAGAAGAACCGTTTAAGTTGGCAAACGGAATTAAAGAAGATAGCGCTAAATTACAGGCTTCTTCGTTGTTCAGTTCCACGGTATAGCGTTTGGCCGATTGCACCGCAAACATTTTGGCCGCGCTCGGGCTTCCGCCTATAGGCGCGTAAGCAGAAGTGGCGTAATCCGCATTAGCGTCGTAGTGGGTTTCTTGGTGAGTACCGCACGCACCGCTTTTAATAAATTTGCCTAAAAAAGTATCGCGGATATAGACCAAATCCGTATTGGCAAAGATTTTGTCTTTATCCTTCATAGAAGAAAGGATCCCGATGATGGAGAAAAATTCTTCATCCGCTACTTTTCTGTCTTGTTTGGTGCGGTCGGCATCTTCCAACCGGGGGCCTTTACCATAACCGAAAACATCTTTATGGGCGTTGGTAGCCGTTATCACAATTTCGTGAAGCGCGTTTATTAACTCGCCCGCCGCCTCTTGTTGCACTTTTTCTAATTCTTGTTTATACTCGGCATGGGCTTTTTTTACATTATTTTTATATTTCGTGACTTCATTTTGTAATTGTTCTTTGGCTTGGGCCAATTCTTCTTTATATTGGTTCAGAATTTGATCTTGTTGATCGTACAAAGAGGCTTCGTAAATGGCCAGTTGTGCATCCGCCGCCCCCGCTTCTTGACGAGCCTGGGCGCGCATACCGGCAACCGCCTCTTTAACGGAAGCGACTTGTTGCTCATATTCTTTTTCTAATGCCTTTAATTCTTGTTGATAAACCGCATCCGCTTGTTTATCATATTCTTGTTTAAATTCCGCAAAACTTTGCACGCGTTGCAATTCTTGGAATTCTTCGTTTGCAGCAGAGGGAGTATTGCTGTTGGTATCTTCCACAAAGGCTTGTTTAAGTTGTTTGTTTAAGAATTGCAATGTTTCTTTAGGGTTTTTTTGGGAAGAGACTTGTTTTTCTATTTCCGCCGCTATCTGTTGGCGCACGGCAGAAGATTCCGGTTTAGGCATTGCTTCAACCGTTAGGTTACACAACATAACCGAAGCAAGAACTAAACAAATAGTTCTTTGAAGTATTTCCGCAAAGTTAATGTGAATGTGTTTTTTCATAATTTTCTCCCCTAAAACAACTTTCCCCTCTACCCATATTATAACGAAAAGTGGTTTTTGTGCAACGGTCAAAAGACCTATTTTTATCTAGGTCCTTTGTACTAGATAAAATCCGTCTAAAATACGACTTAAAAAAATCCCTCGTCGGAAAACAAGGGATTTTGAAAAAGCAAAAGCAAAAATGCTATTTACTCGGCCGGAGAATAAGCCACACGTGTATGCTTTTTATCTTTGGCTACTGCGCTAATTTTGTAGGAAGTTTTTGATACCCCGATTTTAAAACCTTTGGGCTCCCAAACTTTACGAATATCGCGTTGAAACTGTACCGGGTCCCCGGACAACAAAGCCAAGCGCAACAAATCGTTGGTGTAGTATCCGTATTTCGTTTTGTGCACTTCCTCCAATAATGCCACTTTGTGTAAAGTAATGCGTGCGTGGCGCAAATAATACTGATCCAGCAACGCACCCTTGCTAAAAAATTGGGTATAAAGCGTACCGGCAAAAGCCAACAACAATACACTCCCTACCACGCGTAACAAGGCTCGTTCGGTAAAATCTTTCGGGCGCACCTGCACAACGACACTCCCACCTAAAATATCGTGTAATGAGCGATGGCGGTCATCAAAGAAAGCCAACAAAAATCCACACATAAGCAAAGCGCCGCTGATATAATAACCAATAGCACGCAAGAACGCCCGCGGAAAAGAGATAGGGCCGCTTAAATCTTTTTTCATAACCGCAATGCCTACTAATCCTTTTCCCAGCGTTACGCGGTCGCCACACGAAAAAATCGTTTCATACAAGATGAAACAAATGTTCATTAGTGCAATCAACCCAAAATACTGCACTAAATCTAACTCGGGCTTGGCCACTTTAAACCAAAGACCTATTACCAAACGGAACGGAATAAAAACAACTCCATAGTCAATCAGCAAAGCGACAAACCGTTCTGTTATAGAAGCATAAGACACTTCCGGCTTTTTTTGTTCCGGAGCCGTTGCTACAGGAGTTTCCATGATATTGATACGTTGTTCAGGCATACATTTCTCCTAAATTTTTGCAGAATCATTTCAATTGTTCGGACATTTTATCACTCAAAATTCTTGCGCAGAGAGGGACTCGAACCCTCAAGCCTTGCGGCATGCGCCCCTCAAACGCACGCGTATACCAATTCCGCCACCTGCGCGTAAATATGCAACCAACTTATCACGCTTAAAACTAATGCTGTTATTCTACTAAAAAATACTAAAACTGATAGAGATTGTCAACTCATTTATAATCACAAGGTTTATCAAGTTTTCCTTGTACGGCTTTTAGCAACATTTGTAAAGCCGTCACACTAGCCTTTCCGATTGTACGTTCGCGCGTATGTGAAAACAGAAACCTTCTCGCAACCGCTCCGTTGGGGCCGGCCACAGAAATCCATACTGTGCCAACGGGCTTTTCCGCTGTTCCCCCATCGGGGCCGGCTATGCCGGTAGTAGCCACCGCATAGTCTGCGCCCGTTACCCGCCGGGCGCCTTGCGCCATTTGCAGAGCCACTTGTTCACTGACCGCGCCGTATTTTTTTAAATCGTCTGCGTGCACACCCAACACCTGTACTTTTACATCGTTGGCATACGCCACAACTCCGCCTAAAAAATAGGCAGAGGATCCGGGCACCGATGTAATTAAATGGGCGATATTTCCCCCCGTACAACTTTCCGCACACGCCACCGTACGCCCCAACGTCTTAAGTTGTGCGGCACAAAAATCTTCCGGAGATTGTTCCCCTTCGGTAAAAGCAATCGTGCCCAACGCTTGCTTTAATTGAGTAGCCACCTGCGGCAATTTTTTTACATCCGCTCCTTTTGCCGTCAAACGTAAACGAACAAAACCGGGAGATGGCAAATAAGCAAGTTTGGTATTTTCGTCAAGTGTTTGTTCAAAACCGGCCAAGCGCATCGCCAACTCCGCTTCCGGGATATCATAGACGGTAAAAAGCCGGTATGCAAGATGCAAATCGGTAAATTTTTCCTTGAGCCGCGGCAATACTTCCGCCGGCAGTAAATATTCCGTTTCAAACGGCACGCCGGGAAGTGACACCACAATTTTTCCCTCTTGCTCAAACCACATTCCGCACGCGGAACCTTTTAAATTTTTTAGCGGCGTGCAATTTTTAGGCAAAATTGCTTGCGTTTTGTTATACGCATTAAGCCGAGCCGGATTGGCGGCAAATAACTCTTCCAACCATGTATAAACTTGCGAATTAAATGTAAGCGTTGTGTGGAAAAATTCGGCGAGTGCACTTTTAGTGATATCGTCTTTAGTGGGGCCCAACCCGCCGGTTATAATAACCGTATCGGCTATTTTAAACGTATCTGCAAGCGCTTGTAAAATATCCGAGCGCGTGTCCCCCACCGAACGCATTTCAACCGTCTCTGCTCCCAAGGCGGTTAATTCCCGGGCAATAAAACGGGAATTGGTATCTAAAATTTGGCCGAGCAAAATCTCATCGCCAATGGTAATAATGGCTGCTTTCATACTCTTATTGTAGCATTTGCGGATAAAAAAGGCCTTCGTTCTTTTTAGACGAAGGCCGATAAAGAATACCCGGCGATTAAGGTTTCACAATATCTTTGGTGCCATCGGGGCGTTCTACTCCGTTATCGTAAAACGAGATAAGCACCGTCGGTGCTGTGTACGTAAAATTGTGTAGCACGTGCGGATAAATAATAAAGAAATCTCCCTTTTTAATTTGATACGTTTCTTTTTCGTGCGTTTGGGAATGTTCCACTTCTAATTTAAAAGCCCCTTCTGCCACAAAAAAGGCCTCTTTATTTTCCTTGTGGAAGTGATCACCGCGCACCGCGCCGGCGACGCTTGTGATATAATTAACTTGTTTCCATCCGTCGTGCACTAACTGCGTAAGCGAGCCGCGATCGTCGGAAAATTGAAAGTCCGGTTCAATAAACTCAATTAACATTTTACAACTCCTAAAATTTTATTTTGTAACAATTTGATATAAAAAACTATCTTATTCACCAACATCGCCGCAAGCAAAGAAAAAACAAACGCTAAAAACACTTTCACTCCAGCAGGAACAGCTACTTTTTTAAGTAAAAACAATACATTGAGTCCCACACATAAATGGCACAAATAAAACGGCAAAAATAGGTTGGAAATAAATTTAATACCACTTATCAAACGTGCCTTAAACGCATCACTCAAAATTTTATTCAGCCACCGATACAAAAATCTTCCTAAAAGGATAACACACAATGCCGCAAGATACGTAGCTTCTTTATCGTAAGAATCATGGAAATTATACAAGACCTCATACATCTTTGTCGTAATCAAGCACAGTCCCGTTGCCAAACTCATATAAATGATTTTATCAAAAAGATTACTCCGACGAGAACGCATTACAGACCATAATACTCCAAGCAACACAATATCTAGCATCTGGGCGTTGTGCGCAAAAACCATAAGGGTACTGAGTGGACCTCTATGTTCCGTGGGAATATGCGGAAGGACCACCAGAAACAAACATATTCCGTACAAGGAAAAAATATTTTGTACGGTATATTTTTTAAAGAAAGCCGAAACCAACCACATCGCTTCTAACACAATTAAAAACCAAATTACACCCGTTACTGGTTCTACATGAAACAGCGAGGAAGTTCCCGTGGCAGTAGCCAGAATTTGCCCCAAAGAAAAATGAATCCCCTGCAATAATCTTTCCACCAATGCTATCAGCAGTATTGAAATCAATACCGTCGGGAAAACACGCTTAAAGCAATGGCCAAATAAGAAAAAATCAGATTTGCTTTTCGGGCCGTATTTTTCTTGCATAATGGGAATAAAAATACCTGAAATAATAAAAAACACCACCACGCCCACTACCGGGAGCGAAACATGCAAAAAAACTCCTACTTTCCATAACGCATGCGTATCCGACGGCAATAACGGCAATGCGGTGTTTCCGTTAATAACGCCTGGGATACCGCTAACTAGAGAAGACCCCACGTCAACAAAATGGCCCCACGCTACCATAAACATAGCTATTATTTTGCTTACGTCTAATCCATAATCACGCTGCATTTTATAACTCCAAATGAATTTCTTTTAGGTTTAATAATTTTTTTAATTTATTATTATCTAGCACGGCCGTTTCGGCACGTTTGGCCGTAAAAATAGCATTTGTATTTTTAATGGAAATGGGTTTAATGAGCGATTTATCCAATCCGAATTTGTCTGCCAACGCAACGGCCGCATCGTATTTAGACATCGGCTTATCGGCCGCTATATTGATAACTTGCTCATCACAGGCTCCGTAACGCTCTATTAAATCAATTAAAAAGCCCGCACATTGATTAAAACTGAGCGTAGAGCGGAAGGAATCTTCAAACATTTCCACACTGCGTCCTTCGGCAAGGGCTTGTTTAATCTTGTCAAAAAAATGCGGGCGGTTTTCCACCAAACTGGGGCCAAAAATAAACGGAAAACGCACTACATTAAATTCATGCGCCAGCGTAATTTGTTCGGCCAGCACTTTGTGCAACCCGTAGCGGTTGACCGGCAAGAGCGGGCTGTCTTCCGTAAAGGGTTTATCTTTGTTCCCTTCGCCGTAAACCGTATCGGTAGACGCGTAATAAAAGCACGAAATATCCTGTAGATGGTTAACGGCGTAACTAAGCGCCGTAATGTTGATATCCCACGCCAATACCGGGTTTTCTTCCACGCGGTCCGGATGGTGATAGGCCGCCAAATAAATTACCTTGGTCCCGGGGGCTATCACTTGGTTTAAATTGTCTATTTCACCAAAATTACGCACATCTGCTTGCACCCACTCCACCCGCGGATGCACAAATGCCGGCGCTACTTTTGAATAAGTCGCCACCACTTCGTCCGGCGTTTTTTCCAAAATGTTTTTGATACAATAGCGGCCTAAAAAACCGCTTCCTCCAATGACAAGATACATAAATGTTTCCTCTTCTTTAGTATAAAGTTTCGTCTAATTTTTTACGTTTTGCCTTCCAATCTTCTAATCGTTTTTCAATCCGTTGTTTGCTCTTTTTATTGAATACCAAGCGCAAGCGCAAACTGTGTAGGAAAATCTGAATAGTTAAAAAACTCTTTACCCATCTGACGACATACCGATACGTTTCACTGGGCAAAACACTACCACCTATTTGGATAGCAGCTTCCTGATGCACCAAGCCTTGAATAAAATTCAACTGAAAAACTCTTTCTTTCACTACTTCAAAAAGATTCCCTTTTTCTGCTTCCGTTTGTCCGCAAGAAATTTTCGGAACAAAAACAAGCGGTCGGTGTCGGTTGAACACACCTTCCATCAATAACGCATTGGGAAGCATATCGTCAATATAACGATGGGTGCACTCCGGTAAATTTTCCACTTCAGCACGCATTAGGAACATATCCGAAGGCATCGTTTTATTATCCGGGCAACTCCCCTGATAAAGTTCTTTATGCGAAATCGGCTCCCACCGCCCCTGGGCATGTTCCATTTCCGGAGTATTTACATACAACCCGCAATAAGCCGCACAAGATTCTCGGTTATCTTCCAACGCACGTTTTAATTCGGTAACGTGAGTGGTAAAATGATCGGCCCGGCCTTCAACAAACAAAATATACTCATGCGGAATTTGTTTATTTATTTGAAAAAACGCCTGAGCGCGTGATAGGATTTTTTGGGAATACTTGTCGTAAAATTTAAAAGTAAATATTCGGACAAACGGATATTTTTCTATCGCTTTTTTAACTTCGCCGGAAATCATCTCTTCGCAACATACCGCCAAAGTAATTTTGCGATACAGTTGACGTTGAATATTTTCCACGGCACGTTGTAAAATTTCCGTTTCTTTCGGCCCGTACGCAAGTGAATCTAAAAATAATACTGCCAAAACATTCTCGTCGTGATTTTGTGCATAAAAAGCGTTGCTGACCGCCGCCTGCCGGGCTGTGTGATTGTTAAAAATATCCGTCAGTTGTTTTTCTAAGGAGAATTTCTCTTTAAAAATTTGCTGCGCCCGTTGTGCCATTGACAAGGCTTCTGTCGGATGTGCAATTATCCATTGCATATAATTGTCAATTTGCGCCAACATACATTCAGGATGTTCCGGCACGACATCTACGTAAAAAACGGAATCTCCCCAATATTTTTTAACAAAAGGGTTGGTATCCGTAATAACTACCGCCCCGCTGGCACAAGCCTCATAAAGACGATTTGTAACGGCTCCCGCCCAGTGATGTTTTTCCCCGTTTATGGCTAAAACAACCCCACACTGAGAAATAGTAGTTAAAACCGATTTTCCGTCAAAGGGAATGCCCCCCTTAAATGAACGATAACCTTTCCACTTACTTGGCGCTCCATAAAACCGGGTATATTCTTTTTGATCCAACAACAAAAAGAGTCCTTTATGGCGGGGCACTTTTTCCCAATTGCTGCCGCAATAAAAAAGGGAAGGTTTCTGGGGGATAGCCGGGGGCAACATCATGGATTGGGGAACACTGGGAGTGAGCAACGAGGCCTCTTTTAAATCTAAAGCTTTGTGATGCAAGAAGGCCGTAATATAGTCGCGCATACCGCCTTCATCATAAATCAAAAAGTCGTCGTTACAAAGAAGATTTTGAATCCAATGCTGATAGTGGATATCCCGAATCATGATATCCAGCGGAATCCAAATTGTATTGTAATAAAAGGTATCTAATAACTTAACATCCTCGTAGTGCATAGCAATCACAAAATCAAGCGCAAACGGATCCACACGTTGCTCGGTTTTTGTGAAATCCTCATCCACCAAATACCCCTCTTTGGTTATAACAAATAATTTAATACCTATATTTTGAGCAGCCACCTTTAAACGGCAAATAAACTCCGTTTCCGCGTTCAACGTTCCCCAATGCCACGTACAAATAATAGCGATATTTTTTTTCATGTGATTGCTTCTCCGAAAAAGCCGGGCCGTTTGTATCAATATACAAGCGGCCCCTACGAATTATTTGACGCCCATTTTGGCCATCGTTTCAAACCACACTTTGTGGCCGTCAATGACTTGATTGACGTACGCACGATTTTTATAAGGCAATTTATCGTTGGGCAAGGCATCAATTAAGTTTTTGAGTTTATCCATTAACTCAATACCGCAGGAAAGATACGTTTTTCCCGTCAGTTTAATTTCGCGCAGCCACTTGCAGAAATCGGTTGTCATTTTTGTACCCATTTCTTCGGCGTAGGCATCTACCCAGTAGTCGTGGTCGTTGCGGATTTGTTTGACAAGCGGCTGACCGTAGGACACATAGTCGCCCATCTGCCACGCAATGCGTTCCACAATATAAGAGGACCAAATATCGTCAAAGCGGCCGATATCCGGCACCAAGAAATAAACCGGCACGATATCGCGGTGGATAGCCGTATTTTGGCTGTTAAACGGCGAGTAGGTATCTTTGGCAAGGGCGTAATTGTTTTCTTTTTTATAGGCAATTACGTCAATGGGCGCGGCCAAGCGGGTAACGGCATCTAAGTCCGGGTCGCCGAGCCAAAAGCCCGCATTTACGACGGTGCGGATATTTTCGGTAGAACGTTTGATATCTTTTACTTCGTCCACACGGTCAATCCACGAGTAGCCGCGCGGATAGAATTTGCGGCCTTGGCGGTCTTGCAAATCTTCGCAAATGTTGTACCAACCGGTAGGTGAGGAAACCGTTTCCAACGCGGTTTTGGTGCCCAATGCCAAGTGTTTACCGACGTAATCTTCGCACGCGATATAATTATCGTCATCAATTAAAACAATAATATCTGCGCCTTGTTCGTACGCTTTTAAGATAGCCACTTGGCGGCGTTGGATACAAGCCCACGGCAAATATCCTTTGAGTTTGGCGTATTTCTCTAAATATTTATTTTGGTCGTCCACGTCCATAAACAAGACGGGGATGTTGTATTTTTTTTCTAATTCTTGGCAATAGGTTTTGGCCTCTGCCGGTGTTTTTTTGTCGCCGGTAATGACGAAATCTACGTCTTTTTGACGGTTGTATTTAATCACGTCTTTGATGTAGTCCTCAATCAAATGCGGCACGTGAATGGTGGTGGTAGTAATAGTTACTTTCATTATTTTGACTCCTTGGTTATCAATGATTTCAATTTGCAATACCGTGAAAACAATTTATATATAAAACGAGGCATGTTAGAAACCCGATATTTTTGTGCCCGTGCAATCATTCTTTTCATATAGGGGCTACCCAAAATATCTCCCGATGGGAACGACGATAATTTTGCTTTTTCAATAGTTAGACAAATACGTTCAACAAATTCGCCCATTTGCGGATTGGAAATGGTATATCTTTTTTCATTAAATTCTTTATCGTTTGATAATTTTATATTTTCATTAAGCGCCTGATATTTTTTTACCAACACTTTACTATTAAGGAATAGTCCTTCCTGAGTAATTCCAGCCCTTTTTGACAAATAAATCGTCTTTGGGTGAAACAAATTGTTGAAAACTGGGGCAAGATTTACCAGCGAATATTGCCTAGCAACCGCCTTACGTTTTTCTATCTTTTCTTTACTAAATAAAACTTTTCGGTGTCCATAGGCCGCCAACATTTGCTCCACGATGGCATCAACAGACATATCATATTGAACGCCCAAGCATTTATTGCCTAAATACGAATGAATCATCACATCTATTTCATCAGCTTTAATTAAAAAGGCTCCATCTTGCGGCGTTAAATTTCGCACCAATTCCTGGTGTACCGGGATGTCTGAAATAATCACGGGAATCCCCACGCTCAGGGCTTCGCACGGCGTGGTAAAATAACCAGTGTTTTTAGTAGGAAACACATAGATAGAAAATGTAGATATCAAATCATACATTTCATTTTTTGACAAATGTTTTTCAAAATTAAAAATTATATCACAATCTTTTTTATATTTTTTTACCCGGGAAGCACATCCTTGTGCATAATTAGGTTCCGGCGAGTAAGATGAGTGAATATACAATTCCACATCCTTTTTCCCTTTAAAAGCCTGATGAAATGCGTCAATTACTTTTTGAGGGTTTTTACGCTGTTCCGCCCCACCGATAAACCCAAATCTAATTTTTTCGTCAGATATGAGGGGCTGTTTTTTAAGAATTTCATCATTAAATACAACGCACGGCAAATCAAAACAAGGGATTTTTACCCCTCCCTTAATTAAACAATCGGCAATATACATAGACGGAGCGCAACAAATATCGAATTTAGAATTGATAATATCAATCCAATCCAACGGGGGCAAAGAGCCATCAAAAACCTCATAACAAATTTTAATTTTCGCTTGATATTTTAAAAAGTTTTTATAGAAGGTGTCACCATAATTTAACGTAAGCAAGTCGGTAAAAACAGCGAAATCATAACAAATTTCCTTTTGCGCCACTTGAACATTCTTTCTCTTAAGGTACTCATCCAAAAGCGTTTGAGTTCCAAAGGAATCGCAACGATAATGCTCAATCATTTTAGGGTCTAAATAAATTTTGTTTTCTCCACTAGCAGATAAAGTTTCAATAAAAGACCGCATGTGACGCCCCATAGGACCCAAGTCCAAACGTCCCGACAACAAAATTTTTGTTACTTGCATATTGGTCTCTCCTTGGTCAATAGACATTGTATTTTGCAATAAAGCGAAAAAAATCTATAAATAAAACTTGGCAAATGTTTAACACCTGATCTTTCAGCACGAGATAACAACCTTTCCATCCATTTACTAGATAAAATACTCCCTTCGTACCGTGTCATCCAAATCTTTTGGCTTTCAACAGCCGTACTTTCCAACGCTTTAAAAACGGGCAAACATTCTTCAGGGTAAATTTTTTCAACGTACGTGTCAGAAATATCTTCGGCCTTGCCCCAACCATATTTTTCATATTTCTTGGTCAACCCCTCCGACATAAAGAAAATGCCATTTTTTTCATCCAAATGTGAAACGCTGTCTGCTATAGCAATTTTAGGGGGATGCAGTATCAGATCATAATAGGGGGCCAATGATTGTGCCGAAAGTTTGGCAGCACCTATCTTTCGCTCTTGGACCAAACGCTCATTGCACAATTCGTTACGATGTTGATAAACATAACGGAGCATAGAAACATATGATTCTTCAGTAGCGTCAAATTTAACCCCCAAATTCCGATAATCAAACACCCAATGGAAGGCAGAGGATAATTGATCATGTTTCACAAAGAAAAGGTTGCCTTTTTCCGAAACAAATTTTTTTAATTCCAAATGCGGATGAATGTTTGATAAAATGACCGGTAACCCCACCGCACAAGCTTCTAACGGAGTTGTAAAATACCCGGTTGTTGTTTGTGGGGAAATATACGCATCAAAGGAAGCCCAAAGTGCTGACATTTCCGCATGCGATATTTTCTTTAATTGTAAAACAATATTACTTTTTTGAAGGCATTCCTCATAAATTTTTAAAATTTCTTTTCCGCACGTAATATCCTTCCCATAAGATGAGTGAATAAATAGTTCTACCTTATCTTTTTTCGAAAACGCCTGCGTAAAACTACGCATCAACAAAGGTAGGTTTTTGCGGAAATCCGAAGCACCAATAGATCCAATCCTAAACACATTATCTTTTTTCCGAAAAGGTTTTATTTTTAAAAAATCTTCAATTAACGTCGCGCACTCTAAACCAAAACAGTCAATAGTAACTCCATAGCGTCTTAAATTATGCGCACAATATTCCGAAGGGCACAAACATAAATCAAATTTGTTAATCACTTCTATCCAATGCAAGGGCGGCACACTACCATCAAATACGGGATAACAAATCTTCATCTTTGCATTTCTATTAAATAATCCGCTCCCCCATGAGCGACAGGGACGCAAGGGAATCAAATCTGTAAAAATCAAAAAATCGTAATCAAAATCGTAAGGGACTTCTTGTGCAAAATGTATTTTTTTTGATTTTAAAGCAACGGGGAAAAGCTCATTTAATGTTTTATCATCGTAGAGGTAATTCCGATCCACATATACTTCATTAATCTCGTTTTCCAAAAGAGAATTCAAGAAAGCAATAGCGTGTCGTCCCAATGGATCTAAAGATATATGACCGGAAATTAAAATGGTTGTTTTTTTGGTCATAAAGAATCCTTTATTTGTTCATATACGTCAGACGGATGGGGGTTATGCGCTGCTGTTAAATAAACCGTTTTGCCTACTCCGGCCCTTTTTCCCGCGTCAATATCGCTTTGCTTATCGCCTATTAAAATTGATTTTTTTACATCAATATCCATTTCTTTCACAGCGCGTAAAATCATACCCGGGTTGGGTTTGCGGTCCCAAGACGCTTTGCGGTATTTTTCCACAATACCCTCTTCGTGAAACGGGCAATAATACTCTGCGTCAATGGGGCAGTTTTCCGCCGCAAAACGCGCGTGAACAAAATCACGAAATTTAAAATAATCTTCTTCCGTGTATTTCCCTTTGGCAATTCCGGCCTGATTAGTTACCACGATTATTTTATACCCTTTGGCTTTGGCGGCGCGGCACAAATCAAAAATGCCGCCTACAAACTGGCATTTGTCAATTTCGTGCACGTAATGCGTATCTACGTTTATTACGCCGTCGCGGTCCAAAAAGAGCGCCTTATTTTTATGCGCGCCCACCACGTCTTTGAGTTCGCGGCACGCTTGCGCGTAACTAGACGGGATACCGATATCAATAAAATAATCTTCCGCCTTGAAAAACAGCGGTTTTAACGAAGATACTTGCGGCTCTAACAACTCTTTTTCAAAGGAAAATTTACGAGGAAGTTCGCGGGAAAAAATTTCTTTTGTCAGGTAATAAATACCTGCGTTAATAAGTCCTGCTTGCACCGTGTCCGATTTTTCGCAAAATTTCACGGCACGGCCGTTCTGCGTTTGCACCAGACCATAGCGCGAAGCATCCGGCACTTGTTTAAGCACAAGCCCGATTTTTTGGTCTTGCATTTGCTGCCAAAATGCCCGGTAATCAAGTTGCACATACGTATCGCCGTTAAGCACAAGCGCGCTAGGTAAATCAAACTGTTCAAACGCTTGCTTAATGGCTCCCCCCGTGCCTAGCGGCTCTTCTTCCACCGAATAACGCACCGGCACGCCGTAAAAATAATCGCCGAAATACTCCTGTATTTTTTCACGCTTGTACGATACGCACAGGATAAACTCATCCGCGCCGTATTGCAAAAGTTTTTGCATCAAAATATCCAAAAACGGTGTGTCCGCGATGGGAGCCATCGGTTTGGGTAATTCCTTCACCACACTTTGCAAACGCGTGCCGAGTCCGCCGGCTAAAATAACTACTTTCACGGTTTGAGTTTTACCTCATCTTTATTCTGCATGTGAATATAGTCCAACTTTTCATAGGTAGACGGGTGGTAATGCTTGGGCGCATACAAAACGGTTTGGCAGCCTTGATCGTCAAATTTAAACGGTACGTGAATTAGATTGCGCAACGCCTTTTTGACTTTCAATTGATCTTCCGGTTTTACATAGAATAAGATAAACCCGCCGCCGCCCGCGCCCAAAATTTTTCCGCCGACCGCACCATTTTCCCGGGCGGTACCGTAAATCTCGTCAATGAGTGAAGAACTAATAGCGTCCGTAAGCGAACGCTTGAGCATCCAAGTTTCGTGCAAGAGTTTACCGAAATCAGCCAAGTCCGTCGTTTGGGAAGTCAAAATCTGACACGCCTCGCGCACCATGGCTTGCATTTGTTGGAGTTGCGCGGTTTTATCTTTGGTGCATGCCACTTGCTTTTTGGCTACTTCCGAACTCGTACGTGCTACGCCGGTAAAAAAGAGCAGCAAATTTTCATTAAATTGGTTTTTGCGCTTTTCGTCCATCACCACCGGCTCTACGGAAAACGAACCGTTATGATTGATGTGGATGTGATTCAGCCCGCCGTAAACCGCGGCAATTTGGTCTTGTATGCCGCCATTTTCTTTTAAGATTTCACGCTCTAATTTAATGGTTTCGCGCGCAAGGCCGTATTTGGAAATCATCTGTTCCTTAAGCGCGTAAATACCTTTAATCAGCCCCGCGCAGAAAGACGAACTGGAGCCGAGCCCCGATCGGGCCGGCAGGTCGCACTGGTTGCTGATTTCCACCCCTTGCGTAACGCCGTAATGGAGCAGGGCGGCGCGGATAGCGTTATGTTGGATATCTTCCACCTTGTCCGGATATTCCAAAATACGCCACGCGATACGGTTGCGGTATTCCGCGTGAAACGGCGGCAGAAAACGGCAACTTAAATAGTTGTAATGATTGATACTCGTGGACAGCACATCTCCGCCATACTGCTCATAGTAAGTATGGTAGTCCGTACCGCCGCCAAAAAAACTTATTCGGTAAGGAGTCCTGGTTATAATCATTATCAGTTCGCAGGCTTAAAGAAGTGCGCCTCCACCAGTCCGCAAATCATATGCCCGCAGGCAATGTGCATTTCTTGGATGTTGTTGGTCGTGTCAGACGGAACGTTTAAGCAAATATCCGCCGCTTTTTTCATTTCGCCGCCACCTTCGCCGGTAAAGGCAATCGTGGTAATGCCTTTCTCTTTGGCTACGGCAAAAGCATCTAAAATGTTTTTAGAGTTGCCCGAGGTGGAAATTCCCACAAGCACGTCGCCTTTGCGGCCGATTCCGCGCAGTTGGCGGGAAAAGACCTTATCGTATCCGTAATCGTTGCCGATCGCGGTTAAGGCGGAAGTGTCCGTCGTTAAACTTAAGGCAGGCATCGGATTGCGGTCAATTTTATACCGCCCCATCAATTCGGCCGATAAATGTTGCGAATCGGCCGCCGAACCGCCATTACCGCAGAAAATGACCTTATTACCGTTACCCAGTGCGGTAATCCATGCTTGGGCAATTTGCTCCACCACACCGGTTTTTTCTTTAAGCCGGATAAAGTTTTGGCTGATGGTATCAAAACCTTGTGTAATTTGTTCCTTCATAATGCCCCCTAACGTTGCAAGAATTTCTCGCCGTGTTTGACGCGTTCGCGCCAATAGTTGAGCAAGTCAGTCATCGTTTTCTCAAACGGAATTTCCGGTTTCCAACCGGTGTGTTTGTTAAATTTAGAAGTATCCGGGATTTGCAAATCCGCATCAATCGGACGCAAGCGTTCCGGATCTACTTCAATTTTGATTTTGTCCTTCATCGGAGATAATGACAAGAGGAAGTTAAGCATATCGCCTACTTTGCACGTATAGGCCCCGCCGATATTGTAGTACTCTCCGGGAATCGGGTTGATCGTTAACAACATATAATAAGCACGCACGGCGTCGCGCACGTCGGCAAAGGTGCGCAGCGAGTCCAAATTGCCTACTTTAAGCACCGGCGGGATAAGCCCGGCTTCAATCATGGCAATTTGTTTGGCAAACGTGCTTTCGGCAAATACGTCGCCGCGGCGCGGACCGGTATGGGTAAACATACGCGTGGTCATAACGGTCATACCAAACGCTTGTGCATAATAGCGACCGACTAAATCGGTGCCGACTTTGGAAATAGCATACGGAGAGGCCGGGTGGAACGTACATTCTTCGTTAATCATGCCGTTCATCTGGGCTAATTTTTCTTTAGATACGCGGCCAAACACTTCGCTGGATGCACAGACGTGAATAATGGCTTTGGGCGCATATTTTTTAAGCGCTTCCAACACGCGGGCCGTACCTTGAATGTTGGTATCTAACGTATCTAACGGAGCATCAAAACTGGTTTTAGGATAACTTTGGGCTGCTAAATGGAAAACATAATCGGGAACTACACTTTTAACAACACTGTCTAAAGACATTGTATCACGTAAATCGCCATATACCAAATGAACACGTTTTTTGGCATTAATGTCGTCAATCAAGTGGGCGATATTATCAAGCGGACTGCGCCAGCGGCACATACCGTAAATTTCCCAATCGGTGTTTTTTAGCAGAAAATCTGCCAAGTGGGAACCTACCATCCCGGTAATTCCTGTAATAAGTGCTTTTTTAGTCATTTTTTCCCCTCCGTAATAACGATTATTCTTTGTCTATATGATACCATATTTTAAAGAGAATCGGCATGTTTCCGCTTTGCGATTAAAGATTAGATGATCTTGGTTAAAGCCACTATTCCCGTTTGTTGGCTTAAACTTTTTGCAAATAAAAAATTTTGCTATAATTTACGTGAGGTTTCTCTACACCAGGTTCGTTGTATGCTCAAACTAATTACCGTTTTCTTACTATTAACTTATGCTCTACCTGCTTATGCCTATATTGATCCGGCTACCGGCAGCATGTTATTCTCTATTCTCGTAGGCATTACCGCTACACTCTTTTTCGTGCTAAAAGCCGTTTTTTACAAAGTTTCTTTTTTGACCACCGGATATAGCCGCCACCGGCAAAAAATTTTTTGCCCTTTTGTTATTTATAGCGAAGGAAAGAAGTATTGGTCCACCTTTAGCCCTATTTTAGATGAATTTGAAAAACGCAGGGTACCCGTCACTTTTTACACGTCAGAAGAAGATGATTTCGTTTTCTCTAAAACCTATCAATACGTTAAACCGCAGTATATAGGGAACGGTAATAAAGCCTGGATGAAACTTTCCTTACTCTCGGCTGACGTGTGTCTGATGACAACCCCCGGACTAGATGTATACCAATTAAAACGATCCAAAGAAGTAAAGCACTACACGCACGTTTTTCACGGCATAGGCGACCATTGTGACTACCGGCTCTTCGGTTTAGATTATTACGACGCACTTATGCTGACTACCCCGCTCAACGAGTCTTATATCCGGGAAATAGAAGCCAAGCGCCATTTGCCGGCTAAAGAGTTAATCGTCGCGGGCGCCCCTGATTTAGATTATATGGCCGCCCATTTACCCGCAAAACCCGAAAAAAAAGAAAATTTTACAGTGCTCTTGGCCGCTTCTTGGGGGCCGCAAGCCATTTTGGCCAAATACGGTGCGAACCTGATTGACAAATTAGCCGCTACCGATTGGGATATCATCATCCGCCCGCACCCGCAAATGAAAATTTCCGAACCGGCTTTGTTAGCCCAATTGCAAGAGCGATACCAAAACAATAAACACATCCGTTGGGACAACAACCCCAACAATATGATTGCTATGTCCCAAGCCGACGTTTTGATTAGTGATTTTTCCGGCATTATCTTTGAATATGCCTTTTTATTCAATAAACCCTTCGTCTATACGGAATTTAATAACGACCGCCCTATTTACGATGCCAGCGATTTGGGACACCCTACCTGGAAGCCGGAAATTTTACACAAAATCGGTTTTGAGTTAAAACAAGACAATTTTGAAAATATTGTCTCCATCGTGCAAGCCACCTCGCGGGATACCGCCAAATTGGCCGAAATCCAAAAAGCCAAAGAACAAATATGGAGTAACCCGGGGCGAGCGGCAGGCATTATTGCAGATTTTCTAATTCAAAAACAAAAAGAAATTACCCAAAAGGACTCTCTATGTTAGAAATTTTATATTACCTTTTTATTTTCCCCATCTATTTATTGTTGGAGATTTTATTCTACTTTTTTAATTCCCTGGATTTTCCGATGGGATTTATCATTTTTTTAATCAGTTATTTCATCCATTTACTTTCTCTGCCTATGTATATGAGTGCTACCCGTTTGCAAGACGAGGAACAACAATTGCAAGACAAAATGGCCCCGCGGGTGCGCCAAATTAAACAAAATTTCAAAGGGGCTGAACGGTATATGATGTTATCCACCTATTACAGGCAAAATCATTACCATCCCATTATGGCGTTGCGCAAGTCTCTCAGTATTGCTATACAAGTTCCTTTTTTTATCGCCGCGTATTTATTTTTCTCTCACCTGGACATATTCCAGGGGATGCCGCTTGGGTTTATAAAAAATTTAGGTGCCCCGGATGGAATTTTAGAGATTGGAAATTTACACATCAACATTTTGCCCATCGTTATGACGTTGCTTAACCTGGCTTCAGCCCAAGTATATGCACAGCATCTTAAAACAAAAGATAAAATCCAACTTTACATCGTTCCTCTCCTATTTTTGGCGCTTCTCTATACTTCACCGGCCGGGCTTGTGTTGTATTGGACTTTTAATAACTTGATTTCTTTGGTGCGTAATATCATCTTGCGCCTTAAAAACAAACAACAAATTTTCCACGGAATAAACGGCCTTATTTTATTGATAACGGCCATCGGCGTATGTTTATCGCGGCAAATGCAATGGTTAGCCTGCACACTGACGTTTCTTTTGCTGTTTTTACCGGCGTATGTTTTCTTTCGTAACCGGAAAGAATTTACACAAGAAGATACGCGCGAAAAATGGTTGTTTTGGGTGGCGTGCTTGACCAACAGCCTTTGTTTGGGATTAGTGATTCCGTCTAATTTGTTTATATCGTCGCCTTTCAGTTTTTCGCTTGGGGTACTGTTTTTTATCTTTTTGCAAGCCATAGGATTTTGCCTGATACTTCCGGGCGCATTGTATTTATTTACTAAAAATACAGCGCACCGGATATTACTTCTTTACGCAGTGTTTTTTGTATTTATAGCCACCGTGGATATGATTTGGGTAATGAATCCCGGGCGGGTTTTATCTCTGTTTTCTCTATATACGCCTTTTCCCACCCCAAAACAAATTATCATTAACTTTGCGATCTGTTTATTAATTGGGCTCATCGTATCGGCTTTATTTGCCCGGAAACAATTTAAGGTATTGTTGCAATCTGTTTGTGTCGTACTGGTCGCCTCTGCCGGGTTGGGCTTATTTAATTTTTGCAGCCTGGTTCACACTTATCTTACCCATCCTATTAAACAAGAAAAAGTCTTCCCTAAAATTCATTTAAGTAAAACCGGTAAAAATGTTTTTATCTTTATGACGGATAGAGCCGTCGGCTCGTACGTGCCTCTTATTTTTGCAGAAAAACCCGAACTGCAAAACGTTTATACAGGGTTTACCTATTTTCCGAACACGGTATCTTTTTACACGCATACAATTTTAGGACTCCCCCCTATTTTGGGCGGTTATGAATATACCCCCGAAGAAATGGATAAACGCCCGGAAAAACTAGTCAAAAAATTTAATGAATCCGCGTTAGTGTTGCCCACTCTTTTTAAGGAAAACCATTTCGGTACCCTGATGATTGATGTAGACTGGTTAGATTTTGAAGAAGGGTATAGCGGAAATTTATACAAACGTAATAACATCGGATGGGAACGGTTAAACAGTAAATATAAAGATGCATACGTTACGGACCAGCCGGCCATACGTCCTTTGGCCAACAAATACAGACACAAACAAAAACGGCAAGGCTTTATGTATAGTTTATACAGGGCGTTACCGGCCTTTTTGGAAGAACCCATCTACAACCAGGGAGACTACCTGTCTTCAAATAAAGAAAAGAATTTTCCTATGGAAGTTTTTGAGTCATACCCGGTGTTGCATTTTCTGCCCGCGCTGACCGACTTTACCGCTTCCCAAGATACGTTCACTTTCTTAGTGAGTTTACTTACCCATACCAATGAGTCTTTTTTGGAATTTCCTTCGTACACACTAACCTCTAAATTTGTCGCGGGAGATACGTGGAAAGGAAATATCTATTCTCATATAACCTATCACGTAAATATGGCTTCGTTACTGCTTATCGGCCGTTTTATTCAATATCTTAAAGATAATGATGTGTATGACAACACCCGCATTATTATCGTAGCCGACCACGGCCCTCTTTTTTCCCAAAATCCCAAAAAATCTTTTTACTTTAATAATGACATATTGCCTTTTAACCCACTACTGCTAGTGAAAGATTTTAACGCTAAAGGCCCCCTTAAAACCGACAATACTTTTATGACCAATGCCGATGTTCCGCTACTCTCCTTGCAAGGTCTTGTAGCACAGCCCAAAAATCCTTTTACGGGGAAATTATTAACCGATCAGCCCAAACAAAATGGGGTGATGTTATTTGACCAAAACAAATGGAATCCGTCTTCCTTTCCCGGTAGCCGGGTATTTGATAAAGACTCCAAATTTCTTTACGTAAAAGATAATATTTTCAACCCGGATAATTACATCCTTAATTATCCGTATGATTTCAAAACGCATACGGTAAAAAAAGAAGCGGAAAACGAATAAATAGTCTATGAATTGATACGACGTAGATTTTTCATAAAATTATCTTTATTTTCCTGCGGTGAAATCGTCGGCCGGCCCAAATCTTTTCTGGCTCCAATAGAACATGTCACTTCTATCAAACATAATTCATTTTTAGCGCGGGCCAAACGCAAGGCCTTATCAAGAGATTCATAATCATCCGCACGCACTGCGTTTTTATATCCGCAACCGGATGCAATTTGACAAATATCAATTTTATCGGCAACAGTCGGCATCCCCCCCACACTTTCGTGCGCGGCGTTATTTATAATAACGTGAATAAAATTAGCAGGTTGATAGGCCCCAATAACAGCCATTGCTCCCAAATGCATTAACATAGCACCATCGCCATCCACACACCAAACTTTTTTCCCCGGTTGGTGCAAGGAGATACCCAACGCAATAGAACTGGCATGTCCCATAGAGCCTACTGTCAAAAAATCATATTTATGACTTTGCTTGTTACGTTCCCTGATTTCAAAAAGTTCGCGCGAGGTTTTCCCCGTCGTAGAAACCACTATATCTTCCTTTGAAATTTCAACCAATCGTTCCAGGACTTTTTCTCTTATCAGCAAATGCTGATTTTTGTATTCAACTGCCGTGCCATACGTTAACGCACCTTTTTTAATAACAAAAGCCACTTGTTTGCCTTGCCGGAGAAGTTCCTTAAACTGCTTCATTTTAGCACGCACTTCGGTGGATGTTGTTTCCGAAGCGATTACCGTATAGGCAATATCCATATCTTCCAATAATTTTAAAGTTATTTTCCCTTGACAACAATGTTGCGGTTCATCCGGTAGATTCGGCTCACCACGCCAGCCAATCACAAATATAGCCGGAATTGCATACACCTCTCGATTAAGCAAAGAAACTACGGGATTAACGATGTTTCCTTCCCCCGAATTTTGCATATAAACAACCGGAATTTTCCCCGTTGCCAAATGGTAGCCGGCAGCAAGTGCCACACAATTCCCTTCATTGGCTGCGATGATATGATGCGTTTTATCCGTACCGAAAGTATTTATTAAATAATTGCCAAACGCTTGAAGTTGCGAATCGGGAACGCCCACGTAAAAATCGGAATTTAAAATATTAACTAATTCTTTTACTTCCACGGGAAACCTCTTCGTTTATTTTGTTAAATTCTTCTATGGTATCAATTTCTACAATTTGATTTTTAGATACTGGATAAATTTTTAATTTTAATTTATCCAGGTTTTTATTCACAATCTCATCCCAAAACAAAGTTTCATAGCCGGGCTGCTTGTATGCATTTTTTACAATACAAGAAAGGATTTTTGAATCTTCAGCAGTAAAATACGACAACCCAACCATATTATATTGATCTTTTCCACCTCTACCTACTCTGGTAATGCGACCGTTCCGATCTAAATCAAACACCCAATCGGATGAATAGCCTTTTATCATTGCCCCAAAATAACCGGAAGAGGATAAATTCTGTTTCAAAATATGAGAATCTTGAATAAATAAATCGGCCTCGCAAATAAAATTATCACTCTCTAATAATTTATCAGCGGCATAATAAATAGAAGAAATATTGTTCACGGTTTGAAAATCAGGATTTATTATAATCTCAAGATTGTGATATTTCTTTTGCAAATAATCAAATTGTTTCCCCAAAAATCCCACCAGTAGATAAATTTTACGAACCGACACTTCTTGCAGGGCACGCAAAACCGTTTCAATCATCGGCTCGTTCCCTATTTTCAATAACGGTTTAGGCATTGTATCCGTCAAAGGGCGTAATCTTGTTCCCAATCCGGCCGCCATCAATATCGCATTTGCCATAATATCTCTTAATTTTTATACAAAAAACAACTAAATACAAAATCGTTATTCCAATATCCTTCAACTTCTGATTTACTAAATAGAATTTTCATTCGGTGCTTTTGGGCAAAATTGATAAAAAAATCTTTGTCATAAAAGAGTTTCTTTAAATCTTTATATCTTTCTTTATAATTGGGTACGGTTTTTATTCTATAGTCAATAAAGGCTTGCTCTTTTTCTTTATCGTGAATATCTATTATACCGATCGCATATTTGCATTTCTCATACATTTTTTCTAACACACTTTGCGCATATAAAAAATCCGGGAAATATGAAAACACACTGTTGGAAAGGACAAAATCATATATCCCCGCATCCGAGGGAGGAATCCGGATGGCCTCCGCACAAATTATATCCGAAGATTTTAGTATTTTCCTAGCGATATCACACAAGGCTTTTGAATAATCAATCCCGCCTACTTTCAAGCCCAATTGCTCAAACATATACAAGTTTGCCCCAGCCCCGCAGCCTACTTCATACAGACTATTAGCGTGACTAAAATCACGGTCTTCAAATGCATTGGCAAATTGATTTTTAGTATCTTCAAATTGTTTAATCAACGAGGCTACGGAAAGGCCTTTATGGACCACATCAAAACCGTCCGCTCGCTTTAATTCCCGAAAAATCAATTCTTTATCTTTGGTTTTTAAGATTTCAAAATTAAAATTTCTTTTATTCCATATTTCTCGCCATTTATCTGTCATTGTATACTTTCACTCCTTACAATTCGTCAACTAACGATATAATTTTTTCAATGGGCATCAGTCTATCATCCACTTCTTTTGCACGGTGATATTTTAAAATATCTTTGGCCACACTCTCCATCGCCGGGAAAGCCGCCCGTGTAAGTTGATTGGCATAAATGACGATATTAGCGCCATGTTGCACAAGTTCCGCTTCTGTCACAGAATTAAACGAAGACGGAACAATAACAATCGGTGTATTTTTATTATCGGCCCTAAACTTATCGCAAAACTCCAATATTTCAGCCGGATCTTTTTTACGGGAATGAATCATAATACCGTCGGCTCCGGCTTTGACAAAAGCATGCGCCCGCGTCAACGCATCTTCCATTCCCCGGTTTAAAATAAGCGACTCAATCCTAGCAATAATCATAAAATCATCTGATAGTTGGACACGCTTTCCGGCCCGAATTTTTTCACAAAAATGTTCCAGGGTATCTTGCGTTTGTTTCACATCTGTTCCGAATAAAGAATTCCTTTTTAAACCGATTTTATCTTCTACAATAATCGCCGAAACGCCCATTCTTTCCAACGTTCTTACCGTGTAAACAAAATGCTCTATAAGTCCCCCGGTATCTCCATCAAAAATGATCGGCTTGGTCGTCACTTCCATTACCTCGGCTATGGTTCTCAAACGAGAAGTCATATCCACCAGTTCAATATCCGGTTTTCCTTTGGCGGTACTGTCGCAAAGGGATGAAATCCACATAGCGTCAAATTGGTCCAATTCTTCTCCATTGGCAACCACGGTTTTCTCTGCTATCAAGCCGGTCAAACCGCTATGGACTTCTATGGTTTTAACGATATCCCTTAACTCTAAAAGTTCTTTGAGTCGTTTTCTTCTATATTCCGGCATAGAACGTTTTAGGGCATTTTTGGCATCCAAAAGGGCAGTCCGTTCGGTTTTAGTATAGGGAACATCAATTACCTTCCCGCCCGTTTTCTCCAGTAATTTTACAACGTTCTCACGTATGGCTTTCATGGGACCATAGCACCAATTATCCCCATGTATTACGTAATCGGGCTTAATCTCCGCAATAACGCGATCGTACATAACATCCGATTGGACAACAACGTTAGACACGCCTTTTATATTTTTAACAAGTTCCATTCGCTCTGCAAAAGAGACCGTTGGGAATTTGTTAAATTTAATCATTGCCTTATCACTCAAAACACCCACAGTAAGTTCCCCGTATTTTTGGGCTTCTCGTATAATGTTTAAGTGTCCCTCGTGAATAAAATCCGTACAAAAACACGTATAAATTGTTGGCATCAGTTTTTCTCCTTATAAAAAACGGGTATCGTTATATTGTATTTTTCAAGAGCCTCTTTAAACACAACAAAAAACGCTGTTATATCGTTTTCGTCAATGGCACCCATAGAGCATAGCCTAAATGTATTGGCCGTAGAAATTTTCCCGGGATAAATAGTAAAACCTCGCTGATAACAATAATCGTGTATTTTTTCAAAATCCCAATTTTTGTCATCGGGATACAATACGCTAATCACAAGCCCGGCTTGCCATTCTTTTTTAATTATATTTTTAAACCCTAAAGTTTCCAAACCTTTATGGAGAGCATTAAAAGCCCTCATATGGCGTTGCCATTTAGCCGTTTCGCCTTCGGAAAAATATTCGTTTAAGGCTTGAGCGGCGGCATAAATAGTTTGAACAGGCGGAGTAAAATGCATTTGACCGGTTTTCTTAAAATATTCATATTGCAAATATAAATTACAATAATACGAACGTTTAGGATAGGCAGCCGATTTTTCAATTATCTCTTTGCGCCCAATAATGAACGATAAGCCTGCCATCGCCTGCAATCCTTTTTGCGCCGAAGCCATACAAAAATCTATATTATTCTGTTGCACGGAGATAGGAAGCATTGCAAAAGTTGAGGTAGTATCCACTACAAAAACAGATTTATATTTGTGTGCCAGGGCTCCTATTTCTTTAATAGGGTTTAAAATACCGGTTCCTGTTTCGTTATGGGTGGTATAAACCAAGGCTATATCCGGCTCTTTTTTTAATACACTTTCGATTATTTCCAAGTCGGGACGTTGGTCTATTTCAAATTTTAAGTTTATGTGAGCAAGCCCATAATATTCACACACCTCCGCGGCACGAGAAGAATAGGCTCCATTATTGATAATAAGCACTTTTTTGTTAGCGGGGAGTAGCGAATTAAGACAAACATCTATGTTGATTGTTCCGGAACCGCAAAACAAGACAGCGGCATATTTATCTTGGGGAGCATGAACAACTTTCAACAAATCTTCACTTAATTTTTTCATTAACGAAGAAAACTCTTTCTCGCGAGGGCAAATATCCGGTACAACCTGCGCCATTTTTACGGCATAGGTGGTAGTGGCCGGGCCCGGATTCAATAACACATTTCGCTTTATTTTTTTCAATTAAACTCACTCTCCCAAGAGTTTTATCTCTCACAACATCAATTTTAGTATAGCAAAAAAATGAGTGGTTTAAGAGATAGCATCTTCGTTTTTACCAACAAAAGTTCTCTTTTTGGACACGTAGCCAACAGTTTGATATAATAAGAGTAGCGATTTACGACGATTACGCGCTCGTAGTTCAATGGATAGAGCGTCAGCCTCCGAAGCTGGAAATGTGGGTTCGACTCCCGCCGAGCGCAGACATTAAAAAACCACGCGAAAGCGTGGTTTTTTAATGTCTATGCTTGGAGCGGGCAAACTGCTTTGCCCGCGGCGGGAGTCGAAGGCCGGAGCGATGTTTTTGTTTGAGCGGGCGCAAGCCGCGAAAGGCAAAAACCGCGAGACCCGGCCTGTAGGAAAATCTCGTCAGAGATTTTACCGGAAGGTGACGCCCCAACCCGAGCGCAAATTTTAAAACCCCGCCATGTGCGGGGTTTTAAATTTATGCTTGAAACGGGCCGATTACTTTGGCCATGTCAGCGGTTATTCTATTTATAAAACCGACGGTAGGATTGCAACCCTTCTTCAATAAGGGAAGAATCAATAGGTTGAGAAACGGGCTCATACCGATTTGTATATTGTGCCATCCCGCCGAAATTATCCAATACGATAATATCATCTCCTACGCGAACGGCTTTTTCCGTATGTCCGGAAAATAAAGAAAACTTCCGCGGGGTAGGATCAAATAAATTATACCCCATCGCATAATCACCGGGCGCGTTGGTGCAATGAAAAACTTCTTGCAACAACGTGGGTACAATATCATAATGCGTGGTGCGGTAATCGTGCAAAACCGCTCCGGCATTTCCGTCGTACACAAGCAAAGGCACTTTGGTTTGCCAATCGGTTAAATTACTGTTATGTCCCCAAAAATTACGATGCGAATCGTTGAATTCTTGCCCGTGGTCGGCGGTAATGATTATATAGGTATTTTCCAATAAGCCCTTTGCCGTAAGCGTACTTAATACATCATTTACCATGCGGTCGGCAAAATGCACCGCGTTTTTATATTGATTAAAATAAGGGGTAGGATCCGTTTTATTATTTAAAAGTATATAATTAGGCGGCTGAGCCGGCGTAAAAATTTTATCTTGCTCGGGGTAACTATACCCATGCGGAGCATCCAAGAAAATAAAACCGAAGAAAGGTTTATCCCCCTTCCTACTGCTCAAAAATTTTTCAAAATCTTGTACTGCGTTTTCGTCACGCTCCCAACTTGTATTGCCTTTTGAACCCATGCGCAAATCAGGCACCGAAACAAACACATTACGATAAAAAGCCGGGCTCGTTAATTTACTGCTAGCAAAAATAGCCGGCTCATAGTCTTGCGCCCACGCTTGGCTAAGCAAAACCGGCGGCAACTGCAACCCTGTAACTTCTTCCCAGTAGGAAAACGGCAAACTGTAAAAGAGTGAGAATACTCCCGAACCCGTGGAGTTTCCGCCAGACAAATGGTTTGTAAATTGATGCATATTCTGCTTATGAGCCCAAGATGATAAGAGCGGCATTACCTGGTCGGTAAAAGTATCAGCCCGCCAAGAGTCTATCAAAATAATCAATATATTTTTATGCTGATTTTCCGTCGGGCAGGAAAGTGGCGAAATAGGATAATTCAATTTCCCCCGCCGCGGTAATGAATAGGGTTTTTGCGGAGCCTGAAATCCCCACGCTTCCAAGCGTCTGTTGGCAGAGAGCGGAAAACTCATCGGAAGCACTTTGCGCTGCGCCATAATAGACGGCACCAGCATAAATTTTCCCCACGCGTACAAGCCATTATAGGCCAAAAAACAAATCCCCCAAACAGCCAATATGCTTATCAGCCACTTTTTGGTTACGGCTATTTTTTTCGCCAGTATCCACAAGCCTATTTCCAAGAGCACAATAAATAGAAAAATTAACCCGCACAATAGCCACATGCTGACGGGAAACACAAAAATTTCCCGCCCGGCCGGGCCGAAGAAAAGCCCCAACATAAATAATCCGATATGAAAACGGTATTGCGAGAAAACCAATAAATCTACTGCAAGTAGTGCCGTAAGAAACCCTGCTATTCCCACGCACGCCACCGGGAAAACACGCCTGCTTGCAAACTTCCACGGCCAACATAAAATATATAATAGCCATGCCAATAAAAAAATATGGCCCACAATAAAAACGCCGGTGAACAGAATGCCTAAAAAATCGGTAAAAAATCCGTTAACAGCAAAAAACAGCAACGAAAAAACGCTCCATAGCATCCCGTGCATAGCACAAAACGTAAATAACGGATATTGCTTCATTTTTTCTCCTGTTGGCAAACTCTTTTAATCCAGCGACCTCTTTGGTTAATTATGCAACGCCACTCCGTTCATAATACGCCAAGCAGCCACCGTTTGCAAATCACGCGCACGCTGTAAAATTTCAGTTTTTTGCGTTTCGGTAATCGGTTGAGAAGTAGCAGACAAAAGTTCTTGTTTATCTTCGTGCAAACGGCCCATTTCGGTGGCGACAATCCAATAATAGGCCGACAAGCCAAACGGAATTTTTTCCCGTATCGGATGAAATATACTCTGCCCGAGTGCATAATACAGCGTATTTTTAGCAAGCACTATATCCAACACACTGGCCGCCACGTCCATGTGCGCGCCCGCGGCCTGTGCGGGCAACATTTTTTTAGAAATACGCGGGCCGATAAATATCAAAGGCACTGCCATGCGCTCATAGTCGGTTGGGGAGGCCGTCAGTGTCCAACGGTCGGCGTGATCCCCGGTAATAACTACCAAACTGTTGGGATGTTTGAGCAATATATCTTCCACAAATTCCGCCAAATACTTGTCCGCATACGCAAAATGCCACATGCGCGAGGCTACTAACTCTTTATCAGCCGTCTGCGCCGGAAGCATCCGTTTAAAATCTTCCACCGTAGGTAAGTCCGGCTCGCGGCTCATATCCACCCGGTAAGGCGGGTGATTAGAACTGGTAAGCAACAAATTAAAAGAAGGCTCTTGTCCAATAAATTGCGGTATTCCCTGCAAGAAATCACGATCCGCCACTCCCCACACATTAGATTGCCCCGAAAAATTAGCCGCATAAAAACTTTCGTCAAATCCTTGGTGGCTAATAAACGAGCCCACATTGTACCAAGAGGGGAATCCCCCATAAAAGAACCGCGTTTTATACCCGGCATTTTTGAGTTGTACCGGCAAGGCAATTTCGTAAGGTTGCAATGCGGTAGCACGCGCTTCCACATGCAAATTTAACTCCGGGATTCCCAGCGTAGTTGACGTTAAACCAAACATCGTGCCGTTAGACGCCGGCAAAAAGGCTTTCACCAATACCGCATCGGGCCGCTCCAGCAACCTTCTCACCCCGGACGCGAGCGGATAATTTTTAAACTCGTCCAGTAGCGGCCACATCATATACGTTTCGGCTACAATAACAAAAATATGGTCCGGTTTTTCCCCGCCCGAAGAGCGACGCGCCAATAACGGTTTTAAATCTTTTGCCGTATATTCATTGGTATCCATCAACCGTGCTGCCGCCGCACGAACATCTGTCTCTTGCACATTTACCACACCCTTACGTGTTTTTTTATACATACTGTGTGCCCGATAAACGGCTTGTATATCATCTAATACGGCCTCATTTAGCAAATGCTGGTTTAGACGGGCAGCATTTTTCCACTCCATAGAAGAGTTAAAGGCAAATGCGCCGCCGTAACGAACAAAAACGGCAAAAGGCACCAAAAATAAACAAACGCAAATAACCACTACTTGCGGCCGACGAACAGATAGCAACCGGTTTTCCGGTTTTAGTAAAAATAGTTTTAACCACCCGCGCACCAAATAACACAAGACGGCCGCACAAAACACCGCGCCGAACACCCGCCAAACGGCATTATATTGATCAATAGCCGTGCTGACAATAGCGCCAACGTCATCGTGAAATGTATTAAACATAAACGGACTAAAAGCACTGTGAAATTCCTGATAATATGGGATACGCATTTGGAAGAGGATAGAAAAAACCAAAAGGACAAAGCACGCCCAACAGAACCGGAATTTTTCTCCGTTCCATTTCAGCCAGGCCGTAGATAACAACGTACCGAATACAAACGCCGGCAACACGCACGCACCGGCGGTTTTCAGGCTGATGCGCAGTCCATACCACATTGTCAGCACAAAGTCTTTACAAGGAGTATCCGCCGCCAGAGTATCGGCAAATAAAGCGATAAAAGCCGCCCTCAAACCGGATAAAACGAGCAGTAAAAAAAGGAAAAGTCCGGCATCCTGTATAAAATTTTGTACAAATCGCGCATAACGTGTTTGTTTCATATTTATATTGTAGCAAGTTTCAATATTTTCCTTATCAAAAAACCCCCGGGAAGTGCGCACAGGGGCTTTTTACAAAATACACAGCCGACTTTTATAAATTCTCTTTAATGGTTTGGGCCAGCCGTTTAAGCCCTTCCACAATTTGTGCTTTTGTAGCATACGAGAAATTAAGCCGAATGTCATTTTTAACATTCCCCGCCGGATAAAAATCTACCCCGGCCACATAGGCAACCTTATGCTCCACGGCCTTGGGTAATAGGGCCATTGCGTCCATGTGTTTAGGTAACGTCAGCCACAAGAACAATCCCCCTTCCGGCCGAGTCCACGTGATACCTTCCGGCATTACTTCTTTAAGCGTACGCAACATTAAATCGCGTTTTTCTCGGTAAGAAACTACTAAATCTTTAATATGCTCTGCCAATTTGCCGCTACGCAGATACTCCGCCGTAGCCAACTGCAAAATAGAAGATGTGCACAAATCCATCGCTTGTTTTAAAATCACGTATTTGCGGATAACTTTTTCCGGTCCGACCACAAACCCTAACCGGAACCCCGGCACAAATACTTTAGAAAATGTGAACATAGTTATCACATTGCCACGGCCTTCATCCAACGCGTAAAACGTACGCGGAGCCGTGCCTTCAAAACGGACTTGGCGATACGGGGAATCTTCCAAAATAAACGTACCGTATTTTTGGGCTAATTCTAAAAGTTTCAGACGACGAGATTCCGGGATGGTTGTACCCGTTGGATTTTGAAAGTCCGGTACCAAATAAATAAATTTACATGGCTTGTTTTGCTTTTTAAGTAGTTCTAAATTCTTTTCCACATCTTCGGGCAGTACGCCGTTTTCATCACTTTGTGCCCCCAGTATATCCGCCCCGGCCGCGTGAAATGCTTGTAAGGCTCCTAAATAGGTGGGCGATGCCGTGATAATAGAATCCCCCGGATTAACAAATGTGCGCGCGGTCATATCCAACGCCTGTTGGGATGCAGAAACCACTAAAATTTGTTCCGGCGTAGCAGAAATACCTTCTACTTCCTTCAGTAAGCCAATCAGTTCTTTTTTAAATTCGGCGATTCCTTCGGTAGCCCCGTATTGCAAAGACGCTTCCGGATGCTCGCGCACCACGCGCTGCATAATATCGGCTATTTCTTCCACCGGGAACAAATCAGCCGCCGGGAGCCCCCCCGCAAACGAAATAATTTCCGGCTGGGCAATCACTTTTAAAAGTTCGCGGATGGCCGACGCTTTAGAACGCTGCACCGCATTAGAAAACAAAGGGGTATAATCCATTTACTCAATCCTCATCCGATTTTGACTATTTAATATATTCTACTATTTTAAGCGATAAATCTTTAGCAGGCACGGAGTGCGTTAACGCACCCATAGAAATAACATCTACGCCCGTTTGGCAATATTTTTCCAAATTATCTTTATTCACGCCACCGGAAACTTCAATAATGGCCTGCCCGGCAATTTCTTTTTTACAGCGAACAATTTCTTCCGGCGTCATATTATCTAACATAATAATGTCGGCCCCGGCATTAAGCGCTTCTTTAACTTCTTCTAAATTGGTGGTTTCCACTTCTATTTTAGGGGTATGCCCGATAACCGCTTTAATTTTGGCAACGGCTTTAGTAATAGAACCGGCCGCTTTAATATGATTATCCTTAATCATCACACTATCCGCCAAACCGATACGGTGATTACGCGCCCCCCCCACTTTAACGGCATACTTATCCAACCGCCGCATACCGGGTTGCGTTTTGCGGGTATCCACAATCATCACGCCATATTTTTTACCGATAGCCGCATATTCTCGTGCCGCCGTAGCAATACCGCTTAAGCGTTGCATAAAATTAAGTGCCGTACGCTCGGCCTTTAAAATAGAAAGCACCGGGCCGCAAAGTTCCAACACTTTTTCCCCTTTCTTTACCAATTCGCCTTCTTCAAACAACGGTTTAAATTCCACGTTCGGATCAACGGCAAAAAACACTTCTTTGGCCGTAGGCAACCCGCAAAGTACCAAATCTTCTTTGGCAACAATGACAGCGCGCGCTTTATCGTGCGCGGAAAAAATCGTGTCTGAAGTAATATCCCCCAGACCTAAATCTTCTTGCAAAGCAAGTTCAATTATTTTGTCTATCATCATACGGCTAACTCAAACATTTTATCAATAGTTTTTTTGGCTTGCGCCGCAATCGTCGGCTCCACCTGTACTATTTGGTCTGCCCGCGGCTGCGTAAGCGCTTCAAACGTGTTAATCAGAGAATTTTTCTTCATATAACTGCAAATACCAAACGGCCACACAAATTTTTTATTCGGCTGTTCGGCTTCCAACCGATTCACAAGTCCCATTTCGGTCAGCATCCCAAAAAGGTTATCTTCCGAAGACGCCACATAAGAAGTCATCCCCTTGGTACTGCCTACATAATCACACAAACGGCACACTTCGGGCGCGCACTCCGGGTGCGCCACTACTTTAATACCCGGATATTTGGCGCGTAATTGCGCTACATCTGCCGGGCGGTATTTGTCGTGCACGCAACACGAACCGCCGTCAGCAATTATTTTTTTAGGCGTACCGCGGCGTTTTAATTCATTTTCCAAATTTTCCGCCATCAGCATATCGGGCACAAAAATCAGTTCATTACCGGGCATTTTTTGCGCGATATCAAACACATTACCGGATGTTACACACACATCACACGCCGCTTTTACTTCGGCAGAACTGTTAATATAACACATAGCCGGTACACCGGGATGTTTAGCACGCAACGCTTGTACTTGCAACCCGGTCATAGAATCGGCCAACGTACAACCGGCCTTTCCTGCCGGGATAAGTACCCGCTTGGCGGGGTTAATGATTTTGGCGGTTTCTGCCATAAACCACACGCCGGCAAAAACAATTACTTCTGCCGAAGAAGCGCGCGCTTTAAGTGCCAATTCGTAAGAATCTCCGCGAAAATCAGCCACGCCGTACACAAGGTCCGGCGTGGTGTAAGAGTGGGCTAAAATAACGGCGTTTTTTTCTTTTTTAATGCGATTGATGGCAAGCGTATAAGGCGCGGCAGACAAACAATCCTGTAGCGTCCACTTCTCGGCCTTGGTTTTAGACACATTTCCCAGTAGCCCATATAAACGCTGGGCTTCTTCTTGCAAAACGGGGGTGTCTTTTTCCACCATTGGCAGCATATTGCTGATAAGAATTACTCAAAATCCTCGTCTTCAAATTCGTCTTCATCGTCATAATAAGAAGACGAACTGCTGGAAGAAGTGGTTTTGGTGGTCGTAGACGAATATTTACGCTTAGAAGCCGGAGCATCCGACGGATCATCTAAATAATAAATGTTAGTCGTGTTGATGACCTTTTTATTGGTAGTAACTTTAGAGGCTTGTTTAGCAGATGCTTTTTTGGTAACGGCTTGCGGTTTTTTAAGTTTCTCGGCCGGCGGCAAATAACTGCTGCCACAGGCTTGCAATTCATAATCGGAAAGAGTTTCGTAATCGGAATCGGGAGCCAATAAATTATCAAACTCTTGGTCAATAATTTGATATTTGGAGTGCTTGGCTTTACCGGCTTCTGCGGCGGAATAGTACACCTTTTTCCCGTCAGCCGTCGTCTTGACCTGTTGGTTGCCGGAACAGGCTACTCCCAGCACGCATACACACAACAAAACTAAAATCTTGTTTTTCATCATTGGTTCTCCTTAAAGGCAATTATCCAACTTTCCTACTCTATAAATTATATATCATAAAACAGTAAATAGGAAAGTCTTTTTTAGTATATACACATACCGGTTAATCGGTTAATTTTTGCCAAAATGATTTTTTCTCACTTGCCGGTAAAAACGCACGCGCCACAATCCCTACACTTACCTGCCGCTCATTTACCACCGGTAACACTTCCGCTTGCGTTTGTTCAAAAACTTCCCGGGCTTTGATAAGCGTATCTTCCGGATGCAAAGATATACTCGCACTCATCACCGAACCGACTACACAGTCCGGGGCATAAAAAGCCAATTCCACGCAACGAATAACGCCTTTTAATACACCGTCTTTATCGGTTACTACACACAACGCGGGAATTTTTTTACGTGGCAAGTTTTTGAGCCGTTCAATCACGTGCGACAGTTTGGCATCTGTACGCACGGCTACAAAATCGGTTTGCATCAAACTTCCCACGCACTCCGGCCCGTACGAAGACGCCCCTTGCAACAGTTGCACAAAAGCCGGCTCTAATACTCCGCTAATCCGCTCGCGATATGGAGCGGAAAATTCCTTCATAAGTTTAGCCGCTTGCGGCACATTAAGCCGCGCCAGCACATACGAGGCTTGGCGTAGCGGCAAACGCCGCAATACCGCCGCAGCCTTGGGGGCATTCATGTGATTGAGTAACGTAATAATAACTTGCGCTTTTAGCGAACCAATCAGCAACAGCACTTCGTGCGTAGCCAAAGACCCCAACGCCGATGCCGCTTTAAGAGGACAAGCCAAAATAAATTTTTCCGTTACCACGCTGGCCAATGTTTGCATGGGATTATTCATACTAATTTTCCTGCCACTTGATACTTTCTATAATTTTATTATAATAAAATTAGCAGTTACGCGCCAAAAACAAAAGGAGTCAAACTATGTTTTTTGATAAACCGTTTCGCGAACTTACCTATGAAGATGTTGTCTTATTTTGTAAAAAAAGGATCCCCGAAGGCAAGCAATTAGATTACAAATACCTGTTGCCCAAAAATTATGAAAAATTTGCCAAGGTGATTGCTTCGTTTGCCAACGCCCTGGGCGGGCTCATCATCATCGGCGTACAAGATGATAAAAACGACCAACCCGCACCGCCTTTTGTGGGCATCCCTTATCACGAGAAACTGCGTAATACTATAGAAGATATTATCCAGGTATATATTGACCCGGTTGTTTTTGTGGACATCAACATTTGCATTAACAAAACCGGGGACCGTATGTTTGTGCTGATTCAAATTCCGCAAAGTAATTTAACCCCCCACCTGGTGGGCAAGTTAAAACGCGCCTACATCCGCACCGGCCAAAGCAGCCGTCCGGAAGCGATCGTACACCCCAGCCAACTACCTTGGTTGTTGGACCACCGCCGCAAGTCAGAACGCCTGCGCCACATTTTGCACGACAAAGCCGAAAGTCATTTTGAGAATTATCTCAAAACCCGCACGGCTACTACCGAAGGCGAAGTGGTGGGAAGTTTATCGCTGATGCCCTTTTATCCGACAGAGCAATTAACCAATTACAAAAAACTCCCCGCGCTTATTCGGCAAGCCGCCACCCACGCGCCCTACGGCACTATGGCTGACCCGGAACTGCCCTTGCAACCCATACAAGACGGCGTAGCCGTTATTTCCAACAAACGCGGAATTTATAAAATGACGGAATTTAATGCCTATGGGCTGGTGATGAACAAACAAATTGTTTCTTCGCAAGAGATGGTAAACGGACACGAAGCAAGCACGCTGCGGATAGAAAACTTGGCTCAAAATCTGATGTTATTTTTTACCACAGCACGCAAATTTTTGGAAAAATTAAATGTAGGCGGGATGCTATATTTCCGTCTGAAAATGAACAACACCCGCGCCCGGCGCGTACTATTTGGCAAACGCCAAGCCACGGTATTGGAAGATTACTTGCGTATGGACCGCACCCTTACGTTAAGCGATCTGCAAACCGACTTACTTGCCACATCGGAAAATTTACTGCACGAAACGGCTTGGGCGTTGGGGCTGCAAATTCCGCCGGAAGAAATCGGCGCATTGCTAAAAAAATTACTCAGTGAGATTAAAAAATGAAACACGGGTTTACGTTGCTAGAGACGTTGGTCGTGGTGCTGATTATCGGGATATTAGCGTCTATTGCTTTACCTTATTATCAACACGCAGTAGAAAGTTCCCGCATGACAGAAGTGGTAGTGGCATGGGGCCGGTATAAAAATTTTGCCGGCGGGCACGATTTTTCCCCAAAACAGGTAGAACAAATCACCCAAAAACTAGCCAAAGCCAATTTAAAG
The DNA here is from genome assembly GCA_002309715.1 of Candidatus Avelusimicrobium cornigerorum. Taxonomy (GTDB): domain Bacteria; phylum Elusimicrobiota; class Elusimicrobia; order Elusimicrobiales; family Elusimicrobiaceae; genus Avelusimicrobium; species Avelusimicrobium cornigerorum. The sequence goes on from DBXW01000006.1 coordinate 41,697, forward strand.
CATTTCTCGGCCGAGTTAATTTGTCCGCCGAAAGAGACTAATGAATTATGTTGGGAAGCCCAATTTACCCGTCAAAATTCTTCTTTGGAATATAAACTGATTACTACCCGCAATTTTGCAAATTTAGCGTGCGTAGGCCTAAATAGCGCGGGCGAAAATTTTTGCGAGTCGCAAAGTAAGCAAGAAACGCCGGAAATAATAAACGGCGAACAAGTATATCCTATCCGTTAGGAAAGTTTATCGGTTAAATAATGGCAACCCACGCTGCGTTTATTCTGCAGGGCCGCGTAGGTGATAAGCAAAGCCGTTTGCGTGCCGTTACGTAAATCTAATAATTCTTGGCACAACGCCGCACCTTTGTAGAAGGCGTTTATTTCGTTTTGCAAGTGACGCAAAATTTTCTCTGCCCGGCTTAAATGGGTGGCACTGCGCATGAGCCCTACATAATTCCACATGGTACTGCGCAGCGTAGAAAGATCCTGCTTAATCAAATTAAGGTCCGGCTTTTGGGAAGGCAACACCCACTCTTTAGGCGTAGGGATACGGAAATTTTGCCCGGCCATATCTTGAGCATCCGCCTGCGCACACAAATACCCCATACCGACGGCTTCCAAAAGCGACGTGCTTGCCAAACGGTTGGCTCCGTGATATCCGGTACAAGCCGTCTCCCCGATAGCATTTAAATTTACAATGTTGGTACGCCCTTGCGAAGTAGCATACACGCCGCCGCAAAAATAATGTGCCGCCGGCACGACAGGGACCGGCTGTTTGGTTAAATCAAATCCTTCTTCCAAACACTTGTGATAAATAGCCGGGAAACGCTCTTTGGTTTCATTAGCCGGGCGGTGTGAAATATCCAAATACACGCAGTCGTGCGACGTATTGAGCCGTTCTTGCTCAATGGCGCGCGCCACGATATCGCGCGGGGCTAAATCTTTCAAAGGATGGTAGCGTTCCATAAACGCCTCGCCTTTTGCGTTGCGAAGAATTGCCCCCTCTCCGCGCAATGCTTCGGACAAAAGAAAACTTTTTCCTTTGGCAAATACCGTCGGGTGAAATTGCACATACTCCATATTCATCACGCGCGCGCCGACGCGATAGGCCATGGCAATACCGTGCCCGTACGAGTGGGCGGCGTTGGTGGTGTGGCGGTAAATTTGCCCCACACCCCCGGTTGCTAAAATCGTCTTTTTGGCCGTAACCGCAAACACTTCACCGGTTTTATTATCCAGCACATACGCCCCGAAAACCGTCAGCGGCTCGTAGCGGTCCATTAAATCGGTAGAACTGTGGGAAAACGTAAGTAAGTCAATCGCGGCGGAAAATTCTTTAATGGTGATAAGCGGATTTTTGCGTACCGCATCTTGCAAAGCGGACAAAAGCGCGTGGCCCGTCGTGTCTTTAGCATAAATAATGCGGTTTTTGCGGTGTGCGCCCTCACGCGTGAAACGCAAATTATGTTTTTCGTCGCGGTCAAAATTAACATCTAAATCTTTTAAGAAAATTTCTTCCACCGCCTTGCACCCGGCCACGGAAAGGTCGCGCACGGCTTTTTCGTTACATAGTCCGGCGGTGGCCACGCGCACATCTTCCAACAAATCTTCCAGGTTTAGTTGCGGCTCATACACAATGCCGCCTTGGGCCAAATCACTATTGGCTTGGGGCATTTCCCCGCAGCACAGCACGACGGTGTGCAAGCCCTTTTTGGCGGCCTCGTGCGCGTACACGCACCCGGCCAGCCCGGCCCCTATTACCAAACAATCGGTGTGAAGAATTTTCATATACATATATTATATAAAGAAAATTCCCCGGGGGTGAATCCGGGGAAGTAAACACTACGTTAAAAATAAATTATTTCATTTTATAATATTTTATACCGTCGCGCGTTCTAACGTATGTACCGTGTTGTAATTTTTCGCAAAACCCGGAAGGAACCGATTCAAATTCCATACAATACAAGGTATCTCCTTCAAAAGCATCCCTATCAAATATATCCCCCCCATGCGTATTCGGATAAGCCCACATACCAAAACCGGCATACGCATACGGCCCAGTACCAAACACAGCCAAAGATAGACCACTTCTATTGATGGCCAATATACTTTCCTGGTTTTTAAAATAAGCATCATTAACACCGTAACTCTCGGCCTCCGCCGCCGATAATCTGGTTAAAGAATCAAAATTCATGTCTAACGCATCAAAATTATTGGCCCACGTACCGTTTGCCATAAAATACGCTTGTTGGGCGGTATCTATGGCCCGGACCATACTTATCAGTTCCGCCGCGCGCGATTTCCACACCGCTTTTTGATATTGCGGCAACGCAATCGCCGCCAATATACCTATGATTAAAACCACTACCAAGAGTTCAATGAGCGTAAAGCCCCTTTTACTGCTATTATTCTTCATTTTATTTCTCCTAGGTTAATTTTGCTACAAAATTATTATAGAAAAAAAAACAACAAGTCAATAGGAATTTTACCAACACAAAAATAACTAAACAGGGAACGGACTATAAGACAGTGTCATGCCGGGGTTGCCTGTCCGGCAAGGACTCCGGCATCTCCCGATTTTCTTTTCATTTACGGCCTTCCCTTGCGTACGTAAAAGCGTGAGATACCGCATTATTTCCATCAACCGAACCCAATACAACAACTGATCATAAATTACGTTAAATTTTTCTTATTGCGTTGTGCCGTTTTTTTGCTATACTATACTAGAAGTTAGTCCAATTAAGGAGAATTGTATGAATAAACAAGGGTTTACCCTCATAGAGTTGTTAGTTGTCGTTTTGATTATCGGTATTTTAGCCGCGGTGGCTTTGCCGCAATACACCACGGCCGTAGAAAAAGCACGCGCCACCGAAGCCCTTTCGCTGATGAGCGCCATTGCCGGGGCTGCCGAACGCTACCGCATCCAGAAAGATGCTTGGCCGGATGCAGATGCATTTAATAAACTTGACGTGGAAATACCGCTTGTTTCCGGCTCCACCGGTTCTACTGCCACTTACGGCGGGCAAAATTTTCACATGCACATGGGCCCGATTGCGGGAGATGACACCACCTTTGTTATCGCGGCTGACAGAGCGTTAGTAAACGCCAGTAAAGCCTATACACTTAAAACTATTTTGGTAGAAAATTCCGCCACGGGTGCTTTTAGCACTACCCGCGCCTGTACCACCTACGTATCCGGAGGCAGCATAAACACAACTACCACCGCTCCGGCGGACACTCTGGATGCCGGGCAATTTTGCAATGCCATTTCCAACGGACATCCCGAAAGTTTTTAGGCAAGCAAAATTTATAGGTACGCAAAATATCCCTCGGTTTATACCGGGGGATATTTTTTGCTTGTCCAAAAACAACCGGCTATTTTTTCTGCTCACCGATAAATGAGCCATCGGCATTGCATAAAGATAAAGCCGACAGTACGTTTACCACTTTGGCAAGGATATGGTCATCTTTGGGCGTCGGCGTCAGTTTAACAATCAGCGTAGCCACCGACACTACCCCCCCGATAATTTGTAATACTGCTGCTCCGTGTTGTGTTATCCACATATTTTTTCTCCTTTATCATTTTTTCGGGCTTTAATTACGCCCGGATTTTTGTGCTAAATTTTGACATAGCCGCACTTCGCCTTCCAGCAAAAACACCCGCTCTTGCAAGTGATTATATTTATCCTGCTTTTGCTCCAACCTGGCAATGTCTTTGCGGATGGCCTTGAGTTCTCCCCACAACACGCCGGCAGCAAATACCAAGGCCAATACTTTCCACGCGGTAGAAAAAACTACTTCATTAACAATCGTCATTTCCGCAACTCCTGCGCCAAATCTTCAATTTCCTGCGCTTTAGTTTTGGTGTAGGCCGAGTAACTAGAACCTTCCGCTAAAATGCTTTCACGCATCGGGCGAATTAAACCCGTAGATGCTTCCAGCCCGGCCACTTGACTTTCAAGTTCTTGGCGGTGCTTTTTAGCGATATATTCCGGCGTATCAGCCCACTCGCAATTTTCAATAGGGCGGTCGGTTTGTTTTAACTCAAGTCCTTTGTATTGCGGCATAAACTTGAGCGTGTTTTCAATACGGTTTTTATCCGTATCGTGTAATTTGATTTGTCCGTCTTGCTCAATGTAGTAAGTCATATCAGTTTGCCTCCGTTTTTGAACCTTCGGCGTAGATGAAATTTAAAGACAAATCTGCGCCAAGCGTATAGTTAATAACAACCGTCTGTCCTTTTTTAACGGACAACGTAAATACCACATAATTGTTGATGGAAGCATCCCCCTGAAAACCACAATGATTAAAAGGGCTTTCATCGCCAATATACGCAAATTGTCCGTTAACCGTAGCCTTCCCGCGGAAATTAAAATATCCGTCGGCCGGGGCCGTGTAGGAAGTGCCCGATACGCCTAATACCAAACTTTCGCGCGTATCACTGGGCATAGCCAAATGTGCCGAAGTAATCTTACCGGTGTTGGAAAGGTTGCCTAAATCAATATCGGCTTTGCCGGATAGGGCATTTTGAAATTCAGCCGCTTGCGCCGTACTGGCCGGAATAGCGGCATTATAAGCACATACCCAGGGATAGAGCGTCGTTTGGGCCGAGGAAACTTCCGTAGCCAGTTTGGCCAAACGAATGGTTTTATTAACCGTATCAAGCACGTATTTGGGGCATACTCCGTCGGTTATAAGCGCCGTCTCGTAATCGGCAGAAGATATTTGCAACCCGCTGTGGGCACTAATCCACGTGTAAAAGTCGGGGTATAATTCATCCGCGGAAGAAATCGTTTCCGCCGTAAACAAAGGCAATGCGCCGGGGTTGTCATTAGCCAAGGCACTTTGTGAATAATAAATTTCCCCCACCGATTTACCCAATGTATGCTCCGCATAATATTGGGCCGTTTGAGCCGCCGAAGTGGCAGTGGTGGCTATTTGAGAAAGCGTTTCTTCCAACGATTGTGCTAATGCGGAAATATCCCCCGTAGCCGTTTGCTTGGCCTGTGCGATATCGGCCACGGCCGTTTGAGCCGTGGATTGGGCCGATTGCGCACTTTGACTGGCCGCCTGCGCGGAAGATACCGCTTGCGTGGATGCGTTTACAGCGGCATCTTTAGCCGCTAAAATGTTGTCTAAAAAACTTTCCGTTTCCAAATCTGCCGGTTGCGTGGAAACGGGATATTTGATACAACGGTCTATTTTTTCCGCCAATTCTTGCACAAGCAAGGTTAATTTATCGTATCCTTGTTCTAATACCTCGGCATCTAACTCTCCCTGACGCAACAAGTCAATTCCTTGCGTGGGCGGCGTTTGGCGCAACAAGGTAATGCTCCAGCCTGATGCAAGCGGTGATAAACCGCTGTCCACCGTCGGGTAGGTAAGCACGTTCCCGGCAGCGTTTAATTCATAATTAGACTCCAGCAAGGTTTGATAACCTTGCGGAGAAGTAATATAAACCCGCAAATCTTCTAAAGAAGCCAGCGGAAAATCTACTTCCCACTCGCGGGTTACTCCGTTTCCTGCGTAAATACGTTTTGTCAGTTGCATTGAAACTGTCATAATTTTCTCCTAGCAAGTTAATAATGTTTTTATTCGTTTCCAAATTTGTACGCGGCCGTCGTTTTCGGTGTCGCCGGACAAGACTTCATAAGCAACTTGTGAAATATCTTTTTCGTCAAAGCCTTGTTTTTTCATCCATGTTTCTATACCGCGACAAAGCCACTTTTCTTGACGCAAGCCTTGCCCGCTTTGCCGGCGTTGCAAAGCCGCTTGTAAGCAAAAATAATCCCGTGCACTGCAAAGGCCTTTATCAAAAGCGTCATCGGCATTAAGGGTGTCTTTAAAATAATTTTTCATAAACCACGTTCGTTGCGCAGCCGTGGTTTCCCGGCCGCTTTGCGATAAGGCTTGATGCGCCCGGTTTAACGACTCGGTAGGCAATACCCGTTGCGTAGTAAGCAGTTGGTAGGCTTGCGACGTTTGCGCTTTAGCAAGTTGGCTAAATAATAATGCCTTTTCTGCGGCCGTTTGCCGGCGATGTTCTTGGTCCATTTGCTCCAACGCAGTGCTGATTTCTTCACGTAATTTACCGTCAGGCTCTTGTAAATTGTGTAGGGCTTGTTGGTACGGCGCTGCGGGATTTTGCCCAACGGCTTTTTGCCAAATTTGCCGGGCTTGGTTTTGCGCAAAACATTGGCGCACCTGATGAGAAAAACGCTCCCGTTGCATAGCAGACAAAAATTTCCCCTGCCCGCGTAATACTTGTGTTGCGGTCTGCCAATCGCCGCCCGCCAAAGAACGGGTAATATGTTTTTCTACCGTTTGGGTGCGGATGGTATCAGCCGCTTGTTGAGATTGCTCCCCGGTAAAACCGTCCGTTTCCAAACGTCGACGATTGTCCTAACTGTGCCAATGCTAAATTACAAATACTTATTTTTGTTGTCATTTTTTATACTCTATTTTAATTTTGCTTATTTTTTAATATATTTTTTATATAAATAATTATGTATTTAATTATTTAAATTTAATTTTACTTATTTTTTAATAATT
>DBXW01000009.1 GCA_002309715.1 Candidatus Avelusimicrobium cornigerorum
GATTGTATATTCAATAAATATTTAAAATATATTGTATTTTTAAAAATACATATATTTTAAGTATTTTTATTTTTATAGTCATTTTTGACTTAAACAAATACACACTTGCTTTTTATCAAAAAGTTGACACCTGTTTCACCATAAACACGCTCAAAAATAACTATTTTGAATTATTTATCTAAAAACAGAGCAAGAAACTGTCAAACTAATATTTTTTTGCAATACGTTTTACGGATTTGTGTCATTTTTTGCACATTTTTCCCCTTTAAAACCCGAAAAAATGGCTTTTTTACCCCGATTTTGAGCAAAAACGGCCCAAAATACAATTTTTTACCATCCCCCTCTATACAGACAACCTAAAAAGAGGATTCTTGCGTCTTATTTTAACCTCGTTTGATAAAATGGGCCCGAATTTGGGGAGTCATAAAGGTTTTTGTTCTTTTATGCTTTGGCAGTTTGGGGAGCGGGCAATTTGGCTGCCCGCTCCCTGTGGGTAGGATAAACGATTAGTGCATATCAACGGCATCGGTCAAGAAGCAAGAGACCTTTCCGGCAGTAGCGGTACCGGTTACCGTATATTTAGCACGCAAGTAGCGTTTAACACCTGCGGGCACGGCAGCGGCCAACAGTGATTTATTCGCTGTAAGCGCGGCGGCCTTGACTCGGCAGTTGCCCGTCAAAGAAACCGCGCGTGGGAGCCAGATACGTTCCCAACTCTTTCCAAACGGGCAACCACGTAGATTGCTCGTTTTTTAAGGCGTCGTACTGACGCTTATAATTATTTTGTAACTGTTTCATAATGTATAAAAGGAAGACACAAACGAAGAAAATTTACTACTATGTAGAAAAAGGAGGGAATAAATATGATGGGACTGGTGATGATTTTTGCTTTTGTGATTATTTTGGCCGTGCCGGGGTTTTACATAATTACGCGCAAGGTGTTTCCTAAACACAGCAAACGCTCGGCCGGGTGGATTACGTTTATTTTGACGGCCGTTTTGGTAGGTATATTGGCGATGATAACGCTGAATAATTGGCCGATGTAGCGTAAGAGCATTTTTTGTACAAACCGCCTTCAAAAAAGGCGGTTTTTTGCGCACAAAAAACCTTATAAAAACTTCAAAGAAAAATTTATTTGGAAAATAAAGGAAGAATCACTACGATAGAGTAATTATAGCATAGAAATTATAGGTTTGTCAAGTTTTTTATTTTCTATGACGAGAAAATTTATTTTTTGTAAACCTATAAGACGTGTAACAAAAAACAAGTTAAGGAGAATTTTTCCGGACAGAAAAACTGCCCAAAAAAGGATTTTTACTCGTGTACAATAATGCTTAAATCGCTGCCCAATATGCGGCGATATTCTTGCGTAGGTTTGCGCCAACGCTCCACCAATTTGGCATTTTCCGAAGCACGGAAAGCATCACGCAGTTCCGGTTCATGGCGCATATAAGAAAATAGCGGATTGATAGCAATAAGGGCCGGAGGGACCGCATATTGAATAACAAAACTTTTCTCCCGCAATAACGAAGGTAACGAGTTTAACTCACTGTAAGAGACATGCGCAACACCCCCGTAAAATACAACTAGTGCATCCGGGTCCAGCGTGCGTAATTCCTTGAGTTTTTGCGCAAACATTTTATTGCGAAATTTCATTCCTTCAAATGAGGTAGCAAAATCACCGTACTGTTCTTCTGTAGGAGCCAACTCGCCCTTGGGAGCACTTGCTTCCAAAAGCACAAAACGGTCCTCTACCCCCAATAGCCCCATTTTATTCCTTAAAGCCGCCAACATAACTTCTTCACCGGTGGAAGGCCCAAATTTTTCCTGCCAGCTACGAAGTTCCGCCGGAGTAAAAATCAAATTCATCTGCACGCTCTGCGCTTGGTTAACGTGTAAAAATTCAGTAGCCAGATAAATACGCCTTTCCGGATAAATTGACGGCAACTGTTTTAGCAAAGAAATTATTTCTTGGTGGATACGCGGCTGGTTGTGAATTTCACCTAAATATATAATACCGACATCTTTGGGTAATAATTTTTTATAATCTATCTTTTCCTCTACTGTGGCGTTAATGCGGGAAAGAATATCGGCATAATTTTCTTCAAACTTGACAGCAGATTTGGTAAAGTGTTGAAGTGCTTCAAACATACGCACATCATTTTTAGCCGACAAAGCAGGATATGTTTTGGGGTTTAATCTTCCATCCGCAAAATATCCTTCCACGCTTTCTTTAATACATACTCTGCTAACCGCCGGGGGCATCTTAATTTTATAATTGCCGACGGGGATGTTATGTATTTTCCGACCACGCGCAAGAAACCGACCAAATTGCGTCAAAGCCTCTTTGCCTACTTGCGCCGACGAAGGGCAAGTTAAACCGAGCAAGATAACACCTAAAAGTAAGATAGTTTTACCGAATCTCATATTTATATTTTACCAATTATTCCCTAAAATACATGAGTCTTTAGACCTATTCTTTTTTTAAAAAAGGACCTATAAAATTTCATAATCACTTCGGGCAAACTCCGCCGTTGCGCACGCTGTTCCCGCGCGTACGGGCGCGGCAAACGTCAGCGCCAGCGCATCAGCCAAATCGGGGCTTTTGCCTGTGCGAGCCTTTAACTTCTCTTTCGGCTCTAACCTAAGCCGCCCGGATGCGTCATAATCGTACGCGGTTTGGCACAAATCGGCTATGAGTTCGGCCACGTCGGGGAGTGCCCCGGAAGCATTGATCCACGCCGCCATTTCCCCCCACATCTCCGCGCGCTTATTGGTGTACTGCCCGGCCTTAATCGCTGTGCCGCCGAAGGGTACTTCCGTTACCGTAAAACCCAACTGCCGCAAGCGATCAATTACGCCCCCGCCGCAACCGGCATCTACAAAAACCCCGTCGGGCCGGAAGATTTCTATTTCACGCGCGACGTGTGCGGCAAGCGTCATATTGTCTATTTGCCTAAACACAAGCGGCTCAAAGGCTTGCAAGCCCTGACGGCGAAAAATTACGCTGCGGTCGTCGCCAAAGCGGGCCGGATCTACGCCTAAAATTTTAGGGGCAAAGCGTAACTCGCCCGATGAATAACGACGGCGCGTGGCGGCTAGCACCGCGTCAATGGGAATTAAAATATTTTCGGCACTCGCCGTAAAATCACACAGATATTCTTGCCTAAAAATAGTAGCGGGCGTCTGCTGTTTAATGCGTTCTAATTCGGTGGGTGCAATTACCCCTGACTCGTCGGCGCGAAAGACACCGCACCACCAAACAGCGGGCTCTGTTTGGGCAAGTTTTTGCGCTTGGTTAAATAAATCGTAAAACGCATTTTGGCCTTTGGGTGTACCCATAAAAACTACCCACCCCTCGCGTGATAAAAGCATGGGCCGGATAATTTCCGCAAACAGGCCGGGCTTAATTTGGGCATATTCATCAAGCACCACCCCATCGGCGTATGTACCACGCAACGCATCGGGATTATCCGCACCGCCCACACTAATACGCGCTCCGTTAGGAAGTTTTATATACAATTCTGTTTCGTTAACAGATACTTCCGGCAACGGGGCAGCGTAACGTTTTAAATAATCCCACGCAATAAGTTTGGCTTGTTTTAAAAACGGTGCTATATAAAAATACCGCGCGTGGGCACGCTCGTTTTGCAACGCTTTTTTTATCAAATGATTGACGGCACAAACCGTTTTGCCAAGTTGCCGGTGCGTAACCAGTACACAAAAACGGTGTGTTTCCAACGCGGCGTGAATTTTGGTTTGCACCGGACGCGGATGATACGGAATAACTATGCGTTTTTTATTCATCTTTTTCCCAAGAAACGACCATCGGCGGAGGTGTGCCGCCATCATCCTTGCCGTCTTTCCAACCCAACAAATTTTTGGCGGTAAAAACAGCAAATGACGCAGAATAATTCCCGCGCAAACTGTTTTGGATTAAGATATTTCCTTGTAAATCGCGCGCTTTTTGAGCGGCCTCGTAAAATGCCGGGTGCTTGGTTTCCCAACTTTTCAGAACTTCGCACGTCGTGCCAAGTTGCTTGGCAAACGCCGCAAACGTGGGGAGTTCGGCTGCCGTTTCCACGAGAGAAACGGAGCCGTCGCGCTTTTGCACTTCGGTTACGTGAAAAGCAGGCACATCAAAAAAAGCAAGCAAACGTGCACAAAATTCCGGCTGATAACGCACTGACGAGGGTTTGCTCAATATAGCGGAAGTTGTCTTTTTTCGGGGCATAAATTTTCTCAAAAACCATAAACCCGACGAGCAGGCTAATAATTTTCGGAAAAGAGAAAGGATGAAATCACCGGTAGGATAAAAAAATTACAAAGCGCGCTCTTGCGCTCTGTAATGTTTATATTCTATCAAAATTTTATATTTTTGTCAAATTTATTTTTGCCGCATACGTCAGATGGGGGCAATAACCAGCCGTTCTTTACGCCGCCTATTGTTCCTGAAAAATAATTAAACAAAAAAGCACTCGCAGTTCTTGTTTCCCTAACGGCAAAAATTTGATTGTATAAGAAAACGGATATCTCCAAATACGGCTCCGGGCACAGCGTTTTTAAACATCCCCCCACTCCGTAAACAGGCACGCCTAAATATGCTGCCCGAAAAAAAATAAAATTTTCTAATTTTAATTTTGCGGCATTGTTTATCATAAATTTGCCCCCCCCTTTTTTTGAACCGAAAAAAAAGGTTAGTTCGCGGAAATATAAACAAATTGATTAACAATGATTTTTGTTTGTTTTTACGAGGGGAAAGCAAAGTTAACGGATGCTCCTTAAGCCCTTTAATAAGTAGGTCGCATAATAAGAAGTGTTAACTTTGCTAACCCAATTGGCTTTTTATATGCTACAATGAAACTAACATAGTTCCTGGCAGAATTATGCAAGTTTTACGCATAACGGAATACACCCGCCACAGGAGTGGCGTNNGCCGCCAGCCGTTTGAGTTCGACCCTTCCGTTTGAGATATACCTATCAGGCAGGTTATTTCAAATGCGCTGGCAAGATGAAAAACAACAAGCCGTGTTGCTTTTCATATTGTTAGTATAGTAAGTATTGTTAGCGTTTGTCAAGTCCTTTATAAAATCATTTTTTTGCGTCTTTTACCGTCTATGAACAAATTTGAAAAACAACTAGAGAAATGGAACAACGGTCTCTTACGCGGTGCACAGGCAAAGTTAGCAAAATGCCTACAAGTCTCCACCGCCACCGTAGCCTTATGGGCCACCGGCAAAAGACATCCTTCTAAAGGATTTATCACTCAAATGGCCAAGTTGTTTAATTTGGACGAGTATAGTGTTGTGCGGTTATTTACGAACGTTCCCACATACCGGCCGACTGATTTTTTAAACACAGAAACAGCCTATTCTTTACACGACGCCGCCCCGAGTGCTTTGCACTACGAGGCAACACCTTATCCGCAAAAAAATGAAAAGGATATCGTTAAATTACCTGTATTTACCAAACAGCCCGAAAAATATCCCCTTTACAAAACAACCGATATTCAATCTTGGTGGCAAATCCCGGCCGATTTTGCTACCCAAACCGATTTCTTGTTTTTACTTCCCAGCAAAACAGATTCACAACGGATCCTTTTTGTGCGTTTGCGGAAAACCTGGGAAAAAAATTTTTACATGCTCGGGAAAAAAGGTGCACGCTATATACTTGTGCGAACGCGCCGCAAAAACGGTCAATTGGTTTTAGAAACAGAAGAGGGCACGCTATTGCCTTCTACGATGATAAAACCTATCGGGCTTGTTGTTAAACAAGTGGTCAATTTAAATTAACCCCTTGATTTTTTCCGGAAATTCATTATACTTAATATAACCCGATGTTAGGTACAGAAAATCTTTCTTACCTATCTGTTTTTGGCCTTGCGCCAAAAACACGTGGATAAGAAGGGACTGCTTCGGAAGGCGAAGCGGACAAACGCGAAGAGCGTAGCCGTATTTGTTGCCGGGGCAGAAAATGAGAGTTCTTTGTTTACGTGCGGTACAGTGGGATAGCGCGGATGCAGTTTCCCGTTCACGAGCCTTAAGCCTGTTATTTGAGAATAACGGGAGTTCCTTGGGGATATGGGCGGAGCACCCCGCCTCATGCGGTATGCGGCACAACAAAATTCTTAACTGTATCTCTCGGGCAAGAGAGTAAACATGAATAAGCCGGTTAGATGAGTCTCCGCATTGAAGAAATGCGGAGGCTCTTTTTATATATCTCAAGAAACACTTGAAAAAGAAATCGTACTTTGCTAAACTAATCAAACAGCGCCGCGGCCGAGAATCAGAAGCCGTGCGCATTATTTTTAAAGGGGTATACATAATTATGCCGAGTAAAAAGACTAACAAAGAAACTCTTACCGCTACCGAGTTAAAAGAGATTAAAAAACATTTATTACAACTTAAAGAAGAAGCCACCGAACGCTTGAAAAATAAAAAAGATATGGATATGCCCGAAGCCGAAGTGGGAGACCCGATTGACGACGCCACCCGCAGTTTAGACAAAGAAATCCTATTTGAACTTTCCGGTAATGCCCACAATACCATTGAACAAATTGAAGCGGCTTTGCGAAAAATGGATAAAGGCATTTACGGCTTATGCGAGTATTGCCGTCAACCTATTCCCAAAAGACGCATTAAGGCACTCCCTTTCGCGCGTTACTGTATTAACTGCCAACACTCTACTGAACATCATAGTAACTAAAAACAACCCCCCGGGACAAAACCCGGGGGGTGTTTTAAAAACCGTAAGATTAAGGCATCGTAACCCAACGCCCTAAAAAGGTGGAAACTGCAGCCTATGCTATCGGCTTAATAAGTGCAAGGGCTTGCGCAGCATGTGTTTTTTCTACCGCTTTTTGATATTGCGGCAAGGCAAAAGCCGATAATCAAAACAACCACAAGCAACTCAAGTAAGTGTAAATCCACGTTCTCCTTTCATAAATTTTATTCTAATTGTAAGCAATCAGTAATGCATCCACCCGTGCAGTATCCACCACGATAAAAAACCAAACCCCAGTAGCAACAACAACATAACCGATAGACCAATAAATCGCCCGAAAGAGACATCTTTCCGTTTAGCCGCTTCTATCCGACCGGAAGCCATTTGCAACAGCGCCGCCGCCGTTTCTTCTCCCAACACGGTTGTCTTACCGTCGGAAACAAGCGTAATTTCCGCGCTTGGAACCGGGGCGGGCTCTTGCTTAACGGCGTGTGCTTCCAATTCGCGCAATAATTGCATGGCCCGGAAACGAAACGCCTCTATTTGCGAAGCCGGAACGAGAGCGTGTTCGTGATAAACCAATGCATTTCCGTTTAGTTCCAAGTAAACTTGATGATGCGTTTTTAAAAAACCCATTACCAGCGGCGTAAACAAAGCGCCCGCTTCCGCCGACGGAGCCGCAATTTGATAATGCGCATCAATGGCAGGAATATTGGTTTTAATAAGCATTTGTTTGGAAGAGGCAAAAACCGAACCAACCGGGACAACTTTTAACGGCAAGAAATCCCCATTTTTAAGTTCCGCTGCAAAAATGGTAACGGGCAACGGTTTTGTTTTGGGATTTTCATCTTTATAAATATAATCATCCGCCACCCTGATAAAAGCCGATTTCTCCACATAAGTGAACACATGGCGGAATTGGTGAAAGAAAAAGATAAAAAAATCCAATCGGCCGGCCGCAAACGGAGTTGTTACCGTTTCCTTTTGTTTTTCAAACAAACAATCGTTGGCTCGCGCAATACGGGCCAACACGCTAGCGCGCGTAGACATCATCGCAACCGCCCCGATAAAAACAACCAAGCCGCACGTAAAAAGGATTTCTATCATAGTTATATATTAGCAAAATATCTCAACCGACCGAGCCTATATCCTGTAACCAAAAACGGCAAGAGATGAAAAAAGGGTGTTTTTTTAGTATAATACCAACACTATGGAAGATATTAAATTTAGCACAGCCGGCTTTCGGGCCGTTACAGCGGGCGGATTAACTGCCCAATCGGTACAACGTTTGGCCTACGGGATTTCCGAGCACGTTTTGGAACATCCTTTTTACGGATTTGAAGGGAGCGGTTATCGCAAACATTGCCAAGATCAAGGTAAAAAATTCAAACACCCGCTTGTAATTGTAGGGTTTGATACACGCTTTTTGTCTAAACAATTAGCCTATGTAGCAGCCAATGCGTTGGCGCAAAACGGCATTACCGTTCATTTGGCTGAAGATCCGTTGCCAACCCCGGTAGCCGAGTGGGCTGTTTTAAGCGAGTGTGCCGTCGGTGCTATTGTAATTACCGGCAGCGAATCCCCTTATTACGTCAACGGGGTGAAATGGATTTCGTACTACGGCGGAATTGCCAACAACGAAATTTGCGAAGATATTGAAAAACATATTCCGGCAGCCAATGCACAAATTTTAAAAGCATCTTCCACGGAATTTAATTCCTTAAGTGCGGCGGTTATCGTCACCAAAGATGCGCGGAAAAACTACCTGGCGCACTTGGAAAAACTTCTCAACGTGCGCGCATTAAAAAAAGCAAAACTTAAAATTGCGGTGGATCCGTTATTCGGCTCGGCTAAAAATTATTTCCGGCCTTTCTTGGAAAAATATGGGCTAACCGTAGAAGGAATCCATGAAGAAGATGATGCCCTTTTCGGCGGCACCGTTCCCAATGCGGGTCCGGTAAGTTTAACCGAACTGAAAAAATTGGTGCTCGCCAAAAAAATGCACTTGGGGATTGCATGCAACCCCGATTGTGATAAATTCGGCCTTATTGATTCTGACGGCACGTGGGTTTCCCCTAACGAAATTGCTCCTATGATTTTAGATCACCTGGTACGTAATAAAAAATTAAAAGGCCGCGTGTGTCGCAGTGTTATTACGTCAACGCTTATGGATCAAGTAGCCAAGGCAAACGGCCTTATGTTACGGGAAACGCCTGTTGGATTCAAATATATTACAGACCTCATGACTTCCGGCCAATACGTTATGGGGATGGAAGAATCCGGCGGGCTGGCCATTGCCAATCATATCCCGGACAAAGACGGCCTATTGGCTTGTTTGTTAGTGGTAGATATGATGGCCAGTGAAGGCAAACCTTTGAAACAATTACGTAAAGATTTTTATAAAAAATACAATCGCCTTTTTGACCAAAAAGTCAGTATCCCCAAAACCGAAACGGAAATTAACCGCATTATGGAACGGCTGGATATTCGCCCACCGCTTTCCATCAACAAAACCTCTGTGTGGCGTATTGATAATACCGATGGGTTTAAGTTTCTCTTAAAAGGGGGCAGTTGGTTAGCGATCCGGCCGTCTAGTACCGAGCGGCTTATCCGCATGTATGCCGAATCGCAAAATGAAAAAGTACCGGCCGCCTTAATTAAAGAGGGCAAAAAAATCATAGACAGTATCATATAGTGCCGCAAGTATGCGGCCACAGGGGGTAAGTATATGGTTCGCATCAAAAAAATAAAAGCGCGAGAAATTTTAGATTCCCGCGGATATCCGACCGTGGCAGCAGATGTGCTGTTAGACGACGGAACAATCGGCTCTGCCGCCGTGCCCAGCGGGGCTTCTACCGGCTCGCACGAAGCATTGGAACTGCGCGACAAAGACATGCAGCGTTTTAACGGCAAGGGTGTGCTAAAGGCTGTTGCAAACATAGAGCGATTATCGCAGCAATTAGCGGGGTTAGATCCTTTTGATATTCGTTTGGTAGATGAGAGCATGATCGCCTTGGACGGTACCGAAAACAAGGCAAAATTGGGCGCTAATGCGACTTTGGCGGTTTCTATGGCCGTCTTACGCGCAGGATGCCATCAGGCCGAAATACCGCTTTATGAACATTTGCGCCGGGTATATGGTCTAGCGCAACAAGAATATGTGTTGCCAACGCCCATGCTCAACATTATTAACGGCGGCAAACACGCAGACTCCGGGCTAGACGTTCAAGAATTTATGATTTTGCCCACGCACGCGGAAACATTTGCCCGGGCCTTACAAAGCGCCAGCGAAACATATCACGCGTTGCGTATAGTGTTGGGCCGGCAGGGACAAGTAACTGCCGTTGGTGACGAAGGCGGGTTCGCTCCACAAATAGCCAAACACGAAGAGGTTTTAAAAACGATTTTGTCGGCTGCTCACCAAGCAGGGTATCCGAAAATGGCCCTGGCGTTAGATGCGGCCGCCAGCGAGTTTTATGACGGCGAAAAATATCATATAGAAGGACAAGCGCTAACCGCTCAAGAATTAACTGATTTATATACTTCTTGGTGTGCGCGTTATCCGCTTGCGTCGTTGGAAGATCCGCTGCAAGAAGACGATTGGGATCATTGGCGAGCATTAACCGCCAAGTTGGGCAAAAAAATAACGTTGGTAGGCGACGATTTATTCGTCACCAACCTAAAACGTTTACAACGCGGTATAACCTTGAAAGCGGCTAATGCTATTTTGATTAAACCCAATCAAATCGGCACGATATCGGAAACTATGCAAGTGATGAATTTAGCCCGGCAAAACGGTTACACGTGTATTGTGTCGCACCGGTCGGGTGAAACGGAAGATACGTTTATTGCCGATTTAGCAGTAGCCACAAACGCCGGTGCCATCAAAACAGGGGCCCCGGCACGCGCGGAAAGAACGGCGAAATATAACCGATTGTTGCAAATTGAAAAGGAACTTGGCTCCCGGGCTGTTTACGCACGGGACCGGGCGTTTAAAAAATAATGAAACAGTTTATAAACACACTTGTCAAAAATAGAAAGCCGCTGTTGGCAGGGCTTGCCCTGCTGGCAGTGGGTTGTTTGTGGATAGGGGGCAGTTTACTAAATCTGGTGCATAATAAACTGGAAAAAAAGAAATTACTGCATAGACGGATTGTATTAGAACAGGAATATGTTGATTTGCAACATACGCTGGACTTATTAAAAAATCAAGATCCGATACTCTTGGAAAAAATTGCCCGCACCGAATATGATTTGGCAAAACCTAACGAAGTGGAATTTCGCTTTCAGGTAAAATAATTATGGAAATCAACGTCATCAATTTAGGTCCGATGGATAATTGCACATACCTCATCACGCAAGATACGCAAGCCCTGCTGATTGATCCGGCTTGGGATATGAATTTTTTGGAGCATACACTAGCCGAAAAAAATTTAACCTTGTGCGGCGTACTATTTACGCACGGACACTTTGATCACGTCAAATTTGCGCAAAACTTATTAGAAAAAACCGGCTTGAAAGGATATATTGAAAAGAATGATGCGGAACTTTCCGGCATAAATCCGCAATTCTTGCACACTTATACAGGGGAGCAAACTTTTAAAATCGCGTCGTTTGACGTGCATATTATTCCCACGCCGGGCCATACCGCCGGCAGCGTGTGTATACAAATCGGCCACGCACTCTTTACCGGAGATACTCTTTTCCCCGGTGCGTGCGGGCGAGTAGATTTGCCTACTTCTAGCCCGCGGGCCATGCGCGAGAGTTTAGTCAAACTGGCGAACTTACCCGAAGACACGCAAATTTTTGCCGGGCACAGTTACGGCGGCAAATGCAGTTCCACCATTGGCTATGAACGTATCAAAAACCCTTTTATGCGCAACGCACTTCGCGATAAGGAGATTTTATAATGCATCCGGTACTACTTAAAATCGGCTCGTTTGAACTGGCCAGTTACGGCGTGATGACCGCGCTGGGCTACATAGCCGGTTCCCTTTACCTGTTGCCCCGGCTTAAAAAAGTTAATTTAAATAAAGACACTTTTTGGAACTTAATTTTTATTGCCTTTATGGGAGCCTTATTAGGCGGGAAATTATTATTTATTCTCGTAACTTGGCCGCAGTTAGACGGTTCTGCCTGGGAAAAAATACTTTACTTTGTGCAAAATTTCCGCTATGGATTTGTTTTCTACGGCGGAATGATTGCGGCAGTGGCGGCGCTGCTCATCTACATAAAAAAGAAACACTTGCCGCTACTTACGATTGCCGATTTTATGATTGTGGGGCTTCCGCTCGGGCATGCTTTCGGGCGGGTGGGATGTTTTTTGGCGGGATGCTGCCACGGCAAACCGACTACTATGCCGTGGGGCGTTACGTTTACCGATTCTCATGCCATGGTATCGCCTGATTTAATCGGCGTACCGGTCCACCCGGTGCAACTTTATGAGGCCCTTGGCAACTTGCTGATTTTCTTTTTACTTCACAAACTCTACAACCGCCCGCATAAAAATGGTACGGTGCTGTTGGCGTATATAGCGTACTACGGAACGCTGCGGTTTGTGTTGGAATTTTTCCGCGGAGACTTCCGCGGGGCGTATATTTTCGGGCTTTCCCCCGCCCAACTGATTACCTTACTGCTTGCCTTGGGTGCCGGGATTACCTGGTGGGTATTAGCCCGCAAGGAACAAAAAAATGGCTGATAAAAAAACGGTAATTTTTGAAGGTTATTCTAAACGATTAGACGTTTTTGTGGCTGACGAGTTGGAAAATCTTTCGCGCTCCTTGGTGCAAAAACTGATTAAAGACGGCTATGTAACCGTCAACGGTAAAAAAGTAAAACCGTCTTGGCCGCTAACCGAAGGCGAAACCGTGAAAATTGAACTTCCTTGCGCCCACAGCCAAACAAAACTGAAAGATTTAATTATTCACGATGGCAAAGATTTCTTTGCTTTAATAAAACCGGCAGGGATGCTTGTTCATCCGCAAAGCCCGGTGTGGGAAGAACATCCGGAAACGGTTTTCTCTTCGGAAGAAACATTAGTTTCTGTCATTTTGGCTAACCCACCCAAAGGCTTTGACAAAGAAATGCCGCGCGCAGGACTTGTGCACCGGTTGGACCGCGAAACAAGCGGCGTAATGATTGTAGCCAAAACACAAGAATTTCAAGCGGAAATGATTGCCGCGTTTGCCAGCCGCAACGTGCATAAAACATACCACGCGATTGCGTGCGGGCTGGTACCGGATGACGAGGGCACTATTGACGTGCCGATAGGGCGCGTGGCGGGCGGAAAAATCAAAGCGTCCGACGTTGGGCGCGAAGCCGTAACCGACTATAAAGTTTTGGAGCGCAAAAACGGTTTTACCTACATTGAACTCTACCCGCGCACAGGCCGCACCAACCAGTTACGCGTACATTTAAATTGGCTAGGTTATCCCGTGCTAGGGGATTGGCTTTACGAAGGGGCAACGGCTGACCGACTGATGCTCCACGCCAGGCGCATTGAATTTGCCCACCCGCTAACCGGCAAGAAATTAAAATTTGAAGCCCCGGTTCCGCCCGATTTTTTGGAAGCCTGGAACAGAGTTACCCAAAAATAAAAAAACCCCCGGGCTTATAAAAAAACCCGGGGGTTATTTTATAGTGGAATTTTAATTAGGGCAACTTAAATACATCATAAGCTCCATCTACTCTAGTAAAAAACGTACCCTTTAATAACTTATCGCAAAAACCCAAATTTTCTGCCATTTCCATGCAATATATCTCTCCGACGTTCAGATCGTGAGCCGTATCAGGCCCATTTATCTGTTCAGCCGCACTACCGCCAAAACCGGCGCCCGCATACGGCCCGTCTATAAATATAGCACCCACGGCCTTACCACCTATAAATAAAGCATATTTATCTTTTACACACATTTCACTCGCACCCATAGAGGCAGCCAACGCCGCATTGGGAGTACATGAAAAACCAACATCTAGCGTATCAAAATTAGTCAGTCTCGTATTAGTGTTCATGTAATATGCCGCTTGGGCGGTCATCAAAGTACCAGCTAATGTTTGTAATTCGGCAGTACGCGATTTCCACACGGCTTTTTGATATTGCGGCATGGCAATCGCGGCCAATATACCTATGATTAAAACTACTACAAGTAATTCTATGAGCGTAAAGCCCTTTTTACAACCATTATTCTGCATTTTATGTCTCCTAAAGTAAATTTCCGACAAAATCATTGTAGAAAAAAAAAAAAAAACAAGTCAACGGAAAATTTTACCGACACAAAAACAACCTAAAAGGAAACGGACTATAAGACAGTGTCATGCCGGGTTTGCCTGTCCGGCAAGGACTCGGGCATCTCCCGATTTTATTTTCATTTGGGAACATCCCTTACGTAAGCAAAAGCGGGAGATACCGGCTTATCGCAGTCCGCAGGACCGGTATGACAATTAACATACATTATGTCATGCCCGAGGTTGGCGCGGCGTGCAACGTGCGGCCCACAGGGTGCGGCGCAAAAGGTGTAAAAAATCCCCGGGCTTATAAAACCCGGGGATTTTTGTTATAAACTTACGATTCTATCAGTTAGCCGGCGCGGAAGCCGAATCTAACAAGTTTTTAGCGTCGGAAATCGTAGGATCCAATACTTTCGTTACCGCGTTATAATTAAAACGGTAAGAGATTTTGAAACTTTGCGGATTCTCCGGCGGTACTTTGACCAAAACAGAGTAATTATCCGGGTCCACCGCGGTGGAAATCTCCCACGTAATAAGCGGAACGGCCGCAGGATGTTTCATCTCAATAAAAGTCTTGAGCGTTGCCCCATTGGGCAGCGAATAGTTTTGTACTTCCTCTAAAATCGCATCTTGCGAAGCAACTTGTGGCACGGCTTCACCGGCGGGCTCCGCTTGTGCCGGAGCCGGTTCTTGTGTCGGCCCTAACATTTCGTTAAGGTTGGCATCTTGTTGGGTAACATTCGTCACACCTTGTAACTTATTAAGTAAGTTAAACTCCGGCGGGATGAGTTCCATAAAGGCCAACATACCATAAATAACGGCGGCTAACAGAACGATAACGAACAATCCCACCACCATTTTAGCCGTTTTCCCGGCAGGCTCCACATCGGCACTTTTGATATCGTGTTGCGTATTGATATCATCCATCCCTTCAATTTGCAACCGGTCCGACTGCGCCGGTTCCGGTACCATAGGAACGGTTTTAATATCCAACGCCGCGCCTCTCTTGGCTTTAATCGTATTTTCCAAAATAGCCTGCGCGGAAGCCGGTACAGCCTCGTTTGCTTTATCTTTAATAACCGCATCAGTCTGTTTAAGATCGGCCACCATTTCCTGGACATTTAAGTCGGTATCTTTCATAACCGGCTCGTTTTGTGCTTGTTTCAAAGCATCCGGAATAGCATCCGCGGAAGACGGCGGCACAAAGTCCGAAATCAAATAAGTGGAACCTTCTTTGAGTTCAATTTCCGTCAAATCGTTGGGGTTGCCTTCGCGCATAGCACTTTCGGCCGGCTCGTTGGAAGAAACGTCGGCCAACGAAGGTTCTTGCTGCATAACGGGCTCTTGCGGCAATTCGGCCGGCGTTACCGGTTCTTGCGCTTGAGTTTGTTCTTCCGGCATCGCGGGAGCGGCAGGCTCTGCTTCGCCCGGTATTCCAAACATCCCATCCGCCGCTTGAGCATCTTGCGTCTTATTTTCATCAAATGCTTCTTGCAAATCTTCGGCAGTAATCAACTCGTCTGATTTCGGTTCCGGTTCGGTTACAGCGGCTTGGGGAGCCAACTCTTGTATCGTTTGTTCGGCTTGCGCATCCGTTACAGGAGCCGGTTGCTCTTGCGACAACGTAGGCTGTTGGTCCAATCCGGGAACGTCCGGGTTAGCCATTTGTTCCGGTATGACGGGCTCGGCAGCGGACGTAGTGGGCACATCATCCAAAGAAGGCACCGCTGCAGGCGCATCTTGCTCGGGTTGTTCCCCAACTAACGGCACCGCTTCCGCCGTCGGTTCCGGAGCAGGCTCTTGCGTGGGGGCCGGTTCTTGTTCTTCTTTAGTAGGCTCGCTATTCTTTTTGTTTTTCAAACCGACTAAACTGGCCGTACCCGCCAAAGCAGCCGCGCCGGCGGCAGACAACCAACGTAAAGTTTTAGATTTTTTCTCTTCCTCTTCTTCCGCTTTTTCTTTGATGACTTGGTCTAGCACATCTTGTTTTTGCGATTCAACGGTCAACTCCGACAAAAGAGCCTCTTTTTTATCGGCACTTTCTTCGGTAGCGGGTTGTCCCTGTTGTTGGGCCGCTGCCTCTTTGTTTAATTGTTCTACTTGTGCAGGAGTCAATAAATCTTGGAAGGTATTTTCTTTTTCATCCACCACTTCTTCTTGAGCCGGGTTTAGATCAAAACCTAATTCTTGATCGTCCCCCCCTTTATCCAAATCAATAGGATCTAACGTATCGGCAGATTGTGCATCGGTGCCGGCCGGGCGTGATAATGCCACCGAAGAAAGAGTTTCGTGGGGAACCGTTTTTTGTGCTTGGGGGGCTATATCTTCTAAAGTTTGCTCTTTAGGGGTTACAAACGGCTGACCGCTAAGCGTGTTCATTTTCGCTTCCATTGCGTCAGTACGTTCAACCATTTCTTGAAATGCTTTTTGCTGGGAAACAATCGTTTTTTCTAATTCATCTTGCATACCGTCAATACGGTTTTGCAAACCGGTAAGTTGAGAATTCACCGCATCCAATTTAGCCAACAACGTGGCGGCCAACATATCCTCATTTCCCGACGATTGGGAAACCGGTGCAGAAGCCGGTGTAGGGGCCGGCGCAGGGGCCGGTGCCGGTGCCGGTTGTTCAAATTCAAAAATAGCCGATGCTTTTACCCACTCTTGATTACCGCTGTTAGCAGCATCTTCCGAGCAAAGCAACGTATCCGGGGTAAAGCCATTAAGCGTTACCAGTTTATCCTCGTCAAACGGTCCTTCCACCTTGTCTTTGATATAGACCCAATATTTCATGATTGTTCACCTTGCAAAAATAAATATAAAGCACTATGAGAAAAGCATAGCAAATTATGACGTATTTTAACAGTATTTTTTTAACTAATTACGATTTGGATGCCACCCGGGCATTTTTATACAAACTTAATAACTTGTCCAATTCTTCTTTACTTGCCTTACGCGTTTGGATATTGGAAAGCATATCTGCCATCAATTCTAACGACGAGCCGTTCTCCAGCATATCCAGCACAAATTGCGAAATTTGGCGGTTGTACGTGCCGTTTAATTCCCCCAGCAACACCCGCAAAGCAAATTCATGTGCCTGACGGTCCGATTTCCAAAACGTATATGGGGCTAAAGAGGTTTCAAAAAACTCCAAAATTTCTTCCGCAGGTTTTGTCCCCAAGTAACTTTTCATAATTTCCGGCGCCAAGCCTTGCGTCAAAGATTGGGCCTTCAAATCGCGAAGATATTGCGCTTGCTGGGCGGCTTCTTCTTGACTCATTGCCCCCAAAAGCACTTTGCACGCCAATTCTTTATTCTCGGTCTTATCCACACAAAAGGGCAACGACTGCAACACTTCTTCCATCGTTTGTTCAATCTGCGCTAAATTTTTCTTGCCGCCAAAATGGTCCGCCAAATCATATTCATAGCCGGTATACAATTCTTTTTTGGCAAGTCCGCGGCGCAAAATTTCGCGTGCTTGGCGAACGGAAGCCAATTTACAAGCGTGCTCAAAACTGGCCGGAGTACCGTCTAAAAGCACGCGCACCGCAAGCCCCAAATTTTCAGCAGGGTCCGTTACATGCGGCAATTTTCCCAATACTGCCTTAAAAGTAGTTACAATATCGGCCGGCGTCTTGGCTTTCAAATAACGGCACGCGATAATGCGCAAATCATCTTCTAAAATTTGCCCTTCTACCATTTTAGACACAAGGGCCGTATCTTCCGCATCTTTAGGAGTTAATTTACACAACATCACGTGTGCCGCTAACGAAGCGCATAAACGTTCATCGGGATTTTGCTTTTTTAATTGTTTGACCAACTGTTCCATTTCCGGCTTAAAAGCAATACTGCCCGGTTGAGTATATAAAAGTTTTAACTCGGCGGTTGTCTGTACCGACAAATGATATTTATCGGCTAACGCAATAATATCTTTCTTATTATTTTTCACTGCCGAGGCTTGCGCTTTAAACCACTCATCTGCGGCCGCTAGCAATTTATCTACCGCATATTGCGCTTTTTGGGCATCCGTCATTTCTTGATTTTCGGGTAACGTTTTTAACACGGCAGCAAACTCTTGGTCAAAATATTTACGGGAAGAAAAAGAAGCATAAACATCTAATAATTTTTGCACGTCTTGATATGGTATTTCCAACGAATCGCCAAGCTCCGCAATGGAAACGGCATTGTTATAAATACGCAACTGACGCAAAGCGGCGGCCAACGTAATTTCATCTAACATCATTTTGGCCACTAACGTATCGGCGCTGGGGGAATCGGAATTTAATTGGGCCGAAATATCGGCGATATCTTGCTGCAACTGCTCAATGGTTTTTTTATCCTCTAGTGTATAGACAAGTTTAGCGGCATAATCATCGTTAATGCCGGGAAGCATGTTATAAATAGTACCTAGCATACCGCTGCGTAACGTTGCTTTTTCTGTCATAAGGGCCCCTTAACACGATTTTAGAAAAACAGCAATTTGTTTTTCAAACGAATTTTTTTGGTCTTCGTTATCAATAAACGCCAAATTTGCACGGATATTCTCTACCGCACAACGTATGCCCGCCTGTAACAAATGTTTGCCACACAACACGTCGGGCAGAATAATTTTAGCCACATCGTCTTTAATAAAATCGGTTTCTTTTAATACTTCTATCGCCGTAGCAGCCGTATCAGCCGGTACACGCGCGGCAAACACGAGTGCTTCTTGCAAAACACGCGCCCGGGAAGGATTATCTTTCGGCAGTTTGCGTGCCGTTAAATACGCCGCGTAGGCTTCGCTATCCTCGCGCACATACACGGACAACTGCGTCTTTAACGAGCCCAACCGTTTGAGCGATTTATCCAACCGCGCCCGAATATCCGTGGGCGTGGTATCGCGTTTGAGGGTTGTTTGCACAGCCATCATCACCAGTGCACACCCCATCGCGGCGGCTTGGGCGGCGGCGGCCCCACCCCCGGGGGTAGGTTCTGATGAGGCTAAAGCAGCCACAAATTGTTCGGCGGCGGTTGACCACTGCATAGCGTTCTCCTTACATAATAGTACCGGATTCTAAATCTTCGTATTTTTTAATACGGAGCATTTTGAGCCGGTCTTCATCAATACCGGTACGACTGAAAAAAACATGCTCAATAGCGGTGGCGGGCATAATGTAACTGCCGCGCTTAACGCCTTTGGGATCGGTTTTAAGGCCAAGCCATACGCAAAATGATGAAAAATCTTTCGCAAAATCACGCGCTTCTAACTCGGCAGCGGCGCGTTGGATTTTTTGTGCTTCCCCAAACCCGGTGGTTAGCACGGCGTTGTGAAATCCGCAATTTTTAGCCGCGACAATATCCCGGTGCGTGTCTCCAATAACAAACACTTGGTCCGGCGTAAATTTTGTTTTAAATTTTTTTTCGGCACGTTTCACGGCGGCTTGCAACATTTCTTCGCGCGTGTGTCCATCGTCACCGTAGCCGCCGAGTACAAAGAATTTATCTAACCCGCACGGCGTTAATTTAAGTTTAGCACCTTGTTCCAAGTTGCCGGTTCCTAAACCGAGCACAACGTCTTTATCTTTGGCTAAAATTTCCAAGAATTTTTTTACGCCGGGCACCAATTTATATTTTTTCAAGCGTACCGATTTTTGCACTTCTTGCGGCAATAATTCCAGATATTTTGCACGCATTTTTTTCAGTTCCGCCGGCGACGGTTTCTTGCCTTTCTTAATAAGGCCGTACACCAGGCTAAAATTATCCAAATCGGTCCGTCCGGAAATAAACGTGTGTTCAAATTTCGGCGTAATGCCATACAATTCTTCCATAGTACGCACGAACGCCCGGCAACCGCAACCGCCGGCATCCACGAGTGTACCGTCTAAATCAAACAAAACGAGTTTTTTCATACTTTTGCTCCTTGCTGTTTTTTAGCCGCGCTGGTTACTACGTACGCACCACCTACGGCTAACACCATCCCTAATAATTTATATATAGAAAGTGTATCCTGTTTGAGTACCACCGATATCACAAACGTAATTACCGGGTACGATAAAATAATAGCCGTGGCTTTGCTTAAATCCATATTCCGGATAGCGTGATACCAAAGCACGTTGCCTAGCAAATAATTGATAAAGGCGCTTCCCAACAGCGTACCCCACAAAACGCCGGTGCTGTTAAACAAAAACGGTCCTTGAATAAAATAAAGTCCCGCCAACAGCACGCCAAGTGCGGGCAACGCATAAAACGCACGTGCGGTGGCAATTTGTATAGCCGTTAAATCGTGCGGTAATTTTTTAGCAAAAATATGGCTGATTTGAAACATCCACAAACTGCCCAAAATCATAAAGTCCCCTTTGGCTTGCACATACCCGCCGCCTTTAAGCACAATGAGTACTACGCCGACCAAGACGAGTACCGAGCCTAAAATTTGTTGCAAGGTTGGGCGTTCTTTTAACACAATGTAGGATAAAACAAGCGAGTAAATAATTTCAAATTGGTTATCAATCGCACTGTTTACGGGAGTGGTGTAGTTAAGTGCCACCATAAACACCGTCATAGGCAGTGCCGTACCGAACGTACCCATCCCTAACCCTTTCCAAAGCACGTCTTTAGAAACAATCCGTTTCCACCCTTGCTTGCCGATAATAAAGAAGGCCACCGCGCACATAAAAAAACAAGCCCAAAATAAAAACAGGGCCGACGTTACATACGGCGTAGCGATTTTGGAAATAACCACGTTGGTTGCCGTACAAAAACAAGAAATCCAAACTGCCAAAATAGGTGATAATTTAAGCATATATTCTATTGTACCTAATTATAGACGGAAAAGGGAAGTTAATGGCCCTCTTTTTTTACGGTCAAACTGATCCAATACGCCCCCGCCCCGGTAAGGAGCATCCCGGACAGTTGGGTAAGCGTGGGGACTTCTAGCCCCAAAGCGGCGGAAAGCAATAGGGATAACACCGGATAAGATAAATAAATAGCGGTTACCTTGCTTAAATCTAACGCGCGGATGGCTTTGTACCACACCACCATCGCCAGGCCGTATTTAAAAATACCGGTATATCCCAAAACACTAAACATTTGCAGTGTAGGTTTTAACACAAACGGCTCCCGCATCAAAAGCATGATTGCCAGAATAATTACAAGAGCAGGCAAAGCAAACAAGTTGCGCGCCATGCCGATTAAGCGGTAGTCTAAATTTTTAGGTAATTTTTTAGCCACCGCCGAGCCGGCCTGTAACATCCATGTACTTCCGACGATAAGCAAGTCTCCGGTCCAGCGCGGCGTGTAGTGCCCTTTTAACAAAATAATCAGCACCCCTGCCACGATAAGTGCGCACCCGGCCAGTTGATTTTTGCTGGGAATTTCGCGCAAGAAAACAGCGGCAATAAGAAGTGAATAAAACAGTTCCGATTGTTGCAAAATAGCGGCATTTCCCGGCGTAGTGTAGTGAAGCGCAATGAGTGAAATGGTAAACGGCAAGGCCGTGCCGAACGTGCCGATAAATAAAAATTTCCAACGCGTTTTGGGGGCTAACAGTTCCCCCCATTTTTGGTTTTTATGTATCCACGGCGTAAAATACAACACACCGATAAGCGTGCCTAAAAAAACAAGCAAGGCGGGGCTAATGACACCCACCGCAAATTTTCCCGCCACCGGGGACAATCCCACAATGGCCCAACAAACCCATGCGGCTACTAACGGGGACATATACACTCCTTTTTCCGACGGAATATGTATATTATAGCAGTTTTAGAAAAAGAGTAGGGAAACACCTAACGCGGATAAAATTTAAACCCCCGAGCATAAAACCCGGGGGACTGGTTTGTAATGAAAATTTAATTAGGGGAACTTAATCTTCAATTTCTGCCGCCGAACAAGCAGAACTACCATTACCAAGAGCATCTACTAATGCTTGACAGGATATGCGACCTATTTTATCATATCCTCTTATATCTTCCGTCCACGTTTTCCCGTCAGATGTGCTTGCCGCTGCTTTAAGATGGCGTGGAGACAGAACCCCTTGCGTTTTTGTCCGGTGGATAGAGAGATCGCAACTTAAAGGGGAGCAAGAAAAATTAAAACCATAGTATTTACTAAAGCACCAAGAGTCTCCTTCCGGGCAAGTCAACCCCGCCGTTAAATCCATATCAAATCCGCCATCTCTAAACGACACCGTTTCCCCGGTTGAAGCCAGGAAATACATACTGGCCGCCCTTTTGACATTTCCCACAAAGGTTGTTAGTTCCGCAGCGTGTGCTTTTTCCACCGCTTTTTGATATTGCGGCAACGCAATAGCGGCCAATATACCTATGATTAAAACCACTACCAAGAGTTCAATGAGCGTAAAGCCCTTTTTACAACAATTATTTTTCATTTTATTTCTCCTAGTTTAAATTTCCGACAAAATCATTATATAAAAAAACAAATCAATAGAAATTTTACCGGCACAAAAACAACCCATCAAATAAAGCCGTCATCCTGAACCGTCGCCTTTATACCGCTTGGCGACGCCCCGCAAGGTTGTTATGCGGGATCTAATTATGAATATTCAGGATCTTCCACGCACCGCCGTTAGTTAACGCAGTTTGCCGCACCATAGGTATTTTATTATAATCAAAGGAATAGAAGATAATACTAGGAAAAACAAAAATGAAAATAAAATGTTTAATCAAAGATGTTTTCTACGACGGTTGTTTAAAAGAGATTGATTTTACGTTACGGAATTTAACAGATAAAACCATCAAATATTATACGTTCACGTTTCTTTTTTACAACCGGGTAGGTGATTTGGAAACACCGGAAGAGGGTTTTTCATACGAATTTATGGGGCCGGTATTACCCCACCAAGAAATTTCCCATATATGCGACGATATTGATCATGATACTGATCATTTTGCCTTCCGCAGCAAACTAATAAAACTGAAAATTCAATATATGGACAACAGTGTTGAAACTTTTTCAAGAAAGCAAATAGATTTACAAGAAGAAAGAGAGGATAGAGATTTAGAAATGAAAAACACCGAATTCGCCTTGGCACTAATACTAGGGGCCATAGTGTTGTTGGGGTTGGTATTCATGGTATTTTTTCTTTAACTTAAAAACCCCGGAGATATCTTCGGTTTTTTTAAGGCTTATTGATTTCTTCCGGCGGGATCATATCCGTCTATCAGACCTTCTTGTTTTTCGTGACCGTGCAATTCCCCCTTGTTACGCAATTTGCGGTGATACGTGATAGCGAAACGATGGACTTCGTCGCGTATTTCCATCAAAAGATTTAAGGCAGGGTCTCCCATAGGCAATTTAATACTTTCCGCCGCGCCGGGCAAATAAATACCTTCGTGTGTTTCGGCCAATGCGATAAAAGGGATGTATATGCCCGCGCGCTCAAACGCATTTAAGGCTGCGGTAATTTGACTTTTCCCGCCGTCTAACAAAATCAAATCGGGCGCGTGCGCCATATCTTTTTTAATCTGGCGCAACCGCCGGTAAACACTTTCTTCCATCATTCTGAAATCACTTCCGCCGCGCGCGGGCAATTTGGAACGGATTTTAAAACGCCGGTAATGCTCGTGATTTTTCTCTCCGTTAATATAGCACACAACACACCCTACGGCTTCGCGCCCGAATAAATGCGAGTTATCAAAAGCCTCTATATGCGCCGGCAATTTTTTTAGGCCGATTACTTCGGCCAACCGCTTGAGTTTGTCGGTATTTTTCATAGCGGTAATAATTTTTTCGTCTTTAAATTTTCCCACCAACACCCGCTCTTTCATATGTTCCAATGCTTGTAGAAAATTACGAAAAACAGCCGCTTGCTCGTACTCTAATTTACCGGCATGTGTTTTCATAAGCACGGTTAATTTTTCGGATATATCTCCAAAATTTCCGTCTAAAAAATCAGCCATCCGTTGAACCAATGCACGATAATCCGGGTAAGAAATTTTCCCTGCGCAAGGCGCCGGACATTGACCGGTATGGTAGTAAATGCACGTGTTAATTTTTAAGGGAGCCAATGGTTTTTGACGTGAAAAACTCCACTTGCAAGGCCGTAACGGAGCGTACTTGCTTTTCCATAAAAAGCGCATCAGATGCTTGACTATACTTGATTTTGGATACGGCCCGAAATACAAATCTTTTCCTTTTATAACACGCCTTGTCAGCACCAAACGCGGATAATCTTCACTCATGGTAATTTTTAAGTAAGGATAACTTTTACCGTCTTTCCCCAGCGAATTAAAAAACGGTTGATATTCTTTAATTAGTTTTTCTTCCAACA
The DNA here is from genome assembly GCA_002309715.1 of Candidatus Avelusimicrobium cornigerorum. Taxonomy (GTDB): domain Bacteria; phylum Elusimicrobiota; class Elusimicrobia; order Elusimicrobiales; family Elusimicrobiaceae; genus Avelusimicrobium; species Avelusimicrobium cornigerorum. Next base: position 24,212 of record DBXW01000009.1, read on the forward strand.
CCAACGCGTCTCGTTCGCTATCGCAAGTCACGTAATCAATTTTGGCAATTAGGGGTAATAGGCTGGGCAATTTCCACCCGCGGGAGTATAAGTTGGATTCTTGAAAATACTGTTTTACCCGGTCGGATAAATTCTTTGCTTTCCCGACGTAAATAATCACACCCGATTTATCACGCATAATGTACACGCCGGGCTGATGGGGTAAAATATTGATTCGCGGATCCATACGTACAGTATAACATTTCACTTGCCGTGACGCACGCGCGGCTCTTGACCACCGCACAAAAAATTAACTAAAATATATGTACCGATTTTTACATAGAGGAATTATTACAAATGGCAAAATTAAAAACTGGTAGACACACTAGCGCCATCAAAGCGCAACGCCAAGCCGTAAAAAGAACTTCGGCCAACAAAGGCTTAACCAAGAAAGTTCGCTTGGCCACCAAAACGGTAAAAACGTCCGCGGCTAAAAAAGCAGCCACGCTCAAAGAGGACTTGAAAAAAGCAAACTCTTGCATTGACAAGGCCGCTAAAAAGAAAGTAATTCATTGGAAAACGGCCGCCCGCAAGAAATCTCGCTTGGCTAAAGCCGCTAACAAGGCTAAATAAGTTTAAAAATAACGAACTCCCCGGAGATTTATCTCCGGGGAGTTTTTTTATCTTAATTTCCCCGGATAAGATTTGGTTTAAAAAACTCCGCGTTTGTCATCAAACGCGGAGTCCATAAACCGACTAATACAAATTTATTTTTTCTTGCCTGCGGCGGCCCCACCGGCACCACCCATCAGAGCCGATAAATCAGGCATCCCGGCCGGCATTGCGGGCATCGCCGCGCCACCCGGCGCAGCACCACCGGCAGCACTGCCTGTCATAGCCCCTAACGCGCCCATCATATTTTGCATCCCTTGCAACTGCCCCATCATTCCTTGCATTTGAGCCATCGCAGCGGCAGGATCGGCTTGAGCGGCCCCCTTTTCTGCTTCGGCCGCAGCAGGTTGTTCCTTAGCCGGAGCATTCGCCGCCGGCGCAGCCTTGGGAGCAGCCGTTTTGGCACTTTTTTGCGCAGTAGGCGCAGCACCTTGCGCGGCATTGCCGGCATTATCACTTGCAACGCCTAATGCGGCCATGGCGTTTTTGGCTTTAGCCTCGCCATCATTGGCTTGAGCAGCCGTTTGAGTTTGCACGGTTGCGGTCTGCACACCTTTGCGCCAACCGCCCGAACGCGCGCCATAACTGGTAAAACTGCGCGTTTGAACACCTTGTTGTCCGGGAACGCCGGCTTGGTCTTTATTTTCTTCTTGTTGAGTACCCGAAGAAAACTTTGCCCGCGACACACCCACCGTCTGATACGCCACAGCCGGCACTGTCAACGCAATTAACACAACAATTAGAATAGATTTCATAACACGCCCTCCTTTAAATTTCCCTTACTTTATAGTATAGGTTTATTTCGTCTTTTGTCAAGGATAAATCACTTCACTTTAAATGTTAAATTTTCCGGGATATCCAGAATTTCCGGGTGGTGCGAGCGCACACTAAACGTGCGGTCTTTATACGAACGGAGTTTGGCTAATTCTTCATCAGAAAAACTCATTTGCAGAAGCCCTTCCCTAAACCAACCACCGCGACACGGAACATCTTCTAACACGGGTTGCCCTTGATGCAAAATATCCACTTTCCAGGTACTTCTAAATTGTATCCAATAGGGAATGTTCTTTTTATCCGTTTGTAATGTTAAATCAGTTTCCCCCAAATGTTCGCGTCCCTCTTTTATCGGAGCGTCCTTTCCCCAATATAAAGCCGTTACCCGAAAAGGGAGCAACGGGGGCCTATCGGAAGTGTCCGTCGGAGTAATGGGCTGCAAAGGCCCGCCGTTTATATGTTTTCTTAGAAACTCAATACAATCATCCCATACGACTTCATGCCCCAAATTGGGATAGGTGTGCGTTTGTACATTGGGGGCGTACAAAGCCAACAACTCCCTTACTTGACGCCATGTTTGTTGTAAATTTACATCTCCGTAAAGCTGTTTAACAACGGCACGTTCCTCATCACTGTAAACGTGATTATAAGGAAGCGGGTCATTATAATCATCTCCTCCGCTAACGTATAAAATAGGAATTTTTTGCCAGTTTTTCCTATCAAAAGATTTTCCCGCATATTTTTTCATATTCCACACTCCTACGGGATAAATCAACGAAATATCTTTATATGTATCCACGGGCAAGGTCGCGTATTGCATACTTCCGACGGCTACAGCAATAATATGCTTCGGTTGAAGCATTGCCAAACGCCAGCCAAAAGCCGCCGGTGTAGAAAACCCCGTCACTAAAAATTTTTTCTGCGTACGCAAACCGCGCTTTTTAAGTTGCGCGCGCGCATCATCCAACATAGCCAACACTTGCTTATCCAAGTGAGCAAACGGCCCGTCTTGTAATTTAAAAACAGCGCGGTTTAATTGGCGCGTATGAAAAGGTTCCTTATCTTGCAATAAAAGCGGTACAAGCAAAGGAACGCCTAATTTATCCGCAAACTTATAATAATTACCGTTATCGCGCAAATCGTTTTTGACGGTCTCTTCCAATTCTTTTACCGAATTTTCCACATCTTCATTATTCATTTCAAATAAAATCGGTAACTTTTTGGATGTGTCCATCGTCGTGGGCAAATAGAGCGCATAGCCCCAGTGAAAGCCTTTTCCCGGGCTGGCGGGGAAGGTTAAAATTTCGCCGGTGGACTCGGCACGCAACGCCGGGCCGAAAAGCAAAACCGTCAACACACAAAGAATAAGTTTTTTCATACTCTCAGTATAGCAAAATTTTTGCTACACTATACGTAATGGAAAACTCAATTTATAATGTAATCATTATCGGGGCGGGCGCGAGCGGGCTACTCTGCGCGCGGGAATGTGCGCGCGGCGGCCTTCGCACCTTGGTATTAGAAAAGGAACAAACCCCCGGACGCAAAATTTTGGTTACGGGCAACGGGCGGTGCAACCTGACAAACGCCCGCGTCGCGCCCGCGTTTTATCAGGGCGAAGCCGACCTTATTTCTTCCGCACTTACCCAATTTCCCTACCAAAAATGCCGGGCATATTTTGAAGATTTAGGTATCCTGTTAATAGAAGAAGGGCAAGGCCGCATTTTCCCGCAAACGGGTAAATCTACCGCCGTTGTAGAGCCGTTAAAATTAGCCGTTTCGGAAAGCGGCGCGGACATTTTGACCGGGCAAACGGTAACTAAAATTAAATGCGGAAAAACTTTTAATATCACTACTCAAACCGGGCAAACTTTTCAAGCGCGCCGCGTGGTGCTTGCGTGCGGCTCGTGCGCGTATCCGCAAATCGGTGCGACAAGCAGCGGCTATGAACTGGCACAAAAATTAGGTCATACTATTATTGCCCCGCGCCCGACGTTAAGCGGGCTCGTGCTTAAAGAAAATTTCTCGCGTTTATCGGGCATACGCGCGCAAGTAAAACTAACCGCCCCCGGCGTGCAAACACAAGGCGAAATCATTTTTACTGCCTACGGTATCAACGGCCCGGCCGCGTTAAACGCAAGCGGCATTATTACCCGCGCATTAGACGGCGGGAATATGCCGCTACACATCAATTTTCTGCCCGACGTACCCAACGCACACGCTTTTTTTGAGGAACGTTTAAAACGCTTTGCGGACAGACGCCCGAAAGATTTTTTCGCCGGCGTGTTACACGAATCTATCGCTAATTTACTGATTGATTTTAAGGGACTACGTAAAAATAAACCCATGCGTGAACAATCAGCCAACACGTTAAGAAGTGCGTTTGATACCGTCGCAGCGTGGCCGGCAACCGTTACTGCTTTGCGCCCGTGGAACGAAGCCATGGCCGCGGCAGGGGGTGTAAAAACGAGCGAAATAAACTATAATACATTTGAGTCCCTTTGCTGCCCGGGCCTGTACGTAACAGGTGAATTATTGGATGTAGACGGACAAAGCGGCGGATTTAATTTACATTTTGCTTGGGCAAGCGGATTTGTCGCCGCGCAGAATTTAGTTAAGGAGAAATAAATATGGCAGAAATTATTCGCAAAACTACCAGTTTAAACGACCCGAAAAACATTGGGTTTTTGCGCACGTATTATGTAGACGGGAAAGAAGTCTACAGCGAAACCTTGGATAAAAATTTGGATATTATATCGCACAAAGGCAATTTACCCGACGGAACGGTAAAAGAATTTTTTGAAAACGGAAAGCCGTATTTTGAGTGCGAAGTCAAAAACGGGCAACGCAACGGTGTTTGCAAAATTTATTTTGATAACGGCAAAGTCAACATTGAAAAATTCTACGAAAAAGGACTTTTGCAAGGCAAAGCGCGTGTGTTTCACCCGTCGGGGCGTCTATATAAAGAATTTTCTTATGTAGATGACGTGCAAGACGGCAAGCAAATTAAATATTATCCCGACGGAAAAGTGCTTGAAATGGCCGAATTTCACAAAGGGTTTTTAAACGGCTTGTGCAAAGTATATACCCCGGAAGGCGATTTGCGCTCCGAGTGCACCTATAAAAACGATAAGTTGGTCGGCGATAAAATCATTTACCACCCCAACGGCACCATTGCCCTGATTTCCCCCCACAAAGACGGCAAGCCCAACGGCGTAACTAAAAAATTTAGCGACACGGGCGAACTGATGGAAGAGTGGTTTTTTGAAGAAGGTATTTTAACCTTAAAAAAAGCAAAATAAACAATCCTAAACTAAACATCCCCCGGGTTTTTTAATAAACCCGGGGGATATCTTACTTACTAAAACAACTTATTTGTACTTGGCTTGCGCTTTTAAGAAATCAAACACCTTGCGCTCGGTGAGAGTGGCCAAAATGTGTTCCTTGCGTTCGTCAAAGAATGCTTTGATTTTCTTTTCGTCAGATTTATTTTGAGAAGCCGTGGACAAACTCTTATCCAATTCGGCTTTCCAATCTTCGTCACTTGCTTGCAAGTTTTCTTTTTTAGCAATAGCGTGCACAATGTACCCAATGCGCAAATCTTTTTCCACCGTCGGGCGGATACGATCTTCAAATGCTTTGCGTTGCTCTTGCGTGAGTTGTTCGGGTTTGAGTTGCGTCATATTATGCACAAAATTATGCAAAGAAGATTCCGTATATTCTTCCACCAAACTTTGCGGCAAAGCAAAGTTGTTCATTTTGACCAAGTGATCTTCAATTTGGGCTACTTCGTCGCGTTGAGCGGTTTGTTTGGCTTGCGCATCTAGGCTCTCTTTTACTTTGGCTTTAAGCGCATCCAATGTATCAAACCCCATATCTTTGGCGAAATTATCGTCTAATGCCGGCACGATTTTGTTTTTAATATCATCTACCGTAACGTGATAGGAAACCGTATCGTTACCGTCTTTGGCTTCCACATCTTTCTCGTCACCTTTTTTAAGGCCTTTCAGCCCTTCGGCTAATCCGGGCATCGTTTGCGGGGCAGACATATCCACCAGTTCGCTATCGGCACTTAATTTATAATCATCCACGCCGTTGCGTTTGCCGGTATAATGAATGACTGCGTAGCATTTATCGTCAATCGTCACGCCGTCTTGGGCACTTTCCAAGCGGGCATTGGCATCTAATACGCGGTTTAAATTTTCGGTTACTTCTTCGTCGGTTGCGGTTTCGGGCTTTTTGGCAATTTCAATACCGGTATAATCTTTTACGTCAAATTCAGGTGCCACATCTACCGCGATTTCAAACGAAAAACTGTTGCCTTCTTTAAAATTGGCGAAATCGGCTTTGGTTAAAGTCGGCACACCCACGGCATCCAATTTTGCTTCGGTGACGGCGGCGCTGATGGCCGATTTAACTGTTAAATCCAACGCACGTTCTTTAATATGTCCGGCGAAATTTTGTTTGACTAAATCAAGCGGAACTTTACCGGCGCGGAACCCTTGCATTTGCGCGCGGGATTGCACCTGGACAGCGGCGTTTTGAAAATTTTTGGTTACTAACGCGGGGACGGCCTCTACCGACAACGTAACGCGGCAACCCTCTTTACCGAGTTGTTTGGTTTTTACTTCGCCGGCTTGGGCAGTTTTGAAAATGGACATCTTTACGCTCCTTCTTTTCGGGCAAGGCCGAAAGTTTTTTTGGACGGAGAGGGAGTCGAACCCTCACGGACTAGTCCATACGCTCCTAAGGCGTACGCGTCTACCAATTCCGCCATCCGTCCTTAATTTGGTATTTTAATTTAGAACTACAAAAAGTGGGCCATGTGAGGCTCGAACTCACGACCTTACGCTTAAGAGGCGTCTGCTCTACCAACTGAGCTAATGGCCCTTATGTGTTTTTATTATAGCATATTTGCAGAAGTAAATAAAATTTTCGCTCGGAAAATTGACAACCGGCCTAATAAACGACTAAAATTAAAATAGTGTATTATTTCAGTTTATGAGAGGAAAATATGTTTCGTTATTTACGTTTAATCATTATTGTATTTTTTGCCCTATTTTTAACTTTTCCCCCTGCCCACGCGCAGTGGTCCTTGGACGAGGAAAACATTGACACTATTATGGAAGATAAATTGTTTGACGAAGCGGTCAGCCGGTACAATTCTATCATTTTTTCCGCCCAACCCGAAGAAGCCACCCGTTTAGGTTTCTTTTCCGCCAATGAATATCTCAACGTTCGTTCTTACCAGCAAAACGCACAAATTCTAGCCGCATTGCTCAACGTGCAAGAGGCCGTGGACAAAATCAACACCAAATACCTATCTCCTGCCAAACAAGTAGATTATGTTCTCTTACGGGATGCTTTACAATACTCGCTGTGGCAAACCCAACAAAACCGTTTCAGCACCGATCCGCTCTACTACGCCGAAGTTTTTGACGCTATTTATGATTTAATCGCCCGCCCGCTGACCGCGCCGGCCCGCCAACGCAACGACTTGTCTGCCCGTTTAAACGCACTGCCGGAAGTGGCCGACCAAGCCCAGAAAAATTTACAAACCCCCAACCCCTTCTTGGCACAACTGGCAATGGAAAAAGCCTATTACGCCTATCTCTCTGCCGACGAGTGGAAGGCGGCTCTTCAGCACGGTATCCAAGACGAAGATGCGCTAGCCCAAGCGCAAGCCACCGCTTTAAAAGCCAAACAAGCCGCTAAAAAAATGTTTGACCTTTTTAAACGGTTTTCCAAAGAACAATCTAACCAAGATTTTCGTTTAGGCGAAAACAACTACTTCCATGTGCTCAAAACTCGCTACACGTGGCAAGCAAAGAAACCGGCCGTATTCTTTAAAGAATTAGATACCGCGGTGAAAGAAGCACAAAAAAATCTCACCCAAGCACTGGAACCCTTTTTGCAACAACCCGATCCGGATACGCAAGAAATTACCGTTATAGACGAAAAAAACCAACAACAAACCACCGTCAAACCGGCCCCTGCGCCTAAAAAGAAGAAATCAAACAAAAATTTACAACCGCGCAATGCGCAAGATTTTTACGGTGCCGCTAAATTATTTATGACGGCTAAAATAGACAGCACCCCCTTGCAAACTTTAACCCGCCAAACCCAAGAGGCGCAACAATTTTTTATTGATAAAGGCATTTTATCACCGGCACCATTTAATTTACACGCCACCCCGATGGGCCAATACTACGCTTATGCCCGCACTTCGTTAGTTTTACCGCCGTTCGGTCCGCAAACCGAGACGAATTTTGAATTGCGCATTCCGTCCGGCAATAAATTAGCCCAACAGGAACAATTCAATCGGGATTTTAACGCCCCCACCCGCAAATTGCTTATCAGCGGTGAAATTATCCCCGGGCGTTATTATCAAGCGCAAGATTTCCGGCGTACAACGCAAGTGCGGCAGTTGTATCCTTCCGCCAGTTTACAAAACGGCTGGTCGGTTTACGCCAAACATTTGGCACAAAAGGCCGGCTATTTGAGTTTAGACGAAGAATTGATTGTGCTGGCTTGGGATGAATATCAACGCGCCTTAGCGGCTTGGGTAGATGCTAAATTGCACACTCGCCAATACTCCTATGCACAAGCGTTGGAATTTTTGACGCAAACGCACGGCTTAAGCGAAGAGCACGCCGAAGCAATCCTCAAAAATGTGGCGGCTACCCCCGGGGAAGCAATCAGTTATCAAATCGGCTTAACGGCGTTGGAAAACGCACACGAAAAGTTCCGCAAAAAACAAGGCAAGAAATTTAATGAAGCGGATTTCAATAGCCGCTTGGTACAAATCGGCAATGTGCCGCCGGACTTGTTAGAGAAGGAAATCAACCGGCTCTATCAGGAAGGCAAGCAACGCACTCCGGCTGACTTGCTGTTTTAATTGATTTTTAATCGGATAGCAAAACCCCCGGGGATTACCCGGGGGTTTTGTTATTACTTAACAAATACTTATTTTTTTCTGCCTTGTTTAGCCGATTTTTTAGCGGCTTTAGCGGCTTCCTTGGCTTTCTTATCGGCAACTTTAACCATTTCTATAATTCCGTTTTTATCAATGCCGACAAGATCCCTTTTTGTTTTTAACAACTGGGCGTGCGTAAGTGCTTTTTGCCCGTGGTTATCCCGAATAAGTACGTCAATTTTCGGGTGTCCGAGCAGTTCTTCCACACTTTCATAAGAGCCTGCATCAATGGCTTTCATCAAAGCAGTTTCACCATCTTTGTTTACCGCGTTTATATCCGCTCCTTTCACCCCGGACACAGACGGATAAAGCAGTTCCTTTACGGCTTCTTCTCGGGCGTTTGCGGCCGCAATCATCAAAACGGTCCACTTGTCCAAATTGGCATGATTGATATCAGCCCCGGATTTAAGCAACCTTTTTATAATATTAACATCGCCGTTTTCTGCCGCCAATTGTAAAGGAGTCCACCCATGATCCTCTATAGGATCCACTTTTACGACACCTTGACGTTGGCTGGTGAGCAAAGCCTTTATAATCTTGCGGTCCTTTTTATACACTCCCCAGTGCAAGGCTGTACGATAGTGGTGATCGGATTTGTTCAAATCGGTCTGTGGCATGGCAATAATTGCCAAGGCCAGTGCCGTGATTTGTTCATTTTGCTTCGCCTTTTGCTTCGGAGTCAATAAATCTCCTTCTTCTTGCGGCGCAGATAAATCAAATTCTTCCGAAATAACATACACAAGCGGCGGCATGCCTAAAATACGTTTATTGATGTTTTCGGCAACACCTTCTTCTTTGAGCAGATCTTTGGCTACGTTATACCGACCTGCCGCTAAGGCTTTTTTAAACTCACGCCAGGCCTGTTTCTCATTACGAGATTCGGCTTCTTCTACACTTTCCTTTACAGCGGATTCAATTTTTTTCTTACTATCCGCCCAAGCACTACGGCCGGCTTCCGCGAAAAGCAAGGTTAACGGCGTAAATAACAACACACTTATTGCCAGTACAATTTTCTTCATAGATACCTCTCTAAAAAATAACAACTTTTTTATTATTATATCCTAAAAATTCCTTTTAACGCAAGACCCACTCTTTATGAAAAAAGCCCATCTTTAACCGGAACTTTTGGCCCATAAGCCACTCTGCCACTTCTACTTGTTTTTTGCTACAATATAAAAGAGAAGTTTTTTTATTTTTATCTCAAGGTGATACTACATATGATTATATTGTTTCTAAATTGCGGTAGTTCCTCCGTAAAATACAGCGTTTATGATTGGGAACAGAAAAAAAGTTTATGTGCCGGCGGCGTGGAACGTATCGGCATTGAAGGCACGCGACTTACCCAAAACCGCCCCGGTTTCCCCGAATATGAAATCAACCAAAATTGCAAAGATCACAAAGAAGCCATCAATTTAGTTATCAAAACATTGACCGATAAAGAAAACGGTGTCATTGAAGACGTCAATGTAATTAGTGCCGTCGGGCATCGTATCGTACACGGCGGTAAATTTGCCAAATCGGTAGTGGTAGACCAAAGCGTGATTGATGAACTGCGCAACATTTCCGATTTAGCCCCCTTGCATAACCCCGCGCATATTATGGGTATTGAAGCCGCCCGCGCACTACTTCCAAACGTAACACACGTGTGCGTGATGGATACCGCTTTTCATCAAACGATGGAACCGGAAGCCTATATGTACGCTTTGCCGCGTAAGTGGTACACCGACTACGCCGTACGCAAATACGGTTTTCACGGCTCGTCTGTGTTATACACCTCTCGCCGAGCCGCGGTGCTGATGGACCGCCCGGTGGAAGAACTCAACACGATTGTCTGCCATTTAGGTGCAGGTGCCAGTTTAACTGCGGTGCAGAAAGGCCGCTGTATTGATACCAGCATGGGGTTAACCCCGCTGGAAGGGTTAGTCATGGGCTCGCGTTCGGGAGATATTGATCCGTCGGCGTGCTTTTACATGATGAAAAAACTCAATATGTCGCCGGAAGAAATGTACCCGATTTTAAACAAAAAAAGCGGTATGTATGCGCTTACCGGGGATCGTTTCTCCGACCAGCGCGATGTACGCAAAGGCATTGACGAGGGCGACGAATTGTGTGAAATGGCCGCACAAGTGCAAGCCCACCGCATTAAAAAATACATTGGTGCGTATATGGCCGAGTTGGGCAGTTTAGATTGTATTGTTTTCACGGCCGGTATCGGCGAACGCGACCCGGATGTACGCGCACGATCTTTGGCGGGACTTGAAAACTTCGGCATTATATTGGATAAAGAACGCAACGAAGCCGCCAATACCAACAAAGTGGAATGTTTGCTTTCCGCGGATAACTCCAAAGTTAAGATTTTCTTAATTCCTACTGATGAAGAAATCGTAGGCGTGCAAGACATTGTTGCCATATTGGAAGGCAAGTATGATGTCTACACGAAATTCCGGTACATCTTCCAAGAGAAGGGCTACCGCAACAAACTGCGTGACGCAGCGTTTATAGAAGACGTTAAGAAAAAACCCGAACTGTTAAAAGCGGCTATAAACTTGCCTGAGGAGTTAAAAAAGCAGTTGAAACATTGATTTACCGCGCCCGTTTGTATGTTTGCAAACGGGCGTTTTGTTAAGATAAAAAAGGAGATAACCCCATGTTTTTACCAAGAGAAGATAAGTTTTTTAATTTGTTTGATAAACAAGCGGAAAATATCGTCCGCGCGGCGGAATTCTACCGCAAGTTGGTAGATGAAGCAGCCTTCACGCCCGAAAATGTACGCAAAATGCACGAATTTGAGCATTACGGCGACGAATTAACGCACACTACCATCAACACGTTAAACGAAACCTTCATCACTCCGTTTGACCGCGAAGATATTTTGGCGTTGGCTAACCGCTTAGATGATATTATTGATAATATCTATTTACTGGCCAATCACTTCTTGCTTTACAAGATTGCCAAACCAACAGAGTTTAGCAAACGTTTAGCCGCCACGTTGGAGCAAACTACCAAAGCATTACAAAAGGCGTTGGCTACCTTGCGCCACAAAAAAAGCATGACTGAAACACTGCGCCAATGTGTGGAAATCAACCGCTTGGAAAACGAAAGCGACGTTATCCACGACGAAGCCATTTCCTATTTGTTTGAACACGAGAAAGACCCGATTATGGTTATCAAACAAAAAGAGTTGTACGAAGTGGCCGAAAGCACCACCGACTACTGCGAACACGTAGCCAATATGGTGGAATCTATTTTGGTAAAAAATAATTAAGGTCCGCAACTATGACTTGGATTATTTTTCTAATTTTACTGGCGCTCTTTTTTGATTACCTAAACGGTTTTCACGACGCAGCTAACGCAGTCTCCACCGTTATTTCCACGCGGGTACTTTCCCCCAGATTAGCGGTTTGGTGGGCAGCGTTTTTCAACTTCGTAGCGTTTTTGATTTTCAAAACCGCCGTCGCCAAAACCATCGGCTCCGGTATTGTGGATATTAACATTGTAGATGCCGATTTAGTCTTCGGCGCGCTTGTAGGCGCTTGCAGTTGGAACCTAATTACTTGGTGGTTTGGCTTACCGTCCAGTTCCTCTCACGCGCTTATCGGCGGGCTTATCGGGGCCGGGTTTCTAAAAGGCGGGGCAAACGCACTGGTGGCGGCCGGTATTTTCAAAACCGTGCTGTTTATCTTTGTCTCCCCCCTCTTAGGGTTTTTACTCAGCACGATTATCGGCATTGTCGTGTTTAATATATGCAATTATTTTAAACCCTCTAAAGTAGACGGGTTTTTCCGCCGGGCCGAACTCTTTTCCGCTTCGGCTTATTCTTTGGGCTATGGCGGGAACGACGCACAAAAAACCATGGGGATTATTACTATGCTCCTTTTGGGCGGTGTAGTGGGCAGTGATATTGCCCCCGTGCAGCAATTCTTCTTTACGCACGAAGAGTGGATTGCCGTTTGCCACGGCGAATTTGTGGTTCCGTTTTCTGTCGTGATTATTTGTCAATTTGCTATCGCGGTAGGGACATTGTCCGGCGGGTGGCGTATTGTTAAAACCATGGGCCAAAAAATTACCCGCTTACGCCCGGTAGACGGTTTTTGTGCGGAATCGGCCGCCGGTATATCCATTTTCTTCGCTTCGTTCTTGGGTATTCCCGTCAGCACCACACACACGATTACGGGCTCTATTGTGGGTATCGGCGCTTTGCGGCGCCTTTCCGGCGTGCATTGGAGTGTAGCGCAACGCATTGTTTGGGCATGGTTTATTACCATCCCGGCCGCGGCGTTTATTTCCGCCATTGCTTACGAACTTAAAATGATTATCTCGTGGTAATTTGTATCAATTAAAAAACTTTGCTACAATACCGTATCTTTAAAGGAGGGCTTATGAAACGTATCAGTGTATTTTTAGCTGTTGCTTTGTTGTTGGCTGGTCTTTTGTATGCTGCGCAACAACAAGGGCAGGGACAAGCGCAAGGACAAGGGCAAGAATTCAAACCGTTACTGGCCAATGTCCGAAATGACAAGTCTGCCCAAAATGCTATGCTGTCTAACACCTATTCACTAAAAGTGATTCTTGCACAAAATGAAAGCAAATCTGCCAAAAGCAAAGGGCGAACGCGCGCAAGTCAAGGTTCTCCCGTCAAAAGCAAGGGAACGGTAGTCTCCAATGAAGTATCTAGCGGCGGGGGACAAGCCGCTGCTTTTCGTCTGACAAAAAATTGGTTTTTAACTTGCGCCCATGGACCTTTTCAAACAGAAAACCCCCACAACAAAGGCGTTTTGCGGGTTGATATTAGCGTAGAAGATCGTTCGGATGCTCCCGGAGCCGCTCCGTTTTATTTAGTAATAGATATGACACGCAACGACCAGCAAGCCAAAGGCCGGGTATATTTATTTAATCGGCGCCTTAAATTAGACGCTACCAACAACGGTCGCGGGGAAGATTTAGCCCTGATTTACGTACCGGATCCGGACTTGGATGCAAAAACGGAACAACTTGTTAACCAAACAAACGCACAGATGAACGCACTTGCGCAACTTATGGGATCAAAAGATTCAGAGCAACTCAACGCTATCTCCCAAGTTTATAAAAAGCAAGCATCCGTGTGGGATAGATTTTTTAACTATCCTATTAAGCCCTATCACTTATTCATATTGGATGAAAAAACAATTATCCAAGAGTTGGGCTACCCCGGCAAGACAAGATTTTCTTTCCCGCTTACGGCGTATTATATTCAAGAACCTACTTTAACTACCTTTAGTTTCGTACCGATCGGGACACACGCCGGCACCGACGCTATTTTTTATAAGCGCGTGTCAGACCTCATACATGGAACGTCGGGGTCTCCTATGACGTACGGCAATTTCGTGGTCAGCGTGGACTCGGCCACCAACTGCTCCCCCATGCTCACGCCTAAATTTCATCGTTGGCTTAAAAGAATCATGGGTAAAGATTATCAAACCGGTATGTGCGTAGAACCTACCCAACAAGCCGGTGGCGGCGGAAAACAGGGCGAACTAAAAGCCCCCACAGATCCACGTTGGAACGACGCGAGACCGTAAGACTTTCGTAGAACTCACCCCGGTGCTAAATACGCCGGGGCGAATTCTATTTGGGTTAGAACCACAGGGTATCTTTTCCGCCACATAATTTCTATTTGTAAACGGTGCCCAAGCGTGGGGAAAACCGCACCCGACACCCAGGTCCTATTTTTCCATAGGACTAAATTATCTCTTAATCTAGGACCAAAGCCCCTAGCCAAAACACAAGAAATAACTTATTATGTAGAGTGTATTTAGGCCATACATAGGAGCCATAATTATGAAAAAACTGCTGGGACTATTACTCGTATCTTTGTTTCTTCCGCTTAATGGATCGGCACAAGTGTTAGAGGGTGCTACTAAAGCGATTAAAGAAATAAAAAAAGGGGCCGAACAAGCCGCTAAATTGGAAAAAGTAACTAAAGTGCCGGAAAGCAGCAAGGTATTAACACGCTATCAATTAAGTTTGGTTCCGCTGCAGGTCGCTCGGGAAGCATACGACGAAAAAATATATAAAATTTTACACTCCAAAATGAGTGATGAAACCAAAATAAAAAAGATCAATCAATTAACCGAGCAAACGTCTCCTTTTTTGGCCACCTTGTTGGAACAAAATGCCAAACTATACAGTCAGTGGGGCAAGGAACTGCTTAAAGAACGTGATCCAAAATTTCTGCCGCCCGTAAATAAAATGCCGCAAGTACCGAAGTTGTTTTCTCCCACGGAACGCGTAGATGTGTTAGCCAATCCTAATACAGTTACACCACGCTTTTTCCGTGAATGGGCGAAATTGATTGAATCTGATGCTGATGCTGAAGTCCCGCCCGAAGTAGAAGCGATGATTACCGTGCTCGGGTCTCGTTTGGAAACGGCGGAGATATTTTTTAACAAAGAAATTTTTAAACAACGCGCCGCGCATAAAAAATTACAGACCGATAGAGAACATTTAGCAAAACATATTGAAGAAATCTTTAATTCGCAAATGCGCCTTTCGCGGCTGGCCACAAAATCCGCACGCGACGTGACCGATATGATTTTCTTGTGCAATCTCTATCCGAGCGTTTATGAAGAATCGCTTATGGATCTTGCCAGCAAAATTGATATTTTACACACACAAACGCCCTTCACCACGTTTATCCGTCAACAATTAAACATACCGGAACGTATCCGCGTACGAGGTTTTATGGGTGAAGAATTATTCGGCAATCCGCAACCGGCACAAATGATGGAACGACGGACTATCGGTTTTCAATCCCCTTCCCTACAACCTCCGGAACCGATAGAAGTGGAAGAAGAAATCGTAGAGTAACTTTTCCCCCCGCCTAAAGCGGGGGATTTTTTATCTCCGGCAAGTAAACACGTCTCCTAAAATGCTACAATAGAAAAAGTATATTTTCGGGAGTTGCTATGGCCAAAAATCTTTCTTTTTCCTATTCAAAAATGGGCATGTATAAAGAGTGCCCACAAAAATACAAATTCCGCTATGTGCACATGTTGCCCGAAAAGCCCAAATACTACTTTGCTTTCGGTTCGGCCTTGCATGCCGTTATGGAATTTATCTTTAACCCCGCCCGGCCGCAGTTCCCCACCTTGCCGCAAGCGTTGGATTTCTTTGACAGCACATGGAGCAAAACTTCTTTTGAACAAAAAGGCTACTCTTCCGCAGAAAAAGAATTGGAAGGCTACGCCGAAGGCCGCCGAATTTTGGAAAGTTATTACGCTAAAAATGCCGCCCATTTTGAGCACCCGCTTTGCGTAGAAACAAAAAGCACCTTGGAAATAGATGGTCTCAACTTAATCAGTATTTTAGACCGCATGGATTATTTGGGCGACGGTAAAATTAAAATTTTGGATTATAAAACCGGAAAAACCGTTCAACGCGAACCGGACCAATTGTATATGTATCAAAAAGTAGTAGAAAATTCCCCCGTCATAAAATCTATTGTACAAGCCAAAGATCCGGCGGTAAAAAATGTCCGCGTGGGGGAACTCAGTTTTTATCATTTGCCGACATTGACCGAAATGAAATTTGAACGTGCCGGAGATAAAGAAATTTTTAATTTCTGGCAAAACGTCTTGCAAATTGCCGACCATATCCGCGCCGGGAAATTTGACCCTACCCCCGGTGAAAATCAATGTCGTTGGTGCGATTATCGCAATCTCTGCCCTGTATTTACCGGGAAAGATTACTGCCCTAGCGAAGACGCCAACTCCTTACCGGCCCCCTTTCCCGCCACTCCCAACGCACCACAAACATTGAAAAAAACAGAGCAAGACGTGTTAAGTGAAAACATTGACCGTCTGGGCGAATTATATACGGAAATCAGCCGCTTGGAAAAAGAAATCATTTCCGGAATGGAAAAAAATCATTTTTCGCGTCATTTCGGTAAACATTTTAAAGCCGAACTTACGGCTACCGATAAAGTAGAAATTACCGATACGAAAAAAACCGTTTTACTCTTGCAAGAACTTGGGCTTTTGACTAAAGCATCCGCGCCCACAAAAACTACGATTGCCCGGCTATTAACCGACGATAGTGTCGCTGCGGATGACAAAGCCAAATTACAAAAATTAGTACATATTGTAAAGGAATCGCAATTAAAAATAGATCCTTCTTTATAAGGATTTCAAAAAGTCTTATGAAAGAAGAACTCATTGTCGCGTTAGATATCGGAACATCCGGCTGCCGGGCTTGTGCAACCCGAAAAGACGGCTCGTTAGCGGCGTCTTATCAAGTATCTTTCACCCCCACTCGCCCAACAGAAGGCATTTCCCAATACGAAGCAACCGATATTTTACGCAATGCCATCACCGCCCTTAACAGCGTATTGGATAAAATCGGCCCGCAACAGGCCGTTTCTTTAGCCGTCAGTTCCCAACGCTCTACCGTCGTTTTGTGGAACAAGAATACCGGGGAAGCGGCAGGACCTGTTCTCACTTGGGAAGACGGTCGTGCCACCAAGCAAGCGGAAGAAGCGTCAATTTCTCAAGAAGAAGTACACCTATTAACCGGCCTATATAAAACGCCTTTTTTCTCCGCTCCCAAAATAGCGTGGAGTTTGCAAAATCTGCCCAAGGCAGCGGCGTGGTTAAAACAAAACAGTTTATATGCCGCGCCGGTCGCGTCGTATGTAATTTGGCATTTAACTAAAGGGAAAATTTTTGCAACCGATTATTCGTTGGCACAACGCACGCTCCTATTTGATATCCGGAACTTATCATGGAGCGCGCCCCTTTGCAAAGCCTTTAATATACCGGATACAATATTGCCCGCGCTCAAACCTTCCGTCAGTGATTACGGCGCATATACCTATCAGGGGGTTGATATTCCCATTTCTGTTTGCGTTGGGGATCAACAAGCCGCAGCCGCGTACTTTAATCTGCAACCGCATCAAAGTTTAATCAATTACGGAACGGGCGCATTTTGGTTGTATCACGCAGGGAACGAACCGGCCTTTTTGCCGGGCATGCTTACCTCTGTTTCGGCCAGCAAAACGCCGCAACAACCCGTTTATTATTTGGAAGGCCCCGTCAACAGTGCCGCCAGCGCGCTGATGTGGTTAAAAGCGCAAGGCATTTGTTTTGAAGATAATGAAATAGATACATTGTGTCGCACCGCTAAAAACCCTCTCTTTTTTCTTCCGGCCTTTGGCGGATTGGGCGCGCCGTATTGGGATTTTACCGTTTCCCCCGCCGTACAAGGCTTATCATCCCGCACCCGCAAAGCAGATTGGGTGGCCGGGGTAACGCGCGGAATTGCTTTTTTGCTAACCGATATTGCCGCGTATTTACGACAAAACGGCTTGCCGCTGGAAGGCCCGATACGGGCCGCCGGCGGGCTTACGCACATTTCCTATTTAACAGATTTTCAAGCCGATTTATTGCAATTACCGCTTGAAATTTCCCATCAAGCAGAGGCCACGTTGCTAGGTGCTTGCTATTTATCCGCTACGCGGCTAAATACTGCTTATACGTTTTCCCCTACTTATACCCCTGCAAGGCCTTCTATCCCTGCCGAACAGGCACGCGCGTTGCACGAGGCTTGGCAAGTTTTTGTTAGCGAAGGGAAAAAATAATAAAATTTTAGGCATAGGTTTTTAGGCCCATATTTGATTAGGCCCAAAGGCTCTTGTTGCCGATGGTCAAGATTTTTAAAATATAAATAAGATATTATCTTGGAGATTGTATGAAAAAAATAATTGCCGTTGTTTGTGCTGTTTTATTTATAGCGCCCTTTGCACTCGCAGTTCCGAGAGAAATTGATATCGTGCAAGAGTACATAAAACAACATCCTCAAATTATGATTGTGCTCAACAAAGCAGGAGAAGATGTTGTTACAAAACTTTTAGAAGATCCGTCAGTAAACGTACGCTTTGTTACCGTGCTGGAACAATATCCGAAAATGCTGGATTTATTAGACGAAAATCCAGCCGTAGCGGTTTTGCTGGCTAATCAGGCCAAACCGATGGTATTAAATATCCAAAATTATCCGATACTTCTTAAAGATTTCAAAGATAACCCGGAACTTGTTGAAAAATTTTTACAAGATAAAAGTTTGGGGTGGACCTTATTTGAAAAAATTAACAACGTATCCAGTTTTATCTATAACCTGCAGTAATTTCTCCTTGGAACAAAAAAATATCCCCCGGTTTATCCGGGGGATATTTTTTGCGATTTAAATCACTTTAGTATTGTTCTTCTTCATTTAACGGTTGCTCTTCTTCGCTTAACAAATCCGCCATGTTAATTTCTTGCGGCAAAACCGTCGCTTGCGGGACACATTCCCCTTTGGGAGCAGCCGTTTTACGATGGGCTAATTTATCTTCCTTCCCTGTGTTTTTTTTTTGCGAAACCGTTTTAGCAGCTCGGTTGGGCTGCGTTTTAGCCACTGCAACCGGCGCCACCGCAACCGCCGGAGCGGCGACTTCCACCGGCGTCGCGGCTACTTGTCCTTGTTGCGCTTTTAATTGTTCTACGGCTTGCTCTTCTTGGGCAAGTTGTTCTTCCAAATTACGTACTTCGGCCAGTTTAGCCGCTTCTACTTGCAAGGCCTCTTGTTGGGCGGTGGGTTGTTTAACACCCAACACACGCGCAGTACCGGAGTTAGGCAAATAGACCGGGGTTAACGTAAAAGCCGTTTCCCCTGCTTGATTAGCGGCCGTCAAGTTAGCCCCTTGCTGGATAAGAAATACAGCCGTACGGTCGTTTTTGGCCTTAATAGCGTTCATAAGGGGCGTATTGCCTTGCACATCTGCTTGGTTGATATTTGCCTTGGCAGAAACTAAATTTTGCATAACATCCACGTCGGGAGCATACGCAGCATACGCAACGGCATTGCGTCCGGAATTATCTTGCGCGTTTACATCAATGCCTTTTTGACGCAAGAGTATCTTTTGACATTCTTTACGATTTTTCGCCGATGCCCGCATTAACGCCGTAACACCGGAATTATCTTTCATGTTGGCGTTAGCCCCTAACGATAGGAGCATTTGCAAGGCTTGGGGTTGGTCTTTTTCCACCGCATAAAAGATAGGCGTGCGCCCGGCCAAATCGCGTAAGTTTACGTCGGCTTGCCCGTTTTTAACCAACTGACGCACCACATTAGTATGCCCTTCTGCCGCCGCCGCAGACAAAGCACTCACGCCCGTAACCGGGTTGCGGTAATCGATTTTTGCTCCGGCCGCGAGCAACGATTTAATGTTAGCGCTTAATCCTTTCTGTGCTGAATAAATAAGCGGGGTATTTCCCGAATTATCCGGGATGTTTACAGCCACTTTATTTAACGCAAGCAGTTTATCAATCGTTTTAGCATCATCATAATTGGAAGCATACAACAAAGCCGTTTTTCCCAAATCATCTTTAGCCGTAGCATCTGCTCCGTGTTCAAGCAAATACGCAATCGCATCGGCTTTNNGGCGGCAGCCGCCGCGATTAACGGTGTAACGCCGTAACTGGACTTATCATTTACGTCGGCCTTTCCGTTTTCCACCAAAAGGCGCAAAATATCCACGTTTCCCTTTTCTCCGGCCACCGTTAGCGGTGTAATACCCGCGTAGTTTTTTTCACTCGCGCTGACGTTAGCATACATCAACGTACGCACGCGATCCACATCTTGAATTTTAATCGCGCGAATCAACGAGGTATCGTACACCAATTTTTTAGTAGCCAAAGCACGGTCGCCAAGTACTTCGCTGGCATAGGCTTTCTTGTCGGCCCCGAATACCGTACCGCGATAAATATCTCCCGGGGTTTGAGTGGCCTGCTCGGTAATGGCGGTCGTGGCGGAGCGAGATTCTTCCATACCAAGCACAAGACCTTCTTTTTGTTGGGCAACCGCTTGGGACATCGGCAAAGCAATTATCGATAAAGCAAAAACTACAGGTAATTTTGTTGTTTTCATTATGCCTCCAAATATATGTATATTATAGCAATACAAGACGATTTTTTACAAAAATTTTACAAAAAAAATATTAAATAATACAAAAAGGTTATTTTTAATAATTATTTTTTTTGAATTAAAAACTTGCAAAGTTTCTTTACACATTGTATTATAGATAGAAAGGCCGTTAGAATTTTTATTTTATCCGCAGAACCCTTCGATTTACCCCCCGAACGGTTCTGAAAAAAGAGTTAGGTACATCCCCTAACTCTTTTTTTTCACAACGCTAATTTTCTTTTTGGTTTATCTGTGACGTTTTACCTTTTTTCTTACCGATTTTTTAACGTTTTTTTTCGTCGGTTTTTTATTTTCGGCAACGTGCTTACTCGTTTTTTTCGCCGTTTTTTTAGCAACCTTTTTACTGTGTTTTTCCGTCGGTTTTTTAGAAGATTTAGCGGAAAATTCTTTCCAACCTTCCAACGCAAGCGGCAACACTTCATCCATGTGTTTAACGGGGACAAGCGTTAATTCTTTGCGTACGCGCTCGGGGATTTCGGACACGTCTTTGGCGTTAGTGTGCGGATACAAAATTGTCTTCACCCCTTCGCGATAGGCGGCCAAAAATTTCTCTTTAATACCACCCACGGGTAGTACGCGCCCGGTAATAGTCACTTCGCCCGTCATAGCCAACTGTTTTTTAACGGGTAGGCCGGTAAGTAAACTCGTCAGAGCGGTCGTAATAACACTACCGGCGGAAGGGCCGTCTTTAGGCACGGCTCCTTCGGGGAAGTGGATGTGAAAGTCGGTCTTGTCAAAATCTACTTTTCCACCGTAACCGCGGCTACGCGCATAAGTCAGTGCGGCGCGAACGGATTCTTTCATCACGTTGCCCAGCATACCGGTTAAAATAAGTTGTCCTTTACCGGGCAGTTTAGTAGCCTCAATAGAAAGTGTTTCTCCGCCCACACTTGTCCACGCAAGTCCGGTAGCGATGCCAACGCCGTTTTCTTCGGTTGCAAAATTTGCATAACGCGGCACGCCCAAAAAGTCGTGCAAGTTTTCTTTGGTAACAATCACTTTCTTTTTGCCCTCTACTACCATTTTAGCGGCTTTGCGGCATAGCGAGCCGATTTCGCGGTCCAAATTACGCACGCCGGCTTCGCGCACATATTCGCGCATCAAAAGAGCCACGGCATCGCGTACGATTTCCAACTGTCCCGGTTTTAAACCGTGCGCTTTTAATTGTTTAGGCAGCAGATAGTTATTGACGATATCGTGTTTTTCATACTCGGTATATCCGTCAAAATCAATAATTTCCAAACGGTCGCGTAACGTGGTAGGGATACCGGCAAGCGAATTAGCCGTTGTAATAAACATTACTTTAGAAACGTCAAACGGAACATCCAAAAAATGGTCGGTAAATTCTTTATTTTGCTCGGGATCCAACAACTCCAAGAGAGCCGCGGCCGGATCGCCGCGCCAGTCCGAACCCATCTTGTCAATTTCGTCTAATAAAAACACCGGGTTTGCACTTTTTGCCTTACTTAAGCCTTGGATAATACGCCCCGGCATAGAACCGATATACGTGCGGCGGTGGCCGCGAATTTCGCTTTCATCGCGCACGCCGCCCAAACTCATACGCACAAATTTGCGACCGATCGCCCGTGCAATAGATTTAGCAAGCGACGTTTTACCCACCCCCGGCGCGCCGGCAAAACAAAGTACCGGGCCGCGCAGGCCGTGGGTGAGTTTGCTAACGGCTAAATATTCCAAAATGCGGGTTTTAGGTTTTTCCAAACCGAAGTGGTCCTCATCCAAAATTTGCTTGGCTTTTTTGAGATCCAACACATCGGTAGTGGTTTTATTCCAGGGCATATCCAAAAGCCAATCCAAATACGTGCGAGACACCGTTGCTTCCGGTGAAAACGGTGCCATTTTAGCCAAACGCTCAATTTCTTTTTCGGCGGCTTCTTTGGCGTGCGGCGGCAAGCCGTTCTTTTTGATTTTGGCGCGCATAGCATCTAATTCTTTTTGGAAATCATCTTTTTGGCTCAGTTCCTTTTGGATAGCCTTCATCTGCTCGTTGAGATAATATTCTTTTTGGTTTTTCTCAATTTGCGCGCGGACTTTGGAGTGTATTTTTTCTTCCAACCCCAAAATTTCCACTTCGCTGGTAATAATTTTTAAGATTTTTTCCAGCCGGTCTTTAATATGCACGGCTTCCAAAATTTCTTGCCGTTGCGGTGTTTTAACCAACATATTGGAAGCAACCGTATCGGCCAGTTTGGATCCATCGCTGATTTGGCGCAAGAACGAAACGCCTTCCACCGCAATCCGGTGCGACACGCGGGCATAGTGGTCAAACTCGTCTAACACTTTACGCATCAGGGCTTGCACAACGGGAGAGTTATCGTCTTCTTCTTCAATATATTCCACGTTAGCAAACCAAGCCCCGGCGGCGCGGTTCAGTTCCAACGAGTGTACGCGCGCACGCACGAGCCCTTGCAGAAAAATTTTCATAGAGCCGTCGGGCATTTTTAAATTTTGTGTGATTTGAGCGATTACCCCAAAGTGGTAAATATCTTGTTCGCGCGGATCATCAATTTCCGCATTTTTTTGAGAAACCGCCAAAATATACTTTTCCGGCGTACGCAACGCAAGTTCCACCGCGGCCACCGATTTGGGCCGATCCACCGACAAAGGCAAACTCATCCCCGGGAACATTACCACATCCCGTATGGCTACGGCCGGCACCAAGGTAGGTAAAGAAAGGGTAGTTCGTTTAATTTCTTCCATAAAATTCTCCTCAATTATCGCAAGTAACCCAAACGGTTGGGCTTATTTAAGCGTTTAGAGTATTGTAACAAATTGCGTTAAAATTAGCAAGCATTTTAAAAGATTGCTAATTTTAAATTAGTGGGCGTTATGATACTTTTTTAAAAAAGTTGTCATTCCCGCAAGGGGCGAGAAAATAAAAAAACCCCGGCACCGGGCCGGGGAAAAAGAGAATAGATTATTTTAGTTCACAACAGGGCAAAGATCGGTATTACCATTTCCGTTAGTCATCCCATATGCTGAACATTGTGTACCGGCAGGAGTAATGCACCGAAAATTTTCGCCATCATACATAAAAATTACCCCGGCAACAAAATCTCCTTTTCGGCGGGCCGCACAAACCCAGTTTTGTGTAGCATTTCCACCAGGAGATATTCGATACGTAAAATCATCACTACTGCACGCAACGATATGGCCATTGTTTGTAGCGGTATTTTTACATTCAAATTGAAAGTCCAAATTGTCAAAACCGAATGAGCCGTCATACGTTGTTTTATCCATATTATCCAAAATACGCATTTTGGACTCGTAAATACGTTTGAGCATCGTACGGGCTTCGGACAAGCGAGATTTCTCAATCATTTTTTCATACGCAGGAACGGCCATACTCACCAGCACCATCATAATGAGCACCGTAATTAACACTTCAGACAATGTAAACCCTTTCTTCATATATACTCCTTAATTAGCACCGCAGGGGGTATCTGTTGGGTAGCCTAACACCCCAAAATGCACCCCGGCACATTTGGGCTCTAAATCAAACGCTTCGCAAGCGGAAAGGTCGCAATTCGCCGCATCAAGGGAAGGACATACCCACTCATCTGTTCCCCCCGGTAGGCCCGCCGGTTGGCAAAACAGTTCCATCGTTTCGCGGTCCTGCAAAATATACGTATCTTTGTAAGGGGTTCTCAATTTCCGCGCCGCCACGTAATAACGTGCGTCCGTTTTCGGTTTGCCGTCTACTTGCCCATCAACTACTATTTGTTGCATCGGGGCTAATATCCGGTAGGCCCAATCACTGCAGTTTAACACCACATCTCCCCCGGCAGAGCCGCCACCCGAAGTACTATTATCGGCATCGGGAACGTCTAAACAACCGGAAAGGTCCACATCCAACCGGCTAAACGAATATTTCCGCTCCCCTTTGGCGGCAATCAACTTGGCATAACTGCGGTAACCAAACTCGCCTGCCAACCGTTCGCTGCTATCGTAATAAGCACGCATACGGGCAATCACTTGCGGCACGCGCGCCTTGTCAATCACGCGGCGGTACTGCGGCAACGCTACTGCCGATAGAATAGCCACTATCAGCACCACCGTCAACATTTCTATAAGTGTAAAACCTTTTTTCATTTACGCTCCGTTGCTGTAAGAGTTTATTTCGTCGCGTTTGCAATATCGTTATGAACAGCATTGATATTCTCGAGCATAACTCTCATTTTTAGTCCGAGCACATCACAAATTTCAGAAGGTGTGTCCTCGTTCGGGTTGTCGCTATGTGCACGGCCGCACAAAAAGGCGGTTCCACCCATTAAATAGACGACAGATCCGGCATACCGGCCGCGCCTAAATGTAGCCTTTACACTGGTAGGATTAATCGGCCACCAGTCTTGAGCCAGACCTATTTCATCGGGGAAGATACGATATGTAAAATTTTTGGTTTGCCATTCGTGTTGGTTGGTATCACTTTGCTTGCCTTTCATAGAGATGTCCAACGCATTAAAAGAAACCTCATCTTTCCAGACAGGTTGAGGGATGTTGCTTAGGATATGGCCATCCTCATCAAACCAAGATCTCTCACCAAAATTTTTATTATTTTCTTTGGCCCAGCGAAGTAATGATTCCCGTATGGCCGGCATCATAGAATATGCTTCCGCCACGCGGGAACGCTCCAAACTTTTACGGTACTGCGGCACGGCAATAGCCGTTAAAATACCGATAATTAACACAACCGCTAATAATTCTATTAGTGTGAATCCTTTGCTTTTCATACACTCTCCCATTTGTATAGTTACAACTGACTTTATTATTATAGCACAATTAAAAGTAATTTTTTAAATCGTCAAAAAAATGTGTAAAAATTGTTATAATATACCGTCGCCCCACAACGGGCCAAGGAGAAATTATGATTAAAGAAGGATCTAAAGTAAAATTTGATTACACCCTAACGGTAGACGGAAAAGTAGCCGATACATCGTCGGGGCGCGGCCCGCTGGAGTACACGCACGGAGCCGGACACATTATCCCGGGCTTGGAAAAAGAACTGACCGGGATGAAAGTAGGCGATAAGAAAACCGTTAAAGTCGCTCCGGAAGAAGGCTATGGCAAAGTACAAGAAGAAGCCATCCGCCGCGTACCGAAAACAGCCGTCGGCGGCGTGGAAAATTTAAAAGTAGGCGATATGGTGGGTGCCAGTAATGCCGGACACACTTTCCGGGCTGTAGTTAAAGAAATTACCGACAGCGAAGTAGTGTTGGACTTTAACCACCCGCTCGCCGGCAAAGAACTTACCTTTGATGTGGAAATTAAAGAAATCAATTAGTTAATAAAATAAACGGAAAGTATCATCCCTGTTCTTGCTAGCGGGGATGATATTTTTTTATGTCATTATTAAACAAAGTCATTCCCGCAGGTCGTTGGCGGGAATGACTTTATGTTATAACAGCGTTAGTACATTAAAAAACCCCCAGTTTAGGCCGGGGGTTTTTTGTAAAGCAAGTTCTTGATTATTGGTAGTATGTATCGCTTTCTCCAATAGCCTTTACCCCTAAATCAAAAAAGAAATCTGTGCAAGTGCCGCTTGCACACTCCCAAACCGTAGAACCCGCATCAACCCCTGTAAAAGTTTCGCCGGGATTTTTTACATAAATGCGTCTGGCCGTAAAAGAAGTACCTTTTCTAGGAGTCACCGTTACCCCACAATTGCGAGAACCAAGATCATCGTTGTCAATCGCAAAGGTCCAATCTTTCCCGTTCGGGCTTACTTTAATATCCAAGTCACTAAGGTCAGAAGGGCAACGGCGGTACGTGGCCACGTAAATGGCCGCAGCGTCTAAAACCGTTTTGGTGGTGGTCATAGCCTCGGCGGCGCGGGCACGCGAAACGCTCTTCTCGTACTGCGGCAATGCTACCGCCGATAAAATACCGATAATTAACACAACTACTAACAACTCAATAAGTGTAAAGCCTTGTTTACTCATACTAGGCCTCCTTGTTTAATCTACCTTAATAGTATAACAAAAAAAATTCCAAAAAACTGTTTTATTTTTTGTAATTCCTTTGTTTGCCAAAGACCTTCCTAAAATTCTATAATAGGTATAAGGTTTTGTTCTGCCGGTGTTTTCCGCACCGCCCAACAGCCGTTTTTAATTTAAACAAGGAGACTTTCCAGTATGGCTAAATTAGTTGCTATGGACGGCAACGGTGCCGTATCCCACGTTGCCCACGCCACTAACGAAGTAATCGCTATTTACCCGATTACCCCGTCTTCCACGATGGGTGAAATCTGCGACGCAAAAAGCGCCAAAGGCGAAACAAACATTTGGGGCAATGTGCCCTCTGTCAGCGAATTGCAATCCGAAGGCGGTGCCTCCGGTGCGGTACACGGCTCTTTGGTAGCCGGTGCGCTAACCACCACGTTTACCGCTTCACAAGGTTTACTTTTGATGATTCCGAATATGTACAAAATCGCGGGCGAACTTACGCCTACGGTTTTCCACGTTTCGGCCCGCGCGATTGCGACTACCGCTTTGTCTATTTTCGGCGATCACTCCGACGTTATGGCCGTGCGCCAAACCGGGTGGGCTATGTTATGCTCGGATAACCCGCAAGAAGCCATGGATATGGCTTTAGTGGCCCAAGCATCCACCTTGCGTGCCCGCGTACCGTTTGTACATTTCTTTGATGGTTTCCGCACCAGCCACGAACTGAACATGGTGGAACCTTTAACCAAAGAACAAATGAAAGAAATGATTAACGACGAACTCGTGGCCGCCCACAAGTCCCGCGGTTTAAACCCGGAACACCCCACCGTGCGCGGTACGGCCGCCAACCCGGATGTGTACTTCCAAGAACGCGAAGCCGTTAACAAATTCTATAACGCCGTACCCGGTATCGTCAAAGAAGAAATGGCTAAACTGGCCAAAATGACGGGCCGCAATTACGATTTGTTCCAATACTTCGGCGATAAAGATGCCGAACGCTTGATCGTCATTATGGGCTCCGGCGCCGACGTAGCACAAAACGCCGTAGAACTGATGAAAGGTGAAAAAGTGGGCGTGCTTAAAGTTAAATTATTCCGCCCGTTCTCTATTGCCGATTTCATCCGCGTCATCCCCAACACCATTAAAAAAGTAGCCGTGATGGACCGCACCAAAGAACCCGGCTCTTTAGGCGAGCCCTTGTTCCAAGATGTTTGCGCGGCCTTTTTAACCGAAGAAGCCAAAGCCAAATTTGCCACCACGCCGTTAATTATCGGCGGCCGCTATGGTATCGGCTCCAAAGATTTTACCCCCAGCGACATCAAAGCCGTATTTGACAATTTAGCCGCTAAAAACCCGGTAAAAGATTTTGTAGTCGGTATTAACGACGATTTGACGCATAAATCGCTCCCCGCTACTAAATTAGAAAGCAAAGCCGGTAATGATATTTTCGCGGCCTTGTTCTATGGACTTGGCTCTGACGGTACTGTCGGTGCGAACAAAAACACGATGAAAATTATTTCCGCCAACGGTTTCTTTGCGCAAGGATACTTCGTCTATGACTCTAAAAAATCGGGCTCTATGACGACTTCGCACATCCGCTTCGGCAAAAACTACATCCGCGCTCCGTATCTCATCCAAGAGGCTGATTTTATCGGCGTACACATGTTTGACTTCTTGGATAAATACGACGTACTCGGCAAAGCCAAAAAAGGCGCAACCGTGTTAATTAACGCACCGTACTCCGCCGAAGAAGTCTGGAATCACTTAACCGCGGAAGTACAACAAATCATCATTGACCGCCAATTAAAAGTTTACGTGATTGACGCGTCAGAAATTGCTTTACAAACCGGTATGGGCAGCCGCACCAACACCATCATGCAAACCGCGTTCTTCGGTATTGCGGGTGTAATTCCGTCTGAAAAAGCGATTGCGGACATCAAACACGCCATTGAAAAAACCTATTCCAAAAAAGGCGAAGAAGTCGTGCAGAAAAACTACAAAGCCGTTGATGCGGCTTTAGCGGGACTGCACGAAGTAAAATATCCGTCTAAAGTTTCTTCTAAATTGCACACCAAAGCCCCCGTTCCGGCTAATGCTCCGGCGTTTGTAAAAGACGTCTTGGGCGAAATGATTGCCGGACGCGGCGACGCTTTGCCTACCTCTAAAATGCCGGAAGGTGGCGTATATCCGACGGGCACCACCCAATACGAAAAACGCAACATTGCGCTCATGGTCCCGGCGTGGGATCCGGATACGTGTATCCAATGCGGTTTCTGCTCTATGGTGTGCCCGCACGCGGCTATCCGCATTAAAGCATACGACGCAGATGCACTCAAAAATGCGCCGAAAACCTTTAAATCTGCCGACGGCAAAGCCGACCTCGCCGGTAAAAAATTCACCGTACAAGTAGCGGTGGAAGACTGCACCGGCTGCGGCGCGTGTGTATTTAACTGCCCGGCGAAAAATAAAGAAAACCCGGAAAAGAAAGCCATTAACATGGTACACCAACTTTCCGTGCGCGAAAACGAAATTGATAACTACGCTTTCTTCTTGGGCTTGAAACAAGCCGCTGTAAACACGAAGAAAGAAAGTGTCAAAGGTTCTCAAATGAGAAAACCCTTGTTTGAGTTCTCCGGCGCGTGCGCGGGCTGCGGAGAAACTCCGTATGTAAAACTCTTAACGCAATTATTCGGCGACCGATTAGCCGTTGCTAACGCCACGGGCTGCTCGTCTATTTACGGCGGCAACTTGCCCACCACCCCCTATTGCCAACGCGAAGACGGTAAAGGACCGGCGTGGGCCAACTCGCTCTTTGAAGATAACGCCGAATTTGGGTTGGGTATGCGCTTGGCGTTTGACCAACTCAACCACGATGCCAAAGCCCTTTTGGAACAAGCCAAACAAGATGAAAACTTCAAAGCCCATACGGCCTTGATTGACGCTATTTTGAACGCCGATCAAACAACCGACGCGGGCGTAGAAGAGCAACGCAAACGCGTAGCCGAACTGAAAACTATTTTAGAAGGCGGCGCGAAAAAAGGTTGCGAAACTTGCAAACGTCTTTTAAGTTTGACCGACTATCTCATCCGCAAATCTGTGTGGATATTGGGCGGTGACGGTTGGGCCTACGATATCGGCTACGGCGGTTTAGACCACGTTTTGGCCAGCGGCAAGAACATCAAAATCTTGGTGTTAGATACCGAAGTGTACTCCAACACCGGCGGTCAAATGTCTAAAGCCACGCCGTTGGGTGCCAAAGCCTTGTTCGCCGCGGGTGGCAAAACGATGCCGAAAAAAGACCTGGGTATGATTGCTATGACGTACGGTAACATCTACGTCGCGCAAGTGGCCATGGGTGCGAATATGAACCAAACCATCCAAGCCCTTGCCGAAGCAGACGCCTACGACGGCCCGGCCTTGGTAATTGCCTACTCGCACTGTATCGCCCATGGGATTGATATGTCCAAAGGTATGGGTGAAGCCAAACGCGCCGTACAAGCCGGCCGCTGGATTCTCTACCGCTTCAACCCCGAAGCCCGCTACGAAGGCAAGAACCCCTTGCACGTGGATAGCCCGCTCGGCGCGCCGACGTTGCCGCTAGCCGACTATATGAGTGGCGAAAACCGCTTCAAAGGCTTGATGCGCGACAATCCGGAACTCGCAAAAAAACTCATTAAGCATGCGGAAAATGAGTATGCTTGGAGACGCGACCTTTACAAACAATTGGCCGCTATCCAACCGACGGAAAAAATTGAAAAGTAGAAAAGTAAGTTTAACTTACTTAACCATCCCCCATTTCTTATATCAGAAATGGGGGATTTTATTTTTTAAGAATAGTTGTGTTCATTTTGCTAGAATACTGGTATGATAAGAAAAATTGTAATTATTATAATTGTGTTGATGGTTTTGTTATTGGGGTTGAGTTATCATCACTCACTCATGCGCGAACAAGGCGAGCAGTTTATTGCACACGCGTATTACGGCGATTTGGAAAGCGTCAAAGAAGATGTGGAAAATGGCGTACCGCTAGATACCGTTTTTTATTTCAGTGACGACGAACGTGGATATAATGGAGTAGTATTTAACGCGTTACACGCGGCGGCATCAAGCGGAAACGAAGACATCATCAACTTTTTACTGGAAAATAATTTTGATATTGATGCCCAAACCCCCGATGGTTGGACTCCCCTTTTTATTGCAGCGCGCGATGGCAATACAGAAGCAGCGAAACTGCTTATATTCCTTCAAGCAGGTCTAAATATCAAATCTAATTTAGGCGCAACGGCATTATTGATGGCAGTTACGCAACCCTATCCCACCGAAGAAGAACGCTTGGATTTAGTTACCTATATGTTAAAACGAGGCGCCGAGCCAAACATACCCGACCGGATTGACAAGCGCCCGCTTTTCTACGCGGCCATTATGCAAAAATTGCCCGTTGTGGAAGTGTTATTGGAAAACGGTGCACAAGTTACGCCGGAACTTTACGAAAAAGTATCTGCATTTTTGGAAAAAGAGAAAACAACCACCGCCAAAAAAATTCTACAACACTTAAAAAAATATATGAAAAAAATTACTGACAAATAAATATCCCCCGGCGAAACCGGGGGATATTTTTATGAAAAAGTAATTTTTATTTCTGTTGACTTTCTGCCACTTTCATATTTTCTAATTCTTGAATCAGGCTCAGTAACGTAGGTTGTAATTTTGTTACATACTCTTGTTCAAACGTGGCCACCCGCGTTTCCATACGGGAAAGTTGCTTGGCAATTTCGCTGTTATTTTTATCATATCCGATTTTCATTTCTTCCAATCGGTATTGTAATTCTTTCATTTTTTCCTTTAAATCAGCCACTTCTAAAGAAGCCGTTCCCGGCAACGCATTGAGTAACGCAGCACGGGATTTAAAGGCCGGTTGTGCAGCACGAGCGGAAATCGTAGCCTCTTCCACTTCCGGATCAAAATCCGTCTCGCACGCAAGTGCCGCACGATATTTGGCGGTAAATACAAACAACAACACAAAACAAACAATAAATCCACTAATTTGTAAGATAATCGTAGTATTTAGCATATTCAAATCATACCATATTTTAAAATAATGCGGGGAGTTATCTGCGTTTCACTACCACAAAACTGGCAAAAAATAGCGCTGCATACAACACGCCCGAAATAACTGCGCGCCATAATGAGCCGAAACCGGGGCCCCACACATAAATAGCCCCACCCAATAAAATAAAAGATACTACACCTGTGATATTCCATTTAAGATACATTATTTAATTACCGTTCCTGTTTGGCCTGTTTGATAATATACAATACGGATTTCCACCCCTTTGGCTTTGGCAAGCCGCACAGCGTCGGGGTGCAAAACGCTTGCTCCGTTTAGGGCCAATTTATACATTTCATCAAAATCTAACACTTCGTATTTTTGGGCTTTTTGATCTTTATTGGGATCGGCCGAATAAACGCCGTCTACGTCTTTAATCATCTCTACATGTTGCGCCCCTAATTGCGACGCCAAAAACACAGCCGACACATCAGATCCCCCACGCTTTAACGTAGTAATCTCTTTATTTTCTCCGATACCTTGAAATCCGGCTACAATCGGTACGTTGCCGGCTTGAATTTCTTTAGATAACCGGTCGCCCTTTAGGGTTAAGATATCCGCTCCGGTATGCGTAGCGGTGGTAATAAGTCCGATCTGCGAGCCGGTCAATGATACCGACGGCACCCCACATGCCCGCAACGCAATAGAAAGCAGCGCCACGCTCACCCGCTCGCCGGTTGTAATAAGCATATCCAACTCACGCTTGTCGGGGTTTGCCGCAATGCTGTAGGCATGGTCTAATAAAACATCCGTTAAATTTCCGTTAGCAGATGCCACCACCACCGGAATAAAACCGTCATCGTAACGCGATTTAATCAATTGGGCGGCCAAAAGTAATTTTTGTTTATTGGCCAACGTATTACCGCCAAATTTCATTACACAAATTTTGGTCATAGTCAGTCCCACTTCTCTCGTAATTTTTTAATAACCTTTTTGACTTCGGGTTTTAGTTTGGGATCTACTAAATCAATAAATAATTTTCCGTCTAAATGGTCCACCTCGTGCTGAAATGCCTTGGCAAGCAGCCCCCGCGCACGTTTGGTTTGCTCTTTTCCGTTTTCATCTATATAGCGCAAAGTTACATCCGTCGCACGTTTAACTTCCGCCCATAACCCGGGCAACGATAAACAACCTTCTTCCTCTATTTTCTCGCCGTTTTTAGCAATAATTTCGGGGTTGATAATCACGTAACGCGTGGGCGGATCTTCTTCCTTCTCGCCCGGCAACAAAATAACGGCCAAGCGCAACGCAAGCCCAATTTGGTTAGCCGCCAAACCTACGCCGTGCACAGCCTCGCACGTTTCTTCCATATCACGTAAAAGTTGCGGCAGTTGCGGAGCAATCTTTGCATAATCAACCGGTTTTAATTTTTGACGCAAAATCGGTTCGCCGTATTTAGTTACACGCAAAATAGCCATATAAAGTATTGTATCATTTCGCTTGTCAGCCGTGCAAACCGCTATAGCAGACGCTAAAGACGTAAAAAATGTTTCCCTTGCACGTGAAAAAAAGATAAAATACTTACAATGAACGATAGCGACTTGCAATCATTATTTTTAGATTTTTCCGCCGGGAGAGCACCCTCTAAACAAGATTTTAATGCCTCGCGTATGTTCTCGCTTTTAGAAGATCCCTTCAGCGTGTGGTGTTCTTTTCATGCCCCGCAAGAAGAAGCCGTCGCCGAACCCAACCGTTATGAATCTCTTAAAATCCGCACCGACCGTCACGCGCGAGACGAGTGGATCAAACAAGAATTCCCCAAAGTAGTTTTTATATCGGGTGAAACCGAAAAGGATCGTTTTAAAAACACCCTATCAGCGATGGCGGGTGGTGCAGAAGCCGTTGCCAACTGCGCTTTATGGAATTTACCGCAATCAGTTTACGGAAGTGTGAATTTGCTCGTACGTAACGATGCGGCCCCCAGCCGTTTCGGTTCGTATCATTACCAAATTTATCAATTTAAGCGAGCCCACGATTTAAAAGAGCATTACGCGTTGCAAGTCAGTTTGCTAAACCGGATACTGGGAGAAATACAACAATTTACCCCGGCAAACACCCACGTGTACCTAAAACACGGGCGCGTGGATGTGCCGTATCAAACCCACTTGCCGCGATTAGAACGCGAGTTGGAATTTTGGCGTGCTATCCGCGACGGGAAGGCCCGGCCGGAAGCCCACAAGCCGCCCAAAGCGGCCGGCACCCCTTGGCGCGTTTATGCGAACAAAATAGTAGCGCAAAATAAAGATTTACTTATGTTGCCCGGCTTAAATACAGAAATGCGCCAATGCCTCAAAATCAACGGGATGTTCTCTACCGACGACGTAGCCCGCGCCGATTTAGCCAAACTGCAAGAAATTTTAGAAGAACCGCACGCCACCGATTCTTACTACAACGCGTTGGCCTACTTGCACAACAAACCGGTTTTGCGTGAAAAAGGGCATTTCCCCCCGCCGGAGAAAAAATACCATTTATATTTTGATTTTGAAGCCACGGAAACATTTACCAAAGACAGTATTTCCTTTGTTTATTTAATCGGCATTTGGGATAAAGAACAAAACAAATACGTCAGTTTTGTAGCCAAAACGCCGCAAGAAGAATTAGGCATTTTTGAGCAATTTTACGACTATGTAAAAGATTTTTCCGACACAGCCCTATACCATTGGACAGAATACGAGTTCAAAAAAATGAAAAAATTAGCGGCGGCTCACCCTTCCGCCGCCGTTAAATTAAATGCGCTGTGCGGTATTTGTTACGATTTAAAAGTAGCCGTTAACAAAGCCTTTTATTTGCCCGCGCCGAGTTTTTCTCTCAAGGCAGCCGCGCCTGCCTTCGGGTTTAATTGGCGGCAAGATGATTGCGGCGCCATGGACAGTATGGTTTATTTTACCAATTGGCTTAAAACCGGCAACGACGAACTTTTACAAAAAGTGCTTATGTATAACGAAGATGATTGTAAAGCCATGCTCTACTTGGAAGATAAATTAAAACAAGCCGAAGTGTTGGAGTTAAAACCATGAAGAAGGAATTTGTTATATTGCAAGAAGCCCTGGAAAAAGCCGCCGCAGTAGTCAAACGTAAGTTTGGCAAGGTGGATTACGCACTAAAAGGCAAAGCCAATTTAGTCACCGCCGCCGACGTAGCCAGCCAAAAAACAATTTTAACGCTTATTAAAAAACATTTTCCCGCGCACGATTATATTGCCGAAGAAAACGGCACCAAATTGTCCGGCTCCGAATATGTGTGGGTGATTGATCCTATTGACGGTACCACCAATTTTGCCCACACACTTCCGCAATGTAGCATATCCATTGCTCTTTTTTACCGGGGGACACCCGTTTTAGGCGGCGTAAAAAACCCGATTACCGGAGAAACTTTTTTAGCCCAAAAAGGCAAAGGCGCCACCTTAAACGGCAAGAAAATTCACGTTTCAAAAACGCCCCGCTTATCCCAAGCGTTACTCGTAACCGGGTTTCCGTATGCACGGTTTGATTATATGCAAGAGTTATTGGCGAAACTGGGACAATTTTTAAATATCTGTCATGGTGTGCGTCGGTTAGGCTCGGCGGCATTAGATTTGTGTTGGGTAGCGGCCGGCCGGTTAGACGGCTATTGGGAACAATCGCTACGCCCGTGGGATGTAGCCGCCGGTACACTTATTTTACAAGAAGCCGGTGGAAAAGTAACAGACTTTTCCGGAAAACCTTTTGAAAAAATTGAAAATTACGGACAGACAGTGCTAGCCAGTAACGGAAAAATCCATCCGCAAATGTTGCGCGTGCTACGTCAAACACGCCCGGCAAAAGCGCGGCCTTGTCTGCCCAAAGTTCATAAAAAAATTAAACGAGGTCCTTATGCCGCTTAGTATTGTAAAGCAGTATAGTGTGTTTTTAGTCAACGAACCCGGCACGCTCAAAAACGTAGCCGAGATTTTGATGCGCGAAAAAGTAAACATTATTGCCTTGTCTCAAGGCGTGCATTACGACGCTGCCACCTTCCGTCTGGCCATTACGCACGACCAGGAAATCAGCCACATTTTAACGCGCGCGGGCTTTACCAGCGTAAAAACGGAAGCGATTTGTATTGAAACGAAAGACCGCCCGGGGCTTATCTTGGATATCAGTTCGGTGCTGACTAAACAAAACATCAACATTGCCGCCATTTACGGCTCGGTCACTGCCGACGGGCAAAGCCGTTGGATTGCCATTGTAAACAACATTACAAAGGCTTTTAATGCCCTAGAAGAATCGGGCCTATTTAATTAAACTCATTGTATAAAAATACCCCCCGGCCTAAACCGGGGGGTTAGTTTTCATCAAAACAAGAATTACTCTCCGGTATTTTGACAAGTTACCCTCCATTTAAATGATTCACAAGAAAGCAGTTGCACTTGTCCGTTGTGACATATCCCAACGCGAGGCTCCCAAGAGACAACTATATCCGACGCCCCCCCTGTAGCACAACAGGGTTCTTCTCCCGGCATCTGTACACGTGCTCCCTCGGAATAGCTCCTTCCATTGTATATACAACAATTTTCCTCACATGAAAATGCCTGATTTGGGACATAATCCATCGTACCACAGGCACCAGGACTCGTCGATGGTTGACATGCAGAAAGCTCCCACTTGTCATTTTGACATTGGTATCGTTGGGTTCCACAATTCCATAAACCATCCGTATTTTGGGCAACACAGTCTAATGCATCATATGATGGGGGCGGAGTTGAACAAAGATCTTCACTACAGGTATAATTTTGTTCGTAATTTTGGCCACCGATATTTATAGTATGGTAACCTCCTTCTTGACAATGGGAGGTACAATATTTCTTTGTAGAATAACTTGCCGTTATTGGAGAACAGTAACGAACCAGTTTCATTTGATAACAAAAACAGTCGTGATGGAAATCATCACTTTTAGGAACAGTAAACCAAGCTGCCGCATTTGTCCCGCAATATGTATTCCTCAAATTTTCGTCGTCAAAAATATCAACCACCTCATTTCCCGTACACTCACATCCTCCCTCCAGCAAACAGCCACTTGGGATTGGTTCCGGCTCGGGTTCGGGCTCCGGCTCCGGAGTAGGCGTTGGATCCGGCGTAGGCTTGTCCAATACGAACTCGTCTTGGAATCGTTCTTCCCAAATCGGAGGCGTAGGCGGGTCAGGATTCGGATATGTACCGTGAATACCACACTCCCGGGCTTCTTCAAAAGCAGATCTTTGTAAATCGGTGTGGGTTACTAATTCTTCACACAACGGATAATCTTTATTGAGTTTGGTGCAATCCGGCCCTTGGCAACAAATACGTCCGTCACTATTGGAGAACATATATAAACCATATTCATAACTGCCGCGGCTGATGGCTTTTGCCATAACCGTATGAAAATTGGTACTGCCGAGACCCCTCTCCAAACTGTACGTATAATTATTCGTTTGCGTACTGGGCACAATTTCCGATAAACCGGCCATGTCCGTTACGTATTTCTTACCTAACGTACAGCGGCGCTCCTGCTCAGTGCGGATGGCCGACAAAATATCTTCCGCTTCCGTCGTTTTGCGCGTTTCCAACGTCTTGTTGTACCGCGGCAACACAACGGCCGAAAGTATCCCGATTACAATAACTACGATTAACAACTCCGTGAGTGTAAACCCACGCTTGTGATGGTTCATACTTTACGCTCCTTGTTTAGACTGACGGGGGCGGGGCGATTACCCACCCCCGTCTTCCCACTTGTCTGGAGGGACAGTAGGAAAAATTTATCCCTTCTCCAACCGCCTTTTAAAGGCCTTCAACAACGCAATAAACTTCTACTTTAAAAATCAATCGCAATTTATTGTACCAAAAAAAAAAAATAGGTCAAGTGAAATTTTATACTTTTCCGGAAACAGAAAAGTAACAAAAGATTTCCCGCCAAGGGCACCCCAAAAAGCATTCAAACAGATGTTATCTCCGAGGGGCTCTGTCGGGGAACTGCTTTTTCAAACAACAGTCTCCGACTACACCCTCGGAAGGAACAACTAAAAAGCCCTCGCATTGCGAGGGCTTAATGTAAAGAGTGATTTTAAGGGGCTACTCAATATATACAAGCGAACGGCCGTCTTTTTCCGGGCTGTATGGGTCTTGCGTATTTTGACCGTCAATAATATATAAGAATTTATACGTGCCGGGCAAAATAGAGAGCGTCGTTTCCCAATAACCGTCTTTCTTCTTGAGCGCTTGCGGTTTAGACATAGTAAATCCGCTAACGATAGAAACTTTCTTGCCTTCCCCAAACCAACGGAAGGTTACGCGGCGGTATTTGCTCTTTGGATTATTCTTTACGATCACGCTTTGTTTTTCAGCACCGTCTTTAAGTGCAGGGGTAACCGGTTCCGGTTTTTCTTCAGTGGCAATAATCTCGGCCACTAATGTTTTTTCCGGTGCAGTTGCTACCGGCTCTTCTTTAACAGGTTTTGCCGGTTCGGCAATTGTTTCTACATTTAGCGATTCAAGCACGCTTTCTTCCGGCGACGTTTGCACCGCTTCTGCCGACGCTGGCGTTTGGAACAAACCGGTAGAAAAGTGTTTGTATAAAAAGAAACCAAACACGCATAACAAAACAATATCCACAATAATGAGGAAAAGCCAAAGGTCTTTATTGCCGGCAGGTTTTACGTCCAAATCAAGGTTTTCGTTTTCCATAATCTTCCTGATTAAAAAAGCGGGCGAAGGGAATCGAACCCTCGTCTAAAGCTTGGGAAGCTTCCATTCTACCATTGAACCACGCCCGCATCACGTAAGCGTATCAATACTTTTTTATTTTAGCAAAGTTTTTTACCGCGTACAACTATTTTAAATTTTTAATAAATGCCAGCGCACTTTTTTTATCATGCACCTTACCTTCCACTTGCGCCACGGCAACGGCCTCTAAAATCTCGCCGATTTTGGGGCCGGGCGGCAAGTTGAGCAAGTCCATCACATCACGCCCGGTAATAACTCGCGCCGGACGCACTACTTGCGGATGTTTAAAATACTTACCTAATAATAACCAAAGCACTTGCACATGGCGAAGTGTTTTTCCAAAAGCGGCTTTCTTTTGCGCTTGGGCTAAACTCATCATGGGCTCAAAACTGTGCGGAAGCATGCGCGTTAATTGCGCATCCGTAATGTAACTTGTGTAATCAGCCCAACACAACAGCAGTAGCGGCAAAGCAGCGTCGCCCAAATCGCGAAAAAAGTGATACGCGCCTTTATCGGTAATTACGTCGTTACTGGCTAAATTGCTGGGGCGCAAATGTTCGCCAATCATAGCGCAAATTAAACGCATATCCGGGCGGCTGTAATGCAGCCGTTCCAATACGGTTTTGGCCATTTTGGCACCTTTTTGTTCGTGATAAAAAAAACGCAGCCGGTCACCTTGCACCCGGGCCGTAACCGGTTTAGCAATATCGTGCAACAAAGCCGCCATCTTAAAAAGCGGTTTTTGGCCTTGCACAAATGAAAGTTTGCGCGCGTATTTAGCAAAGGCCCGGTCCAAATGATCCAGTAAGTACTCCATGCGTTTAAAAACAAGTAGTGTGTGTTTCAGCACGCCGCCTTTACCATAATATACTTCGGCGCAGGTGCGTTGCGGCTCTAACTCGGGGAACAAGGCCGTCAGCAGCCCACACGCGTCCATTAAAAGTAAATTTTCATACGCTTTGGCAGTGGCAAACAAGCGTGACAATTCTTCATGGATACGCTCACCGGCCGGCAGGCTAATAAGGGCAGCGTATTTTTTAATGAGTTTAAGGGTGGAAGGAGCAATCGCAAAATTAAGTTCCGCCGCCGAGCGAAACGCCCGCAACATACGCAAAGGATCTTCTTCAAATACGCGCGGATTGGTGGCGCAAATAACTTTTTGTTTTACATCGGAAAGTCCGTTTGCATAATCCACTATTTTGGAACGGACAAGCCGCTTAAGCAGAATTTTAGCATTGCCGTTTTTTTGCGGCAAAATCTCCATTTGCGGCAAGGCAGAAACCGGATACGCCAACGCATTAAACGCAAAATCACGCCGGAGCAAATCGGCCTTCAGATCTTTACCTTGATAAGCCGTTAAATCAATTTGAATTTTATCTTGGTGGGTAACCAACCGCCAAACGCCGTACTCGGCGTCCATTTCAAACACGGCTGCTTTTAATTTTTGGGCCAGGGCCAGTGCCGCCGGTTTTACATCCGCCGCAGGCAAGGCTAAATCTATATCGGTAGAGTAGCGTTTTAATAAACTACTGCGTACAATTCCCCCCACATAGTACGCCTGGGGAACGGTTTGTTGCAGTACGCGCGCTAAATCCACGCGCGCCGACCTATTCAACGGATTCCTCCGCCGGGGCGGCCGCCATACGGGCCGCCAATTTGGCCACGGCATCTTTACGCAGTTCGCGCTTTAATACTTTGCGTAACGCATTTTTAGGCAACTCTTCTACAAACTCAAAATCACGCGGACGCTTGTAATTATCCAAATGGGTTTTAAGGAACATTCTAAATTCTTTTTCGTTTAGTTCCGCGCCTTCCTTTTTGACGGCGTATAATTTGATAAACTCACCACCGCGGCCATCCGGCACGCCGATAATAGCGCACTCTTCCACCGCCGGGTGTTCGCAAATAATGGCTTCCACTTGCGCGGAAAACACTTTAAGCCCTTTAATAATAATCATGTCTTTTTTGCGGTCTTTAATGAAGATAAAGCCGTCATCATCTACTTCCACAATATCCCCAGTTTTAAACCAACCGTCTTCGGTAAAAGCGTCGCGCGTAGCGGTTTCGTTTCCCCAATAACCACGGAACACGTTGGGCCCTTTTACACACAATTCGCCTTCGTGATTACGCGGGACCTCGTTGCCGTTCTCATCTACTACAAGCGTGCTGACACTGGGCAAGGCCGGGCCCACCGATTTAATTTTTTGAAGTTCCTCGGTATTTACGCTCACCACCGGACTCGTTTCCGTTAGGCCGTAACCTTCCAATATCGGTACGGAGAATTTTTGTTCAAACCGGTCTTTAATTTCTTGCGTAAGCGGCGCGGCACCGGACACGCAAAAGCGGATATTCTTAAACGGCCAGAAACGCAAGTAAAGCCGTTTTAAGCCTTTGGCCTCTTTGGAAAGCACCGCGTAAATCTGCGGCACGGCAAGCATTAAGGTAACGTTTTCCGTACCCATTGCACCGAGCCACTTGCTGGCCGGCATGACGTTGGCCACAATAACTACTTTTAAGTTTAAGTAAAGCGGAATTACCACACACGTAGTCCACGCAAACGAGTGGAACATCGGGAGCAAACACAAGAACACGTCGTCATCACTAATTTTAAAAATTTGCGCGCACGAAATAACGTTGGAAGCCAAATTGCCATGAGAAATCATAGCACCTTTGGGCAGACCGGTTGTACCGGAAGTGTATAAAATAAATGCTAAATCATCCAGCCCTGCTTGCGGGGAAGCGGTTTCTTCGTGCACGGTGGATTTTTCAATCTCTTTCCAGAAAAATTGCACTTTATCGCATCCGGCTGCGGAAGAAGGTATTTCATCCGTTGTAAAAATATAGTTGACTGTCGGCGTATCCGGCGCGGCTTTTACATAATGACGTAAAAATTCAGCCTGCGTTACCACGGCTTTGGCACCGGCATTATTCAAGATATATTGGATTTCTTCCTGTTTGGTAACCATGAAGTTTATCGGGATGCTTACTGCTCCTAATTTATAAAGCCCGTAATTCGCTACCACCGTATCTATGGCGTTGCGATGAGCAATACCCACACGGTCGCCTTTGCGGATACCATGTTCAAAAAACATATCTGCAGCACGGTCCACTTGCATAAGAAGTTCATGATAAGATACCTTCTTTCCTGTACCGGCTTCCACTAAAGCAATTTTATCCGGAAAGCGGAACGCACTATCAGCCAACGAAGTATATAAGTCTTTACGGCGAATCATAAGCACCTCTATAAATTAGGACTACATATATTGTATAAAAATCAGACCTGTCTGGGGTCTAAAATATCTCTAAAAGCATCTCCCAACAAATTCCACCCGAGCACAAACAGGAAGATCGCTCCCCCCGGTATAGCGACGGTATACCAATACGCAAACGGATTTTGTGCCGTACCTAACACCCAGTTGCGTGCCATGGCAATCAGTTGCCCCCAATCAGCCGTACCCGGTTGTGCACCGAGCCCCAAAAAAGACAAAGACGCCGCAGTCAGTACAATGTATCCAATATCCAAACTGGCGACCACCACAGCCGGATAAATGGAGTTAGGCAAAATGTGGCGCAGTAAAATGCGTGGTCCCCGCGCGCCCAGCGTGCGCGCAGCCGTCACGTAATCGCGCCGTTTAACCGACAAGATATCTCCGCGTATTAAACGCGCGTACGAAGGCCAGGCCACGGCGGTTAAAGCGATCATCATATTTTTAATATCGGGCCCCAACATAGCGGCTATCACCATTGCCAACACCAGCGAAGGCACCGCAAAAACAATATCGGTCAACCGCATGAGTGCTTCATCTACTTTCCCGCCAAAGTACGCGGCCACGGCTCCTACCAGTAGTCCAATTAAAAAGGCAAAAAACGTAACGCTCACGCCTACCACAAAAGCCAGTCGTGTCCCCCATACCACTCCGTAATATAAATCGTACTGTTGTTCCGTCGTGCCAAACCAATTTTGCGCAGAAGGAGCCTGCGGTGCAATAGCATAACTTTTTTGCGGCATTTGATACGGATTGTGTTTATTATGCACCGGCGCGAGCCAAGGCGCAAACAACGCCACCAGCAAGAAAAACGTTACCAAAATAAACCCCGCCAGTGAAGTTTTGTTTGTATAAATTCGTTTTAAAATACGGTTTTGCCACATACTTACTCCAACCTAATGCGCGGATCCACCGCCGTATATAAAATATCCGAAAGCAAATTGCCCAGCACAAACAGTACCGCTACCATCAGCGAAAATCCTAAAATCCCGGCAATGTCCAACTGCTGCGCCGCCAATACTCCGAAGCGTCCGATTCCGGGATAATCAAAAATCGTTTCCACAATTACCGTCCCCCCCAGCAAACGGATAAACTGTATACTGGCCAGTGTAATGACGGGAATAATGGCATTTTTACCGGCATGTTTGTAAATAACTTGCCGCTCGCTAAGCCCCTTGGCACGCGCGGTACGCACGTATTCTTTATTTAATTCTTCTAACATACTGGAACGCATAACCCGCACCATCAAGGCAAACGAACCGATACAAAGCGTTACCGCCGGTAAAACCAAGTGCGATAACACATCCCCAAATACGCGCCAATTCCAGTTTAGCAACGCGTCTATGAGCAAAAACCCGGTATAATTTTTGAAGGTTGCGCCGTGAATAATCATATCCGTTTGAAAGGAATATCCGCCGGGCGCAAACCAGCCGAGTTTCCCGTAAAAAAACATCAAAAGCAGTAACCCAAGCACAAATATCGGCAACGAAAAACCGCCCACACTTATCACACGAGCCAAACTGTCTTGCCACTTATCTTTATGAACCGCCGAAAACGCCCCAAACCACACACCGAAAAAAACCACCAGCAGCATCGTCATAAACGCAAGTTGCACGGTAGCGGGCAAATATTCTCTTAACGCTTGTGCGACCGGCATATTGGCGCTGGGGCTATATCCCAAATCGCCTTTGGCAACTAACGCAAGCCACCTTCCGTACTGTTTAAACACATTATCACGCAAACCATATTGCCGGATGACTTCTTCCAAAGCACCCATTTGGCGGGCATCTTTTACGTACAAAGAAGCACGCATTTCAGGGCTAAGGCGTTGCGTTAAAAAGAAAAGCAGAAAGGTAACACCCAGCACCACTAGCGGCAACAATAATAATCTGCGTATAATGTAGCGAAACATAAACTCCCTTTATTTCTTATAAGCCGTTACCGCCGACCAAACAAGTTCAAACGCGGTATAAAATTCTTTCAAAATAAGCGTTTCTTTTGTTGTGTGGCAGTCACGCACCCCCACGCCCAAATTGGGCAAAGTAAACCCTTTGCCGGAAAGCACATTGGCATCACACCCCCCACCCGAAGCGCGGACATATAACGGCGCGTGCAAACGTTTAGCCGCGGCTTGCAACGATTTGACCACCGGGTGCGATTTGGAAACCAACACCGCCGGATAACGCAAAGAGGCTTTAAAATTGACTTGCGGCTTACAAACGCGGCCGTCTATTTTCTTGGTAAAATGTTTGATTGCCAAATCAAAAGCCGCTTTCATGTGGGCGGTTTGCTTGGCAAGTTTGCCGTTATTTAAACTGCGTGCCTCACCGGTGAGTGAACATTTTTCCATTACCACGTTAGACACTTCCCCCCCGCGAACCACGCCAAAGTTAGCCACCGTTTCTTTATCAATGCGGCCTAACTTCATGTGAGAAATAGCATACGCCGCCACTTCCAAGGCAGAAATACCTTTTTCCGGGCAAGCCCCGGCGTGTGCCGAACGCCCGATAACATCTACCCAAATATCGTTCACCGCCGGACCTTGTACCAAGAGTTCGTCAGCACCTTCATTGTCTAAAATAATACCTTCACGACCTTTGAGTTTTTTGTAATCCAAATTTTTGGCCCCATACATGCCGCGCTCTTCACACAATGTAAAAAGTACTTCTATGGGCGGATGCGGCACACGGCTTTCTTTCAAGGTACGCAGTATTTCCAAAATAATGGCCACCCCGGCCTTGTCATCTGCTCCCAAAATGGTCGTTCCGTCGGAAGTAATGCAATCTTTTTTCACCACCGGCTTCACTCCGCAGCCGGGTTTTACCGTATCCACGTGGGCGGCCAACACAAACGGAACACTTTTAACCGTACCGGGGAAAAATCCCATCACATTGCCACGCGCGGTGGAGTTAATTTTTGAGCCGGCCTTATCCACAATTACCCGGCAACCGATTTGTTTTAAGGCTTTTTCCACATACTCCTGC
This sequence comes from Candidatus Avelusimicrobium cornigerorum, assembly GCA_002309715.1. Lineage (GTDB taxonomy): Bacteria > Elusimicrobiota > Elusimicrobia > Elusimicrobiales > Elusimicrobiaceae > Avelusimicrobium > Avelusimicrobium cornigerorum. The sequence goes on from DBXW01000009.1 coordinate 68,637, forward strand.
ATCTTTTTTTCTTGGAAAGATTCACTGTCTATTTGCACCATTTCCACAAAAGTATCTACTAAACGTTTACGATTTAAGGTCATTTTTTTCTCCTTGGGTTAAACAAGCACACGCGCACCAATGGCCCGGGGATGTTTCTAGTAAAGTCGGAATTTGCTGACGGCAAACATCGGTGGCTTTTGCGCAACGAGGGGCAAACGGGCATCCCATCCCGGCAGAAGACCCGATCGCCTTTTCTTCCGGCTCGGAAGCAAGGGATTTCCCTACTTCCGGAACTGCTGAAAGCAATGTTTGCGTATACGGGTGCTGTGGGTGGGCTAACAATTGCTCCGCCGGGGCTTTTTCCATAATGCGCCCCTGATACATCACCGCGATATCGTCACACAAAAACCGCGCTACGGCAAAATCATGCGTTACAAATAAAATAGTTAACTTCCGCGTTCTTTTAATATCGCGCAGTAAATTTAAAATCTGCGCTTGCACAGAAATATCCAACGCCGATACCGGCTCATCGGCTACTAAAACGCGAGGGTCTAATGCCAACGCACGCGCAATACTGATACGTTGACGTTGCCCACCGGAAAACTCATGCGGATAACGGTTCAAATGTTCCGGTGAAAGACCTACGGACTGCACTAATTCTTCCAAAAACTTATTGCGCTCATTTTTATTTAAATATAACTTATGAATATCCAGCGGCTCGCTCAGCAGTTGGCGTACCGTCATACGCGGGTCCAAACTGCCGTAAGGGTCCTGATAAATTACCTGCATCACGCGGCGCATTTTTTTAAGTTGCGCTTTGGTGGCTTGCGGCACATCTTGCCCTTGCACCACTACTGTACCCGACGTAGGTTTTTCTATACCAAGTAGCACCTTGCAAAGCGTGCTTTTCCCACAACCGGATTCGCCCACCAGACCGAGCACCCGGTTTTCAGGAAGCGAAAGCGTCACATCCTTAAGTACTTCCACCGCTTCCCCCGCGCCAAACAACCATTTGCGGCGGTGATATGTTTTATAAAGATTTTTAATTTCCACGCACGCTGTCACGGTTTATCCTCCCGGAAACAACGCACCGCGTGTTCCCCCCGCTTGGTAAGCGACGGCAAGGATTGGCGGCATTTTTCTTTTGCGTGCGGACAACGCGGCACAAACGGACAGCCTATCATTATTTCGCCCGGCAAGGGCGGTTGACCGGCAATGGCCGGCAAACGCTCCGAACGCGTCTTTAAAGACGCCAGTGACGCCAATAACCCTTGTGTATACGGATGTTTGGGCTGTGAAAACAATTCCTTGGCAGGGGCCTGCTCCATACACATCCCGCCGTATAAAACCAAAACTTCATCCGCTACTTGACTGGCCAAAGCCAAATTGTGCGTGATAAAAATAACCGCCATTTTTTCACGTTGTTGCAACTCTTTTATCAAACGGATAATCTGCGCTTGTATGGTCACATCCAGGGCCGTGGTCGGCTCATCTGCAATTAAAATATCGGGCGATAAGGCAAGTGCCATGGCAATCATCACACGTTGGCACATCCCGCCGGAAAATTGAAAGGGATATTCCGCTATTCGTTTTTCCGCGTCGGCAATCCCCACCTTTTCCAACAATTTTACGGCCTCTTTCCTGGCTTGTTCTTTAGTTAGTTTGCGGTGTGCTTGCAGCGTTTCGCACAGTTGGTCGCCAATGGTAAGCACCGGGTTTAAACTGGCCGCCGGATCTTGGAAAATCATAGCAATTTTTTGCCCGCGCACTTGCCGGAGTTCTTTACCTGAAAGCGTCAATAAATCTTTCCCTTTATATAGAATTTTCCCACCGCTTATCCGCCCGGCCGCTGGCAATAGGCGCAAAAGGGATAACGCGTGGACTGTTTTGCCGCTACCCGATTCCCCCACCACGGCTAGGACTTTTCCGGCAGGCAACGAATAAGAAAGTCCCCGCAACACCGGCAACGATTGAGCGTCATTTTGGAAATCAATGCGTAAATCTTCCACTTGTAACACAGGCGAAATACTCATATATATTTATTATACCAAGTTGAAAGACGTTTCTAAAGTAAATACGAATTTGCTACACTTATATATATGAAACAATTTATACTTATTGTTTTAGCCCTATTTTTGGCCGCGTGCGGACCGCAAAAATCCACAGAAGTGGTATTACCGGACGGTTTTAAAGTAACGGCCCGTGTGGCCGCTACGCCGCAAGAGCACGAAAAGGGGCTAATGTTCGTGACGAATCTTCCCGAAAATGAGGGGATGTTGTTTGTATTTGATCACGAGCAAGATTTACTCTTTTGGATGAAAAACACGCTTATTGATTTAGATATGGTATTTATCGGGGCCGATAGAACAGTTACTTCCGTAGCCGAGCAAATGCCCCATTCCTATACCTATACGCCCGATAGTCAAGTGGCCCAAGCCGCCGGATACGGCCAATATGTGTTAGAACTTGCCGCCAAAACTGCGGCGCGGCACGCCATAAAACCGGGGACAAAAATCCAATTTTCTCTAACGGATAAAAAATGAAAAAGCATATTGGATTTGTGGCAGTTTTCTTGATATTGGGCGTAACAGCGTTACAAGCCCAACCGAACTCGTCTTGGGAAACACTCAATCAAACTGCCAAACGCCATTTAATTAACCTAATCAATATAGATACCTCTCACCCGGAGCCGCAAGAGTTAGACGCGGCGCGTTATATTTATAAAGAATTTAATAAGCACCACATTGATTGGGATATTTTCCGCCCGGACAAAAAACACGCCAACTTGCTCGCACGCATCAAAGGCAGTAATCCGCACGAAAAACCGCTTTTGTTAATTTCCCATTTAGACACAGCCCCCGCCGCAGAAGGATGGACATTTCCTCCGTTGCGCGCTACTGAAAAAAACGGCAACATTTATGGACTAGGCTCTACAGATGCCAAAAATTATACTGCCATTTACTTAACCTTACTTACCTGGCTTAAAAGCCAAGATATTAAACCTACGCGCGATATCATTTTTTTGGCTACTTCCGGCGAAGAAGTCGGAAGTGCAACAGGGCTTCAATGGTTGGGAGACACGCATTGGCAGCAAATCGCCCCCGGCTATGCGATAAACGAAGGCGGCGGTATTATTCACAACGAAACGACTGATATTGTTTTTGCGGAAGCCTCTACTAAAATGTATATGGACATTAAAGTAACCGCTCACGGTACCGGCGTACATTCTTCTATGCCGGTGGATGACAACGCCGTCTATCTTTTATCACAAGCATTGGCTAAAATTGCCAATTTTACCCCCCCCGCGCGTCTGACCCCGCCGGCACGTACTTTTTTTAAAGCCATTGCCCCTTTGCAAGATGAAGATGGCCAAACAACCATCCATTTTCTGCTAAACGGCTCGGAACAAAACCAACAATCGGCCGCTCAAGTTATGGCGTTAGATCCGTTCTTTCGCACACAACTGCAAGACACGCTTAATCCCACCATTTTGTCAGCCAGCAAAGATGCCGGCGCTACTATTGAGGAAGCCTCGGCTTTAATTAACGCGCGGCTATTGCCCGGCTCGGATCCGGACAAACTGGTAGAACAACTGCAAGCCCTGTTCACACCGCAAGATAATATCTCCTTGGAAATTGTGGAACGCCCACAACTGCCTTTCCCGCAACCTATGGATGGAACCGATCCTTTGTTTAAGTCCATTTCTCGCACGGCAGAAAAACTGATGCCGGGATCCATTACTGTACCGGGGTTAAGCCCGGCGTCGGGGGATAATGAGTTTTTGCGTAAGTTGGGTGTAATTACCTACGGATTGGGACCGGAAATGGATCCCCTGACCGAAAACCGCACCCACGTGGCTGATGAATTTATCAGCGAACACGATTTTTATAACCAACTTAAATTTGTAGCCGGCGTGGTATTTGATTTTGCTTATGGGCAAGATTTACTGCCACTAGCAGACGAACCGGATAGCACTGAAGAACCGGATACCGTCGCAAAAAACCAAACGACGAAATGATATAATATAAAAAATCGTTTTCCCCTCAAATTTACTTAGGAGTAGTTGTATGATTAAACAAGGCACTTGTTTTTTTACGTCTGAATCTGTTTCCAAAGGGCACCCGGATAAAGTGTGCGACCAAATTTCCGATGCAATTTTAGACGAGATTTTACGCAAAGATAAAACCGCCCGTGTGGCGTGCGAAACGTACATCACGCGCGGTTTGGTAATCGTCGGCGGCGAAATTACCACCCGCACGTGGGTAGACGTGGAACAAATCGCACGCGACGTAATCAAAGATATCGGCTATGATAATGCCGCGTTTGGTTTTAACGGCAACACGTGTGCGGTGGTCAATGTTATCGGCAAACAATCGCCCGATATCAGCCAAGGCGTTGACGTGGGTGGCGCAGGCGACCAAGGTTTAATGGTGGGCTATGCCGTCAACGAAACCAAAGAATTTATGCCGCTCTCGCTCGTACTTTCACATGAAATTTTGAAAAAATTAGAAAGCGTACGCAAGAGCAAAAAACTGGACTATTTAGGCCCTGACGCCAAAAGCCAAGTAACTGTGGAATATAAAGACGGCCGTCCGGTGCGTATTGATACCGTGGTTTTATCCACCCAACATACCGAAAAAATTTTGGACAAATCGGGCAATCAAATTACCGAGAAATCTAAAAAAGAAATTGCCGACGCCGCCATTTGGCCGATCATTAAAAAATGGGCGGACAAAAATACCAAAATTTACATTAACCCGACAGGCAAATTTGTTATCGGCGGACCGCAATCCGACACCGGGCTGACCGGGCGAAAAATTATTGTAGACACCTATGGCGGTCGCTGTCCGCACGGCGGCGGTGCTTTTTCCGGCAAGGACCCCACCAAAGTGGACCGCTCGGCTGCGTACATGGCACGCTATATTGCCAAAAATATCGTGGCGGCTAAACTGGCTCACGAGTGCACCGTGCAAATTGCGTATGCTATCGGACGCGACGAACCCGTCGGTTTCTACGTGGATACAGACGGCACCGGCGTTTTACCGGATGAAAAATTAGCGCAAATCGCGCGAAAAATTTTCCCGCTTACGCCGCGCGGCATTATAGAGCACTTTAAACTGCGTAGCCCGATTTATTTAAAAACGGCAGCGTTCGGACATTTTGGACGTCCCGATTTTCCGTGGGAGAAAACGGACAAAGTGGCTGCCTTGCAAAAAGCCGCTAATTGATTCAAACCCCGCTTGCGCGGGGTTTTTATAACAAGGAGAACGTATGAAAAAAGTAGCCCTTATTTTGGCAGACGGTTTTGAAGAAATGGAAGCCATCGGTACGTATGATATACTTAACCGCGGCGGATTAGATGTGGACCTATACGCCCTTTCCGGCCAAGATACCGCCGGAAAATTCGGCCTTACCTGTACCAAATTGCACGCGTTTTCTACATTTAATGCTTCTTATTACGATGCACTTGTTTTGCCGGGCGGTCCGGGATATGAAGCCCTTGAAAAAAACGAACGCTTACAAAAAGCCATTAAAGATTTTATGACCGCCGGGAAAGTGGTAGCCGCCATTTGTGCTTCGCCCACTATTTTGGGCCGCGCCGGATATCTAACCGGAAAAAACTACACGTGCTTTACGCCTATGAACGAAAACTTCGGCGGCACGTTTACGGGGCAATATGCCACCATTGACGGCAATATCGTAACCGGGCAAAGCGCCGCGGCTACGCTGGACTTCGGGTTGGCTATCGTAGAAAAAATGATGGGCAAAGAAAAAGCCGATGAAGTAAAAAAGAGTATTTTTTATAAGTAAGTAGTGTATATAAAAACACCCCGGGCAAATTTACCCGGGGTGTTTTGTGTGTTAGTAAAAAATTTACGGCATGGTGTACCAACGCGCCGTACTAGATTGCCCCGTACCGGTACCGGATTTATAAGTGGCTCCCATAATTTTTTTGCAATACGAATCTTGCGGTGCGGTAAACAGCACACCGCCATACACCCTTTCTCCACAAGATATTTTCTCTGCCACATAATTTCTATTGGCATCCAACACCGCATTTATAAACCCTGCGCCTTTATATTTACCTTTCAAGCGGCCTAAATAGATTTGGACTTGCGAACCCTCATATAACTGCAAAGACCACTCACCGTTAGAACGCGTATCTTTGATAGCAGGTTGTGTACACCATTTTTCATGGCCTGTCCACCCGGATAAATCTACCGCAAGTTCATCAAAACTATTCGGAGCGGCATTATTAGCCATGTAGTAGGCTGCCACTGCTTGGCTCAAGGGCTTAAATAATGAGATAGCCTGCATGGCTTTTGCCTTTTCCACCGCTTTTTGATATTGCGGCAACGCAACAGCAGCCAAAATACCTATGATTAAGACTACTACCAATAGTTCCACAAGTGTAAAGGCTTTTTTACGGCAATTATTCTTCATTTTAAATATCCTAGGCGGGGCGTTTAAAGCAGTATAACCTAAAAATACTTACAAGACTTGTTTTAGTTCCAGCGGCAAATTCCTTTTCAGTACGACTACCACATTGTGCGTATTTGTCTTTTTATCTAGACCAAACACGTTAATGCGATACTCCACCACCATTTTACCGTTCTCTTCGCGTGCAGAAATAATTTCAAACGCTTTGTCCGGCAAATTGCTGGCCGATTCCAACACCAATACATCTTGCTTTTTAAAATCTACCACCGGGTAACTTCCGCGCGCACGGCGTTTAAATTGGCGGTATTCTTCCAACGACTTAATAAGCGTCGGTTCCACCGGGGCCGATATCATTGAAATTTTGGTATCTTGCGGCATAGGAGCAACCGTCGGCTCGGCGGCGGGAACGGTTGTTTGCGGTCCGTGCTTCGGCATAGACGGCAAAACACGTTCGCCGTTTTCCGGCACTTCCATACTCCGCCCGGAACGAGAGATAACCGTTTTTATCTCCGGGATATCAATTTTGGAAAGTTGTGACGGCACCGTCAATTCTTTGATTTGATTTTCCGGCTCGTCTAGTTCTACCAATCCATCCGGCACCACGCCCTCTTCCATATTGACAATCGTAAGCGAGCGCGTATTCATTTTAGCCGGTATAGGATCTACATTTTTTTTAGCCCGGTATGTATCCCAAATCCGCATCGTGGCCAAACCGGCTAAAAAAACCAACACAAAAAATATCACTAAACGCAACGTGTCTTTATTCATTTTATTTTCTCGTATCTGGCGGTAATAACCGAGCGTAACCCGCCTCGCGGTGTAAACACACCCGTTACGGTAGCGCGTTTAGGTTTACAGGCTTTTACCACATCATCTAAAATTTTATTGGCGATATTTTCCATAAAAATACCCATATCGCGATATTCCAACAAATAGTATTTCAACGATTTAAGTTCCAAACAAAGTTCGTCGGGGATATACTCAATAGTAATCGTACCGAAATCCGGCAATCCTGTTTTCGGGCAAACGGAAGTAAACTCCGGTAGTTCAATTTTAATGTCGTAATCCCGTTTATACTGGTTCGGCCAACATTGAATTTGCGGCAATACCGCATCTGCATTTTTACGAGCGTGATCGGAAGTATATCCGAAGTCAATATCTTTATTTGTCATTTTATTTTAATAACCTCATTGAATTTAAGAAGATCAGCAATAAAATTGTCAAACTGCCCCCCATTATCCAACGCCAATCAGATACTTGGGGTAACCGTGAGAATAAAAATTCTACCCACACAACACTAAACAAAAAAGCCACCAAAGCATTAACACAACTAATATACCTTATTTTGGCTTGCAGTTTAAATAATTCTGCTAATGGGCCCAAATCCCGCCGATAAATAAGAATATCCACCCAATTGGCATATACATTATTGGCCGACGAATAGGCAATCCCCGCATCAGCATTAAGCAAAGCAACAATATCGTTAAACCCATCCCCCACCATAACGGTTTTTTTATTCAAGGCCCGCAGATTGGTAATAATTTCTGCCTTGGTTTGCGGCAGAACATTGGCATTAAATTTTTCAATACCTACTTGCTTGGCCACTTGTGCTACCACCGGCTCGTTATCGCCGGAAAGCAAAAACACTTCTTTGCCTTTCTTTTTCAAAAAGTCAATCGTTTCTGCCGCTCCCGGCCGCAACGCATCGGCAAGCGTTACGTATCCTAAATAAACCTCGTCGCGTGCTACACAAATAACTGTTTGGGCAGATTGCGCCACATCGGACGGAATTTTAACACCTTGTTCTTCCATCCACTGCACACGCCCGACTAACATTTTTCGTTTTTCACCCACCGCACGCACACCTAACCCCGGGAACATCTCCAGCATCTCTACTTTTTTAGGGGATACCCGTTTCTGCCGGGTATAGGCAAAAAGAGATTTGGAAAGCACGTCTTCTTCTCGTTGGGATAAGGTGGCCAACACTTCCAACAGGGTCCTCTCCGCTTTGGAAGAAGCAGCCTTCACCTCTTGAACGGATAAACAGCCCTTTGTCAACGTACCGGTTTTATCAAAAAACACAACGTCACAAGCCGGCAACAAACCCAAGGCATAGTGATTCTGAATTTTAATACCCTTGGAAGCGGCAAAGCGGCAAGCAAAAAATAAAGGGAAACTCTCTGCAAACAATAACGCCAACGGCGCACACGCCGATAACATTACTAATAGAACACCCATCTCCTGCGCCCAAACACCCACCCCATGCTGATACATAGTCCAAGCATATTGGCCTACTGCCACCAATATCACGCCCAGTAAGGTCCATTTAGATTGCCGGTCCAATGAAGAAGTAAATTTTCCACGGCGAATTTCGCATTGTTGCACACAATTAACCACATTCATTAACGCAGAAGATAATAGCGGCTTAACCACCTGTACCCAAACTTCCGCCGACTTATTAACCGTTCCGGCATATACTGTACTGCCGGGTTGCTTATAAGTCGGTACCACGCTGCCCGTAATCAGTTGTTCATCTACCGAAGTTTTACCTTCTAAAATTGTTCCGTCGCACGCAAAACGCTCACCGGGTTTTACAAGTATTTCATCTCCGGGCTTTAATTCGCCCGCAAATACCATACGAATCGCATCGGCTTGCCGTTTGCGGCCGGATTTGGGTAAAAAATCATCTATTTTTTTAATGTATATATTAACTCGTTCGGTTTTTTTCACCCGGCGATATTGCACCCACAACGAAAGTGTGACAAACAGCGATATGTACAAATATAATTCTTCTACCGGGCCAAACATAGCCGTAGATAAAAACGTATGAAGCACCGAATATAAAAAGCCGGAATAGACCGCCACGCTAACAAGAAGCGGAAAACCGATCTTGCCGCGCCATAAATCTTGCCATGCACTACGAACAAAAATATCCGCACAAAAAACAGCACTGATAAGCACTAAAATAAAAAAACCCACTTCCGAATAATGGAATGTGAGCAAAAAAAGCATCAACAAAAAAAGCCCTAACGATATATATAAGCGGTACAAAAACGCGACCGACGGCTGCGCAAACGCAGCCGATACCGATAGCGCCGGGGCCGCTTGCCGATGCGTCATAATTTAACGCGGAAAGAAACGATTGGCCAAAACGCGCTCGCGACCTTCTTCGCTGCGCATCAACCGGATTTTGGCTTCATACCGGCGGGCATTGGCGGGATCCAACTTGCGAGCCACCATATAGTTAGACGTCGCGGCTACCGGATCTTCCACCGCCAACATATCCCCCATCAACTCGTAGGTAGGCACATATTGGCTGGCCAATTCTTTGGAGCGAACAAGCATTCCTAACGCCTGATCTTTTTCGCCTTTGCGGAACAACAAGTCGCCCATATAATAATAGGCTAATGCATAAGAAGGTTTAAGCGTTACGGCTTCTTCCAAATCGGCATAAGCATTGGCGGGATATCCCATCTTGATAAATGCTTTGGCACGTTCCAAATAGGCACGCGCATCATCCGGTTTAAAGAAAAGCAAGAGCGATAAATCCGAAACGGCTGACTCATATTGTCCCATTTCGTAATACGACAACGCGCGGTTTAATAACAAGGTAGGATCTTTCGGACGCAAAGCCGCTGCCTTGTCAAAATCACTCAACGCATCCGATACGCGCCCCATACGATGATACACAATAGCCCTGTTCATACGGGCCGTGAAATACTTTGGATCCAACGATAATGCCGTAGACAAATTGTACGCCGCATCCAAATTGCGATTCATATCCAAATAAAGCGCCCCTAAATTGTTATACGTTTCGGCCGAGTTAGGATTTAACTCAATAGCCTTAAGATAATCTTGCTCGGCTTTTAAGCGGTTGGCAAAACGTTCTTTGGTATCTTTAACAGGGAGTTGTTCCCATAAAATGCCCCGGTTTACATAAGCAGCAAAATTTTTAGGATCTTGTTTTATTAAACGAGAATAAAGCGATATGGCTTGCGTCAAATTTCCTTTAGAAGTAGCCAAGCGGGCCTGCTTAAATAAACGCGTGTCCGCACCACAAGCAACGACCAATGTACAAACAATTAACAAAACAACCAATCTTTTCATTTTGCCTCCTGTTTTTGTTTCTCACTAAAAAATAAAGACAACACAAATAAACAACCACCTAGCGTAATAGCACTGTCGGCCACGTTAAACACAGGCCATACCAAAAAATCTAAAAAGTCCACTACATAACCTAAGACTATTCTATCATAAAGATTGCCTAATGCACCCGATAAAATTAGCACACATCCCCATTTTACCAATTTTCCGTGCTCGCACAACTCTTTCCAACTGTGCAAAATATAGCCAATAATAGCCAGCATTACAAAAATAAGCAACCAATTTCCGCCTTGCATCATACCGAAGGCCGCACCGGTATTTTCCACGTAATGCAGTTGAAAAAAAGGAAAAACTTTCAACGGTCCTTTTATTAAAAAAGTCTGCGCAAGTACTTTACTGATACGGTCCAAGGCCAACACGCTTGCCGCCACAACAAGCACACAAGCGTTTTGGTCTATCCAATTTTTTACTTCCAACCACCTCTCACGCACGGACTGTTTCATTTTCCTCTACCGTAATTCCTTCGCGCGCTAACACTTCTTCGCAACGTCCGCAAATATCTTTATGCGTATGCGTGCCGACGTCTTCTTTCCATTGCCAACAGCGGGCACATTTGGTACCGGGCGCGTGAACCACTTCCAGCGTTAATTCTTCCGTTCCATCGGCAATTTCAACGGCAGACACAATGGCAATTTCCGGCCACAAGTTTTGAGTTTCCAGCAAAAATTTTTTCATTTTTTCGTCAGAAGTTTTGAAAATCACTTTTGCCTCTAATGACGAACCTATCACGCCTTTTTGCCGAGCATCTTCCAATGTTTTTTGCACGAGTTCGCGCACTTGACGGATATGATTCCATTTCTCTTCCAACTTAACATCCGGCACAAGCGAGGCATTTGCCGGCATATTAGACAAAAATACACTCTGCGGTAAAGTGCGCCCGAGTGCGGTTTTGCGCAATTCTTGCCACGCTTCTTCAGCAGTAAACGAAAGCACCGGGGCCATCAGTTGCAGTAGCGTAACCGCAATTTCCGCCAGCACCGTCTGTGCACTGCGGCGCGTCGGCGCAGCGGCACCTAATGTATAAAGCCGGTCCTTAGAAGCATCTAACATAAACGAAGACAAATCTAAGATACAAAAATCCGTCAAGGCACGCATGGCTTGCCGGAAATTAAATTCCTCGTATCCCTTATGTACTTCCTCAATCAAGGTATTTAAGCGGCCGAGCATGTATTTATCCATCTCCGTTAAAGCGTTGGCACTTACGCGGTGGATGTCCGGATCGTAATCGGATAAATTGCCAAGCGCATAGCGCACTGTGTTGCGAATTTTGCGGTATGTATCAATCGGCCCGCCCAAGATTTGTTCGGAAATACGCACGTCTCCTTGATAGTCGGACAACGACACCCACAAGCGCAAAATATCGGCCCCGTATTTATTGATTATATCTTCCGGATCCACGGCGTTCCCGGCCGATTTGTGCATCGGTTTTCCATCACCATCCAACACCATACCGTGCGTTAGAATCGTTTTAAACGGCGCAGTGCCTTCTAACGTGTACGACGGGATATACGAACTTTGGAACCAACCGCGATGCTGATCAGAACCCTCTGAATAAACGTCGGCCGGAAAATCCAAACCGCGGTCTTTCAAAACGGCCGCCCAGGACACCCCGGAATCCAACCATACATCTAAAATGTCGGTTTCTTTTCTAAATTCGCGGCTTCCGCACTCGCAAGTATAATTTTCCGGCATCAGTTTTTCCACCGGATCGGTAAACCAAAAATCAGAACCTTCTTCTACTGCACGTTTTTTGATAAATTCAAACAGTTCGTGATTTACTTGCGGCTTGCCGCATTTTTTACAGTAGAGCACGGCCACGGGCGTTCCCCAAAACCGTTGGCGCGACAAACACCAATCGGGCCGCAAGCCAACCATAGAACGCATACGTTCTTGTCCGCCCGCCGGATAAAATTTGACGTTAGACAAATTGTCCATAAGTTTTTGGCGCAAGCCGTCTTTATCAATAGACATAAACCACTGCTCCGTCGCACGGAAAATGATAGGATTGTGGCAACGCCAACAATGCGGATAACTGTGCACGATTTCTTGCTCTTTGATAAGCGCACCGAGTTCTTCCAGTTTTTTTACCATAAGCGGGTTAGCCTCAAACACGTGCATACCTTCAAACACACCCGCGTCTTTGGTATAACACCCTTTTTCGTCCACCGGGCAGACGGTTTCCAATTTCCATTGTTTGCCGGCTTGAGAGTCCTCTTCCCCGTGGCCGGGCGCAATGTGTACAACTCCAACCCCGGCATCCATGGTTACAAAGTCAGTCCAAATAACCGGATTTTCCTTATGAGAAAGCGGATGATAGTATTTCATACCGACGAGTTTTTCGCCCGCTACTTTCCCGACTTGTGTGCAATCCAATTCGGTATTTTTCAAAAATTCTTCGGCGAGTTTTTCTGCTACAATATAGTACTCGCCGGTTTTGCTGTCTTGCAAAATGGCGTAATCTTCCGTATTGGAAACAGCGGCGGCCACGTTAGCGGGAATGGTCCACGGAGTGGTGGTCCAAACAGCCAAGTTAACCGGATTAGTATAGTCCAAATCGCCTAAAATTTCTTTTTTGGGATCTACGAGTTTAAAGCGCAGATAAATAGAAGGCGAGGAAATATCTTTATATTCCGTTTCAGCATCCGCCAATGCCGTTTCGCAATGCGGACACCACGTAATCGTTTTTTGACCTTTATAAACATACCCTTTTTCAATAAGATCTAAAAACACGCTGACCGTAATACCTTCGTAGCGTTTATCCATCGTCAGATACGGGTTATCCCAATCGGCCTGAACACCCAAGCGTTTGAATCCTTGGCGTTGCAAGTCAATAAATTTAGCCGCAAATTCGCGCGCGCGCTTACGGAAAGCGGGCACGTCGGTAATATGTTTTTTATCTTGTTTAAGTTCTTTGAGTAGTGCTTGTTCAATGGGCAGACCATGGCAGTCCCACCCGGGCACATACGGCGTATAGCACCCCATAAGCGCGCGCGATTTAAGGATGATATCTTTAATAGTTTTATCCAACGCGTGCCCAATATGAATTTTTCCGTTAGCATAAGGCGGTCCATCGTGCAAAATGAAATGTTTGCCTTGCTCGTTTTTCTTAAGCATGGCTTCGTAGAGGTTAATAGATTTCCAAAAATCTAAAATTTTAGGTTCTTTTTGCGCCAACCCCGCACGCATCGGAAAATCGGTTTTCGGTAACAATACCGTATGGGAATACTTATTTTTTGCCATGGTAAAAAACTCCAATATAAAGGATATCTTATATTATAGAAAATTTAACCCTGTGTGTACGAGAAAAAACAAGAGAACAACTATTTCCCCGCGATTTTATGCAAATACGCGTGTAGTTTTTCCAACGTTTCTTTGCTCACTGCATGTTCCATTTTACACGCATCTATGTTCGCTGTTTTGGGGTTAACGCCTAGCACTTGTGTGAGAAAGCGGCTTAAAATGGCGTGGCGTTTTTTGACGTCTTCCGCTGCCCGGCGGCCTTTAGCCGTAAGCAGGATTCCTTTATATGGTTCGTGAGAAACGTACCCCGCTTTGGCAAGCGCTTTCATCGCCCCTGTTACGCTAGGGGTTTTAACACCCAGCATATCGCGAATATCACTTACACGGGCGATACCGCTTGCATCGGCACAAAAGGATACGGCTTCCAAATAATCTTCCATATTGGCAGATAACTTCATATAACAGGTCTCCTATTAGTGTATAGTGTAACATATTTCCGCGTGGATTATTTGGTAAAATAGTAATATGTCAGCATTTCCAACACACGTAGCCATTATTATGGATGGCAATGGCCGATGGGCGGGGGCCCGTCATTTGCCGCGGTTAGCCGGTCATCAAGCCGGAGCAAAAGCCGCGGAAAAAATTATTATGCGCGCCCAGCAAAAAAACATCCCTTTCTTAACACTGTACGCTTTTTCAGCGGAAAATTGGTCCCGCCCACAAGAAGAAATTGACGGACTTATGAAATTACTTGCCCAAACATTAACGCGTTACACGCGCACCGCGGCCGATAGAAACATCCGGCTTTGGGTAAGCGGCGAACGAGCGCCTCTGCCGATAGAATTACTTAAACAGATAGATGAGGCCGTCAACCAAACTGCCGGCAACACCGGGCTTACCTTAAACTTGGCTCTTAATTACGGAGCCCGCCAAGAAATTACGCACGCGGCGAACGCCGCGCTCGCCGCCGGAGAAAAAGAGTTTACACCGCAGATTTTAAGCCGGTACTTGTACCACCCGGACTTGCCGGACCCGGAACTCATCATCCGCACATCCGGGGAAGAACGTTTGTCTAATTTTTTACTTTGGCAAGCCGCCTACAGTGAGTTTTATTTCACGCCCACTTTATGGCCCGATTTTAACGAAAAAGAATTTGATAACGCCTTGACCGCCTACGCCGCACGCACACGGCGGTTTGGCAACATTTAATATGAACGATTTAACCAAACAAACCCAGGAAATTTTATCTCAAATAAAAAAACTTTCTTCTATTCGTTTTAAAAAACAGATGAAGGAGCGTTTCGGCATCAACACACAATATGCCGTCGGAACACCGGTTACACGACTCCGAGAACTTGCCAAAAATTTACCGCGCCCCAACCAACCGTTGGCCGAAGCCTTGTGGAATAGCGGGCTGCATGAGGCGCGCATTTTAGCCTCATTACTGGCAGATCCTACCCAAATGACACGCGAAAAATTAAACACATGGGTAAAGGATCTGAACTCGTGGGATTTGTGCGACGCGTGCTGTTGTAATTTATTTTCCAAAACAAAAAACCCGTTGCAACTTGCCGAGCGGTGGATGAAAAATGAAGAGGAGTTTACCCGCCGTGCCGGCTTTGCCACGTTGGCCTTTTTGGCCAATCCCCGCTCTAAAATGTCGGATGACGATTTATGTCTTCTTTTGCCACTTATCAAAATTCACGCATCCGATCCGCGCCCGATGGTACACAAAGCCGTTAACTGGGCGTTAAGAAATATCGGTAAAAAAAATCCGCGGCTTACCCCTCGCGCCATTGCCTGCGCCAACGATATTTTAGATTTGTACGAAGAGAACAAAACCGCCCGCTGGGTAGCCAACAATGCCTTGTGGGAGTTGAACTTACCTAAAATCAAAGCCCTTATCGCCCGGCGCAAGTAAAAACACCGTTAAAACGAGCCCACTACACGCACGTACGCAAATTTAGTAAAATAATAGGGTATGTTATTACCTAGAATTTTAACGGCCGCAATCGGCCTTCCCGTAATTTTAGCCGCTATTCATTATGGCGGTATTGTTTACATGGTCTTTGTAGGCTGTGTAATCTTGCTGTGTCTGTACGAATATAGTTTGGTACTTACCTTGGGCAAAAAGCCGATTCATACGACCAGTCTGCTTTTATTTGGCCTGATAATGGCAGCAGTTGCCATTATCGGGAGAACGCCTCTACAAACGGAACTCCCCAACAATTTATATCCGTTTGCAATTAGTGTAGTTATTTGTGGCGTATTGCTTTTAGAAGTTATGACGCCCAACCGCTCTTGGGAACGGACCTGCAACACGTTTACGGGCATTTTTATTATTCCGTGGTCGCTGGCGCATTTAATCAACTTGCGAGATATCCCTTCTTACGGCGAATATTTAACCCTTTTTATGATGATTACAATATGGGTATCCGATAGCGGTGCTTATTTTTCCGGACGGTTTTTCGGGCGACATAAATTAAATAGTGAAGTCAGCCCTAAAAAAACATGGGAAGGTGCTATCGGCGGCACTTTGCTTGCCGTCGGTGCGGCCGTGCTTGTACAACACTTATTTTTATCCACCTATATGGGTGTTAAAACGGCGATAGGTTTGGGGCTACTGGTAGCCGTTACCGGGCAAGTGTCCGATTTGGCCGAGTCTATACTCAAGCGTTCCGCCGGTGTAAAAGATTCTTCCAATTTACTCCCCGGGCACGGTGGTTTTTTGGACCGCTTTGATTCTTATTTATTGCTTGCGCCGCTATTTTACTACGTAGTGCTTTACACATTATGAAACAAATTGTCATTTTAGGATCTACCGGTTCTATCGGCACATCTTCGTTAGACGTTATCGCCCGGCTCGGCCCCGGCTATCGGGTATTGGGTTTATCGGCCAACAATAATACCGATTTGTTTTTAAAACAAGTCCACCAATTTGAGCCGCGTTTTGCCGCGGTCATGAACCCGGACAGTTACGAAAAAATCAAAGACCAAATGCCCGAAGGTACCCGCTTATTACCGCCGGAAATAGACAGTTTGTGCTTTATGGCGTCTTTACCCAGTGCCGATTTGGTAATTAACGGCGTGGTCGGGGCGGTTGGTTTTCAGCCGCTTGTGGCTGCTATCAAAGCCAGCAAAACCGTGGCATTGGCCAACAAAGAACCCATGGTTATGGCCGGTAAAACACTCATGAAAGAGTGCGAACGCTGGAAAGCGGCTATCTTGCCGGTAGACAGTGAACCTTCGGCCATTTTTCAATGTTTGGCCGGTATGGCGAACGAACACACATATAACAACATTTCGCGTGATATTTCCAAAGTATTTTTAACTGCTTCCGGCGGGCCGTTTGCTAAACGCCGGGGAGCGCTTTCTACCGTTACACCGCAAGAAGCCTTAAAACATCCGCGTTGGAAAATGGGTAAAAAAATTACAATAGATTCCGCCACCTTAATGAACAAAGGGTTTGAGGCTATTGAAATTATGAATTTATTTAATTTGCCCGAAGAAAAAGTACAAATTGTCATCCATCCGCAATCTATCATACACTCTGCGGTAGAATTTAATGACGGGGCCATTTTGGCACAAATGGGTGAGCCGGATATGCGCGTGCCGATACAATACGCTATTACGTACCCCAAACGCTTGCCCGGATCGGTAAAAAAACTGAATTTATTTGAAGCGGCTAAATTAGAATTTATGGAGCCGGATTTAAATCGT
Source organism: Candidatus Avelusimicrobium cornigerorum (assembly GCA_002309715.1). GTDB lineage: Bacteria > Elusimicrobiota > Elusimicrobia > Elusimicrobiales > Elusimicrobiaceae > Avelusimicrobium > Avelusimicrobium cornigerorum. The sequence goes on from DBXW01000009.1 coordinate 86,184, forward strand.
TTTCCTTGTTTGGAACTAGCACTTGCTGCCGCCAGACAAGGGGGCATTTTTCCAGCGGTGTTAAGCACGGCTGATGAAATAGCCGTGGCTGCTTTTTTAAACGAAAAAATTAAATTTACGGAAATAGCCAAACTGGTCTATGCCGTCTTGAAAGCGGCTCCGCAAACTCCCGGTCATGCCACGCTCAATCAAGCGTTAGAAGCCGACCGTTGGGCCCGCGAAAAAGCAGAAGAAATTTTACAAAATAAAAGTTTCCGAAAAGTTATTATTTAGGAGAAAATTATGATAATTTCTATACTTGCCGTACTAGTTGTACTCAGCCCAATTGTAATTGTACACGAATTCGGCCATTTTTTGGCGTGCCGTTTAACCGGCATCCGCGTCAACGAGTTTTCCTTCGGCTTTGGAAAAATTTTGTGGCATAAAAAAGCAGGTGATACCGATTATCAAATCCGCGCTATTCCCTTCGGAGGATTTGTAGAACCTGCCGGCCCGATGTTCCACCCCGAAGACGCCAAAGAGCCGCCCAAGCCCTATGAGTTTGCCGCAAAAAAATGGTATGCAAAATTTTTTATGGTTGTTAACGGTGCATTATTTAACTACTTGTTGGCCGCCGTCATTTTTGGGGCGTTGGCATATTTTAAAGGCGTGCCGGAAACCGATCCTGTAAATTTGCCCGCCACCGTAGGTTCTATCGCTCCCGGCTATCCTGCCGAAAAAATAAATTTACAAGAAGGTGATATTATTACCCGTATTAACGGCACGGCTGTTAATAATTGGAAGGAACTGACTGACGCCCTGTCCGCCCGGAAAGGTGATTTACATTTAACCTACACACGCGGCGGTGAAACACTTTCGGCCACCATTAAGGACAACGATTTTAATCAAGATAAACCCACCGTTTTAGGTGTCACCATCCAGCCCACCTACCGCGTGGTTTCGTGGTGGAAAGCCATTGGTTTGGGATTTTATCAATGCTATTATTGGACGGAGTTTTCCCTTGCTTCGTTAGCCCATAGTTTCAAACAGAAAAAAGCCCCCGAACTCGCCGGACCGATTGGTATTGTCAATGTTATTCACCAAGCCGCGCACCGAAACATTGTGGATTTTGTATTTTTGATTGCGTTGTTATCCGTAGCAGTGGGGATGTTTAATTTGTTTCCCATCCCGATATTAGACGGCGGATACGCGCTTGTGTATTTATGGGAAGGATTAACCCATAAATTACCGACGGAAAAAACATTAACAATCGCTGTTAATTGCGGGTTATATTTGTTGATTGCATTGGTGGTATATGCATCTTATTCAGACGTAAAACGCATTTTCTTTGCGCCCAAACCGGCAGCCGCAGTCACCCAATCCGCCGATGAAAAACCTGTCTCTAATGAGGTAACAAATGTACAAGACTAGAGAAGTAAAAATTGGCCCTTACACCCTAGGCACCGGCCACCCGGTGCGCGTGCAAAGTATGTGTAATACCGATACGCACGACGCCGAAAAAACCGCCGCACAAATTTGCACGTTGGAAGAAGCCGGTTGCGAAATCAACCGCGTCGCCGTGCCGGATATGGATGCCGCTAAAACGATTGGCGAAATTAAAAAGCGCATCCACTCCCCCCTCGTGGCGGATATCCATTTTGACTATAAACTGGCCTTGGAAGCCATTAAACAAGGGGTGGACAAGGTGCGTATCAACCCCGGCAATATCGGCGCTATTGAAAACACCAAAGAAGTCGTGCGTGCCGCGGCAGACAAAAACGTGGCCATACGTATCGGCGTAAACGCGGGCAGTGTAAAGTATTTAAAACAAGTACAAGGCCGCATGGAACTTTCCGACGATAAATGGGCCGAAGTTATGGTCAATGAAGCCCTGGAACAAGCCAACATTTTAGAACAATTAAATTTCAAAAATGTAGTTGTATCGCTCAAATCGGATAATTTTAAACGCACTGTGTTGGCCAATGAACTGTTTGCCCAACAAAGCGATATCCCTTTACATATCGGGCTGACCGAAGCGGGCAGTTTTTTAAGCGGCACGGTTAAAAGCGCGGTGGCACTCGGTACGCTGTTGCAAAAAGGGATTGGCGCAACTATTCGCGTGTCTTTAACGGAAGATCCGCGCTTGCAAGTACGCACTGCGTATGAAATTTTAAAGGCCTTAAATCTGCGTGAATATGGCCCCAATTTGATTTCTTGCCCGACGTGCGGCCGCACGCAAGTAGATGTAACGGGCACGGTACACGCGCTGGAAGAAAAGATTTATAACGATAGCGCGTTGCGCCAAAAAGCCACCGGGCTTAAAATTGCCGTCATGGGGTGCATTGTTAACGGCCCCGGCGAAGCGCGCGATGCGGATTTTGGTATCGCGGGCGGCAAAGGCGAAGGGCTTTACTTTGAACACGGACAAACCATGTTCAAACTTTCCCAAGAAAAATGGGTAGATTTTTTGATTGATAAAATTAACACCTGGAAGAAATAATGAAATACGCTTTTGACACTCCTAATTTCAAACTTATTAAGGGCAATGCACTAGAAGTATTGAAAACTTTGCCGGCCAATTCGTTTGATATGATTTTTGCAGACCCACCTTATAAATTGTCTAACGATGGATTTTCCGTACAAGCCGGAAAACGTGTCTGCGTCAATAAAGGAGAGTGGGATCGCAGTAATGGGTTTGATAGTGATTTTCAATTTCAAAACACTTGGATTGCCGAGTGCCACCGTCTATTGAAACCCAACGGAACAATTTGGATAAGCGGAACGTATCACTCTATTTATCAATGTGGTTTTGCTTTGCAACGTAACAGTTACCACATTTTAAATGACATAGCGTGGTTTAAACCTAATGCCGCGCCTAATTTAAGTTGCCGTTTTTTCACCGCAAGTCACGAAACCTTAATTTGGGCTCGCAAAGACAAAAAAGGGAAACATACGTTTAATTATCAGCAAATGAAAAATGGCGCGTGGGATGACGATTTCCTTAAAAAACCGAATCTGCAAATGCGTTCGGTCTGGGCAATATCTACTCCTAAACCTACGGAAAAAACTTTTGGCAAACATCCCACACAAAAACCTTTTGAACTACTGCGGCGCATTGTACTAGCCAGCACCAAACAAGGCGATACTATTTTAGATCCCTTTGCAGGAAGTTCAACAACGGGGTTGGCCGCTGTTTATTACGGGCGAAAATTTGTAGGAATAGAAATTGAAAAAAAATATATTGATTTATCAATTAATCGTTTTAATGAACTACAAGAAAAAATAGAGGATAAAAATAAATGAAAACAGGCGGAATAGGCGGAGCCAATACTAAAACAGGGTTGGCCTTTGAAGGGAAAACAGATATTTTAACTTTTTTGTCCAAACAAAAGAATTATACGGTAAAAGGTAATATCATCTACTATAACGGAGAAGAAGTCGCCCGTACATATAAAAAATATGCGTTTTATAAATTATTGGAAGAAAAAAATATAGATTGGACAAAAATTATTTCGAAGCGTTTGTTGCCGGACGATGCAATTTTTGTAATCATCAAAAATACACTTTATATTATTGAAGTTAAATTTCAAAAGGTTGCCGGATCCGTAGATGAGAAACTACAAACTTGCGATTTTAAGAAAAAACAATATCAAAAATTATTAGCTCCGTTAAATATAGATGTGGAATATATTTATATTTTAAGCGATTGGTTTCGCAAGCCGGAGTATAGAGATGTATTAAACTATATTCACTCGGTAAATTGTTTCTATTACTTTGAATATTTACCCCTTGAAAAAATCGGATTACCTATTCCAAATCAAAAATAAGGACAAATAAACTATGAAACTATCAAATTATTATATACCTACACTAAAAGAAGCGCCGAAAGACGCCGATACCTTGTCGGCTAAACTGATGATCCGCGCGGGGCTGATTCGCAAACTCGCAAGCGGTCTGTATGAATGGTTGCCTTTGGGCTTGCGTGTGCTAAAAAAAGTGGAAAACATTGTGCGCGAAGAAATGGACAAAGCCGGTGCGTGCGAAGTGTGGCTCCCCGTGGTGCAACCCAAGGAACTGTGGGAAGAAAGCGGCCGTTGGACGTTTTATGGCAAGGAACTCTTGCGCTTTGAGGACCGTAAAAAAGCCGAATTTTGTATTGCACCTACCGCCGAAGAAGTCATTACCGATTTGGTGCGCAAAGACGTTTCTTCTTATAAACAACTCCCTGTTTGCTTATATCAATTCGGCACCAAATTCCGCGACGAAATTCGCCCCCGTTTTGGCGTGATGCGTGCGCGCGAATTTTATATGAAAGATGCTTATTCTTTTGCCGCTACCGACGAAGATGCCTCTACCTGGTACAAAAAGATGTACGACGCCTACCAACGCATTTTCACGCGTTGCGGTTTTGAATTTGCCGCGGTGGAAGCCGACACCGGATCTATCGGCGGCAATTTCTCACACGAGTTTATGGTCTTGGCCGACACCGGTGAAGATACGATTGCCAACTGCCCCGCGTGCGGCTACGCGGCCAATACGGAAAAAGCGGAAATTATGCCGCCTGCCGACGTGCAAATAAACGAAACCGACTTAAAACCTATGGAAAAACGCGATACGCCCAACGCCCACAGCGTGGAAGATGTAGCGCACTTACTTAATGTAGCCACCGATAAACTGATTAAACTGTTGGTCTTTACGGCTGACGGCACACCGGTTATCGCGCTTGTTCGCGGCGACCACGAGTTAAATGAATTTAAGTTTAAAGCATTACTAAAATGCAACGAACTGGAAAAAGCCAGCGAAGAAGTTTATACGCAAGTAACCGGCTCGCCCGTTGGGTTTGCGGGCGCACAAGGGCTTAAAGCCAAAAACCCAAACGTCAAAATCTATGCCGATAATTATGTTAAGAATATTGTAAACGGCGTAGCCGGCGGGAACGAAAAAGATGTCCACACCGTTAACGTTACCCCGAAGCGCGATATTCAAGTAGACCAATATGCCGATTTAAAAATGGCCTCTGCCGGCGATAAATGTGCCAAATGCGGCGCGGCTTTTACATTTAAACGCGGCATTGAAACGGGCCACGTGTTTAAACTCGGCACCAAATATTCTGCCGCCATGCACGCTACCTTTTTAGACGAAACCCAAAAAGCGCAACCCATGATTATGGGTTGCTACGGTATCGGTATTTCCCGCGTGGTAGCCGCCGCTATTGAGCAAAGCCACGATGACAACGGTATTATTTGGCCCGGGCCATTGGCTCCGTTTGACGTGGCACTCGTATCCATTGATTACGATTCTAACCCGGATGTAAAAAAACATACCGACGAGATTTGCGCCGAATTGGAAAGTGCGGGATTGTCTGTTTTGGTGGACGACCGCGACGAACGCCCCGGCGTGAAATTTAAAGATATGGACCTTATCGGTCTGCCGCACCGCTTGGTGGTCAGCAGCCGCACCGTTAAAGACGGCGAGTGCGAATATAAAAACCGCCGCGAAAAAGACGCCGTGCGCTGGAAATTAGACCAAGCCGCCGACAAACTACTTGAATTAGCCAAATAAAAAACCCCCGGGCAAAACCCGGGGGTTTTTAGATACATAACGAATTAGTAGGATGCCACATCTACACAAGTGCTGTTAAATTGTTGGGCAAACGCTTGACAGGCCGGTTTCCCGAGAGAATCAACATACACAACGTCTGTGGCTCTCCACGTATGGCCATCTTCTGTAAGTAAAGCCCCGAACCAATGCACCTGCGATATGTCCGAGGCGTTGGGTTCCATCCGATATACTAAAATTTGGCAACTGTTTGCGTGACAACGCGTAACAAAAGTATAATTTTTACTGTAGCAACCTGTTTCGCCGCCACCCATAGCAGTCAGCGGCCCACAAGTAAGTCCTTTTGTCAAATCTATATCAAGCAGCCCATCTTCAACAGGATGATTGTCCTCACTGGGGAACCCGCCATTATTTAAAATATATGCCGAAATCGCCCGTTGTGCATTTCCTACCCAGGTGTGCATTTCTGCCATACGGGCTTTTTCCACTGCCTTTTGATACTGCGGCATAGCAATCGCCGCCAATATACCAATGATTAAAACTACTACTAATAATTCTATGAGCGTAAAGCCCTTTTTACAACAATTATTCTTCATTTTATTTTCTCCCAGGTTAATTTTGTTACAAAATTATTGTATAAAAAAAACAAGTCAAGGAAAATTCCCCCAACAAAAATCAAAGAAATAGGCGGGTACGTGTAGCAACAAGATAACGCTAAACACAGCCTCTTATTATTTTACTCGTTTTTAAGGGCTTCTACGGGTTTTAATTTGGCGGCCTGCCATGCCGGATACAACGCAAATAAGAAACTGGTTACTAGCGCAATCAGTACGGAAAGGGCAACCACCCACCAAGAAAACGTCATTTGACTAGTGTCTTCGGCTAAATGGAGCACGGCCATATATCCCAGTATCATCCCGGCCACGGCCCCGCACAAGCCCAAGAGCATCGCTTCCACCACAAATTGAAACAAAATATCTTTCCGCGACGCCCCCAAGGCCCGGCGAATCCCGATTTCCTTCGTGCGAGAAAAAATTACCGCCATCGTCACGTTCATAATACCGATACCACCGGCAATCATGGCTATAATACCCATAAACAGCATATTGTTTAAGGACTTGCGAGCATTTTTAACATGTTTTTCTATTTTATCTCGGAAGAATTCTATCTCCGGTTTTTCTTCCGGGCCAAACTGTGAACGCAAATAACTGGTCAGGGTGCCGGCAGCATTTCGCGCGGTAGATTCTTTGCCCGTTACCACCCGGATGGAAACTTGGCGATTTTCGTTTTCATTGCTGTATAAATCATACCACGTTGTAAAGGGTATGTATAATGTAGGTATCCATTCCCTTTTATTTTCCAAACGAAGATCTTTATCCTGCGTGGGCAAGTGCAAAATGCCTACTACCGTAAAAGTTTGGTTATTAAGCACCACTTGCTGCTGCAACAAATGATGATGCGCCGAATAATCTTCTAAAGTGAGGACATTCTCTCTCTCCCACCAGCCATGCCACTCTTTTTTTTTCTTCTCATGGGGGAACACTACCAGCACTATTACACGGCTTTTATTCTCCACATCTTGCCAGTTGATAAAACGACCTTCTAACCGATATACAAAATCGGCGTCTTTAAACGAAGGCAAAATTCCATATACTATGGATCCGACTAATTGATTTCCCTTGTGAAACAAGGTGTTCCAACCTTCCCCACTTTGCACCCAGGAAGCTTCCGTGGTAAAAGAGAGGGAACTTCCCTCCGGCAATCTCATTTTTAAATCTTTATACTGCACCAACGTCAGAGGATGAAACGTTTTCGTTTCCAACCGGCCCGCCCCGGCAATCTCGGCCGCATCATGCAAGCGGCTGTATTTTTGGCTCAAGATACTAAGTGTGTAAAAGAAGGTGGCAATCCCGATGGCAATAGCAAAAAAACTTAAGAAACTGCGCATTTTGTGTGCCCAGATTTCTGTCCACCCCGTTGCCATTAAATCAGGTAATCTCATACAATTTTACCGTCCTTCATGTGAATCGTGCGGTGGGTTCCGGCGGCAATTTTGAGATCATGCGTAACCATAATAATCGTCATTCCGCCGTCATTTAATTCTTTAAGTAGTGTCAAAATATCCGCACTGGATTTGGAGTCCAAATTCCCGGTAGGCTCGTCGGCCAAAATCATAGAGGGTTTGTTAGCAAGCGACCGCGCGCACGCCACGCGTTGGCATTGTCCGCCGGAAAGTTGCAAAGGCGTGCTATGGAGTTTCTTTTCAAGCCCTACCCGCGCGGCCAATTCTCGCGCACGCGGCAAAATTTCTTCCCGGGACACATTCGTGTAACGCATAGGGAGCGCAATGTTTTCCAGCACCGATAAACGCGGCATTAAATTAAACGATTGAAAAATAAATCCGATTTGATGACGGCGCAATTTAGTGCGGCGTACGTCATTTAATTTAGCCGTCGGCATACCGTTAAGCAAATACTCTCCGCCCGTCGGCTCGTCTAAAAGCCCCAAAATGTTAAGTAACGTACTCTTGCCGCATCCGCTGGGCCCCATAATAGATACAAACTCGCCCGACTCAATAGACAGCGAAACTTCATCCAGTGCACGAAAATTTTGTGCCCCGGGATATATTTTAATAAGGTTTTTACACTGCGCGATTACCATGATTCCCCGTAAGGTAACGTGGTCAGCAGCCGGTCTCCTTCGGAAACACCTTTCGTAACCTCTATACTCTTATCACTGGTAAGGCCGATTTCTATTTCCGTTTTTTCTACCTTGCCTTTACCGCTTACCTTAAAAACATAATTTTTGCCGTTTTTCTCAAAAAGTGCGTTGGCAGGGATGGCCAACACATCTTCTTTTTTGTCAATCACGGCTTCCATTTCAGCCGTAACACCCAACCGAATTTTGTTATCCGGGTTAGCCAGTTCCGTGATTACTAAAAATCCGGAACTATCCCCCCACCGCCCGGTTGACTCACTTTGAGATGATACGTGCGAAATGACACCGTCTAATTTAGGGGCCTGTTCCCCTAAAGCACGCACCTTAACTTTTACCGGCATACCGGGTTTTAGTTTCATAATTTGATTTTCCGTTACATAAGAAGAAATGAGTAACGAGTCCATATTTACCACACGTAAAAAACACGTAGCGTTTTCGGCATTGTCGTAACTGCCGGATAAAAAAGTGCCAAGCCGCGGCAGGGATAAATCTTTATCGGAAAGATTTTTGCGATAATCCTCATTACCCACACATTTAATAACCGTGCCGGAAGCCTCGGTATAAATGGGCATAGGTTTATAGTCTTCAAACTCGTTGCGCCCCGGCTTAATAAGGCCGACTTTTTGGCCTTTTTTTACATAGTCGCCTTCTTTGACATAGACGGCTTTTAAAATGCCACTCGGTTTTGAGGTTACCTTTATATCTTGTTTAGCCGTAACCGTGCCGGAACCGGTAAACAAAACTTCTACTTTACCCTTTTCAACGGTGATAACATCCCCGGGGTTAATCACTTGCCCTTTAATCTTGGCAATGAACGGTTTCACGCCGAAAAACCACCCGGCAATGAGTACGCCTGCCAACACGAGAATAAAAACAAATTTCTGCCAATGTTTTTTACAAAAACTTTTCATTATAACTCCTCCAATGAGTAATCAAAAATGTTTTGGCCGATAGCATATTGATAACGCAACTTGGCAATTTCCAAATCGGTAATCAACCGGGCGTGTTCAATCTGCGCCGACACCATAGATTGTTGTGCCACCGTTAAATCGGTTGCCGTCATTAGGCCGTTTTTGTATTTCGTTTGGGTGGCCTCAAATTTTTGGGTGGCTGCTTGCAACCGCAAGGCGGAAATTTCCAAACTCTGCATTTTAAGTTGTAAGGTGTTGCGGGCTTGCACCACCTCATCGCGTAGCGAACGCAAAAATTGCTCAAATTCCAAATAAGCATTGTCATGTGTACGCGCCAAATTTTGACGGGTACGATATTTATCCAAATACAAGAAACCCAAGTCAAACGAAATACCAGCCGATACACCATAATTATATCCCCATAAATCGTGATTACTTAAAGACCGCCCCGTGGAAACAAATGCATCTGCAAAAAGCGTAGGGAGCGTATTTAATCTACCCAACCGATAGTTAATATCTTGCTCTTTAAGACGCAATCGCCGTTGGCGCACATCATGGCGTTGGGCCATGGCTTGCGTTAAATCGGTTTCCAAATCAGGTAATTGGAAGGTAGTTTGCTCTTCCATATCGGCCAGTTCCACTTCTGTTTCCGGCGGCTGATTTAGCGCTACGTTAAAAGCGGTTAAGGCGTTAGCATACTCGTTTTGGGAAGAAAATACAGAAAGTTGACTGGAGCGATAGTTCGTCTCGCTAGATAATAAATCCGAGTGCGTTTTTAAGCCGTTGTCATACCAAACCTTATCCTGTTCGTATTGCTTACGGTTGATTTCCAAATCGGTTTGGTGTACTTTCACCAGTTTTTTTTGCAAGAGCAGGCTGTAATACATCTGCACGGCGCGCAAGACGGTTTCTTGCACAAAATCATCAAACGCAATTTGAGTTTCCTGATACGACAAAGACGCTCGCTGATAAGAAAGCCTATCCTTGCCGCTGTTAAATAAGTTCCACCGGCCCGAGCCGTAAGCACTCGTATCAAAATGAACAAACTCATCTAATGAGTGGACATTATCCGACCGGGAATACATTTTGCTACCGGAAGCCGATACCGAAAATGAAGGCAAAAATGATGATATAAATGCGTTTTGATAATCCGCTCGTTCGGAAAGCAAACCGTTTTTTTGAATTTTAACCTGCGGAGATTCGTGCAAATACCGTCGGATAAAAGTATCCACCGTAAAGTAGGTTTGCGGCGCAGACGAAAGCAACACATCTTTGGCGGTAAACCGAGCCGCGTAACCGTACACAACTCCCAACAAAACAACCGCTAACGCATAAAAAAAATGATTAGTTTTCATCATCCTGATTATATCAAATTACAATGCAACAAAATTTTTATATTATTGGCTTGACGGATAACCCGCCTTAAGTGCTACAATAATAAATATCCGGAGGAAATATGAAGAAATCTATCGTTGTTTATTTTAGCGCAAGCGGCATAACCGCAAAAATAGCCAACCGTTTGGCTAAAGCCATCCAAGCAGACACTTTTGAAATTAAACCCCAAATACCTTACACAACAGAAGACCTAAATTGGACCGACAAAAACTCCCGCAGTTCCGTAGAAATGCGTGACCGCTCTTTCCGACCGGTACTGGCCGAAGCCGTACCTAATTTAAAAAAGTACGACGTGGTATTTGTAGGATTCCCGATCTGGTGGTACCGCGAGCCGAGTATTATTGATACTTTTATAGAAGCCGGGCAATTAGACGGAAAAATCATTGTGCCGTTTGCCACTTCCGGCGGAAGCGGACTGGGCGAAACGGTACAAAACTTGCAAACACTGGCTCCGCAAGCCCTCGTAAAAAACGGCCGACGTTTTGAAACAAACACGTCAGCCGAAGAATTGGAAACTTGGGCAAAAGAATATATCTCATAGCCCATGCTTTTTCTTTCCGCGCGGAGTTAAGTATAACTTTCCAAGTAAGTATGTAAGCCTTCCTTTTGGGCTTGTGCAACGCCGGTCATGTAGAGTTCTTCCGCTTCTTCCGTGCGACCAAGTGCATAGAGCACTTGCGCTAGCGACAAGCGCGTTAAAATTTGGCCGCGCTTTTCATCTGAATTATCAAAAAGCACTTGGGCTTCTTGCAAATCCTTCAGCGCATCTTGCATCTTATTTTTACGCCGCAACACATCGGCGCGGCCCCATTTAACAAAACCTAAATCTACCGTATCGTGAATAGATGAGTATAGTTTATCGGCCATATTATAGTGGCGTAATGCCTCGGCGTATTTACCTTGTTGGCGCAGGCCGTTGGCCATACCGCAATGCGTATACGCGTTACCAAATACGTCTTGCGTGTGTTTGAAAATCTTTGCCGCAAGTTTGTAATTTTTGACGCATTCGTCAATTTTCCCGCAAATGCGGCTGATGCCCGCCAGTCCGCAATAGCCGTACGCCTCGTTAATTTTATCGTGAATTTTTTTGGCCAGCGTAATAGATTTCTTAAACTGCAAAATACCTTCTTCAAAGTGACCTTGCAGACGGAAAATCCCCCCCTTGGCCCAGTGAATAAAACTCATTGCGGCATAATCTTTATCTTGCGTATAGGCGGCCAAAACGGTATCCAAAAGTTCCAGTGCCTCATCTAATTTTCCCCACGCGCGCAAGGACATCCCCATCTCTTGCATAGCGCGCACGGTATAATCATCATACTCCAGTTCCCCGGCCATTTGGAAAGTTTCCTCTGCCAATTCATACGCCGCGGCCGCGTGCCCCAGCGTGCGATAACAAGAGGACATCGCCAGCAAAATATCCATACGTTCTTCGGCCACGTCAGCAATTTTAAGTCCTTTGGCATACGTCAGCAAGGCCGTTTCAAAATTGCCTAATTGCCGCTCGGCTTCTCCCTGTAAGAACCACGCTTGAGCATCTTTGGTACGCTGTTTTTTAAGCAAGGCAAGCGCCCGGACCGGCTCGTTCATTTCCAACAGTTCGTTAATCTCTTCCAAGTTAAACTTTGCCATAACATCTCCTATTGCAAATGTTTTTTGATTTCTTGTAACGTGTCCGCCAAATCGTACGGTTTAGGAATAAAATAGTCCGCCCCAGCCTCTTTCGCCCGGTCTTGCGATTCCGGATCCGAAAGAGTGGACATAATAATTACCGGTATACGCCACGTGGCGTTATCGGTTTTTAATAATTTACACACGTCAAAACCGCTCAATTTAGGCAACATTAAATCCAACAAAATCAAATCGGGTTTAATCTGCTTGGCCGCGGCCACGCCCTCTACTCCGTTTTTAGCCCAATGGACTTCAATACCTTCTACCTTAAGCGCTCCGGACAGAGCGGTCCCCAATACTTTAGAATCTTCAATCATTACTATTTTTTTCATTTTTAAATCTCTTCGCAATGGTCTTTGTACAAACGGATAGAATCTGTATAATCGTGGGCATTTTTCATAATGGCATTTACTTCGTCTTCTTCCAGACGCCGCACCACTTTAGCCGGTACACCCATCACTAAAGAACCCGCCGGAATGCTTTTGCCGGCCGCTACCACCGCCCCCGCCCCGACAACGCAGTTGGGGCCGATTTCACTTTCCATCACTACTGCATTCATCCCAATCAAACAATTATCCCCGATTTTACTGCCATGTATCACCGCTCCGTGGCCAATGCTTACCCCTTTGCCAATGGCTACCGGTGCGCCGTAATTGACATGCACGCAAGCGTTTTCTTGGATATTGGAATTATCCCCTACCGAAATGGCGGCAATATCCCCCCGCAACACGGCGCAGGGCCAAATAGAAACGTTTTCTCCAACGGTCACATCCCCAATAAGCACAGCCGTCTTGTGAATATAACAACTGGGATGTACGTTGGGAACTTGTTCGTTAATGCGTTCTTTCATAAGAAACTCCTTTTTTTCTGGCTGAAACCGGCGAGGCAGACAGTTGCAGCCCCCAATAAATAAAAATACTCACAATACCGGGCAGAACATAGTAAACCACCCGGTAAATAAGCGTTGCCATTAAGGCCGCATCCCAATCAATACCCATTTGAGCATAAACAGCCGTCATAGCCAACTCCATAGCACCCAGCCCCCCGGGCAAAATTGGAATAAGTGTAGTAACCATGCCGATAGCAAAACCGGCCACCAGCACGCCCGCCTCAATATGGACACCTACCGCCCGAAAAGCAAAAAACAGTACCAAAATCGTAAACAACCAATCGGCGCAAACATAAACAATCGTCCACGTCATTTTTTTCTTTTTTTTGTGAATTAGCGCAATACCTTCGTCAAGTTGGTCCATAAAATCGTCGTAACGACCTTTGGGAATCAACGCGCCGAACACGTGAAAAAGCACTTTATTAAGAAGACGGAATAATTTGCGGATGGATTTATAACGCCACTCGTTATTAAACAAAAAAGCCGTTACCGCCACACAAACCGCACACATCACAACGATAAGAACAAAATTTTTAAGAAGTTGCACCGGATCGGCCGACGAGTGAAAAAACATCAAAACAGAACCTTGTAAAATAATAATAGCCAACACAAAATAGAGCAGCACCGTAATCACAATACTGGCCGTTACACACGTGCCAAACGGCACACGGCGGCGGTTTAGCAAATGCGCACGCAAGGCAAATCCGCTGGCCCCTAGTGAAGAAACTGCATAATTGACTGTTGTAGAAACAAGCGCAATACCGATAGCAGCACTCTTGCCGATTCGCCGCCCCATAATGCGCAACACTTCGTACAAACTCATCCCCATGGCCACATAAATCAGCACCGATGACAATACAGACAAAAATAAATAGCGGGTTTGTACCGTCTGCCAAATTTTGACAAAACTGTCCTTGGCCTGATAAATTAACACTGCCAACACGCCGACGGATAGCAACATCCCCAAGGCATATAAAGAGTATTTAACCGATTTTTTCACGCAATAACTCCAAAAAGTTCTTCAATAAATTATATAATTTATTTAAGTAAAAATCACTTTCCCCGCAGACGATTTACAATTATTTTTTCCCTTGCAGGGTTATTTATGAAATCAATTAAAGTTATCGGTGCCAAAGGCCACAATTTAAAAAACATTACGGTAGAAATACCCAAAGACAAAATGACGGTCGTAACCGGGCTATCCGGCTCGGGCAAGAGTTCGCTGGCGTTTGACACCATTTACGCCGAGGGGCAACGCCGCTACGTGGAAAGCATGTCGGCCTATGCCCGGCAATTTTTGGAACTGATGGAAAAGCCCGACGTAGAACATATTGAAGGGCTTTCCCCTGCTATTTCCATTGAACAACGCAACCCGTCTAAAAACCCGCGTTCTACCGTTTCTACCGTTACGGAAATTTACGATTATTTACGTTTACTTTTTGCGCGCGTAGGCAAGCGCTATTGCCCGCACTGCGGCCGGGCGGTGGAAACGTGGAGTGTGCAAGGTATCGCACAGGATATTTTGAAAAAATTTGCAGATAAAACGCTCTATATTTTATCCCCTGTCGTGCGCGGGCGAACAGGCACCTACGAAGAACTGTTTGCCAAGTTTAAAAAAGAGGGATACGTCAAAGCACGCGTCAACGGCGAAGTCATTGCATTAGACCATGTGCCGACGTTGGAGCGTTACAAAAAGCATACGATTGAACTGATAGTAGATGAATTTTATGTGGATGAATTTGACCGCGAACGGCTCGTGGAAAGTTTAGAAGCCGCGCTCAAATACGCCCAAGGGCTTGTTCATATTTTGGAAACGTCCGGCGCGAAACCCGTTGATTTTACCTATAGCGAAAGCAACGCCTGTGCGCATTGCGGTATCGGGTTTAGCGAGTTAGAGCCGCGACTTTTTTCGTTTAACTCCCCCTACGGTGCGTGCCCGGAGTGTAACGGCTTGGGCGTAAAAATTGAAGTAGACGAAACGCTTGTCGTACCTAACCCCGATTTATCCTTAAACCAAGGAGCCATTGAAGCGTGGGAAAACCCGGTTACTACGCGCACGCACCGTTGGAAAAACTCGTGGAGCGGCTACTATTACGATATGTTAAAACAAGTCTGCCGCCAACAACATATTTCCATGACCACCCCGTGGAAAAAATTACCTAAAGCCCAACGCGATCTGCTCTTGTACGGCACGGGAAATGCTACGTATACGTCCATTATCTCCGGCGGAGAGCAAGATTTTGAAGGGGTGATTACCAACTTAAAACGCCGCGTGGCGGAAAGTGAAAGTGATTTTGTAAAAGAAGAAGTTACCCAGCGTTTTATGCGCGAGATTGAGTGTCCCGTTTGTAAAGGCAAACGCTTAAAACCCGAGGCACTTGCCGTAAAAGTAGACAGCAAAAACATTGATGAAATTACGTCTATGCAAGTGTCAGTTGCCAAGGCCTTTTTTGACAAAATTCACTTGTCCGAAAAAGATAAAATTATTGCTAAAGATGTACTCAAAGAAATTCGCGCGCGGTTGGACTTTTTAAATAGTGTGGGCCTTTCCTATTTAACGCTCAACCGCAAAAGCCAAACACTCTCCGGCGGCGAAGCACAACGCATTCACCTCGCCACACAAATCGGCTCGGGGCTCACCGGCGTATTATACGTGTTAGATGAACCGACGATCGGGCTACATCCGCGTGATAACGACCGCTTAATTGCCACCCTAAAAGATTTGCGCGATTTGGACAACACCCTTATTATTGTGGAACACGATAAAGACACCATCTTGGCCGCTGATTATATCGTGGAACTTGGGCCCGCGGCCGGCGAAAACGGCGGACAAATTGTAGCGGCCGAGCCCACCAAAAATTTTTTGAAAAACAAAACCTCGCTCACGGCCTCTTATTTAAACGGGCGTAACATTATTTTACCGCGCGAGAAATTACGCAAAGGCAACGGGAAATTTTTAACCATTTGCGGCGCGAAACAATTTAATTTAAAAGATATTGATGTAAAAATTCCGCTCGGTAAATTTGTCTGCGTGACAGGCGTATCGGGCTCGGGAAAAAGCACGCTGGTGCACCAAATTTTATATAAAGAACTCGCGCGCAAATTTTACGGAGCCAAAGACGCGCCCGGCGCACACAAAAGTATCAAAGGGCTTGATAATATAGACAAAGTCATCATCGTGGACCAAAGCCCGATCGGCAAAACGCCGCGCAGTAACCCGGCTACGTACACAGGCGTATTTTCGCACATACGCGATTTATTTGCGCAGATGCCCGAGGCCAAACGGCGCGGATATAAACCGGGGCGCTTTTCGTTTAACGTCAAAGGCGGGCGGTGCGAAAAGTGTCAGGGCGACGGTATTTTAAAAATTCAAATGCAATTTTTACCCGATATTTATGTGAAATGCGAGGAGTGCAACGGACAGCGTTTTAACGAGGACACCTTGCAAGTAAAATTCAAAGGGAAAAGTATTGCTGACGTCTTAAATTTAAGTGTCTCGCAAGCGTTGGAATTTTTTGACGTTATTCCCAAAATCAAACGCTGTTTACAAACACTTAACGACGTGGGCCTGGGATATATCAAACTCGGTCAAGCGGCTACTACCTTGTCGGGCGGCGAAGCGCAACGCGTCAAACTGGCAGACGAACTTTCCCGCAAAGGGACCGGCAACACGCTTTATATTTTAGACGAGCCGACAACCGGACTTCACTTTGCCGATATTGACAAACTTTTGCACGTATTACACGATTTGGCTGACCGCGGAAACACCGTGCTCATTATTGAACACAATTTAGACGTTATTAAGACGGCCGATTGGTTGATTGATTTAGGACCGGAAGGCGGCGACAAGGGCGGACAAATTGTATGCGAAGGCACACCGGCCGACGTAGTCAAGTGCGCTAAATCATATACCGGGAAATACCTAAAGCCGGAATTAGACGCCGTGCAAGATTATTTAAAAAAGCACCCCGGCGAGGCTCTGCACGGGCAAGAACCGGCTTCCGCCAAATCCAACAAATAATATGTCCACTGCCAAAAATCCTTTTAAAGACAAAAAACTCTCCCATCTGTTGGTACGTTTTTCCGCACCGGCAGTGGCAGGCATGTTTGCTAACGCGCTGTATAATATCATTTCCCGCATTTATGTCGGGCAAGATGTGGGCGCGGAAGGCCTGGCGGCTATTACGCTTTTGTTCCCGCTAGGGCTTATTTACATGGGTTTTAGTGCGCTCATCGGCGTAGGAAGCAACGCGCTTTTTTCCATACGTTTGGGCGAAAAACGAACCGAAGAAGCCCGCTACATTTTGGGTAACGGATTTGTTTTATTGACCCTCGTTTCCGGCGTAATAACAGTTTTAAGTTATGCTTTTTTAGATCCGATTTTATCGCTGTTAGGAGCCGATGAACAGGTATTGCCGTTTGCGCGTGCATACGCAGAGGTAGTTTTTCCGGGTTATTTACTTTTCGGTATCGGTGCGGGCATGAACCATTTTATCCGCTCCTCAGGCCGCCCGAAAACCGCTATGGCCACCCAACTGATCGGTGCGTTTATTAACTTAGTTTTCGGCCCGATTTTTATATTTACGTTACACTGGGGCATCCGCGGAGCGGCGGCGGCTACCGTCTTGGGGCAAGCAATTTCGTTTCTTTGGGTGATGTGGTTTTTCATCCGCGGCAATACCCTTTACCGTTTGCGGCTTAACTACTGCGCACTTAAAAAGCGCATTGTGCTGGGGTGTATGGCCATCGGGTTTTCGCAATTTGCGTTTCAGTTGGCATCCAGCGCGCTTAACTTTATTTTAAATCACGCGCTGTTAAGGTACGGCGGCAACGTGGCCGTATCTTCTATGGGAATTGCCATCAGCGTCAATACGTTAATACTCATGCCGCTACTGGGCATTTCGCAAGGGGCTCAGCCGCTTATCGGATACAATCACGGTGCGCGCAAATATAAAACGGCTATTCAAACCCTTAAAATGGCCTTGCGTTGGAGTATGTGGATCACAACCACCGGCTTTGTGGTAATTGAAGTTTTTGCTGTGCCTATTGCGGCGGTATTTAATTCTACCGATACGATTTTGGTAGCCATGGCGTCGCGCACGATACGCATTTTAAATATTTTCCTGCCCATCTTGCCGCTGCAAATAATGGCTACGAGTTTCTTCCAGGCCATTAACCAGCCGCTAAAAGCCGCGCTTTTAAGTTTATCACGCCAGGTACTTTTGGTAATTCCGCTAGTGTTTATCTTGCCGCTATTTTGGAAACTAGACGGCGTGTTTTTAGCACCGGTCGTCGCTGACGCAATAGCCACTATGCTGGCCGTTTATATGTTGCACCGTTTTTTTGCCAAGCATGGGCTAACGCTTTTTTTGAAGAAGAAATAAATTCCTCAAACAATTATTTATCGTATATGGAAACGACTACCCGGCGATAATCTTTGCGGTTTTTGAATTTTTTCTTGGCTGCTGACGCCGACGATCCATATGAGCGAGCCACAATTTTGCGGGGGTCCACGCCTTTCTCCACTAATAAATCATACACTTCGGTTACCCGGCCCAAAGCCATGGCTTTATTGGCCTCTTCCGAGCCGAGGTTACATGTGTAGGCCTCCAGCAAAATAATACGCGAATCTTCGGTATCCACATACGCCTTGGCAAAATCCGACACGTCTTCCTTCGCCGAGTCGGAAAGTAGAAATTGATTAAAGCCAAATAACACGTGGAACATCTCTTTAGGGGTTTTCGTTTGCTCAATTTGTTGCAAATCATTTATATACGCTACTTCTAACGGCCCAATTTGTTTAACTTCCACCGCGGAGGCCTCGGCCAATTCTTCCGCTTGCGGCAAAATCTCTTCCATCGGACTTTGTAACGGATTCCATACTTGCGCTTGCGTTTGCACTAACTTTTGATTTTTCTTTTTTTCGGCAGGAGTTCTTGCCGCCGTATCTTCGCCGCCGAACTTATAACGAACGCCCGCATATACACCCCATCCTTCTATCTTCTTGCCGTTTTCATAACTGCCCAAAGCGTACCAATACAAGTCTTTGGTTAATTGCATATTCAGCCCGGCGTTGACTTCTAAACTACCGCCGCTTAAATCACTCTTTTCCGTCGCTCCGCCGTAACTCACGTTCCCTTTCCCATCAAATTCATATCGGTATGCAAGTTC